>NZ_BLAE01000017.1:0-169286 GCF_009687865.1 Acrocarpospora macrocephala
AGGTGCTCGTGCATGACATCGTCTTTGCGTATCCCCTTGGCCAGGTGGGTCATGGGGATGGCGTGCTGGCGGGCAAAGGCGTGGATGGCCTGCTCGAAGCGTTCGCTGACCTGGCCAAGCGGAGCGGTGGAGGCGATGGGCAGACCGAGCTGGTGGTGGATGTAGCCGACCAGCGCTCGCGGATGTTGGAGCAGCGGCTGGTAGACGTTGAGGAACATCCGGTCGATCGACTCGATCTCGAGGGCCACATGCTCGGTCAGGACATCGGCGACGGTTCGGGGTAGCGTCATGACAAGCTCCGGTCGGATGTCGGCCCGAGTCGGCCGGCCACTGCCAGCAGGCGGTCAATAACGGGACACACACAGTGTCACCGTCTCCTCCGGCCGGAGCCCTTTCATCTACCCCAGCCGTCACACATGGCTTGTCGGGCTGGGGCGAAGCCCCGTTAGAGCTTGCTGAAAGGGTGGGTTCAACCGGGGGGCGAGTGGCTCGGTTGGGTTGGGAGTGGGGAGGGTCACACGATCGTGCCGTGGACGCCCCAGACTTCGGCGATATGGGTGAGGTGTTCCTGGTGGACGCCGTCGACGCCGGTCGCCCGCCATCCTTCGGGAGGGTCGGAGTCGGCGGGCCACAGGGCGTACAGTCCTTCGCCGCTGATGATGACCTTGAAGGTGGCCACAGTCACCTCCCTATCCTGAGAGCGCTCTCTACTGAGAGTGCTCGTATTTTCCGAACCCGTCAAGGGGTGTAGGTTCGGAACCTGAACATGGGAGATCGTTTATGGCGAACTCGTTGTCCGCGCTCCGGGAGTCCAACCGGCGCATGGTCACCGAAGCGGTAAGAAGAGCGGGCTCACTCACCCAGGCCCAGCTCGCCCGAACTACCGGCCTCTCTCCCGCCACCGTCTCCACCATCGTCCGGGAACTCCGCGACCTGGGCATTCTCGCGATCACCTCAGGTGGCGGCCGCCGCAACGCGGTCACGCTGGCCCCCGAGACCGGCCTTCTGGTAGGTATCGACTTCGGCCACTCCCACCTGCGCGTCGCGATCGGCGAGGCCACCCGCCAGATCCTGGCGGAACGCGCTATTCCGATCGACGTGGACGCCAGCGCCGCCGAGGGCCTGCTCGCGGCAGAACTGCTGGTAGACGAACTCCTGGAGACCCTGGGAGCCGAGCGTGTCGAGATCTTGGGAGTGGGACTCGGTGTTCCGGGTCCGATCGATCCGCTCACCGGCATCCTCGGGTCGAGCACGATACTGCCTGGGTGGGTGGGCATCAATCCGGCCCTCGCGATGGGCGAACGCCTGGGCCTGGCCGTACACGTGGACAATGACGCGAACCTGGGCGCGCTGGCCGAGGCGACCTGGGGGGCCGCGCGGGGGCGGCAGGACGTCACGTACCTGAAGATCGCCTCGGGGGTGGGTGCGAGCATCATCATCGACGGGCGTGTGTATCGCGGCGCGAGTGGCGCCGCGGGGGAGCTCGGGCACATCACGATCGATGAGAACGGCCGGCTGTGCCGGTGCGGGAATCGCGGGTGCCTGGAGACGCTGGCGGGTGGGCTTTATCTGACTGAGCTGGTCAGAGCCACCCACGGCCCGGGTGTCACGGTGCCCCGGCTGGTCGAGCTGGCCGCCGCGGGCGATGTCGGCTGCCGCCGGGTGATCGGTGACGCGGGCCGCCATCTGGGCGTCGCCGTGGCCAGTCTCTGCAACATTCTCAACCCCGGTCTGGTCGTGGTCGGCGGTGCTCTCGCCGAGGCGGGGGCGCTCCTCATCGACCCGATCCTGGAGGTCGTCCGCCGCCTCGCGATCCCCAGCGCCGCGGCCGTCCTCACCGTGGTTCCCGGCGTTCTGGGCGAGCGCGCCGGCGTGCTCGGCGCACTCGCCAGTGTTCAAGTCTCGAACATTGAGAGCGCTCTCTAACTTCTCACTTCTGGGCCTTGACCCTCGTTGGACTAAGGCGCAAAGTATCCTCAATCGCCCATCAGCGCTGCGGTGACTGCGGTATCCCCTCACCCGAGAGGTTCCTCATGCAATCCGTACGACTTAGAAAACGCTCTCTGCTGGCGTGGCTGACAGCTGTTCTCCTCCCCGTGAGCCTGCTCAACGCCATGACCGCCAACGCCGCCGTCCCGGCGACCCCCTCCGGCTGGAGCCTGGTCTGGTCCGACGACTTCAACGGCAGCGCGGGCTCGCTGCCCTCCTCGACCAACTGGCAGATCGACACCGGCCACTCCTACCCAGGCGGCCCCGGCAACTGGGGCACCGGAGAGATCCAGAACTACACCGCGAACTCCGCCAACGTCAGCCTGGACGGTGCCGGCAACCTCCGGATCACCCCCATCGGCAGCGGTCAGAACTGGACCTCCGCCCGCATCGAGACCCGCAGATCCGACTTCAAGCCCGCCGCCGGGCGAATCCTCCGGATCGAGGGCCGCATCCAGATGCCCAACGTCACCGGAAACGCGGCTCTCGGCTACTGGCCGGCCTTCTGGGCCCTGGGCGCGCCGTACCGGGGGAATTACTGGAACTGGCCCGCCATCGGCGAGTTCGACATCATGGAGAACGTTAACGGCCTCAACTCGGTCTGGGGCGTTCTGCACTGCGGTGTCAGCGCTGGCGGCCCGTGCAACGAGACCACCGGCCTCGGGAGCAGCCGCGCCTGTCCCGGCTCTTCCTGCCAGTCGGCCTTCCACACGTACCGCTTCGAATGGGACCGCTCGGTCAACCCCAACCAATTGCGCTGGTACGTGGACGGCCAGCAGTACCACAGCGTCAGCCAGGCCCAGCTCGACGCCACGACGTGGAATAACATGACCAGCCACGCCGGATATTTCATCCTTTTGAACGTGGCCATCGGCGGCGCCTTCCCGAACGCTCTCGCCGGGTTCGGCACTCCCACCGCCGCTACCGTCTCCGGCCGCCCCATGGTCGTCGACTACGTCGCCGTCTGGCAGAGCGGCACCGGCACCACCCCGCCGCCGAGCTCCCCGTCGCCTTCGCCGCCTCCCGGCGGTGGCGTGGACGCGCGCTCGACCATCCAGGCGGAGGCGTACCAGGCGCAACAGGGCACCATCCGCGAAACCACCACCGACTCCGGCGGCGGCCAGAACGTCGGCGCCATCGCCAACGGCGACTGGCTCCGCTTCGACGGCGTCAACTTCGGCGGGGCCGCCGCGACCCAATTCCGGGCCCGCGTCGCCTCAGGCGCGGCCGGCGGCGTCAGCGGCCTCGTCCAGGTCCGCCTCGACAGCCTCACCGGCCCGGTGATCGGCGACTTCGCCCTCGCCAACACCGGCGGCTGGCAAAGCTGGCGCACCATCCCCGCCAACATCGCCCCCGTAACCGGCACCCACACCGTCTATCTCACCTTCAGCAGCGGCCAGCCCGCCGACTTCGTCAACGTCAACTGGTTCACGTTCTCCACAACGTGAGCCCATGGCGGCCCGCGGGCTTGGACACGACCGTGTCCGGCCTGCGGGCCATCACGCCTCGGCGGACCACTGATGTTCTCCGAGGAACGACCGATCTCCCGTGGCGTACGCCAGGAAACACGCCCGAACCTCGGTCAGATCATCCAGCCGGGTGGCCCGGATGACCCCGCCCTCCTTGAACTCCAGCTCGTAATCCCCGGCTGAACCCGGAGAGACCTGCATGAAGTGCCGCCCATAAACGACAAGCGCCACAAACGGGTTCTGTACTGACATAGTCCCCAGCACGTCATGAATCAGGCCCAGATCGGGATCGGTCACCACCATCCCGTCCCCCGAGTGAAGCTGAATCCCCGTATAAGCTCCCAGCGGCTCCCGATTGTGCACAAGATCCCGCTGCGGGTCATAGCAGACAAGACCTTCATCCCGCGCGAACGCGAACACCGCGTTGGACACCTCATCCACCCGATCCGCCGCAATCCGGATCAGCCCACCACTGACGTCCTCATCGGGAAACCGCTCCTTGAGCATCGACCCTTCGGCATGCGAATACCGCTCCCGCGCCACCGCCCGCCCGATCGGCTCACTCTCCCGCCACACCGCCAGCACAAAACTCATGCCTCCGACGATAGTTGCGCCCACGGCCAGAGCCTCACGCCCCCGACGACTGGCGGGCCTCCGTGGCCAGATCGCGTACGACCTGAATCAGCTCGGCCGGATCGAACGGCTTCGTCAGGTACGCATCGACCCCGATGCCCAACCCCCGCCGCTTGTCGTCCTCCTGCGCCCGAGCGGTGATCAGCACGACCTTGATGTGCGTGGTCAGCACATCCCCCCGCAACTTGGTCGCCGTCTCCCACCCATCCATCCGCGGCATCATCACATCCAGCGTGATGACATCCGGATCCACCTCCCGCACCCGATCAAGACAATCCTGCCCATCGGACGCCGTGTACACATCGAAGCCCTCCAAGGTCAGATTGACCGCGATGAGCTGCCGAATGACCTCATCGTCATCCACTACGAGTACGCGCCCCAGAACCTCACCCACGGCCGCGAGGCTAACCCCTCCCAGGGGTACCACGCGCGCTTTTCACCGTATGTGTACGCCCCGACCGCAACACCCTCAACAATCATGGTGACGAGCGCCCCCAGACTGCTGGTAATCTAGCTACACGTTGAGCCCCCTTAGCTCAGGGGATAGAGCACCGGCCTCCGGAGCCGGGAGCGCAAGTTCGAATCTTGCAGGGGGCACATTCAAGAGCCAGCTCAGATCTTGTCTGAGCTGGCTCTTTGGGTGTCCGGTCACGTTCGTGGTCTTGCCACTCTGCGACACCAGATGACGGGTCGCGCGATCCATACGCGATCCATGATCACGCTCCATCCTCGCGGGCCCGGTTCATCCGCTCGATCCAGACCTCGTCGTAGCCGGACCATGCAGCGGTGGTAGATCCGCTGCAGGACTTCGACGCTGTGACCCGCCCACTGCGCGACCTGAGCCGCCGGGACGCCGGCCGACAGCCTCCAGGTCACTCCTGCGTGCCGCAAGTCGTACGGCGTCCACATCAGCGGCGCCGTGGCCTGATCGGGGAAAAGCGAACGCTGCCGGACCTTCTTCCAGAGCTTTCCATACGTAGATTGTCGGTACGGGCCGACCGCTCTCGGACCGGAATAGCCGGCCATCAGGCGCCACGCCGAATCGCTGGATGTGCTCACGCAGAAGCGTGACGAGTTCGGGTGGAATCGGGACGGGGCGGACGGTCTTCTTCGAGCGGCCCTTCAAGCCACGCTCGTCATGAAGGTCACCACTGTCGGTGAAGTCCTTGCCGGCCTCTGGTGAAGATGCTTCCAGGATGAGCTTGCCCATCCGGTTCGGGGAGATGGCAGTCGGGTTTCCGCAGTCGGCTGGCCTCGCCAGGGCGCATCATCGCGTAGTACAGACACCTGAAGAAGGCCACGAACGTGGCCCCTGACGTCGTCCGACACGTCCGCAGGCGGCCAACGCGGCGGCGACCTGCTCCGGGTTGCCGACCACCCGAGGATCGACCGCGGCATCGACTTCCTCGACGCGCAGGCGTCCAGCGCCTTCCCGGCCACCTTCGGCTCGTCCAGGCTGCTGATCGGAACCGACGCCTTGCGCAGTCATCTCAGAGTCGTGGCCACCGGCTCAGGCTGGTCAACGTCCTTTCGGGATGGCAGGAACGCCCAGCGCAGCGCGTCTCGTAACTGTTCGGTGCCTGGGGCTCCGCGCGTCTCACGGACCAGGGCACACGTAACCGCGATCATGCCCTCTAAAGTCGAGCGCCGGGAGTTGGCGGCGATCTTCGACCATTTGTTGTCCATGTAGTCGCTGGCGTGCTCAAACCATGTGATCGTCTGCGCTTCTCGGTGGATCGAGTCCGGTAGCCCGGTCTCGGTGTCGAACGCTTCGCCCTTGCAGGCCGCAGTGATGAGCTGTGCCTGGAAGGAGTCCGCCAGCGCATACGTGAGATACGACTGGGACGGGCGGTCCACGCAGCTAACGAAGCGCTACGCGAGAGGATCTGAGCTCGTCCAACGATCCGGAAGAAGCTGCCGATCGCCTCATGGTTCACGCTGGCGTGGCCCGCGATCACCGCCGCCATGCGGCAGGAAGTTCCCTGAGCTGGTCGGCCCGGCGCCGGCTATAGGGCATGCGCTGGGCCGATCTTCACCGGCCACGATCGCGACGGTTACATTCACAGGGCCCCTATGGGTTGGCCAGCCCTCCCACCGGATCGGCTCCGCTGCCTATTGGTGTACAGGTGCTCTATTCTGTCCGGCATGGCCTTCATCGAGGAGCGCATCGACACGGTCGAGACCGACATCGCCGAGATCAAAGACCGTCTCGGCAACATCGAGACCTCGGTCGGCCTATTGCAGAACTCCATGGCGAACCTGGAGGAAACGCAGGCGTTGATGCGTGACGACGTCGCCGACCTGAAAGCCGGGCAGATGGAGATCCGCGACCTACTCGCCCGCGTCGTCGCCCGCCTGGAAGGCGTGCAATAGGGGAGAGCCCGGTGCGCCCCTGGTCGGGGGGTCACGCCTCACTTCCCTACGGGGTTGAGAACCACTCCTCCGGCCGGGCATCGGCGCGGCCGTGCGGCTCGCGCCGCCGCCCTGCATGAGCGCGGCCACCTGGTCAGCAGTGAACGTGGCGACGTGGCCCTGGAGAGCACAGCCCTCGGTGCGCGCTTGCTCATGGTGAAGCCGTACCCGCAATCGGATCTCTGTTCCTGGCGGGTAAGCCAGCTTTGCCCACTATCTTGCTCCGTGTTCCGTTCCGTCCAGGGCTCACCGATACGTCCGGGACGAAAGCCGCCGACGCCCGGCTCGGCCTGTCACCAGAGCTCATCACACCAGTCAAGAGGATCGTGTAACTTCTGATCGTTTTTAGAGGGCTGATCTAGCGGCGTAGGAGCAATGCCTGTACGGCGATGCCGACCGGCTCTCCGGGATCAGTCACCGGCCGCGCGACGAGTCTGGCCGTGCGGCCATCGGAGAGTGGTATCTCCGCCACAGCCGCCCGGCCCTGCGCGACCATGTTCACGGCGGCGTCTTCCAGGGCGAGCCGATCGTGGCGGCACAGGTCCCGGAGCGCGGAGCGCGACGCGGCGATTGCCGCTCTGGTCCCCGGTGCCCCGAGGTACCTCCTCATCAGGGCCTGCTCGCGTTCTGTGCTCAGTTCGAACAGCCTTTGCTCGACGGCGCGCGCCGCTCGCCGGGCGGCGGCCATCATCTCCGCGTTCGCCCTCTCGCGCGGGGCGCCGACGCACACGACCCCTTCCACGTGCCCGCTGAGAGGATGGCGCACCGGTTCGCCTACAGCGGTGAAGTCGCGCAGCTTTTCTGAGAAGTGCTCGTTGCCCGAGATCTGGCAGGTTCGCCGTTCCAGCAGCGTGGAGCCGACGGCGTTGGTGCCGATTTCCGACTCGGCGCAGCTGAAGCCGGGAACGGCGCAGACCCTGTCCAAGGCTCTGTGCAGTGAGGTCTCACCCACGACACGCAGAAGGTGCATTCCGGACGATTCGCTCAGGAATACACTCGTCGAGGTCCCGGCGACGCTGGTCCGCAGCCGGTCGAATACGGGCCGGGCTGCGCGCACCAGGATGTTGTCGTAGTCCACATCCTCGAGCAGGCGCGGCTGGAAGGTGGCGGGGGTGAGCCCGGCGGTCTGACAACGCTGCCACGAGTGCAGGATCGGAGCACGCACTTCCTGTCCCGTGAGCCGTCCGCTCAGGAACCTCTCCACGATCTCGCCCGCGGGTCCTCCCCCATCATCCCAGGTATCTGCACTCCAGCTCACTTGGTGTTTGCTCCTTGCCGCAGGTCACAGGTGGCACTTTGAGCACGATGACCTCATATTATTTCCATCTGGAAATCCCAAGCATAATTGACCCAATTTGTTTATCGATAAATCGCCAAGATATTGGATAAATTCGAAAGAGGCAGACTGCGGGCCACGTCGCAGCACTCCGCTCTACGCCGCCTGCGGACCGAAAGTTTGACTGCGGCGATAGGCCCAAGCACGTCGGCCCGGAGGGCCGCGAAAGCCCCTCCGACATCGGCGCCCTGCTCATCTGGCAGCAGCCGCACCCCCTCTACCTGCTCGAACTGCTCCATCGCGGTCACCAGGAGCCGGAGCACCTGGTGACCCGCTTCGCGGAACTGGTCGAGGAAACGGCCCTGTTCATGGCTTCCTTCGCCGAAGAACGCGACGGCGTCCACCACCTGCCCGCGCCGCTTGTGCCCGCTCAGGAGTTCTACGACGCCAAGACCACCGAGGACCCCACCTTCGAGCTCGCCTACTGGTGGTGGGGCCTGGAGATCGCCCAGCGCCGGCGCGAACGCCTCGGTCTCAAACGGCACGAGCACTGGCGCCGAGTCCAGGACGGCCTGGCCGTACCACGCCACGACGGAGGCGTTTACGCGGCCATCGCCACCGAGCCCTACCTGCGCCGCGACGACCATCCCTCGATGCTGTGCGCCCTCGGCATGGTCCCCGCCACCCCGCTCATCGACCCCGCCACCATGGAGGCGACCCTCCTCGACGTGCGCGGCAACTGGGACTGGAACAGCGCCTGGGGCTGGGACTTCCCCGCCATGGCCATGACCGCCACTCGCCTCGGCCGCCCGGACCTGGCCGTGGACGCCCTGCTCATGGACACTGCCAGGAACTATTACCTGCCCACCGGCCACAACCCGCAGATGGGCAGCTTCCTGCCGATCTACCTGCCGGCCAACGGCGCCCTGCTCGCGGCCGTGTCACTCATGGCCGCCGGCTGGGAGAGCGCCGCCCAGGAGGCCCCCGGCTTTCCTACCGACGGCACCTGGACCGTCCGGCACGAAGGGTTCACGCCATGGCCTTAGTACTGTGATCCTGGTGAACCGCCCCGACTTCTACCAGGCGGGCATCGGCGCTCAGGGGCCGGCCGTGCGACTCACCACGGTGCCGGGGTGCCTTTGAGCTGTTGCCAGTAGCGTCGGTGCGCGTGCCGGGCCTGGTCGCTTGTCATGCCGTCGGGAAGCTCGCCATCGAGCGGGTCGGCGAGTTCGGCGATGTCGCGTAGGGCAGCGGCTTGGCAGGCCCGCTTGGTGAACGCGTACTGCTCGAGGCAGTCCTCGGGTGTCTGCTCAGCGATGGTGACGGCTCGGTCCAACAGCTGCTCGGCCGGCACCAGTTCGTGCACCATGCCGAGCGCGTGCGCCTGGTCTGGGGTGAAGACCTCCCCGAGCAGGCAGGTCCGGGTCGCGACCGGCTCGCCCCAGGCGTAGGCGAGCATGCGGACGTATACCGCGGGCATCGGGATGCCGATCGGCACCTCGTTGAGGGCGAACCGCGCCCCGTCGGCGACGGCGATCCGGTGGTCGCACACGGCGGCGGTGATGAGGCCGCCGGCGAAGGCGTGCCCGTTCAGCGCCGCCACCGTCGGGCGCGGGTAGGTGAACAGGCGCATGTTCGTCGCCCGGTAGTCGCCGAACCAGGACGCGACGGCTGCGGGGTCGCCGGCGAAGAGCGGGAAATGCTCGCCGAGGTCGAGGCCGGTAGAGAAGCGTGTGCCGGTGCCGGTCAGCACGACGGGCGATTCCGCATGATCGCGCTCCAGCCGGTCGAACGCCTCGTGCAGGTCGGCGAAGAAGGCCCGGTTCTGCGCGTTGACCGGGTTGGTCGTCATCGTCACCACAGCGACGCGACCTCGCCGCTCGATCGTCCAGCTCATGCTCGTCCCTCCGCTCGCTCCGCCACGACACCACCGCCGGCCGTTTCGGCCTCTACCCGACCAGCTGCTCCACCAGCAGTAACACACCGATCGCCACCATCGCGGCGCCGGAGAAGCGGCTCACCGCCCGCGCCGCAGCGGGCCTTGCCCGCAGCACCCGCCGTGCTCCCGCGCCTACTGCTGTGTAGACCACGGCGCAGCTGGCCACATGAACCAGCCCCAACACCATGATCTGCACCGCTGGCGGCCAACCCGCGTCCGGGTCGGTGAACTGCGGCAGCAGCGCCAGGAACAGCAGGAACACCTTCGGGTTGAGCCCGCTGATCCCTGCCCCTTTTACCAGCTGCCGCACCCATGAGCCGGCGGCCTGCTTCGCACCGGCCTGCGGGGCTGAGGGACGAGCCAGCGTGCCAATCCCCAGCCAGACCAGATATGCCGCGCCCG
Source organism: Acrocarpospora macrocephala (assembly GCF_009687865.1). GTDB lineage: Bacteria > Actinomycetota > Actinomycetes > Streptosporangiales > Streptosporangiaceae > Acrocarpospora > Acrocarpospora macrocephala. Next base: position 10,121 of record NZ_BLAE01000017.1, read on the forward strand.
TCACGGTCAGCGCGGTCATCACCAGCGGCGAGCGGGCCACCAGGGCAGCCACTCCGGCCGCCACTACTACGGTGGCCGCCAGATGCCCGGCCAGCAGCCCGCTCACCGCCGGCAACACCGTCCGATGCCGCAGCCCAGCCGCGATCGCGTACGCCCAGTCCGCCCCCGGTGTCACCACGAACATCAACGACACCGCCCAGAACGCGGCGACGGTACCGACCGCCATGACCTCGCATCTCCTTCCACTCGTGGGAACCCCAGAGGGTCTGAGGGCCCCGGAGGGAAGGTTAGGCGCGAATGTCCGAAATGTGCTTCCAATCTTTCCTGCTGAAGCGGGTCTGTGGGGGAGAATCTACCCCGTGGACGATGTAGACCGGAGAATCCTTGCCGAGCTCCAGCAGGACGGGCGCCTTACCGTCACCGAACTCGCTGAGCGCGTCCGCCTCAGCGTCTCGCCCTGTCACCGCCGGTTGCGCGCCTTGGAGCGCTCCGGCGCGATCAGTGGCTACCGCGCACACCTCGACGCCAACGCCCTCGGCCTGACCTTCGAGGCCCTCGTCTTCGTCACCATGCGCGCCGCGGACCGCGACACCGTCGACGCCTTCGAGCAGGCGGTCGCCGCCGTGCCCCACGTCCTGCAGGCCCAACGGCTCTTCGGTGACCCCGACTACCTCCTGCGCGTCATCACCCGCGACCTGCCCGCCTTCCAGAAGCTGTACGACGACCGCCTCGCCACCCTCCCCGGCGTCCACCGCCTCAGCTCCACCCTCGTCATGAAGAGCGTCGTCGAGAACCGGCCGCTGCCCCTGTGAGCCGCGGCTTGCTCGGCGACCCAAGCCCCGATCGTGATATGGACGTCGCTGGTGACCTCGCCATTGGCGAGGTCACCAGCACCACAACCTTCACCCGACGAGAGACGAGTTCAGTTTCAGTGCACGAGCTTGCTGCCGATTCGATCGGCGAACGCTTCCGCGAAACTGTGGAGTTCGGCGACGATGGCCGACGGGTCGGCTGACGCGGACCTTTCCGTAAGGGTGAAGCTCACTCCGATGAGCCCGTCGCTGCGCCGGGGCGTTCGCACCGCTATACCGAAGCAGCGCAGGCCTTCGACGATCTCGCCGCTCTCGATCGAGTAGCCCCGGGCGCGGGTCGCTTCCAGCTCCTCGTGGAGGCGGTCGACTGATTGGATGGAGCGAGTCGTTATCGGCTCCAGCCGTCCATCCGCCGGCAGCCTCTTCTGAAGGTCCTCGTCGCTCGTCGCCGCGAGCAGGGCCTTGCCCGTGGCGGTGCAATAGGCCGGGACCGATCGGCCGATCTCGGAGACCAAGCCGAGGTTGAGCGGGTCTCGCCCATCGTGACGGGCGAGGTAGACCACGGACAGGCCGCTGCCGAGTACCCCCAACTGCACGGTCTGAAGCAGACCCGGATAGGTGCTGCGGCACAGCTCATAGAACTCCTCGACCTCGGTGACGCTCTTGAGGTAGGAGTTGCTGAGTTCGGCGAGCCGATCCCCCAGTTGGTAGCCGCCGTTGCCGCGTCGGAGCAGGCGCTCGTCGAGCATCGCTCCGCACAGGTTGAGGACGGTTGACTTCGGCACCCCGGTGAGCCGGCTCAGGTCGCTGGGCCCCAAGGGCTGCTTCGGGTGCTCGGCGAGCAGCGACAGGATCGCGACAGCGCGAGTCAGAGCTGGCGAGCGGGAACGGCGGCTCTCCGCACTGTTGGTCATCAAACCCTCCGCCGACGGCGCTGCCGAGTTGGTGTCACCGGCCATGACTTACGCCGGTTGCTGGGGATAGCCGCGCTCAGCATAGTCGAAGCCGCCGAGTTCGAGTCTATTCAGGGACTTGTCCTGGGGCGAAGCGTAGTAGGCGCGGATTTCGGTGATGAGACCATCCTCATCGAATTCGTACCATTCGGTCCCGCGGAGCACGACCCCGGCCGCCTGCTTGAAGTGCGTCCACTCGCTGACGGCGGACCTGCGGCCGGGGTCGACCGCGATCGCGTCGACAGTCCACGCCGACCCCCTCGTGCGGACGAGTTCCGCCCAGCGCTCAGCGATATACCGACCTCCGCGCCAGGGCCCGTCGTACATGTCGGGCGGGAAGTAGTGCACGGCATCAGCGCTCAGGTGGATCGCGACGGCGTCGGGGTCGCCGGACGTGCATGCGTCCATGTACGCCTGGACGCGGGACTCAAGGTCCGCGGCGGAGATCGTCATCAAGGGGCCCTTCCAGTTGCCTATGGACAGGCCTGATGCTAGGGACTACCGTAACCCACGGTCAACATTTTGGTTCGCCGGTCAGTATTTTGATCGGTCGCGACCGCGGCGTCAAAAGGGACGTGCACGTGGAATCAAGCAAGACGGAAGTTGTCGGATCGTCGGCTGCGGTGCATTTGGGCTCTGGCCGCGAAGATCCGCGGCGCCGACCGGAGCAAAGGAGTTCACCACCGATGACGACGGACTCAGGCGAGCTCAGGGTCGGGACCCGAGGGGCGACGAACGCCAATGTGTCGGCAGCGGCGTTGCAACACGTCCACATGACCTATCAGGCGCGTCGCGGGGAGAACGTCCTGGCGTTGAAGGACGTATCGCTGGACATCCTCCCGAAAGAATTCGTGACCATCATCGGACCGAGTGGATGCGGCAAGAGCACGCTAATCAAGATCATCGCAGGTCTCGTGCGCCCCTCGTCCGGAGAGGTGTTGCTGGGCAGTTCCGAGGTCACCGGCCCGTCCGCCGACGTCGGGCTGGTGTTCCAGCAGCCCGTCCTGCTGCCCTGGAGGAACGTCAGCAAGAACGTCAGCCTTCCCCTTGAGGTTCTCGACAGCGCCAAGAACGACCGTCGCGCCGCCGTCGAGCAGCTCCTCGATCTCGTCGGTCTGGGCAAGTACGGCAAGCACTACCCGCACGAGCTGTCGGGTGGGATGCAGCAGCGGGTCAGCATCGCGCGGGCGCTCGTCCACGACCCGGACGTCCTGCTGATGGACGAGCCGTTCGGCGCCCTCGATGCCTTGACTCGTGACCAGATGTCGTTCGAGCTGATGCGCATCTGGAGCGAGCGGTCGAAGACCGTGGTCTTCGTAACCCACAGCATTCCCGAGGCGATCTTGCTGGCTGACCGGGTGGTCGTCATGTCCAAGTCCCCTGGGGAGATCGCCGAGATCATCGACATCGAGCTGCCCCGCCCTCGCCGCAACGAAATGGTCAATACCCCCGAGTTCGGGGCGTACGTCCAGCGTGCACGTACGTTGCTCAACGCTGAGACCACCGCGCACTGAGCCCCTGATGTCGGCAGCGAACCAGTTCATCACGTCGAACGAATCGGAGGGTCAGACGATGGCCCAGAAGGTAACAACAGCGGTCGGCTCCGTGGAGCGCAAGCAGGTCCCCGCACGGCGCAGGTTCAGCCAGCGACCGATCGACTTCTTGACGACGTTCGCCGCGATTGTGGCGGCCATCGCCCTGTGGCACTTCGCCATCACGTACTTCGAGGTCGAGTCTTACCTGTTCCCGGCGCCTCTTCCGGTCCTGAACGCTCTCATCGAGGGCTTGAGCGACGGCTCCCTCCTCACCAACGGGTGGGTGACCCTGAGCGAGGTGCTGATCGGTTTCAGCTTCGGATCGCTGCTGGCGATCACCTTGGCAGTGCTCATCACGCGGTGGCGGTTCGTCGAGCGCACCTTCTACCCCTTCATCGTGGCGTTCCAGACCGTCCCGAAGATCGCACTCGCACCGCTCGTCATCACGTGGATGGGCTTCGGCCAGACCTCGAAGATGCTCATGGCAGGCCTCCTGGCGCTGTTCCCCGTACTCGTCAACACGATCACCGGGCTGAAGTCCGTCGAGCAGGACCAGCTCGACCTGATGCGCGCTCTCCAGGCCACTGACTGGCAGATCTTCCGTTACGTACGGTTGCCACGAGCCCTGCCCTACATGTTCGCCGGGCTCGAGATCGCCATCGTCTTCAGCGTGATCGGCGCCATCGTCGGGGAGTTCGTGGGCGCCAAGGCGGGACTCGGCTATCTGATCCAGTCCAGTCAGGCCACTTTGGACGCGACCACCACCGTCGCCGTGCTCGTCGTCCTCTCGGTCATGGGACTCGTCCTGCACCGCATCGTGATCTTCGCGAAGAGCCGCCTCGTGTTCTGGCTCCGCACCGACGACGGCGCCGTCGTGGGCGTCTGAGGGGTATTCGTCGTGGCCCTCGTCCGTCCAGAAGGAATCAACGTGCCGATCCATGTAGGGGTGATGGTGCCGTCATTGAACACGGTCATCGAGCAAGAGTGGCACGAACTGGCCCCTACCGGGGTGCACGTCCACCTGGAGCGAATCCATGTGACCCAGACGGACGTGTGCGACGATCACGGCTTCGCGGCACTCTACGGTCAGGTGACCGGCGGTATGGCCCAGAGCCTGGAGCGACTGGGGGAGTGCCGGCCTGACCGGATCGTGCTGGGCATGGCGTCGGTGTTCTACGGAGGTGCCGACGGCTCCAAGGCTCTCGTCGAGGACCTCCAGCGCCACACCGACATCGAGCTCGTCGCCGCATCGCACAGCCTCGTGACCGCCCTGCGCGAGATGGGCGTTGAGCGGGTCGGGCTCCTCAACCCCTACCAGGGGTTGGACGACGGTCAGATGGAACGCTTCTTCGTCGAGTCCGGTTTCGAGCTGACCGGAGCCGGCGGCCTGCCCGGCACATCGATCCGCGACGTCCCGCGAACCTCCGTCGAGGACCTGGTGGCGTGCCTCGCACGGCTGGCGGAGACAGGTCCGCAGGCCATCGTGCAGGTCGGGGCGAACCTGGGGATCGTCGGCCTTTTGGAATCGGCCGAGGCCTGGCTCGGCATCCCCGTGCTCTCTTCCAACGCGACCGGGCTGTGGGCTGCTCTCCGCAGCTGCGGACGAGAAGACCGGTTGTACGGATACGGACGGCTATGGCGAGACCACTGAGCTCGGGACGGGAGACAGGGATGACGGCGATACGATCCGCCGAGGACGTCCGGCGGATCGGCGTCCTGATCGAGGCGTCCCACCGCACGATCGAGTCCGCCCTGTGGTCGGCACTGCCGCCCGGCGCGACCCTCACCACCGCGCGCGTCTCGAACCCGGTCCGACCCGGGTCCCAGGACGGCTCCGGCGCGCACCCGGATCCGTTGGCGGCAGGCCTGGACAGCGTCATGACGACCGAGCCGCAGGCCGTGGTGGTGGCCATCGAGAGCGCGGGCCTGGGCGCCGGCCTGGCCGGTCTGCGCGATATCGAGCATTCCTTGTCCACGCACGCCCAGGTCCCTGTCATCACCATGAGCGGGGCGGTGGTCGAGTGGTTGCTGGTGCGCCCGTGGCTGCGGCACCTCGCCCTGGTCGCTCCCGTCGACCCATGGACGCACGAACAGTTCGTCCGGGTGCTGCGCGAGGCGTCCCTGCAGGTCGGCGTCGGCGCGGACGAGCCCCTCGTCGACGCGGCGGCGACATCTCAGCAGATTATCCGAGCCTACCGGGCCTGCGCGGTCTCCGGTCCGGACGCCATCGTCCAGTGGGGCGGTCAAGGCTCCGACGTCGTCGGCGACCTCACGCCGTGGACGAGATCGCCCGTCGTGTCGAGCGTCCGCGCCCTCCTGGAGGTCGCCCTCGACCGCATGTCCCGACACGCCACGCCCTAGGCCGACCACGACTACGCGCACCTGAGAAAGGATGTGTGCTGGTGAGATGACCCAGACTCACAACACGGGCGAGCCGGTGAGCTATGACCTCGTCCTGCGCGGCGGGCGGGTGTTCGACACCACGCTCGCGCCGACTCCGACCGTCTTGGACATCGCCATCACCGGCGGACGGGTGGAGGCTGTGGCGCCGCACGTCGACGGCGCGGGGAAGCGGGAGATCGACTGCACCGACCGCGTCGTGACCCCGGGACTGCTGGACGTGCACGTCCACTGCTTCGAGGGAATGCTCATGAACGTCGGCATGTCGTCCTACGACGCGACCCTGCGTCGTGGCGTGGTCGGCTGTGTCGACGCGGGCACGTCAGGAGCCTCCAACTTCCGTGGCTTCCGTCGCTTCGTGGCGGACGGCAACGAGGCCCGCGTCCTGGCGTTCCTCAACGTCTCGGTGCTCGGAGTGACGGACACGCGGCACGGCGAGTTGCCGGACGCTTCGGTCATCCACGTGGACGACGCGGTGAACGCCGCCAAGGCGAACCCCTCGATCATCCGCGGATTCAAGGTGCGGCTGTCCCGGAACGTCGCGTCGGAACCGGCGAAGTCGCTGGACCTGGCCCGCGAGATCGCTGACCTGGCGGGCCTGCCACTGATGGTTCACATCAGCAAGACGGACATCGGCATCGACGACATCCTGGCGCGGCTTGCCCCCGGAGACGTCGTCACCCACGTCTTCACCGGGCTCGAGGGAGGCATCCTCGCGAACGGCTCGGTGCGGCCTGCGGCCTGGGCGGCCCGTGAACGGGGAGTGCTGTTCGACATCGGTCACGGCCGTACCCAGTTCGACCACCGGGTGGCCCGTATCGCGCTCGACGAGGGCTTCGTCCCCGACTTCCTGGGTTCGGACCTCAGCAACGGCAACCAGTTCGGTCCGGCCTTCGATCTCCCGACCGTCATGGCCAAGATGGTCACCCTGGGGATGCCGATGGAGCGCGTGGTCGCGGCGACGACGCTCCGCGCCGCGGAGTTCCTCGGGCTGCGGGACGAGGGCTACGGCGCGATCACGGTGGGCGACCCGGCGTTCGTCACCGTCATGGAGCAGCTCGACCACGCGGACTCGCTGCCGGACGCCTCCGGGTCGGAGCTCCAGGTCAGGCGGCTGGAGCCGCTGTTCGCCGTCAACAGGGGCGTCGTCCATGACTCCGATCCGTGGCGGGGCGGGCAGCCCGAGCCGCCGGCGGAGTGGTGATGCATCACCTCAACGGCAGGACTCGGGGATTCGCTACGTCGTGGGTCGGGTGGCCGGCCAGAGGAGGAGGGCTTCGTGAGCTCGTGGGTGAAGCTGGTCGTGGACGAGGACGAGGCCGCGGGCATCGTGTGCGTCACGCTCAACCGACCTGAGAAGCGGAACGCGCTGGACACCGAACTGCTGAGCGAGTACTCCAGCGTCCTGGAGTCATACCTGGGCTCCCCGACGATCCGGGTCATCGTGACCCGGGGCGCGGGGACGGTGTTCTGCGCCGGCATGGACTTGCACGATCTCAAGGACTGGGCCCACAGGTGGGACACCGGGGAGGTGGCGTGGTCCGACGCCGGGCCCCTGTCGAGGGCGATGCGGCTGCTGCGTGAGCACACCTGCATCACGGTCGCCTCCGTCCAGGGCGTGTGCGCCGGCGGTGGGATCGCCCTGGTGGTGGCCCACGACCTGGCGGTCGCCTCGGACACGGCGCGGTTCATCCTGCCGGACACGGCGCGGGGAAGCTTCGGCGCCGTCGCGGCCGCCGCGCTCCATTTCGCCGTCCCGACCAAGGTCGCCTTCGACATGCAGCTCACCGGTCGCGAACTCCTCGGACCAGAGGCGATGTCGCTGGGGCTTGTGTCTCGATCGGTACCGCCCGATCGGCTGCCGGCCGAGACGGAGGAGGTCGCCGCCCAGGTCGCGAGCCGGCGACGGGAACCGCTGATCCACGCCAAGATGGCGCGTCGCCTCAACGAAGGCCGGCCCTTGATGGACACCATGAGCGTCGATCTGCTCGTCCGGACGAAGCAGGACGTCGTCCGGAACTCGTTCAGCGACGTCACCGGATTCCTCGCCTCGCGCAAGGGCGCGGCGGACGCCCCGCCGGAGGCCTCGCAGGCGATCCGCTAGCCCGGACTCGTCACGTCCCGACCGGCAACCAACCCCCTGGCGCGAGCCCATCACACAAGAGTGCGGAGATTGACAGAATGACGGAGCCCATCGTGCCCGCGGGCTCGACCTCCCGGTCGCTACGGAGCCGCCTCGCCGATGGCGAGCGTGTGCAAGGCATCATCTTCGCCTTGCCCTTCACCCTCGAGCTCGAGATCGCGGCGCGTTGCGGGATCGACTTCTTCGTCGCCGACCTCGAGCATGGGCCCGCGGACTACGTGCATCTGCAACAGCACATCGCGCTGGCCGCGGCCCACGGCTGCGACGTCCTCGTTCGGACCCATGCCCACGACCCGTCCGGCATCTCCCGCGTCCTCGATCTGGGTGCGGCCGGTTTGATGTTCCCGCACGTGGGCTCCAGGGCCGAGGCCGAGCATCTCGTCGCCCTGGCCACGTACCCGCCTGCCGGTGTCCGGGGCCTGTCGACCAGCACACCCGCGGCGCGCTACGGCCGGTGGTCCGCCGCGCAGACCGTGGCCGACGCCCGCGAGCGGACTCTGTTGATCGCCATGGTGGAGACGGTCGAGGGTGTCGAGGACGCCCACGGGATCGCCGACGTCGACGGCATCGACGCGCTCTTCGCGGGGACTGTCGACCTCGCGGCGTCGATGGGGATGCCGGGCGCGGTCGGTGATCCTCGGGTACGGGAGCTCGCCCACAGCGTGGCGCCGCAGGCGCGACGTGCCGGCAAGTGGGTGCTGGAGGGGGCGGCCGGCTCGACCAATGGCCAGTTCGTCGTGCACAACGGAACCAAGCTCCTGACCGGTGCGTTCGAGCGCGCTTTCGGAACGCGGGAGACCTGATGCGCGTCGCGCCGCCGCTCCGTCTCAGCACGCCGTACCGACTCCCACCGCCGGGGCCGACACGCTCGCCTCGGACGCCCACGACTCGCAGTTAGGAGCAGCAATGCCGGAAACGCGGCGAATACTTCTGGACGGCGTCGTCACCACGGTGACGCGTGAAGCCGATGAGCTCGTCCTCGGTGACGGGCGCCGGGTGGCCGCCGCCAAGGCCGTCCACCTTCCCCCGTGCGTACCCATGAAGATCATCTGCGTGCATCTCAATTACGCGAGCCGGCGTGACCAGTTCGGCCACCCGGGGACGGCGACACCCACGTACTTCCACAAGCCGACCTCCTGCTTGAACAGCCACGGCGGGGCGGTCGTGAAGCCCGAGAACTGCCAGTACCTCAACCTCGAGGGAGAGGTCGGCATCGTCATCGGACGGACGGCACGCCACGTGCCGCCGGAACGCGCCGCGGAGTACATCGCCGGGTACACGATCGCCAACGACTTCGGGCTGCACGATTTCCGGGACACCGACGCCGGTTCCATGCTCCGGGTGAAGGGATCGGACACGCTGGGGTCCGTCGGCCCGGGTCTCGTCACCGACTGGGACTTCCGGGGAAAGTCCATCCGGACGCTCGTCAACGACGACGTGGTCCAGGAGGACACGACGGACGGCATGATCTGGGACATGCACTACCTCGTGGCCGACCTGGCCCGACTGATCACTCTGGAACCGGGTGATCTCATCCTGTCGGGAACACCGGCCAACTCGCGTCCTGTGGACATCGCCGACCGCGTCACGGTAGAGGTCGAGGGCCTGGGCCGGTTGACCAACCACATCGTCGCGGGACCTCCGGTGCCGGACTACGCGGGCGCCATGCCCACCGACTCCGAGCACGTGCGAGGGGTCGCGTACGGGACCGGGGTGCCCGCATGACCGCCGACTCGAACGACTCGGATGCGCCGCACGGACCCCTCGCCGGGGTGACCGTCCTCGACCTCACGAGCTACGTGTCCGGTCCGTTGTGCACCATGATCCTGGGCGACCTCGGTGCGATGGTGATCAAGGTGGAGGAGCCCGGGAAGGGCGACGGCATCCGGGCCTGGTCGGCCGAGGCGGGACCGGACAACGGCTACTTCCTCGCGGTCAACCGCAACAAGCTCAGCGTGGCTCTCGACCTCACGACCGAGGGGGGCCGGACAGCGTTGACGAGGCTCGTGGCGCGCAGTGACGTCTTCATCCACAACATGCTGGCGCGATCCGAGAAGGCGTTGCGCATCTCCGAGGAGGACATCAGGGCGATCAAGCCAGACATCGTCTACAGCGTGATCGCCGGCTACCCGCGCGGCAGCACCGAGCCGGCCTTCGACTTCATCATGCAGGCGGCGACGGGACTGATGGGTCTCACGGGTGAACCCGACGGCCCGCCGGTCAAGGTGCCCTTCCCGATCTTCGACGTCACCGCCGCCTACAACGCCTGCATCGGCATCGTCGCCGCGCTCTGTGGCCAGCGTGAACGTCGCTCCGCTCCCGAGGGGCGCCGGGTGGACGTCAACATGTACGACGCGGCGCTCGCGTCCATGCCGAACCTGCTCGGCAACTACCTGGCGGATGGCACGGTGCCCCACCGGACCGCCGGCAGCGTCCACGCGAACATCGCACCCTACGAGCTGTTCAAGACTGACGAGGGATGGCTGGCCCTCGGTGGCGGCACGCCCGGCCAGTGGACGTCGCTGTGCTCCGTGCTCGGCCTGGAGCGGCTTGCGGACGACGACCGCTTCAAGGACAACCCCTCTCGCGTCCGCAACCGCGCGGCACTGCACGAACTGATCGAGGCCCGGCTCGCCACCGCATCCATCGACACCTGGATCGACGCGTTGAAGGCGTGCCGGATTCCGGTGACGAAGGTCAACGACTTGGGCGCCGTACTGGCCAAGACGGACATGGTCCAACCAGTGGATCACCCGACGCGTGGCACGGTCCACCTGCCGACGAGCCCCATCGTCGTCGACCGCGCGCCCCACGCCGCGGGGAGCCCGCCCCCTCGTCTGGGCGAGCATACGCGCGACGTCCTGATGGCCGTGGGGGGACTCGAGGACGAGCAGGTCGACCGGCTGCGTGACGCCGGAATCGTCAGCGAACCCCCTGCCCGAGCAGAGGATCTCGAGGACGCGCGTGGGACGGGCTGACCTGTCGGCTGCCGGCACGAGCGAACCACACCATCAGCCAAAGGGAGAGACCATGGCACTCGTCCGTTACGCCGTCGAGCGGGGGTGCGCCGTCATCACGCTCGACTCGCCCCGCAACCGCAATGCGTTGTCGGCCCAGCTCATGCGGGAGCTGTCCACCCACCTGACCACGGCCGCCGAGTCGGACGACATCCGGTGCGTCGTCCTCACCCACACGGGTTCGACCTTCTGCGCCGGGGGCGACCTGGCCGAGGGCGTCTCGGCGCGGACCACGGAGCGGTTTCGTGACCTCCTGCGCCAGGTGGTCGAGCTGCCCAAGCCGGTGCTGGGGCGTATCGACGGGCATGTTCGCGCTGCGGGCATCGGGCTGGTGGGAGCGTGTGACATCGTCGTGGCGGGGCCCAGGACGACGTTCGCCTTCACCGAGGTCCGCATCGGCGTCGCGCCGGCGATCATCACGCTGACGACACTCAGCCGGATGTCGGAACGTGCGGCCGCCCGGTACTGCCTGACCGGCGAGACCTTCGACGCGACGACGGCCGCCGCCACCGGGCTGGTCACCGTGGCGGCGCAGGACGTGGACACCGAACTCGAGCGGATGCTGGAGGCGATCCGGGGCTGCTCGCCGCAGGGGCTCGCGGAGACCAAGCCGTTGACCACTCGAGGTGTCCTGGACGCGTTCGACGCCCGCGCCGTAACGTTGCAGCAGCAGTCCGCGCGACTCTTCGCCTCGCCGGAGGCACAGGAGGGAATGGCCGCGTTCCTGGAGCGGCGGCAGCCGCGCTGGGCGTTGCCTGCGTGACGTCGATCGTGCGGCGGGCATCCTGCGGGGGAGGCGCATCCCGAACGCCATTTTCAAGGCGCCGGACCAGCTCGGCGCCGACCGTCACCGGGACGAGCTGGCGCGAGCCCGGGTGGCGTCACACGTTGCGCGGGAAGCCGAGTTCCAGCCCGCCCTGTGGCCGGTTCGCGGGATCGATCCACCGCGTGGTCACCACCTTGCCGCGGGTGAAGAACTGCACCCCATCCGTTCCGTGTGCGTGGGTGTCTCCCATCAGCGACTGCTTCCACCCTCCGAAGGAGTAGTAGGCGACTGGAACCGGGACAGGGATGTTCACCCCGATCATCCCGACCTGCACGTCCGCCTCGAAGCGTCGCGCGGCACCGCCGTCGTTGGTGAACAACGCCGCCCCGTTGCCGTAGGGGTTCCCATTGACCAGCGCGACGGCCTCGTCGTACGTGCTGACTCGGACAACGCAGAGAACGGGGCCGAAGATCTCCTCCTGGTAGACCTTCATGTCGGGTGTGACGTGGTCGAACAGGGTGGGCCCCAGCCAGAACCCGTCCTGGATGCCGTCTGGTCGCACGTCCCTGCCGTCGACCACGACGGTTGCCCCGTCCTGCTCGCCGGCGTCGATGAAGGACGCGACCCGGTCACGGTGCGCGCGGGTGATCAGCGGCCCCATGTCGGCCTCGGGGTCGGCTTCAGCACCGACGACCAGTGTCCTCGTCCGATCGGCGACCCTGGCCGTGAGGTCGTCGGCGATCTCGCCCACGGCCACGAGGACGCTGACGGCCATGCAGCGCTGGCCGGCGCTGCCGTAGCCCGCGTTCACCGCGGCGTCGGCAGCCAGGTCGAGATCCGCGTCGGGAAGGACGACCATGTGGTTCTTGGCGCCGCCGAGCGCCTGCACGCGCTTACCGTGCTTGGACGACGCCTCGTAGACGTACTGGGCGACGGGAGTGGACCCGACGAAGCTGATGGACTGCACGACCGGGCTCTCGATGAGCGCGTCGACAGCCTCCTTGTCCCCCTGCAGCACGTTGAAGACCCCGTCCGGTAACCCGGCTCGCTTCCAGAGGTCAGCGATCCAGAGCGCGGCCGTCGGGTCCTTCTCACTCGGCTTCAAAACGACCGTGTTGCCGGTCGCGATGGCGAGTGGGAAGAACCACATCGGCACCATGGCGGGGAAGTTGAACGGCGAGATGATGCCGACGACGCCAAGGGGGTCACGCTTCGAATGGACGTCGACACCGGTCGAGACGGACTCAGAGTGGCCACCCTTGAGTAGGTGCGACACGCCGCAGGCGAATTCAACGACCTCCTGACCACGGGCGATCTCCCCGAGGGCGTCCGATGGCAGCTTGCCGTGCTCTGCGGTGATGATGGCGGCGAGCTCGTCCCGGCGGGAGTTAAGCAGCTCACGGAAGGCGAAGAGGATCTGGGTGCGCCGGGCCAGGGAGGTACGACCCCACGACCCGGCTGCCCGCGCCGCCGCCGCGATGACGTGATCGGCGTCCTCGCTCGACGCGAGTGCCACTCGGCCCGTCTCGCGGCCCGTGGCCGGATCGGTGACCTCGGCCCATCGTGTGCCGGTGCCGTTGAACGGCCGACCAGCAGCCCAGTGCGTGATGGTGACGTCGGACATTGTGGTGTTTCCCTCCGAGTAATGTCGCGGGCTACGCCGCTTGACCTGCCACACATGGGTCACGCGATCAGAACCTCCGCGACGATTCGCCTCAGCCGCGGTCCGCGTCGGTCGTGACCGCAGCGGCGTCGAAGTCGTTGATCTTCGCTACCAGGTCGTTGGTGTACAAGACGTTCGGGTCGACATCCTTGGTGATCATGCCGTTGTCGGTCGCGAACTTGACGGTGTCGGCGAAGGCGCGGTCCGGGTAATGGCCCCACAGCTTCTCGTCGGCACCGAGCTCCAGGTTCGGGATCTGGGCGTTGAGAATCGCGAGACTCTGCCTCATGGCCTCCGCGTCGTCGGCTCCGGCCGGTTTTGTCTCGGGCTGTGCCTTCCACATCATGGTGATGGCCGCCTCGGGGTTCTCGAGAGTGAACAACGTCGCCTTCGCGATCGCGCGCCCGATCGCCGCGTATGTGTCGGGGTCGTTCCTCAGGTTCTCCGCTCTCGTCAGCAGCCCGTGCTGGATGACAGCCAGCTGGCTCGTCGAGAGGTTGCGGGTCTCGAATCCGGCGTTCTTCCAGAGCACGGGGAAGACGTCGTTGACCAGCATGGCATCGACCTGCTTGCCCTTTATCGCCGTGAGCGCCTGTGTCCCACCACCGGTCGGGACGAGCGTCACGGCGTCAGGGGCGAGCCCGGCCTCGGCCAGGTAGGCCTTGACGTAGTAGACGCCGACCGCGGACAGGCTCTGGACGCCGACCTTCTTGCCCTGGAGGCCGCGCAGGTCCTTTATCTCGCTGTCCGCTGGGACCGCCAGGCTGTAGATCGGCCGACGGAAGTAGTTGTAGAAGTACTCCAGTCCCAGACCCTTACCTTCTTGAGCCGCGATGACCACGGGCTCTGGGCTGGCCAGCCCGACGGAGTCGGCGTCCCGGGCGACGGCCGTGGCGGCGAGCTGGCTGCTGTTGGTCAGGACGTAATTCACGTTGAGGTTCTCCTTCGCGAAGTACCCCTTCGCCTGCGCCACGGCGAAAGCCGAGTGGGACACGTCCCACGACGGGGTGGGCATGACGAAAGTGATCGACTTCGCCCCGCCGCCGGTCCCCGATTCGGCACCCGACCCGCAGGCAGCGAGCAGCGTGATGGACATGGCGACGAGCGCCGGCAATGCGATCTTCTTGTGGTGTCCCATGGGAATCTCCATAGTTCTTGGTCTGGCGGGAGCGGGACTGGTCGTGACGGCGCAGTTCGGCCCTCGGTGTTCGTTGTCGCTGGGCATCGGCTCGGAAGGTGTCCCGGTCGAGTTCGGCCGCTTCGTCACCTTCTGCTACTGATCCGGTCGCGGAGTTCCTCAGGGACGACGCCCTGGGGTGCGTTCTGATAGGTGACGGGCCGGAGGAACCGCCGAATCGCCGATGGGCCGACTGAGCTGTGCAGCGCGTTGCTGGCTGCGGGCCACGGTCCACCGTGAGTCATCGCTGCCGTGACCGCGACTCCGGTGGGATAACCGTTGTAGACGACGCGGCCGACCTTGGGGAGCACCGCCTCAGTGATCGCCGCGGTCAGCTCCGTCTCGTCCTCGGTGCTGTGTACGGCTGCCGCGAGAGCCCCCTCCAAGCCGGCCAGGCCGTCGATCATCCTTGACGCCGACTCGTACCGGACGACGATCGCGGCCGGGCCGAAGCACTCGCGGAGCATCGACCGGTCGAGATCGCTCAACGACACCTCCAGGAGCGCGGCTGTGGCCAGGCAGCCACCCTCGTAGTCGGGGTCGGATCTCCCGCTGGCGGGGTCGGCGACCCGGGCCACCGCCGTGACCCGGGGGTGGGACAGCAGCGCCTCGAGCCCGGCCTGGTACGTGCGTCGGGTCTGCGCGGTCAGCATCACCACAGGCGTCATCTCGGCGACGTGTGCTGCCGCGGCGGCGACCAGCCGGTCACCGTCCGGTCCGGCGGGCACGAACAACAGCCCTGGCTTGGTGCAGAACTGGCCGCCGTTCAAGGTGAACGATGCCGCGGCCCCCCGGCCGATCTCCTCGGCCCGCTGCTGGGCCGCACCGGGCGTGACGATCAGCGGATTCACCCCGGCGAGCTCGCCGTAGAACGGTATCGGATCCGGTCGTCCCGCAGCCAGGTGGTGCAGCTCGCGCCCGACCGCCAGCGAGCCGGTGAAGCAGACCGCTCGGATGCGCGGGTGCTCGACGAGCCGGCGCCCGGCGTCGGTACCGAACACCAGCTGCACCGCGTCCTCGGGAGCACCGGTTTCGGCAGCGGCCTGACGCCACGCCTCGAGCATCAGCACCGACGTCTCCGGGTGCCCTGGGTGGCACTTGACCACGACGGGGCAACCTGCGGCGAGCGCCGCCGTCGTGTCGCCGCCGAGCACCGAGAACGCGAAGGGGAAGTTGCCGGCTCCGAAGACCGCAACCGGCCCCAACGGGACGAGCATCCGGCGCAGATCCGGAACAGGCGGTTCCACGTCCGTACGCGCCGCCGTGACAACCGCCTCCTGGTAGGAGCCGTCCTCGACGACGTCGGCGAATAAGCGCAGCTGTCCCGCCGTACGCGCCAGCTCCCCGGTCAGCCGGTGGGAACCCAGGGCGGTTTCGCGGTCAGCGACCTCCAGCAGCTTCTCGCCGCGCTGCTCCACGACCGCGGCGATTCGGCGCAACAGGAGTGCCCGCGCCGCGCGACCCGAACGGACAAGTTCGCCAGCCACCCCCATCGCAGCCTCGGCCGCCGCGTCAGCGCGCGAGACCGATGTCGAGGCGGCGACCAACTGGACCCGCCGCCCGGTTCGCGGGTCGAGACTCCACACATCGCTCACGCTCACGCGCTCCCTTCGGTACCAGAGCAACCGCCACTGACCGACAAGTCATCGACGCTCGCCTTCACGTACGGCGAGCGCCGTCCATCGTCTTCGCCGCTCAGCGGTCCTCAATCGCCGCCGGGCCGCTCCAAACGCCCCTTGAGACGTCGATCAGATTGGTCCAGTGACAGGGTCGAAGGTAGCGGCTAACCGCCACGGTGGTCAATATGCTGAGTAGTCGGTCAATATACTGACCAACTTCTCGAGCGCTCAGCCGTTGACGTACGGGGCGAGCGCAACGGCGAGCAGGCCGCCCATGAGTCCGAGGTTCTTGAGGAACTGGATGCGGTTGGTCTTGCGCACCTGTGGATCGGTGTCGGCCCAGAACGCATGACCGGCGAGCGTCGTCGGGATCAGTGAGATCACCAGGCCGACCGCCGCGGCCTGCCACAGCAGGCCGGTGGCGACGCCGATGCCGCCCGCGACCATCGCGGCGCCATTGAATCGGACGGCGATCTCCGGGCGGGGGATGCGGAGCTTGGCCGCCATCGCGACACGCGCGCCGGGCGCGGCGACGGCCTCGTAGCCGAGCCAGATGAAGGGCAGGCCGATTGCGATGCAGGCAAGCCGAAAGGCGATGTCCATGGCTGAACTCCTGAAGGGGTGAAGGGAAACGGGTACTACTCGCCGGCGGTCATCGTCTGGATGTCAGGGGAGAGGACGGGGCGGGTGTCCGGACGTCACCGCGAGCAGGAGCGGCGGCTGGGACTGTCGTCACCGCATGCGTACGCGGCGTACGGTCCTCACCTGGAGTGCGTCACGTGGACCGAGTTTCGGAGCGCGTTGAGCACGTGCCGGATCATCTGGCCCGGAGTGTTGGCCTTGAGGAAGGTCGAGATACCGCCGTAGGTGAGTTCGAGGACGATCCCGCCGAGGTCGAGTGCGCTGATGCCCGGCTCGCGGCCGGGGAGGAGCTTGCTCTGCAGGAGCGCGCCGGCCTGTTCCCACTGACTCACGAAGAGCTGACGGTGCCGATCGCTCAGGGTGCCGTCGCGCTGCGCCCGACGCATGAACTCGATGGCGATGATGCCCCACTTCTGTTCGCTCGCACGGGAGTCGCACCACCGGGCGACGATGTCGATCACCTCGTCTGGATCCGTGACCTCGCGAAGCAGTTCGGAGAGCTCCTCGACGTCGTGGCCGGCATTCCCTTCGAGCAACTCCAGCAGGATCTCCTCTTTCGAGGAGAAGTTGGAATAGAAGGCTCCCTTCGAGAAGCCGGCCTCCTCGGCAATGCGTTCGACCGAGGCGCCGTCATAGCCGTCGCGCGCGACGACATCCAGCGCCGAGAGAAGGAGCTTCTCCCGCGTGAGTGCCTGCTTCTGCTCTCGCGTCAGCCGAGCCATTGGTACTTCACATCCGTTCGGTTGTTCTTGCGTTGCGCGCGGGTGTACCGCTCCTCCTTCACTGGAGGCAGATTATTGCGGCAACCACTCCTGCCGCCCGCCCGGGCTCACAGCGTAGGCCCGGGCGGGCGGCTCGATTCAGCCGGCGATGCCGGCCTTGGAGACATCGATGACGGAGTCGCGCGCCACCCAGCTCTTACCGTCGAACTCGTGCAGTTGGTATTGGTGAACCAGCCGGCCGTCCTTTTCGCCAGTGAGCGTTGCCTGGTCGATCAGCAAGGGGTTCTCCTCCTGGGAGAGCGAGTCCCACGCGGAGAGGAAGGCGTCGCTGCTGATCTGGTCTGCCGAGCGGAGGGCCGAGACGACGGCTGCCGCGAGCCCGTAGCCGGTGAGGGTGAAGGTCTGGCCGACGTCCGCGGCCGGAGCGTACTTGGCCATGTCGGCCCGGTACTGGGCCAGCGCCTTGTCGTCGCTCAGGGCGGGGTTCTGGGGATCCTTGAACCACTGGTAGGAGAGAGCTTTGACGACGTTCTCCGCGCCGGCGGGTTTGACCGTACTGGCGAAGTCGGCGTACGGGCTGCCGATGAAGATCGTCGGCTTGTACTTGATCTGGCCCATGTAGGACAGCAGTGCGCCGATGGTCGGCGGACCGTGGGTCACGACCAGCACGTTGACCCCTGCGGCCTTGAGCTCCGTCACCTGGGACGTCAGGTCCCCCTGGCCCGGCGGGACGCGTATGGCCTTCACCGGGGTGATGTCGGCCGCGGCGAGCCCGGCGAGCTGGCTCTCGGCGAGGGCGTTGTTGAATCCCAGGAAACCAACGACGGCCTTGGGGATGTTCTTCGCGATGTACCGCCCCTGGAGCTCACCCTCCCAGGCGATGTCCGGCACGAAGGCGCGCGTGTAGGGGAAGTTCTGGACGTCGCTCAGCTCCTTCTCTCCGCCCTGCACGATCTGGACGACGTGCGCCGCGTTGAGCGGCGGCCGCGCGGCGACGGAGATTCCGCCGAAGTTGATGATGATCGTCGCCTTGTCGCGCTCGGCGAACTGCCTGTTGTTGGAGACCATGCGGGCCGGGTCGAAGGCGTCGTCGACCACCTTGAAGTCGATCTTCCGCCCGTCGATGCCGCCGGCGGCGTTCACGGCATCGAAGTACGCCTTGGCCCCGGAGGCCGAGGCGCCCGCGGACACCAGCGGACCACTGAGCGGGTAGCTGGCCCGGATGACGATGTCGCCGCTGCCGTCCGCCGTGCCCTGAGCCGTGCCCTGAGAGGACGCGGCGCGCCCGGAGCATCCCGCCACAACGACCGCCAACGCCGCCATGGCCACGGCCATGACCTTCTTACTTCTGTAGCGCACCATGAGTATCCTCTCGGTCGGGGCCTACGTGAGGTCGGACATCTGCTTGTTGAGGGCTGCCTCGCTGGCCCGGCCCGCACGGGATCCGCGCACTGGAGGTGCGTCCCCTTTGGGGCCCGGTGGCGCGATGTGCCAGGCGCGAGAGATCGCCGATGAGGCCGGACGGGGCGACGATGAGGGTCAGGACGAGGCCGCAGGCGTAGACGAGCTGGGACCAGTTGCCCGCGGACTCGGCGCCGACGATGTTCTCGGCGAGCTTGGGGAGGTAGATCACGATCGCCGCGCCGACGAGGGAGCCGGCCCAGGTCCGGCTGCCGCCGACGACGCTCGCCGCGAGCAGCGTGATCGAGAAAGGCACGAGATAGCTGTCCGGTACGGCGATCGCCGCGACGAGCGCGTAGAACGCGCCCCCCGTCCCGGCGACCGCCGCGCTGACGGCGAAGGCCATGAGCTTCGTGCGGTTGACGTTGACCCCGTTCGCGGCTGCCAGGAGTGTGCTCGTTCGGACGGCCGCGAAGGCTCGGCCGAGCCGGCCGGTGACCAGGTTGCGCAGCACGAGGAGGGTCAAGGCCAGCGCGGCGAGGCACACGAGGAAACCGAACTGCGGCTCGGTGAGTCCGCTCCAGGCAGGGGGCTCGATCGGGGAGTGCGCCATGAAGATGCCGAAGGTCCCGCCCGTGATCGGCTTGAGCCGGATGAGGAGCAGCGGGAAGATCGCCGCCACGGCGATCGTGAGCAGCCCGAGGTTGGCCCCGCCCATGGTGAGGCCGAGCACGCCGAGCAGCAGGCCGAGGGCCAGGCACACGGCGCCGCCGACGGGGACCGCGGACCACCACGGCCATCCGTACGTGGCCACGAGAATGATCGCCGCGTAACCGCCCAGCCCGAAGAGGGCGCCGTGACCGACGCTGATCTGGCCGGAATGCCCCAGCAGGAGGTTCAGCCCGGCGACCGCCATCGCGACGGCGAGCATGCGCGTGAGGTCCAGCAGGTCGTAGTCGGAGACGACGAAGGGGACGACGACACCGATCACGAGTGCGGCGGCCCAGCCGATGGGGACGGCGCGGCGCAGGTGCGTGTTCATACCCTCACCGTCCTGGTCTTGCCGAAAAGTCCCGCCGGCCGCAGCATCACGACGAGGGCGGTGAGGGCGAAGGGCGCGACGATGGCTAGATCGCGGCCCAGTCCGGGTACGTACCGGCTGGCCAGGTTGTCGGCGATGCCGATCAGGACGCCCCCGACGACCGCCCCCACGCGGCTGGACAGCCCGCCGAGCGTGCCGGCGGCCAGCGCCAGGAGGAGGGGGAAGGCCATCATCCCGGGTGAGAGCGTGAGGACGGGCGCGGCCACGACCGCGGCGAATGCGCCGACCGCGGCGGCGACGGCCCACCCCACCATGAGCCACAGGCCTTGGTGCTGGCCGAGGAGGGTGGCCGAGGCGGGATTCTGCGCCACCGCGCGAAGCCGCAATCCGACGCTGGTCCGGTTGAACAGCAGTGCCGTCGCGGCCATGACGGCGAGCAGCGTGATCAGTGACCCGGCCTGCTGCACCGTCATGTGCAGCCCCGCGAACTCGATCAGCCCTTTCCCGAACGGGCTGGGGAAGGTCCGCGGGTCGGTCGTCCAGATGATCGACATGAGCGCGTTCAGGCCGAGGAGCAGGGCGACGCTGAGCGTGAGCAGAGAGAGTTCGCCGGCGCCCTCCAGGCGCCGGACCAGCACTCTCTCGATGAGCGCCCCACCGCCTGCGGACAGAGCCACGGTGAGGGGAAGGGCCACCCAGAAGCCCACGCCTGCCTGGGTCAGGACCAACGTCACGTAGGCCGACAGGGTGGCCATCTCCCCCTGGGAGAAGTTGAGCATCCCCGTGCCCTGGAAGATGACGCTCAGCGCGAGCGCGAGCATGCCGTACACGAGCCCTGTGCTCAGTCCGTCCAGCACCTGCTGGAGCAGTTCGGTCATTTTTCGTCCTCTACCGGATCGCCGGCCGCTTCTCCCAGGTAGGCGCGCCTGATCACGTCGCCGTCGCGGAAATCCGCCGTGGGCCCGGCGGCGGTGACACGGCCGCCCGCCAGGACGACGGCGCGGTCGGCGATGCGCAGGGAGAGCCGTGCGTTCTGCTCGGCGAGCAGCAGCGATGTGGACCACTCACCCCTGATCCCGGCCAGGACCTCGAAGAGCTGCTGGGTCACCATGGGCGCCAGGCCCAGTGACGGCTCGTCGATGAGCAGCAACTGCGGGCGCGCCATCAGCGCACGTCCGATCGCGAGCATCTGCTGCTGCCCGCCTGACAGGAGCCCCGCGGCGCGCCGTCGCATGTCCGCCAGCACCGGGAACGTCGCGTAGACCTGGGCGAGATCCTCGCGCGTCGTCGACCGCCGTCCTTTCGGGCGGGCCAGGCCGCCGAGTCGCAGGTTCTCCTCCACGGTGAGGTCGGGGAAGGTGCCCCGGCCTTCGGGCACATGTCCGATGCCGGCGCGGGCGGTGCGTGCGCCGCTCCAGCCGCCGATGCTCACCCCGGCGAGGGTGATCGCGCCACGCGTCGCCACCACCCGGGAGATGGCCCGCAGGAGCGTCGTCTTGCCGGCTCCGTTGGGCCCCAGGAGTACGACGATCTCGCCCGGGGAGATGCTGAGGTCGATCCCGTGCAGGACCTCCACCGACCCGTACCGCGCGACGAGCCGCCGGGTCTCGAGCAGTCCCGTGCTCACGTCTCCACCTCCGCCCAGTCGTCGCCGAGGTAGGCGGCGACGACTTGCGGATCGGCCGCTATCTCCGCGGGGGGCCCGGCGACCAGGAGACGTCCCGCGTCGAGGACGACCACGTGGCGCGACACCCGCATCACGAGGCCCACGTCGTGCTCGACGAGGACGCACGTCATCTCGATGGCCGCCGCGAACTCCTCGATGTCGTCGAGCAGCTCGGACGCCTCGTCCGCGCCGAGTCCCGCGGCCGGTTCGTCGAGCAGCAGCAGCCGGGGCTCGGCGAGCAGGGCCCTGGCGACCTCGACCCGTCGCCGGTCCCCGTGGGCCAGGCTGCCGACGGGGCGCACGTCCGCTCGGGCGAGACCGAGGCGCGACAGCAGTTCGGCTGCCCGGGCACGCATCGAGGTCTCGTCCGACCTCATCGCGGGCAGCCGCAGCATCGAACCGATCAATCCCCCGCGCATCTTCGGGTGCGCGCCCAGCAGGACGTTGTCGAGCGCGGTGAGGTCCGGCACGAGCAGCGGTGTCTGGAAGGTGCGCGCGACGCCGAGTGCCGCGCGCCGGTCGGCGCGCAGCCGGCTCAGGTCACGACCTTCGAGCTCGACCGCGCCCTCATGGCGGACGACTCCGCTGATGCAGTTCAGGAGTGTGGTCTTGCCCGCTCCGTTCGGTCCGATCACCGCGGAGACACCGCCCGCGGGGATCGAGAATGAGACGTCCTGGAGTGCTCGGACCCCCCGGAAGCTGACTCCCAGGGCGCCGACGCGCAACGCGATGTCGGGTGGTGGATCGGTCATCGTCGGCACCGTCCTTGTCTGCGTGAGGTCGCCGATCAGGGCGAGCACCGGTGGTGCCCGCTGTCCATCGACTCGTCGACCTTCGCGTCCTCGACGTGGACGGCGTCCTCGATCGCCGCGACCTCACCGACCATCGGGTCCGAGGGCGCGAGCACATTGAAGGCGGTGTCGTTCACTGTCATCTCACTTCTTCGTGAGACGGGGACGGTCCGGGGCGAGTCCGGGGTAACGAGGGCCGTGGCACAGGGCAGCTGTGCTGACGGCGCTGTGACATCCTGCACGGGATCTGGATTCCGGACGGTATCTGCTGCTGATGGCGGTGTCAACAACTCGTTCATCCCGGCGAAACACGCCTGCCATGCGGCGGTCGCCGGGATGCCCATGGGGGCGTCGGGCCGGTTGCGGGCTCATTCCAGTGCGTCGCCGCAGGTCCGGCGGCCCTCGATGGCTGACACCGCCAGGCTCGATGGGGTATTGACACCGCAAGATGTGTTACATACCGTACGGTATTCAAAGTCCATACGGTTTCTCAGTGGATCGCGACCGCCGACTGAATCCGACCTTCCCGTCAAGGCTGAATCGAGGAAGATGACATGTCCGTATCGGAACTGACGGACGAGAACCTGTACCGGGACCCCTATCCGGTGTACGCCCGATTGCGCGAGGAATCACCGGTGGCCTTCTTCGAGGGCACCAAGGAATTCCTCGTCACGCGTTTCGAGGACTGTCGCGCGGTGGGTTCGAACGATCGGGTGTTCGGCCCGTCCGGCAGCCCCGACCGGCCGGAGGCGCGCGTCATGGGCATGCCGAATGTGCTGAGCATGAGCGGTGAGGAGCACCGACTGCTGCGGACGGGCATCGACGACAACCTGACGCAGGCGGCGGTCCGCGGTTACGTGGAAATGCTCACGCGCCCGGTCGTGGCGGACTACCTCGCCCGGTTGAAGCTCCGGGGCACGGCGAATCTCACCGCCGACCTCTTCGAGCCGATCTCGGTCCGCTGCGTCGGGAACGTCATCGGCCTCACGGACACCGCGAACGAAACCCTGGTCGAGTGGTTCCACGCGATGGCGGCGGGCCTGCAGAACGTGAGTAACGACCAGGCCGTTTGGGATCGGCTCGACCGGACCCTGGCCGAGATCGAGGCGCAGCTGGGGGCGCTCTACGAGCGGGCGCTCGCCAGGCCGGACCACACCCTGATGAGCCATGTGATGCGCGGCGGTATGCCCGAGGGGCAGGTGCGCAGCCTCGACGAGATCCTGCCCACGATGAAGGTGATCATCCTGGGCGGCCTCCAGGAGCCCGGCCATGCCGCCGCGAACGCTTGCGCGGGCCTGCTGCTGAACCCCGACCAGGCGAAGGTGGTCGCCGCCGACCCGGCGGAGCACGCGCTCCGCGCGTTCGACGAGGGCTTGCGCTGGATCGCCCCGATCGGGGTCACGCCACGGGTCGCCGCCGAGGACGTCGTCGTGGCCGGCACGACCATCCCGGCCGGAGCCTCGGTCGCCATCGTCATGGCCTCGGCGAACCGGGACGAGAACCGCTTCGACAATCCCGACGGGTTCGACATGTTCCGCAAGAAGCGTCCGCACCTTTCCTTCGGCTTCCGGCCGCACTTCTGCTCGGGTCACGCACTCTCGCGGGCGATGGGCCAGATCGCGCTCGATGAGGTCTTCCGGCAGCTGCCGAACCTGCGGCTGGACGACAGCCGCCAGATGCAGGCCAAGGGCTGGCGTTTCCGCGGTGTCACGGATGTTCCGGCGACATGGGACGCGTGAGCAGCCTGGCCATCGACTGCCATGGCCATTTCACGACCGAACCCCCGGAGTTCCACGCCTTCCGCAAGGCTCAGATCGCCTTCGCCGAAGGGCGATCGCAGGAACGACCCGCCTACTCCGGGATCGACGACGACGAGCTCCAGCGGATCGTCGCGCAGAACCAGCTCCGGATGCAGCGGGAACGGGGCTCGGCCTTGACGATCCTGTCCCCGCGCGCGTCGGCCATGGGCCATCACGTCCCAGGACAGGACATCGCCACGGAATGGGCCCGGCTGTCGAACGACACGGTCCGGCGCATCTGCGAGCTCTTCCCGCGGAACTTCGCCGCCGCGTGCCAGTTGCCCCAGACGATCGACGGTGACCTGGAGCCCGTGCTCACGGAGCTGGAGCGCTGCGTGGGCCACGGCTTCATCGGATGCAACCTCAACCCGGACCCCTCAGGAGGGCACTGGTCGGCGCCGCCGCTCTACGACCGTTGGTGGGATCCGCTGTGGGAGACCATGACCCGGCTGGACGTGCCGGCCATGATCCATGTTTCGGGCTCCTGCGAACGCGCCCTGCACACGACGGGGGCGCACTACATCGCCGCCGACACTGCCGTCTTCATGCAGTTGGTCGAGGGTGACCTCTTCGAGCGGCATCCCGCGCTGCGGCTGATCATCCCGCACGGCGGCGGTGCGGCCCCGTACCACTGGGGGCGATACCGGGGCCTGTCCATCATGCTCGGCAAGCCTCCGCTGTCCGAGCACCTGATGCACAACCTGTTCTTCGACACCTGTGTCTACCACCAGGCGGGCATCGATGCCCTATTCACGGTGATCGCCCCGAAGAACCTGATCTTCGGGTCCGAGCTCCTCGGCGCCGTGCGCGCCGTGGACCCGGAGACCGGGCACCCCTTCGACGACACCAAGCGCTACATCGACGAGCTCGGCCTGGACGACGAGACGCGTCACGCCGTCTTCGAAGGCAACGCGCGACGCGTCTACCCGAGGCTCGACACGCTGCTCACGGCACAAGGGCGCTGAGCGAGCGCTCCTCTTCCCGACCACTGGAGGTTCCATCGATGACTGCTGACCTGACACGAGTACGGTTCGCCGGCGGCGCCCAAGGTTTCAACTGGCTTCCGGTCTTCGTCGCGGAGGACCAGGGCCTGTTCGCGAAGTACGGTCTGGTGATCGACTACCTGCGGCTGGGCTCGGTCGACAAGGCCACCTCGGCCGTGCGGGACGGCACGGCCGATCTGGCGATCACGCCGCCCGAGGGCGCGGTCTCCGACTTCGTCTCCGGCGGCGCTCTGCGCATCGTCGCCGCCAACTCGCTCCGCCTTCCGATGTCGCTCGTCGCGCAACCCGGGATCGGCGGCATCGCCGAGTTGCGGGGGAAACGGATCGGCACATCCTCCCTCACGGAGGGGACGGCCATCTACACGCAGATGATGCTCCAGCCGGAGGGCCTGTCGTATCCCAGTGACTACGAGTTCGTCCTCGCCGGTGTGCACACCACCCGGTGGGACGCGCTGCAGAAGGGCGAGATCGACTGCGCTCCCCAGCCGGCACCGTGGAACTTCCTGGCCGAACGGCAGGGATACCGCCTCATCGGCGAGGTGAACGACGTACTCCCGGAGATCATCTTCGCCGCGGTCATTGCCCATGCCGGCTGGACGTCGCGGAACCGGGACACCGTCACGAAGCTGGTGGCCGCACTGGCCGAGGCCCACGACATCGTGAACGACCCGGCCCACGACGCCGTCACGCTGCCGATCTACCAGCGGATCACGACGCCCGACGACCCGGACCTGGCCGCGAGGGGTCTGTCCTACACGCGGGACATGGGCATGTGGCCGAAGAATCTCGAGGTCGCGCCGACGGCCCTGGAAGCCACCGTGGACGTCATGATCCGCACCGGGCTGCTCGCGCCGGAACGGCGCGCCGAGGCGGCAGGCGTCCTCGACCCGAGCTTCGTGGCCGTGAGTTGAGCATGGCACGCGTGGTGACGACGATAGCGCGCACCGAGGCGGCGATCTGTGACGGATTCGCCGAACTCGGCGTGGCGACCGTGCACGAGGCGCAGGGCCGGACCGGGCTCTTCGGCTCCCAGCTGCGCCCCCGTCAAGCCGGGACGACCGTCGCCGGGACGGCCCTCACCTGCGAGGTGGCGCCGGGGGACAACTGGATGATCCATGTGGCGCTCGAACAGGCGCAAACGGGCGACATCCTGATCGTGACCCCGACCACGCCCTGCGACGACGGCTACTTCGGCGATCTCCTCGCCACGTCCGCGCAGGCCAGAGGCATTCGCGGGCTCGTGATCGACGCAGGGGTGCGCGACGTCGCGCAGTTGCGTGCGATGGGATTCCCCGTCTGGAGCAAGACCGTCAGTGCCCAGGGAACCGTCAAGGAGACGCTCGCCGACGTGCAGGTTCCCATCGTCTGCGCCGGTGCCTTGATCACGCCAGGGGACGTGATCGTCGCGGATGACGACGGCGTCTGCGTGGTGCCGGGAGGCACCGCGGCCGCAGTGCTCGAAACGGCCCGGCGTCGCGCGGCGGCCGAGGAAGAGAAACGCCGGCTCTACGCGTCCGGCCTGCTCAGCCTCGACGTCAACGAGATGCGGACCCGGTTGCAGGAGAAAGGACTGGTCTATGAGTAGGTTCGCGCCGCCGGACGTCCCGCGGCGTGTGACCACCGGCACCAGGAACGGAAAGTCCGTCGTCGTCAGCGACGGTCCGGTCCCGAACGCGCACCACTACACGTCGATCCCCGGGATGATGACCTCGGTCGTCTACGCGACCGCCGCGACTCCGCCGCTGCCGCAGGACGACGGCGAGTGCGCGCCGGCGGGACTCCTGGTGCCGCCGGCACCCGGCGAGACCCGCCTCATGATCGTCACCTTTCCACCGGACTCGTCGATGGCGCGCCCGGAGTTCGACCCGGCCGCCGCGGATGCCGAGCAGCGGGAGTTCATCCCCGGTCTGGCCGAGCGGTTCGAGGCGGACGCGCCAGGGATGCACCGCACGGAGACGGTCGACTACGACATCGTCCTCGATGGGGAGATCTGGCTGGAGCTGGACGACGGGGCCACGACGCGGCTGCGGACCGGCGACGTGGCGATCCAGTGCGGCACCCGGCACGCGTGGCGGAACAAGACAGACCGGACCGCGACGATGTGCTTCGTCCTGATCGGCGCCGTGCCGCGATGACATCGGCACACTCCACCATCGAGCACTTCGACTGCCTCGTCGTCGGCGGCGGACACGCGGGCGCGGAGACCGTGATCGCTCTTCGGCAGGCAGGGTTCGAGGGAGGTATCGGCCTGCTCGGGGACGAGCCGGTGCCGCCGTACGAACGTCCTGCCCTCTCGAAGGATTACCTGGCAGGCAAGCAGGACTTCGAGCGCCTGCTGCTGCGTCCATCGGAGTTCTGGACGAAGCACGGGGTGACGCTGCGCCTCGGCCGGAGGGGCGAAGCCGTCGACCCCGAAGCCCGCACGGTCACGTGTGACGATCACACCACGATCGGCTACGGCGTGCTGGTGTGGGCCGCGGGAGGCCGACCGCGCGCGCTGACGTGCCCCGGAAACGACCTGGACGGCGTCCGCACGCTGCGCAACAAGGCGGACTGCGACCGGCTCATCGCCGTCCTGCCGCGGAGCCATCACCTCGCGGTGATCGGCGGCGGCTACATCGGCCTCGAAGCCGCGGCGGTGCTCCGCGAACTCGGCAAAGAGGTAACGATCATCGAAACGCTGGACCGGGTTCTCGCCCGCGTCGCCGCGGAACCGGTGTCCCGCTTCTTCGAGGCCGAGCACCGATCCCGCGGGGTGGACCTGCGCCTTGGCACCGGCGTCACCGAGATCCTGGGACGCGAAGGGGCCGTGAGCGGCGTGCGCCTCACGGACGACACGGTGATCCGGGCCGATCAGGTCATCGTGGGGATCGGCATCGAGCCGGCGATCCAGCCGCTCCTGCGTGCGGGGGCGGAGGTGGCGTCCGGCGGGACCGGCGTCCTGGTCGACGACCTCTGCCGCACGACGCTCGCGGACGTGTACTGCGTTGGCGACTGCGCGGTGATGAGGAGCGGGCCCGGCGTCCGCATCGAGTCACGGCAGAACGCCTCGGAACAGGCGCGCACGGCCGGCAAGGCGATCAGCGGGCACCCCCAGCCGTTGCGTCTCGTCCCGTGGTTCTGGTCACACCAGTACGACCTGCGCCTCCAGACCATCGGCCTGAGCCTCGGACACGACCAGACCGTCCTCCGCAGTGACCCCGGCGGGCGAGGCTTCTCTCTCTTCTACTTGAAGAACGGCGCGGTCATCGCTCTGGACTGCATCAACGCGACCCGGGACTACGTGCAGGGGCGCAAGCTCGTGGAAGCCGGAGCGCACATCGACCCCGCACTTCTGTCCGATGTACGGACACCACTGAAGGAGATCGCCGCGGCGACGGCCTGATCCGCTGCGCCGATCACAGCCTCATCGCCAGGAGGAGCAACGAACCATGCACTTCACTGTCACGACACGGGACGGCGTGGCCCACACGGTGGAAGGCCGCGAGGGTACGTCGCTGATGCAGAACATTCGCAACGCCGGGATCGAGGAGCTGCAGGCGATCTGCGGGGGAAGCATCTCCTGCGCGACCTGTCACGTCTACATCGACGCTCTGCCCGGCGGCGCCGAGCTCCCACCTGCGTCGCGGGACGAAGGGGATCTTCTCGACGCGTCCGACTATTTCGAGGACAATTCCCGCCTGTCCTGCCAGTTGATCTTCGGCCCCCAGCTCGACCGCGTGCGCGTGACGATCGCGCCCGAGGACTGACGAACGCCACGGCGGCACTCCGCTTCAAGAAAGGCATGATGGTGCAACTGATGCGCGCCGCGCGACTGCACGCGGTCGGCGACAAGATGGTGATCGAGGACGTGGAACGCCCGACCGCCGCCGGCACGGACGTCGTGGTGGCGGTGAAGGGCTGCGGCATGGTGCCCAACCTGGCCAACGTGCTCGCGAACTGGGAGTCCTGGTATCCCCAGATGCCGCTCCCGCCACGTCCGGCGATCTTCGGGCTCGATCCCGTGGGCATCGTGCACGAGGTCGGGGAACTCGTCGTCAACGTCAAGCCCGGGGACCGGGTCTACGTGAATCCGGGACGCTCGTGCGGTGCGTGTCACGCCTGCACGTCCGGCACTCCGCAGAGATGCGACTTCTGGACGTTGAACGGCTACTTCGGCTACAACGACAACAGCCTCGAGATTTTCCGGCGTTATCCGCACGGGGGCTTCTGCGAATACATGCGCGCCCCGCAGAGCGCCCTCGTCAAGCTCCCCGGCAACCTCGAGTTCCGGCAGGCGACCCGGATGGGGTACCTCGGAACGTCCTTTGCCGCGGTAAAGAAGCTGGGCCCCCTGGCGGGTAGGTCGCTGATCATCAACGGTGCGACGGGAACGCTCGGGGTCGGCGTCACCCTCGTCGCCCTGGCGCTCGGCGTCTCACGCATCTACGCCGTGGCGCGCGGGACCCGGTTGCTGGAGCGACTGCGGGCGCTGGCCCCCGACCGGATCGAGACGTTCTCGAACGTCGAAGGCAGTACCGCGGCCTGGGGGAAGTCGTTGACCGCCGGCCGGGGTGCGGACCTCATGGTCGACACGCTCGGCGCCGTCGCCTCACTCGACTCGTTCAAGGACGCGATGCACGGCGTGAAGCGCGGCGGCCGGATCGTCAACATCGGGGGGACGGCCGGTGAGCTCGGCCTCGACGTGAAGTGGTGGATGGACGAGCAGATGGAGCTGATCGGCTCAGTCTGGTTCACCACCGCCGAAGGGATCGAGCTGGCCGAGATGATCCGTCACGGGGTGATCGACATCTCGGTGCTGCAGCCCAAGAGCTGGCCACTCGACGAGATCAACGAGGCGATCTCCGGCGTCGCCAGCGGCGACGGCGGCTTCACCAGCTACCTCGTCGAGATCTGATCGCGGGCATCGCCTTGAGCCTGCCGGGACGCCCCGGCGCCGTCACAACGCCTTGCGCGCCGGGGAGTCGCTGCCCGTTCGCGTTCACCGATGAGAGAAAGAGAAACTCCGCACCGCTTGATGGGAACGGCCCTGATATTGATCGGCCATTGTTGTCCAGGCGGCAAAGCGAGAGCCCATCGTCGCCGAGGTTTCATCACTAATCGGTTTCGCCGATGAGACAAGCGTTATTCGCATGGTACCTTCGGGTTGACTCGCGGACGAGGGGCGGCCGATGGAACAGTTACCCTCCGTAAATCTGACCTTCTTCCTCTGGCTCCCTGCCGGGAAAGATGAATTCGGCTTCGGTGACCTTGCCAGGGCGCCGCTCAGTGACACGGTGTTTTACCGGCGTACGGACCCGCTGGAAGAGACGATCTCGAATCACTTCGAGAACAGGGTTGGCCGCCTGACCAGCGCGCGGAACAAGTTCGCCTTCATGGCGCCCGCCAGCACGTATCGGCCCATCGACGGCGAGCTCGGTCTCCGGAAGATCCACTTCGACTTCAGCTACGACCAGAACTATTCCGAACTGAGCGGCTACGTGCGGGAGGAGGCCATCCGTGGGACCGCGATTTTCTATTCGAACGGGCTCTACCTCTGGTCTTTCCGGATTCCGCTGGAGGAAGAGTTCACCGGTGCGCGACGTGCGAGGCTCAAGGAGGTGCTCAAGGGATTCCTTGAGCACGACTTCGTGAACAGGCACCTCCGCCACATTTTCAACTTCGAGTGGAATCCCGGCCAGGCGGAGGGCGATCCGGCCAGGTATCCGGGCATTCTCACCTACTACCAGCTTGACCTGCTCTTCAACGGCGTCTTCGACCAGGACGCGCATCCACATCTCAGTCTCGGTGACGGAATGCAGGAGGGGGAGGCGGCGCAGGCCCTGGAGAGGTACGGCGTCGAGTATCTGATCCAGTCGCTGTCCATGGCGGCAATCGACAACGACTACTTCCCCCTGTTCGACAAGCGCAAGTCGTACTCTCTGCGCCGGACTCACGGTGATGACGTCCCCTATATCAGCAGTGCCGTGAGCCTGGCTGTCCCGCAGTTGCCGCCCGACGCCGACGAGCTCCACGAACGCGAATTGTTCATCGCCCGCATCTCGTTCGCCGCGATGGAACAGTTCCTCCGGGTGGCGATCTCGTTCGGTCTCACGCACTACAAGACGGGTCTCGACCACATCAGGTCCGAGTTGATCAGCCAGGGCATGCAGGCCCGTAAGAACAGCACGTCGAACGAATTACGCCGCCCGTCGCTGCGCAACCATTCTCTCACCATCGCCGACCTGGAAACCTACTACTCCCTCCTGGTCGGCAAGCTCCCCATTCTCGGTTTCCTCAAAGACCTTATTCAAGGGCTCAGCGAGGTGACCGCGCCCGCGCAGGAAGTAGAGCACAACGGAGTCCGCGGCG
Source organism: Acrocarpospora macrocephala (assembly GCF_009687865.1). Classification (GTDB taxonomy): domain Bacteria; phylum Actinomycetota; class Actinomycetes; order Streptosporangiales; family Streptosporangiaceae; genus Acrocarpospora; species Acrocarpospora macrocephala. Next base: position 41,624 of record NZ_BLAE01000017.1, read on the forward strand.
CCGTGGAGTACCAGTTCGCCAAGGGCACGCTGAATGAGGCGCAGACCCAGTTCCAGCGCATGGTGAATGCGATCGCGGCCGACATCAGGGCGATCGGAACGGCCTTCGAGTCCGTACGGGCCGACCAGATGATCCTGGAACTCACCGAATCCCGGAAGTTCTCCGAGATCGCCGCGGAGTCACCACGCGCCGAGGTCGAGGTGGCGGGCGGCAGGCTCACCCTGGACGCCGACGACCGCGTGAAGCGGCTCCTGGTGCTCATCGGTGTTTCGATTGGCCTCATGGAGGTGTTCGGCAACATCGGCGTCACGCTGATGCAACTCGCGTACTCCGGGGAGTGGGAACCCTCCACAGGGCTGGTCATCGGCTACTGGATCGGGCTGATCGTGGTCGTGACGCTGCTGTTCGCGGTCGGCTACCGGCTCCTGGGCCGCCCGGCCAAGCCGGGACAGAACACGAACGGGACCGGCAAGCTGGAAACCCACGTGTACGACTACTCGTCGCTGTTACGGGAGGTCAAGGGCAGCGAATCCGCGGTGCTCATGGACCGGCTGCGCCAGCAGATGCTCGACATCGAGCAGCCCGACGCGGATCGGCGGCCGGCGGTCAGCTTCTCGACAGCGCATGAGACGCCGTCCAGCGGGGTGGAGCGCATCAAGTACTCGCTGGAGAGCCCGAAGTCGGACAAGAAGATCGCCTACATTCTCCACGTGGAGTTCGACCGAGGGCTGAGCGGCCGGAGAACGGAACGTTTGCTGGACATCCGCCTCGTCGTCCGCAAACCTGTCGAGGTCAACGTGGACGTCGTTCCGGGAAGCCATCGCGTCATCGCGGAATGTGTCAGGCTCCTGCTCTTCGCCGACGGCGACGAGAACGCTCTGCGGCATTTCTGCCGGGAACGTTTCGGCTGGGACCCGTCTCCGGCGCAGGGAGCGCCTCGAGCCGTCTGAGCGAGGACCGGATTCGGACGCCAGTTCCCTGGTTTCGGCCCCAGAGCATTCCGGATATTTGGCCATAAATCACTGTCTATAAGATCCGATGGCTGCGCAGCCGGACTCGTCGCGGGCGAGGGGTTCGGCGACGGTGGCCTTGGTGACGCCGACGAAGGCGCGGCGTTAGGGCGGCGTGAGTTACGGCTACTTCACCCAGTCGGCCGGCGGAACGCGTACAGCACGTCAGGACGCCCATCCATCCCGGATGGGCGTCCTGAAGGAGTCGGTTACTTGAGGATCGGGTACTTCTGGACGATCGCGGTGCGTGACCACCAGGTGCCGATGCCGAGGGTGTTTCCGGCGGAGGCGAGGGCCAGGCCGATGAGGACGACGGCGTAGATGAGGTGTTCGTCCATGAAGGGGTTGTTGGCGAGGGGGAGTTCGGCGGCCCACATGAAGACCAGGAGCAGGGAGCCGGTGGCGGCGGCGATGCGCATTCCGGCGCCGGTGATGAGGGCGGCGCCGATGCCGAGCAGGCCGAGCATGAACAGCCAGTCGACCCAGGTCTGTCCGGCCAGGCTGGAGAAGAAGCCGCCGAGGGCGTTTTCGCCGGTTCCTTTGAGGAAGCCGGTGGTGGGGCTGCCGCCGTTGATCCAGGAGCGGGCGGCGGGGGTTGCCAGGCCCCAGCCGAAGGCCTTGTCGAGGAAGGCCCACAGGAAGACCCAGCCGAGGGAGATGCGAGCGACGGCCCAGACGTAGTCCACCGGGCGCGCCGCGGTGGGCAGCGAGTGCGAGTTGAAGGTGCGGGGGGTGTGGACGGTGCGGCGTCCTTCGGTGGTGGCCATGGTGAGTCCCTTTTCAGAGCGGTCCTTGTCTTGTTCTCGCACCCCAATAACACCCTTTTGCGAGATCGATGCTTAGGGCTGGAGGACTCGCGCGGCGGGCCCGGTAGGCCCGTTCCGTACGGGACTTTCGGCCCTGGAACAGGGCTGAGCATGCTGATTTCACGGTTCCAGGCATTCGGGGATCGAGTCGGTACGGCCCTTGGGCCGCTGCGTACGGCCGGAGGCGTCGTAGATCTTCACCCAGCAGATGGTGGGAAACCGCTTGAGGGTGAGCATGATCTCGTCCGCGATGGTGAAGGTGGACCCGTCGCCGCGCACGCGACCGGTGAGGTACACCCGCGCGACGCCTCTGCTGATCGTGAGCTTGCTGAATCCGGTGGCGTGCGACCTGACCAGCCACAGCCCGGCCGCCTGTTCGGTCGCCGTCGGCCCCGCGAACAGCCGCACAAGGGCGCCGCGCGCGACGCCGGGGGGAATAACCGGGCGAAACACGGTGCGCGGATGGCCGGTGGAATCCAGCAGGCGAATCCCCGCGTTCACCGTCCAGTACGGGGTGGAAAAGTCCACGACGACCCTGCTGGGACTCTTCAGCGTGTACATCCGGTACGGCACCCGCTTGGCCAGCCCGATACCGAACGACAGCACCGACTCGAAGTCCCCGGTGTTGACCACCTGGATGATCCCGGGCAGCGCGTACGTCGTGCGCGCCGGGCCGTACGAGGGGACGCCCAGGGCGTCATGGCCGTCGGCGCCGGCGAAACGCAGCAGCAGAATGGCATCCCCGGCTACCCGCACGTCCTGCCCGGACCCGTCGGCGACCAGCCGCTTGACGTACGTGCCGCTTCGCCGTACGGGCAGCCCGTCGCGGAACTCGAAGACGAGGCGGTCCAGCCCGGGATGGCGTTCGGCGCGGATCGCCACGAGCACGGGAGTGGGCGCGGGCACGGGGACGGGAGGCCTGGCCGCCTGGACGGTTTCAGCGATGAGGGAACGCATGGTGATCATCTCTTCTCGTGGGTTCACGAGCCGGTCGTGGCCGGTTGACGGGTCTGGGTGCGCGGCGGTGCGGCCAGGTGCAGCCCCAGCAGGATGAGCCCGGCCCCGGTGAGCGCGAAGAGCGCGGACGTGGCGAGCAGCCCGGCGGTGAGGCCGCCGAGCGCGGGGACGGCCGCCGCGAGGCGGAGGTCGGCGGTGACGCCGGGGGTGGCGTCGGCGTTCATGAGGACGAGGGTCCATTCGCCGGGCTCGGTCTCCCAGCTCAGCGTGGAGCCGTCCGATTGCGCGGCCCAGAAATGCTGGCCGAGGGGCGGCGCGGCGGGCTGGGAGCCACCGTGCCGGAGGTGCTGGGAGCTCTGGCCGAGCTGCCTCAGCTGGTCGTGGGCGACGTTCCCCAGGTACCGGTCGACCGCGGCGGTGGGGGCGACGCCGATGAAGACCGGCGTGCCGGTGGAGTGTGCCTCGATCCGGATCCGGCCGACGTAGTCCCGCAGGAACCGGGCGCCCGGAGTGGTGAGCCTGACGTCGCCGGTGGTGATGGCGTACGTGGTCGTGGTCACCGGACCGGCGTCCACGGCGATGAAGCCGTCCGAGTCGCGGTGGAAGTGGAGCGTGGCGGCGCCGATGCCCGCGAAGGCGGTGCCGGCGGCGACCAGCGCGAGGACCGAACCGGACAGCACGGCCAGAATCGCACCGCTGGTCCAGCGGTGGGCCGGGGCATGTGGCGACTCCACCGGCGGGTCGTCGCCGGCCGCGGGCTCGCGTTCTCCCGCGTCGAGCCGGAATGGGGGATATGCGTCGGTCATGAGGGCGGCGTACGCGGCGACCCGCAGGGTCCACCGGTTCATGCCGAGCACGATGTCGAAGATCCCGCGCGGGTAGCGGCCGGTGAACAGCAGCGTGAGGGCGGCGATCAGCACCAGGACGCTGATGAGCCCGCCCAGGTTGAACTGCCAGGCGCCCTCGTACCGGTCACCGATCAGCAGGGCTCCGCTGATGAACACCGCGACGAGCAGGTAGTGCGGGATGGCCAGTAACCACGACTTGACCAGGACAAGACCGCGCGAGAGGCGCTCGGGGTAGTCGACGTCGAAGGCCGCCGGATAGCCGGGATCGGGCCTGAGCGTGAACGGCGGGTACCGGTCGGTGCCAAGGGCGCCGTAGCTGTAGTAGACGACCCGCCACGTCCAGCGCAGCACGCCGACGTTGAAGTCGAAGATGGCGCGCGGATAGCGGCCGGTGAACGGGATCGCGACGAAGGCGACCACGGTCAGCAGGAAGAACGCGGGCCACAGCAGGCTGAGCACGATGTAGTGCGGGATGGCCAGGAGCCACTTGACGAGCCAGAGCCACCGGCTCAGTGGGGTGTCGAGCCGGCCCTCCACACGTACGGGATAGTGGTTCATGGGTGAACCTCCTCGGAGATCTGCCACCTTTAAGGGCAGCACCGGCCAGCCGGAGCGCGTAGACGGCGAAAGTCCCCGATCAGCCGCTGATGGGCCTGTTTCGGTCAGATCTCCCGTGACGGCGCCGCGCCCACCTGCGAAGCTCGTCGGTTCCCCACACGATGACGGGGAAGGTGGCGATCAGCGCGCGGACGTCCGGGCCGAGCGCAGCAGGACGTAGAAGAAGGTGAGCAGGACCAGCGCGGCGGAGACGAGCCCGAGGTAGCCCCACGCGCGTACCAGCATGTCTCGCGAGATGACGCCCTGGGAACGGGGCCGCGGCGGGCGCGACATGATCCCCGGCTCGTCATCTCCTCGACCTTGGCCTGCGCTGTCTCGATCGGTCCGGTGACCAGGGCCAGCACCGACTCCGGCGCTCCCTTGACCGCCACGACGAGCCGGTCCTGGTGGCGGGACACGGTCGACATCAGCCGCAGCCGTGCGTCGAACCGGAACAGGGCCTGCCGGTCGGCGTCCCGTTGCCGGAGCAGGAGAGCGACGTCGCTCGAACCTCCTGGTCAGGTGTCGGCCGGGAGTGCCGCGCGGCCTGCTTCGAGGCGGGCCACCGGCACTCGGAAGGGGGAGCAGGACACGTAGTCGAGTCCGGCTTCGTGGAAGAAGCGCACCGAGTCGGGGTCGCCGCCGTGTTCGCCGCAGACGCCGATCCGCAGGTCCGGCCGGGCCTGGCGGCCCTCCTTGACCGCGATCGACACCAGTCGGCCGACGCCGCGGCGGTCGATGGTCTCGAACGGCGAGGCGTCGATGACGCCCAGGCGCAGGTAGGCCGGGAAGATCGACCCTTCCACGTCGTCGCGGGAGAAACCCCAGGCCATCTGGGTCAGGTCGTTGGTGCCGAAGGAGAAGAACTCGGCCGGTCCCGCGATGTCGCCGGCGGTCAGTGCCGCGCGCGGCACCTCGATCATGGTTCCGATGGGGATGCGCGGGATGCCGGGGACGCCGGCCAGGACACGTTCGGCGTCGGCGCGTACGAGGTGGAGTTCGCGGACGTCGCCGACGAGCGCCTCCTGGACCTCCTGCGCGCCCTCGGCGAGGATCAGCCGCTCCACCAGCGCGCGCCGCTCGCCCAGGAACATGTGCTCGGTACGGCACAGGCCGATTCCGGCGGCGCCGAACCGGCGGGCCCGGGCGGCGTCCTCGGGGGTGTCGGCGTTGGCGTACACGCCGAGCCGGCGGACGGCGTCGGCGTGCGCGACCAGCCGGTGCACCGCCGCGACCAGCGGGCCTGAGCCCGCGTCCCGCTCGCCCTCGAAATACTGGACGACGGGGGACGGGCGCACGGGCAGCTCGCCCAGGTAGACCTTGCCGGTGGTGCCGTCGATCGAGATGAGGTCGCCTTCGCGGACGGTCACGTCGACGGCGCGGAACTGGGGGCGCTCGTCGTCGATCTCGATGGCGGTGCCGCAGACGCAGGTGCGTCCCATGCCGCGGGCGACGACGGCCGCGTGCGAGGTCTTGCCGCCCCTGCTGGTGAGGATGCCGCGCGCGGCCAGCATGCCCGGCAGGTCGTCGGGATTGGTCTCGCGCCGGATCAGGATGACCGGCTCGCTCGCTTCGGTGGCGCGGCGGGAGTCGAAGACGGCCCGGCCGCAGGAGGCTCCGGGTGCGGCGGCCACGCCGGTCACGATCGGCTCCGGGTCGCCCGTCAGGTCGAAGCGGGGGAACATGAGCTGGGCGAGCTTGGCGCCGTCGACGCGGCGCAGCGCCTCGTCCAGGTCGATGACGCCTTCGTCGACGAGCTGGCCGGCGATGGTGAAGGCCGCGGCCGCGGTGCGCTTGCCGACGCGGGTCTGCAGCATCCACAGCCGGCCCTCCTCGATGGTGAACTCGATGTCGCAGAGGTCGCGGTAGCGCTGCTCCAGCACCCGCATGGCGGCGGTCAGCTGGTCGAAGCTGGGCGGGTCCAGGTGCGCCAGCTCCTGCAGGGGCAGGGTGTCGCGGCTGCCGGAGACGACGTCCTCGCCCTGGGCGTTGGGCAGGTAGTCGCCGTAGCGGCCGCGGGCGCCGGTCGCCGGGTCGCGGGTGAAGGCGACGCCCGTCCCGGACCTGGGGCCCCGGTTGCCGTACACCATGGCCATGATGTTGACGGCGGTGCCCAGGTCGTCGGGGATGTGCTCGGCGCGGCGGTAGACGCGGGCGCGTTCGGTGTTCCAGGAACGGAGGACGGCCAGGATGGCGCCCTTGAGCTGCGTGGCCGGGTCCTGGGGGAACGGCTCGCCCGTGTGGTCCTGGAAGATCTGCTTGTACTCCTCGACCAGGGCGCGGAGGGCGGCCGGGTCGAGTTCCGGGTCGGTCCGTACGCCGGCCGCCCGGCGATGAGCCGCGAGCGCTCGCTCGAAGAGGTCGCGCGGGACGCCCTCGACCGTGGCGCCGTACATGGAGATGAGCCTGCGGTAGCAGTCCCAGGCGAAGCGGTCGTCGCCCGAGGTGGCGGCCAGGCCGGTGACCGTGATGTCGTTGAGGCCGACGTCCAGGATCGTCTCCATCATGCCGGGCATGGAGAACTTGCCGCCGGAGCGGACCGACAGCAGCAGCGGATCGGCCGGGTCGCCGAGCCGGCGGCCCATGGTCTGCTCGACGCGGAGCAGGTGCTCGCCGACCTCCCGCAGCAGCCCTTCGGGGAGCTCGCCCAGCTTGAGGTAGGCCCGGCAGGCCTCGGTGGTGATCGTGAAGCCCGGCGGGACCGGCAGGCCCAGCCGGGTCATCTCGGCCAGGTTCGCGCCCTTTCCACCGAGCAGGTCTTTCATGTGCATACCACCGTCGGCGAAGTCGAAGACGTAGGTCATTTCCGCACTCCTTGCCGTGACTCGTAGGCGCTTCAAGCCTTTCCAGCGGTACGGCGGGGCGCCCCGAGCCCAAAGGCACCGTCGGGCGGGACTTTCGGCACATGTCTGGCTTGGTGAGATTGGCGACCGTGGAAGAGCCGTTGAAGGAGGCTCCGATGCGTGTCGTCAACGCCGTGGTGCGATGGTTACTGCTGTCCCCGTTGCATGATCTGCTGTCCCGGAGCGTGGCCCTGTTATTGATCACAGGTCGCCGCTCGGGGCGTAGCATCGCCGTCCCCGTCCAGTACGCGGAGGACGGCGACGTGCTCACGATCGTCAGCAGGCGTGACCGGCTGTGGTGGCGCAACCTGGCTGGAGGCGCACCGCTGACCGTGGTCCTGAGGGGTAAGCGGCATGCCGCCTACGGGGCGGTGAACAGCGCGCCGACCGCGGTGCGCGACGCCCTCGGAGCGGTGGGCGTGCCGGTGGTGCCCTCGCTCGAGGACGGCGTGGCGGTCACGATGGTGGTCGCGCCGGCCGAACCCCGGCCCGAGCCCAGCGGCCTGTGGCGTCGCTGGTTCGGCGCGGTGACGCTGGGCGAGCTGGCCGGCTTCGCGGTGCCCGCGCTGGTCGCCGCGTCGGTCGCCGCGGCGGGCCCCGAACTGCTGCGGGCGCTCCTCATCGTCGCCGCCGGAATCGTGGAGGGCTTCATTCTCGGCCTGGCTCAGGCGTACGCGCTGAGAACGGCCCTGCCGTGGGTGCCGACCGCCACCTGGGCGGGGGCCACCGCCGGGGGAGCGGCGGTGGCGTGGTCGATCGGCGCGATCCCCATCGTGCTCGGCGGATTCGACCAGCCGCCGCTGGTGCTCGTGCTGCTGGGCGCCGTCATGCTCGTCGCGATGGGCGGCCTGCAGTGGCGTGTCCTGGCCTCGCGGCTGCCTGGCACGGCCTGGTGGATCGCCGCCACGGCGGGTGCCTGGCTGGTGGCGCTCGCCGTGTTCGCCGCCGTGACCACGCCGCTGTGGCGGGAAGGGCAGCCGGTCTGGCTGGTCGCCGCGATCGGTGTTCTCGGTGGCGCGGTCATGGCCGTGACCGTGGCGGCGCTCACCGGGCTGGCCTTCGTACGCCTGGCGAAGTCAGAACGGAACGCGGGGCCGGAAGTTCCGCGGACACGGTCCTTCGCCTCTACGAGCACGCACCGGCGTCGCCGGACGATCGGCCTGTAGACCCGCAGAGAGGAATCACGATGAAGATCGGTATCAACGGCTTCGGCCGGATCGGCCGCGCCGTGCTCCGGGCCGGGCTGGACCAGGGGCTGGACATCGTCGCGATCAACGACCTGGCCGACGCCGACGCGCTGGCCCATCTGTTCAAGCACGACTCGACGTACGGCACCTACGACAAGCCCGTCTCGGTCGCCCCCGGCGCGCTGATCGTCGACGGCAGGCGCATTCCGGTCACCGCCTACCATGACCCGTCCGGCATCGACTGGACGGCGTACGGAGTGGACCTCGTGATCGAGGCGACCGGCCGGTTCCGCAGCAGGGCCGACGCCGAGAAGCATCTGAAGAACGGCGCCCGCAAGGTGCTCGTCAGCGCGCCCGGCAAGGATATGGACGTCACGCTCGTCCCCGGCGTCAACGACGCCGCCTACCGGCCCGGGCTGCACCAGATCATCTCGATGGCCTCCTGCACGACCAACTGCGTCGCACCCATGGTCAAGGTGCTCAACGAGACGTTCGGCCTGGTCAAAGGCTTCATGACGACCGTCCACGCGTACACGGGCGACCAGCGGCTGCTCGACTCGCCGCACAAGGACCCACGCCGCGCCCGCTCGGCCGCCGTCAACATCATCCCCACCACGACCGGCGCCGCCCGCATGGTCGGCGAGGTCCTGCCCGACCTGAGGGGCCGGCTCGACGGCATCGCCCTGCGCGTCCCGGTCGTCGACGGTTCACTGACCGACCTGGCCGCGGTGGTCGGCCGCCAGACCAGCGTCCAGGAGGTCAACCACGCGTTCGCCCAGGCGGCGCAGAGCCGGCTGGCAGGCGTCCTGCGCTACAGCACGGCCCCGCTGGTCTCCAGCGACATCATCGGCGACACCGCCTCCTGCGTCTTCGACGCGCCCCTGACGCAGACCGACGGAACGCTGGTGAAGATCTTCGGCTGGTACGACAACGAGTGGGGCTACGCCAACCGCCTCGCCGAGACGGCCACCCGGATCGCGGCCGAACAATAGGGGTTACGGCTGAGCGGCGGGTAGCAGCAGCCGGAACGCCGTGCGGCCCGGGCGGCTCTCGACCTCGACCGTGCCCCCGTGGGCCGTGGTGACGGCGCGGACGATGGCCAGGCCGAGGCCGGAGCCGCCGGAGGTGCGGGAACGGCCCTGGTCGCCGCGGGAGAAGCGTTCGAAGATCTCTTCGTGACGGTCGGCGGGGATGCCGGGGCCGTCGTCGGTCACGATCAGCTCGGCCTGGTGGTCCAGGCGCCGGACGGTGACGGCGACCCTGGTGCCGGGCGGAGTGTGGATGCGGGCGTTGGCCAGCAGGTTGGCGAGCACCTGGTGGAGGCGGAGCCGGTCGCCGCGTACGACGACCGGTTCCTCGGGCAGGTCGAGCACCCAGCGGTGGCCGGGTCCGGCCACCTGAGCGTCGGTGGTGACCTCGATCGCCAGCCGGGTGAGGTCGACCTCCTCGGCGGCCAGCGGCCGGCCCCCGTCCAGGCGGGCGAGCAGCAGCAGTTCGTCGACGAGCTCGCCCATCCGGCCTGATTCGGCCTCGATCCGGGTGAGCGAGTGCCGGATCTGCTCGGGGATGAGCCCGTCGTCGCGGAGCGCGAGCTCCACATGTCCCCGGATGGCGGCCAGCGGAGTGCGCAGTTCGTGGCTGGCGTCGGCGGCGAAGCCCCGGAGCCGCTGCTCGCTGGTGTGACGGCGGGCCAGCGCGTTCTCGACGTGGCCGAGCATGCGGTTGAACGCGGCGGCGACCTGGCCGATCTCCGAGCGCGGGTCCGCGTCCTGGACCCGCTCGGGGAGCGCCACCTCGCCGCTGGCCAGCGGCAGTTCGCTGACCCTGCGGGCGGTGGCGGCCACCCTGCTCAGCGGGCGCAGCGACAGCCGTACCCACAGGGTGCCGGCGACGCCGGTCACGGTCAGGACGGCGGCGAACAGCGCCAGTTCCAGCACGATCAGCCGGCGTACGGTCTCCTCCGCGGCCCGCAGCGGGAGCCCGGTGAGCAGGACGTCGCCGTCCTGGCCCGGAGCGGCGAGAATCCGGTAGTCGTCCAGCGCGGACAGCTCCATGCTGTGCGGAACCCCGTCCGCGGGAAGCGCCGCCAGCGTGGCGCGATCGGCCGCGGACAGCGTGGGCGCGGTGCCGGTCACGCGGTCGGTGACCACCGCGGCGTGGGTCAGCCTGCCGTCCACCAGGCGGGCGGCGAGCGTGCCGACGGCCTGTCCCCGGGTGTCGCCGCCCTCGAACTCCTGCTCGTGCTCCAGGCTCGCGGCGAACCGGTTGCGGTTCGCCGCGAGTTGCTGGTCGATCCGCTCGGTGAGGAAGCGGCCCAGGCCGATGGTGGTGGCGACGCCGATGGCCGCGCAGGCCAGCGCGAGCAGAACCAGCACCCCGGTGATGAGCCTGCCCCGCAACGTGTGCGGCGGCAGCCTCATGGCTTCATCACGTAGCCGACGCCGCGGACGGTGTGGATCAGCGGGGCCCGGCCCGCGTCGATCTTCTTGCGCAGGTAGCTGATGTAGAGCTCCACCACATGGGCCTGGCCGCCGAAATCGTAGGACCACACCTGGTCGAGGATCTGCGACTTGCTGAGCACGCGCCGCTGGTTGATCATCAGCAGGCGCAGCAGCTCGAACTCGGTGGGGGTCAGGTCGATGGGGACGCCGCCCCGGCTGACCTCCCTGGCCTCCTCGTCCATGATCAGGTCGGCCGCCACGAGGCGGTTTCCGTCGTCCGGCCGGGCCATGCCGGCCCGGCGCAGCAGGCCACGCAGCCGGGCCAGCACCTCCTCCAGACTGAACGGCTTGGTCACGTAGTCGTCGCCGCCGGCCGTGATGCCCGCGATCCGGTCCTCGACGGCATCCCGGGCGGTCAGGAACAGCACGCACGTCCGCGGCGCGTCCTCGCGCAGGCGGCGCAGCACCTCCAGGCCGTCCATGTCGGGCAGCATGACGTCCAGGACGACCGCGTCCGGCTGGAACTCGCGCGCCTGCCGTACCGCCTCCGCGCCGTCTCCGGCCGTCCTGACCTGCCAGTTCTCCTGGCGTAGTACGGCTTCGAGCACCTCGGCCAGGTCGGGTTCGTCGTCGACGACGAGCACCCGCACCGGCGTGCCGTCCGGTCGCAGCAAGTCCGCCATGTTCACCCCCATCCCAAAGTAGACAACCGCTTCATCTGAGAACCCTCTGAAAACCGCTCAGACCTTGATCTTTCAGAGGGAAACCAGAGATTCGCCTGGCATGGTGACGCCTGCGGACTGGAGGGGAGCCCTCGTGACAATTACCGAAATGCGGTCACCGCCGATGCGGGCGCCGCGGTTGCGCGCCCGCCCAGGGCTCGTGCTCGCCGTGCTGGGGTTCGGCGCGGTCGCCGTCGTGGCCCTGTGGTGGCAGAACACCGCCGCCGTGACCGGGCCGGGCGGGTGGCTGACCGGCGCCGGCCGGATCACCGGTCTGCTCGCCGGGTACGGCATCGCCGTGCTGCTGGCCCTGATGGCACGCGTTCCCGCGCTGGAACGCGGAGTCGGCACGGACCGGCTCACCCGCTGGCACGCCAGAGCTGGGCGCTACACGATCTGGCTCGCGCTCGCGCACGTCCTGCTGATCATCTGGGGTTACGCGGTCACGGACGGCACCGGCGTCGTGGACCAGGCCGTGACGATGGCGCTGTCCTACCCCGACGTCCTCAAGGCGACCGTCGCCTTCCTCCTCCTAGTCGGCGTCGGCGCCCTGTCGGTACGCGCCGCGCGCCGCCGCCTGCGCTACGAGACCTGGTACCACCTGCACTTCTACACCTACCTGGCGGCCTGGCTCGCGTTCGGCCACCAGCTCGCGACCGGCGCGGAGTTCACCGGCAACCGCCCGGCCCAGCTCGCCTGGTACGCCCTCTACCTCGGCGTGGCCGCGCTGCTCTGCTGGTACCGGTTCCTCGCGCCGATCCGTTTCTCGGTACGGCATCGCCTCCGTGTCACCCGGGTCGTCGCCGAGGCGCCGGGCGTGGTGTCGATCCACATCGGCGGCCACGATCTCGACCGGATGGGCGAGGAACCCGGCCAGTTCTTCCGCTGGCGGTTTCTCACCCGCGACCTGTGGTGGTCGGCCAACCCCTACTCCCTGTCCGCCCCGGCCTCGGCGGACGAGCTGCGCATCACGGTCAAAGGTCTCGGTGACCACAGTGCGGCGCTGGCCCGACTGCGCCCCGGCACCCGGGTCGTGGCGGAGGGACCCTACGGCGCGTTCACCGCCGGCCTGCTGCGGCGGCGGCAGGCCCTGCTCATCGGGGGCGGCGTCGGCATCACCCCGCTGCGTGCGCTGTTCGAGACGCTCCCGGGCGACCTCACCCTGATCTATCGCGCCAGCACGGCGGCGGACCTGGTGTTCCGGGAGGAGCTGGAGGCGATCGCCGCCCGGCGCGGAGCGCGCCTGCTCTACTGCGTGGGCACCCGCGCCGAGATCGGCCGGCCGTTCACCGCCGAGGCGCTCCGCGCGCTGGTTCCCGGCCTGCGCGACCACGAGGTCTACCTGTGCGGGCCGCCCGGGATGACGGCCGACGTGCTGGCCGCGTTGCGCGAGGCGAAGGTGCCCGCCCGCCGGATCCACCACGAATCGTTCGAGTTCTGATTCGCGTTCTTGAGAGGAGAGGTCCGTGCGCGCAACGCTTCTCGCCATCGTGGCCACCGTGTTCGGGCTGGTGCTGCTGCTGTCCTTCAAACCCCACGAGCTGACGGCGGCGCAACCGCCTCCGGCGGCGCTGAGCCAGGACGGCCCAGCCCCCGCCGGTCAGGTGGAGGGGGACAGTGTGGACACCCGGTGGGGGCCGGTGCAGGTCGCGATCAGCGTCGCCGGCGGGAAGATCACGGCGATCGACGTCCTGCGCGCCCCCGACGGCAACCGGCGCGACATCGAGATCAACGATCGGGCCCTGCCGATTCTCACCCAGGAGGCGCTGGCGGCGCAGAGCGCGAGTATCGACACCGTCTCCGGCGCCACCTACACCAGCGAGGGCTACATCGGCTCACTGCAGAGCGCGATCGACAGGGCCGGCCTGTGATCCGCCACGTCGAGCATGTCATGGGCACGGTGTTCTCCTTCGACGTACGGCACGGCGAGCAGGCGTGGCCGGCCGTGAAGGCAGCCGTAGCCCTGCTCCACCGGGTCGACGAGGTCTTCTCCCCCTATCGGCCGGACAGCGCGATCAGCCGGCTCGGCCGTGGCGAGACGACACCGGCGCGGTGCCCGGCTGAGGTGATGGACGTGCTGGCCCTGTGCGCCCGTGCCGAGCAGGCCACCGGTGGCTACTTCAGCGTCGTGCCCGACCGGCGTCTGGACCCCTCGGGGCTGGTCAAGGGCTGGGCCATCGAGCGGGCCTCGATGCTGCTGCGCGAGCGCGGCGCCCCCCGGCACTGCGTGAACGGCGGCGGCGACGTGCGCCTCGGATCGGCCCCCGAGCCCGGCCGGCCGTGGCGGGTCGGCATCGCCCATCCGCTCCGGCCCGGTGACCTGCTCACCGTGGTCGAAGGGTGTGACCTGGCCGTGGCCACCTCAGGCGTCGCCGAGCGCGGCCCGCACATCATCGACCCGCACACCGGACGCCCGGCCCTCGAGCTGGCTTCCCTCACTCTGGTCGGCGAAGACCTGACGATGGTGGACGCCTACGCCACCGCCGCATTCGCGATGGGCGACAATGCCCGCGACTGGGTGCGGGCGACTCCCGGCGTCGAAGCGCTGGCGGTGACGGCCTCCGGCCGTACCTGGCGGACCAGCGGCTTCCCCGCCACGACGGATCGGCCCGCGCGAGGCTTGGGGTCCGGGTGTGTTGCGCGGCGGCCGCCTGCGGCCAGTCGCCACGGACAGCCCGGCTAAGAGGGTGGCCACCATCGTGACGACAGCCAGGAGTTTGATCTTCACGGCTCACTCCTTCTACGGGGTGGTGAGGTCGAATCGGCGCACGGTCACCGCGCCGCCGAGGGCCTGGGTGGCGTAGTTGAAGATCCCGAACCGGTAGCCCATGAAGAACTGCCAGGCGTTGTTCAACGTGAAGGCTGGGCCGAGGGCGGTGAAGTTGGTCCCGTCGGTGCTGTAGGAGAAGCGGGCCTGTCGGCCCGAGCCCGGGCGGATGTCGGCGTTGACGCGTAGCCAGATCCGGCCGCCGGAGACGTTCGCGCTCGCGGCCTCGGTGCCGGTTCCGGTGGTCTGCCAGCTGCTGTTCATGGTCAGACCGTTGGTCATCACCACGCGGGTGGAGCCGTTGTCGCGTTTGACGCCGATCCAGGCCGAGGAGTCGCGGAGCATGGCCAGCCCGGCCCGGTCACCGTTGGCCATCGTGGCGTAGTCGAGCTCGATCGTCGCGGTGGAGGACGGGCCCTGGATGCGGTGGGTCAGGGTGTTGCGGGCGTTGTACAGATCGTTGGTGACGGTCGCCGTCTGCAGGCGCAGGCCGCTGCCTGCCGACCACCTGCTGTTGTCGGGGTTGTGGTTCCATTCCCACCGGTGGCCGAGCGTGCCCGAGGTGAAGGTGTCGGCGCCGATCATCGGCTGGACGGTCCTGGTGGTCTGGATGTTCGGTTTCGGGTAGGTGACGCCCCATCCGCCGTTGACGGTCTGGATGGTGGGCCAGCCGTCGCCGGTCCAGGTGATCGGCGCCAGGGCCGGGACGCGGCCGCCGGGGTAGGCGTCGATGAAGGACATGTAGTACCAGGCGCCGTTCTGGGTCTGGACCAGGCCGCCCTGGTGGGGCACGCCGCCGCCGGAGATCGGGCCGGGCATGTTGAGCAGGACCTGGCGCATCTCGTACGGGCCGAACGGGCTGGTCGAGCGGAGCACGTATTGGCCGTTGGCGGGGCGGGTCAGCCAGATGTAGTAGTAGCCGCCCCGCTTGTAGAAGCGAGCGCCCTCAAGGGTGCCGACGCTGGACGGCGTGGTGAACACCTGCTGGGCGCGGACCTGGCTGAGCCCGTCGGCGGACAGCTGCGCGACGCTGATGGCGCTGTTGCCGTAGGCGACGTACATCGTGTCGTTGTCGTCGATCAGCAGGCCGGCGTCGTAGTAGCAGTTGTTGATCTGGGAGCGCTTGGTCCAGGTGCCGTCCACCGCCGAGGCGGTGTAGACGTAGGTGCGGTTGAACTCGACGCAGCCGAGCCAGTAGTACGTGCTGTTGCTCGGCCGGTGGTTCAGGGTGGAGGCCCAGATGCCTTTCACGTACGCCCGGCCGCCGTTGAGGTCGTAGGCGGTCGAGCCGAAGTCGAGCCGGGGCACCGAGTGGCCCGCGTACTCCCAGTCGACCAGGTTGTAGGAGCGCAGGATCGGCGCGCCCGGCGAGTAGTGCATCGTCGAGGCCGAGTAGTAGTAGGCGTCGCCGACCCGGATGATGTCGCCGTCGGCGAAGTCCTGCCAGACGACCGGGTTGTTGTAGGTGCCCCCCGGGTTCGGCGTTGGTGTGGGGGACGGGCTCGGGCCGCTGCCGACCTGGACGAGTTGCCACTGCTGGTTGTTGCCGCCCCAGTCGGCGTATTGGACGATGTTGGCGCCGTCGGCGGTGGAGGCGTTCTGGACTTCGACGGCTTTGCTGCTGTTGCGGTTGATGAGCCGGACGTAGCCGTCGGAGGAGTCGGCGAGGCGGAACTGCTGGTTGGCGCCGTTGCCGTCGGCCCATTGCACGATCGCGGCGCCGTCGGCGGTGGACCAGTTGTAGACGTCCAGGACCTTGCCGGAGTGGCGGGACTTCAGCCGGTAGTAGCCGCCGCCGGAGTCGACGAACTGCCATTGTTGCTGGTTGCCGTTGTTGCGGGTCCATTGGGTGATGCGGGCGCCGTCGTTGGTGGCCAGGTTGTAGACGTCCAGGGCCTTGCCGCTGGTGCGGTTGAGCAGGACGTACCAGGCGCTGGTGTCGACGGTGGCGGCCGACGCGGTGGGCGTGACGATGGTGAGCAAGCTGCCCGCGAGCAACGCCGGCAGGATGATGGCCAGAACGCGTCTGAGCATCACAGGAACCTCCAGAGGTTGTTGCCGGAGCCGTTGTCGTCGGCGAGCACGACCTGCGCGCCCTGCGCGGTGCCGCCGAGGCCGAGCACCCGGCCGCCGTTGGCGCACTGGATGCGGAAGGTGCCGTTCGCGCCGTGCCGGAGCCGCCAGCGGTGGTCGTCAGTGCCGTTGTCGGCCCACTGGACCACCCGCGCCCCGGCGGCGGTGGACGCGTTCTCCACGCCGAGCACCTTGGTGCTGTTGGAGTTGCGCAGCCGCAGGTAGCCGCCGGTGTCGACGAGCGCGGTCCACAGGTGGTCGGCGGTGCCGGTGTCACCCCACTGGACGACCAGGCCGCCGTCGGCGGTGGACATGCCGGTGACGCCGAGCACCATTCCGGTCGCCGCGTTCTGGATGCGCCGCGCGCCGTTGGGCACGAACCGCCACTGGTTGTCCGCGGAGCCGTTGTCGGGATCCTGCACCACCTGGGCGCCGTTGGCCGTCGAGCCGTTCTGGATGGCCAGCAGCTTGCCGCTGTTGACGTTGCGGATCTTGTGGGAGCCGTCGCCGACGTCGACGATCGTCCAGCGGTGGTCGGCGGTGCCGTTGTCGGCCCACTGGACCACCCGCGCGCCGTCGGCCGTCGACATGTTCTCGACGCCGAGCACCTTGCCGCTGTTGACGTTGCGGAACTTCAGGGCATTGCCGTCCACGACCGGTACCCAGTCGTGGTCGGCGGTGCCGTTGTCGGTCCACTGCAACGCCAGGCCGCCGTCGGCGGTGGACATGTTCTGGATGCCCAGGGCAAGGCCGCTGGCCGCGTTGATCAGCCGGAAGCTCGCCGCTCCTGCGGCGCCGGTGGCGTTCCAGTAGACGGTGTAGTTGTGGCCGTGGGCGTCGTAGAACGGGCCCAGGTTGACCGTCGACCCGTTCGCCGTGGCGGTGAAGGCGAGCGACGACGTGCTGGTCCTGGCTACCGACGAGGCGGTCAGCGCGGGCAGCGCCGACAGGCTGGTGTCGCCGTAGTTGCCCGACAGCACGACCGGTCCGTACGTGACGGCCTGGACGTTGGGGTTGTCGTTGGCGGCCTTCATGATCACCCGCATGGGCAGCCGCACGGTGACCGTGTCGCCCGACGTCCACGACCGGGTCAGCTCCGCGTAGGTGCCCGGGGTGGTCGCGATGTTCTGCTGCGCCCCGTTGACGCTGATCGTGGCGCCCTGCGTCCACGCGGGGATCCGGATCCGCATCCCCCACGAACCGCTCACGTTGCCCGTGACCTGCACCGACACCGTGTCGCTCACCGGGTACGACGTCGTCTGCGTCACCGTGATGCCGCGCTGCGACCAGTTCAGCGTCGAGGGCGCGAACAGGTTCACGAACAAGGTCGAGCCGTTGTGGAAGTAGATCGAGTCCATGAGCATCGTGTTCACCTCCAGGCCGGTGCCCTGGCAGCACCAGAAGGTGGAGTAGTCGGTGCTCCAGGTGCCGCCGCCCCAGGCCGGGCCCACGCCACGGCGGCCGCCGGGGTTGAGCGGAGTGAAGTAGGTGATGTGCCCGCGGCTGTCGGCGGGGTTCTGCATGCCGAGCAGGTGGTTGAGCAGCGCTCGCTCGAAGTAGTCGAAGTAGTCGGCCCGGGAGGGGGACAGCAGCCACAGCTCCCGGGTCAGCTTGAGCATGTTGTAGGTGTTGCACGCCTCGCCGGTGTCCCGCGCCAGGTAGGCGGCGATGGCGTTCGGCGCGCGGAAGAACTCGCCCTGGCTGTTGCCGCCGATCACGTACGTGTGCGCGCTGACCGTGATGTTCCACGCGTTGGCGGCGATGTCGCGGTAGCGGGTGGTGCCGGTGGCCTTGTACTCGCGGGCCGCGCCGATCCACTTGGGGACCTGGGTGTTGGCGTGCAGGCCGTTGAGCTGGTCCTGGTTGGCCGCCAGAGGGTTGAAGACGGCGGCGTGGTCGAAGCGCTGGGCGGCGGTCAGCCAGCGCGAGTCGCCCGTCATCTGGTACAGGTCGGTGAGCACGGCGTTCATGCCGCCGAACTCGGTGCCCAGCATCGACTGCATCTGGCTGGAGCTCAGCCGGGCCGTCCGCCAGTCGACCCAGCCGGCGAGTGCCAGGAGCACGCTTCTGGCCTGGGTGGTGCCGATGTGCCGCCACACGTCCAGCAGCCCGGCCAGGGTCTTGTGGATGCAGTAGTACGGCACGTTGCCGTTGCTCAGCGTCCGGGCTTCTACGGCGCTGAATTCCGACTCCGGGAAACCCGACAGGTAACCGGTGTTGAATCCGGCGGCGCTGTTGTTGGCCTGGCATTTGGCCAGCTCGGCGACCAGGTAGGTGGCTTTGTCCCGGCAGGTGGTGTCGCCGGTCACCGCCCACGCCTGCGCCCAGGCGGTCAGGAAGTGGCCTTGGAAGTGGCTGCGGAAGGGGAAGCTGGGGGCGTCCCAGCCGCCGTTGGCCGAAGCGCCGTTGGTGGACAGGCGGTGATTGGACCGGAAGACGTACAGCAGCCGGTCGACGTCGACGAAACGCAGGTAGTTCAGGGTGCGGTTCTGGTTGTCCAGCCACCGGCCCGGGGACAGGCGCACCTGGCCGAGGTCGAATCCGTAGGCGGACACACCGATGTCGGATCGCACGGGGGCGATGGCGGCCTGGGCGGCGGACGTACCGGCGACCTGACCGGCGGCCGAGAGCGCGACGGTCGCGCCCGCGGCCTGGAAGAGCTGGCGACGGCTCAGAGACATGAGGGCTCCTGAAGAGAACGGGGGATGAGGTGGCCGGCCGATGTCCCGGCGGCCGGCCACCCGGCTTTCACCTGGCCAGGCCGGGTCACCGTCTGCCCGGGCCCCGATCCCGGGTAGACGGCCTCTCCCGTGTCAGTTGGCCAGTGCTCTGGGAGCGGTGGTCAGGATCGCGGTGGGGAGCATGCCGGCTCTGGTGTCAGCAGGGGGAGTTGGTCTGGGTGAGCAGGCCGAGCCGCCAGGGCAGTCGGTTGTAGTCGCCGCCCGCGTTGGGATCCAGGCCCTGGTAGAGGTAGCGCAGGTTGCACGGGCTGATCGTGAGCGTCTGGTCGTAGCCGTCGCGGAGCATCTCGCCGTGGCTGATGTCGCGGGTCCAGGCCGTGCCGGAGAAGGTCACGTTGTTGGCCCGGGCGAAGGGGTTGGACTCCTGGTCGGCCAGCGGCGTCCACGAGCCGCCGATACTGGTCGAGGTCCAGGAGCGGAACCAGCGGCGGCCATCGCTGCCGATCGCCTCGTTGAGCAGCAGGTAACGCTCCTGGCCCTTGATCTTGTAGATGTTGGCGGCCTCGAACAGGCGGTTGCGGTTGCTGTCCTGGAGGGCGATGACCGGCTGGGAGAACCCGTTGGGGAAGTTCGCCACGGTGGTCTGCGAGCGGTACAGGTGGCCGTTGTCGTCCGAGGAGAACAGGTAGCAGTTGACGTTGTCGCAGCTCACCCACATGTCGACCCAGTAGCCGTTGCCGATGTTCTGCCGGATGATGTCGGGCATGCCGGAGTAGAAGTGACTCGGCGCGCTCCAGGACCTCGGGTTGGTGATGTCCGTGGTCGTGGAGTACGAGGCATTGCCGGTCTGGTAGACGAGGTACCACCGGTTCTGCGGCGCGAAGTAGAACACCTGCGGGGCGGCGCGGTAGCCGGTGCCGATCCCGCTCTGGTCCAGGTAGTGGTGGGTGGCGCTGGCGGCCTGGGCCCAGTCGGTGAAGTTCAGGTAGACCAGGTTGTAGCCGCCCGTGGAACTCGCGGTGGAGGCGAACACGTGCCAGCGGCCGTTGTAGTAGACCACCGAGGGATCCTTGACCGCGGCGATGTTGTGCGTGGCGTCCGACTTGGGGCCGATCAGGGGTCCGCTGGACTGCCATCGGAAGCTGGCGGGCAGGTTCCCCGGGCTACTCGGCGACGGCGACGGGCTGGGGCTCGGGCTGGGTGTGGGCGTGGGCGTTGGGGTCGGCGTCGGGGTTGGGGAGGATGGCGTCCCCGTGCACGGGGTGCCGTTGAGGGCGAAGGAGGCCGGGACCGGGTTGGACCCGCTCCAGGTGCCGTTGAAGCCGAGGCCGGTGTTCCCGCCGGAGGGGATCGAGGCGTTGTAACCGGCGTCGGTGAGGGTGACGTTCGCCCCGCTCTGGGTGGCCGTGCTGTTCCACGCCTGGGTGATCTGCTGGCCCGCCCCGAAGGCCCAGGTCAGCCGCCAGCCGTTGACCGCGTCACCGAGGTTGCGGATGACGATGTTCGCGGTGAAGCCGGGGTTCCACTGGTTCGCGATGGCGTATTCGACCCGGCAGGCCACCGCGCCCTGGGCGCTCGTCGCGGTCAGCGGGCTGAGCCCGGCCATCGCCAGGACCGACACCGCGAGCACCACCAGCCTGCGATACCTCGCCGGCCGGTGCGTGGGCGCGGCGACCTTGTGCTGTCGTGCGGGTGCACGAGGGATGAAGCGCATCCATGACTCCCTGTGGTTACGTCCTCGTCGGGGCTCCTCGACGGCCGACCTGGTCAGGGGCGGTTCTGTGTTAGCGCTAACATTTCAAGAAGCACGGGTGCCTCCTGACCTGTGCCGGAAGGGCTGTGATGTCGCGGAGTACATCCAACGCCTGGAGACCCGTCAACGACCTGTCGCTCTCGGCGACCGTCGCGCTGTGCGCCACACGTTTCCCAGCCTGGACTTTTCGTCCAGTGATGGAGATATCGCGAACAGCATGATTCGTGAACGTTTCACGGAAGTAGCCAGGTCATACATCGTAGATTTCGTGATCCATGTACGTAACTTCACCGGAGCCGGGGAGTGGCTAGGTCATCCATCTAAGATCTATCGGCTCCGAAAGTTTCTATAAATATCCGATAGTTTAGGGTGGCAGATGCGGGAACTCTTCGGACCCTGCTCCCAATCTCCTTGTGAGAGCAGCACAAACAGCAATGATCGAAGTCCGAAAGCGCGCGGCTAGACTCTCCCCATGACCACGACCGAGGAACCGTACGCCACCGGCTCCCCGCCAGCGCAGGCGCTGACTCTGGCACAACTGGCGGAGCTGGCCGGGGTGTCCACGGCGACGGTCTCCAAGGTGGTCAACGGCCGCTCCGAGGTCGGCCCGGAGACCCGCGCCCTGATCGAGGGTCTCATCCGCGAGCACGGTTACCGCAGGCAGCGCCGGCGGGCCAAGGCGACGGGCCTCATCGAGCTGGTCTTCCATGAGCTGGCGGGCGACTACCCGACAGAGGTAATAAAAGGGGTTCAGCAGGTAGCGCGCCAACACCATCTGGCCGTGGTGCTCTCCGAACTGGGGGGCAGTCATACCCCTGGGCGCGACTGGATCGAGGACGTGCTCAGCCACCGCCCGGACGGCGTGATCACGGTCTTCTCCAGCCCGACCGACGGCCAGCGCGACCAGCTCGCCACCCGTGAAATCCCTCTGGTGGTGCTGGATCCGGCCGGTGACCCGGGCCACCGGGTCCCGTCGGTGGGCGCGGCCAACTGGAGCGGCGGCCTGGTGGCCACCCGCCATCTGCTGGAACTCGGCCACCGGCGCATCGCCATCATCACCGGCCCCGAGTACGCGCTGTCCAGCCGGGCCCGCCTGGACGGCTACCGCGCCGCGCTCGACACCGCCGGGGTGCCGATCGACCCGGAACTGATCTGCCCCGGCGCCTTCCTGATCGAGGACGGCCTGCTCCAGGCCCGTCGCCTGATGCGCCTGCCCGACCCGCCCACCGCGATCTTCACCTGTAACGACGGCCAGGCCATCGGCGTCTACCACGCGGCCCATGAACTGCGGCTGCGCATCCCCGACGACCTGAGCGTGATCGGCTTCGACGACATGCCCGCGTGGCGCTGGGCCATCCCGCCGCTGACCACGATCCGCCAGCCGCTGACGGAGATGGGTGCCACGGCGGCCACCATGCTGATCACCCTCGCCCAGGGCGAGCCGCTGCGACAGAACCGGGTCGAGCTGGGCACCGAACTCATCGTCCGGGGGAGCACCGCGCCGCGTCCGCGCTAGCCGAAAGTTTCGAAACGGTCCCGTTGAGGGTGAGCCGGAGAAACGGTGCGATGGTCCCCCCGAAATGGGACCGCGTCAGTTCGGCATCCGCATCGGTGGTTCGGTAGTTGACGAAGCTCACCACCCGCAGGTCGGTCAGCACCATCCAGGCGTACGCCTGGTCAGGCTGGGCGGAGGGGTTCCCGATCACCAGCCCCGATCCGTTCAGTGGCTCGTATGGCCCGGTCAGGCGGGGAGCCACGAAGCCGTAGAGCCCGGTGGGCGCCGACCCCGGGGGTTCGAACGAGTGGCGCTGGGTGCAGAAGAACAGGTAGTACGACGACTCGTGGACGACGACATGCGGACGTTCGATCTCCCGGTTGATCCCGTCCGCCGTGAGCAGGGGCGTACCCCCACAGCTCGCGGCCGAGGTGCACCGACGCGGAGCCGTCCTCTTCCTGGACCGGCCACATGTCCCACAGGTCCAGGTCGGGCAGTATCCGCGGTGGCGAGCCCAGGATGAGGGGCGCCGTCGTCGCGGCGTCCTCGGCGATCAGGTCGAGGTGGTGTCGGGTCCAGTGCATCTAGGGTGTGCTCACTTCACGTGCCAGTTCGACGGCTCCCGTGACGCCGGAGAGGTCGCCGAGGGACGGCCCGACGAGGTAGGCGTCCATGGCCGCCTGGTCGTTCGGGTAGCCGGCGGCCAGATCGAGTACGCGGGCCCGTACCTCCTCGATGAGGGAGGGATGTTTCGCCACGCCCCCGCCCACGATGACGCGCTGGGGGGACAGCGTGTAGGTCAGGGTGAGCACGGCGAGCGCGAGGTACTCGGCCTCGAGCCGCCACGCCGCGGCGTCCTCCACCTGTTCGGCGGGCCGTCCCCAGCGCTGCCGCATCGCCTCACCCGAGGCGAGCCCTTCCAGACAGTCTCCATGGAAGGGACAACAACCGGCGAAGGGGTCACGACCGATGTCATGGGGAACGCGTATATGTCCGAACTCGGGGTGCGCCTGCCCGTGCAGCGGACGGCCGTGGACGATGGCGCCCATGCCGATGCCGGTGCCCACGGTCACGTACGCGACCGTGTGCAGGCCACGGCCCGCGCCGTGCCGCGCCTCGCCCAGCGCGGCCCCGTTCACGTCGGTGTCGAAGCCGACGGGGACCTTCAGCGCGGTACGCAGGGGCGTGACGACATCGGTGTTCGCCCACCCCGGCTTGGGCGTGGCGGTGATATGGCCGTACGTCGGCGAGCCGGGATCCAGATCGACGGGACCGAAACTGGCGACGCCGATCGCGGCCAGGGCGTCGTGGCCCAGGAAGAACCGCACCGCCTCGGGGATGGTCCGCGCCGGGGTCGTCGTCGGTATCACCTCGGTCGCGAGCACGCGTCCGTCCTCGTCGGCGACCGCGCACACCCACTTCGTGCCGCCCGCCTCGACGGCTCCATAGATCGGCAAGTGATCAGCCCTTCAGTGAGCCCTGCAGCAGAGCGGTGACGAACCGCCGCTGGAAAATGAGGAAGATCACCAGTGTAGGCGCCAGGATCAGCAGCGCTCCCGCGCACAGCAGCGGGATGTCGGTGCCCCACTGCCCCTGGAAGGCCCCGAGCGCGCCGGACATCGTGCGGTGCAGCGGATCGTCGACCAGGACGATGGCCAGCAGGAACTGATTCCACGTCCACAGGAACAGCAGGATCGCCAGCGACGAGGTCGCCGGGGCGGCCAGCGGGACGTGCACCCGCCAGAAGAGCTGCCACACGTTCGCCCCGTCGATCCGCGCGCTCTCGGACAGCTCCTCGGGCATGTTCACGAAGTGCGCGCGCATCCAGAAGACGGAGAACGGCATGAACAGCCCGATGAGCGGCAGGATGATCGCCCACCTGGTGTTGAGGATCCCCATGTCGCGCACCAGGTAGTACAGCGGCGTGATGATGCCCTCGAACGGCAGCGTCGGGGCGGCCGGGGTCAGGATCGCGGGCGGCCGGGTCTGCCGGGACTGGCAGCCGGAGTACGGCCTGGCCGCGACTCGCGCCCTGCTGGAGACCGCTCGCCCGCGTGCCCTGATCTGCCTCAACGATCGGCTGGCGTTCGGGGCGTACCAGGCACTGGACGATGCGGGCCTGAGCGTCCCCGCGGATGTGTCGGTCGTCTCGTTCGACGACCATCCCCTCGCCTCATGGATGCGCCCCAAGCTCACCACGGTGGCCCTGCCGCACTACGAACTCGGCCGCAAGGCCGTTGATGTCCTGTTCGCGGAGATGGGCCGGGACGGCGGTCGCCCAGGGGAGGTGCATCGGGTCCCCATGCCGGTACGCCACCGCGAGTCGGTCGCACCGCCGGGCTCCTGAACCCGCGTCCGGTGGGCAGCGCGGGATCGAGGTGCCACCACTCGTGCTGCGTGAGCCGCACCGAAAAGGTCGTTAATCGACTGGCCGAATTAATGGTATTTCGCTGAATGGCGCGGGTGATTTTCTGCGGCCGTCCGCAACTGGCATCCAAGTCGGCATTCCTAGTTTGGATCCCAGGCGCGGGCCGAAGGCGTACCAGACGACGGGCCGTGCCCGTTCGGGGCCGGTCGGGCTTCGGACTTTCTGTAACAGCTGAGACGGAGTATTCAGTGCATAGAAATTCCACGTTCCGGCGCGCCTTATTGGTGGCCGGGACCGTCCTGCTCACCATCGGGGGAATGCTCGCGGGGATCACCCCCGCGAATGCGGACACCACCACTCTGACGCCTGTATCGCTCACCACCGGCACGGGCTCGATCGGGAGTGGCCAGAGCGTTGGCAACCTGAGAGTTCAGGATCAGTCCAGCATCGCCGACGACTGGAACAAGTACGTCGAATTCCGCGGCCACACGGCGAACACCGCCTACAGCGGCCAGCTCACCTACACCCTGCCCCCGTCGGTCCCGGCCTCCTCGGTCAGCGGCGTGCAGTTGAAGGTCAACTACCGGGGGCCGTCGAGAGCCGAGCAGCAGTGGCAGTGGAGCGTCTACAACTTCGCCACCGGCTCCTGGGTCGTGCTGGGGGACAACACCGGCACCACCTCCTGGGGGATCTGGAAGGTGCTGACATTCAACGCCCCGGGTCCGCAGGCGGAGCTGGTGCAGGCGGCCACCGGGAACATCCTCGTCAGGATGACCTCCTCGAACGCCGCGGACGACGCCGATCTGGACTATGCGGGCCTGACTGTCACGCACGCCGAAACCACGCCGACGCCGACGCCCACGCCTACGCCTACGCCCGGTCCCGACCTGTGGCTGCCCGCCCAGACGGACCGCTGGCAGTACCAGCTTCAGCCCAACGCGACCGGCAGCGGCACGGCCGGTGGCATCAGACTCAACCTGTGCACCGTTTCGTACAGCGGCGGGTCGTGCGTCTCCCCGACCGTCTACGACATCGATCTGTACGCCCCTGACCACGTGACCCCGAACACGACCGCGGTCCAGGCCATCCACGCCGCAGGCAAGCACGCGATCTGCTACATCTCCGCCGGAACCTGGGAGGACTGGCGGCCCGACGCCGGCGACTTCCCCGAGTCGGTCAAGGGCAATGACGTGGACGGGGGCCCGGACGGCACCTGGCCGGGAGAGAAGTGGCTCGACGTGCGGAACCTGACCGTGCTGCTGCCCCTGATGGAGGCTCGCGTCGCCAAGTGCGAGCAGGCCGGTTTCGATTCGGTCGAGTTCGACAACGTCGACTCGTACCAGAACGGCCCGGGATTCGTGGTCAGCCCAGCTGACCAGCTCGCCTACAACCGGGCGCTGGCCGATCTGGCCCACGACCATGGTCTGTCGGCCGGGCTCAAGAACGATCTCGGCCAGGTCGCCGACCTGATCGACTGGTTCGACTACGCGATCAACGAGAGCTGCCAGGAGTACGACGAGTGCGACATCCTTGACCAGTTCCTCGGCGCGGGCAAGGCCGTGTTCCAGGTCGAGTACACCGACGAGGGGGCCACGGCGGCCGTCACCTGCCCGCCGGCCAACGCCGCAGGCCGCGACGCCATCCTCAAGACCCTCGACCTCAAGGCCACCCCCTGGCGACCTTGCCGCTGACCGGCACTCCATTGTCCGGCCCGCCAAGTTTCCCGCCGGGGCTTGGCGGGCCGCACACAGACACGGGATGTGTAACAGCTGTTGTATCTATCCCATGTTGGAACAACAGATCTACGCGTTCGACGACCCGGTGGCGTTGCGCGGGCTGATCGGCGCGTACGGCTGGGCGACGCTGGTGGCCGTCTCGGCGGAGGGCGAGCCGCTGGTCACGCACCTGCCGGTGATCCCCGACCCGGAGAATTCCGGCGCTGTCGTCGGTCATCTCGCCCGTACGGATCCGGCCGCGCGCGGGCTGGGGGAGCGGCCGGCCGTGCTGGTGGTCCAGGGGCCCCACGGGTACGTCTCCCCCTCGTTCTACCAGGCGGGGCCGTACGTGCCGACGTGGAACCACATCACCGTCCACCTGCACGGAACGCCGTGCGTGCTCGATCCCGAGGAGACCTACGCGGTGTTGTCGGCCACCGTGGACCACTTCGAGTCGGCGCGGCCCGAGCCGTTCCGGCTGGCGGACGTGGCCGGGTACGCCCGGCGGATCGCGCCCGCCACCACGGGATTCCGGCTGGTGCCCGCCAGGGTGGTGGCCAAGGCCAAACTGAGCCAGGACAAACCTGCGGAGATCATCGAAAGGGTCATCCACGCCCTGGAAACCGACGCCGTCCACCGCAACCCGCTGCTCGCCGCCGCGATGCGCGCCGCGTCCGGCTAGGGGTTGGCTTCTATTTCGGTCCGTTCTAAATTGAGCGACCCACCCCACGTTGAGGAAGGGGCGCTCGTGTCCTCAACCGATCCGACCCCCGACGGCACCATGACCCGTCCATACCGGCCTTCGATAGCGCAGGTGCTGGAGACGCTCGGCCCGCACGCGCTCTCCGCCGTGCACGTTCCCGACGCCGCCCTGCCCATCGGCGAGCCGGTGGTGCACGATCCGGACGACCAGCTCGACGACCGCCCCGCCTGCGTGCTGCTCGCCGTCGGCGCGCGCCCGTCCGCCCCCGAGACACGCGATCTCGTACGGCAGGCCGCGACCCGCAACTACCACGCCGTCGTCATCAAGGACCGGGGCGCCGATCTCGGCGAGCTGGCCGACGCCGCCCGCGAGGCGGGGGTGGCGCTCCTGGCCGCGCCGGCCGGGCTCCCCTGGCGCCAGCTCGACGCCCTGCTGACCGCCGCGATCTCCGGGCCGGGAGCGGCCACCCCGCCGTTCTCCTCCGTCGACGTGGGCGACCTGTTCGCCCTGGCCAACGCGATCGCCACCGCGCTCGGCGGGGCCACCTGCATCGAGGACGCCCAGGGCAACGTGCTCGCGCACTCCAACGTGCCCGGCCAGGAGATCGACGAGATCCGCGCCCAGGGCATCCTCGGCCGCAGGACGCCGCAGCGGCCGACCAACCGGCTGGAGTACAGCCGGGTGTTCCGCGCCGACGGGCCGGTGCGCTTTCCCAGCCTGGGTCCTGGCCACATGCGGCGGCTGGCCACGGCGGTGCGCGCGGGAGCGCAGTTGCTCGGCTTCATCTGGGTGCTGGACGGCGAACCTCCGGTCGTCCCCGACGCCCTGCGGTTGCTGGGCGCCGCGGCCCGGATCGCGGCGCCGCACCTGCTGCACTCGCGCAACCCCCCGCTGCGCCGCCGGCGGGCGGAGACGTTGCGCGCGCTGCTCGACGGTGAGGTCGCCGAGTCCGTCGCCGCCGCCCGGCTCGGCCTGCCGCCGGATTCCCCCGTGGCCGTGCTGGCCTTCGCGCCCGCGCGACCCGCCCCCCGGCAGGGCGCGGACGTGGTCGCCGCCACCGTCGTCGACCTGGTCTCCCTCGCGTGTGAGGCCTGGCACCACGGGGTCGTCTGCGCCACGGGCTGGAGCGTCGTCCACGCCCTGGTGCCGGTGCCGGAGGGCACGCCGCCCGACCGGCTGGTCCGGTTCGCCACGGACATCGCCGCCTCGGTCCGCGACGCCGCGGGGATCGCGCTGCACGTCGGCGTCGGCCCCGTCGCCGCCCGGCTGGAGGAGGTGCCCGCCTCGCGCCGGCGCGCCGACCGGATCATCCGGGTGCTGGCCGAGACGGCGGGCGAGCGCATGTGTGTCGCCACCGACGAGCGGGTGCGCGGCCGGATCGCCCTGCTCGACCTCGCCGACCGGGGCGACGCCGAGCCGGACCGGCTGCTCGAACCGGTCCGGCGCATGCTGGCGCACGACGCCGCGCACTCCGGCACGCACGCCATGACGTTGCTCGCCTACCTGGACAACTTCGGCGAGGCGGCCAGGGCCGCCGCCGAGCTGTCCATCCACGAGAACACGCTGCGCTACCGTGTCCGCCGCCTGCAGGAACTGTTCGGGATGGATCTCGCCGATCCGTCCGAGCGGCTGGTGATCTGGCTCCAGCTCCGGCTGCTCCAGCTGCGCGGCGAGCTCTCGTCGGCCACGACAAGGGCGGTGGGGTGAAAAGTCGGTTCTCAACGATGAGCGCTCGCGGCGGCAGCGCATAGCGTCTCCGCATGTCATCCAATCTGCTGCTGCGCAACGCCCGGATCGGGCTCGGCGGCCCGCTCCGAGACATTCTGATCACCGGCGGACGGGTGGCCGCCGTGCGCGAGAGCGTGACAGATCACCTGGGGGAGGCGGTCGACCTCGAAGGGGCGACCGTGCTGCCGGGGCTGTGGGACGCGCACGTGCACTCGGCGCAGTGGGCCCAGGCCCGGCGCCGGATCGACCTCAGCGGCGCGCGGTCCGCGCGGGAGGCCGCGGACCTGATGGCGGCGAACCTCCCGCCGTCCGGCGAGGTGATCATGGGGTACGGCTTCCGCGACGCCCTCTGGCCGGACGAGCCGGACCGCGGGTTGCTGCCCGAGGCGCGCCCGGTGGTGTTGATCAGCAATGACCTCCACACCGTGTGGTTCAGCGGCGCCGCGCTCGCGCTCGTCGGCCTGGGCGGCCACCCGACCGGGGTGCTGCACGAGGCGGAGGGCTACCACGCGCTGGTCGCGCTGCCCGCACCCCCCGCCGAGCTGCTGGACCGATGGGTGGCCACCTCGACCGGGGCGGCCGCCGCGCGCGGCGTCACCGGCATGCTGGACTTCGAGCTGGCCGACAACGTGACGGACTGGCTGCGCCGCCACCGCGAGCAGGAGGTCGCCGTACGCGTCGCCTGTTCCATCCCGCGCGCCGGTCTGGACGAGGCGATCGCCCGCGGGCTGCGCACCGGTGACGTGGTGGCGGGCTCCGGCGGGCTGCTCGAGGTCGGCCCGGTGAAGATGTTCGTGGACGGCTCGCTCAACACCCGTACCGCGTACTGCGACGATCCGTACCCGGGGTCGGGCGGCCGGGGGCGGCTGGAGACGCCGCTGGCGGAGCTGGCCGAGGTGATGGCGCTCGCCGCACGCCACGGGCTGCATCCGGCGGTGCACGCCATCGGCGATCTGGCCACCTCCATCGCCCTCGACGCCTTCGAGCGGGTCGGCTGCCCCGGCCGGATCGAGCACGCGCAGCTGGTACGGCCGGCCGACTTCGGCAGGTTCGCCCGGCCCGGCCTGATCGCCGGAGTGCAGCCGGCGCACGCCCCCGACGACCGCGAGGTCGCCGACACGCACTGGCACGGCCGGACCGGACGGGCCTACGCGTACGCCGACCTGCTCGCGGCGGGGGCGACCCTGGAGATCGGCTCGGACGCCCCGGTCGCGCCGCTCGACCCCTGGGACGGCATCGCCTCCGCGGTCACCAGAACCGACGACGAGCGCCCGCCGTGGCACCCCGAGCAGGCCGTCCCGCTCAGGGACGCGCTCGCCGCCGCCGCCAGGGGACGGTCCACCGTGCGGGCGGGGGACCCGGCCGATCTGATGATCCTGGCCCGCGACCCGTCGCTCCTCACCCCGGAGGAGCTGCGCCGTCCGGAGGTGCTCGGCACGCTCATGGACGGCCGATGGACCCACCGCCCGCCCTTGCGATTGACAAAACGTCCAGTGGATTGACGGAGAGTCCAAGGGTTCGGTAGCCTCGGCCCGCAAGGTTGATGTGACGTGCTCAGGAGGTCGGCGTGGAAACCAGATATCTCGAACTGCCCGAGCCGCTGGAGCCGTTCGCGCGCTATCTGCCGTGCCGGTGGAGCGGTGCCGAGGTGCACGTCTCGGGGCAGGTCGCGGCCCGCGAGGGCGAGTTCCCGCTGCGCGGCCGAGTGGGCGCGGAGCTCACGCTGGAGCAGGGCAGGGCGGCCGCGCGGCAGTGCGCGCTCAACGTCCTCGCCGCGCTCAAGCGGGAACTGAACGATCTGTCCAGGATCCGCGCGCTCGTCAAGGTGACGGTCTTCGTGGCCACCGGTCCTGACTTCCTGGACCACCATCGGGTGGCCGACGGCGCCTCGGAGACGTTCCTCGAAGCGCTCGGCGAGGTGGGCGGGCACGCGCGGTCCGCCGTCGGCGTGGCCCGGCTGCCCATGGACTCCCCCGTCGAGGTCGAGGCCACCGTCCTGGTCGGCTGAGCCGTCCCGAGCCGCCGAGGAGGAACCATGCCCAAGCACCTGATCGTCGTGAACGGCCGCCTGTTCCTGGACGGGGCGCGCGTCGGCCCTCCGCCCGAGGACGCGCCCACCGCCGTGGTGATCGAGAACGGAAAGATCTCCGCCCTCACCTCCGACGTCGAGGCGGCGCGGCTGCGCCACCCCCGCGCGGAGGTGATCGACGCCGGGGGCGGGCTGGTCCTGCCGGGGTTCGACGACGCGCACATCCACGTGATCCCCGGCGGCCAGTGGTATGGCCTGCTCGCCCTCAAGGAGGCGGCGACCGTCCGTGAGCTGCAGGATCGGGTGGCGAAGTATGCCGCGGCCCACCCTGAACTGCCGTGGATCTGGGGTGGCGGATGGCGCTACGCCACCTGGGGGGACGCCGCGCCCGCCAAGGAAGCGCTCGACGCGGTCCTCCCCGACCGCCCCGCCATGATGGTCTGCACGGACGGCCACAGCTACTGGGTCAACTCGGCCGCCCTGCGCGCCGCCGGGATCGACCGCCACACCCCCGATCCCCCCAACGGCACGATCGTGCGCGACCCGGCCACCGGTGAGCCCACCGGCTGGCTCAAGGAGCGGGCCGGCCAGCTCATCTACCGGGTGATGCCCGAGCCGTCCCACCAGGACCTGAAGCTCGCGCTGCGCCGGGCCGTGCGGGCGCTGAACGCGTCGGGGTTCACCGCCGTCCAGGACGCGCGGACCGACCCGGGCGAGGTGCCGGTCTGGCGGGAGGCGCTGGCCGAGGGCCACCTGACGCTGCGGTCCAGAATCGCCCTGCCCATGGCGCCCGAGCAGTCGCTCGACCAGTGGCGGGCGACCCTCGACGAGCACGCGGACCTGGTGGCGCCGCTCACCGGCGACTGGCTGACCAGCGGGATCGTCAAAGGCTTCGTGGACGGCGTGATCGAGAGCAGGACGGCCGCGATGCTGGCGCCCTACGAGGGGGAGGAGAGCGCGGGCACCCCCGCCTTCGAACCGGAACAGCTCACCTCGTTCACGGTGGAGGCGCACCGCCGGGGCTGGCAGGTCCAGCTGCACGCCATCGGCGACCGCGCCGTCCGGATGGCCCTGGACGCCTTCGCGGCGGCCGGCCGCCGCCGCCACCGCGTCGAGCACGTCGAGGTCATCGACCCGGCGGACGTCGGGCGGTTCGCGGCGCTGGACGTGGTGGCCAGCATGCAACCCATGCACGCCTTCTCCGCGACCGACCGGGCGCACGGCTGGCACCGCGTGATCGGCCCCGGCCGCGCGGCCACGAACTGGCCGATGTCCGCGATCCACGCCGCGGGCGGGGCCATCGCGCTCGGCTCGGACTGGCCCGTGGTGGACTTCGACCCGTTCACCACCCTGCACGCCGCGATGTCCGCCGACCACGCGCTCACCTTGCCGCAGGCGCTCACCGCGTACGGGCACGGTTCGGCCTACGCCGCGCACGCGGAGCACCGGCGGGGCAGCGTCGCCGTGGGCATGGACGCCGATCTCGCCGTGCTCGACCGGGACCCGCTGGCGGACGGGGACGTCCGGGGGACCGGGGTCGCGGCGACCATCGTCGACGGCCTGGTCGTGCATCGGGCCGGCTGACATCACTGGGACAAGGGAGTGGGCATGGAGTACGACATTCTGCTGCGCGGGGGCCGGGTGATTGACCCGGCCGCCGGTGTCGACCAGATCGCCGACGTGGCGATCGCCGGGGGAAGGGTCGAGGCGGTCGGCCCCGAGCTGGCCGGGCACGCCGCCACCGTCATCGACGTCACCGGCCGGTATGTCATCCCCGGCCTGGTGGACCTGCACGTGCACATTCCCGAGCACATGGGCGGCGGGGCCGGGCACGCCATGCTGGCCCGCGCGGGCGTGACGACCGCGCTCGACCTGTCGGGCCCGGCCGCGGGCGTGCTGACCGCCGCCGCCAGATCGGGCGCCGGCCTGCACATCGCCGCGGTCGAGGCGTTCCGTCCGGACGCCCAGCTGCCCGCCCGGCCGACCAGGGCCGAGATCAGGCGGGCCGTGGACCGGGTCCTCGCCGCGGGCGGCATCGGGGTGAAGCTCCACGTCGACAAGGGCTGGGAGCCGGAACCCACCGGAATGATCATCGACGAGTGCAACCGCGCGGGCGTCTGGATCGCCAGCCACTGCGGCACCACCGCGACCGCCAGCGACATCGTCGGCCTGCGCGAGACCCTGGCACTCGCCGGGGACAACCGGCTCCACGTCGCCCACGTCAACAGCTACTGCCGGGGCGACGTCGAGGACGCGGGAGCCGAGGCGTATACGGCGGTCGAGTTGCTCCGCAAGTCGCCACAGGTCTTCGCCGAGTCCTACCTGGCGGAGATCAACGGGTCCAACGGCACCTGCGTCGACGGGCTGCCCAAGAACAAGCGCGTGCGCGCCTGGCTGGAGGGCGCCGGTTATCCCGGCACGGAGGACGGCCTGCGCCGGGCGATCCGCGCGGGCTGGGCCCAGGTCACCCGGATGGAGCCGGACGACGTGCGCCTGCTCTCCGGGGACGAGG
This sequence comes from Acrocarpospora macrocephala, assembly GCF_009687865.1. Classification (GTDB taxonomy): domain Bacteria; phylum Actinomycetota; class Actinomycetes; order Streptosporangiales; family Streptosporangiaceae; genus Acrocarpospora; species Acrocarpospora macrocephala. The sequence continues at coordinate 74,859 of NZ_BLAE01000017.1, forward strand.
GGGTCGCCTACTGGGAGGCGGCGGAGACGGCGACGCCTATCTGCCTGCCCGTGAACCCGGCCATCTCCCGGCTGGTGCTCGGCTCGTCCAGGCGGGCCGACGGGAGTTTCGACGTGCCCGCGCTGGCCACCGACGGCGGCGCGTTCCCCCGGAACGTCACGGTGTCCGCGGGTCTGTCCATGGTGGAGTGGGGCCTGCTCAGCCTGGCGGAGTTCGTCACCAAGGCGTCCTGGACCCCCGCGCGTATCCTCGGGCTGCCCGGCAAGGGGCGGCTGGCGGACGCCGACCTCGCGGTCGTCGATCCGCTGAGCCGTGCCGTCACCACCACGATCAGCGCCGGTCAGGTGATCTGGCACCAGGGCGCGGTCCTCGGCCGTGGCACCCGCTTCCTGAGCACCGAGCGCGGCGCGGCCGCGGTCCGCGACGCCTGCGGCGGCCCCCACCTGCTCGACCTGGCCGCCAGCGGCTTCTACACCGGCGACGGCCTGGCCGCGTGACCAAGAAAGGAAACACCCCCCGATGACGACCGCCTCAGAACTGCTCGCCCTGCTCGCCGAGACTGCCGAGAAACACCGCCTGGAAAACGGCGTGCCGGGCGTCGCCCTGGGCGTGGCCGCCGATGGTGAGGTCGCCTCCACCGGGCTCGGGGTGACCAGCGTGGCCGACCCGCGCCCGGTCACCACCGGCACGCTGTTCCGCCTGTGCTCCATCACCAAGATCTTCGCCGCCACGCTCGCGATGACCCTGGTGGAGGAGGGCGTGCTCGACCTCGACGTGCCGGTGCTCGCCTACTACCCGGAGCTGACGCTCGCCGACGCCGGTGCCCGGGCCTCGCTCACCATGCGGCACCTGCTCACCCACGCCAGCGGCCTGGAGAGCGAGCTCCGCGGCGACCTGGAGAGTTTCGGCCGCAACGACGACGCGCTCGACCGCGTCGCGTCGGCATACGGCTCGCTCCGCCAGTTCGCCCCCGTGGGCGAGCTCTGGGGATACTGCAACACCGGCTACTGGCTGGCCGGAGCCGTGCTCGCCCGGCTCGCCGGGCCCTCGTTCGAACAGGCGGTGCGCCGGCGCGTGCTGGAACCGCTCGGCATGGCCGGCAGCTGCTTCTTCGCCGAGGAGGCGGTGCTCGGCCGGGTCGCGCTGCCGCACCGCCGCGGCGCGGCCGGCTCTCCCGAGCACGTCCCGATCCCGTCCTTCGCCTTCCCCCGGGCGCGGGTGCCCTCCGGCGGCGTGATCGCGGGCGTGGACGACCTGCTCAGGTTCGCCGGTCTGCATCTCGGGCACGGCTCCGCCGTCCTGTCGCGGGCCGGGCTCGCGGCGATGCGCGAGCCCCAGATCCCGGGTGACTTCCCGGGGGATCAGCAGGGCCTCGGCTGGATGACCTCCGCTCCCGGCGGCACGCCGGTGGCCGAACACAGCGGGTCCTACAAGGGATACTGCACCCGGCTCACCCTCCTGCCGGAGTTGGGCGTCGCGGTGGCCGTGCTCACCAACAGCGACGACGGCGGGCGGCTGTGCCGGACGGTCAAGGAGGCCGCGCTGGACCACCTGACCGGCTGGCGGCCCGCCGAGGTGGCCTACACCGGCCTCGCTCCCGCACGCCTCGCCGCCTACGCGGGCGACTACGCGATTCCGGGCGTGGACCTCGTCCGGATAGCACCGCACGAGGACGGGCTCCGCCTGGCGCTGCTCAACGGGACGGCGCAGGTCGGGGAGTCGCTGTGCCGGGCCACGTCGGAGACCGAATTCGAGATCGTCCAGGGCCAGAGTTTCGGCTCGCGGGTGGTCTTCTTCCCCGGGTCACCGGCGATCCGGATCGGCCTCCGGCTGGGGGCCAGGCTGTCATGACAGGTCCGGAGCTGTTCGCCGGCGTCAGGACACCGGCCCTGGTGGTCGACGAGGCGGCGGTGGAGCGGAACATCCGGCTCGTGCTGACGCTCACCGGCTCCCCGGACCGCTGGCGGGCGCACGTGAAGACGGCCAAGGCGCGCTGGGCCATGGAACGGCTGATCGCCTTCGGGGTGCGGAGGTTCAAGGCGTCCACCACCGCGGAGCTCGCCACCCTGCTCTCCCTCGGCGCGCCCGACGTGCTGCTGGCCTATCCGGCGGTCGGGCCCACCCAGTGGCGGGCGGCGGAGCTGGCCACCGCCCATCCGGGCGCCGCGGTTTCCGTGCTGGCCGACAGCGTGGCGGGCATCCGCACCTGGCGGCCGGGACCGGCCGGGGCGTTCATCGACGTGGACACCGGCATGGGCCGCACCGGCGTCCCGGCGGGCGATCACCGGGCCGCTCTCGCCGTGGCGGACGAGCTGGTGGGACGGGGGATCCCGCTGCGCGGCCTGCACGGCTACGACGGGCACCTGGCCGACCTGCCCCCGCCCGAACGGGACACTCAAGCGGCCGACGGCCTGCGCGCGATGGCGGATCTGGCGGAGGCGCTCCAGGCGGCCGGGCACCCGATCGGGGAACTGGTCGCGGGCGGCAGCCACACCTTCCGCGAGATCCTGGCCACGCCCACGCCGTGGCTGGACCGGGTCACCGTGGGCGCGGGAACGGTGGTCTACAACGACGCCCGCAGTCTGGGCAGGTTCGGCGACATCGGGTTCACGGCCGCGGCGGTCGTGCTCACCCGGGTGGTGAGCCGCCCCGGTCCCGGGCGGATCACGGTCGACGCCGGGCTCACCGCGATCCAGGTGGACGCCGGGCGCCCGCACGCCGAGGGCGCGGGCCTGGCGGTGGTCTCGGCGGCCCAGGAGCACCTCGTGTTGTCCTGCGCCCGGGGGACGGAACCGGGCGTCGGTGACCTGGTCACGCTGGTGCCGCGCCACGTGGACACGACAGTCGCCCAGTTCGGCGAGATGCACGTGATAGGCGCGGACGGCCGGGTCAGGGTCGAACCCGTCACCGCACGCCACCACGAGTCCGCATCAGGATCCTGGGGACTCCTCCCGGAGACGGGTGATGTAGTTGTAGACCGACTGGCGTGACATCCCCAGGCGTTCCGCCACCATCGGCACGGCCCGGCGGAGCTGGAACAGCCCCCGCTGGTCGAGCTGGCGGAACACGTCCGTGCGCTCGGTCACGGTGAGCCGGGCCAGCGGGTGGCCCAGCGCGTCCTCCACCTCGGCGAGCACTCCGTCGACGACCGACTCGATGTCCGTGCCGAACGTGGTGGCCGGGGATTCGGCCGGGTCGAGGTCCCCGGCCATCTCGGTGAGCAGCCTGCCGACCGCGCGCAGCTCGGTGACGTCGAGATTGACGCACACGGCGCCCACCACATGGTCGTCGGAGGTGCGCAGCAGGATGGTCGACGATTTGATGACGCGGCCGTCGGGCAGCCGTGTCACGTAATTGAGGTCGTCCTTGGCGTCGTCGCCCTGCCGCAACATGCCGAGGCCGATCTGGCTCATGGCCGACCCCACTCTGCGCCCGGTGACGTCGCCGGCCACGGCGATGACCGAGTGCTCCACCTGCCGGTAGTCGTGCAGCACCACCTCGCACTTGCGGCCGAACGTGGCCTGGATCCCGTCGACGACCGGGCGCATGGCGGCGAACAGCGCATCGGCTTCCGAAGATATCTGGCTGATCGGAGTGTCCTTTCTCAACAGGAACGCACGGGAACGCTTCGTCGGGCAAGCCCGGCAACAAGGATTTTACGTTTAGTCGAACCCATTGACAACAGGTCTAAATTCGGCCTAATTTTCGGGCTACCAACCGAAACCCCCCACTTCGCGCGATCTATCTGACTTTGTCAGACCCTGACGGCGGTCGGCAGCGAGAAAGGCGGAACAATGTCGGGTCCCCTCGTCGCCGAACGGCTCAGCGTTGGTCACGACGGCCGCACCATCCTGGCCGACGTGGACTTGACCCTTCCCGCGAGCACGGTGACCGTGCTCGTCGGACCCAACGGCTGCGGAAAATCCACCATGCTGCGCACCCTGGCCGGCCTGCAGCGGCCGACCGGCGGCCAGGTGCGGGTCCTGGGCGATCCCCTGGACAAACTCAGCCGCAGGGAACTGTCCCAGCGGCTGGCCTTCCTGCCGCAGACGCCCCTGGTCCCCGCCGGGATCACCGTGCGTGAACTGGCCAGGAACGGCCGCTACGCGCATCGCGGCGCGTTCGCGCGGCACACCGCGGAAGACCTCGACGCCGTCGAGTGGGCGCTGCGCGTCACCAACGCGCTCCCGCTCGCCGGGAAACGCGTGAACGAGCTGTCCGGCGGTGAGCGGCAACGCGCCTGGCTCGCCGCGGTGCTCGCGCAGAAGGCGGACATCCTGCTGCTCGACGAGCCCACCACCTACCTCGACCTGCGCTACCAGGTGGAGGTGCTGGAAGTGGTGCGCTCCCTCGCCCACGAGCACGGCATGGCCTGCGGCCTGGTCCTCCACGACCTGGGACAGGCCTCCTCCTACGGCGACCGCGTGATGCTGACCGCGGGCGGCGAGATCCTCGGCCACGGCACCCCGGCCGAGGTGCTCACCTCCGAGGGCATCGCCCGCGCCTTCGGGCTCGACGTCAAGGTCGTGCACGACTCCGAGACGGGTGGAATCGCCTGCTTCCCCCGTACTTCAGCCAACTGACACCCCCCACAGCACAGTTAAGGCAGACGACCATGCGCAAGACCGCAATCCTTCTCGGCACCGTGGCCGCGGTGCTCGCTATCGCCTCGTGCGGCTCCTCGACCCCCGCCGCCCCGACCGCTGCCGCCGCCCCCGGCGCAGCGAAGATCACCATCACGGACGCCTTCGGCCCCGTGGAGCTGGCCGCCCCCGCCACCCGCGTCGTCTCGCTCGAGTGGACCTACACCGAGGAACTGCTCGCGCTCGGCGTGGCCCCGGTCGGCGTCGCCGACATGGGCGTCTACAACGACTGGGTGACGGCGGGCCCGCGCGTCGCCGAGACCACCCTCGACGTCGGCACCCGCCAGGAGCCGAACCTGGAGACCATCGCCTCGCTCAAGCCCGACCTGATCGTGGGTGCCGCGGACCGGTTCACCAGCAACCTCCAGAGCCTCAAGGACATCGCCCCGGTCCTCGCGTTCCGGTGGAACGATCCGGCCAAACCACAACTCACCACCATGAGAGAGAGCTTCCTGGCGCTGGCCGAGGCCGTCGGCAAGGACGCCAAGGCCAGCGAGGTGCTCGCCGGGCTCGACGCGACGATGGCGTCGGCCAAGACCAAGCTCTCCACCGTGGGCAAGACCTTCGCCCTCGCCTACCCGGCCGGGGGAGCGGGCGCCGCGACCGTGACCGTCTTCGCCAAGCCCTCGCTCGCCTCCCAGATCCTGGAGGCGGCCGGCATGACCAACGGGTGGACCGGGACCGCTGACGGAGACGGGCTCAGCACGGTCGGCGTCGAGGCGCTGACCGGTCTCCCCGCCGACGTGAACTTCCTCTACGTCTCCCCGGCCGGCGACGACACCTTCGTCAAGCTCGCCGACAACAAGGTGTGGACCGGGCTGCCCTTCGTCCAGGCGGCCCACACCTACCTGCTGGACCCGACCCCGTGGTTCTACGGCGGGCCGCTGTCGGCCGAGCAACTGCTCACCCAGACCGTGGCGACGCTGGTCAAATGACCGCCGCTCTCGCGTCCGCCGCCCCGATGCGACCGGTCCGGCGGTTCGGCCCTCCCGTCGCCTGCGCCGCCGCCCTCGCCCTGCTGGCGGTCGTCTCCCTCTGGCATCTGGGCCAGGGCGCCTCCCGGCTCGGCGTCGGCGACGTGGTCCAGGTGCTCACCGGCGGCGGGGACCAGCTGGCGGGCGACATCGTCTTCAGCGGACGGCTGCCCCGCACGCTCGCGGGCCTGGTGGCCGGGCTGGCCCTCGGCCTCGCTGGCGGCCTGGTCCAGGGCGGGACGCGCAACCCGCTCGCGGCCCCCGACACGCTGGGCGTGAACGCGGGCGCCTACCTGGCGGTCACCATCGTCGGCGCGACCGGCCTGAGCGTCGGCGTGTTCGGCACCGGCGCCGCCGCCCTGGCCGGCGCCGTCGCCGCGGCCGCGCTCGTGTACGCGCTGGCCGGGCGCTCGCTGTACGCCCCGGGACGCGTGCTCCTGGCCGGTACGGCGGTCGCCCTGGCGGCCACCTCGATCGCGCTGATGGTGCAGATGCTCAACGAGCAGACCGCCCGCGGCACGTTCTTCTGGGGCAACGGGTCGCTGATCCAGACCGGCCTGAGCGTCCCGCTCTGGACCGGAGCGGCGGTCCTCGTCCTGGCCCTGGCCGTGCCCGCGCTCGTCCGCCCGCTCGACCTGCTCGCCCTGGGCGACGACACGGCCGAGGCCATGGGGGTGAACGCGGGCCGCATGCGCCTGTACGTCCTGCTGCTGTCGGTCGCCTTCGCCGCCGTCGCGGTGACCGTCGCGGGACCGATCGGCTTCGTCGGCCTGGTGGCCCCGATCGCCGTGCGGATGGCGGGGATCCACCGGCACGCCTGGCTGCTGCCGCTGTCGGCGGCGGCGGGCGCGCTGCTGGTGCTGCTCGCGGACGGCGTGGGGCAGGCTCTGCAGACCGCCGCCGGCGGCGAGATCCCGGTCGGGGTCGTCACCGCGCTGGTGGGCGGCCCCGTCTTCCTGCTGCTGGTCCGCCGCCTGACCACCGGCGACGCCGAGACCGGGGCCGCGGTCACCGAGACCAGGCCGGTGACCGGCCGCCGCTACGCCACCGTCGTGACGGTGGCGGCGGTCCTGCTCGCCGCCGGGATCCTCGTCGGGGTCTGCGTCGGCACGCTGAGCATCGACCTGTCCCAGCTGCTCAACCCCGATCCGCTGATCCAGGGTGTGCTGTCGCAGCGGTTCACCCGGGTGCTCGCCGCGGCCGGGGGCGGGGCCTGCCTCGCGGTGGCGGGCGGCGCCGTCCAGGCCGTCATCCGCAACCCGCTCGCCGAGCCGTCCCTGCTGGGGGTCACCGGCGGGGCGGCCATCGGGGCCGTCACGGTGATCACTCTGGCCTCCACCGCCCCGCGCTGGATGATCCCGGGGGCGGCGGCGCTCGGCGGTCTGCTCGCCCTGCTGCTGGTGATCGCCGTGGCCCGGCGGAAGGGCGTGCTCGATCCGACCAGGGTGGTGCTGGTCGGCATCGGCCTGGCCGCGGCCACCTCGGCGGTCGTCCAGGTGCTCGCGCTGCGCTCCACCATGACGATCGGGGCGGTCCTGACCTGGCTGGCCGGGTCCACCTACGGGCGCGCGGCCGGCGACCTGCTCTGGCTGGCCGTCCCGCTGGTGGTCACGGTGCTGCTCGTGGCCGGCACCCGGCCGCTGGACATGCTGGCGCTGGGTGAGGACCTGCCGCGCGCGTTCGGGCTCCGGCTCGGCCGGGTGCGCCTGCTCGTGCTGATGGGCGCGGTCGCGCTCGCCGCGGGCACCGCCGCGACCATCGGCGCGGTCGGCTTCGTCGGGCTGATCGCGCCGCACCTCGCGCGGAGCGTCGTCGGCTCCTCGCACCGCCGCATGTTGCCCGTGGCGGCGCTGCTCGGGGCCGTCCTGGTGGTGGTCGCCGACACCGTCGGCCGGGTCGTCATCGATCCCCGGCAGATTCCGGTGGGGGTGATGACGGCGCTGGTCGGCACGCCGTACATGATCTGGCTGCTGCGCTCGAACAGGAGGGCGAGCCGGTGAGGGAGATCGCGGACCGCGCGCTCGACACCGCCGTGCGCGGGGGCGCCGCCTACGCGGACGTGCGGGTCGTGCGGCGGGCCGAGGAGTCGGTGACGGTGCGGACCGGCCGGGTCGAGTCCATCGCCTCGGAGGAGAGCGAAGGCGTCGGCGTCCGGGTGTTCGCGTACGGAGCCTGGGGTTTCGCGGCGACCCACGGGTACGACGCGGACGCGGTCGACGCGGCCGCGGCCGAGGCGGTACGGCAGGCCAAAGCCGCGGCGCCCGCACTGCGGCATCGCGTGACCCTGGCCGAGCGCCCCCGCGCCCAGGGCACCTACGCCACTCCCGTCAAGGAGGATCCCTTCGCGCTTCCGCTGGAGGCCAAGGTCGCCGACCTGCTCGCCGCCGACGCCGCGCTGGCCGGGCCCGGCGTCGTGGCCACCGTCTCGACGTATGGCGCGCAGCGGGAGTGGAAGACCTTCGCGGCCACCGACGGCAGCCTCACCGAGCAGGTGTTCACGCACGTGGGAGCGGGGGTGGAGGCGCATGCCGTACACGGGAACGAGCACCAGCGGCGCAGCTATCCCGAGGCCAGGGGCGGCCGGTGGGGGCAGGCGGGGTACGAGTTCGTCCGCGAACTCGACCTGGCGGGGAACGCGGCCAGGTGCGCCGAGGAGGCGGTGGCCCTGCTCTCGGCGCCGCCCTGCCCCGACGGGCCCGCCACCGTCGTCATCGACCCCAGCCAGCTGTACCTGCAGATCCACGAGTCCTGCGGGCACGCCACCGAACTCGACCGCGTCTTCGGCGCGGAGGCGAGCTACGCGGGGACCAGCTTCCTCACCGCCGACCTGCTCGGTTCCGGCTTCAGGTACGGCTCGGACCTGGTCACCCTGGTCGCCGACGCGACCGTCCCCGGCGGTCCCGGTTCGTTCGGCTGGGACGACGAGGGGGTGGCGGCGCAGCGCACCACCCTGGTCGAGAACGGCGTCCTCACCGGCTTCCTGACCTCGCGGGACACCGCTCCCCGCATCGGCGGGCCGTCCGGCGGCACCGTGCGCGCGGAGAGCTGGAACCGGCTTCCGCTGGTCCGCATGACCAACGTCAACCTCGTGCCGGTGCCCGGCATGAGCCTGCCGGACATCGTGGCGGACACCGACGACGGCCTCTACCTGGACACCAACCGCAGCTGGTCGATCGACGACCGCCGCTGGAACTTCCAGTTCGGCACGGAGATCGCCTACGAGATCAAGGGCGGGCGATTGGGACGCATCCTCAAGAACCCGGTCTACTCCGGGGTCACGCCGGAGTTCTGGCGCTCCTGCGACGCGGTCGCCGACGAAAGCAGCTACGTCATGTACGGCAATCCCAACTGCGCCAAGGGCCTGCCGCCGCAGTGCGTCCAGGTGGGGCACGGCTGTTCGGGGGCGCGGTTCCGAGGCGTACGGATGGGGCGATGATCGAGAAACACGCGGAACGGCTGCTGGCGCTGGCACGCCGGCACGGCGCGACCGACGCGGAGGTGAGCGTGGAAACCCGCCGGGCGGCGCTGACCAGGTTCGCCAACTCCGAGATCCACCAGAGCGTGGCGGAGGACACCGTCCGGGTGAACCTCCGCTACGTGCACGGCAGGCGGCACGGCATGGCGGCGACGGGCCGCCTGGACGACGCCGCGCTCGAGTCCCTGGTCGAACGCGCCGCCGCGAGCGCGCGCGGCACGGCCGAGACCGACGACTGGCCCGGCCTGCCGGAACCGGGGCCGATCCCGGAGGTGACGGGTGCCAGCGCCGCCGCCACCCGCGCGGCCACGCCCGAACTCCGCGCCGGCGTGGTGCGCGAGGTCATCGCCGCGGCCGACGCCGCCGGTGTCGGCGCGTTCGGCTCCTTCGCCACCGGCGCCGTCACCACGGCCGTGCTCAGCAGCAGGGGTGTCCGGGCGGCGCAGACCAGGAGCGACGCCTGGCTGGTCACCGTGCACATGTCCCCGGACGGCGGCACCGGATACGCCGAGACCTGCGCGGTGGACGTGGCCGACGTCGACGGCGCGGCCCTCGGCCGGGAGGCGGCGGCCAAGGCCCGCGCCGGTGATCACGCCGTCGCCCTCGCGCCCGGGGAGTATCCCGTGGTCCTGGAGGAGTACGCCGTGGTGGACCTGCTGGCCAAGCTCGGCCGGTGCGGCTTCAACGCGCGCGCCGCCCAGGAGGGCCAGTCCTGCGCGGAGCCCGGCGTCCGGATCGCCAGCGACCTGGTCACCGTCTGGGATGACGGGACCGACCCGGCGGGCCTGCCCACCGCCTTCGACTACGAGGGCGTCGGAAAACAGCGGGTCACCCTCATCGACCGCGGCCGCTGCGCGGGCCTGGTCCACGACACCCGCACCGCCGCCGGCGCCGGAATCCACTCCACCGGGCACGCGCTGCCCGCGCCCAACCCGGTCGGCCCGCTCCCGACGAACATGTTCATGGCACCCGGTGGCTTCTCCCGGGAGGAACTGCTCGGCCGGCTGGACCGGGGACTGCTCGTGACCCGCTTCTACTACACCAACCCGGTGGATCCCAAGCGCGGGATCGTCACCGGAGTGACCCGGGACGGCCTCTTCCTCGTCGAGGGCGGCGAGATCGTCGGTCCCGTACGCGACCTGCGGTTCAGCCAGAGCTATCTGGACGTCCTCCGAGGCGTCAGCGCGGTCGGCAACTCCCGCAGGACCCTCCGCGGCTGGTACGGCGGAGTATCGGTCCTCGGCGACATCACCGTCCCCGCCGTCCTCTCCGACAGCTTCCGCTTCTCCGGTTAGGCGCACTACGAGAGCAGCATCCTCAAGACATAGGGCATGACGCCACCGTGCCGGTAATAGGCGACCTCGCGTGCGGTGTCCAGCCGGAGCCGGGTCTCGAACGTCACGTCGTCGGCGGTGACGGCCAGCGTGGGCGGTAGCGGGCCCTCCCCGAGCGACCCGAGACCCAGGATGGTGATGCGCTCCCGCCCGGTCAGTCCGAGCTCGGCCGCGCCTTGGCCGGGCAGGAACTCCAGCGGGAGCACGCCCATGCCGACCAGGTTCGACCGGTGGATGCGCTCGTAGGACCTGGCGATGACGGCCTTCACGCCCAGCAGCGCCGGCCCCTTGGCCGCCCAGTCGCGGGAGGAGCCGGCTCCGTATCCTTCCCCGGCGAGCACCACGGTCGCGACCCCGGCCTCCCGGTAGGCGCGGGCGGCGTCGTACACCGAGGTGATCCTGCCGCCGTCGAGGAAGTCGCGGGTCAGACCGCCTTCCGTGCCGGGGGCGACCTCGTTGCGCAGCCGCGGGTTGGCGAAGGTGCCACGCATCATGACGTCGTGGTTGCCGCGGCGCGAGGCGTAGGTGTTGAGCCGCCCGCGCGGCACGCCGAGTCCGGCCAGATACCGGCCGGCGGGGCTGTCGGGGAGGATCGCTCCGGCCGGCGAGATGTGGTCGGTGGTCACGAAGTCGCCCAGCTTGACCAGCACCCGCGCGTCGAGGATGTCGTGGAGCCGGTCGGGCTCGCGCGACATTCCGTCCAGGTAGGGCGGACGCCGAACGTAGGTCGACCCGGGATCCCACGAGAAGGTGCCGGAACCCGGGGCGTCCAGCTGTTGCCAGCGGTCGTCGCCGTCGAAGACGTCGGCGTAGGCGCGGGTGAACATGGACGGCTTGATGACGCCCGCGACGATCCGCTGGACCTCCTCGGGAGCGGGCCACACCTCCCGGAGGTAGACGGGCCGGCCGTCGCTGCCCGTGCCGAGCGGCTCGGTGGTGAGGTCGACGTCCATCGTGCCGGCTATCGCGTACGCGACGACGAGCGGCGGGGAGGCCAGGTAGTTCATCCCGACCTCCGGCTGGATCCGTCCCTCGAAGTTGCGGTTTCCCGACAGCACCGCCGCGACACTGAGCCCGGACTCGCTGACCGCACGCGAGACCTCGTCGATGAGCGGCCCGGAGGCGCCGATGCAGGTCATACAGCCGAATCCGGACAGGTGGAACCCGAGCTCCTCCAGGAAGGGGACCAGCCCCGCCTCGTTGAAGTAGTCCATCACCACCCGCGATCCGGGTGAGAGGGTGGTCTTCACCCACGGCTTGGTGCGCAGGCCCCGCTCGACGGCTTTCTTGGCCAGCAGGGCGGCGGCCACCATGACCGAGGGGTTGGAGGTGTTGGTGCAGGAGGTGATCGCGGCGATGGCGACGGCCCCGTGCCCGATCTCGTGGCCGGTGCCCGCCAGCCGGACCCGCAGGGCGGGGGGCGCCGAGGCGCGGAAGGCCGCCTTGGCGGCGTCGAGCGGCACCCGGTCCTGGGGCCTGCGCGGCCCGGCGATGGAGGGCACGACGGTGGACAGGTCGAGGTCGAGGTCGGCGGTGTACTCGGGCGGAGCGTCCGGGTCGTGCCACAGGCCCTGCTCCCTGGCGTAGGCCTCGACCAGATCCACGTGCTCGTCGTCGCGGCCGGTGAAGCGGAGGTAGCGGATGGTCTCCTCGTCGACGGGGAACAGCGCGGCGGTGGAGCCGAACTCGGGGCTCATGTTCGAGATGGTCACCCGGTCGGTCACGGGCAGCGTGACGACTCCGGGGCCGTGAAACTCCACGATCTTGCCGACCACGCCGTGGCCGCGCAGCAGCTCGGTGACGGTCAGGACCAGGTCGGTGGCGGTGGCGGTCACCGGCAGCTCGCCGTGCAGCCGCACGCCCACGACATCGGGCAGCGGGATCGACACCGACTGGCCCAGCATCGACGACTCGGCCTCGATGCCGCCGATGCCCCAGCCCAGCACGCCGAGCCCGTTGACCATCGTGGTGTGCGAGTCGGTGCCCAGGCAGATGTCGGGAAAGGCCGTTCCGTCCTGGACCATCACCACGCGGGCCAGGTATTCCACGTTGACCTGGTGCATGATGCCCTTGCCCGGCGGCACCACGGTGAAGTTCCGCAGGGACGCCTGCCCCCAGCGCAGGAAGCGGTAGCGCTCGCCGTTGCGTTCGTACTCCAGCTCGGCGTTGCGGGCCAGCGCGTCCGGCCGCCCGAAGACGTCGGCGATGATGGAGTGGTCGACGACGAGTTCGGCCGGGACGGCCGGGTTGACGCGAGCGGGATCGCCGCCCAGCGCGGCCAGCGCGTCCCGCATGGCGGCCAGGTCGACGAGCGCGGGCACCCCGTTGGTGTCGTGCAGGAACACCCGGGCCGGGTACAGGTCCACGGCCCCGGTCCTGGCCCCGCGCGGCTTCCATCCGGCCACGGCCTCGACCTGGTCGGCGGGGGCGCCGTGCCGTACCAGGTTCTCCAGTACGATCCGCAGGCTGTACGGAAGGCGGGCGGAGGCCAGGCCGGCCACGGGGTGGATGCGGTAGGCGCGGGATCCCGCCCGGAGCGTGGCCGTCACCGCGCCTCCCGGTCGAGGGAGACCGGCCGGCAGAAGGTGTTGCGGTGGGTCTCCACGCACGCGGCGGCCACCTCGCGCCAGGCCGCGTAGTGCGGAGTGGCGCGGTGCTCCTGGTAGAAGGCGGCCTCGTCCCGGTAGATCTCGTAGAGCACGAACCGGTGCTGGTCCTCGTCGGTGCGCAGCACGTCGAAGCGGAGGCAGCCGGGCTCCTCTCGGCTGGCGCGGGCGTTCGCCTCGATCCCGGGGAGGAAGGCGTCGACGTGGTCCGGCCTGACCTGCAGGTGCACGATCACGACGAACATGCGGCCATCCCCTCGGGAAGGGGGACGTGGCACTCTTCGCCCAGCAGGCTCAGATCCCGGAGGGTCTTGTCGGGCAGCGAAACGCCGCCCCGCTCGGCGTCGTGCGCCTTGCGCTCCTCGATCTCCCCCGGATAGAAGATCTCCTCGAAACCCGGTGCCAGCGGCACCTCCTTGGTGCGGTCGATCAGGTCGTCGAGCCGCCTGCCGTACTCCTGCGGATCGTGCACCGCGTCGACGCGCAGGGCGAGCACCAGGTGGCCGCAGCCGCTGCGCCGGTCGGGAACGTACGGCCCCGCCACGCCGCCGGCGTAGGAACTGCCGGTCAGCACCCCGGACAGCACGTCCATCATGAAGGAGATGCCGTATCCCTTGTGCCCGGCCATGGGCAGGATGAGCCCGTCGATCGCCTGCCGCGGGTCGGTCGTCGGGGTGCCGTCCGCGGCCAGGGCCCAGCCTTCGGGAACGGGCTCCTCCCGCTCCAGCGCGGCGTAGATCTTGCCCCGGGCCACTGTCGTGTTGGCGATGTCGAGCACGACCGGGCCGCGCCGCCCGCCCGGGACCGCGATGGACCAAGGGTTGGCCCCGACCGTTTTCGCCCGGCCGCCCCAGGGGGCCATGGCGGGGCTGCCGTTGGTCGTCAGGACGGCGACACAGCCCTGGGCCGCGATCATGCGGGTGAAGTAGGCGGCGGTGCCGAAGTGATTGCTGTTTCGCACCGCGACGACGCCGACGCCGTGCTCACCCGCCCGCCGTACGGCTTCGCGGGCGGCGTGCGCGGTGACGACCTGGCCGACGCCGTCCTGCCCGTCGAGGACCGCGACGGCGCCCCCGTCGGTCACCGTGACCACCTCGGTCGCGGCTCGCATGACCTTGCCGCGGATACGGTCGACGTACCAGCCCAGGCGCAGCATGCCGTGGGAGGGGTGCCCCCACATGTCCGCGGTCACCAGGCTGTCGGCCACCAGCCTCGCGTCGGGCTCGGGAACTCCGACCGAGGTCAGGACGCGGGTCCCGAAGGTGATGAGGTCTGGAGCCGGGATCATGTCGTGTTCCTTTCAGAACGGTGGCGGATGCGCAGCTCCGCCGCCTGGTCGGCCGTCAAGGGCCGGGTGGGCCGGTCGTGCAGCAGCAGCCAGAGCCGTGCGGTCTCCTCCAGCTCCTCCGCGATGTCGGCGGCGCCGGCCAGATCCGGCCCGGCGACGATCGGACCGTGGTTGGCGAGGAGCAGGGCGTGCGCGGTCCTGGCGGCCCGCTCGGCGAGCGGGCCGAGCGCGCTGTCGCCCGGGGCGTGATAGGGCAGCAGCGGCAACCGGCCCACGCGCATCACGTAGTAGGCGGTCAGCGGGGGGAGCGCGTCGGCGGGATCCAGCCCGTCGAGGCAGGACACCGCGACCGAATAGGTGCTGTGCAGATGGACGACCGCGCCCGCGTCGGGGCGGGCGCGGTAGAGCGCGGCGTGCAGGAACGCCTCCTTCGACGGGCGCGGCCCGGCGAGGTGGCCGCCGGCCAGGTCCACCAGGGACAGGTGGCCGGCGGAGATCTCGCCCAGCGACCCTCCGGTCGGGGTGACGAGGAACCCGCCGTCGACGCGCGCGCTGATGTTGCCGGTCCTGCCGTGGGTCAGCCGCCTGCCGAACAGGGAGGCGCCCAGCTCGGCGAGCCGGGCGGGGATGTCGCTCACGTCGCGTCCACGGCTCGGACCAGCAGATCAGGACGGCCGAAGTTACCCGACTTGAGCAGCAGCGCCAGCCGCGGCACACCGCTGGTGAGGACCCACGGCACCCCGCGATCCTCCTCCGCGGCCATGACCACGGAGGCCACCCCGAGCGCGCTGACCACGGCGCCGGACGTCTCGCCGCCGGCCACCACGACGCGGCGCGCGCCGAGCTCGACGGCGTGCCGGGCGGCCGCGGCCAGCGCCTGTTCCAGCAGCTCGGCGGAGTCCGGCAGGCGTTCCTCCGGCGGGGCCGAGGAGTAGACCATGACCGGCCCGTCGCCGAGGTGCGCCTCCAGCCACCGCAGCGCGCCCTCGATCATGTCCTTGGACTCCGGGCGGAGCCGGTAGGAGGGCATGCTCCGGCGGGCGCGGGCGACCTGTTCCAGCGTGGCCGCCGAGCAACTTCCGGCGATCACGATGGCGGGTCCTTCCGGCAGCTGGGTGTCCCCCTCTTCGGCGACCGCGTCGCTCGCCAGCAGTGCGCCGGTGGCGCGGGCCAGCCCCGCCGCCCCTGTCACGACGGGGAGGTGGGCGGTCGCGCGCGCGATGGCGTCGAGGTCCCGGTCGCCGACGGCGTCCGTGACGACATGGCGGACACCCCGGTGTTTCAGATCGTCCAGGGCATCCCGTACGGCGTCGCCCCCGCGCGAGATCACCTCGTGCGGGATCAGTCCCACCGGCTGCGGAGTCTGCCGGCCCAGGACCCTGACCAGGTCGGAGTCCGTCATCGGGGTGAGCGGATGATGGCGCATCGGTGACTCAGACAGCAGCCGGTCGCCGACGAAGAGGTGCCCCTGGTAGACGGTGCGGCCGTGCTCGGGCGAGGCCGGGCAGACGACCGTCAACGCTGCGCCGCCCGCCTCCAGGAACGCGTCCACGGTGGGCCCGATGTTGCCCTTGTCGGTGGAGTCGAACGTGGAACAGTACTTGAGGTAGATCCGCGAGACCCCCTGTTCCACCAGCCATCGGCGGGCGGCCAGGGAGACGGCCACGGCTTCGTCCACCGGCGCCGTCCGGGTCTTGAGCGAGACGACGATCGCGTCGCAGTCCGATACGACCATGTCGGCCGGCGGCGCGCCGAACAGCAGGACCGTGCGCAGCCCCGCCCGCCGCAGGGCGGCGGCGACATCGGTCCCGCCGGTGTAGTCGTCGGCGACGCACCCGAGGGCAGGACTGCTCATGCTCCGGCCCCGGCCAGCAGCGCGGCGCGCAGCGCCCCCGCCGCCATGAGCGGAGGACTGAGGACCGGCACGCCGAGCCGGTCGGAGAGCATGCCGTGCACGGGACTGATCGAGTACTGCCCCAGCAGGAACAGATCGGCCACCCCGAGATGGGGCTCGGCGGCCCTGGCCAGGGCGTCGAGCAGGGAACGGTGGTCGTTGACCGAGGCCGCGGCGGAGGCGCCGGGAGCGGCGACCGCCGTCACTTCGGTGCCCGGCTCCGCCAGCACGCCGCGCAGCCGCAACGCCGAGTCGGCCGCGGCGGACTCGAGCGAGCCCAGGACGACCACCGTGCCGGGACCGCGCCTCACGACCTCCGCGAACATCTGCTCGTCGGAGCTGACCACGGGCAGCTCGTAGAGGCGGCGCGCGAGGTCGACGACCGGCCCGTACATCGAGCAGCTCAGCAGCACCGCGTCCGCGCCGCCGCGCACCGCGTGGTCGATGAGCGAGAGCATCCGCCGGGACAGGGCGGGCGTCATCCCGCCCGCGGCGTCCGCGTCGCCCACCAGCCGGTCGTCCAGCAGGTGCCACAGCGCGGCTTCGGGGAATCCCTCCCTGAGACCTTCCGTGGCCGGCTGGATCGAGTCGGGCGTCGCGTTGACGACCGCCACCGTCGGACTCATCGCAGCCCCTTGACCGTGTCCGCGACGGCCTGCGCGAAGTCGCGGGTGCCTGCCGTGCCGCCCATGTCCCGGGTGCGGGTGCCGGCTCGTACGGTGTCGGCGACGCCCGTCTCGATCAGCGCGGCGGCCTCGGTCAGCGTGGCGTCATGGTGCCTGGCGCCGAGCCAGTCCAGCAGCATGGCGCTGGAGAGGATCATCGCGATGGGGTTGGCCACGTCCTGGCCGGCGATGTCGGGGGCCGAGCCGTGCGCCGCCTGGGCCATGGCGCGCTCGTGGGAGGAGTTGACGGACGGGGCGATGCCGAGCGAGCCGGCGATCTCGCCCGCCAGGTCGGAGAGGATGTCGCCGAACATGTTCTCGGTGACGATCACGTCGAAGTCGTCGGCGCGGCGCACCAGATGCACGGTCATCGCGTCGATGTGGAAGTCGTCCACGGCGACATCGGGATAGCCGGCCGCCAGCTCCCGGCACACGTCGAGGAACAGGCCGGTGGTCATCTTCAGGACGTTGGCCTTGTGCACGACGGTGAGCTGCTTGCGCCGGCGGCGGGCCAGCTCGAACGCCTCGATCGCGATGCGCTCGACGGCGGCCCGGGTGATGATGCCCATCGCGATCGCCACATCAGGGGTGGGCATGAACTCGCCGCTGCCCTTGTAGGTGCTGCGGTCGGCGTAGAAGCCCTGGGTGTTCTCCCTGACGATGACCAGGTCGGTGCCCGCGACGACGGCGTCGGCTCCGTCGAAGGACTTGGCCGGGCGGATGTTGGCGAACAGGTCGAAGTGCTTGCGGATGGTCCCGCTCGGGTTGAGGCGGGAGCGGTGCGGCTCGGGGTAGGCGGCGCTGTCGTGCGGCCCGAGCAGCCACCCGTCCAGGCCGGCGAGAGCGGTCAGCGTCGACTCGGGTACGGCCTCGCCGTAGGCGTCGATGGCCGAGCGGCCCAGCGGCAGCCCCACCCAGTCGATCGCCGTGCCACCGGCGGCCGCGAGGGCGGCGTCGACGACGAGCACGGACGCCGGGACGATCTCGGGGCCGATGCCGTCACCTTCGAGAACTCCAAGGCGGTAGGTAGTCACTTGTATGTCCTTCTGCTTTCAGCCGGTGACGGTGATGAGGGCCTCGGCGTCCGGAGACAGCACGCCGACGGTCGGGTAGAGGAGGCAGGCGTCGGGCTCGACCACGAGGGTGACCCTCCCGTTCAGGCCGGGGCGGCTGCTCTCGACCTGCACGGCCTGGTCGCCGAGCCGCAGGTCGTACTCGTAGCGGGAGCCGATGTAGGAGCTGGTCAGCACGTCGGCCTCGAGCACGTTCACGTCCGCGGGAGCCGTCCGGCCGGGGGGCAGGATCTCCAGCCGTTCCGGCCGGATGGCGACGCTGACCCGCTGGCCGACGGCGACCCCGCCCGGCTGGACGCGGAGGGTTTGCCCGTTGCAGTCCAGCAGCACCTCCGCGTCGCTCGCCATCCGCCCCTCGAGGAAGTTGGAGCGTCCGACGAACGCCGCCACCTCGGCGGTCGCGGGAGTCGCGTAGATCTCCTTGGGCGTGCCGATCTGCACCATCTCGCCGCGGGACATCACCGCGATGCGGTCGCTGAGCGCGAGCGCCTCCACCTGGTCGTGGGTGACATAGACGGTCGTGATGCCGAGCTCCTCCTGCAGCCGCTTCAGCCAGGCGCGGGCCTGCTCGCGCAGTTGCGCGTCGAGATTGGACAGCGGCTCGTCCAGGAGCAGCACGCTCGGCGAGTAGACCAGCGCCCGGGCGAGCGCGACGCGCTGCTGCTGGCCACCGGACAGCTGGTGCGGGTAACGCTCCTTCAGCTCGGCCAGCCCCACCTTGTCCAGGGCGTCGTGGATGAGCGGGCCCTGCCGCCGCTTGTCGATCTTGCGGATCTTCAGCGGCATGGCCAGGTTCTGCGCGACGGTCATGTGCGGCCACAGCGCGTAGGACTGGAACACCATGCCCAGGTTGCGGCCCTCGGGGGGCACGAACCTCCCCTCGTCGGCGAAGGTGGACTCGCCGATCGTGATGCTCCCGCCGGTCGGCCGCTCCAGGCCCGCGATGCACGCCAGCGTCGTGGACTTGCCGCACCCGCTTGGCCCCAGCAAGGTGAAGAACTCGCCCTCGGCGATGGTGAAGGTGACATCGCGCAGCACGGAGTTGCTCCCGAACTGCTTGGACAGGTTGGAGACCTTGACCTCAGGCATCGTGGCGCCCCTTGAGAAGTAGTCCGGCGAGCCCGACGAAGGTCGCCGTGATGGCGATCTGCAGGGTGGCGAGCGCCGCCACCGAGCCGGTGTTGCCCTGCACCCAGAGCTCGAGCATCGTGGTGCCGATGATGTTGGAGTCGGCGGAGCCCAGGAACACCGCGGGTGAGTACTCCTTGAGCAGCGTCACGAAGGTGAGGATCAGCGCGCCCGCGAACGCGGGCCGCAGCAGGTCGGCGAGGATGCGGCTGAACGTGCGCACCCAGTCGGCCCCCGAGACCCGGGCGGCGTTGTCGAGTTCCCGGCCGATCTGCATGACCGAGGGAGCGATGGAGCCGAACCCGCTGGGCAGCGCGCGCAGCCCGAAGCCGATGATCAGCGCCCACAGGGTGCCCTGGATGAGGCCGCCGAGACCGAACGGGACGAAGGCGAAGGCCCAGAACAGGCCGATACCGACGATGATGCCGGGCATGGCCTGCGGGGCCAGCGCGAGGTACTCGACCGTGCGGGCGAAGCGGAACGTCGAGCGCCGGGAGACCATCACCGCGAGCAGCGAGAGCGCGCTCACCAGGACCGCCCCGATCAGGGCGACCAGGAGGCTGTTGACGATGGACTGCACGTACACCGGATAGGTGAAGATCCGCTCGTAGTTGCTCCCGGTGAGCGATTCCAGCGGCGACTGCAACGGTGTGAAGACCAGGGTGAAGGACCGGAAGATCAGCCCGCCGAGGGGGATCAGCGCGCCCATCACGACGTAGAAGGCGATGGCGAGGACGGCCACCCACCTCAGCCAGCCCAGGTCCAGGCGGCGGGGCCGGGTGGCCTTGCCGCGCACCGAGACGAACCGTTGCGCGTCCTTGAGCAGCTTGGCCTGCAGCGCGACCAGGCTGACCGTGACCACCAGGATGATCGCCGAAGCCGCGGCGAGCACCCCGTAGTCCGGGCTGATGGACTGCAGGCCATTCCGGTAGAGAAAGGTGGAGAACACGTCGATCCCGACCGGCTGTCCGAACAGCAGCGGCACGCTGAGCGTCTCGACGGACATGCTGATCACCAGGATCGAGCTGTAGACGATGGGCGGGCGCAGCATGGGCAGGACGATCGAGCGCAGGTTCCGCAGCGGACCGGCGCCGCAGACCTGGGCGGCCGCCTCCAGCGAGGCGTCACTCTGCCGCAGCGCGTTCGCGCAGAAGGTGTACGCGATGGGGGCCAGGGCCACCGCCTCGGTCAGCGCCATGCCGGGGATGGAGTAGAGATTCCACGGCACGGCGCCGAGGACCTCGCGGACCTGGACGCTGACGAATCCGGCCGGGCCGTACATCGTGATCCAGCCGAATCCGAGGATGAGTGAGGAGATGAAGAAGGGCCACTGCATGGCGGCCGCGAACACGCGGCCGCCGGGCAGCTTGGTCCGGACCACCACCACGGCCATCGGCACCGCGATCAGCAGGGAGATCACGGTCGTGAGCCCGGCGAACAGCGCCGTGTTGAGGACGACGCGACCGAATCCCGCCTCGGTGAACAGCCGC
This sequence comes from Acrocarpospora macrocephala, assembly GCF_009687865.1. Classification (GTDB taxonomy): domain Bacteria; phylum Actinomycetota; class Actinomycetes; order Streptosporangiales; family Streptosporangiaceae; genus Acrocarpospora; species Acrocarpospora macrocephala. The sequence continues at coordinate 95,429 of NZ_BLAE01000017.1, forward strand.
ACGTAGTTGTCGGCGCTCAGCAGGCCGCCGGCCTCGTACAGCGGGCGGTCGAGGAATGACTGGTACAGCGTCGGGACGATCGGCGCCAGCACCAGCAGCGCGAGCAACCCGAGCACGCCGTACTGGAGCCAGGTCTCGCGGCCCAGGCCCAGCGGCCTGCGGTAGCGCGGGGGTGGGTCCATCACCTGAGGTGGCGCGGACAGCGTGGTCATCTTGCTCCTTTTCACCTGCCGAGCAGGCCGTTCCACTTCTCGACGAAGGTCTTCACCTGGTCGTCGGGAACCTTGGTGTAGTCGGCGACGATGACGTTGGCCTCGCCCACGGACGCCACCAGCTCCTGGTAGGTGTGCAGGCCGTCGCCCGTCGCGACGCCGTCGCGGTAGGAGGTCAGCCCGCCCTCGGCCACCGCCCGCTGCCCCTCCTGCGACAGGACGAAGTCCACGAAGAGCTTGGCCGTGGCGGCGTGGGGTGCCTTGGCCGCGATGCCGATGCCGCGCGGCAACACCACGGTTCCGTCGTCCAGGAAGGAGATCTGGAGCAGCCCGCCGCTCTTCTCGACCGCCGGATAGGCCGGTGCCGCGCTGACGAAGAAGCCGGCCACGTACTCGCCGGAGGTGATCTTCTCCAGCTGGGTGCCCGACGAGGTCTCCGGCCGGGCCAGCGGCAGGATCGACTGCAGGGAGGTCCAGGAGCCGGGCCGGGCTTCGGTGAACGCGTGCGAGACGGTGAAGCCGAAGGCGCCACCCACGTCCCGTGTGGTGATCTTGCTCTGGTACTTGGCGGGATCCTTGGCGAGGATCGCCGCCAGGCTCGCCAGCCCGGTCGGCTTCTCCGGCAGCAGCGAGGTGTTGTACGCGATCGACAGCGGGTCCATGGACATGGCGTAGACGTTCGGCAGCAGACTCCCGACCTCGGGAAGCTTGTCCTTCTCCGGCGAGGCGTACTCCAGCAGCGTCCCCGGCCGGGCGGCGAAGTCGGCCCAGGCCTGCGCGGCGTTGGAGACCAGCAGATCGGCGGGTGAGTTGCCGGTCGCCTGCTCGCTCAGGACCCGCTGGAACACCTCGTCGCTGTCCAGGTTGTTGGCCGCGATCTTCGTCACCCAGGGGTACTTCTGCTGGAAGTCGCGGAAGATCGGCTGCCAGTTCTCCTGGTCGGTGTTGGAGTAGATGGTGAGCGTGCCGCCCTCCTTCTTGGCGGCGGCGATGAGGTCGCCGTACGCGCTCGGGTAGTACGAGGGCACCTGCTCGGTGGCGATGGGATTGGCCGGCGCCTCGCCGGAAACGCCGCCGCCACATGCCGTGGCCAGGCCGAGGGCGAGAACAACGGCGCCGAGAACGCCGAAGGCGTTATGGGCTGGGCCATGGCTCCGTCGCCGCGAGATTGAAGCGGTCATGTGCTCCTCCTTGACCAAGCGAGGCTGGCCGCCTCCGCCTGTGATGGCGCTCACTCTGCTTCGTTATAACCTATGACGTCAATCCCTTGTTTCCAGAATGTAACGTGATTCCCCTTGTGGGAGGCGTAGTATCCGTTATCGCACCGGGGTTTGGACTCGGCCACCTCGTCACGAGGCGCTGGCATGCGCGAAGATGTCAGGTAGGTTATAACCGCGAGCGAGCAGAACAGGACGGCGATGAGCGACCCAGCGGCTGAGCTCTACTCCACCAAGGCGGACTTCGCCTACCTGCGCGTCAAAGAGCTGATCCTGTCCGGAGTGCTGCCGCCGGACTCCGTCATCGCGCAGGCGCGGCTCGCGCGCGAGATCGGCATCAGCACCACCCCGTTGCGCGAAGCCCTGCGCCGCTTGAAGACCGAAGGGCTGGTGGAACTCGACGCCCACCGCGACGCCCGGGTGGCTCCGCTGGCGGCCGAGGAGGCTCGCGATCTGCTGGAGCTGCGACGCTCCCTCGATCCGCTGGCCGTCGCGCTGGCCGCCGAGCGCAGAACCAAGGCCGACATCGCCGCCATCCGCGCGGCCGCGGCGGAGCTCAAGCCGCTTCCAGGCAACCCCGCCTACGAGGAACTCGTCGCCCACCGGCGATTCCACCGAGCGCTCTACCACGCCTCACACAACGATCTGCTCATCACCACGCTCGACAGCCTGTGGGACAAAGCCGACCGCTATCGCCGGCTGGCCCTGGAGGTGGAACGCGGCCAGGAGGAGCGCGACCGGAAGGCCGCCGAGCACGATGCCCTGCTGGACTGCGTGGTCGCCAGGGACGCCGAGGGCGCCGCCGCCGTCATGCGCGAGCACATCGACACCAGCCTGGGCGCGAAGGCCGCCTGGCGCCTGCGCAACCATCGCGGCGAAAGCACGGGCGATGCCTGAATCTTGGCATCGGCGCGGCACGACCGTCCTGCTGGCGCATGCCGTGATGACTCAGGTGATCACTTTCGTGCTGCGCCCGACCATGTCCTACCGCGCGATCGAGCTCGACGTCCCGGCGGCCTGGCTGGGCGTGCTGGGCGCCAGTTTCGCGGTCGCCCCGCTTCTGCTGGCCATTCCCGCCGGTCAGGCGGCTGACCGCTACGGTGAGCGCCGCATGGCGGTGAGCGGAGCGGTCCTGCTCACGGCTTCCGGCGTCGCCTTTCTCTGGTTCGGCCACGGCATCGCGGGACTGGTCCTCGCCTGCGTCCTGCTCGGCGCCGGACACCTGGGCTGCGTCATCGCCCAGCAGGCCATGGTGGCCAACACCACCGAACGCGGCGGTTACGACGCCGCCTTCGGGCGTTACACCTTCGCCGCCTCGATCGGCCAGGCCGCCGGTCCGGTCCTGATCTCCGCCTTCGGCGGCGGCCAGGCCATCCCGGACACCGGCGGAATCTTCCTGCTGGCCTGTTTCCTGGCGGCCGCCCTCGTCGCGCTGTCGGTGCTTCTTCCCGGCGGCTCCCGTACGAGCTCGCAGGCACTGGACGGCGAGGCGGGGCTGCGATCGCTCCTGCGGATGCCGGGCATCACGCGCGCCCTCGTGACCAGCTGCGTCGTGCTGGCCGCCGTGGACATCACGCTGGTCTACCTGCCCGCGCTGGGAGCCGAGCGCGGTCTCGCCTCGGGCACGGTGGGCCTGCTGCTGGCCGTGCGCGGCGTCGCGTCCATGGCCTCGCGTTTCTTCCTCGGCCGGCTCTCCCGGGCCGTCGGCCGGCGCAGGCTGCTGATTGCCAGCACCACCGCGGCGGCGCTGGCGATGGTGCTCGTCCCGCTGTCCTGGCCCCTGTGGATTCTGGCCGCCCTGCTCCTGGTCCTAGGCTTCGGTCTGGGCGTCGGCCAGCCGCTCACCATGTCCTGGCTCGCGGAATCCGCCCCGCCGGGGCTACGGGGGCGGGCCATGTCCCTGCGGCTCGTCGGCAACCGCACCGGACAGCTGCTCATCCCGGGCGCCGCCGGACTGGTGGCGACCGGACTCGGAGCGGCCGGCGTGCTCTGGGTGACGGCGCTCGGCCTCGGCTGGGCGGGCGTCTCCGCACGTCGGCTTCCAATAGACCCGTGACTTTCCGGAGGAACCCATGACGAGCATCGCGACCGCGGACCTTTACGATGAGCGCGGCGAGCAGCTCGACTCCTGCGACCTGCAGTTCCGCCAGTACGGCAGGCGCCGCGCCTTCCATGGCGTCATCACCACCGTCCGCTGCCACCAGGACAACGTCCTGCTCAAGGCCGCGCTGTCCGAGCCCGGTGCGGGACGGGTGCTGGTCGTGGACGGCGGCGGCTCCCTGCACACCGCGCTGATGGGCGACGTCATCGCGGGCCTGGCCGTCGGCAACGGCTGGTCCGGAGTGATCATCAACGGCGCCGTCCGCGACGTCGCCGCCCTGGGTGAGCTCGACCTGGGCATCAAGGCCCTCGGCTCCAACCCTCGCAAGAGCGCCAAGGAGGGAACCGGCGAACGCGATGTCCCCGTGACCTTCGGCGGGGTCACCTTCACCCCGGGAGCCGAGCTGTTCAGCGACGATGACGGCATCCTCGCCACGAGAAACTGAACTGCGACCCAGATGCCAGGCCACTGGACGCTGCTCCGGGCCGCGGCCCGTTGCACGTGCCGGATATGTCGGTTGATGGGATGACGCGTCTCGCCTCGGGCATCAGGGAGTAACGTCACGGCAATCGGGTGTCGAATATGTCCCTTTTATTCCATTGTGGTGGGGTATCGGGGCTAGCGTGGAGGGGCAACAGCGTCTCGACGAGGAGGAAACATGCCTCGGACTCGTGAACTGTTCGACACGGTGACCGCCAAGGCCGGGCTGGGCAGCGACGTTCTCGCCAACGCGGTGGACATCCTCCAGGAATGCGAGGAAGCGGTGACCGCCTGCGCGATGGGCATGCTCGGTGAACAGGACGCGCTCACCATGGCACCGGCGATCAGCCGGGACCTGGACTGCGCGGACGTCGCGGGGACGACACGTCGCGTCCTGACCCGTGGCAGCGGTCCTGACAACAGCCTGATCAGCGCGCAGTTCGACGCGTGCCTGCTGGCCTGCGAGCGCAGCAACGCCCTGTGCACCCGGCACGCCGCGCGCCACGCCCACTGCCAGATGTGCGCGGCGGCTACGCGCCACTGCGCCGATATGTGTCAGCGGGTTCTCGAAGCGCTGCACAGGTAGGCGCCCTCGGGCCTCCACAGACACCGCCCACTCATGTCGACATGGGGGATGAACACCCCTTCGCGGCCTATGATCCCTGGGAACGAGGGGTGGTGCATGGTGAAGGGCAAGCCGTACCAGAAGGAGCTCTTTCGTCTTCAGGGTGAGTTGGTCAAGCTTCAGGAGTGGGTGCGGGCCGAGGGGCAGCGGCTTGTTGTGATCTTCGAGGGGCGGGACGCGGCCGGCAAGGGGAGCACGATCAAGCGGGTGGCGGAGTATCTGAATCCTCGGGTGGCCAGGATCGTGGCGCTTCCGGTGCCGACTGAGCGGCAGCGTACGCAGTGGTATTTCCAGCGGTATGTCGAGCATCTGCCCGCGGCTGGGGAGATCGTGTTGTTCGACCGGAGTTGGTACAACCGGGCGGGTGTGGAGCAGGTGATGGGGTTCTGCACGCAGGAGGAGTACACCCGGTTCCTGCATCAGTGCCCGATCTTCGAGCGGCTGCTTGTGGAGGACGGCGTGCTGCTGCGGAAGTACTGGTTCTCGGTCAGCGACATCGAGCAGGAGAAGCGGTTCAGGGCGCGGCTGGAGGATCCGATGCGGAGCTGGAAGCTCTCGGCGATGGATCTGGAGTCGATCACCCGGTGGGAGGACTACTCGCGGGCCAAGGATCAGATGCTGGTTCACACCGACATTCCCGAGGTGCCGTGGTTTGAGGTGGAGAGCGAGGACAAGCGGGCCGCCAGGATCAACATGATCTCCCACCTGCTCTCGACCATCCCGTACGGCGAGGTGCGGCAGACTCCGCTCGAAATCCCCGAGCGCCCCCCGGCAACGGGCTACCGCCGCCCACCACGCACCCAGCGAAGCTATGTTCCCGACGTCGCCGCCACGCTGCGAGATTAAGCCCCACCTGGACTCCGGCGTATGATCGACAGTGATGAGTACTGCGCGGACGTACGGAAGCTGGCCATCACCGGTGACGGCCGAGCTGGTCGCGCATGGCCGGCGGGAGTACGGCTTCCCGCAGTTCCAGGATGGCCTCTGGTGGCAGGAACGCCGACCGGAGGAATCGGGCAGGACCGCCATCCTCCACGAAGCGGTCGAACCGCTTGCCGGAGTGGACGCCAGGACGCGCGTGCACGAGTACGGCGGGCGCTCCTATCTCGCACTGCCCGACGGCGGCTTCGTGTTCGTCAAAGAGGACGATCAGCGGATGTACCGGACGTCAGCGGATGGACAGGTGACCGTGCTCACGCCCGACGACGGAGCGCGGTACGCCGATTTCACGCTCTCCCCTGATGGCACGGAAGTCTGGTGTGTCCGCGAATCGGAGCACGCCGAGGGCGTCACCCGGGCCGTGGTGGCGGTGCCCCTGGCCGGGGGCGAGGTCAGGGTGCTGGTCGCGGGCGCGGACTTCTACGCCTGCCCCACCGCCTCACCGGACGGCCGCCGGCTCGTCGTCCTGTCGTGGAACCACCCTCAGATGCCGTGGGACGGCACCTGTCTCCAGCTCGTCCAGGACGGCACGACCGTGACCCTCCTGGGCGGCCCCGGCGAGTCGGTGCTGGCCCCGGTCTGGAAGGACGACTCCAGCCTGTACGTGATCTCCGACCGGTCCGGCTGGTGGAACCTCTACGAACTCGCGGTCGACGGCTCCGCGCTCCGCCCGCTCTGCCCGATCGACGAGGAGTTCGCCCAGCCGCTCTGGGAGCTGGGCGGCAGGCCGTACGGGATCCTCGAAGACGGTCGGCTCGCGGTCCTGCACGGCCGTGGCGACCAGCGGCTCGCCGTCCTGGATCCCGAGGACGGCACCCTCCAGGACCTGGATCTGCCCTACACCACCTGGCATCCGGCGCTCGCCGTCTCCGGCTCCCTGATTGCTGGGACGGCTGCGGCCCCCGACCTCCCGTGGTCGCTGGTCACCGTCGATGTCGCCGGGGGATGGACGCCGGTCGCGACGCCGGTGGCCGACCTGCCCGACCCGATCCACCTGCCGCGGCCCAGCGAGCTGGTGGCCCGCGGCCGCTCGGGCCGGTCGGTGTCGGCGTACGTCTATCCGCCCTCCGACACCAGCGCGGGCCCTGCGCCCTATGTCGTCTTCGTCCACGGCGGCCCGACCGGCCATGTGGGCACCGACCTCGACCTCGGCAAGGCGTTCTTCACCAGCCGGGGCATCGGCGTGGCCGACGTCAACTACGCGGGCTCGAGCGGCTACGGCCGGGCACACCGGGAGCGGCTGCGTGGCCAGTGGGGCGTGGCCGACGTCGAGGACGTGGTGGCCATCGCCGAAGAACTGGCCCGCGCCGGGCTGGCCGACCCCGCCAGGATCGCGGTCCGGGGCGGCAGCGCGGGCGGGTGGACGGTGCTGGCCGCCATCACCGCCACCCGGGTCTTCTCCGCCGCGACGTCCTACTACGGCCTGTCCACGGTGGAGGGTTTCAGCGAGGAGAGCCACGACTTCGAGTCGCGGTACGTCTCCGAGCTGATCGGCCCCGTCGACCCGAGCACCAGGGAACCACTCGCCCGCGCCCACCTGACGAGTTGCCCCGTGCTACTCCTGCAGGGCTTGGACGACCCCGTCGTCCCGCCCAGCCAGTCGACCAGATTCGCCGACGCGCTCAAGCGCGCCGGGATGCCGTACGCCTACCTGGAGTTTCCCGGCGAGTCGCACGGGTTCCGCAAGCAGGAGACCATCATCCGCTGCCTGGAAGCGGAGCTCTCCTTCTACGGCCAGTGCTTCGGCTTCACCCCGCCGGGCATTCCGCCGCTTGACCTCGCGTAGCACCCGGGCCGCGGACCCGCGGCCCGGGTGGTTACGTCACCGGCCGCGGAGCGCGGCTCGGATGGCGTAGTAGGCCGGTTTGGGCAAGAGGTTCTCGTCGTACGGATGGGCGGCGCCCTCGCCGGGGAAGAAGGCGGGGATCCACGAGTACTTGTCGGTGTAGTCCCAGATGGTGATCCCGACGCAGCGGCGGACCGCCAGGCAGGCCTTGGTCACGTTGCCGTACCACTCGGCCTGGGTGGCGAGTTTGGCGTCGTCGGCCGGGAGGATCATGCGGATGTCCAGTTCGGTGATCGCCACGTCGAGGCCGAGGTCGGCGAAGCGCTGGAGGTTGTCGCGCAGGCTGGTGGGGTAGCCGAACTGCAGGGCGAGGTGCCCCTGGACGCCTACGCCGTGGACCGGAACGCCCTGGGCCTTGAGCGATTTGACCAGGTTGTAGTAGGCGTCACTCTTGGGGCCGATGGCCTCGATGTTGTAGTCGTTGAGGTAGAGCTTGGCTTGCGGGTCGGCCTGGTGCGCCCACCGCAGCGCGTCGGCGATGTAGCCGGGGCCGAGCGTGTTGTAGAACAGGGTCTCGCGGTAGGTCCCGTCCTCGTTGAACGCCTCGTTGACGACGTCCCATGCGGGGATCTTGCCCCGGTAGTGGCGTACCACCTGGGTGATGTGGTTCTTCAGGATCGCGCGCAGTTCGCCGGCGGTCCAGGTGCCGCTGGTCAGCCACTCGGGCAGCTGGTTGTGCCAGATCAGGGTGTGGCCGCGGAAGAACTGGCGGTGGGCGCGGGCGAAGTTCAGGATCTGGTCGCTGAGGGTGTAGTCGAACACGCCGCGCTGCGGTTCCGTGGCGTACCACTTCAGCGCGTTGCCCGCCGTGTTGGAGTTGAACTCCTTGCCGAGGATCTTGAGATAGGCGGCGTCGGCGAACTGGGGGTTGTCGGTGGCGGAGCCCAGGTACTTGTGCCTGGCCGCGGCGAGGTCGCCCAGCGTGTCGCGGTGGCCCCCGGCCGAGGCCGGCGCGGCCGTCAGGGTGGTGATCAGCCCGGCCGCGGCAAGGACGGCGATGAGGGCATGCAGTTTCCTGCGGAATGAGTAGTGCACGGGATCGGTCCTCCTCGGGGCCGCCGGAACATGGCGGACAATCAGCCGATGAACCCAATGAATCCGAAATATTTCGGAGTATTTCCGTAATATTTCGGAGACGTGCCAGACGAACATAAGCGCGCCACCGGATCCGGTCAAGGCCCACTGATGACCGGGCAGGCGGCGATGCTCCGCGTGGCTCGCGCCGGTGCCTCCGTAGTGCCATGCGCTGGGCTGTCCCAGGCCGTCAACGTGTCCTGCTGCCCGCTGCCGCCGTCCCTACGGGCCGGGGGGATCAACAACGCGGTCGCCCGGGGGCTGGGGTACGCCACGGTCGTCGAGCCCGACGCAAAAGCGGCGAGCCTGCCGGTGCGCACCATCTTCGTCAAGACCGACGGCACGCTCGCGGCCCGTCCGCACCCAGGCCGCGATCGTGATGCCGGAGCTCGGCTTCTACGAGTGGTCCGGCTCCACGCTCGAGTACCACCGCCATCCATACGGGGAGGCTGTCGTCGGCCGGATCTAGGTGCCCGGGAAGCCCGACCACCTTTCGTGAAGTGATTTCGGCGGGATCCTGCCCGGCGGGCCCGGACGCCGAGCTGGGGGTGGAGGACGGCATGCGACCGGGCTACTTCACGGAAGGGCCATTTCCTGAAGAGAGGCGACACCGCCAACACCCCAGGAAAGACCATCACTCATAGCTGCCTTAGTTACCCATAGCTCCTTTGGGGCTCATCGTTCGGACCGAGCGGAGGTTCCAGGAGAGGTGCCTGCGCTGGCAGGGCGACATGGCCGGTCGAGTCAGACAGCCTGGTGCTACCGGCCTGGACCCCCACTCCCCGGCGACCGGATGAGCCACCTGCGTCTTCGGACGTCAGTAGGCGAGGGTGGGTGTGGCCTTCAGCCAGCGGTTGTTGTCCAGCTCGTCGAGCAGGAAGGCGGCCAGGTCGGCGCGGGCCAGGCGCGAGCCGCCGCGCGGGTTGTGGCCGTCTTCGATCCGGTAGTGGCCGCGGGCGGGTGTGTCGACGAGGTAGGAGGCGCGTACCAGCGTCCAGTCCAGGGTGCTGGCGCGGACGATCTGTTCCATGGCGTACATGTCGCGATAGAGGTCTTTGAAGAACAGCGGAATGGCCAGGCGGTACCACAGCGGCAGGCCGGGGTCCTTCGGGTGGACGCCGCCGGAGGAGACGCAGATGAAGCGGGGGACGCCTTGGGCCTGCAAGGCGTTCACGATGGCGTGGGTGCCGCGGGAGTGGAGGTCGCCGTGGGCGCGCACCGGGCGGCTGATGACGGAGATGGCCGCGTCGTGGTCGGCGGCGATGGCATGCAGGGCGTGTTCGTCGCGTACGTCGGCGGGTTGGAGGGTGAGCCGGTCATGGGGTTCGAGTCGGTCCAGGCTGCGGGCGACGGCGGTGACTTTGTGGCCGCGGTGCAGGGCTTGTTCGACGAGAAGCCGGCCGGTGCCGCCGCTGGCGCCGAAGATGACGATGCGCATGATTCCTCCGGTTGGCCGCGCTTGTGATGGGTGAAGAAGAGGGAAAGATCTTGTCGAGCCCCTTTGGGCTGCGGGTGAGTCCTGGTGTCAGCACTCGCCTCGGAGGGACGCCGCCCTGCACTCGGTGATGATCTCGGCCATCGCGCTGCGGAAGTGCTCGCGGCTGTCGGGGGTGAGCGGCGAGATGAGGCGGCTGAGTTCCGTGGTGACCTCGGCGTGGAAGGCGACCGCCGCCTGGTGGCCGGCGTCGGTCAGCGTCACCTGCGTCGCGCGCCGGTCGCCTGGCACGGGTGTGCGCTCGGCGAGGCCGCGCCGCTCGGCCCGGTCGGTGAGGCCGGTGAGTGCGGCCTTCTCCACGCCGAAGTAGCGGGCCAGTTCGGCCATGCCCCTGGGGCCGTCGAGCAGGATGCACAGGAGCTTGGCCTGGACGGGAGTCAGATCGTGGCGTTCGGAGACGCGCGCGTACATGCTCTGCACGAGGCTGGTGAGCTGGACCAGCCCGGCGGCGACGTCCATCTGAGTGTCGTCCGTCGTGGGCTCCTGGCCTGCCGCGGCCCCCGTGGCCGCGATCGCTTGCCCCGTTTTGGTCACGACACTATGGTACACGGTGAATATGGTTAATGACGCGTACAGTATGCTTCATTAATGATTGTGGCCGTGTGTCGCTCATGGCGTGAGGAGGAGGCCCGAGGTGTCGTTCAGCGAAGAAGAGATCGCCTATCTGCGGTCCCAGCGGCTGGCCCGCATCGCCACCGTCTCGGCCGATGGCCAGCCGGACGTGGTGCCGGTGGGGTTCGAGTTCGACGGGACGTACGTGTACGTGGGCGGCAGAGATCCGGTCAAGACCCGGAAGTTCCGTAATGTGCAGGCCGGGAACACCAAGGTCGCGCTCGTCGTCGATGACCTGGTGTCCGCCGATCCGTGGACGCCGCGCTACCTGCGCATCTACGGCGAGGCCGAACTGGTCGAACGCCAGGGTCAGTTCGGGCCGGCCGCCTACATGCGGATCACTCCGGACGTGTCGTGGAGCTTCAACCTGGAAGGGCTGCCGTTCAGCCACGACCACGAAATCGATGTGCGGCGCACCGCCCATCAGGCCGCGGCCGGGCCCGGCGCATAGCCGAGGAGCACCGCAGCACGTGGGCACCCGCAAAGCCGGTGACCACGCCGAAGCCGGGGGCGGTTACCGAAGGCGGAGCGCCGAACAGGCCTGCGGAGAGGGTCGTCATCGGTCGCCGCTCAAACCGCCACATTCGTCAAGGAATACGGAGCAATGTCGAAACTGCTGATGATCGTCGGGAGTACACGCCCCGCACGGGCGGCGGATCTCGTGGTGCCCTGGCTCACCTCGCGGGCCCGTGCGCACGACGGCTTCGAGGTTGAGCTCGCTGATCTGCGGGACTGGCCGCTGCCGATCTTCGGTGAGCACAGAGGGACGGTCGGCGACCTCGACGATCCGACCTACTCCGAGCCGATCGTGCGGGCCTGGAACGAGAAGGTGAAGCAGTCCGACGCCTTCATCGTCGTCACCCCGGAGTACAACCACAGCATTCCCGGGGGCCTGAAGAATGCCATCGACAGCGTGTGGCTGTCGTTCGGCTTCCGCAACAAGCCCGTCGCGGTCCTCGGCTACAGCAACGGCATCGGGGCGGGGATCCGCGCCATCGAGCATCTGGCGCAGGTGTTCGTCGAGGCCGAAGCCGTTCCCCTGCGCAACACCGTCGTCCTGCCCTTCGTGAACACGGCATTCGGCGAGGAGGGCGAGCCGGTCGATCCCGCGACGGACATCAGCCTGCAGGTCATGCTCGACGACCTGGCCTGGTGGTCTGCGGCACTGGACAAGGCCCGCGCCGCAGGCGAGCTGCCCCCCGGCTCGCTGCGGGCCCGGGCCGCGCTGGCCGCCGCCCGGACATGACCCGCACCAGCGGGCGGTGCGCACCGCCCGCGCGCTGACTGACAGCAACGGCAACCACGCCACCGACCGACGAGGCATCCACCACCACCAGGGAGAGGTCACATGAGCTTCGACACACCTGCGGGGACCCGCGGCAGCCGCCAGCCTGCCGGATGGGCGTTTCGATGGTTGAACAAGGTGATGACCAGGAGGATCCGCCGCACGGGCGGCCGCACGCCCATGGGCTTCAACGCCCTGGTCCTGACGAGCGTCGGCCGCAAGAGCGGACTGCAGCGAACGACGCCGGTCGGCTACTTCCCCGGTAGGGACGGAAGCTGGCTGATCGTGGCGTCGGCGGCCGGAGCGGCGGGCAACCCGGCGTGGTACTACAACCTCGCCGCCCATCCCGACCAGGTTCGGGTCGAGGTCGAGGGCCGCACGGTGGCGGTGATCGCCGAGCAACTCCATGGGGTGGAGCGCGAACAGGCATGGGAGCAGATCATCGCCGCTGCGCCCCGTTTCGCTCAGTACCAGCACAAGACCGACCGGGAACTGCCGATCATCCGGCTGATGCCCCGATCCAGCGAGGAGTCGATCGCATGAATAAAGCCCATGTAGCTCCGACCGAGCCCACTGTCCCGGGGGCGGTGGAGCCCCGCCGGCTCCTCATCGCCGCCACCGCGGCGGTCGTCGTCGATCTCCTGGTGTTCTGGATCGGCTCCGCCGCCGGCGCATCCTTAAAGATCGAGGCGCCGTACGAGCTCAACGCCCTAGTCGTGGCGCTCGCGACAGCGGTGCCGATGCTCGCGGCCGGCGCCGTCGTCTGGCTTGTGGCGCGACGGCTCCCGGGCGTCCGCCGCTGGGCCGCTTGGGTCGGACTCGCCTTCGCACTCGTCTCCGCGCTGATGCCCTTCGTCGTCTCCGCCGACGTCGCCACGGGGGTCACGCTCGCCCTGATGCATGGCGTGGCCGGGACCGCGTGGGTCGTCGCTCTCCTGCGCCACCGGCCAAGAGCACTGACCCGCTGATCCGACACCGCGCCGTAGCCGGTGCCGCACAACTGCTCGACCTCGGCATCCATCATCCGCTGAGTGAACTCTCGGATCATCGTCCGCAGCAGGTCCGGGCTCGCCGCCGCGAGGGTGTCTTCCAAGTACTCCCCAGTAGTGAGCACAATGTCGTTGACGGTCACTTCATCCCATTCATGTCGATATGAGCGAGTCGAAGGATTACGGAGTGGCCGTCTTTTATCACATGGTTCTCTCCCGCACCACAGCATGGGCTAGATCACCCGTACACCATCTCCCTGGACGTTGAACGGTTGTTGAAGGAGTTTGAAGGCATCTGGGCCCTCCTTCGGTCGTCCCCACCGCGTCTCTAAGAAACGATGGTTTTCTGAAGGCAAGGGGTGAGGGCGACCGCTGCGGTTCCTAAGTTACTCACAGCTACTTTGCCCCTCGCCGCAGCTTCGGGTGCCGAGCACTGGGCCGGTGGACCCGGCGGCCTGCCCCGACGGACGAGAACGGCAACCCGCTGCCGCTGTCAGCAATCCAGCACCAGGACGAGGTACAGGGCGAAGTGCCCCGCGCCTCAGAAGGAGAACCAACATGACCACCCAGACGCAGAACACTACGAACGCGCCGACGGTGCTTCTGATCGGAGCCACGGGTTCGCTCGGCGAGCTGATCGCCCGCGAACTTCTCCAGCGCGGGGCGCAGCTGCGCCTCCTTGTCCGGCCGAAGAGCCGCGGCAAGCTCGCGGAAGACGTGGCGCGCGCCGCTGAGGTCCTCGATGACGCCGAGGGTGCTTTTGAGGGCGTGGGCACGGTGGTCTCCGCCGTGCAGGGTTCGCCGTCGACCATCGTCGATGCGCAGCTGGAATGGCTGCGAGCCGCCCGCGAGGCCGGTGTGCGCCGTTTCATCCCCTCCGACTACAGCATGAACTTCTTCGGCCTCGACCAGGGGGACAACATCCCCTCGGATCACCGCCGCGAATTCGCACGCCGCGCCGAGGATGAGCGCGGTGACGTGGAGATCGTCCATGTGCTCAACGGTGCGTTCCTCGACCGGAAGGTGCTGTTCGGATTCCTCGGAGCCATCGACCTGGACAAGGACGAGGCCTACCTGTGGGGCGACGGTGACCAGAAGATGGGCATGACCACCTACGCCGACACTGCCGCCTACATCGCCGAGGCGGCCCTGGATGAGCGTCCGGTGCCGGAGCACCTGTTCGTCGCGGCTGAGGAGCCGACCTTCCATGAGCTGGTGGCCGAGACCGAGGCCGGCCTCGGCCGCAAGCTGACGGTCAAGACGATGGGCTCGCTGTCCGACCTGGACGACGAGATCGCTCGGCGCCAGCAGGAGAACGAGGACATGTACTCCTACATTCCGCTCATGTACTGGCGCGCCATGCTCAGCGGCAAGGGCAAGCTCGGCGAGCTGTCGAACTCTCGGTACCCCTCGGTCCAGCCCATCGGCGTACGGGAGTACGCCCAGCTGATGGCGGCCGGTCAGGCCTGATCCCCCAGGCGTTCTCCTCCCACAGCCGTGCCCGGGCACAGGTGTGCTCTGCTTTCCCGCACCGGGAGACGCCGCCGACTTCGGCCGCAACCCGCACGGCACCGAGTTCGGCGACCACGGCCGCTGCCAGGTCCGCTACTGCAAAGCCAAAAGGGCTCGCCGCCCAAACGCCGCATCTACGGCCCGGAAAAGGAGGCGCTCGGCGTGCTGGCCATCGAGGTCAGCGATCTCGCGCAGCAGGAGACCGTGTTCTGGAAGGAAGGTTGTGCGGGCTGGGTCATCGCCGAGGACGAGCGCCTGCGCTGTCCCGACGTCGATCAGGCCGATGAAGTCGTCAACGGCGCAGGCCCGACCGTAGTCACCCACTTCGTCCGCCAACGACTCCTGGTCCCCACCCGGCCTGGATTTCGCCGCAAGCCTGGGCGCGGGCGTACTGGCCGCCCTCGCCATCACGATGGCCGCACTGCCATTGCCGGACATCTCCACCCGGCACAACGCCGTCCGTTACGAGTGGCAAGAAGCGATGTGATTCCGGTAGCCCGCCGTCGGCGCGGGGCGCACGGGAGTTGACCGCCGGGCCTGAGCGTCGGCGGGTTCGCAGTCCTTGAACTACCCCCTCTGGGGCTGGGGTGGAAGTACAGTTCCGGGAAGCGTACTTCAGTGAGATACGATTCCCTGATAGTTGGGGAAGCATAGTGATCCGGAAGCCCGCGCATGTCTTCGATCGGAGCCGGGAGTGGGAGGGGCTGGTTGGCTTCGTCTCGCATGGGCAATCTGTGGCCACCCTCGGTGTTGTCAGCGGGCGGCGGCGGCAGGGCAAGAGCTTTCTGTTGGAGGCGCTGGCGCGGGAGACGGGCGGGTTTTACTTCGGTGCGACCGAAGCCACTGAGGCGGAATCGCTGCGGATCTTCGCGGAGGCTCTGACGCGGTATACCCGTGAGCCGCTGGAGATTCCGTTCCGGGACTGGAACGACGCGTTTCCTTATCTGTTCCGGCAGTTCCGTGACCGGCCCGTTCCGGTGGTCATCGATGAGTTCCCCTTTCTGTCCAAGGTGTCGCCCTCCCTGCCGTCGATCATCCAGCGGGAACTAAGGCCGGGCGGCAGCGGTCGGCAGAGCACCGCGCGGCTGCTGTTGTGTGGGTCTGCGATGTCGGTGATGGGTGGTCTGCTGGCCGGGCAGGCGCCGCTGCGTGGCCGGGCCGGGTTGGAGCTCGTTGTTCAGCCGTTCTCCTACCGGGACGCGGCCGAATTCTGGGGGCTCACCGATCCGCGCCTTGCCCTGCTCGTTCACATGATCGTCGGCGGCACGCCCGCCTACCGCGAGGAGTTCGTCAGCGGGGACGCTCCGGCGGATCTCGCGGACTTCGATGCCTGGGTTGTCCGGACGGTGCTCAACCGGCAGAGCCCGTTGTTCCGGGAAGCCCGCTATCTGCTGGCGGAGGAGTCTGACATTCGCGACCCCGCCCTCTACCACTCCGTGCTAGCCGCCATCGCGACCGGGAATACGACCAACGGCGGGATCGCGAGCTATATCGGCCGCAGGTCCGATGAGATCTCACACCCGCTCAACGTGCTGGAGAGCTGCGCACTGATCGCCAAAGAACCAGATCTCTTCCGTAACGGCCGGTCCCGGTACCGGATCGTCGAGCCGCTCATCACCTTCTACGAGGCGATCATGCGCCGCCGCTGGACGGAGTTGGAGCGGAACCGGGCCGAGGCCGTTTGGGAGGCCACCCGTCCCACCTTCCTGAAGCAGGTGGCCGGGCCGCACTTCGAAGCCGTGTGCCGGGACTTCGCCGTCGACGCGGACGTGGAACTGTTCGGGGAGCTCCCGGCCGAGGTCGGCTCCGGCGTGGTCAACGACCCAGCCACGCGTACCCAGATCGAGATCGACGTGGTCGTGATGGCGGCCCAGCATCCCAACGAGCCGCGTCGCGTCCTGTCGTTGGGCGAGGCGAAGTGGGGTGAGGTCATGGGACACGGTCCTTTCCAGCGGCTGGCTCGGGCACGCGATCTCCTGGCGGTCAAGGGTTTCGACACCCGGGACACCGTCCTGGCGTGCTACTCCGGAGCCGGATTCACCGAGGAACTCCACGCCGACGCCCGGACTGGCACGGTCCTGATCGGCCTGGACCAGCTCTACGCTGATGGACCACCTCCCGGTCAGTGATCAGGTCGGCGGGAGGCCCATGGTGAAGTGCTGGGCCTTGCCGTCTGGGGCACGTTGTTCGTGGTCATGTATCGGGCTCGAGATGTCCTGGAACCGCAGGATGATGATTTATTCGGCTAAGTCGTAGACGGTGACCGCGATGCCACGTCGTACCAGGCGCTGAATGACGAGCGGTTCGATGCGGTCCCAGGTGCCGCCGGCTAGGCCGCAGCCGATGCGCGGCATGTGCACGCTCGCGTTGTGTTCGACGGCGTGGGTGGTGAGCAGGTCCAGGCAGCTGTCCACGGCCTCGTAGCGGATGGGCGGAGTGGTGTCGGTGCCGTGGATATCGTGCTGGCCGACCATGTTGGCCACCCAGAGATCTTCTCCGACTGAGATCAGTTGGACCCTGCCCAGACCGAAGTCGTTGTGCTGCCGGTCCTGATGCCAGAGCCGGTAGGCGGCCTCCGGTTGCGGCCAGCGCTCGGAGAGGGCCAACACGAAGCCGCGACCCCACCCACCGATGTCATTGCACACATGACAGATGATTTTCGGGCCGTCGCCGGAGGGAGCTGTCGCGTCGCCCGTCACGTAGGAGATCACGCTCGCAGCCTACGAAGGAGCACTGACAGAACTCGGCCTCCGGGTTTTGTCGGAGCCGCCTGGCAGGATCTGTTTCGCTAGCCCCCCACGCTTGAGGAGATGTCGATGAGCAGCGCGATCGCCGAGGACTACGCCTGGTTCGACCAGCATGATTCGGGTCTGGCTGAGGCGTTCTGTGTCACGTTTGTCCGTGGCCTGACTCCGCGGCAGGCCTTCGACCGGCTCGGCGTCACCCCCGATGATGATCCCGATGACGACGGCTTCTATGAGGAGGGAGTGATGGCCGCGAGTGCGGTTGACGGAGGCACCGTCCTTATCGAGTTCAACGGTTTTCAGGGCATTCTCGACTCGGTGACTGGGCCGTTATCGGTGGGGACCGTGACCGCGGCGGTGTTCCGCAACGTCAACCACGACCAGCAGTTCGTCCACGCCGCTGACGGCCGGGTGACGGCCACGTTCGAGCCGGACTACCCCGCCCACGGGGGAGTCGACGAGGACCTGCTCCTGACGCACATGGTCGAACTCGGCATGCCTACCGATGACGTCGATGATGCTGACGACTGGGGCAACCCCATCCACACCGCGTTCGCCCTCGCTGAGCGCGTGACAGGGGTACGGCTGACGCCCGGGGCCATCGACAGTCCTGCTCTCATCGGCTCGATCGCCCATCTGAGCTGAGGGCGCCGTGGACAAGTTCACCCGGCGATAGCGGCGCGGCGGAACAGGTCAGCGGGCATTTCCTCGTCGAGTTGCCAGGTGATGGCCATGGGGCGGTTGCCGCGGTGTTCCACGTAGTGGGCGGTGCCGTGGAAGACGAATGGTTCGGGGTGGCCGTTGTCGTTTTCTGTGCGCTCGCGGGTGAACAGCAGGATGTGGCTGCCATGGCGTTTGTGGGTTTGGTAACGCCGGCCGGTGGTCGAGTCCGCGCTGGTGCGGTTCTGGGATTCCCAGTGGAATAGGGCAGGAGCGAGCGCGTAGTCGCGGTACATGGTTTGGGGAGAGAATTCTTTCTCGTTTTTGTGCAGGGTCACCAGGAGCGCGTCGCATTGGCTGGCGGGGCTCCAGGCGACGCCTTCGCGCATCGTGGCGGGGACCGAGCCGCCCAGGGTGGCCCAGCCGATGGCGGCCAGGATCTCGTCGGCGGAGTAACTGGCGTTGATGGCGAGCGGTACTTGGGCCAGCGATTCTGGCAGGGATTTGGTGACATGGCGCGGGCGTTCGATGCCGAAGGTGAGGACCTCGCGGATCTCCTCGCAGAGGGCGGATTCCGCGCGTAGCCGTACCAGTGCCTCGTCGTAGGTGGTGAAGTCGCCGCCGTCGCGCCAGAAGGAGAAGAAGAGCATGCGGGCGAACGCTTGGTCGACGGGGGAGCAGTCGGCGTAGCTCGGGCCGTCGGGGTGCAGGAGGCGGGCGTAGGTGTCGGCTCGGCGGCGGTCGTCCACGTGGAGGAGGGCTCGGACGCGGCGGCCAAGGGCTTCCTCCATGGGAGAGGCGGCCTGGTCGAGGAGGTTGGCGCGGCGTAGGAGATGGGTCCAGTAGCGGCGGTTGCGATAGAGGTCGCTGATGTCACGCCCGCTTGCTTCGAGATAGCCGATGAGCGACATCTCGGCATATGAGCGGACCTCTTGGGTGATCGTGGTGATCGTGGCGCTGAGATGGAGTTTGAGTTCGGCGAGCAGCCGGTCCTTGGTGACCCGATCCAGCACGATCTGACTGCCAGAGGGCAGCAGCGGGAAATCACCGGCCACCTGCTGTCCGAGGCGGCCACGGGAGAATCCCGTCAATGCCTGGAAACGGCTGGCGAACCGATACTCCTTCCGGTGCTGCCCGACGAAGTCCAGCACCGTGAGGACCTCCTTTTCGGGGGTACGGCGCAGCCCGCGACCGAGCTGCTGCAGGAACACGGTCGCGCTTTCCGTGGGCCGGAGCATGAGCAGGGTGTTCACATCGGGGACGTCGAGACCCTCGTTGAACAGGTCTACCGCGAACAGGAAGACGACCTTTCCGTCGCGCAGGTCCTTCAGCGCCGCCTTGCGCGGGCCGTCGTCGGTGGACGCGTCCACGGCAAGAGAGCGCAGGCCCATCGCGGTGAAGAAATCGGCCATGAAACGCGCATGCCGTACCGACACGCAGAAACCGAGCCCGCGTATCGCGGCGAGGTCGCTGACTTTGTCGCGGAGCGCGTTGAATATCAGCCGGGCGCGGACGTCGTCGCCGGTGAACACGTTTTCCAGGGCGGCGCTGCTGTAGGAGCCGCGTGACCATTTGACGCTGGTGAGGTCGGTCTCGTCGTTGATGCCGAAATAATGGAAGGGACACAGCAGGTCGGCGTCCAGAGCGTCCCAGAGACGGAGTTCTGAGGCGATGCGTTTGTCGAAGAATTCGTCCTGGACCCAGGTGCCGTCCGCGCGTTCGGGGGTCGCGGTGAGGCCGAGCAGTTCTTTGGGCTTGAGGTGGTCGATTATTTGGCGGTAGGTACGGGCGGCGGCGTGGTGGAACTCGTCGATGACCACGACGTCGAAGTGATCGGGCTCGAAGGCCGTGATGCCCTTGCTCGTCAACGACTGGACCGAGGCGAACACATGCCGCCAGTGCTTGGACCGGCTTTCGTCGACATGCAACTCCCCGAAGTCGGGCGCCGCCAGCACCTGCCGGTACGTGCGGAGCGCCTGACCGAGAATCTCGCGACGATGCGCGACGAACAGGAGCGACGGCTGGGGCCCGAGACGTTGCCGCAAAGCGCGGTAGTCGAAAGCGGCGACCACGGTCTTGCCGGTCCCCGTGGCGGCGACCACGAGATTGCGGTGCCGCCCGTGCACGGTCCGTTCGACGTCGAGATCATCCAGCATTTCGAGCTGATGCGAGAACGGGTGGGGCAACAACTCCGGAATATCGAACAGCCGCTGACCGGCCTTCGACCGCGACAGCACCTCATCCAGGCGATCGCCGTCCGCCGAAGGGTCATAGGGCTCGAACTGGGGCCGGTTCCAGTACGAGTCGAAGGTGCCCTCGAATTTGTCCAGCAGCCGGGGAGTCGTCACCGACGACAGCCGGACATTCCACTCCAGCCCATCGAGGAGCGCGGCCCGCGACAGATTTGAGCTGCCCACATACGCGGTGTCGAAGCCGGTACGGCGGCGCAGCAACCACGCCTTGGCGTGCAGGCGGGTGGAATTCTGCTCGTACGTGATCCGGACCTCGGCCCCGAATTCGCGCACCAGCCGATCAAGGGCACGCCGTTCGGTCGCGCCCATATACGTGGTGGTGATGACCCGCAGCGGCACGCCCCGGCGGCGCAACTCGATCAGCGCTCGTTCCAGAATGCGCAGCCCAGACCATTTGACGAACGCGCACAACAAGTCCACCCGGTCGGCACTGGCCAATTCAGTCGCCAGCTCATGGGCCAGATTCGGATCCTCGCGGGCATTGGTGAGCAGCGCCGCTTCGGAAAGCGAGGTCAGCGGACGGGCGGGCGAGGAAGCACCCGGCATGTTCCGCACGACCGACAGCAGCCGCCGCGGCCCTTTCTCGACGACTTCGGGATCGGCGAGCTGACGCAGCAGCCGGTTGGCCAGCTCCACCTGTTCCTCGGGGCTCTTGAGCGCGGCGAACGCCCGAGCAGCAGTGTCGCCGATGAAACGGCCGAGCAGGTGGGCGGTCTCCTCTTTGTCGACCGGAGAGATCTCAACGAGATGACCTGAATCACGCCAGGAATCCGTACGACGAGTGAGCCGACTCGTGAGCAGCGAGTCGTACAAGCCTGGAACAGGTGCCTCGTCCACAGATAACTGCCTCCTCGATCGACGATCAGGGTAATCACATCGCCACAGGCTCGCGATGGCGATTCGTCACCACACGAAGCGGCCCATGGTGTCGAGAAGTCCTCTGAAGCGGAGATTTCTCACCCGTCCGTTGAGGATGTCGCGAAGAACACCCGCGAGCCCCACCGTGGCATGGCACGATAGCCAAGCCCTACTGCCCTCCAGCCCAATCGTGCCGGGAAGTGCGAAGATGGTCATTATGAGTGTGAACCGTCGGGACGAAGCCCTGAACGAGTTGGTCGCTGCGATCAGGGAAATAGTCTTGCCGGACGGGCCCGCGATCCGCCAGGTGTTGGTTGAGCCCTATGTGGACTCGGAGGGCGAGTCGGCGCTCAGAGCGGTGGTCATCACGGACGCGCCCGAGGATGACGGGTGGTCGGCTAGGTTCACGCACGATCTCCGTAAGCGGGTGAATCAGCTCGCGGTGGAACATGGTCTCGACGACTACGTGTATGTCACGCCCCTCACCGAGGAGGACTTCGCGTCCCGGAACGAGCCCGAGGACACGAGCGAAGAGCCCGACACCAGCGCCATAAAAGAAGAGTTCGACATGTTCCTTCTCCTCGCGCTCGGCGGAGAACGGATGATCAAGAACCGCTGAGTGAACGTTCCCGGCTTCCTGCGATGCCCCACGATCAGCCGCGAACGCGGACTGTGGCAGCGTCGTGAGCGGGCGTTTCACACTGGTGGGAGTTTCAGGTCGGTGAGCAGGAAGGGGATGAGGCGTTCCTCCATGACCGCGCGGCCGTGGGAGGTCATCAGGGTGGCGAGTTCGCGGTCCCATGGATCGGGGGCGGGCGGGCCGGTGAGTGGGGTGGATTCGCCCTGCGTCAGGGCCGTCGTGTAGTCGGTGGCGGACATTCGCCAGGGGGTCGCGCCGTAACGGGAGATGGCGCGGCCGACGATGCGCAGGCCGGTCCAGTCGAAGTCCGCGCGCCAGCGTAGGCGGGCGCCCGCGGCGACGGCCGCGTCCAGCAGGCGGTGGCAGGCCATCGAGGGGACGCCCTCGGTGCAGATCAGGGTGGCGGCGCGGGAGCCCAGTTCGGCTGCGGCGGTGCGGAGGACCGCGGGGTTCTCACAGACGAAGATCTCAGCCGCGGCCGGGATCACCGGGGAGACGGCCTGTTGCTGCAGCGTGAGCCGGAAGGGAAGGCCGTGCCGAGCGGCCTCGTCGAGCCAGCCGGAGACGACGCCCGCGGAGCGGGTCTGAAGGTTGAGTACCAGCACCTGGCTGGCCAGGTCGTCGACGATCACCCCTGCGGATTCCCACAGTTCCCGCTGCCCCGCTCTGCTCCCCGGCACGGTGGGCAGACCCGCGCGTGACGCCAGCGCCCGCAGTACGAGCAGCGCCAGCGGAGAGCCGGGAGCCAGCGCCTTGGTATCGCCGGTGGCCCGCTCCGACAACACCGGCAGGGGGACGGCCTGCCCGGGCGCGACTGTGGAGGAGGCGGGTGCTCCCTCGGTCCGGGCACCGGTGGAACGGATGGTTTCTCCGGGTGGGGGATTGGAAGTGGCGGTTTGGGAAGCCGTGGAAGGAATGGTTTGCCCAGGTGTGGCGGTGGGGGAGGTGGGTGCTTCCGTGGTTCGGGAAGCGGGGGGATTCTCAGCGGTACGTGATGTGGGTCGCTCGTCGAGGTTGGGGAGTAGATCGAGGATGCTGGTTGCCCAATTCAGCAGGTGGGCGTCTCCGCGTCGGATCAGGCGGGTTAGCGTGCCGTCTGAGGTGAGGCTGTCCAGCCAGGCTGTGAACCATGGCTCGGCCGTCAAGCTTGATGATTTGGCGGTGGCCAGGAGGTGGTCGCGTTCCAGGTTGAGGGCGGTGCGTTCGGCGGGGCGGTTCTGGAGGGGGCCGCTCAGCCGGGTCAGCGTTTCCCGGAGGCCCATGCCGTAGCGGGCGGTCAGTGCGGCGTCGAGTTGGGGGAGCGGTACCGCGAGTCGTTTGACCGACTCAGGGCGGTATTTGCCGGTGAGGCCGATGATGACGCGGCGTTCGGCCTCTGAGGGGTCGTTCAGCCCGATGGAGCCGGTGTCGCCGCCGCGTTCCAACTTGCGACGGGCGGCGGCGAGCAGTCGGGTCCAGCCTTCGCCACGCAGTTCGTCCATCCCGGCATGGCCCATCAGTCGAGAACGTCAGGAATGGAGAGAACGTCAGGAACGGAGTGGGCGTCAGGAGTGGAGAGGGGGTCGGGAAGGGAGAGGGTGTCGGGTGTGTGCGGGGCTCCGACGGAGGTGAGGACGCGGCGGGTGCCGGGGGAGCCCAGTGCGGTGGCGAGTTCCCCGGCGTCGTCGGCTAGCAGTTCCGAGCCGTCCCACACCAGCAGCAGGGCGCTGACGGTGTGATCGACCGGGGAGTGGGCCAGGTCGTAGTGCGCCGCCGCGGGCACGGACGCGTGGGTGGCCCACAGATCGTAGCCCGTCATGAACAGGTCCAGATCGAACTGCGCGGCCAGCGACAGCAGCTCGCCGCGGCCGGTGTCGTCCACCCCGGCGAAGGCCTCGTCCAGCGCGAGCAGCCGGGGCGCGTCCGCCCGGGCCGAGTTGAGCATCGCGTGGGCGGCGGCGAACAGCGGCAGGTGTAGCGAGACCGACTGCTCGCCGCCGGACAGGCGGCTGTGCCGAGCCCGGGTCAGCCGCTCCTCGGTGCTCCCGGAACCGGCGCCGGGCCGTACCAGCTGGAAGGCGAACTGCCGCCAGCGGCGGTAGTCGAGCACCTCGGCCAGCAGCTCCCGGTAGGGGCGGTCGCGGTGCCGGGCCCTGGCGTTCTTGATCTGGGTGGCGAAGTGGCCGCGCATCCGGCCCAGGTCGTCGGGGCCCAGCCGGGCGGCGTCGCCGTCGAGCAGGGCGCAGACGGCGCGCTGCCCCTCGTCCAGGTTGTCGGCGAGAAGCCAGCTCACCCCGACCGTGGTGCCGGAGGACATGCGGCGCGAGCGCATCTCGGTGTTCATCCGGCGGATCAGGTCGCGGGCGTCGACGGTGCGGTCGTGGATCTGCTGGGCGAGCCGGGTCAGCAGCGCGTCCTCCAGGATGCGCTGCTCGGACTCCGACAGTAAGTCCTGCTGGTCGCGACGGCTCGCGGAGATCTTCGCGGCGAACGCGCCGACGGGCAGCGGCCCTTCCTCGTCGGCGATCCGGACCACGATCACGCCGTCGGCGCCGTCCCATTCGGGGCGGTAGTCCTGGTCGGCGGCGGTGAGCTGGGCTTGCAGGTCGTCCAGGGCCTTGGTCAGGCGGGTGGTGGACTGCTTGAGGGAGATCTCGGTGGGAGTGAGGTCCCTGGTGACCCCCAAGATCGCCTCGTGGACCGCGCGAACCCCGGCGGGCAGTTCGGGACCGAGCCAGTCGGCCTCCTGCGCGGGCCAGACCAGGTCCGGCGGGCAGCGCAGCACGTCGAGCAGTTCCCTCCTGGCGTAGGGGCCCAGCTCGCGGGCGGTCTCCCGCTCCTCGCGCCGCGCCACGGCGAGGGCCTCGCGGGCGGCGTCCAGGCGGGCGCGGGCCCCGGCGGCGGCCGACAGCGCTTCCCGCTCGGCGTTCCGCAGGGCGCCGGTCTCCCGTTCGGCCTCGGTGATCGCCCTCTCGGCCTGCCCCACCTCGGCCAGCACCTGCTCGGCCTCGGCGCCGACCGTCGATTTCAGGGCCGTCAGCTTGGCGGCTTCCTCGGTATGGCGGCGGCGCGCGGCCTGCTCGGTCTCCGCGGCGGCGGCCTCGTCCTCGGCCGCGTCAGTCAGCCGGTCTGTCGCGATCTGCGCCGTCTCGGCCTGCCGGGCAGCCTCTCGCCGCCGCCCGGTCAACGCGCCCGCCGTACGCTCAAAGCGTGGTACGGCAGCCGCCACCTCCTCCACCGTCTCGGGGGAGAGCCCGCGCTCGGCCCCGGTGCGGCGCAGCGCCCGCTCAGCCGCGCCGTACGCGGCCACGGCTTCGTCGTAGCCACGCCGCGCGACGTCGGCGCCGTCCCGGGTGGCGCGCAGCCGTCCCGCCGCCTGTTCGCGAGCGCGTTGGGCGGCGGTGATGGCGCCCGTCATCGGCAGCGTGGAGCGGGCGGCCTCGATCGCGTCCAGCCCGGCCTCGACGTCGGCAGCCTGCCGGTCTAGAGCGGCGAGCAGTTCGACGATCGCGGCCAGGCGGGCATCGCACTCGGCCAGCCTGATGGCGCGGCGGCGAGTCCTGGCGGTCGCGCCGATGTACTCGGCGTGGTCCTTGCGGTGCGCGCCGAGCTGGATGCCCTGGAAGAACCGGCCGCTCTTGGTGATCATCGGGGCGGGGAACGGGTCGTCCAGATTGAGCTCGCCGGAGAACGGCCCGTAGTCCTCGCCGTCTACGATCTGCCAGTCGTCGGGGGTGACGGAAATCGACCGCAGGATCGCGGTGATCCGCTCGGCGGGGACGGCAACGTCGTCCTCGGGCCGGAGCAGGTCGGCCAGCGACTGGTGGAACGGCGGACCTTCGGCGAGATAGACGTCGGAGTCCCCGGCGAGCACCGGCTCGGGCGACGGAGTGACCCAGGCGTCGAGCATCCCGGCTGACTCAAGTGCGGCCTCGATCCCGGCGGCGTCCTCCTCCGAGACCCGGTCGTGGAACCGGACCAGCTGCCACAGCGGTGCTCCCGCCCGGCCTTCCCGCGAGGCGGTGCGGGCGGGATGCGCGGCCGGCGCGTCGTCGCGCTCGGCGGCGATCAGCTGCCGCTCCTCCTCGACGGCGGCCCGCTCCCGCTCGGCCTGCCGCCGCTCCCCGCGCAGCCGCGCCCGCTCCTCCCGCAACTCCTGTACGGCAGGCGCCACCAACTCGGCGAACACCGCGTCCAAGGCCGGGGCGTCCGGCTCGCCCACCTGCTCCAGCGCCTCACCCAGCGCCGCGGGATCGGGCACGACCTCCCGGTGCCAGACCGCCCAACCGGACAGTTCCGCGCGGGCGGCCGCCCTGCTCCGCTCGACCTCGGATTCGGCCGCCGTGGCCTCCGCCTCGGCCGCGGTCACGATCTCCAGGGCTCGGTCCAGCGCCTGCCGGGCCAGGTCACGGGCCTGCTCGGCTCTGCCCATGGCCGCCAGCGCGGCCCGTACGGCCATGACATCGTCGTCTCTGGCGGCGACCCGGGCGCCGACCCGGTCGGTGAAGCCGTCTTCGCCGGCGTCGGCGGGACCCCAGCCGATCCCGGCGGCGGCAGCCGCGTCGGCCAGCTCGGTCGCGGTCCTGGAGACCGCCGCCTCCAATTCGGCCAGGCCGCGCCGTACCGTCTCCAGCTCGGCGGTGGCCCGGGTTCGGGCGGCGGCGCGCCGTGCCAGCTCCGCGCGCGCCGTGGCTTCAGCGTCGGCGCAGGTCCGCACCAGCCGTTCCAGGTCGGCCAGCTGCTGCAGCGCCTCGTACGCCGTGCTCGCCTTGAGCTGTTCCAGCCGGGCCCGCAGCCCGGCCAGCGCGTCCTCGGCCGCGGCCAGCCGACGCTCGGACTCGGCCCGGTCGTGCTCGGCCGTGGCGAGCTGGTCGGCCGCGGTGTCCTGGCCGGTGCGGTGCGCGGTCACGTCGTCGCGGCGGCGGGTCAGGGCGTCGGCCGCCCAGCGTGCGTGGGTTCGCAGGTAGGTGGTGTAGCTGGACAGGAACGCGGCCGTCGCCTCGTCGGCGGCGACCAGGCCCTCCAGCGTCCGCTGCACCGCCTCCATGTCGTCGAACGAGCGCGCCGCCTCGGTCACCAGGTCGTCGTCGATCGGCCGCAGGCCCTCGGTGAGGGTGTCCGACAGCTTGACCGGGTCGAGGTTCTTGGCCAGCTGCGGCCGCCGCAGCGTGAGGATCAGCGTGATCAGCTGCTCGTAGCGCTCCCGGCCCAGGCCGAACAGCCGCTGGTCGATGGCGGCACGGTAGTCCGACGGTGAGCCGAGCAGCGCGTGCTCGCCGAGTTCCCCGGCCAGCTGCTTGCGGGTCATCGGCCGGTCGTCCGCCGTGAGGAGGGAGAAGTCCTCCCCGATCCGGCCATCGGCGACGAAGTGCCAGCGCACCGGGGTGTCGCGGTGCCGCTGGGCGTGCAGGCCGACGCCGACCGTGACGGCCTGCCCGGTGTCCCGGTGCCGGAACTCCAGCCAGACGTAGCCGAGTGCGGTGTCCTGCCCGCGGAAGAGCAGGTTGGACTTCATCGTCCGGTCCTCGGAGGCGAACGGGTTGAGCCGCTTGGGGTCGATCCGGCCGTCCAGCACGAACGGGAACAGCACTTCGAGGGCCTTGGTCTTACCCGAGCCGTTGGGACCGCGCAGGACCAGCCACCCGTTGGCGAACGTGAACTCCTCATCCCGGTAGTCCCACAGGTTGACGATCCCAGCCCGCGTAGGCACGAACCTGCTCATGCATCCTCGAAAAGTGTGGGTTGGGTACGGGATTTCACCTCGGCGGTGACGCCCCGATAGCGGGCCAGCAGCGGCAGCGCGAGCACGCCGCCCTCCACCGTGGCGACCAGCCGGAGCCCGGCCAGCAGCGCCACGGCCTGGCCGAGCAGCCGGTCGGGATCGGCCCGCCACTGCGCCCCGAACGCCGCACCATACTGGCCGACCAGCTCCTTCATAGCCCTACGCAGCCAGGCGTCTGGAAGGAACGGGTAGGTCGCCGGCTCGATCTGCTCCGCGCCGGACGCCGGCACGTCACCCGCCAGCTCCTCCAGCACAGTCCGGTACGGCAACGCCGAGTCGATCCTGGCCGCCGCCTCAGCCAGCCGTTCCGCCGCGGTCGGGACAGGCAGCAGAGCCGGTCTGCTGACCCGATTGTTCGGCCCGCAATACACGGCGATACGCGCGGCCAGCAGCAGCGCCGCCTGCGCGACCGTGCCACCGCCGGGAAAGCGGACATCCGACAGGCGGCCGGAGATGTCGATGATCGCGACGCCCTCGGCACGGCGTTCCACACCCAGGCCGGTCAGCCGCTCCAGATCCTCGGCCAGCGCGGGGGAGCGGAGCTGGCCGCGCAGCGACTCCGCCACGTCCGCGAAGTAGACGACCGGCTGCTCCAGCACCAGCCGCCGCGCCTTGCGGGCCGCCGTCCTGCGCGTGGTCTCCCGCCCTTGCGCGAGACTTGAGTCGCCCTCCAGCAGAGCGGTGACCGAACGCATGTGCTGCAGGACCCGGCTCGGCCGGTAGATCGCGCCGACGATCTCCCTGTCGATGTCGTAAAGCGCCTCGGCACGGTCGGGATTGTTGACCCAGTCGACGGCCGACCCGTCGGCCAGGGCCAGCGCCCCGCGCCGTTCCAGCCAGGCCACCGCGTCGACGAAGGCGTCGCGGTCGGGCTTACGTTCGGTGTCCATGCCGAGACCGTCGATCCTGGTGGCGTCGGCGGCCACGGCGTCGGCCAGCTCGCCGAGCGCGATCTGGGTTCCGGCGCGGCCCAGCGCGGCCAGGGTCAGCATCAGGTAGGCGTAGCGCCTGCGGTCGAACGGCCGGTCGGTACGGGTGAGCGCGGGGCGGGTGGCGTCAAGCTCGTCCTGCACGCGGAGCAGCCGGGCGGTGTCGCCTGTGGTCAGCAGCCGGTAGCCGAGCGTCTCGAACAGGTCGGCGCGCAGCTGCGTGGCCCAGCGCCGGACCAGCGGCAACGCGCTCCGGTCCGGGTAGGCGGCCGTGATCAGCGGGTGGCGCAGCAGCAGCCGCACCGCGCGCTGGTAGTCGGCCAGTTCCAGCGGCCCGACCTCGTGCGCGACCCTCATGACACCTCCAGCCGCACGCCGTCCAGGTGCAGCCGGCCGCGGACGGTCCTGACCACGGTCGATCCCTCGCATGGGCGCAGCGTGAGCCGGACCCCGTGGGCCGAACCGCTCGCCGCGCGCGAGACCGGGACCCGCGCCGTGAGGGCCAGATCGAGCAGGCCGAGCAGGGTCTGGGTTTCCGGCTCGTCCAGCACCCGCTCATACACCCCCTCGGAGGCCAGCGAGGCCGCGGCGGACCGGCGCTGCGCCTGCGCCTTGAGCTGTTCGGCGCGCAGTCGCTGGCGCTGCTCCTCGTTGCGCTGGATCCTGCCAGGACCGTGCAGGCCGGGGGTGCGGCCTGACTGCACCAGGGTGCGCGCGACCCGCACCGGCTCGGCCTCCCACCACGACAGGCGGCTGGGAATCAGCTCGGGATCCTCATACGGCACGGCGACATGCCGGGGCGAACCGAGATCGAAGGTCGCCTGGAACAGCGCGTGCGCGTCGTCCTCGGACGGGCAGGAGGCGAACCACTGGGCCAGGTGCCGCAACTGGCTCTCCCTGCTCACCCCGCCGCGCCTGGCCTCGGTCACCCGGCGCAGCAGCGCGAGCACGCCCGCGATGGCGGTGACGGTCGCGGACTGCAGCCGCTCGGCCTCACTGGCGACGCCGGTGAACCAGTGGTTGAGACCGGCCCAGCGCTGCCGCCAGTCGTCTTCGCGGTCGGCCGCCGAGCGGAACAGCCGCTCGTCGGCGCCGGCCGCGAAGGCGATCAGCCGCTCCACCCCGGTCTCGGCCACCTCCGCCACGGCGGCGGCCAGCATCGGCTGGTAGCGGGCCAGCTCGGCGGTGAACTCCCGCATGTGGGACAGGAGCGTGTCCTTGTGGGTCAGGAACACCTCCGGCCGGGTGTCGTTGGTCCTGGCCAGGTCGCCCAGCATGAGGTAGAAGCGGGCGGCCCGCATCGCCATGTCGGACAGGACCTGGTCCAGCCGGCCGAGCTTGCGGTAGACCTCCTCGCCGTCGCCCATCCGGTTGGCCTCGGCCAGGGCCCTGAGGTCGGCCAGGATGTCGGGGAAGATCAGCCGGGACAGCTGAGCATCCTCCAGGCCCGCGCCCAGCACCTCCTCCACCGCCCGGTAGGCCCGGTATCCCGCCTGGGTGAACTGGTAGATGTAATGGCGGTTGCGGTATTCGGCCAGGTTGGCCGCGCGGGTGCCGTCGTAGCTGCGGTCCAGCAGCCGCCAGTCGGTCAGCGAGTCGAGCAGCGGTTGCACGTCGTCGATCTCGGGGCAGCCCGGATGCTCGGCGCGCAGCGCGGCGAGCAGGTCGCGCGCCTGGGAGGCGTGCAGCAGCACCTGGTAGTTGGCCCGGCCGCGGTCGAAGGCGCGCAGCAGCCACAGGTAGTCGTGCCGCTTCTCGGCCGCGGCGAAGTGGAACAGCCGCATCCGGTCGTCGAGGGTGAACGCGTCGATCCCGAACGCGCCGGACTCGGGCGCATGAGGGGTCACGCCGCCCGTCTCTGGGTCCACCGCTGTCTCGTCCATCTCTTCCAGGATGCAGTAAGCGACCGACAGTTACGCCAAGTCGCCGAGGAGCGTAAGACCCGCATGGCCGAACCCTCGGCTGAGCTGATCATGGTAGTGCTCGTCGCGGCGGATCCGCAGGCATCCGTAGCAGGAGGTCTCCTCGCCGCAATCGCAGGCGCAGCGCCGCCTCTATGTCGGTCTCGTAGCCGTGGGCGTTTCCACAAGGTTGGGGTTATCCACAGAATGGGATTCGGTTGGAGGGAGGCCGGTCGAGTTCCGTCACGCTTGTCCCGCGTCGTGGGAAGGAGCGTCGTGAGCGAGTATTTCAAGGTGGGGGAGCTGCGGGAGCGGGGATGGAGTCCGGCCATGATCCGGGCGGTTCTCGGGTCCCCCGATCGGCTGGCGCCTAATCCGGTGTTCAGAACCATGGCACCGATGCGGCTCTATGAGGTCGAAAGGGTGATCCTTGCCGAAGCGTCGGAGCAGTTCGCCGTGTTGCGGGACAAGGCGGAGCGGAGATCCAGGGCGGCCCTCGCCGTCGCGGAGCGCAGGCGTGGTGAGACGGTCGCGCGGGTGGAGGGCGTGTCCATCGCGGTGCCGGTCGTGGACTGGCATGTCCTGGTTCGCGAAGCGGTCGTGCACCGTAACCGGCGGGATGAGGAACGGTCGTGGCAGCGGCTCGATCATGTCGCCACTCCGGCGCGCGTGGCCGATGTGGATGAGCTGACCTTGCAACGGTGGGTCGTCAACTATCTCCGGCACGAGCTCACCGGCTACGAGGTCGAGGTAGAAGGGCTGTTCGGAAGGGTGGGTCGTGCGGAAGGAACGCGTCTGCTCAGAAGGCGGATCTATGCGGCCATCGCCGGCGCGTACCCCAGGCTGGCGGAGGAGTGCCACCGACAGCTTCAGTCGCGCGAAGGGGAGACGCTGTGACGCGCCTATTGACGTGGCGCACGCTGGGCCGCGCTCGTGCGTGGCTGGCCATGCGCGGATACCGGAGCATCAGGTGAACGACGTCTTCAGCGCTGAGCCGGAGAGCCGCCCGGTGGGGTGGTAGACGGCGCACATCACGTCCCGGTCGCCGTCGGCCCAGGTCTCCGCGGTCGGCATGATCGGATAGAAGTCCAGGTCATCGCGACCGCCACCCCACAGCTCCGCGTAGCGCTCGCCGCAACTCCGCCAGGCGAACGCGGACAGCCCAGCCGGGTCGTACGGCCCGTCGGGCATGTGGGTGAAGCCATACGACTGGTTGTCCGCGCCGTCGGCGCAAGGCGTGTAGAGCACGATCCGCTCCGCCGCCCCCGGTGAGTACGCCGGGTCGCTGAAACACTCGCCACCCTCGATCATCAGGATCCCGGTCGTCTCGGCGGTGATGAAGGTCTCCGTCTTGACCATGGGCGGCACCACGAACAGCGTGCCGAGCGCGACGACGGCCGGGAGCAGCCCCAAACGAGCCATCCGATTCACCCTTTCGCGTTCGCCCGCAATCCGTGGCCGATGGTAGAGGGATCCGGAGGAACACCAGGCCAACTCCGGATGACCACCACATTGACGATCATGAATTCATCTCCCTGACAGGCAAGGTACAGGTGAGCGTCAGTGGTGCCTGGGTGAATTCGCTGGCGTCCACCCCGCACTCGCGGGTGGACGAGTCCATTTCTTGTGGAGAGAACCAGAAGTGAATGAGCCCAGAAAGCCGTGGCCGATCAGGTCCCGGCAGGCGAAGCTCGCGTCGATCGGCGCTGGTGTACTGCTCGTCGGTGGCCTGGCGTTGGCCCCCGCCGCAATCAGTGCGGCGGCGCCTCCCAAGTACCCGGCCGCCGAGGTGCACAAGCCTTCCCCCATTCCCGACCGTCTGATCCTCATCCCCACCAACACCCCGGCCGCCAGCCAGCGCGTGACCTGGCGGGCCGAGGCCACCGCCGAGACCGCCCAGGCCCAGATCCTGGAGGCGCCCCGCGCGCTCGGTGAGGTCGCGCCGGCTGCGGGCGCGGTGACCAACGTCATGGCCATGGCGAGCGTCCCGGTCAACACCACGCTCGGGTACGCCTCGACCTACCACACCGTCGAGTTCGTCGGCCTGAAGCCCAACACCCGCTACACCTACCGCGTCGGTGACGGCACCAACTGGAGTGCGTGGACCGACTTCACCACCGCCGCCGCCGGTTTCCAGCCGTTCTCCTTCATCTA
Source organism: Acrocarpospora macrocephala (assembly GCF_009687865.1). Taxonomy (GTDB): domain Bacteria; phylum Actinomycetota; class Actinomycetes; order Streptosporangiales; family Streptosporangiaceae; genus Acrocarpospora; species Acrocarpospora macrocephala. The sequence goes on from NZ_BLAE01000017.1 coordinate 127,715, forward strand.
CTACGGCGACGCGCAGAACTACATCGACTCCGCGGTCCCGCGCGTGTTCCGCCAGGCGTTCGCCGACCGGCCGCAGGCCAAGGCGATCGTCAACGCGGGCGACCTCATCGACTCCGCCAACAGCGAGGAGCAGTGGGGCCAGTGGTTCCAGGCCGGCGGCTTCATCGACGGCCAGGTCAACAACATCTCGGTCCCCGGCAACCACGAGTACAGCGGCGGCCTGTCCACCTTCTGGCGGCCGCAGTTCCCGTACCCGGACAACGGGCCGGGTAACCCCGAGCTCAAGCAGACCGTCTACAGCGTTGACTACCAGGGCGTACGGTTCATCGGCCTGGACAGCAACCTGCAGAGCAACGCCACGCTGATGGCCGCGCAGACCACCTGGCTGGAGGGTCTGCTGAAGAACAACCCGAACAAGTGGACCGTGGTGACCTTCCACCACCCCGTCTACTCCAACACCGGCACCCGCAACAACCCGGTGGTCCGCGCCCAGTGGGCCCCGCTGTTCGAGAAGTACGGCGTCGACCTGGTGCTGCAGGGCCACGACCACTCCTACGGCCGGGGCAACCTGAAGTCCGCCCGCCAGTCCGCGACCACGCACAACGGCGTCTCGTACGTGGTGTCCGTCTCCGGCGGCAAGATGTACGAGCTCAACGGCGGCGTGAACTGGACCGGCAACGGCGCCGAGGTGATCAGCAGCAGCGAGAACACGCAGCTGTACCAGATGATCGACGTCGACAAGGACCAGCTGCGCTTCGAGGCCCGCTACGCCAACGGCGAGCACCACGACGGCTTCCTGATCCGCAAGAACGACGCGGGTGAGCGCACCGTCACCGAGCTCGTCACCGGCAACACCGGCGAGCAGGTCATCGTGGACAAGACCAGTGTCGAGCCGGGTGAGCAGCTCACCGCCACCGCGTTCGGCTTCGACCCGGCCGAGAAGGTGAAGGTCTACCTCCTCCGTACCAAGGGCACGGCCGCGAACGCCGGCAACGGCGACCGCGACTACGACAGCCGGACCTACGTCGGCACCCAGACCGCCGACGCGCTGGGCAAGCTGAGCTACAGCTTCACGCTGCCGGCCGACCTCAACAAGGACAGCACCTACCGGGTGTACCTGGAGAGCGCCACCCAGAAGATCACCAGCCCGGTGATCACGGTCAAGTAGTAGCCCCACCGGATGCGGGCCCGCCCCGGTACCGGTCCTCCGGGACGGGTACCGGGGCGCGGCCCGCGCCCGCGGGCCGGGCCGGCGTACCGCGCCGGCCCGGCCGCCCCAGGCCGGCCATCCGGCCGGCTCGACAGGAGATCCCGTGACCTTCCGTACCCGTCTGGCGGGCGCGCTGCTCGCCGGGGCGGCGGTGGCCGCCGTGCCGGCGGCGCCGGCCGCCGCTCATCCCTTCGGCCCGCCGTCCACCGCGCGGATCAGCGTCGACGGCTCGCACGTGGCCATCGCCTGGCTGGCCGCCGAGGACGACTGGGTCGCGCTCGGCCGCTCGGTCGGCGCGTTCGGCGATCCGTCCGCGGGCGTCGACACCACGCTGACCGGCGAGCAGAAACTCGCCCGTTCCACCGCCGTGCGCGACTACCTGCTGGCCCGGGTCGGGGTGACCCAGGCCGGGCAGCCCTGCGCGGCCGAACTGGCTCCATTGGAGCGGTTACTCGCCGAGGGCGCCCGGTTCAGCTTCGCCTGCGCGAACCCGGTCGTCGATGTCGACGTCCGGATCGACGCGCTGACCGACCTGCACGAGGCATACCGCACTGTGCTCACCGCCGAGACCCCTGCCACACCTGCGCAAGCGATGCTCACCGCGGCGACCGCCACCCAGCGCCTCCGCTTCGACCCGTCAGCGACGGGCGGCGTCTCCCTCGCCGTGCCCGCCATAGCGCTGGTGGCCGCACTCGGCGCGCTGGCCGCCTTCCTGGTACGGGGCCGACGGCACGCGGGCACTAGCGCATGAACGGCACCACCGACCAGGAGAACTACCTGATCACGCTGTTCGACGGCGCGGGCGCGTTCTGGCTGGCGCTGGCCGTCGCTCTCGGCGTCGGCGCGCTGCACGCGGTCGCACCAGGCCACGGCAAGAGCGTGACGGCGGCATACCTCATCGGCACACACGGCCGCTACCGCGACGCCCTCCGCCTCGGCGTGGTCGTCGCCCTGATGCACACGGTCTCGGTGCTCGCCCTCGCACTGACCTGGGCAGGCCTGACCAGCACCGCCGTCGGCACCAAGGCCGTCACCAGCTGGCTACAGGTGATCGCGGGCGTGGTCGTAATCGGCGTCGGCGCGCATTTGACCTATCGCCACCTCCGCAACCGGAAAACACACGCATACGGCCACGGCCACGGCCACGGCCACGGTCACGGCCATGGCCATGGGCACGCTCACGATGACGGGCATGGTCGCGCTCATGTGAATGGGCACGATCAGGGTCATGAGAATGGGCATGAAGAGCCCGCAGATCCGTGGTCCCGGCGCGGACTTATCGCTCTCGCGCTCTCTGGCGGCCTGGTCCCTTCGCCCTCAGCCTTCATCGTGCTGGTCAGCGGCCTTCTCACCGGCCGCGCGCTCGACGCCGTCGTCCTGGTCCTGGTATTCGGCGCCGGAATGGCGATCACGCTAACCGCCGTCGGGATCGTAACCGTACGCGGGGCCGCGCTGGTGAGCCGCCGCGCCCCGGACCTACGCCTATTGCGCTCGGCCGCAGCCTGGACGCCCGCGCTGGCAGGCGTCGCGGTAGCCATCGGCGGCTGCCTCTACTTGGCCACCGCCGTCACGGCACTGGTCCCGTGATCGCAGTCAGGCCAGGAGCCAAGGAGGCTCGCCATCCAGATCTTGAGGGCACTACAGGCGGCGGAATATCGGCACCAAGCGACGACAATCGCCGCTAAGTCCCCAAACACTCGTGGTCGCGCTCCTGGAGGACTTCCCGCAGGAGCGCGTAACCACTGTTCAGCGATCGACAGTCCAGTTCGCACTGAGCCGGTGCGATGACCGCTTCGGGCCACGGTTCCCCGTGTCCTGGATGCCTTCACGAACGTCGGCACGGTGCCGCTGGTCTTCCTGCGGCATGATCCACCGCATCCTCAGGTTCCCCCGCATGATTTATTCCTTTCGTATTTCCCCTGCGTTAGTTGTACGGCCACCTGGTTGCGCGCCACTTGCACACCGGTTGACACTGCGACTACCAGGCGACGCCGGGAATATAAGGTCACCAAGCATGACTACCGACCTGGAAGAGTTGGCCGTGCGGTTGCGGGAATTCGTGCGGTCGCGGGACTGGGAGCAGTTTCACACGCCCAAGAATCTGGCCATGGCTCTGTCCGGGGAGGCGGGGGAACTGCTTGCCGAGTTCCAATGGCTCACCCCGGCCGAATCCCAGCACCTCGATAGCCCTACCCTCGCCCGCGTACGCGCCGAGCTCGGCGACGTGACGCTCTACCTGATCCGCCTGGCCGACGTCCTCGGCGTGGACCTGATCGAGGCCGCCCACGCCAAGCTGGACGAGAACGCCCGCCGCTACGATCCCGAGCGTTATCGCGGTTCCGCCAGGAAGGCGCCCCCGCTACCCTCGTGATGACCATGTGATGCGGCCCGACGGGCTTCCGCGTAGCACCTGCGGATAGGCCCCCACCCGCACGAGTCTTCTCGTGCTGCCTGGGGGAAGTCCGTGACGGCGTTGCGGCTGTCTGTCGAGAACCTGCTCGCGTCACCGAACGAGGCCGCGCTGGCGGCGGCGATCGCGGAACATTTGCGGATGACCACCGGGCGCGGGCCGTCTCCGGCGGAGGTCAGGTCCTGGCAGCGAAGCCTGCCCGCGCTCGCGCGCGACCTGGCCGACGCGGGCTTGGACAAGGTCGAGATGCTGGTGGAATACAAACTCCCGCTGACCAGCAGGCGCGCCGACGTGGTCCTCGCGGGAGTCCACCCGCGCACGGGCGCGGATTCGTACGTGGTGGTCGAACTGAAGCAGTGGAGCCGCGCCGAGCCGTCCGAACTGGGCGAACACCTGGTCATCGTGGAGGGCGTCCCCGGCGGGGAGAAGCTCAACCCGGCCGAGCAGGTCCGCCGCTACTGCGAATACATGCGTGACTTCCTCGGCGTCTTCAAGGACAGACCGGATGCCCTGCACGGCGCCGCCTACCTGCACAACGCCATGGACCTCGACATCGACGGCCTGGCCGACCAGGTACGCGACGAGCACAGCCGCCTCTTCACCAAACAACGCCGCGGCGACTTCCTGCGCTACCTGGCCGAACGTTTATCCGGAAAATCCGGCGCCGACGCCGCGGACCGCCTGCTGCACAGTGCCGTGGCGCCAAGCAAGCAACTCATGACGTACGCGGCGAAAGAGATCCGCGACCGCGAGCAGTTCACCCTGCTGGACGAGCAGCAGGTCGCGTTCGAGCTGGTGACGCGCGCCGTCACCAGAGCCCGCCGATCCGACACCAAGCAGGTCGTCGTGGTCACCGGCGGCCCCGGCAGCGGCAAGAGCGTCATCGCCCTTTCCCTGCTGGGCGAGTCACACCGGCAAGGCCGCACCGCGCTGTACGCCACCGGCTCCCAGTCCTTCACCCAGACCTTGCGCCGCTACCCCGGCCGCGGCAGCACCCGCATCAAGAACCTGTTCACCTATTTCAACAGCTTCATCGACGCCGAACCCAACAACCTGGAAGTGCTGATCTGCGACGAAGCCCACCGAATTCGCGAGACCTCCACCAACCGCTTCACCCCCGCCGCGAAACGAAACGGCCGCAGCCAACTCGACGAACTCCTGGCCGCCGCGCGCGTCCCCGTCTTCCTGCTCGACCAGCACCAAGTGGTACGCCCCGGCGAAGTCGGCACCGTCGAACGAATCGAGACCGTCGCCAGAGCCAAGGGCTACGACGTGCACCGCGTCTCCCTCGACGAACAGTTCCGCTGCGGCGGCAGCCGGAAGTACGAGCAATGGGTGCTGCGCCTGCTCGGCCTGGCCGACGGCGGACCGGAGATCTGGGACGGCGACGACGACTTCGAGGTACGCCTGGCCGGTTCCCCGCACGAACTGGAAGCCGCCCTCCGCGCCAAGCCCGGCACGGCCAGGATGACCGCCGGATACTGCTGGCCCTGGAGCAACCCGCGCTCCGACGACACCCTCGTCGACGACGTGACCATCGGCGATTGGGCCCGCCCGTGGAACGTCAAGAAGGACCGCGCCGTCGGCGACGCGCCCCCCAGCATGCTGTGGGCGAGCGACCCCGGCGGTTTCGGCCAGGTCGGCTGCGTCTACACGGCCCAAGGTTTCGAGTACGACTGGAACGGCGTCATCCTCGGCCCCGACCTCACCATCCGGGACGGACGCCTGGCCACGGTACGCGAGGCGAACAGGGACCCCGCCTTCAAAAGCCGCCGCTCTGTCCCCGACACCGAGTTCGACCAGCTCGTCCGCAACGTCTACAAGGTCCTCCTGACCAGAGGCATGCGCGGAACGCTGCTCTACGCGGTGGATCCCGATCTCCAGAACCACCTGGCCACGATCATCGACGGGCCTCGGTGACGAACTCGCGGATGAGGTCAGGGTCCTTCCTGCCCTCGCGTTCGACCCCGCTGGACACGTCCACCCCCCACGGCCGCGCTTCGGAGATGGCCCGGGACACATTCCGCGAGTCGAGGCCACCCGCAAGCATCCACTTACCCGAGGGTCGGCCGCGAATGGCCGCCCAGTTCCAGGGCTCGCCGGACCCGGGCTTGGGAGCGTCCACGATCAGCATTTCCTCGTCGAACGCGCCGCACCGCAGATCGGCGTCCGCTGCGACCGCCCGCACCAGGGTGAGACCCTTGAGAGCGATGAAGTCGCTATGCGGGTGATTCCCGTGCAGCTGGACGGCCCGCACTCCCGCCTCAACCGCCACCGCCCGCACGATCTCCGGCGCTTCGCCCGCGAAGACCCCGACCGTGAGCACATGCGGTGGAACCGCCTCCCCAAGAGCCCTGGCCTCGGCCGGAGTGACCCGGCGCTTGCTCGTCGTCAGCACGAAGCCGATCGCGTCGGCGCCCGCTTCGACGGCAGCGGTCACATGGGCGGGTTCCCGCAGGCCACAGATCTTCACGTACACGGCTCAGAACACTAGTCAGTCCGGGGAGCACATGCGTAAGCCGGACATCACCGCTTGAAGGGCGTCGGCGAGGGCGTGGGTCTGGTCGGGGTTGAGGCTGTCGAAGACGAGGCGGCGGACGTCTTCGACGTGTTCTGGGGCGATCTTCTCGACCAGGGAGCGGCCGCTGGGGGTGATCTCGGCGATGGTCACCCGGCCGTCTTCGAGGCAGGGGCGCACGGTGACCAGGCCGCGGTCGCGGAGCTTGTTCATGCGGTGGCTGAGGCGGCTCTGCGACATGTTGAGCATCGAGGCCAGGTCGCTCAGCCGGAAGGGACGTTCGGTGAGGGCGGCGAGCAGGCCGTACTCGATGTGGACGAGGCCGTGGCGGCGCTGGGCGCGTTCGAGTTCGGGCAGCGCGAGCATGGCGAAGGCGAGAAGGCCCTGCCATGCCCGTTGCTCTGTTTCGTCCAGCCATCCGCCCCGTGGTTCCACATCAGAAAGCGTACGTACCGAACCTTCCCCACGCGACGACGGCGGCGAGGGCGAGGAGGACCAGATTGATGACGATCGCCGGGGGCTCCTTGCGGCGCAGGTGGGTGAGGGCGGCGCCGATCATGACGAGGATGAGGCCGGTGGCGGCGAGCGGGGTGAGGATCGGCAGGATGCCGGTGACGGCGGGCAGGATGAGGCCGATCGCGGCCAGCAGTTCGAGGCTGCCGATCGTCTTGATGGCACCGGGAGAGAAGTCCTCGGTCCACGGCAACCCCGCCTTGAGCTTCTCCTTGGGTTGGGTGATCTTCATGACTCCGGCGCCTCCGAAGAGGGCGGCGAGCAGGCCCTGCAGGACCCACAGGAAAACGTTCACATTAGGCTCCCTTGAAACTTGACGCTTCAAGCTATCGGACGTTACTTGAAGCCTCAAGAACTTGACGGGAAGGATTTACGCCCCCGACCAGCAAGTGGAGTCCCGCCCCGGCGGGCGGGGCGGGAGTCGGGTGGGCCGGGGCGTGGTCAGGGCGTCCCGGACCTGTTTAAGGGTCAGTAGACGAAGGGCCAGGCCGAGGCGTCGTACGCGATCTTGTTGATGCCCAGGCGGGCGGTGCCCGCGTTGTCGTAGTAGTGGTAGAAGAGGATGTCACCGTCGACGTCGGCGATGACCGCCTGGTGGCCGGGGCCGTGGATGGAGTCGTGACCGGCCAGGACCTGGGTGCCGCCGCCGGAGGTCATGACGGTTCCGTTGCGGTCGGCGTACGGGCCGGTGATGCTGGTGGAGCGGCCGACCATGATCCGGTAGGTGCTGGAAGCGCCCTGGCAGCAGGTGTCGAAGGACACCCACAGGTAGTAGTACGCACCGCGTTTGACGATGAAGGGCGCTTCGATCGCGGTGGAGCCGCCGGTGCGCTGGGCGATCGAGTGGAGCGTGGTGCCCGACCGGAGGCCGGTGGTCGAATTGAGCGAGATGAGCTTGATGCCCGTCCAGAAGGAGCCGAAGCTCAGCCACCAGGCGCCGGAGCCGTCGACGATCAGGTTGGGGTCGATGGCGTTGTAGGTGCTGGACGAGGTGGTGCTGATGATCGTGCCCTGGTGGGTCCAGGTGCCGGAGGCGCCGGTCGGGCTGGTGGCCAGGAAGATGGCCGAGTTGCGGGAGCCGAACGTGGAGGCCGAGTAGTACATGTAGTAGCGGCCGTTGCGGTAGGAGATGTCGGGCGCCCAGAGGGTGGCACTCCCGCCGGTGTACGACAGCGTCCAGGACGCTCCGCCGGGGAAGGCCACGCCGGCGTTCCGCCAGGCCGTACGGTCTGTGGAGGTTTTCAGGGAGATGTTGTTGCCGGTGGCCGCGAGGAGGTAGCCGCCGGTCGGGGTTTTCACGACCGAGGGGTCGTGGGCGGTGGTGCTGCCGGTGACGACTCCAGGCCCGGGGTACGGAGGTGCCGCCGTGGCGGAATTCACGGGCAAGATGGTGAACGCCAGGAGGATGGCCACGAGGGCTCCGCCCCATTCGATGGTCTTCATGTCGTTCCTCACTGGACCGGGTTGAGGGACCACTGCTGGCAGTTGTTGTTCAGCCAGGTCCACAGGCGGACGTTGGCGCCGTCGCCGGTGCCGCAGTCGGCGACGTCGGCGACCTTGTTGGTCGCGGCATTGACCAACCTGACGAAACCCCCCGTCGTATGCACGAGGCGGAAACGCTGGCAGGTGTTGTTGAGCCAGCTCCACTGCTGGATGTTGGTGCCGTCGGCGGACCCGCAGTTGCTCACGTCCAGGACCTTGCCGCTGGCCACGTTGACCAGCCTGCTGGTGTCGTCGCCCTGGTCCTCGACCCGCCAGCGCTGGTTGTTGCCGCCCGTGCAGGCCCACTGCTGCACGTTCGCGCCGTCCGCGCCGGAGCTCGCGTTGACATCCAGGCACTTGCCGCTGTTGCGGTTGACCAGCGTGTACGCGCTGGGAGTGCTCGCCGTCTCACCGGCCGGCGCGGCGAGCGAAACCCCGGTCCCGACCGGCGTGCCGAAGTTCGGACTGCCGTCGGAGTTCCAGCTGAACCGCTGCGCCCGCGTGGTACGGCCGTTGTCGCAACCCCCACTGGCGGAACTGTTGGCGTGATAGACGATCCAGTTCTCGGTGCCGTTCGGGGAGGTGAAGAAGCCGTTGTGGCCAGGGCCGTACACGCTGCCGGACTGCTGGAACACCGGCGTGGACTTCTTGGCCCAGGACGCGGCGCTGAGCGGATTTCCGCCGTTGTACGTGAGCTGGCCCAGACGATAGTTGGGCCCCCAGCACGCGCTGGCGGAGTAGATGATGAAGGTCTGCCCGTTCCGTTGCAGCGCTTCCGGGCCTTCGTTGACCGTGCCGCCCTGGGTCTCCCAGCTGTAGGACGGACTGGAGATCAGGCTGAACGTGCTACCGCTGATCGTGTACGGATTGCTCATCGGCGCGATCACCAGGCTCTGCGCGCTGCCGTTCACGAAGCCACTGCCGAGCAGGTAGAGCGACCCGTTGAGCTGCATCGGACTGGCGTCGATGAGCCATCCCCCGGGCGCGAGATTCGAACCCGTCAGGATATTCCGGTATGTGTACGGCCCGAGCGGGTCGCTCCCCGCGCTTTCCAGGACATGCGTGCGCTGGCTGTCACAGCAGGCCGCCCCGATCGCCCCGGCTGAGTAGTACAGATACCACCGGTTGTTGAACATATGGAGTTCGGGCGCCCAGATGTTGGTCCCCCGGGACGCGGTCCCGTCCTGCCAGACCTGCACGCTGGGCGCATTAGCAAGCCCACCCAAAGTCGGAGATTTCCGGATCACGAGCGTGTTCGTGAACGATGTGGTGATCAGGTAGTAGTTGCCGTTGTAGTAGCGCAGCCAGGGATCTGCCCCTTTCTGGGATTTGATGGGATTGGTGTACGACGTGGCCGCCGAGGCGGGGAGCCCGGGGACGAGCCCCAGAAGCAGCACGGCCAGCACGACCAGGCTTTTTCGGATCACCACTCCTCCTTGTGTTAGCGCAACCATTCATGCGCCGGAAAGTGCTCCGATGTTTTGCCTGGGATGGTCGGCCCGGCAACCATGGCCTGTCAATGACCCCGAACTACCCGTTCGCCGCGCCAGCCGCTTTATCGGCCGCGAATGAAACATTCACCGGATCGCCGTTCGCGACATTGGCTCTTTAGAACGCTCGAATGCCGCCGAACAAACTCTCTTGTGAGCGATAACACCTATTTCTTCCTGGCTATGACAAATAGAACGGGCATGTCGCAGATGCTCGGATCGTCAGCGAACTCGGCCATCCGGGCCAGGTAGCGAGCCTCCGCCGCCGGTACCTCCGGATTGAGCGGATTGCGCGCGTTGCTCCGCCACAGCTCGGCCGCAGGCAGCGGCGGCCGGCGCACCACGTCGCTGACGATGCGATCGACCCGGAACCCGGCCTTCTCGCACGCGTCCCGGCTGGCACGTTCACTGCCGAGCGCCGCCATCGGGTCGGCGACCGGCACGCCCACCTCGGCCGCGCATTCGCGAAACACCCGCGACGACACAGGAAAGCCCGCTCGCATGGCCGAGTACGCCAGCATGCCCCCCGGTTTGAGCACCCGATGCCAGGCGGCCAGCGCCCGCCCGGCGTCCAGGTAGAGCACGCTCGACGAGCACAACACCACATCAAACGACTCGGGGGAGAACTCCACCAAAGCGGTCGCGTCCGCCTTCTGGTAGCGGATGTTGCCTAACCCCGACTTCGCCAGCAGGACTTCGGCCTCGCGGAGCATGCCCGCGGAGATGTCCACACCGACCACCTCGCCCACCGGGCCGATCGCCCGTGCGGCGGCGAGCGCGGCCAGCCCGGTGCCGGTGGCGGCGTCCAGGACGGAGCTCCCCGGCGGCAGCTCCGCCAGCTCCACCAATCGCTCGGCATATCCGACATGCCAGCTCAAATCGCCATATGTGCTGGCCCGCTGGTCGAAGTACGACTCGTTGAGTCCCATGAGTCTCAGAATGTCGGGAAAACCGGGATCCGGTGCAGGCTGACCTCCAGGACGGTCGCCGTCGCCTTGGGTTCCTCGGTGAAGTAGAACTCGGCGGTCACGTCGCAGCAGTACGGCGCGCCCGGCACCTCCACCCGATAGACCCGGGTATGCGGGCTGTCCCAATGCACCCGAGGCGGCACGAACCCCACCCCCAGCAACGCGTCCAGATCAGCCCGGATCAGCGACGTGGACGACGGCTGGATCTTCACGTATTTGAACCGCCCGCCCCGGCTGCTGATCAGCAGCTCCGCGGCCCCGGGCGGCGGCGGCTCCACCGCGACCTCGCCCCGGCGCGGCACCAGCTCGCCCAGCAACCCGAGCGACCCCGCCACCAGCACGGGATCGTCCATGCTCAACCGGCAGAGCGTCTGCGCCCACGACAGCAGCAGCCCGGCGTCCAGCGGCACCCCCGACCGCCGCCGCCCCCGCGCCTCCGCCAGCTCCACCAGATGCCGCGGCACCGGCGGCCGGGCCCACGCGGCCGGCCAGTCCTCCAGGTCGAGATGCTCGTGCCCGTTCACGATCAGCGTGTACAGCGGCTCCGCCGGGAAATCGTTGACCCGGATCACCAGCGCGTCCGCACCGGCGGACGCCTCGTACGGAAACTCGCCGTCCCCGGTGTGCGCCCACCCGATCGCCGTCGCCGTGTAGTCACGCGGCGACCTGCCCTCGACCAGCGCGGCCAGCTGCTCCAGCAGCTCCTCCGGCACGCACCACGCCTCCTGGTCGCCCAGGCTGACCCGCAGCCGGTTGCCCAGCCGATCGAAGGAGAGCTCCTGGAACCCGATGTCGTGCCCGGCCCTGATCCGGGTGATCACATCGTGCACGCCCGTGCTGTCCAGCCAGCCGTGCTCGATGGCGGAGACCACGTGGTTCCAGCAGTCGCGAAGCCCGGGATCCACGGGCCGGACACGCCGAGCCGCGGCCAGGAGCTGAGGGTCGAGGTCTGGCATGGGTGGATCCTTTCGACGACCGGCCGCCCGCTCATCTCAACGGACGGCCAGTCGCCGCAGGCTCACGACACCGGATCGGTGATAAGGATGTCGAGAGTCGTGGTGGCGGTGGAAGCGGGGAGGCTGGCCGTGCCGATGAGGGCAACGGTAGATGATTCGCCATGTGATGGCATGGTTTGCGGGTCGGCGGTAAATGTCACATTAACGGTCTCGCCGACCGGTATCGACCCCGAGCCGAAGGTCGCTGTCACACCCGCCGGCAGCGCGAGGGCGGAGGAGGGCGGCGCCGTGCCCAGGCTGACCACCTGATGCGAGCCGTTGACAGGAACCACGGTCACGTTGAGGGTGACCGAACCACCGGCGGGCAGGTCGATGGCATCCCGCTCGACCTCCAGCCGGAATCCCGGCGGCGGGACCGGGCGGACGACCAGGGTGTGCGAGGAGGTGCCGAACGCGGGGCGTAGCCCGGCGTCGATCTCCGTCACCCCGGTGAGGCCGGGGACCGGGACCGGGGTCAGCCGGTTGGTCGTGGTGCCGTCGCCGAGCTGGCCCAGGTAGTTGAGGCCCCACGACCGCACCGTGCCGTCGCCGCGCCGGGCGGCGCTGAACCAGAACCCGGCCGTGACCTGCGTGACGCCGGTCAGCCCCGGCACCGGGCCCGGCACGTTCCGCGCGGTCGTCGTGCCGTCGCCGAGCTGGCCGCCGAAATTGTCACCCCAAGTCAGGACGGTGCCGTTCGCGAGCGCGGCGATGCTGTGGTTCTCCCCGGCCGCGATGTCGGCCGCGGTCGCCGTGCCGCTCCCGCCGTAGACGTAGCCGGGCACGTTGCGGTTCTCCGACGTGCCGTCACCGAGCTGCCCGGAGCCGTTCTGGCCCCAGGTGTAGATGGAGCCACCGGACGTCAGGGCCATGCTGTGCGCCATGCCCGCCGCCACCTTGACCACCTTGATGGTGGTTCCGTGCCCCCCGTGCAGGTGCACCGGGACCGGGCTCAGCCTGGTCACCTCGCTCACGTCGCCGAGCTGCCCGAACTGATTCCAGCCCCACGCGAAAGCCCGGCCGTCGGACCGTACGGCAAGGCTGTGCGAGGTCCCCGCGGCGACCTCCACGATCGCCTCCAGGCCCGGCACCTGAACCGGCGTGTCCCGGGCTTCCTGGGTGCCGTCCCCGAGCTGGCCCTCCTCGTTGGCGCCCCAGGCCCAGACGGTGCCGTCGGATCGCACGGCCAGCGTGTGGTCCCTGCCCGCGGCGATCCTGGTGACGCCGGTCAGGCCCGGCACCTGGACGGGCACCACCGAACCGCCGCCCCAGGTCCAGACGGTGCCATCGGCGGCGATGGCCGCGCTGTGGTTGCCGCCCGAGGCGACCTCGACGAAGCCCAGGCCAGGGTCGCGCACGCCGACCGGAGTCATCCGGTTGACCGTGCCTCCGTCGCCCAGCTGACCCGAGGCGCCGAAACCCCACGCGGCGGCATGCGTCCACCCGCCCGGGGCGTTCGGCTTCGGGGCACCCGCCGCCGTGCTCATGATGACCGTCGCGGCCATCAGGAAAACCATTCCGGCCGCGCGCGTACGCCGACCGGTTCCGTGCTGTTTGGCCGGCGCGGAAACACTCGACTGATGACGCGACATCGGCTCACCTCCGGTCCCCATTGGACCGGTGCAACGGCAAGACGCGACAGTTCCACTTCTGGGTCGAAATTGCGGCGAAGTGGTCAGGTCGATCGCGGCGGGCCGAACCCCGCGATCAAGTAGTTCAGGTCATCCGCGCCGGTCAGGCTGACCTGAGCGATCCCCGACACGGGCACATCGATCGTGCGCCCCCAGGCCCCGGTCCCCGCCTGCACCATGATCGTGCCCAGTGTCTCGTTCCGCCCGTCCCGTGTGGTCAACCGGACCGTGTACGGCCCGCCGGTCGTGCCGTACTGCACGGTAATGAAGATCCACGAGGGCTTGCCCTGATACGCGAAGATCCGCCCGGCGGTGCTGCCGTCCGGGGCGGCGAAGGTCTTGGCCGTCATGTAACGCCCGTTGGCGGCCGCCAGCGTACGGCGATAGCTGTCGGCCATCCGGCGGTCGTCGGCGGTGACCTGCCACATCCCGACCCCGCCCAGCACCACCGCCACCATGAACGCCGCCGCCAGCCGCAGCCTGCCCCGCCAGCGCCGGCGCGGCGGGTTCAGCGCGGCCAGCACCTTCAGCTCGAATCCCGGCGGCGGCTCCACCGCGGGCGCCAGCGGCAGCAGCTCGTCCACCACGAACGCGGCGGCCTCGAGCTCGCGGTGGCAGTCGGTGCAGGTGGCCAGATGCCTGAGGGCGCGGGCCCGCTCGTCGCCCGCGGCCACCCCGGCGGCGAGTTCGGGGATCAGCTCCCGGACGGCCGCGCACTCCGGTGTCTCAGTCATCGCTCACCCCCAGCTCGTGCCGCAGTTTCGCCAGGCCTCTCCTGATCCGGGTCTTGACGGTGCCGAGCGGGATGCCCTCCCGGTCGGCGATCTCCTTGGCGGTCAATCCGTAAAATACTGACATCACGATGGGGCGGCTCTGTTCCAAGGGCAGCGCCTGTAATCCGGCGCGGAGCTGGTCGGATCCGTACGGATCGGTCTCGAAGGGATCCTCGGTCGCGGCGGGCTGGAGCGCCCGCAGCAGCGGTTCGGGGTCGGCGCGATGTTTGTGGCGCAGCCGGATGGCGTCCACGGCCAGATTACGGGTGATCGTGAGCAGCCACGTCGCCACCCGCCCCCGCCGGGGATCGTAGGTCGCGGCATGCCGCCACACCCGGACAAACGCCTCCTGCGCCACCTCCTCGGCCAGGCCGGTATCGCCCACCACGCTCAACGCCAGCCCGAACACCCGGGCCTGAAACCTCCGGACGAAGGCCGCGGCGGCCTCCGCGTCGCCCGAAGCCATCCCCGCGACGAGAGATTCATCCGACAGTGCCACACGCCTACGACGAATCCCGAAGCCAACCGGTTCAGTGAATCTTTTACTGATTTTTCGCCGTATTACCGGGCGTGGAGGCCAACGTGAACGTGCGGGACTTCGAGGCTGCGGCGAAAGCCGTCCTCGACCCCGTGCATTTCGACTACTTCGCGTCCGGTGCGCAGGACGAACTCACCGTACGGGCCAACGAGGCGGCATTCCGGCGCCTCGCCCTGGTGCCCCGGATCCTGCGCGGCCACAAACCCCCTCGTCTCGGCCGCACCGTGCTCGGCAGCCAGGCCTCCATGCCGATCATGATCGCGCCCACCGCATTCCACCGGCTCGCCCACCCCGACGGTGAGCGGGCCAGCGTCAGGGCCGCGGCCGAGGCGGGGGTCATCATGATCGCCGCCATGCTCGCCACCGTGGCGATCGAGGACATGGCCGACGAGGCCCGCAAGGTCGCCGACGACCCCGCCCTCTGGTTCCAGCTCTACCTCCAGCCCGACCTGGGCTTCACCGAGGCGATCGTCCGCCGCGCCGAAGCGGCGGGTGTCGCCGCGCTGGTCGTCACCGTGGACTCCCCGGCCCTCGGCCGCAACGAGCGCGGCGACCGCAACGACTTCCACGACCTGCCGCCCGGTATCCGCTGCGAGAACCTCCGCGAGGCCGGCGGGGACGTGCGCGGCGTGGTGCTCTCCCCGGAGATCTCCTGGCGGCACCTCGACTGGCTGCGCGGCATCACCACGCTGCCGATCGTGCTCAAAGGCGTGCTGCACCCGGCCGACGCGGAGCTTGCCCAGCGCCGCGGCATCGACGCGATCATCGTGTCCAACCACGGCGGGCGGCAGCTGGACGGCACCCCGCCCGCCGTCGACCGGCTGCGGGTGATCGCGGACGTGGTCGGCGGTGAGCTCCCGCTGCTGGTGGACGGCGGCATCCGGCGGGGCACCGATGTGGTCAAGACGCTCGCCCTGGGCGCGACCGCCGCCGCGATCGGCCGCCCCGTGCTGTGGGGTCTGGCCGCGGGCGGCGAGGAAGGCGTCGCCCGGGTGCTCGACCTGCTCCGAATCGAGCTGCTCAACGCGCTCACGCTATGCGGCTGCGACTCGGTCGAGTCGGTGCCACGCGATCTCGTCAGCCAAGGAGCCATGTGAAGATCATTGGGGCCGGCGTCGGCCGGACCGGGACACTCTCGCTCAAGTCGGCGCTGGAGGTGCTCGGCCTCGGGCCCTGCTTCCACGGCCGCCACGTGCTCGACCACCCGGAACGGCTCCCCCTGTGGGAAGCGGCGGCCGAGGGCCGGCCGGTCGACTGGACGGCCGTGTTCCGCGGCTACCGCTCCACCGTGGACTGGCCCGGCGCGGCCTACTGGCGGGAACTGCGCGCCGCCTTCCCGGACGCGAAGATCATCCTCACCGTCCGCGAACCCGACGGCTGGTACGAAAGCGTCAACCGCACCATCTACCCCATGTTCGGCAGCGGCGCCGACCCCCGCGCCCAGCACGCCCTGCGCGTCGTGCCCGGACTCGACGTGTTCACCGCCTTCCACCGGCGCATGATCTGGAACGGCTTCTTCGGCGGCAGGTTCGCCGACCGCGACCACGCCATCGCCGTCTACCAGCAGCACAACGCGGCCGTCAGGCGCGAGGTCCCCACCGACCGGCTGCTGGTCGTCCAGCCCGGCGACGGCTGGCAGCCGCTGTGCGACTTCCTCGGGCTGCCGGTGCCGGTCGAACCGTACCCGCATCTCAACGACCCCGACCGGTTCTGGGGGCGGGTGGCGGCGCGGATGGCGGAAGCGCTCCAGGAGGGCTGATGGTGCCGCTCATCGGGGGCGTGCTGGTGGTGGCGAGCCTGCCGTACTGGGTGCCGAGAGCGGTGATCGCCCTGCGGATGTGGATCTTCGCCAGGATCAACGGCGAGGAAGGCATCCCGGTCCCCGGGGAACTCGTCCCCATCGAGCGGTTCCGCCAGGTCTACGCAGATCCGGCCGCCAATGGGCGAAGCCACGGCGCCAAGCTGTCCGACCTGTTCTGGTACTGGCTGTCGCCGGGTGCCGAAATCCACCAGGAACACCTGGAACCCGGCGAACGCTACGACGAGGTCGCCCGCGCCACCCGCCGCTTCCTCTCCCTGCCCACCGCCGACGTCACCGCCCTCGCCGTCCGCTGCGCCGGCCGCGCCCAGATCCGCCGCTCGGTACGGCTACGCGACCTGATGATGCCCGTCTGGGCGGAGTTCTTCTACGAACTCGTCTTCGCCGAACGCTGCCCCCGCCACGCCCGCGACCTGATCGTCGCCAACGCCGACGATGTGGTCACCGCGCTCAAATTCTGCGGCCTGCGCCACATGGACCGCCGCCACCGCCTCACCGCCTACCTCGAAACCCGCCTCGACGACGTACGGCATCCGCTCCCCGCCGGCCTCACCCGCCACGAGCAGGCCCTCTACCTGCAGGGCACGTTCTTCAACACGGCCGTCGTGCAGCAGTCGGAGGCGTCCGCGCACATCCTCATGTCCCTGGCCAGGCATCCCCACGGCGACCTCGCCCACATCATCGAGGAGACCTTTCGGCTCTACCCGCTGTTCGGCATCGCCCACCGCGTCACCTCCGCCGACATCACCGTGGACGAGACCACGGTGCTGCCCGCCGGATCCGTGCTCTGCTTCAACTACCCGGCCTTCCACCGGGCCGGATTCGAGCGCCCCGACGAGTTCGACCCCAGCCGGTGGGAACGCCTGTCCGTCAAGCACGCCAACCACATCCCGTACGGGATCGCCGCCAACCGCCCCTGCCCCGCCTGGCGGCTCTCCCCGATCGCCCTGCGCGCGGCGATCGCCGAGCTGCTCCGGCGCTACCGCTTCCACAGCACAGCCGCCCACACCCGCTCGCTGCCCAACCGCGGACCCTGCCTCGTCCTGCCGCGCGGCTCCCGGCCGTCCCCGCTCGCCCTGGCGTTCATCAGGGTCAGGGATCGCTGGGAGGACGTCGGGCGCGGGCTCGTCCAGCTCTGCCTGGGCACCTACATGGTCTGGGACGCCCGGCGGGAACGGCTGTGCGAGCGCCACTTCGCCGCCAGCGGCCACAGCAGGCCGACCCCCGCGAGCAGCAGCAGCGAGGTCACGATCCACTCGTTGGAACCGCCGGGGCCGTAGACGTAGGCGCGGCGGCCGATGTCGATCGCGGGCACGCGCTGGCCCTGGGTGAGGGCGGCGCTGCCGTACAGGTAGACGTCGCGGTTCTCGCCGTCGGCCGTGAACGTGCCGTACCAGGAGCAGGCCTCGTGGCCGAGGTGGGAGACACACCGGGAGAAGCCGGCGGTGAACGTGCCCTGAACGCCCTCCGCCCGGGCCGCCCGCAAGGCCGGGCCGATGGCCGGCACGGCCAGCGCCAGCAGGAGCACCGCCGCCGCGGTCGCCACGGCGACGGTGAACCCCGACGGCCCGCTCAGGCGCGCGCGCACGTGCACGCGGCGTCGTCGGACGGCTTACGGTGCAGGATCACCGCCACCACCATCGGGATGAAGACCAGCGTGTTGTAGAACAGGTGCAGCTCGACCCGGGGCACGATCAGCTGCACGATGCTGGTCGGCACGGGCTTGCCCGCCAGGAACAGCCCCGACTGCGCCTGGAAGAGCAGAAGCAGATGCTCCAGGTGATGCCAGACCTGGATGCCGAGCGAGATGTTCCACCACGTTCGAGCCGTTCCCGTGAACCCCTTGCGAAGCACGATCAGACCGACGAGCATGATCAACGCGTACCCGTAGTGCAGCGCCTCGGACTTGATCACCCACGGGAAGAACTGGCCCAGCACGCCGCGCGATTCGGGGACCGGCCAGCCCAGACCCCAGATCTGGATGGCCTGGACGATGTGCTCGGCCCAGTGGGCGATGACGATGAACAGGAAGACATTGAGCGCTGTGCGGTGACCCCCCGCGTTGAGGGACTGCCACCTACCTCCACGGATCGGAATAGCCGTCATCGGCGTCTCCTTGGTAATTGTCTACCTTGGCACTCTGTTGTACGGGAAATAGGTGGCGGTGAGATTCCCCGGCGTGGCTTGAATCCCGTGGCTTTTCCCCTGCCGTATTACCGACGACCCCTCAGGAGGAGATCGATGTTCCCGGCCCCCGTACTTGACGCGCTGCGGATATCGCCGAGCCGTACCGCCATCGAGCACGGAGGGCGCGAGATCACCCGCGGTGACCTGCTCACCGCCGTCGCGCGCATCGCCACCGGCCTACGCGCCGCCGGCCTCGGCCCCGGCAAGGGCGTCGCCATGATGACCAGCACCTCTCCCGACGCCTACGCCGCCCACCTGGCCGCCCACGCCCTCGGCTGCCGCGTCGCCGCCTTCCGCCCCCGCTGGAGCGCCGACCAAATCGCCCACGCCCTCGCCTACCAATTCGACGCCCTCATCGTCGACCCCGGCACCCACGCCGCCTACCTGAAGGTCCCGAATCCCGACTCCGGTCCCCGCATGGGCGACCCTGGCGTCCGCTCCACTGACTTGAAGGTCCCGAGCCCCGACTCCGGTCCCCGCATGGGCGACCCTGGCGTCCGCTCCACTGACCTGAAAGTCCCGGACCTCGACGCCCGCCTTGGCGATTTACGTGTCCCTGTCCTCGACACCGCTAAATTGCTTGACCACCCGGCCGACCCGCTCACCATCGACGCCCGCCCCGGCGACATCGCCCGGCTCACCTTCACCAGTGGCAGCACCGGCCAGCCCAAAGGCTGCGCCCAGACCTACCGCGCCTTCAGCCTCGCCTACCAGCGCGACGACTGGCCACCCCAGCTGGCCGCACTGATGACCCATTTCCAGCGCTGCCTCGTCCACGAGAGCCTGGCCAGCCCCGTCATGATGACCTATTTAGGCCGCTGCCTCGTCACCGGCGGCACCGCCATCATGACCAGCGAGCCCCTCACCCCCGACCTCATCGATCGCCACCGCGTCACCGCCACCATGATGCCCCCGCCCCGCCTGCACGTCCTCCTCGCCACCCTCCACCAACGCCCCGCCGACCTCTCCACCCTGCGCGCCGTCGTCCTCGGCGGCTCCCCAGCCGACCCCGGCCTCCTCACCGCCGCCATGGACCGCCTCGGCCCCATCATCTGGCAGGGGTACGGCCAGGCGGAAGGCGGCGTAATCTCCATGCTCACCCCGACCGACATCACCACCTGCCCCGACGCCCTCACCACGGTCGGCCGCCCCCTCCCCACCGTCGAACTAAGCGTCCGCAACTACGACAACCGCCCGGGCACCCCCGGCGAGATCTGGGTCCGGAGCCCTCACATGATGACCCGCTACTGGAACGACCCCGACCAGACCGCCGAGGTCCTGCAAGACGGCTGGCTCCACACCCGCGACATCGGCTACGTCGGCCCCGACGGCCTCCTCCGCCTGACCGGCCGCAGCCGCGACGTCATCCTCGTCAACGCCGAAGTCTGCTACCCCACCGCCATCGAACGCGTCCTCACCACCCACCCCTCCGTCTCCGCCGCCTACGTCACCAGCACCCCCGACCCCACCACCGGCGACGCCATCCACGCTTTCGTCGTCCCCACCCCCGGCCACCAAATAGACAACGCGGTCCTCCAGTCCCTCATCCAGTCATCCCTGAGCAAAGCGCACACCCCCAAGACGATCACCGTCCTCACATCCGTCCCCACCACCCCCGCTGGCAAGCCCGACATGCGCGCCTTGGCAGCCCTTCTCCCGCTCCTCAGCCCATGATTCGTGGTTGCCCGGTCCCGAACCACCCTCCTGGCAGACCTTGGACCGATGCCTTTGTGAGATTGTTCCCCGGCTCGAAAGAATGGGATCATTCCTGGCGCCGACAAGGGACGCGATCTGCCGGGTGATCCGGGGAACCATCCCCGCATGCGCGGGGCCGACGCGGAAATCGCGGGCATCGCCGGTGGTGCCGGAGAACCATCCCCGCATGCGCGGGGCCGACGCCGCCGGGGTGGGGTTCCTGGCCTGGCACCGCGAACCATCCCCGCATGCGCGGGGCCGACCGGCTCCCGCACTGGCTTTACGAGCCGGTCCAGGAACCATCCCCGCATGCGCGGGGCCGACACCTGCCAGCGGCGGATCATCGTCCCCGGCGCAGAACCATCCCCGCATGCGCGGGGCCGACCGCGGGGCTCCGATGTCGGGTCGGGGCCCTGCAGAACCATCCCCGCATGCGCGGGGCCGACGTCGACTTCTTTGCGGAGGTCGTCGATGTCGCGGAACCATCCCCGCATGCGCGGGGCCGACCGGAATGATCAGCCCCCCTGGTGACCGTAGGGAGAACCATCCCCGCATGCGCGGGGCCGACCGCGCGACGTGCCGTCTTGGGTGATACCCCAAAGAACCATCCCCGCATGCGCGGGGCCGACTTGGTGGCTTCTTCGGGCACCTCGATGCCGGGGGAACCATCCCCGCATGCGCGGGGCCGACGGCGCGAGGAACGCCAGCAGCTCCGACGCGTCGGAATCATCCCCGCATGCGCGGGGCCGACGCAGTACCCCCGGAGACCCGGGAGACTCCCGCAGAACCATCCCCGCATGCGCGGGGCCGACGCCGCGCAGATCATGGGCATGGAGCTGAAGCAGGAACCATCCCCGCATGCGCGGGGCCGACGGATAGGTCGAGTCCATGGTCATGAAGTAACGGGAACCATCCCCGCATGCGCGGGGCCGACCCCTTCGTGGCGCGTCGAACGACATCGTCAGGTGAACCATCCCCGCATGCGCGGGGCCGACGCCGGCGAACACAGCGTCCATGGCTGTCGAGAGGAACCATCCCCGCATGCGCGGGGCCGACGCGGGCGGCTTATCGCGGCCATGACGGAAGAAGGAACCATCCCCGCATGCGCGGGGCCGACGTCTGCTACCCCACCGCCATCGAACGCGTCCTCGAACCATCCCCGCATGCGCGGGGCCGACGCGTATTTGGCCGGAGCTGCCTCCCAGGAGAAGGAACCATCCCCGCATGCGCGGGGCCGACACTTGCTGACCTGGGAACTTAGCGGCGGAAGGTCTTGGAATTCTTTAGTTGCCTAGCGGGTGGGTGCTCGCTTGCCAACTATGCTGCCCTTCAGAAACGGTCTTCGTGGTAGAGCTGGATTGAACGATACAGCGGCCCCACGGGGCGAGTGCGCCCGAACCCTCCCCCTATGAGCGCAGGGCCGACACCTAATACTGGTCTCAAAGACGGTGCCCAAAGACCATCCCCGTAAGCGTAGGGTCGGATGCCTCCAGGACGGCTGGCTCTACACCCGCGACATCGACTACCTCGGCCCTGACGGCCACCTCTGTCAGGCCACTGTTCTGGTGCGGCCCGCCGTGCGGCGGGTGAGGCCCTGGTTGTCGAGGGTGGTGGTGAGGGTGCGGAGGGCGCGGCGGAGGGTCATTTCGTCGAGGTGGCCGTAGCCGAGGACGATGCCGTTTTTGGGGTGGCTGTGGGGGTGGTAGTAGTCGGCGAGGGTGGTGACGATTACGCCGCGGTCGCGGAGGGTGTGGGTCAGGCGGGTGGCGGGGAGGGCGGGAGGGAGGAGGAGGGTGGCGGCGGAGCCGGTGTCGGAGCCGAGGAGGCTGGTGTCGGGGTAGGCGCCGAGGGACTGGTGGAGCAGGGTGCGGCGCTGGGCGTAGAGGCTGGAGAGGCGGTCCACGCGGCGGGTGGGGCAGCCGGATCTGAGCAGGTCGGCGGCTACCTGCTGGCACATGTGGGACGGCGGCTCGGGGCCGTACGGCAGTCGCGCCTCGATGCCGGCCAGGAGCGGCCGGGGGACGACCAGGAAGGCGAGGCGCAGCGAGGGTGTGAGCAGGTCGCGGAACGAGCCGTACATCATCGTGCGGGCGGGGTCCGCGGTGGCCAGCACGCTGGGGCGGGGGTTGATGCTGGGGTTGAAGACGCCGTCGAAGGCCGGTTCGATGATCAGGGCGTCGTGGTTGGCGGCCCAGGCCGAGAGGGCGTGGCGCCGGTCGAGGGACATGCGGGCGCCGAGTGGGTCGTTGCGTTCGGGGGTGACGATGACGGCGTCGCAGCCGGGTGGGATCAGGTCGGCGCGGGCGCCGGCGCCGTCGACGGGGATGGGGAGTACGGTGGCGTGCCGGGCGATGGCGTTGCGGAACTCGGGGGGTGCGGGGTTTTCGAGGCCTACGGTCACGGGGCGGTCGCCGGCGCCGGGGAGGGCCAGCCGGAGCGCGTCGGCGTACCCGGAGACGACGATGACCTCGTGGTGGTCGAGGACGAGGCCGCGGGTGTCGCGGAGCAGGGCGGCGATGGCGAAGCGCAGGTCTAGCAGGCCGGCGGCGGGTGGCTCGTCGATGGGCGGGGCGTGGTGGCTGGCGCGGCGCCAGGCGGCGCGCCAGGCGGCGATCGGGAACGCCTCGGAGGTGGGCTGGCCCGGGGTCAGGTCGACCGGGCCCTGCGCGGGGGCCGGAGCGGTGGCTCGGGGCGTGCCGTGCTCGTCGGCGCGGGTGCGTATCGCGACGTAGGTGCCGGAGCCGTGCTTGCCGGTGACGTAGCCGTCGGCGAACAGGAGCTCGTAGGCGGCGAGCGCGACGCCCCGGGAGACCTGGAGCACCTCCGCCATGGTCCGGGTGGACGGCATCCGGGTGCCCGCGGCCAGCTGGCCGGAGTCGATGGCCTGCCGGAGCTGGTGGGCCACCTGGTCGTGGAGCGGTGTGGGCAGGCTCCGGTCTACTCGGATCGGTACGCGTAGTCCTTGCGGGTTACGCATCCTGTCCCCCCGTTCGCGAAGTGGCGCCGATGACGGCGGTGGGCCGCCCTCATCGGCTGCCCCCTCATGAGGAAGGCGTGACATCCCGTTCCATCCGGTGGAACCTCATCGGTCTGCGGGGCGGTAGCAGCAGCGCAAGCCCGTTTGCACGGTGGTGCGTAGTTCGTCGCCGATGACCGGGTCGGCTTCGGTGATCCGGGCCAGGGCGCGCCGGATGGCCTTGCCCACCGCGATCCTGGCTCGCTCCTCGCTGCCGGTGAACCGGCGCACCCGCCCGCTCATGCCGGTGGCCGCGGCCAGCTCGTCCACCAGCCAGTCCCGCTCGGCGCGCAGCGCTTCGGTCCTGCCCAGGTCGTGCTGCGACTCCAGCTCGTCGATCTCGGCTTGCAGCTGGGCGAGCCGCTGCTTGTAGGTGCGCTTGGCCTGCTCGTCCAGGACGGGCTGCCCGGTCTCGGTCTCGCCGTCGATCATGCCGGGTCCGGCGGCCAGGTCGGTGGCCCGGATCTCGCAGCCGGGGTTGGCGATCAGGGTGGCCAGGTGGCGCATGCCGACGCTGTGGTCGACGAGCACGGTCCGCCCGTTCAGGTCGATCTGCCAGTGCCGCCCGTGCCGGCGGCACTTGCCGACGTCCTTGGACTTGATCGGGACGCGCGACTCGGGCACTGAGGGCAGCACCATGCCGAGCTCGGCCGCCTCCTCGGTCGCCTGCGCCATCTCCTGGGCGGCGTCGTCGGTCGGGCCGTTCCGCCGCGCCAGCGCCTGCCCGAGCCGCCACCGCGACAAGACCGCCGCCGGCCAGTGCCCGAGCGCCAGATTGTCCTGTACGGCACCGCGCAGATGATCCACCGCCCGGTCCAGGTCGCCGGTGGTGAGGCTGGCCACGCCGAGCGCGTGCCGGGTCGAGCCGAAGCAGGAGACGCCCAGGCTGACGATCATGGGCAGCCGGGCGAACGGGGCCAGCAGCTGGTAGGCCTCGGCCGAGGTCTCGGCGTCGTCGAGCAGGTGGGCGGCTTCCACGATGCCGTACATGGTGGACAGCCAGCTGCTGGAGCGGGGCAGGTCGGCCAGGTCGCGGCCGCGCAGCCGGGCCAGCATGCCGGCGGCGAGGCGCTTGTCGCCCTTGGCGGCGGAGGCGACCGCGAGGGCCGCGAAGTAGGAGTTGTCGACGGCGCTCAGCATCGGCGAGTTGACCATCTCCAGCAGCACCGGGACGAGTTCGGCGATCCGGCCCTGGTACCAGCGGATGGTGCCGAGCTGGCCGCCGTACCAGCCGGTGGTGTCGACGTCGCCGGCTACGGCGCCGCGCTCGGCGGCCACGTTGGCGAGGTTCTCGGCGTGGCCGAAGCGGCCGGTGCGGACGGCGAGCATGACGTCGATGGCGCTCACCACGAAGCCGACGGCGCGGTTGTCGTGCAGGTCGAGGCGGGAGCGCAGCTCCTCGAGGGCGCGCTCGGCGTGCGGGTCGGCGGCCAGGAAGCGGTCCACGGTCTGCCAGAGCAGGCCCATCAGCAGGTCGCCGCGGCGGCCGGTGCTCCCGGCGGTCGAGACGAGCTCCTCGGCCAGGTCGGCGCGGAGCATGCCGTGCTCGGGCGCGAGCAGGCAGTGGTGGGCGAGGCTGAGCGCTTCGGCGAGGGCCTGCGTGTCCCCGGCGCGGCGGGCCTCTGCGACGATCTTGATGATGGCGGCGTGCTCCGCGGTGCGGTAGTCCTCCTCGCCGGCGAGCCGGGCGCGCAGCCGCAGCGCCAGCGTCGAGCGCGGGTCGATGGCGGACAGGGCGTGCCGCTGGCGCATCCGGATCAGGCCGGCTTCCACGGTGGTGCGGTGCTCGTGCACCCAGACCCCGCCGAGTCCGAGGGCGGCGCGGGCCATCGCGGGGGCGTTGTTCTCGCCCTGGGCCATCCGGTAGGCGTCGTCGAACCACCGCCGTGCCGCCTGCAGGTCGCCGTCCACATACAGCGCTCGTTCCCCGGCGACGAGTGTGAATTCGATGCCGTCGCCGAAGTCAGCTGAGTAGGTCTCCAGCCCCTGTACCAAGCTCACGGCTTCCTCTCATCCTGCAGCTCGATTTCGGTCCTCCCGTATGAGACAAGTGATAGGGGAACCGCTTGCACGTTCCTTGACGGCCGCTTGCTCACACCGAGCTCCGTGACACGTGATGGAACGGAGTGGAACGCCCTACCAGGGTGAGGTTCTGTAGTTGCCAGGTTGTTGCCAGGTCGGCTCGGCGCAGCAGAACTCTCGTTGGTCACAACGGACCGCAAGCGCGGCTGGTTCAGCTTGCGGGGTTATCTCCCTGACGGACGTTTCCCCGCCCGGCGGGCGGCGCGATGTGAGCCGGTGCCGGTCAGCGCGCGGACCGAGAGCTCGTCGTAGCGCTCCTGGTCGGCCTGTTCCCGGCTGAGCAGGGTCCCCGCGACCGCGCACAGGAATCCGAACGGGATCGAGACCAGGCCGGGGTTCTCCAGCGGGAAGAGGTGGAAGTCGATCCCCGCGGGCAGCAACGACAGGCTGGCCCCGGTGTCCGGGTCGACCTTGCCGGAGACCACCGGCGACAGCGCCATCAGCAGCAGCGAGCCGGACAGGCCGCCGTAGATGCCGGCCACCACCCCGGTGGAGTTGAACCGCTTCCAGAACAGCGACAGCACGATGGCGGGCAGGTTGGCGGAGGCGGCCATCGCGAACGCGAGCGCCACCAGGAAGGCCACGTTCAGGTTGCGGGCCACCACCGCGAGCACCACGGCGAGCGCGCCGACCAGGAAGGCGGAGAACCGGGCCACCGCGACCTCCTGCGACTCGCGCGGCCGGCCGAACATCAGCACGTGCCCGAAGTAGTCGTGCGCCAGCGAGGTGGAGGAGGCCAGGACCAGGCCGGAGACCACGGCCAGGATGGTGGCGAAGGCGACGGCGCCGACGAAGGCGAGCAGGATGTCGCCGCCGATCGGGCCGCCGGCGAACTCGCCGAGGGTGTACGCCAGTTGCAGGGCGGCGGTGTTGCCCGCCGGGTCCTGGGCGGCGATGGCGGCCTGGCCGACCACGGCGGTGGCGCCGAAGCCGAGCGCCAGCGTCATCAGGTAGAAGACGCCGACCAGGCCGATCGCCCAGTTGACGGAGGTGCGGGCGGCGCGGGCGTCGGGGACGGTGAAGAACCGGCTGACGATGTGGGGGAGCCCGGCGGTGCCGAGCACGAGGGCGACGGCCAGGCTGATGAAGTCCAGCTTGTTGATCAGCGTGCGCAGCGGGTCGCCCTCGATCTCGCGGCCGTACTTGAGGCCGGGCTGGAGGAAGTCGGCGGCACGGCCGCTGGCCTTGGCGGCGGCGCCGAGCATGTCGCTGAGGTTGAAGCCGAACCGGGCGAGCACGAGCACGGTGAGCACGAGCGTGCCGGCCATCAGCAGCACGGCTTTGATGATCTGCACCCAGGTGGTGCCCTTCATCCCGCCGTAGGTGACGTAGAAGACCATCATCAGGCCGACGATGATGATGGTGAGCACCTTGGCGGCCCCGGCGGACAGGCCGAGGAAGCTCTGGCCGGGGTGGATGCCGAGCAGCAGCGAGACCAGCGCGCCCGCGCCGACCATCTGGGCCAGCAGGTAGAAGACCGAGACGGTGACCGTGGAGACGGCGGCGGCGGTGCGCACCCGGGGCTGCCGCCTGGCCCGGTAGGAGAGCACGTCGGCCATGGTGAAGCGGCCCGCGTTGCGCATCAGCTCGACCAGCAGCAGGGTGAGCAGCCAGGCGACCAGGAAGCCGATGGAGTAGAGGAAGCCGTCGTAGCCGGACAGGGCGATGATGCCGGCGATGCCGAGGAAGGACGCGGCGGACATGTAGTCCCCGGCCAGGGCCAGGCCGTTCTGCGGTCCCGAGAAGGCCCGGCCGCCGGCGTAGAAGTCGTCGGCGTTGCGGGTGTTGGCCCGGGCCCAGATGGTGATGCCGAGGGTGATCAGGATGAACACCAGGAACAGGCCGAAGGTCAGGAACCGCCCGTCGCCCGGCATGTCAGCCCCTCGTCCAGTTCTCGATGCGCCGGCGCTCGGCCATGACCTGTTCGATGTGCTCGCGTTCGGCCTGGCGGCGTTGCGCCTCGTCGCGGAGTTGCGCGGAGAGGGGGTCGAGCATGCGGCGGGCGTAGCGGGTGTAGCGCCAGGCCAGGACGAAGGTGGAGACGAACTGCAGGACGCCGAGCAGGAGCGCCATGTTGATGTGGCCGAAGGCCGGGCGGGCCATGAAATCGCGGGCGAACGCCGACAGCGCGATGTAGAGGAAATACCAGCCCAGGAAAGCGGCGACGAGGGTGGTGGCCAGCCGTCGGAACCGGGCCTTGAGCAGGTGGAACCGGTGGTCGTGGGCGAGAGCGGTGAACTCGCCGGGGACGGTCGGCGTGCGCGGGTCTTCGACCATCCGGCCCTCCGTTGTCACCCTGTGTGCCTATGTCACTCCATAACGAAACCAAACGATTGGGGCGGGTGCTGGCGTTTTCCGGAAAAATCTAGTCGGCTTCGGCGCTGCCGCTCACCCGGAGCTTGCGGCGGGCGCGCTCGTAGAAGGTGGTGGTGCCGAGCCGTACGACATGGGCGGCCGAACGCTGGGCGGAGACGGTGACCGACTGGCCGGGGTTCAGGTGGCCCGCGATCTGGCCGTCCACCTCGACGGCGAGGCGGCCGCTGGAGGGCAGCACGTCCAGGGTGACCTCCTCGTCGATGGACAGGACCAGGGCCCGGTTGAAGGTGGAGTGGGCGGCGGCGGGCACCACCAAGAAGCCCTCGACCGTTGGCGAGACAATTGGGCCGCCTGCCGAGAAGCTGTACGCGGTGGAGCCAGTCGAGGTGGCCACGATCACCGCGTCGGCGGCGAGCCGGACGAACGGGTTGCCCTCCACCGAGACCGACACGGCCGCCAGGCCGTCGCCGGGGGTGCGGACCAGGGCGATGTCGTTGAACGCGCGCACCGCGCCGATGCCGGGCAGCATGGCCTGCACGGCCATTCTCGGCTCGATCGTGTACTGCCGGTTGTCGATGGCGGAGAGCGCGGGCGGCAGCTCCTGCACGTCGATCTCGGCGAGGAAGCCGAGCTTGCCGAGGTTGACGCCGAGGACGGGGGTGCTGCGGCCGGCGTTGAGGCGCATCGCGCGCAGCATCGTCCCGTCGCCGCCCAGGCTGACCAGGAGGTTGGACCGGCCGGCCAGCGAGGCCGCGTCCACGGCGACCGCGCTGCAGTCGATGCGGTCGACCTCCTCCCGCAGGCCGAGCACGGTCACCTGGCGGGCGCGGGCCCAGTCGATGATCGTCTCGATGGCTTCCTTGGAGTCCCGCCGCGGGTGCAGGACGATGCCGACCGTGCTCACCATGCCCATGCGGTAACTGTAGGTGGGGTGGGCTCGCGGGTGCTTGTCTGGCGCGCGCGGCCCGCTTTCGGGCGGATATGTGCGGAAATATTGATCTCCGGAACCTGTATAGCTAGATTTCACGTTCAGCTGCCTAGGGGGCTTGGTGGCGGCTGGAGGCTTGATGGGCGAACTGGTGCAGACGGCGCTGGAGTTTCCGGCCGTCCTTTTCACGTTCGCGCTGCTGGTCGTACTGGTGTTCTGGGTGCTGGTGGTGACCGGCGTGGTCGGGCTGGACGACGGTGAGCTCCTGAGCGTGCCGGTGGCCGCCGCGGTCTCGCTCTTCGTCGCCGTAGCCTGGTTCGTCACCCTGGCCGGAACAGCTCTGTTCACCGGCGGCCTGGCCAGGACCGCCGCACTCGCTGTCGCGCTGGCCGGGGGCTGGCTGAGCGCGCGCCTGCTGCTGACCGCCGTGCGCAAAGCGCTGCCCGCGGTCACAGCACCTTCCCGTACGGACTTCGTCGGCCGCACCTGCGTCCTGCGGACCAGCACGGTCACCCGGGATTTCGGCCAAGCCGAAGTGCACGCCGAGGACGGCTCCTCGGCGGTGATCCAGGTCCGCCAGACCGGCACCGACACCTTCCGCGCGGGCGGAACCGCACTGATCTTCGACTATGACGCGGAAGGCGAGTTCTTCTGGGTCATGCCCTACGAGGGGGAACTGTAGATGGATGTCATCTCGGCAGGCGCCGGAATCTTACTGGCCGTCATCCTGCTGATCGTCATCGGCCTGGTGTTCGTCATCAGCCGCCTGTTTCACAAGGTCGAGCAGGGTAAGGCGCTGATCGTCTCCAAGGTGCGCCGGGTGGACGTGACGTTCACCGGCGCGGTGGTCCTACCGGTGGTCCACAAGGCCGAGGTCATGGACATCTCGGTGAAGACCATCGAGATCGAGCGCTCCGGCAACGAGGGGCTGATCTGCCGGGACAACATCCGGGCCGACATCCGGATCACCTTCTTCGTACGGGTCAACAAGACCGCCGAGGACGTGGTGAAGGTCGCCCAGGCCATCGGCACCGCCCGGGCCAGCGACGAGGGCACCCTGCAGACGCTGTTCAACGCCAAATTCTCCGAGGCGCTCAAGACCGTCGGCAAGCACCTGGACTTCGTGGACCTCTACACCAAGCGGGACGAGTTCCGCGACCAGATCCTGCGCGTCATCGGCACCGACCTCAACGGTTACAGCCTGGAGGACGCGGCCATCGACTACCTGGAGCAGACCCCGCTGGCCAAGCTGGACCCGGCCAACATCCTGGACGCCCAGGGCATCCGCAAGATCACCGAGCTGACCGCGATCGAGCACGTGCGCACCAACGAGTTCCAGCGCAACGAGGAGAAGGAGATCACCCGGCAGAACGTGGACGCCCGGGAGGCCATCCTGGAGCTGGAACGCCGCCAGGCCGACGCGGAGACCAAGCAGAAGCGCGAGGTCGAGACCATGCAGGCCCGCGAGGAGGCGGAGACCGCCAAGGTCCGCGCCGAGGAACGCCTCAAGGCCGAGGCCGCGGCCGTGAAGACCGACGAGCAGCTGGGCATCCAGCGGGAGAACCGGGACCGGGAGATCGCGGTCGCGCAGAAGAACCGCGAGCGGGTCATCGCCATCGAGACCGAGCGGATCGAGAAGGACCGCCTGCTGGAAGTGATCGCCAGGGACCGCGAGACCGAGCTGTCCACGATCGCCAAGGACAAGGAGCTGGAGGTCGAGAAGCGGGCCATCGCGGAGGTGATGCGGGAGCGCATCGCCGTCGACAAGACGGTGGCCGAGCAGGAGGAGAACATCAAGCGGCTGCGCGTGGTGGAGGAGGCCGAGCGCACCCGCCAGGCCGTCATCATCGGCGCCGAGGCCGAAGCCCAGGAGAACCTGGTCAAGGACATCAAGGCGGCCGAGGCCGCCGAGCAGGCCGCCAAGTTCCGGGCCCGCGAGGAGCTGGTGCTGGCCGAGGCCCGGCAGCAGGCCGCCGAGCTGGACGCCCGCGCCAAGATCCGGCTGGCCGAGGGCGTGCAGGCCGAGGCGGCCGCCACCGGTCTGGCCGAGGTGCAGGTCAAGGAGCGGGACGCGGTCGCCATCGAGAAGGTGGGCCGGGCGCAGGCCGCGGTGGACCGGGAGAAGGCGCTGGCCAGCGCCGAGGGCACCCGGGAGCGGCTGAAGGCCGAGGCGGACGGCGAGCAGGCCAAGGCGCTGTCGGCCGCCATGATGGTGGGCGAGAAGCTGAAGGCCGAGGCCGAGGGTCTGACCGAGAAGGCCGCCGCGATGGCCGCCATGACCGACGCCAGCCGGGGGCACGAGGAATACCGGCTGCGGCTGGAGGCCGAGAAGGAGATCCGGCTGGCCGGGGTCAAGGCGCACCGCGAGGTGGCCGAGGCGCAGGCGGCCGTGCTCTCCGCCGGGCTGCAGAAGGCCAACATCGACATCGTCGGCGGGGACTCCATGTTCCTGGACAAGCTGGTCGGGTCGGTGGCGCTGGGCAAGAGCGTGGACGGGTTCCTGGACGGCTCGGAGGCGGCGCGGGCGATCGCGGAGCCGTACCTGAACGGGTCTGGGAGTCTGGTCGAGGATCTGGCGAAGATCGTCGGCGGGGTGGACAGCGCGGATGTGCGGAATCTGACGTTGTCGGCGTTCCTGGTCAAGCTCATCCAGTCCGGCGGCGCGGACGCCGACAAGCTGCGTGAGCTGCTCGGCACCGCGCAGCGGCTCGGGCTTGCCGAGGCGCCGGTGGCCGCGCTCGCCCCCGCGAAGTCAATTTCCTCAACGTCGTGACCGTCAATCTGGACGCGGGCACGTACGAGATCCTGCGTGCCCGGCTGGCTGAGCAGGCCGGCGCGCTGGCCACGGCGGCGGAGGCGCTCAACGAGCGGCGGCTGGGCGTGTTCGGCAGCTCCGAGTTGCGGCTGATCGGGACCGAGCGGATCAGGACCGAGAACAACTGCGTGCCCAGGGACATCGTGTCCGCCGGGGACACCATGGTGTTCGGCTACAACGTGTTCATCGGGCTCAAGCCGCAGACGGCCGTGGCGGACGTGTTCGCGTTCCACCGGTTCTCGCGGGACGGGGACGCGTACCGGTTCGACGACGCGCCAGGGCTGTTCACCGACCCGCAGTTCGAGCGGGACTTCAGCGAGCTGTACCGGTATTACAAGGGGACGCGGCTGCTGCAGTTGCGGCGGATCGAGGGGCGGCTGCTGGCGGTCTTCCAGACCGGGCCGCAGGATATCCGGGTGCTGCGGTGGGCGGTGGGCAACGACGGGACGCTCACGTACCTGGACAACCGGGGGGAGCGCGATCACGTGTTCCCGCCCGCGCATGACTTCGAGTGGGTCGAGACCACGCGGGACGATCATGTGCTGGGGCGGCATCCGCACATTTCGATCGGGGGTGAGCTGTTCGTCGAGACCGTCGGCGGGGATCTCACCATCAAGATCGAGAACAATACGGAGACCGGGGAGGGTATCTACACCGAGCCGGTCGCGGAGCCGTTGCAGAGCCTGGCCGACGCGGATGTGTGGCATGCGCGGGTGGGGCCGCTGGTGTTGCTGAAGATCAGGCCGTACAAGGAGAGCGACTGGCGGTATCTGGTGTTCAACACCAGGACCAGGGAGGTCGTGCGGCTGGACGGGATCGGGCAGGCGTGCCGGCGGCTGCCGGAGGATCAGGGGATCATCTTTCCGGGGGGTTATTACCTGACCACCGGGGTTGTGAAGACCTTTGAGACCGATGTGGCGAGTCTGGAGTATGAGCGGGTTATCCGGGCTGAGGAGGATGTGCTTTACGTCTTTCATGCCCGGGAAGAGGGGCGGTCGCTGCTGCTGCCGTACAACGTGATCCGTAAGGAAGTGGCGACGCCGATCTCCTGTCATGGGTACTCGTTGTTCGACGATGGCACGCTGGTGGTGTTCAAGGCGGTGTCGGATGAGCCGACTCGGGTTCATCCGATGCAGGTGTGGCAGACGCCGTACACGACGGAGGCGGCCGCGCCGACCGGGACCGGGCAGCTGGAGCGGATCGGGAACGGGGAGCTGGTCCGGGGCATCTCCGATTGTTTGTCGATTACCCGGATGGTGCGGGAGATGTCGCCCGCCGCGCCGGTGTTCGAGGCGTTGATCGCGACGTGTGAGCGGGCGTTCGACGCCTATCACTGGCTGGGTGAGCATGATCTGCGGGAGCCGCTGACGGCGTTGCGGGCCACCGCGGAGCAGGTGCTCGACGAGTTCGAGAACGTGCAGGAGCTGACCGCGCAGGCTGTGCTCGCGCTGGACGAGGCCGCCGCGCGGATCAAGGGCATCGAAGGGGACGGGGTGACCCGGCTGGCCGAGTTGCGGCGGGCGCAGGGGCATCTGGTGACGTTGCGGGAGCGGCGGCACATCGATCTGGCCCGGCTGGACGGCATGGCGGCGGGGCTCGCGGATGAGCTGGCCAGGACCGCCCAGGTGGTTGTCGACCAGCTGAAGGGCGCCGACGCGTTCACCGGCTATCACGACGAGGTGAACCGGCTGGCCGGCGACGCGGAGGCGATCACCACCGTGGCCGGGGCCGGGCCGGTGACCGAGCGGCTTGACCGGCAGGCCACCGGGCTGGAGACGCTGGTCGAAATCGTCGGCACGCTCACTGTCGAAGCCACTGTGCGGACCGCGATCCTGGAGCAGATCGGGGCTGTGCTGGCCGGGGTCAACCGGGCTCGGGCCACGCTGGAGGCGCGCCGGCGCGAACTGCTGGGGAGTGAGGGGCGGGCGGCCTTCGCGGCCGAGTTCGCGCTGCTCGGGCAGGCCGTCGCCGCCGCGCTCGCCGGGGCGAACACGCCGGAACGCTGCGACGAGCAGCTCGGGCGGCTGCTGCTCCAGCTGGAGGGGCTGGAGTCGCGGTTCACCGATTTCGATGACTTCCTGGCCCAGCTGGAGCAGAAGCGGGAGGACGTCTACGAGGCGTTCTCGGCGCGCAAGCAGACGCTGCTGGACGAGCGGGCGCGGCGGGCTGATCGTCTCGTCGAGTCCGCGGACCGCGTTCTTGGCAGCGTACGGCGTCGCTCGGCCGGGCTGGGGACGCTCGACGAGGTCAACACCTACTTCGCCGCCGATCCGATGGTGGCCAAACTGCGCGCCGTCGCGGACGAGTTGCGCGAGCTCGGTGACCAGGTGCGGGCCGAGGAGCTCGACGGTCGCGTCCGCGCCGCCCGCCAGGAGGCCGGGCGATCCCTGCGTGACCGTCTTGACCTGTTCGACGGCGATGCGGTGAAGCTCGGGCGGCACCGTTTCGCCGTCAACACCCAGCCCGCCGACCTGACCCTGGTGCCGCACGAAGGCGGCATGTCGTTCACGATCACCGGCACCGACTATCGATCGCCCGTCGCCGACCCGGCGTTCGAGGCGACCCGGCCGTTCTGGAACCAGCTGCTGGTCTCCGAGACCGCCGAGGTCTACCGCGCGGAACACCTGGCCACTTCGGTCTTGGCCGCCGACCTGCATGAGGGCGACCTGCTCGCTGCCGTCCGGCGAGCCGCGGAAGAGCGTTTCGACGAAGGGTACGAGCGGGGGGTGCACGACCACGACGCCGCCGCGATCCTGGAGGTGGTGCTGCGCCTGCACGCCGGAGCCGGGCTGCTCCGGTATCCGGCGGAGGCGCGCGCCGCCGCTCAGTTCTTCTGGGCGTTCGGTACGGATGACGCGGCGCGCGGGCGGTGGACGACGCGGGCGCGGTCGCTCGCACGGGCACGGGACATGTTCGGCGGGAACCCTTCGGCCATCGCGGAACTCCAGAAGGAACTCGCCCAGGCCATCACCACATTCACCGAAACACACGTTGATTCCGGGCTCGCAGGTTCTATTGGGCTTCCCAGCCGCCAGGCCGCCCCGTCGGCACCAGGGACACCGGGTGCGGCCGGCCCTCCAGCAGCGTCGGCTGTGGGGATCGACGCCGCCGATTACCTCTTCGAGGAGCTGGCCGACACCGCGGAAGGGTTCGTTACCAGCGCGGGAGTCCGCTCATTCCTGGACAAGTTTCATAATTCGCTTGGGCCAGAGCGGGTCAAAGCGCTCACCGACGAGCTGGCGGGGCTTGACCTGCGGGCTCGGTACCAGCTCGCGCTGGCCTGGCTGACGTCGTTCGCGGCGACGATCGAATCGGGGGACGTGCTGCGGGAGGCGGTGGCGGTGCTGCTGTGCGACCTGCCGCGGCAGGAGTCGTCGGCGGTGTTGAGCGGGACGGCCGAAGGGCTGCTGGGGTCGCATCCCCGGATCGAAGGGCGGCGGCTGGAGATCCGGCTGGACGAGATTCTCGCGCGGACCCGGCGGTTCCGGGATGAGCGTATGCCCGCGTACCGGGCGTATCAGCGGCAGCGTGGTGAGCTTGTCGCGGCCGAGCGGCGGCGGTTGCGGCTGGAGGAGTTCCGGCCGAACGTCATGAACGCCTTCGTACGCAACCGGCTGCTCGACGAGGTGTACCTGCCGTTGATCGGGGACAACCTGGCGAAGCAGCTGGGGGATGGGAACCGTACCGACCAGATGGGCATGTTGTTGCTCATCTCGCCGCCCGGATACGGCAAGACGACCCTGATGGAGTATGTCGCCAGCCGTCTCGGCCTGGTGTTCGTGAAGGTCAACGGGCCCGCGCTGGGGCATGCGGTGACCTCGGTGGATCCCGGCGAGGCACCCGGCGCGACCGCCCGGCAGGAGATCGAGAAGATCTCGTTCGCGCTGGAATGCGGGAACAACGTGCTGCTCTACCTCGACGACATCCAGCACACCTCGCCGGAGCTGCTGCAGAAGTTCATCTCGCTGTGCGACGCCCAGCGCCGCATGGAGGGCGTCTGGAACGGGCGCACCCGGACGTATGACCTGCGGGGCAAACGTTTCGCGGTGTGCATGGCGGGCAACCCGTACACCGAGTCGGGGCAGCGGTTCCGCATTCCCGACATGCTGGCCAACCGCGCCGACGTCTGGAACCTTGGCGAGGTCCTGTCCGGCAAGGAGGACCTCTTCGCTCTCAGCTACATCGAGAACGCCCTGACCTCCAACGACATCCTCGCCCCCGGCGCCGACCGCGGCGACATCTCCCAGCTGGTACGGCTCGCGCGCGGCGAAGGCAACGCCGACCAACTCGACCACCCGTACGGCGCCACCGAACTGGAACAGATCCTCGGCGTCCTGCGCAACCTCCTACGCGTCCAGGAGATCGTCCTCGCGGTCAACCGCGCCTACATCGCCTCCGCGGCCCAATCTGACGCGAGCCGTACCGAACCGCCGTTCCTGCTCCAGGGCTCCTACCGCAACATGAACAAACTCGCCCAACGCGTCGTCCCCGTCATGAACGAGACCGAACTCAACGCCATGATCGACGACCACTACCTGGGCGAGGCCCAGACCCTCACCTCCGGCGCCGAATCAAACCTCCTGAAACTCGCCGAACTACGCGGCACCCTCACCCCCGCCCAGGCCGCCCGCTGGACCGAAGTCAAGGCAGGCTACCTCCGCGAACGCGCCCTCGGCGGCACCACCGACGACCCGATGACCCGCGCGGTCGGCGCCATCGGCCTCCTCGCCGACCACGTCTCCGGCATCGAAAAGGCCCTGACCAGAAACGACCCATAGAAAGCTCGACTGGCTGCCCGCCGTTCACCTGGCACTGCCTCTTACCGCACCGAGCCGTGCCCCCTGGTCGTCGGGACCGGACGCCAGTCTGGGGCGGGAGGCAGGAACGTGGTCGTCGGGGGGAGGCGGCTGTTCCATTGAGGTGCCCGGGGGCGGCCACCGGTCGAACGCCGCCGCCCGGGTGCCCCTGCGGTGCGCGTTGTAGGCGTACCCTTTGCCTGTCAGTCGGGAGAGCACCCGCCCGGCGGTCCACCGGGAGATTCCGTATCCCAGCATCAGCTGAGGGCAGGTGGCCACGCGCTGGGTGGCGGTCGCGCCGCCGACGAGCTCACCACGGCCGATCCAGCCGGCCTCCTGTCCGCCTACCAGGGGCGGGGCCAGGTCGAACCAGACCATGCGGCGGCCCTCGCCGTAGTACTCGTGGCCCCATTCGGAGGCGAACTCCGCCACGATGCGCAGTCCGAACCGGCTGCCGCGCCCTCCGCCGGAGTCGGGGACGAGGTAGGGCACGCTGCTGGCCGACCCCTGGTCAAGCACGCTGATGTGAAGATGACCATCCACGTCGGCGACCTGTACGGTGATCTTCCCGTCCGGATCCCGGCCGGAATCGGAGTGACGAAGCGCGTTCGACACTAGCTCGGAAACCAGCAGCACCGCATAACGCAGCCGGTCATCGAACCGCCCAGCCGCGGTCGGCTCGACGGCCATCGGCATCCGCGATTGAGGAGACCGTCTGCAGAACCGGTGGGCGAACATCGCCAGGTTCGGCCGCTTCGTTGCCTTGTCCGGGCGATTGTTCCGGCGTGGGGTGGCGGGAGTTGGGGACGTGGTCGACGGGTACCGGCATGAGGGCCATCGAGGCCCCCTGCCGAGGCCAGTCGCGGTAGGGCGCGGCCCGGACGCCCTGGCGTTCGGTGTCGTACGCCCACCATTTGGAAACGAGCCGCCGGAGGATCGACCAGGCGTTGCCTCGGGAGATGCCGTGTTCGGCCATCAGTTGGCGGGTGGTCAGCCGCTGGTGCGCGACGATCTCTCCAGTACGGATCCTCTCGGCCACGGCCATGGCGATCATCGTGATCTGATCGTGGACGGGCGGCCGTGACGGCACCGGAGTGTTGCCGGGGGCGCCGACGACATAGCCCAGGCCGGGGACCAAGCGGATGAGCCCTCGCTCCCGAAGCGCGCGCTGGATGTAGGTGGCGGCTGAGCCGGGAATGCGGTGCTCCCTCATCAACTGCCGGACGCTGTCCACGCGTGTGCCCTCAGCGAGTTCACCGCCGGCGATCTGCCCGGCCGTCTGCTCGATGATCTCCTGGCAGCGCATCCTCACCACGGCTCCGCGAGGACCGCCGCTCCGCACCGGCCGTCGGGGTTCGGGCTCGGCCGTCCCGGGCGCGAGATCGGGAATGAGCCCGGGCGGGACCTCGAAGTGCAGACCCGGCACGATCTCGTACGACGGTCCCTGCGACATCTCGCGGATGGCTTGTGACCAGGGCGGCGGCCATGGCGGAGGGTCGTCGGGGTTGTGGTCTCGCGCGTTCAGGCGGAGCCAGACCACCCGTCTCGTGTCCTGGTCGCGGTAGCCCCAGTTGTCGGCGATCTGGTCGACCAGGCGCAGTCCGCGCCCGCCGAGGCGTTCCACGTCGGTGGGAAGCCGTAGGTGCGGGGCGCTGGTGGCCGACCCGTCGTCGGTCACGTTGACATAGATGGTGTCTTGGTAGCTCGCGACCGCGACGGTGACCTCCCCGTTCGGGTTGCGGCCCGAGTCCGAGTGGCGCACCGAATTAGAAACCAGTTCGGTGACGACCAGTGCCAGGTCATCCAGCCGGTCATCGGCCACACCGGCGAACAGCGCGCGAGCGAACTTCCGCGCGCTCGGCGCCGCGTGCGGTTGCCCGGGAAGGTCGATGACACCCAGCAAGGTGATGGGTGATCCCTGGATGGATTTGGTCTCTGCCATAGGTCTGGACCTCGATTCTTGTCAAGGGCTAGGCGAGCACGGTGCAACGCGGACATACAGGCGGTCGAGTGGATTCGTGGCTTGGTGGGGCCTCCCGTTCCACTACTCGCTAGACCGTATTACTTTTCGCGAATAGCATCAAGCATATGAAGGCAGTGGATCCTGATCGCATGGTGCGAAAAGCAGTAAGGTATTCAGCGGTGCTGATCACCAAAGGAGTGGGGAACTGTGACTAGTGACCAGTGGGTAAGCACTTCGGTGCCCTACCTACGCCCCCGAACGCTTGAGCAGAGGGAGGCGTGGGCCGAGCAGGCGGCTTCAGCTGGTCGTCGCGGTACTCAGCGCATCGTGGAGGCGGGCGAGGTCACCCCTTCCGATCTTGTAGCTGAGCTGCTCCGGCTCCGCTCCGGTGAGGCAGCGGTGGTCCGGCGACGAGTGATCTACCTCGATGACACCCCCATCGAAATGACCGACTCGTACTATCCGGCCGCCATCGCCCGCGGGTCCGCGTTGACCGACCCGCAGCCGATCCGTGGAGGCGCGGTCACGTTGCTAGCCAGCCTCGGACACCTTGGTCGGCGTGTGGTCGAGGAGGTAGCAGCGCGGCTCCCCACCGAGCAGGAGCGGCATGTCCTTACCATCGATACCGGTGATCCGATCTTGATGCTTACCCGTGTTGTCTTCGATAGCCACGACGAGCCGATCCAAGCCGACGTGATGATCGCCCCTGCGCGTGCCCAGCGTCTGCGGTACGAGATGGTGATCGGATGAGTGCTCGGTTCGTCGATCCGCGCCCGATACATCAGCGTATTGCTGCAGATCTTCGCGATGAGATCTTGTCGGGGCAACTCGCGCCAGGAGAGAATTTGCCCTCAACTCTCCAGCTCACAACGCGTTTTGGCGCCTCGAATGCCACGATTCAGAAGGCTCTGAAGGCGTTGAAAGAGGAAGGGCTGGTAGTAGGCCGGGCGGGGGCGAACGTCAGCGTGCGGCCGCACCGGCAGCGCACGATGCGGCCAGCCGACCACATAGCTCCAACGGCGGCTGGTGAGCCGTACCGGTGGATCGCCGATGCCGAGCAGCGTGGCTGGCAGGCCAGCAGCACGCTGCTGCACGTCGGCGAAGTGGAACCTCCGCCTGATGTCGCATCGGCCCTGGAACTAGCTGACGGAGGCACCGCGCTTCTGCGTGGCCAACTGCTCACTCTCGATGGGGAGTCGGCGGAACTGGTGACGTCGTATTACCCGGTCGAGCTTGCCCGGGGCACCGCCATGATGGAACGTCGCAAGATTCGAGGCGGCACGCCGACCCTGCTGGCGAGTTTGGGCTATCCGCCCCGCCAGTGCGTGGACCTGGTCTCGGCGCGGGTCCCCACCCAGGAGCAATACGAGCTCCTGCAACTGCCCAGTGAGCTGCCGATCCTGCGGACCTTCCGCGTCGTTTACAGCGACGACGAGCGACCCATCGAGGTAACGATCATGGCAAAGGCCGCTCACCTGTACGAGCTTCGGTACGCGTTCGGAAGTTGACGGCCCGCGTTTGTTTGGTTGGGGCGGGAGAGAGGTGGCACGCATCTGTTCCAGATCGTTTCGGCCGGATCGCTGAGAAACACTGAGACTCAGGGAACGGCTGCGCGGTAGATGTCCTTGGTGAGTTTGGTGATCTTTTTGGTTGCGTCGTGCCAGGGGGTGGTCTGGGTGGTGAGGAGGACCAGGATGTAGCGGTTGCCGAGGACGCCGGTGGTGTGGAGGACCGGGTTGGTGAAGTCGACGTCGGCGGAGGATGTTCTGGCGCGGACGCATTTGGAGGGGGGGACGGAGCCGTAGCCGGACCAGCCTTGCTTGATGGCCCAGGGCTTGGGGACGGCTCGGGGGATGCCGAAATATTGGTCGAAGCCGTCGCTGCCGCATTGGTCGGCTTTGCGGAGCTGGGTGAGGATGGTGGTGCGGACCTTGGGGTCGGCTTTTTCGAGGATGTAGCGGTAGACCTTGGCGATGTCGAGGGCGCTGATGGCGGTGTAGCCCCAGAAGCCGGGTTTGTCGGCGGGCGGGGGGCTGGTGTCGGTCAGGCCGATGCGCTTGGCCATCCGGAGGATGATCTTGCCTTGGCCGCCGCGGCGCCAGAGGGCGGTGGCCGCGTTGTCGTCGCTGACCCGGAGCATCGGCTGGAGCAGGGCGAGGTCGGGCTTGGCGACGTCTTCCAGGTGGTCGATGGCGATGAGAAGTTTGACCACCGAGGCGGAGCGGAACCGTTTGTGAACGTTCCGGTACACGGTCACCTTGCGAAGTTCGCGGTCGAACACCACGTATCCGGCGGTCACTCCCTTGGGGACGAGCACGGGCTTGCGCGCGGTCGGGGAGGGCGATGGCGTGGCCGCGGAGACGAACGAGGCCGCCTTCGCGACCGGAACTTCCGCCTCGGGCGCGCAGCCGGCGACAGCGGGAGCGGAAAGAAGTAGGGCAACGGAGGCCACCATGGTCGGGCGCACGCGCCAAAGTTAGCCGACGATCGGAATTCGTCGCGCCGATATGAACCACTTTCGGCCCTCGCGGCCAATCAACGGACAGCAACCGCCCCAGCCGAGGCCAGTTGATGATGCCGTCCCCGATCGGCTTTTCGTTTGTTCGCTCGTGGAGCGACCTATGCCACTAACCTTCTGTGCTCATGGTGCTACTGCGGGTCATCGCATCCTTCTTCCTGTTATTGCCGCCGATTCCTAGCGCGGAAATCGGTCAGTTGCTGGGAATTCCCGCGTATTTCGCGCCCGAGACCTGGGATCGCCTGAGTGGCCCAGGAATCGCGGTGGCCAATCCGGTATCCGGACCGGGGCGTACCGTCGATCTGGAACTCGCGAACGCCATGCGCGCGGCGCACGAGCGCGGCGTCACCGTGCTCGGGTACGTGACAACCGCATACCTGGGCAGAACCGGACGGGCAACCCGGTTCGGCGAGACCGATTCCGCCGCCTGGCTGGCCCAGACCCAGCAGGAGATCGCCGCCTGGTATCGCTTGTACGGTGCTCACGGCCTGGCCGGAATCTTCCTGGACGAGGTCGCCGACGACTGCCCCTCCGCCCCCGGCTACCGCGACCTGCGCACCTTCACCCGCCGCTACGACCCGGCCGCCCGCACGGCCGCCAACCCCGGCGCCGGCGTGCCCGAATGTTTCTCCGACGCCGCCGACATCCTCCTCTCCTTCGAAGGCGACCTGGCCACCTACCGCGGCTGGCAACCCCCACCCTGGCAACTCACCCAGGACCCCCGCCGCTTCTGGCACCTCGTCCACGACGCCCCCACCCCCACCGAGGCCATCAACCTAGGCAAACAACGCAACGCCGGCTACATGTACGTCACCCCCGACGTCCTCCCCAACCCCTGGGACACCCTCCCCGACGACCAGTACCTCACCACCGAGAAGTCGGCGGCCACCGCCCCCGACACCATCCCCC
>NZ_BLAE01000017.1:169487-188056 GCF_009687865.1 Acrocarpospora macrocephala
CCCGCCTGTTCACCACCCCCTGCCCCGGCGTACGCCCCACACCGGCCAACCCCCTCAAAGCCAGCCAAATCAGCCCCTCAGGCCTCCGCCTAACCTGGCAACCATCCCCTGCCGCCCTCACCTACGACATCTACCGCGACGGCCTCCTGATCTCCTCCACCCCCGGCACGACTCTCGCCATCGGCGCCCTCACCCCCGCCACCCCCTACACCTTCACCGTCGTCGCCAGAAACGACTCAGGCGCCACCTCCGGCCCCGACCTGACGGTCACCACATCGCCGACGGCATGATGGGCCCCCAGCGGTCGCCTACCAGGCCGGTCCGGAAAAGGATCAGCCCGGGGACGGTTGGACCGCCCCGGGCTGTTACGTCGGGAGTGTCAGTTGTGTTCGGGGCGCTGCTGGGGCTCCCGGAACGGTGACGTGTGGGCGGAGCGCGACGGCGATTGTGCGGGCGACTGTGCGGATGTCGAGCGCGAGGACGAGGCCCGCGAGGCCGACGCGGACGACGACCGTGAGGCCGTGGACGACGAGCGGGCGGATGGTGAGTCCTGGGTGGACTCGCGGCGGGCGATTCGGGCCTCCTTGATGGCGGCCTTCTTCGCCTTGCCCGTCGCCTTGGACGATTTCTTGTTCGGGCTGTCAGGCATTTTTCCCCCGGTTGTTGTGTTTTGCGGCTTATGGATGCATCTGATGCGGTTGATACCCATTTCAGCCGGTTAACACCCGTGACTTGGAGTCATCTGCCTCAGGGGGCCGTGTGTGCGCCGCCGTCCGAGCGGGAAGGCCTGCCGTGCCTGGGCTCGCGGGGTGATCTGGTGACTTCGAACCACACCGTGGTGCCGTGGTCGGTGGTCAGCGCGCCCCAGAGCGGGGTGAACTGCGAGACCAGGTGTACGCCGCGGCCGAGTGCTGGGCGGGTCCAGCAGGGGCAGCGCGACTGCGCGGAGAGCACCACGCGGGCGGTCGCGGGAGTGGTGCTGACCGCGATCGTGTAACCGGCGCGGTCACCGCAGGCGATCGTGTGCCGGAGCGACTCGGAGATCAGCTCACCGGCCAGTTGGACGGCATCGTCCCGGCACGGATGGCCCGCGCCGAGGCAGCGGGAGATGAACCGGCGGGCCGCGCCCGCCTCCGCCACGGCGCCGAAGTAGGGCCGCGAAATCACGGTTCTCTCCGCGCGGTTGAGAATTGTCATCCTCTGATAACTCCCTGTGCACCTGTACAGGCAGGGCTCACTCAAAGCCGTGGCAAACTTCAGTTAATCCTGCACCGTGGAATGCATCTTTGCAATCCTGCGAATGCAATATTGCAAAGTGCCGTTTGTGGGGAGTTGTTCGCTTATGAGCGTAGGGCGAAGCCCGTCGGTCCGGCTGAGACGCCTGGCCGGCGAGCTCATCCGGTTGCGCTGCGAGGCGGGCTACTCGCGCGAGGAAGTGGCCCAGCGCCTTGGGCTGGCCAGCTCCACGGTGTATCGGATCGAGACCGGGCACACCCGGCCCCAGGGCCGGACCATGCGGGATCTCCTGGATCTCTACGGCGCCAACGGACACGAGCGGGACGCCCTGCTCGAGCTGATCCGGGACGCCGGGCGTCGCGGGTGGTGGCACCATTTCGGGGACGTGCTCCCCGGGCCGTACGTCGGACTGGAAGCGGAAGCCGCCAGCGTCCGGAACTACGAGCCGGTGATGCTCCCAGGACTGCTGGAGACCGAGGCGTACGCCCGCGCGGTGATCAGTGCGGCTCTCGTGGAGGACCCCGAGGAGATCGAGCGGCGGATCACCGTGCGGCTGGAGCGGCAACGGCGCCTGACCGACCCGGCCTTCGAACTCTGGGTGGTGCTCGACGAGGCGGCCCTGCGGCGTCCAGTAGGCGGACCGTACGTCATGGCCGAGCAGTTGCGCAGGCTCCAGGAGATCGCCGTCCAGCCGAACGTCACCATTCAGGTGTTGCCGTTCGAGGCGGGGGCCTACCTGGGGATGGGCAACCCGCTGGCGATCCTCACCTTCGCGCATCCCGAGGATTCCGACATCGTCTTCCTGGAGAGCGCGGGCGGAGAGCTCTATCTGGAGACCTCCGACGACGTTCACCGCTATGCCCAGGTCTTTGACCATCTCCGCGCCGCCGCGCTCAGCCCGGAGAAATCCAGAGAGAAAATCGAATCGGTCGAGAAGGAGATGGCATGAAGGGCGTTCAGCCTGCGGATCTGGCCGGCGCTACGTGGCGTAAGGCCACCCGTTCGAACACCCAGGGCAACCAGTGTGTCGAGGTCGCCCAGCTCAAGCACGGAATAGCCGTGCGCGATTCCAAGGACCCCGAAGGACCCAAGCTGATGTTCACCCCGGGCGAGTGGGACGCCTTCGTGCACGGGGTTAAGGGCGGCGAATTCGACCTGTCCTGATCTCGAATAAAACCCGTACGGCCCGTGCTCCACCTCCCGGAGCGCGGGCCGTACGTCACGGTCAAGCCGGCGAGATCAGCTGCAGGCCGCGCGGAGCTCGGAGTCGAAGTTCGCGCTCTTGCTGGTGAACTCGGTGATCGAGTTCGGGTCGGAGGCGTCGATCTTGAGGTCGGCCCAGGTGCTCGCCATGCTGTCGAGGGTCTTCTTGAGGTCCCCGTCGGCCTTGGCGGAGATGTCGGTGAGCTTGCCGGACAGGTCGGTGTTGGCCTTGTTGATGGCCGCGATGTCGGTGCCGGCAGTGGTCACCTGGGAGGTGTAGTCGAGCAGCGCCTTGGTGGCCTCGGCGCACAGCGCGGTGTTGGCTCCCAGCCCGCAGGCGGTCAGGAACGTGGTCGCGGCGACGGCGACAATAGCGAGGCGAACGATTCTCATCGGACGGAAGCCTTCCTAGTGATCTCGGGACGTCAGTAA
The DNA here is from genome assembly GCF_009687865.1 of Acrocarpospora macrocephala. Lineage (GTDB taxonomy): Bacteria > Actinomycetota > Actinomycetes > Streptosporangiales > Streptosporangiaceae > Acrocarpospora > Acrocarpospora macrocephala. The sequence continues at coordinate 172,359 of NZ_BLAE01000017.1, forward strand.
CCCTAGGGAGGCATCCTTGCGGAGCGCTTTCACATGGCTTACAGCTCTTTACACAGACCTTATCTGGCAGGGCGGGTTCTGAAAGATTCAGGTATTTCCCCCAGGTCTGCCATGCTTTTCAAGGGCAGCAAACCATGATCACTGGGAGCGCTCCCATACAAGAGCCTATTTAGACGGGTTTGTCAACCCCCGTTCCGGTGCGGCTCGCGGCCCGCGAGCCGCACCGGCCGTCAGGTTCCCCGCGCCTCGAACGCCGCCTTGATCTGGTCCAGCGCCGCGTCGAGCTTCGACTTCAGCGCGGGCGTGAGCACGCCCTCGCGAAGCCGGTCGGCCAGCTTGATCCGGATGTTGCCCACCGCGTTCGGATCATTGTTCGCGATCATGTTCCCGACCAGATTCTTCAGATCCTGGACGGCTTCCGGGGTGATCTCCCCGCGCCCGGCCCCGGCTTCGAGCAGCCCCACGAACGCGGCCGAGGCCTCCTCGACCGAACCGGAACCGGCCGGGCTCGCCAGGGGCAGCGGCGCGAGCGTCCGGGTGCCGACCGGCTTGGTCGTGGGGGAGGGCCGCGCGACCGGGTCGGGGTCCGGGTCCGGCTTCGGTTCCGTGGTGCGCTCGGGGTCGAGGATCGGTTCGGCCCGCTCGGTGGACTCGGCGGCCTCCCCGGTGCGCTGGGTGGCGTGCGCCGCCGGGGTCGGCAGCGTCTCCGCCGCCACCCCCGCCGGGGCCAGGGTCGGCTGCTGCCAGAGCAGCACGCCCAGCGCCAGCACGCCCGCGACCCCGGCCGCCCACTTCAGCCAGCCGGGCTCGCGCCCGGTCTCGCCGGGCATCAGGGCCTCGGCCACCTCGCGCGCGCTCGGCCGCATGGTCGGATCGGGGGACAGGCACTGCCGGCACAGCGCCGCGATCTCCGGCGGCAGCCCCGGCACGCTGTCCGGGCTGGGCGGCGGGCCGTCCCTGCGGGCCGCCTCGATCCCCTCCCAGGTCGTCTCCGGGTACGGCGGAACGCCGGTGAGCATCTCGTACAGCAGGACGCCGAGGGAGTAGACGTCCACGGCCGGGGCGGCGGGCAGCTCCTTGAGCCGCTCCGGCGCCACGTAGGGCGGGGTGCCGAAGTCGGCCACCAGCTCGTCGTCGGCCTCGCCCGCGAACACGGCGATGCCGAAATCGAGCAGCTTCGCCCCGTCCGAGGCGAGCAGCACGTTCTCCGGCGTGACGTCGCGGTGCACGATGCCCCGCTCGTGGGCCGCGGCCAGCACCAGGGCCAGCCGGGCGGCGATGGCGGTGGCTTCCAGCCAGGGCAGCGGGCCCTCGCTGAGCCGATCCGCCAGTGATCTGCCTTCCAGGAGCCGCATCACGACGTACGCGGCGAGCCGGCCACGCGGGGTGACCGTCTCGCCGTAGTCGTACACCTCGATGGCGTCCGGGTGGATCAGCCGGGCGGTGGCCCGGGCCTCGCGCCTGATCAGCTCGCGGCCCGGGTTGTCACCGTCCAGTGCCCCGTCCAGCACCTTGATCGCCACAGCCCGTTGTAAGGACTGATCGAAGGCACGCCAGATCACTGACATGCCTCCTGTGGCGATCCGCTCCTGAAGCAGATAGCGACGGGTCAGGACGTCGCCTTCGGCCAGCTCAGGTTGATTCACGGACGATCAGTTCCGTGGGCAACACAGGGTTTCCCTTGGGTATCTCGTCCTCGGCGAGGGCCATGAGCAGCATGCGCGCCGCCAGGGCGGCGAGCTCCTCTACCGGTTGGCGGACGGTGGTGAGGGCGGGGGTGGTGTGCCGGGCGATGGGCGCGTCGTCGAAGCCGATCACCGCGACGTCGTCGGGCACCTTGCGCCCGGCCCGTCGCAGCGCCTGCATCGCGCCCGCGGCCATCACGTCGGACGCCGCGAACACGGCGTCCAGGCGTGGCGCGCGCTGCAGTAACCACTGCATCGCGTGCGCGCCCGAGGCGTGGGTGAAGTCGCCGTAGGCCACGGGCATGTCGGTGATGCCCGCGTCCCTGAGCGTCTCCCGGAAACCGTCGAGACGGTCCCGGGCGGCGGGCAGGGTCGGCGGCCCGGCGATCGTGGCGATCACCCGGCGGTTGCCCAGCAGCAGGTGTTCCGCCGCCTGGCGTCCGCCGTCCCGGTTGTCCATGTCGACGAACGGGAGGTCCACGCCGTCCGGCGGCCGGCCCGCGCTGCGCACCGGGATCCCGGAGGCGGCGAGGGTGACGGCCAGTGGGTGCCTGGCCCGGGCGCCCACCAGGAGCACCCCGTCCACGGCCCCCGCGACCAGCGGTGGGGCCGCGATCGCCGCGGTGGCGGGGGTGGCCGTCATCACCACGAGGGGGACCCCGTGGGCGGCGAACACCTCCTCGGCCGCCGACAGCAGTCGGGCGTAGAAGGGTTCGCTGAACAGCCGTGGAGTCTGCTCGCAGATCACGGCGGCCACGATCTGGTCGGTGCGTCTGGCGGTCGAGCCCCGAGGGGCGCGGCGCCTTACATAACCAAGGCGGGACATGGCGTCGTGCACCTGTCGCCTGGTCGATGTAGTGACGCGTACCGAGCCCGTCAGGACTCGGGAAGCGGTTGCCGGGGAGACGCCAGCAGCGGCGGCTACCTCTGCGAGGGTGGGAAGATCGGCCATCCGGTCTCCTCAGGCCCGAAGTGTGTCACGCGGCGGCTTGGGAGCGCTCCCAAGAACGTATCACTGTTTCGGGCGTGTCAACAGAGGTTTCGTAGCGATGAAACCTTTCATCGTTTTTCACCGGCCTTGCACATGCGTGCAGGGTAGATGAACGCTTGCCAATCTGTGGGGATATCGGGGCAATCGGGACTCCTATGTCCGGGAATATGACAGTGTGCGGTCAGAAATGTGCACAAAGTAGTCAAATCTCGTGACATGGAGAATTCACATGATTCGTCCGATTGTTGTCCTGGCGGGCGCGGCCCTTTTCGCCGCCCCGGTCGCCCAGGCCGAGTCCGCGCCTACCTCCTACACAGCGCAGGACCAGGCACGCTACCGGATTCCGCTGTCGATCATCGATAGCCTGTGCGCCGGGCTCGGGCTCGGCGGGGGTGGGGGTGGCCTTCTCGGCGGGCTCGGTGGCCCGCTCGGGGGGAGTGGCGGGGGTCTGGGCGCTGGCGGGCTTGGCACGGCGGTGGTGGTCGCCGGAGGCCAGGGCAACGAGACCACCGGCTACCCACCGGCGCCCGCCGCCCAAGGCGTGCGGCCGGTCCGAATTTACTGATCCGCGCGTTACCACCGTCAGCGTGACACTGGATACCGGGCCTCGGCGATGATGTCGGCGCTGGCCTTCTCGGCGAGGGTGGCCACCGGGGCCCAGATGAAGAGTCCGGGGATGCGGGGGAAGGCCGAGGCGTCCACCACCCTCAGGTTGCTCGTCCCGCGCACCCGGAACCTGGCGTCCAGCACGGCCATCGGGTCCGAGTCGGGGCCGATCGGGTTGGTGCAGGAGGCGTGGTGACCCCAGGCCTCCCGCCGTACCCAGGCGGCGATCTGCTCCGGGGACCTGACCTGGGGGCCCGGCCAGACCTCGGTGCCGGTGCCGACCTTGCCGTTGATCCTTCTGATCATCTCGACCGCGTCCACGATGGCGGCCACGTCCCGGTCGCCGCCCCTGCCGTCGTCGAACTTGCGGAAGTTGATCACCGGCGGGTGGGCGGGGTCGGCGGAGCGGAGCCGTACCGTGCCGGTGCGGGAGTCGGCGTAGCCCTTCAGGACCAGCCAGGTGAAGCGGTCCTTGACGTAGCCGGGCGGGCCGAAGCCGGGCTTGTAGCCGCGGAAGTCGACGGGCGCGCCGAAGACGTACATCTCCGGGCGGGCGCCGGTGCCGTACCTGCGCTTGATGCCGCCGAGCACCCCGTTGGTCGAGTACGGCGTGAAGCCCGCCGCCCCGAACACCGACGCGCCCTGCCAGGCGGTCAGGCACGGATCGATCGGCGTCCTGCCGAACCCGCACGCCTGCAAGAGCAGGAACGGCGGGTACGCCGAGACGACGGGCACCTCATACCGGTCCTGGAGGTTGCCGCCCACCCCGGGCAGGTCGATCTGGACCGGCACCCCGAGCTGGGCGAGGTGCGCGCGGGGGCCGATGCCGGAGAGCATGAGCAGTTGCGGGCTGTTGAAGACCCCGGCCGAGACGATCACCTCCCGCCTGGCCCGGACCGTCCGGCGGCGGGACTTCCGTTCGGCGGCGGTGGTCGCCTGGTAGCGGGGCGAGGCGCCGTACAGGTGGCCGCCCAGGAGGTAGTCGACCGCGACCGCGCGTTTGCGCCCGTCGGGGCCCGGCTCCAGCACGATCCGCTCGGCCAGCGCGTTGGCCTGGATGGACAGGCGGCCCGGGTGGGCGGCCTGGGCGGCCAGCAGCCGCTCCCGCATGCTGTGGCGTTTGCCGCGCGAGGTGGACTGCGGGGTGTAGAAGAAGCCTTCGGTGCCCGCGTCCACGAAGGATCTGTCGTTGATCCGGCGCGGGTTGGCGGTGTCGCCGCCGAGCGCTTTCGTCTCGGCCAGCGCCGCGGCCACGATCCGGCCCAGCTGCGGGTCCAGCTTGACCACGTCCACCAGGCCGAACTCGGTCGGCTGCCAGGACAGGAAACGCTGCCAGTGGTCCCACATGCGCTCGGGCGCCCAGCCGTCGTCCCCGGTGAGGCGCTGGATGTGGGCCCAGTCGTCCGGGTCGGCGGCCATCGTGATCATCGCGTTGTGGGTGGTGCAGCCGCCGAGCGCGGACGCCCGGGGGTAGAGCACGCCCCGGCCGGTGACCCACTGGCTGGAGGTGGCGCCGAGCTTCTGGTCGCTGTAGTGCTGGACGAAGAAGTCCCAGCGGATCTGGGTGTCCTCGCTGACCGCGAAGTTGGAGAAGGTCGGCACGTCGTACCAGCGCTGGTTGCCGCGCAGCGGGCCGGCCTCCAGCACCACCACGCTGAACCCGGCCGCCACCAGGTTGGCGGCCAGCGGAGCGCCGCCGGGACCCGAGCCGATGATCACGTAGTCGGCCTCGTCGACGTCCTGCGCGTGCGCGGTGCCGGTACTGGCCAGCAGGGCCGCGGCCGCGCCCAGCCGGAGCGCGTCCCGCCGGTGGAGCGTATGTACCTGATCTTTCATATCCGTCCCCGATTGCCGTCAGCGGAAGGGGGGACGATCACCACTGATCGCTCTGTGTAATCGAAATCATTACACATCGTGATACTGGAAACCTGGCATATCTCGATGAGGAAAATCATGAATCAGGCCTCGAAGCGGATCGCGGTCGTGGGAGTCGGGGGCTCGATGCTCGCCGCGGGCTTCCTGGCGGGACCCGGCACGTCCCCCGGTCTGGCGTCCAACCATGTCGACGCCCCGACCCAGATTCTCGACCCGCAGATGGACGTGACCGACCTGTACGCGTTCACCAGCCCCGACCGCCCCGACACGGTCACGGTGATCTGGAACTACGTGCCGTTCGAACTGCCGGTCGCGCCGCTGCCCTGGTATCGCTTCGCCACCCAGGGCTTCTATGACCTGCACTTCGACAGCACCGGGGACGGCAAGCCGGAGCTGACCTACCGGTGGTGGTATCGCAACGGCGACGGGTCCGGCGATCCGAAGGCCAAGCCGAGCAGTGTCTATCCGGACTTCGGGAAGCCGCTGCCGCAGGGTGGGGACAATTTGAGCGCGTATACCGGGGGTGCCGGGAGCTGGGAGCAGCCGCCGGGGGTGTATCCGTACACGCCGGAGGCCACTGATCCGTATGCCGGGCGGGTGACGAAGCCGTGCGCGGGGAACGTGCGGTGCAAGACGTTGTTTCCCCAGGCCTACCGGTTGGAAGCCATTCGTCCCGGGCAGCGGCCGAAGGTGCTGCTGGAGAACGCGCCCGTCGGGCCGTACGGCATCGAGCCGAAGTTCGCGGAGAAGTGGAAGCGGGCGATCGTGCCGCTGCCCGGCGGCGGGCAGACCTTCTCGGGGCAGGTGAAGGACCCCTTTTTCTTCGACTTCCGGGCCATCGCGCTGACCAGGGTGGGGATGCCGGTCGCGCCGCCGTTCGACTTCTTCACGCCGTTCAACGTGCATTCGATCGCGATTCAGGTGCCGAAGGCGGAGCTGGCGCTGGGCGGGGATGTGCAGCGTAATCCGGTGGTGGGGATCTGGGCGACCTCGTCGCGGCGCTCGCTCAACCTGCTGGACAAGGCGGCGAAGCCCTATCGGCAGGTGTCCCGGCAGGGGCTTTCCATGTTCGGGGACAGTCTGATGCCGCACTTGTTGCGGGGCGCCTATCACAATGCGTCGTCGCCGCAGACCGATCACAAGTGGCCGGCGATGATCAAGGCGGTGCATCACCCGTATGCGTCCAAGCTGCTCGCGCCCGGGTTGCTCTCGCTGCCGCCGAAGGAGCCGAGGATCGATCTGGAGCAGGTGTTCCTCACCGGGATCGCCAAGTCCACCGGGCCGATCAAGATGGATCTGACCTCGCATGTGCTGAACCGGGACGCCGACCGGACCAAGATCGTTCCCGCTGAGATGACCCGGCTGAACATGATGACCCCGGTCACCCCGAAACCCAACCAGTACGGGTTGATCGGCGGTGACCCGCAGGGCTGGCCGAACGGGCGGCGGCTCACCGACAACGTGACGGTGGCGTTCATCCGGATGGCGATGGGCGAGCCCGCGGGCCGGGGCACGCTGCTGCCGACCTGGCTGAGCCCGATCACCGGTCCCGCCAAGCGGATCACCGACAGTTTCCCGTACGAGGCGACGCCCGACGTCCGCCGCGCGGTCAACCGGACGCGGCGATGAAACGCGCCGCGCTTCCGTTGCTGGCGGCGGCCTCGCTCCTGGCCGTCGCGCTGGTCCTGTTCGCCGGATCCGACCGGGAACCTGGCCCGCCCCCCGTCCGCGCGTTCGCCTTCGACCTGGCCGGGCGGATCGCGGCCGACCAGCGCTATCTCAAGCAGGCGCCGCAGGACGCCACCGTCTGGGCCGAACTCGGCCTCGGCTACGTCGAGCAGGCCCGGCTCACCGCGAATCCGGCCTACTACCCGAAAGCGGAGGGCGCGCTGCGCGAGTCGCTCCGCCTGCGGCCGGGCGCGAACGACACCGCCCTGGTCGGGATGGCCGCGCTGACCGGGGCCCGGCACGAGTTCGCCGGATCCCGGGACTGGGCGATCAAGGCCGCCGCCGCCAACCCGGCCAACCCGCTCGCCCACGGCCTGCTCTCCGACGCCTACGTCCAGCTCGGCGACCTGGCCAAGGCCCAGACCTCGCTGCAGACCATGCTGGACGCCAAACCGGGCGTGGCCTCCTACACCCGGGCCGCGCACCTCTTCCGGATCAAGAAGGAGTTTCCGCGCGCCGCGCACGCGCTCAAACTGGCCCTGGACGCGGCCGCCGGGTCCGCCGACATCGCCGACATCCACTGCCGCCGGGGCGAGCTGGCCTGGCAGACCGGCCGGCCCTCGCTGCGTGCCTACGAGCAGGCGCTGGCCGCCTGGCCCGGCTACCCGGCCGCGCTCGCCGGGCGCGCCCGCGCGCTGGCCTCGATCGGCCGCAACCAGGAAGCCGTACGCGCGTACGCCACCGCGGTCGCCCGCAACCCCGAGCCGCAGACCCTCATTGAGTACGGCGAGCTGCTCCACTCCCTCGGCCGGAAAACCGAGGCCGAGACGCAGTTCCGGGCCCTGCGGGGCGCGCTCAAGCTGTTCGCCGCCGGTGGGGTGGCCGGCGATCTGACCGCCGGGCGGTTCGAGGCCGACCACGGCGACCCGGCGGCGGCCGTGACCCACCTGGCCAGGGAGTTCGCCCGGCGGCCGACCGGCGAGGTGGCCGACGCCTACGCTTGGGCGCTGCACCGGGCCGGGCGGAGCCGGGAGGCCATCGCCCACGCCCGCGACGACACCGCGCTGGCCGCCTTCCACCGGTCCAAGATCGAGCGCGCGCTGGGCCGGAACGCGGACGCGGCCCGTAGCCTGGCCCGGGCGAAGCGGCTCAACCCGAACCTGCCGAACCTGAGGATGGAGGTAGCCCGTGGACGGTGACCTGCTTCGCCGACTGGTGGACGAGGTGGTCAGGCAACTCGGCGGCCAAGCCGAGGTGCAACTGGACGAGGTCGAGGAGTGTGACCCTTACTGGGAACCCGGGGACGACAGCACCGCACCGACCTCGGTCCGGCACAGCTACGTCGTCCACGTCCACAGCGCCCTACCCGACATTTCCGACATCGTCTTCGGCGCGGTACGCGAACGCATGGGCCCCGACTGGCGCGTCACCGAACGCCCCGTAGGCGAAACCTTCGCCGTCGACTTCACCACCCAAGACGGCACCTTCCTCGGCGTCATCTTCGACCCCAAAGGCAACGGCCCAGTAGTCGTAATCGGCCGAACGGGAAGTTCTTAGCGAGTTGTTCTCGGGCTCCCACGATGGCGAAACCTCGTTCTCGTGGGAGCTCCCGGAGGGTGTAGGGACATATCGCCCAGCTAATCCGTCTGAGCTCGGACTTATCCAGGTTTCGGTAAGGTCCAGCGTCATGACGACCTTCAGGCGGATCGCCGTACCCCTTCTGGCGACGATGGCCGTGCTCACCGCGTGCAGTCAGGAGACCCCCGAGGCGGCGCCCGCCAGCCCTTCGGCCAGCGCCGAGACGTCCTCGGCCGTGGCGTCTCCGTCTCCGTCGCCTCCCCCGGTGCCGAACACGTCACCGGAGGCCAGTTCCAGCGCCGAACCGTCGGCGGTGCCGACCCCGGAGAAGGGCTACAACGACGCCGACATCACGTTCGCGGCTTCGATGATCCCGCACCACCTGCAGGCTCTCGACCTGACCCAGCTGGCGGGCACGCGGGCTCACGACCTGTGGGTCAGGGATCTGGCCGGGCGCGTGCGGAGCCAGCGTGAGCCTGAGATCCGTGTGCTCAAGGGTTTGCTGGACAACTGGGGGGAGCAGCCGCTGCCGCGCGACCAGAAGCTTCCCGGCGGTGTCACCCAGGCCGAGATGACCGAGCTCGCCGCCGCCTCGGGCGCCGCTTTCGACCGGATGTTCATCACGCTGATGATCGACCACCACGAGGGCGCGCTGGCTCTGGCCACGAGCGAGCAGGAGCAGGGCGCACACGCGGACGCCAAGGCCCTGGCCGGGGGAGTCCTGGTCACCCAGGAGGCCGAACTCAAGGAAATGAAGAAGTACCTGTCCCGGCTGAAGAAGTAGCGTTCCGTCCCATAGGCCGTCGCAGCTCGGCTGGTTCTCGCTAGCGCCCTGCGGCTCGGCCAGTTTCTCGCGAGGGTCGCGCGGGCTCGGCCAGTTTCTCGCGAGGGTCGCGCGGGCTCAGTTGGCTTTTTGCGAGGATCCCGCCGCTCAGCTGGTTATCGCCAGTGCCCCCAGCTTGGTCAGTTTTCGTAGGTGTCCAGGCGTGGGGGCAGGGCGTTCCACGTGCAGAAAGCCGAGGATTCCTTTGTGCCCTGCAGGAACGTGATCCGCAGCCAGTGCGATTCCTCCCACACCTTGAGCTCGTAGCCGTCGGCCGGTGTGGCCGACACCATCCGGCAGTCCTGTTCCCGCACGGCGATCGTCGCCCGTCCGCCCTTCAGGGTGAACGTGTGCAGCACCTCCCCCGGGGCGGTGGGGGTGGGGGTGGTTTGCGTGGTCCTCGGGCGGGGCTGGGTCGTTTCGGGGGCCGCTTTGGTGGGCCGTACCGGCTGGGGAGTGGCGGTCGGACGGCGCGTCGGGGACTTCGACGGCCGTGGTGTGGATTTATCCGAAACCGGGATGGAGGGCGGCGGTGAGAGCGGACGGGACACGCCGGAGACGCCGGTCGGCGGGGCGGCGACCAGGAGCGGGGCGAGGGGTTCCTCGCCGAGGACGGTGTTGTGGAGCACCTGGCCGACGCCCAGCCAGGCCACGGTGACTGCGAGGGCGGTCGCGCCGGACCAGGCGAGGGTGTACCCGATTGCCCTTGGCAGGTGCATAAGTACGAATTATGACCTAGATGTGCCGTAGCGTATCGGGCCATGGCGACCGTTCTGGTGGTGGAGGACGACGAGTTCGTCCGTTCAGCGATCATCCGGGATCTGGTCGGGCGCAGCCACGCGGTACGCAGCGCGGGACGGGCTCTCGACGCGCTCCGCGACATCGCCCACTACCCGCCCGACGTGGTCATCCTCGACCTCGGCCTGCCCGACCTGGACGGCGCGGAAGCGCTCAAGATGCTCCGCGCGATCTCCGACGTGCCGGTCATCGTGGCCACCGCCCGCGACGACGAACGCGAGATCATCCGCCTGCTCCGGGCGGGCGCCGACGACTACCTGGTCAAACCGTTCTCCGGCGACCACCTGAACGCCCGGCTTGAGGCGCTGCTGCGCCGGGCCAGAGCGGTCCCCGCCACCAGGACGATCCGCGTGGGCGGCCTGAGCGTGGATCCGGACCGGCGGGAGGCGTTCCTGGACGGCGCCCAGCTGGAGCTGACCAGGCGCGAGTTCGACCTGCTCGCCTACCTGTGCGCGAGGCCCGGCACGGTGGTCTCGCGCAAGGAGCTGCTGGCCGAGGTGTGGCGGCAGTCCTACGGCGACGACCAGACCATCGACGTGCACCTGTCCTGGCTGCGGCGCAAGCTCGGGGAGAGCGCCTCCCAGCCGCGTTACCTGCACACCGTTCGGGGAGTCGGCGTGCGCATCAGCGCCCCGTGAGGCGGGGCCTGGCGCTGGTCGCGGTGGCCGTCACCGCGATGGTGGCGCTGGCGTTCCTGATCCCGCTGGCCGCCGTGGTCAAGGAGGTCGCCGAGACCAAGGCGCTGGCCGAGGCGGAGCGGCAGGCCACCGCGATCGTGCCCGCCCTGGTGGTGACCGTGGACGCGAAACGGCTCGAACGGGCCCTGGCCAGCACGCCGGCCGGAGCCGCCGGTCGGCTGGCCGTGCACGTGCCGACCGGCACGGTGGGACGCACCCGCGCCCCCGCCGACGCGGTCGCCTCGGCCCGTTCCCGGACTATCCGGGTGACCGGCGGCTACGTCCTGCTCCGCCCGGTCGCCCTGGACCGCGGCCGGACCGTGGTGATCGAGGTGTACGCCCCTGAGTCGGATCTGACCAGGGGCGTCGCCACCTCATGGGCCGTGCTGACCGGGGTCGCGATCACCCTGGTGGCCGGATCCGTGGTGGTGGCCGACCGGCTCGGCGCGCGCGTGGTGCGGGCGACCCGGCGGCTCGGCGCCGCGGCGGTCTCGCTCGGCTCCGGAGACCTTTCGGTACGCATCCAGCCCGACGGCCCGCCCGAACTGGTCGCCGCCGGGCAGGCGTTCAACACCATGGCCGACCAGGTGGCCGGTCTGCTCGCGGCCGAGCGCGAGATGGCCGCCGACCTGTCCCACCGCCTCCGTACGCCCCTGACCGCCCTTCGCCTGCAACTCGGCGACCACGGCCCGGCGGCGGAGCAGGTGGACCGGCTCGAACGTGAGGTGGACGCCATCATCGAGACCGCCCGCCGTCCCGCCCGCCCGGTCGCCGGACGCTGCGACGCCGCCGAGGTGCTGCGCGAGCGGCTGGTCTTCTGGTCGGCGCTGGCCGAGGATCAGGGCCGCCCGTGGGAGCTGGTCGGAGCGGACGTCCCCGCCCTGGTGCCGGTGGCCGCGACCGAACTGAGCGCGGTCATCGACGCCACCCTCGGCAACGTGTTCCGGCACACCCCCCAGCGCACCCCGTTCACGGTCACCCTGCACCAGGGCAGCGGCATCGTCGGCATCCTGGTCGCCGACGCGGGCCCCGGCATCGCCGACCCGGAAGGCGCTCTGAAACGCGGCCACAGCGGCGCGGGCTCCACCGGACTCGGTCTCGACATCGCCCGCCGCCTGGCCGAATCCACCGGCGGTTCCGTCCGGGTCGAACGTTCCGTTCTCGGCGGCGCGGCCGTACAACTGTGGCTTCGCACCGCCCCCCAAACCCCGAAACCCCGCACCCGCCGCCTCCTCGGACGCGCCCTAAATTGACCGGATATATGCCGATAGAGTCTGCTGCGTGGAATTCCGGGTGCTGGGGCCGATCTCGGTAATCGGCGCGGACGGTGTCGCCCTGGACATCGGGCCCGCCCAGCAGCGGGCCGTGCTGGCGCTCTGCCTGCTGGCCGCGCCCCGCCCGGTGAGCGCGTCCCGCCTCATCGACGCCCTCTGGGAGGACGACGCCCCTGCCGGCGCGCTCAACACCGTCCAGGCGTACATCTCGAAACTGCGGCGGGTGCTGGAACCCGGCCGCGCCCGCAGAGGCGCGGCGTCGATCCTGGTGAGCAGGCCAGGCGGGTACGCGCTGGACATTCCCGACGAGGACATCGACCGCCGCCGGGTGACCGTCCGGGTCGCCGAGGGGCGGCGGCTGCTCGCGGCCGGGGACCCCGCCAAGGCGGCCAGGGAGCTGCGGCTGGCACTGAGCGAGTGGCGCGGCGAGCCGCTGGCCGGGTTCGAGGCCCAGAGCTGGGCCAAGGACGAGCAGGCCGCCCTCGCCGAACTCCGGCTCTCCATCGTCGAGGACGCCACCGAGGCGGACCTGGCGCTGGGCCGGGGCTCCGAGTTGGTGCCCGAGCTGACCCGGCTGGCGTCCGCCTACCCGCTGCGGGAACGCATCAGGCGGCTCACCGCGCAGGCGCTCTACCAGGCGGGCCGCCAGGCCGACGCACTGTCCACGCTGGCCGAAGGCCGCCGCCTGCTGGTGGACGAACTAGGCCTCGACCCCGACCCGCGCTCCCGCGACCTGGAGTCGCGCATCCTCGCCCAGGATCCCGCGCTCACCCCCACCGCGCCCGTCTCGGTGACGGTCACCCCGGTCACGCCCGCGACGGTGCTCGGCCGCGCCGCCGAATCCGCCGTCCTGCACCGCGCCATCACCGCCCAGGGCCACCGGGTGGTCCTGGTCGCGGGCGAACCCGGCATCGGCAAGACCAGCCTGGTGGAAGCCGCGGCCGGTCGTTTCCTCTCCGAACGGCACGAGACCGGTTCTATAGCCCGACCTGAGGGTGGTCCGGTCATGGTTGGGCGTGAAACCAGCCTTGTCCGGGATGCTCCATCTGCGGCCGGACATGTCGTGGCTGGGCGGAGCGAGACCGGCTTTGTCGCGGATCCGGCCGGACGTGTCGTCTTCGGGCGGTGCTGGGATGGTGGCGGGGCGCCGCCGTTCTGGCCGTGGGTGCAGGCGCTACGGGAGCTCACCGGACAGGGCGGTGAGCTGGCTGAGATCACCGGAGCGACCGGCGAGTTCCCGCTGTACGAAGCGGTGGCCCGGTTGTTCAACGCCGGTCCCGTCCTGGTCGTGCTGGACGACCTGCAGTGGGCGGACGCGTCCTCGCTGCGGCTGCTCGACTTCCTGGCCAGCACCCGGCCGTGCCCCGAGCTGACCGTGCTGGCCACGTACCGGGACACCGAGGTGAGCGAACCGCTGGCCCGCACCCTGGCCGCGCTGTCCCGGCTCCCGCACGTCGAACGCGTCACCCTCGGCGGGCTCTCCGAGGAGGCGGTCGCCGAATATTTGGAGCGTTCCGGCCGGGACCCCGCGAAGGCAGCCGAGGAGCTGCGCAGGACCGGTGGCAACCCGTTCTTCCTCGGCCTCGGTGAGGAAGCTCCCGGCGCGGTGGCCGACGTGCTCCGGGGCAGGCTGGCCACGATGCCGCCCGGCGCGCACGACGTGCTCAGCGTGGCCGCCCTGCTCGGCCGCGAAGCCGAACTGGGCGTGCTGCTCGACGTCCTCGACCTGCCCCAGGACGACGTGCTCGACGTGCTGGACGAAGCAGTGCGATCCCGGCTGCTCACCGAACGCGCCCTCGTCTACGCCTTCTCCCACGACATCGTGCGGGACGTGCTCAGGGACGGCCTCGCGCCGCTGCGCCGCCGTCGCCTGCACGCCAGGGTGGCGGCGGTGCTGGAAGGGCGCGGCACCCATCTGGCCGAGCTCGCCTACCACTACCGCGAGGGCCTGGTCATCGCCGGAATGGCGGCCAAGGCCATCGAGTACGCCCGCCAGGCGGCCCGGCACGCGACCGAGCAGTTCGCGTACGAGGACGCGGCCACCCATCTGGAGCAGGCCGTCGCGCTGACCGGGCAGCTGCCGGTGACCGACCTGGAGCTCAAGTGCGACCTGCTACTCGACCTCGCCGAGGCGCAGTCGGTGGCCGGGATGAACTCGCGGGTGCACGCCACCCTGGACGAGGCCGCCGCCCTCGCCGACCGGCTCGGCGACGAGGAACGGCTGGCCCAGGCCGCGCTCGGCTTCTCCGACCCGCTGGGCTGGGCCATGTACGAGGAGTGGGCGGCGTCGGAGGCCCTGCTCGGGCGGATCGACCGGGCCCTGGCCGGGGCGGGCGAGCGGTGGCGGTCACCGTTGCTGGCGGCTTCGGCGATCATGGGATCCTTTATCCGGCCACCGGCGGAGAGCCGGGAGCTGGCGGCGTCAGCCGTACGGGAGGCGAAGGACGATCGCTCGCTGCTGCGCGCGCTGAGCGCGACCGAGATCCTGTCGCGCGGGCTCGCGGAGGGTGGCGAGCGGCGCGAGATCGTGGCGCGGATGGCGGAGTGCGCGGCGGCCACCGGGGATCTGGTGGACGAGTGGCTGGCCAGCGAGGCCCGCTACGTGGAGATGCTCTCCGGCGGCGAGTTCGCCGCGGCGGGGCCGCTGCTGGACTGGTTGCGGCAGACCGCCCGCCGGCTGCGGCAGCCCGCGCTGATCGGGCTGGCCGGATGGCAGACGGCGATCCGGGCCTACCTGGCAGGCGACCTGGACACGGCCATCGCCGAAGCCGACGAAGCGGCCCGCGCGCACCCGGAAGGCGCACTCGGCGGAGACGGCGCGCAACTGCGCGCTCTGCTCATGCGCGCCCAGGCGGCCCGGCTGCGCGGCACACCCTCGGCCGCGCTGTCCATCGCCGACAGCGTCCTGGAAACCCGGCCAGGCCAGCCCGTCTGGACCGTCCTGCGCTGCCACGCCCTCCTCGACCTCGGCCGCCACGACGAGGCCGCCACCATCTTCGCCACCCTCGCCGAAGACGGCTTCACCGCCATCGCCAGCGACCTGACCTACCGTTTCATCCCCGACTCGCTGAGCCGGATCTGCGCCACTCTCGGCGACACCCGCGCCGCCGCGGCCCTCTACACCCGCTTCGAACCAAGCGCGGGCCGCCTCCTCGGCTGGTCCGTCACCGACCTCTGCCTGGCCCTCCTCGCCGAAACCCTGAACCGCCCGGCCGCAGCCGCCCACCACCACGCCACCGCAAGAACCTTCCTCACCACCTCCGGCCTCCCCACCCCGCCCAAGTAGCCCTTTCTGGCCCTCTCCCCGACTCTGGCCGGTTCCTCGCCCTCCGCGCATCCTCAACACCCCGGCAAGTGGCACCCTTCGGCAAGTAGCCGCCAAGACGGAGGCAAGCCGCCTCCGCGACCCTGTCGCCATGCTCAGACCACATCGCATCGCCCCTGACACCGTGCTCATCCCGAGGCTCATCCAGGTCGAGAACGGCTACACCGCCATCCACACCATGGTGATCACAGGCAAGGAACCGGTACTGGTGGACACCGGCGCCGCCATCCACCGCGACGCCTGGCGCGAGGACGTCTTCTCCGTCGTGGACCCCCGCGACGTCCGCTGGATCTTCATCAGCCACGACGACGCCGACCACATCGGCAACCTCGACACCGCCCTGGACCTCTGCCCGAACGCCACCCTGGTGACCGCCCCCCGACCGTTCTCCCCACCCG
>NZ_BLAE01000018.1:0-36745 GCF_009687865.1 Acrocarpospora macrocephala
CACCCAACCCGTTTGTTTCCCTCGGGCTCCGCCCGACCCCGCCATCACTGCGGCTGCCCAAAGAAGACGACGGTCACATTGCCGTGGGTCTCCCACCCACCCTTTGTTCTATCCGGGCTCCGCCCGTCCCCGTCTGCTCCTGCCCGTCCCCGTCTGTTCCGTAGAAAGCCGACGAGCGGCATCGTGAAACCTGCCCTCCTATGCCAGGAAGCCCCGCAGCAGGGCGGCCGTGCCCTCCAGGTGTTCGGCGACGGCCTGGCGGGCGCGGTCGGGGTCGCGGTTCAGGATGGCCTCGACTATCGCGGCGTGCTGGTCGGCTGAGTGCTGGATGTTGAAGCTGAGGATGGGGATGGCATTCAGCAGGTCGGTGACACGTAAGCGGGCGTCGGCGCAGGCGGCGGCGAGTAGTGGGGAGCCGGTGAGTTCGGCGATGCACAGGTGGAAGGCGGTGTCGAGGCGGCGGTAGTCGGAGGGGCCCGCCTCGTTGACGTCGGACAGCCTGCGGCGGAGGGTGGCGATCTGGGTGGGGGTGAGGTCGCGGTCGGCGAGGACCTGGGCGGCGCCGCATTCGACGGCCATCCGGAAGGTGAGCGCGTCGTCGAGTTCGCTGGGGCCCATCTCGTTGACGGCCCGGCGCAGGTCGCCGTGGCGCGGGTCGGGCGGCTGGTAGACGACGAAGGCGCCCCCGTAACGTCCCCGGCGTACATCCAGATATCCGGATTCCTGCAGGGCGCGGATGGCTTCGCGGAGGGTGACGCGACTGATGCCGAGTTGGGCGGCGAGTTCCCGTTCCGGCGGCATTTTCGCGCCGTGGGCGACCACGCCGAGTTTGATCGCCTGGAGCAGCCGCTCGACGGTCTCCTCGAACGCGTTCCCCGAGCGGACCGGACGGAGCAACGAAACGAGTGGGGATTCCGTCATCATGCACCGCCCTCCAAATGGCCCAAGATTAGCCCAATCCGCTGTTGACGAGCTGACAGGCCTGGTGCTTGCATGCCTCCATTGGTCTGATTCCAGACTTTTAGAAGGGACTCGCGCGTGCTGACTATGGAGCAGCTTCGAGTTGAGGCCGAGGCAGGCAAGATCGACACGGTGCTGCTGGGGTTCACCGACATGCAGGGGCGCCTGCAGGGCAAACGGCTGTCGGCGCGCTACTTCCTGGACGAGGTGCTCCACCACGCGGCCGAAGGCTGCAACTACCTGCTCGCGGTGGACGTGGAGATGAACACCGTCAGCGGCTACGCGATGTCGTCCTGGGATCGTGGTTACGGTGACTTCGTCTTCAAGCCCGATATGGCCACGCTGCGCCGGGTCCCCTGGCAGGAGGGTACGGCGCTGCTCCTGGCCGACCTGGTCTGGGAGGACGGCTCCGACGTCACGGCCTCGCCCCGGCAGATCCTGCGCCGCCAGCTGGCCCGGCTGGGTGAGCGCGGCTGGGGGGCTTATGTGGGGACCGAGCTGGAATTCTGCGTGTACGCCGACAGCTACGAGGAGGCGTGGCGGAACGCGTACCGCGATCTGACCCCCTCGAACCTCTACAACGTGGATTATTCGCTGCTCGGCACCTCCCGGGTGGAGCCGCTGCTGCGCCGGATCCGGCTGGGTATGGAGGGTGCGGGGCTCTACGTGGAGTCGGCCAAGGGCGAGTGCAACCTGGGGCAGCACGAGATCGCGTTCCGGTATACCGACGCGCTCGCCACTTGCGACAACCACTCGATCTACAAGAACGGCGCGAAGGAGATCGCGGCCCAGGAGGGCATGTCGTTGACCTTCATGGCCAAGCCGAACCAGCGCGAGGGCAATTCCTGCCATATCCACATATCGCTGAGGGACGCCGACGGGACCCCGGTGATGGCCGGGTCCGAGCCCTATGGCCTGTCCAAGATCGGGCAGCATTTCATCGCCGGGCAGCTGGCCGCGATGCGGGAACTCACCCTCCTCTACGCGCCCAACATCAACTCATATAAGCGGTATGTCCCCGGCTCGTTCGCCCCGACCGCCGTCAAATGGGGCATCGACAACCGCACCTGCTCGCTCCGCCTGGTCGGCCACGGCCACGGGCTCCGGATCGAGAACCGGGTGCCCGGCGGCGACGTGAACCCCTACCTCGCGGTGTCCGCACTGATCGCGGCCGGTCTGTACGGCATCGAGAACGAGCTCCCGCTGGAGGACCCCTACGGCGGAAATGCCTATATTTCCGACGCTGAGACGGTTCCAGCGACGCTGCGCGACGCGCTCGACCTGTTCGCGGGCTCCACGCTGGCCGCCACCGCGTTCGGGCAGGATGTCGTAGACCATTACGCCAACTACGCCAAGGTGGAGCTGGCCGCCTTCGACGCGGCCGTCACGGACTGGGAGATGTTCCGGGGGTTCGAACGACTGTGAAGATCATCAACCAAGCCAATGCAGAGCCGACCGCCTTCGACGCAGCCATCACCGACCGGCAGGCGTTCCGGGGGGTCGAACCACTGTGAAAACCGTCAACCAAGCCAATGCAGAGCCGGCCACCTTCGACACGACCGCCACCGGCCGGCAGACGTTCCGGGGGGTCGAACCACTGTGAAGATCATCAATCCGGCCACCGAGGAGGTCGTCGCCGACATTGAGCTCGCCGACGCCGCCGAAGTCGACCGCGCGGTGGAACGAGCTCGGGCAGCTTTCCGGACATGGCGTGAAATATCGCCCGGGGATCGGGCGCGGTTGCTGCGGGCCTTCGCCCGACAGGTCGAGGAGCACGCTGAGGAGCTCGCCCAGCTGGAGATCACCAACTCCGGCCACACCGTCGGCAACGCCCGGTGGGAAGCCGGGCATGTCCGCGATGTCCTGCACTTCTACGCGGGCGCGCCCGAGCGTAACCACGGCAAGCAGATCCCCGTCCCCGGCGGGATCGACATCACCTTCCAGGAGCCGCTCGGCGTGGTCGGGGTGATCGTGCCGTGGAACTTCCCGATGGTGATCATGATGTGGGGGGTCGCCCCGGCCCTCGCCGCCGGGAACACGGTGATCGTGAAACCGGCCGAATGGACTCCGCTGACGGCGCTGCGGCTGGCCGAGCTGGCCCTGGCGGCGGGCCTCCCCGAGGGGGTGCTCCAGGTCCTGCCTGGCGCAGGGGAGGTCGCGGGAGCCCGCCTGGTGGACCACCCCGACGTTGCCAAGATCGTCTTCACGGGATCCACCGAGGTCGGCAAGCAGATCGCCGCGAAGGCCGCGGGACAGGTCAAGCGCGTCACGCTCGAACTGGGCGGGAAGAGCGCCAACATCGTCTTCGCCGATTCCGACCTGGCCAAGGCCGCGGCCTCCGCGCCGATGGCGGTGTTCGACAACTCCGGGCAGGACTGCTGCGCTCGGTCCAGGATTCTGGTGGAGCGTTCCGTCTATGACGAGTTCCTGGGACGGTTGACGGAGGCCGTACAGGAATTGAAGGTCGGAGATCCCCGCGATCCGGACACGGCGCTCGGGCCGTTGATCAGTGCCGAGCATCGGGAGCGGGTGGCCTCGTTCGTCGAGAGACCGTACTTCCAGGGAGAATGCCCGGCGGGGCCCGGTTTCTGGTTCCCGGCCACCGTGCTGACTGGGGATGAGGATCGGGCCTTCCGCGAGGAGGTCTTCGGGCCGGTCGTGTCGGTGGTGCCTTTCCAGGATGAAGCGGACGCGATCGCGATCGCCAACGACACGCCATACGGGTTGTCCGGGTCCATCTGGACCAGGGATGTGGGCCGGGCGTTGCGGGTGGCGCGGGCGGTCGAGGCGGGGAACCTGTCGGTCAACTCGCATTCCAGCGTCCGCTACTGGACGCCGTTCGGCGGCTTCAAACAGTCCGGCCTCGGCCGGGAACTCGGCCCGGACGCGCTCGCCGCGTTCACCGAGACCAAGAACGTCTTCATCGCATCGGAGTAGAGGTTTACATGCAGCGTTTGCAGGACCGGGTGGCCGTCATCACCGGCGGCGCCGGGGGGATCGGCCTGGCCACTGCCAGGCGGTTCGCCGCGGAGGGGGCCAAACTGGTCCTGGTCGACCTGGATGAGAACGTCGGCGAGCAGGTCGCGGCGGAGGTCGGGGGGATCTTCGTCCGGGCCGACGTGACCAGCGAGGACGACGTGATCCGGATGTTCCAGGTGGCCTACGACACCTACGGCAGCGTGGACATCGCGTTCAACAACGCGGGCATCTCGCCGACCGACGACGACTCGATCCTGACCACGGGGATCGACGTTTGGCGGAAGGTGCAGGAGGTCAACCTTACGAGCGTGTACCTGTGCTGCAAGCATGTGCTGCCCTATATGCAACGGCAGGGGAAGGGGTCGATCATCAACACCGCGTCGTTCGTGGCGGTGATGGGGTCGGCGACGTCACAGGTGTCGTACACGGCGTCCAAGGGCGGGGTGCTGGCGATGAGCAGGGAACTGGGGGTGCAGTTCGCGCGGGAGGGCATCCGGGTGAACGCGCTCTGTCCCGGGCCGGTGGACACGCCCCTGCTCAGGGAGCTGTTCGCGAAGGATCCGGAGCGGGCGCAGCGGCGGCTGGTTCATGTGCCGATGGGGCGGTTCGCGCGGGCGGAGGAGATCGCGGCGGCGGTGGCGTTCCTGGCGTCCGATGACGCGTCGTTCATCACAGGGGCGGAGTTCCTGGTGGACGGTGGTATTTCCGGCGCTTATGTGACGCCGCTGTGAGGCCGGTGATCGGGATCACGTGTTACGTCGAGCCCGCGGCGTACACGGTGTGGGAGATGACGGCGGCGCTGTTGCCGTACGACTACGTGCGGCACGTCGAGCGGGCGGGCGGGCAGCCGGTGATCCTGCCGCCCGCCGGGGAGCCCGCCACGCTGACCGGGCGGCTGGACGGCCTGATCCTGGCCGGAGGCGGCGACATCGACCCGACGCGCTACGCCGCGGACCCCCTCCCAACCACCTCCTATATCCGGAAATTTCGGGATGATGCCGAGTTCGGGCTGGTCCGGGCGGCGCTGGCGGGCGGGTTGCCGTTTCTGGGGATCTGCCGGGGACTTCAGGTGCTCAACGTCGCCCTCGGCGGGACGCTGCATCAGCACGTTCCCGACGTGGTCGGCCACACCGGCCATTCCCCCGCTCCGGGCACATTCGGCCGCCTTCCCGTACGGCTCTCGCCGGAACTCGCCAAGATCTACGAATCCGACGAGATCACCCCGGCCCACTACCACCACCAGTCCATCGACCGCCTGGCCAACGGTCTCACCGTCACCGCGACCGCCGACGACGGCACCATCGAAGCCGTACAGCTGAACGAGCGGACCACGGCCGTCCAGTGGCATCCGGAAGCCGACGAGGACGGCCGGCTCTTCGACGACTTCGTGGCCCGGATTCGGCTAGGCTGGCCGGACACCGGTGATCCCGCGCGGGAGAGCGGCCTGGCATCCGGCCAGGTCCCCTGAAGGAGCAAGCCCTCCCCGCGAACCTCTCAAGGCAAAGGACCGTGCGGGCCAGGTGTCCTCTGGAAAGCAGGCCTGCGCCTCGCCGAAGGTGAAAGTCCGGGCAAAATCCGGGCGAAGCTCTCAGGCACCGATGACAGAGGGGGAGGATGCAGAACATCCGACCCTGCCTGAGGTGCGCCCTATGCCACGACAGACACCGCTGCACGAGGTTCATCAGAGCCTCGGCGCGACTCTCACCGACTTCGCCGGCTGGCTGATGCCGCTCCGCTACGGCAGCGAGTCCGCCGAGCACAACACGGTGCGCACGGACGCCGGGCTCTTCGACCTCTCCCACATGGGCGAGATCTTCGTGACCGGCCCGCAGGCGGGCGAGGCCCTCGACTACGCCTTCACCGGCCAGCTGAGCACGCTCGCGCCCGGCAAGGCACGCTATACGGTGATCTGCGCCCCCGACGGCGGCGTGCTGGACGACGTGATCATCTACCGGCTGACCGCCGAGGAGTTCATGGTCTGCGCGAACGCCTCCAACTACCCGCGCGTCGCCGCCGAGCTCGCCGACCGGGCCGCCAGGTTCGAGGCGAAGGTGGCCGACCGCTCCGAGGAGTACGCGCTGATCGCCATCCAGGGTCCTCGCTCGCAGGAGATCCTGGCCACGCTCACCGACGCCGATCTGGACGGCCTGAAGTACTACGCCGGGCTGCCCGGTGTCGTGGCGGGCGCCGAGGCGCTGATCGCGCGCACCGGTTACACCGGTGAGGATGGTTTCGAGCTGTTCATCGCGAACGCGGCTGCCGTACCGCTCTGGCATGCTCTGACCGCCGCGGGCGCGCGCCCGGCCGGGCTCTCCGCCCGCGACACCCTCCGGCTGGAAGCAGGCATGGCCCTGTACGGCAACGAGCTCACCGAAGAGATCACCCCGTTCGACGCGGGCCTCGGCCGGGTAGTGAAGTTCGACAAACCCGGCGATTTCATCGGACGTGCCGCACTGGAGACCAAGACCGAACCGCGCCGCCGCCTGGTCGGCCTGGTCGCCCGCGGGCGGCGGGTCCCCCGGCACGGCTACCCCGTCGTGGACGCGTCCGGGGCGGTCGTCGGCGAGGTCACCAGCGGCGCGCCGTCGCAGTCGCTGGGCAAGCCGATCGCGATGGCGTACGTGCAGGCGGAAATGCCGGAAAATGGCGATCTAGCCGTGGACATCCGCGGCACGCGCGAACCGGTCGACGTCGTTGATTTGCCTTTCTACAGGAGGAAGAAGTGAGCACCATCCCCGGCGAGCTGAGCTACACCAAAGAGCACGAATGGGTGGCCGGCCTCGATGACGGACTGACGGTGACGGTCGGCATCACCGAGTACGCCGCCGAGGCGCTCGGTGACGTGGTCTACGTGCAGGTGCCCGAGGTGGGCGGCACGGTCGCGGCCGGCGACGCGGTGGGCGAGGTGGAATCCACCAAATCGGTCAGCGACATCTACTCGCCCGTCAGCGGCGAGGTGGTCGAGACCAACCAGGCCGTCGTGGACGATCCGTCCCTGGTCAACTCCGACCCCTACGGCGAGGGCTGGCTCTTCCGGATCCGGATCGAGGCCGACCCGACCGACCTGCTGACCGCCGAAGAGTACGGCACCCTCACCGCGGGCGAATAGCCCACTAGCAAGGGCACAGATCAATGGCGATCAGCGTCTTCGACCTGTTCAAGATCGGCATCGGGCCGTCCAGTTCCCACACGGGCGGCCCGATGGCGGCCGCCCACCGATTCGCGCGCGCGCTCAGCCAGGACGGCCTCCTGGAGAAGACCGCCCGCGTCGAAGTCATTTTGTACGGCTCGCTTGGCCTGACCGGCAAAGGCCACGGCAGCGACAAGGCCATCCTGCTCGGGCTGTCGGGCGAGAAGCCGGAAACGGTGGACGTGGAGGCGGTCGAATCCCGGCTGGACGAGATGCGGTCGACCGGGACGATCCGGCTGTTCGGCGGCCATGACATCCCGTTCGTGGTCGGCGAGGATCTCGTCTTCGAGCGCAAGATCTCCCTGCCGCACCATCCGAACGGCATGCGCTTCACCGCGTACACCGCCGATGGGAACCCGCTGCGGGAGAAGATCTACTACTCGGTCGGGGGTGGCTTCGTCGTGGACGAGAACGCCACCGGCGCGGATCGCATCAAACCCGACGACACCGTGCTCCCGCATCCGTTCACCACGGCTGCCGAGCTCCTGGGCCACTGTGCCGAGACCGGTCTGTCCATCTCCGGCCTGATGCTCGCCAACGAGCGCGCCTTCGGCCGCGACGACCAGCAGATCAAATCCCAGCTTCTCCATCTGTGGGAGGTCATGTCGGAATCGGTCCGCCGGGGCTCCTCGCGGGAGGGCGTGCTTCCCGGCGGTCTCAAGGTCCGCCGCCGCGCGCATCAGCTCCAGCGCCGCCTGCAGAGCGAATCCGCCGAACGTGATCCGCTCCAGGCCATGGACTGGGTCACCCTGTTCGCCCTGGCCGTCAACGAGGAGAACGCCGCGGGCGGGCGCATCGTCACCGCTCCCACCAACGGCGCGGCCGGAATCATCCCTGCCGTTCTGACCTACTACTCCAGGTTCATCCCCGGCGCCGACGATGAGGGCGTGGTCCGTTTTCTCCTCACCGCGGGCGCCGTCGGGGTGCTCTTCAAGGAGAACGCCTCCATCTCCGGCGCCGAGGTCGGCTGCCAGGGTGAGGTCGGCTCGGCCTGCTCGATGGCCGCCGCCGGGCTCACCGAGGTCCTCGGCGGCACACCGGAACAGGTCGAGAACGCCGCCGAGATCGGCATCGAACACAACCTCGGCCTCACCTGTGATCCCATCGGCGGCTTGGTGCAGATCCCCTGCATCGAACGCAACGCCGTGGCCTCCATCAAGGCCATCGCCGCCGCCCGAATCGCCCTCCGCGGCGACGGGCGCCATTTCGTCTCGCTGGACAAGGCCATTCACACCGTACGCACCACTGGGCGTGACATGTCCACCAAGTACAAGGAGACCAGCCGGGGCGGTCTGGCCGTCAACGTCATCGAGGCGGAGTCCCACGTGGGCGTCAACATCGTGGAGTGCTAGCGAGCGGCGGGGCGTACTCGGGATCGGCAGTATTCTGGCGACCCGAATGAGGGAGGCCAGGGTGATGATCCGCTCGCGGTGGGGTGTGCACCTGTTGTTCGGGGGGCTGCTTCTCGCGGGTGTGGTCGTGCGGGGGCTGGCGGTGCTGGGGTATCGGCCGGTTTTGTGGTTTTGGGCGGATTCGTTTTCTTATCTGAGTTCGGCTGTTGATCTGCGGCCGTTGCCGTCTCGGCCGGCGGGGTACTCGCTGTTCCTGTGGTTCTTCGACAGCGTGCAGGTTGTTGTGGTCGCGCAGCATCTGATGGGGATCGCGATGGCTGTCGTGATCTACGCGGTGTTGTTGCGGGCTGGGTTGCCTGCGTGGGGTTCGGCGTTGGCCGCCGCGCCCGTTCTGCTGGATGTGCATCAGGTGCAGCTGGAGCATCTGCTGATGGCCGATCTGCTGTTCACCTTCCTGGTGGTCATGGCGGTCGTGCTGCTGCTGTGGCGGCCCGCGCCGTGGGCGGTGGTAGCCGGGCTCGGCCTGCTCGGGATGGCGACGGTCACGCGGACGCTGGGGCTGCCGCTGGTCATCGTCGCGGTGGTCTGGCTGCTGCTCAGGAGGGTGAGCTGGCGGGCGGTGGGGGCGGGTGTGCTCGCCGCCGGGGTCGTGATCGGGGGGTACGCGACCTGGTTCAACGCCGTGCACGGCTCGTTCGGTCTGGGCGGCAGCAACGTCTGGATGTGGTCGCGCACGATGACCTTCGCCGACTGCCGGATCATGGACCCCCGCCCGGAAGTGGCGGTCCTCTGCCCTGAGGCGGGTCCCCGGCTGGCCGCGCCCGTCTACATCTGGGACCCGAAGTCCCCCATCGTCCGCAGCGGGGTCGAAAAGGAGGAACTGACCGGCGAGTTCACCTCGCTGGCCATCCGCAGCCAGCCCCTGGACTTCCTGCTCACCGGCCTCGGCGACGCCCTCTGGGCCTTCGAATGGAACCGCCGGATATATCCGTCGCCGGGCCCGCAAAGCGCATATGTCTTCCCCGACTCGGTACGGCCGTTCACCGACAAAGTCGCTTCAGCCGGGCGAACCGCCACCCAATTGACCGTCGAGTACCAGGGTTCCAGCGCGGAGACCCGGATCGTCGAGCCGTACGCGGGCTGGCTCCGGGCCTACCAGGAACACGGCTACCTGCGCGGACCCTTCCTGGCGGCGATCCTGCTCGCCGGGCTGGGCGGGATGCTCGTCAAACTGGTCCGCGGCCGGTTCGCGGACCTGACACCCGCGCTGCTGCCCTGGGCCGCCGCGATGACGCTGACGTTCCTGCCGCCGCTGGTGGCCGCGTTCGACCACCGATATGTGGTGCCCGTCGTCCCGCTCGCCTGCCTCGCCGCCGGGTTGGCCCTCGCCCGCCGCGCCGGCGGTGACATGCCGATCGCACCCGCCACCCGGGCCAAGCACAAGGCACAACTCACAGCCGGGTGACGTGCAGGCGTACCAGGACCGGGAGGTCGGCGCTCGGGCCGAGGACGCCGCGTACGCGGGTGATCGCCTGCTGGTCGAGGCGGCGGGCCACCTCGCCCAGGGACGCGCCGGGACGGCAGCGGACGTGGATGCGGGTGCGCTCGCCGCGGACGACCCGGACGGTCAGCTTGTCGACGCGGTCCAGGCCCTGGAGGGCGACGCCGAGCATGGCGGTGCCGGTTCCGTGGCGGGTGCCGTACCGGTGCAGGGCGAGGGCGAAGATGAGCCAGCGGGTGGCGATGGCGGCGGCGGCGGGGAGGACGGCGGCGGCGATGATGTAGGCCCAGATGTGGGCGGCGAAGAAGCCGGGGTCGAGGATGGCGAGGTCGGGGTGGGCGTCCCTGGCCCAGAGCGCGTACAGGCCGGTGAGCAGCAGGAGCGTGCCGACGATGCCGATGCCGATGCGGTTGGCCATCAGATTCTCCTCCGGCGGAGCCGTACCACGACCTCGTGGCGGCCGTGCAGGGCCAGGCTCTGCAGGCGGTCGCCGACGGCGGCGCCCACCTCGCGCAGCAGGTCGCCGGTGCGGTCGGCGTCGGTGACCACGGTCACCTCGATCTGGCCGTGCCGCAGGCGGACGCGCGCCACGTCCACGCCGTCCACGGTGAGCGCCGCCGCCACGAGGGTACGGCGCAGCCCCTGCCGGGTCAGGCCCATGGTCACGCCCTCGTCGGCGGTCTCCAGGGCGATCAGCTTCACCCGTCCCGGCAGCAGGGCCAGCAGGATCAGGACCACGCCGGCCGTGATGGCGGCCAGCGCCAGGCCGGGGACGAGCGCGTCACCCCAGGTCCTGGCCACCAGGCGGGACATTCCCGGCCACGCCGCGGGCCCGCCCAGCCAGGAGACGACCATCTCGGCCGTGCTCCCCCAGGCGACGATCGCGAGGGCGGCGGCCACCACGACGCCCGCCGAGTCGCGGCCGGGGCGTAGCCTCCTGGTGGCCTGTCTGGCGAGCATTCTGCGCCGGGCTCGGCTCGCGGTGGAGTGCCCGCCGGCCAGGATCTCCTCAACCGTGCTCATGGTCATCCAGGGATACACGGACGCGGCGGCCACCGGGCGGATCACCCGCCACTTTGCCCGATCATGCAGGGGCGAAGCCGGATTGTTTGCGACGTAGCCGGTTAACATGAACCGAGCTCACATACGCCGGGCGGACTAAGCTGCCTAGCGGACATCGACCGCGATGCCTGGAGATTTCATGACATCTGCTGAAGCCTCGGCAGCCCGTTATGACCGGGCGACCGCGGCGCTCGAACCGCCCTTCGCGGTGCTGGACCTGGACGCGTTGCGCGCCAACGCCGCCGACATGGTCCGGCGGGCCGCCGGGAAGCCGATCAGGGTGGCCAGCAAGTCCATCCGGAGCCGGGCGATCCTGGAACGTGTGCTGGCGATGGAGGGCTTCGCGGGGATCATGGCGTACACGCTCGAAGAGGCGTTGTGGCTGATTTCTTGTGGTTTCACCGACATCCTCGTCGCGTACCCGACCGCCGACCGCGCCGCCATCGCCACCCTGGGCGCCGACGCCCGGGCGGCCCGCGAGATCACCATCACCATCGACTCCTCCGACCACCTGGACCTCCTGGACGGTCTCCCCCACGAGATCCGGATATGTCTTGATATCGACGCCGGATTTATCACCATGGCGGGGAAGTTCCGCGCGGGTGCGCTTCGCTCCCCCGTCCGCGAACCGGACCAAGCCGCCGAACTCGCCGCCCACATCGCCAAACGCCCCGGCCTCCGGCTCGTCGGGCTCCTGTCGTACGAGTCCCAGATCGCCGGCGTCGGCGACAATCTGCCCGGCCTGTACGGCAAGGCCGTCCGCTGGATGCAAGCCCTGTCCCAGCGCGAGCTCATCGTCCGCCGGGGCCGAATCGTCCGAGCCGTACGCCAGGTGGCCGACCTCGAATTCGTCAACGGCGGCGGCACCGGCAGCATTGAGCGAACCGTACGAGAAAGGGCGATAACCGAAGTAGCCGCCGGTTCAGGCTTCTACCACCCGCGCCTCTTCGACTTCTACCGCGACTTCACCGGCATCCCCGCCGCCCTGTTCGCCCTGCCCGTGGTCCGCAAACCCGCCCCCGGCGTGGCCACCGTCCTGGGCGGTGGCTACCACGCCTCCGGCGCCCCCGGCCCGACCCGGCTCCCGCAGCCGTACCTGCCGGCCGGCCTGCGCTACCACCCCGACGAGGGCGCGGGCGAAGTGCAGACCCCGCTGCTCGGCGAGGCCGCCCACGACCTCCGCGTCGGCGACCGCGTCTGGTTCCGCCACGCCAAAGCCGGCGAACTCTGCGAACACTTCCCTGCCCTCCACCTCATCGAGGGCTCGGAAATCACCGGAACCGTCCCGACCTACCGAGGCGAGGGCAAGGCCTTCCTGTAAGGATGGCGACACAACCGGCAGACATCACCACAGTTCACCACCGCCGACCCGGCTCGGCTCGCGATTCCTGGCCGCTGCCAGCCCCTCTGGGCGCCGGTGCGGCGAGAAGCCGTACGAACGCGAACGGCGCCGGATAACGGCGAGCGACCTGGCGGCGTACTACCTCCGGCGGCGGCGCATGATGATGATCGCCGCGCCGATGGCCAGGGCGACCCCCACGCCGATCAGGATGGGCGCGATGTTGGGGGGCGGGTATTCGTCCTCCCATCCCTCGGCCTCGCCGGGACTCGCCGCGCCGTTCGCCGCGGCGGGCGCGGCCCCGTTCGCGACCGGGCTCGTGGCGCCCAGCCCGCGTCCGGCCCCGTTCGGCCGCTGCGCTCCCCCGCCCACGAAGTCGCCGATCGTCGTGACGACATGCTCGGCCTGCGCCTTCACCCTGGCCACGTTGCGCTCCGCGACCCGCTTGGGGCTGACCCGGTCCGCGATGGCGTCGACCGTGCGCGCCAGCTCCGTCCGGGTGCGCTCGATCTTCCGCTCCAGCGCCTCGGGATCGGTGTCCGCCATGACGATCCCCTCCTGTTGTCTCGTCTGTGATCAGTGTGGCAGGTCGGGTACGGCCCCCGGACCCCGCCCGACCCGGTAGTTTGTTGCCGTCGCGACCCGGATATTCCAGAGCACGCCACGCGGAGGCGAAGTGAGCCAGTCCAGACTCGAGCCCGGCGACGCCGCGCCGGACTTCATCCTGCCCGACGCCGGCGGCGAAGAGGTCTCGCTGAAGTCCTTCCGCGGCAAACGCGTCATCCTGTACTTCTACCCCGCCGCGATGACCCCTGGGTGCACCAAGCAGGCGTGCGACTTCCGCGACAACCTGAACTCGCTGACCGGCCACGGCCTCACCGTCCTCGGCGTCTCCAAGGACAAGCCCGCCAAGCTCCAGCAGTTCGCCGAGCGCGACGCCCTGACCTTCCCCCTGCTCTCCGACCCCGGCCTGGAGGTCCACAAGGCGTACGGGGCTTACGGCGAGAAACAGAACTACGGCAAGACCATCACCGGCGTCCTGCGCTCCACCTTCGTCATCGACTCCGAGGGCAAAATCGAAAAGGCCCTCTACAACGTGAAAGCCACCGGCCACGTCGCCCGCCTGCTAAAGGACCTCGGCATTTCCTGACCCCGGAAAACCGGGTGCCTCCCACCAGCCGCCACCCGCTAAGATGGGGACACCCGGGACCCGGTCCAGAAATACCGAATTCCCAATAACTAAACAATGGGGTTGTGGCCCAATTGGCAGAGGCACATGACTTAGGATCATGCCGGTGCGGGTTCGAGTCCCGCCAGCCCCACGAACGACGGCCCTGGTGTTCGGAAGCTGGCGCTTCCTTCCCCAGGGTCGTTCTTTGTTACACGGGGGGACGACCCCCCGAGCCCCCCGGTGTGGGGGGCACAGCCCCCCACGCCCCCTGAGGTTGCTAGCGCGGTTGCCGTGTTTGAGTAAGGGGTCATATGTCCACGGCGTGCTCGGCGCATAGGCAGCTGATGCCGGGCTCGAGCCATTCGCGGCCGGTCCATTCGGGGTGGCGCTCGATCATCAGGGCCGTGACCTCCTCGATGATCGTCTCCTTGCTCATGGCCGAGTCTCGGCGTATCCAGGTTTCGTCGCGTAGCAGTTGAAGGTAGTTGCGGACGTCGGCCAGTAGTTGCGGGTCGCCGATGTCGCCGTGGCCGGGGACGACTACCTGTGGGGCGGTGGCGGACAGTTGCTCCATCACCGTGATCCAGCGGATGCCGGAGACGTCGGTGTCGTGGGGTGGGAACCAGGGGAAGATGGCGAACTGGCCGGCTTCCACCAGGTCGCCGGTGAACATCACCTCGGCGTCGGGGATCGTGATCACCTGGTCGCCCTTGCTGTGTGCTCGGCCGGTGGCGCGCAGTTGCACCACCCGGCCGCCCAGGTCGAGGTCGTAGGAGTTGTCGTAGACGACGTCCGGGGTGGCCAGTTTGACGCCCTCCAGTTGCCGGGCGACCGGTTCACCGAGTCCGGCGAACATGTCGAGGTAGGCGGTGCCCTTGGTGGCCAGGTCGGTGGCCTGTGCCCTGTTGATCAGGTACGTCGCGAACTCGGTGAACGCCTGGGCGCCGAATGCGTGCTCGGGGTGAAAGTGCGTCGTGGTCAGGTACAGTTTGCGGTCGCCCGCGTAGTCGGCCGCGAATTTGAGCACGGTTTCGGCGTTGCGGGGGCCCAGTCCGGTCTCGACGACCAGCACGGAATGCGTGCCGCCGATAATGCCGATGTTCGGCACCAGTTGCACGCCCTGGTTCGGGATCACGACCAGATCGCGAGCGAGTTCCCGCGCATCTGTGATCCGTACAACAGGTTCCGGGTACGGGTATTCGGCCATTAATTGGTACTCCTCAGGAAGTCAGGACCGCTGCTGGGTGGCTTGGCACCAGGTCATGTCGCGGCCGGTCGAGTCATTTCCAGTCCATCGCGGGGTTCTTCGAGGCGTCCAACACCGATTCCGCACGCCCGATACTGTTCGGGTATCGTCACTGGTGATGGACTTACGCTTGTTGCGCTACTTCGTGGCCGTCGCTGAGGAACGCCACTTCGGGCGTGCTGCCGTGCGTCTGCACATGACGCAGCCGCCGCTGAGTCGAGCCATCAAACGGTTGGAGATCGATCTCGGCACCGTGCTGCTGCGTCGCTCAGCCACGGGAGTCACGCTCACCGTCGCCGGAACCGCGCTCTACGACGAGGCGCGCACGCTGCTGGAGCAGGCCGAACAGGCACGCGCCCGGGTTACCGCGGCGGCCCGCGGCGCCACCATGACCGTCGGCACTCTGGCCGACAGCGCCGAACAGGTCGGGACACGGCTTGCCGCCGCCTTCCGCCGGCGCCACCCCGAGGTCCATGTCCACATCCGAGAAGCTGACTTCACCGACCCGACCACGGGGCTCCGCGCGGGTCGTGTGGACGTGGCCCTCACCCGGACGCCGTTCGACGACACCGGCATCAGCACCCACGTGCTGCGCTCCGATCCCGTCGGCGTGGTCCTGCGCACCGACGACCCGCTTGCCCGCCGTGACGTCCTGTACCTACGCGATCTTGCTGACCGCCGGTGGTTCCAGTTGCCCGAGGGAACCGATCCCCTCTGGCGCGCCTACTGGAACGGCACCACGCCTACCGGTGAACTTCGAGACGGTCCCGTGGTGCGCACCGTTCACGAGTGCCTGCAGGGCGTTCTCTGGAACGGCACGATCGGGCTGACGCCGCTCGCGCACGCGCTTCCCAATGGGCTCACGTCCGTGCCCCTCGCCGATATGCCACCCAGCCGTGTCGTCGTCGCCTGGAAGAAAGCCAACACCGACCCGCTCATCCGCTCGTTCATCCACATCGCCGCCGCCATCTATGGCGGTCAGAGCGAGGGTGAAGAATTCACCACGTGAAAGGCCCTCAATTTATGACCAGGTGGTGAGTCGGCCGTCGGCGCCGATGCCCACGTAGAAAGCCAACGCGAATCGGCTTCCCCCGACGCTGGGGCTGACCGCATGATAGTTGCGCGGATCGAAGAGCAGCGCGTCGCCTGCCTCGGCATTGACCGTCACCGACTGCTCGTCGAACGTGAGCGTAGGCCAGCAGGAGCCCACGCGATGGGCCTCGTCCCGCGGATTCCAGCGTCGTGACCAGATCGTGGTTTCTCCTCCTTTCTCCGGCATGGTGAGGTAGAGGTTGAAAACGAGCTGAACTATCGGACGAACGTTGAGGAAATCAGCTGGTAACTCCCGGGCGATCTCATCCCAATGCGGGGGTGCACCGTGACTGTTTTCCCGGATCATCCCCCAGTAGACCTCGCGGTCCCCGACGGTGGCCGGCCGGGCGGGATCAGGGTGCGGCCAGGCGGCCTCAATTCGGGTCAGGCAGCGCCGGCGAAGATCGCCTTGCGGGCAGTTCCGCCAGTAGTGGTTGGCGGCGTCCGCCTGCCGCCAATAGTCCTCAGTGAGATGGCCGACCGGTAAAAAGTGATTGATAATCGGGCCGAAGTGGAATGTAGCCACCTGATATCTTGACTCGTCGAACGCGGACAGGTTGTCCGTCGGCAAGCCTGCGACGAATCGAGCGCATTCATCCGAGTCCAGGAATCGTTTGAGCTGAACGGCTCCCGCCAGGCCCGCGGAAAGACTGATCATGTGGTCCTGGGTGAGTTCAGTCGTGACGATCTTGTGGAAGAAGGAGTTGCCGAGCTGTGCGGGCGATTGGGGCTCGACGGTCGTCATCAGCGCCTCCCACATCGGGACAGAGTTTTCGGCGGCGAACAGATCATATGGTGCCGTCGAAGCTCTCGTCATCGACCGGGGCGCGGGGGATTCGGCTTCCCAATCGTGATAAATCACGATAAGCCGGACACCGCGTTCGTTTTCCCGCTCCATGGGGATCGCGGCGGGCCGCCTAAATTCCCCCAGTTCTGGTAACGCAGGTCGCCACTCCCCCGCTGACCCAAATAGCGCCGGCGAGGTGGGCCCGGCCGCGCCGACCGATCGTGGTGTCTTGGCTCGCGACATACGGTGGGCCTTCATGCTGGGACGGCTCAGCTGGGATAGCGGGTGGCGGTATGGCCTCCGTCCCGGAGTGACCGGGATGGAGGGATTTATGGTCAGTTGGCCGTGGGGTGAGCACGATATTGATCGAACGCTGATCGTTGTGGATCAGCCGCATGATCTCTATCCGATTACGTCGGATTTCGAGAGAGGAACCCCCATGCGTCACGCCCCCAGCCGTTCCGCGACCCCGCCGGTTCGCGATGAGACCTCGCCCGGTGGCCTACCGGTCCCAGGCCCCTTCCGCCGAATTCCACGACGTAGAATAATCGTTTTGATCGTCATCCTCGTCGCGGTGGGCACGATCTTCGCCGTCGATTCCCAACTGGCCGTCACCGTTCTCGACATGATCTCCGTCGGGGTGGCCTGCCTCGAAATCGCCAGGTGCGAGACCGCCACCCAACTGCGCACGGAGTGATTCCCTGGGCATAAGCTGAACTCACCTCGGCGGTGCCGACCGGCAACGGTTGGAGGTTTCTCGCTCCCGGAGAGAACCAGATGACGGTGCCTCACCCCCCGGCAAATCCCATTGCCAGCTTCAGCGCGGAACTTCGCTCTTTGGCGGCGGATCGCACGATCGGCGACCTGGCCGGGCGTACCGGGCTGCTCACCGAAACGGTGAAACTGCTGCTGGCCGGCGAGCAGCTGTTCTCCTGGGAGGTGACCAGCGTTTTCCTGGACGCGTGCGATGCGACTCCCCATCAGTGGCGCCCCCGCTGGGAGCGCCTCGCACGCGAAAAGGGCCGACGAGTATGGAGTCGGAAGTACGACCCGGTGGGCGCCTTTCCCGACCCGGATTCGGCCAGGTCGATCGACGAGTTCGTCGACCTGATGCAGAAGCTCAGAGTGCATGCGGGCGAGCTGACCTACCAGACACTCGAAGATC
Organism: Acrocarpospora macrocephala; assembly: GCF_009687865.1. Classification (GTDB taxonomy): domain Bacteria; phylum Actinomycetota; class Actinomycetes; order Streptosporangiales; family Streptosporangiaceae; genus Acrocarpospora; species Acrocarpospora macrocephala. Next base: position 17,845 of record NZ_BLAE01000018.1, read on the forward strand.
GGGCGAAGGTCGAGCATCGGAGACTCCCGCATACCACGGTGAACGCCGTGATGAAGAAGCGGACGCGGCCCCAGCCAGACTTGGTCGAGGCGTTCGTCGAGGCCTGCGGGCTGCCGTTGCCGGAAAGGCGACGATGGCGGATGAAGTGGATGGAACTCGTCGCGCAGGGCCAAGGCGATCACACGGCTACGATCAACGGCGCCCAGGCGCAACAGACGGTCCCCGAATCTCCATCGCCGCCCATCCCCATCGTGAGCTCGTCCGCTCCGCTCGCCGAATCCGCGAGCACAGCGGATTCGGCGCCCGATATGCCGCCGCCGGCGCCAAAACGGTTAATCAGGCGGGTCGTTCTCGGCGTGTCCGGCGCTTTCTTGCTGCTGGCCGGTATAGGTGTGGGGAGACTGACCGCAGCTGAGGTCGTGGAGACTCCCATACTCGGGGGTCCGCCCTATTCCCTGATTCAGGACCAGCCCCTTTCGCTTCCCTACAAGCTTCCGATGTCCCGGGACTGGCATCTCGACCTGCGACTCACCCTGGGCCATACCCCAGAAGGGGGCCTGCAGAACTGCACCTATTACGGCCAAATGCTCGTACGGATCGAGCGGCCGGGTGCGTCGCCACTGGAATATAAGTCACTACTCGGTCATAGAAATCTGACTTTACCCAGGATCCCCATCGGGCGAACGGACTCTATGCGCATAGTCGTCACATTCAAGGTCGTGGGTCGTCCGACTCCCGCCCTCGATGGTCCTTGTCAGCTGACACTAGATCTCAACGGAAGCACCGTGCGCGCAGGCGAATGACGCGGCGGTTGAAATGATCGGAGCGTCATGACCCTCTTACGGTTGATCGCGGCTCTCACCGTCCTCACCGCCTGTGGTGCGACGACTCCGGAAACGAAGCCAACGGAACAGCCGAGTCACACGCTCGTCGGCAAGACCACATTGACGATCGCGGTCAAGATCGGCCCGGGACTCATGGAATACGTCAAAGACGACCCCAGCAGCCGTTCCGGCTTCGACGCCGATGTCGCCAACTATGTCGCCCGGCAGCTGGGCGCCACGAAAATCGCCTGGAAGGACGTCCTCACCAAGGACCGGGAGGAGGTGTTGCAGAACGGCAGTGCCGACCTGGTGGTGGCCACTTACACCATGAATGAGAACCGCCGCGACATCGTCTCCTTCGCCGGGCCGTACCTCATCGTGGGCCAGGACATTCTGATCCGCACCGCCGACATCGGCAAGATCACCGGGCTGGACAGCCTCAAGAACAGGCAGACGTGCGCGTCGCAGGGGTCGACGAGCGCGCAGCGGCTGGTGCAGCACTTCGGGGCGGCCTGGGACACCCCCGACCACCTGGTCAGGGAGAACAGCACGATCGTCTGCCGTGACGGGCTGCTGGCCGGCCGGTACGACGCCGTCTCCACGGACAACTCGATCCTCGTCGGCTACGCCGCTCAGCACCCCGAGCAGCTTCACCTGGTCGGCCAGCCATTCACCAGCGAGGAGATCGGCATCGGCCTGGCCAATCGCCACGCGGCGGACGTACCCAAGATCAACGAGATTCTCCGGGAGATGATCAGGAGCGGCGAGGGGGCCAAGAGCATCAGGAAGCACTTCGGCCCGCTGGCCGATTCCTTCCTCAAGAACGTACCGAAACCCCGGTAGCGGTCGCCGCGCGCTGCTCGTCCGGATATCGACGCTGCTCACCGGGCATCCGGGATACGCCGGGATAGCCGGGCGCATCCGGGGTCGTGCCGGATAGTCGGGGAGGGGTTGCGCTCGGTAGTCGGCCCTGATGCAGTGGCGCCTGAACGAGTTCGCGGCGGGGGCGAACCCTTTTCCGGATCTCGGCGACCATGCGGATCTCTCACTTTGAGCGGAGGGTCGTGACCGGCTTACGACGGAGGACCAGGGCGGCGGTTGCCGTCCTCATCCTCACCTGCACGACAGCGTGCGATGCCTCGAGCGGCTACCCATCCCTCGTCAACAGGGCCACGCTGAGGATCGCGGTAAGCGCTTCGCTGCCGGGACTCAGCGAATTCGCCGACCACCACCGCAGTGGATTCGACATCGACGTGGCCACCTACGTGGCCACCGAGCTCGGAGCTCGGCGCATCGAATGGCACGAGGTCGTGCCACGGGCTCGCGAGCGCGTGCTGCGTGACGGTGGTGTCGATCTGGTGGTCGCCAGCTACATCATGAACGAGAACCGTCTTGACGTTGTCTCGTTCGCCGGCCCGTACCTCATGGTCGGTCAGGACATCCTTATTCGTACCGCTGATATGGGAAAGATCGCCGGGGTGGATGACCTCAAGGACCGGCAGACCTGCGTTTCGGAGGGTTCGACCAGCGCGCAGCGGCTGGTGCAGCGTTTCGGCACGGCCTGGGACGAGCCCGCCCATCTGATCAGGCTTGACAACACCGGCGCATGCGTCGAGCGCCTGCTCACCGGGCAACTCGACGCCGTCTCCACCGGCAACTCGATCCTCGTCGGCTACGCCGCCCAGCACCCCGGCCGGCTGCACCTGGTCGGCCGCCCCTTCACCAGCGAGGAAGTCGGGATCGGCCTGGCCAAGGGCAACACCGCGGACATCCCCCGGATCAACGCGATCCTCCGGCAAATGATCGATAAGGGCGCCTGGGCGGCCAGCATCAGAAGAAGCCTGGGTACGGCGGCGGACTCGTTCATCGACAATCAGCCCAAGCCACCGTGACCTGACAATCCGGTTTCATCAGGGGCGGAGTCCGTCGTTGATCACTGTGAGTAGGCGGGTGCGTGAGGCGGGGTTGGCGTGGCTGGCGGCATGGACCGCGCCCGACAGTAGGGCCATCAGGTCGGGGAGGCCGATGTCGCCGCGCACCGCGCCCGCCTGCTGAGCGCGGGCCAGCAATCCACTTAGCGCGTCCGCCAGTTCCTGGCCGACCTGCGTCTCGCCGGTGCGGCCTGCCGCCAGCACATCGGCGTACATGTCTCCTGATTCCACGGCGTAGGCGAAGAACGCGAAGAACGCCGGACCTGCTCCCTCGGTGGTGAGGGAGTCGACCTTGGACGCCAGGATCCGTACCCGGGCCAGGAAGACCGCCTCCAGGAGGGCTTCCTTGGTGGGGAAATGCCGGAAGACCGTGCCGACGCCGACTCCTGCCTCGCGGGCGATCTCCTCGGTCGAGGCGGCCAGGCCCTTGGCCGTGAAGACCGCGTCCGCCGCCGCCAGCACGCGGTCCCGGTTGCGCCGGGCGTCGGCGCGCAGCGGCCTATCCATTGACAAACGGAGTGATCACTCCGTATCTTCTAAGCGGAGTCACGAGTCCGATTATATGCCCAGGAGGTCACCATGAACGCACGCGAAGCCTTCGCCGCCTGGCAGGAGGCCGTCCTCACCAACGGCAGCATCGATCACCTCTTCGCCGACGACGCCATCATCGAACTCCCGTTCAACCCCGGCCGCCCGCGCCTGAACCGCACCGAATTCCTCACCCTCGCCGGCGCCCGCGCCACCATGCCCGTCCGTTTCGACGAGTTCCGCGACCTCGTCATCCACGACACCGGCGACCCCGAAGTGATCATCGCCGAATACTCGATCGCCGGCACCCACACAACCACCGGCCACCAGGCCACCGCCCCCTTCGTCATGATCCTCCGCGTACGAAACGGCCGAATCCTCCAGCTCCGCGAATACCAGGACGTCCCCACCATGACCGCGGCACTGGCTCCCGCATAACCCGGCCGATCAGCCGCTACCGAGGTCGCGAAGCCTCTTGGCGATTTCACTGACGTCATCGAGCTCGCCGGTGGTGACGGCGATCACCAGCGTCTCCGCGGCATCGGTGTCCGTGCCGGTCAGGATCTGGCCGTTCAGCTCCAGGAAGACGACGGCGGAGGTCCAGCCCAAACGTTTGTTGCCATCGACGAGGGGGTGACCGATGATCAGGCTCTGGATCAGGGCGGCCGCCTTGGTCCAGAGATCGGGGTAAGCGTCCTCGCCGTACAAGCTGGTCTGCGGCCGAAAGACGGCCGCGTGCAACTGCCCGCCATCACGCAACCCAACCGAGGGAAGAATCTCCTCCGCGATCGCCAGCACATCCGTCGTCGTGAGAAACACCGTCACTGCGAAAGCCGGTGCAGAAGCTCAGCATCCCGCTGAGCGACCTTACGCGCGATGGCCCGCACCGCACTCTCCTGCCGACGAGCCAGATGCTCTTCAATCGCGATGACAATCTCGCTGTTCAGACTGTTGCCATCCTCATCGGCCGCAACCCGCAACCGCGCATGGATCTCATCCGGCAACCGAAGTCGAAGTTCCATGCGGCAATGGTACCCAAAAACGGTACCTCGGAACGATCCCACCAACGACGGGAGTTCATCCTGCCTGCGTTAATTGGGGGAAACTGGCCGGCGGAGTCGACTCCGGGGCCCGCAGCAGCCTCGGAGTGACTCCGCCGTGGTCTTTGGAGGGTCGGTGTGGTGGGCGGGTCGCGCGGTGTGTCCTGGCACCGCGCGACCCTTTCTCGCGTTCCACCATCAGTTCGTATCCCTTTACCTACCCCAAGGGGCGTTCCCGTAAATGATGATGCTGGAGAAGTCGTAAGGGGCGCGTAAGCGAGATCTGCGACCTGAGTCGTACTCGCGAATCAGCCCTGAGGCGGACCGCGATTGAGCAGGCCATACATATCGTGGGGGCATGTTCGGCAGACTGCGGGCCTGGGGGCGGCGGCATCGTGCGGTGGTGGACCTTGTCACCATCGCGCCCTTGGTGTTGTTCTGTCTGGCCGCGGTGCCGGAGTATGTCGGTGATCCGTTTACGGCATCGAGCGTGCGGCTCGGCGTGCCGGGGGCAATCGCCCTGTCGGTGGCGTTGTTGGGCCCGCTGGCATGGCGGCGAAACCACCCGCGTGCGGTGTTCGCGGGGGTGGCGGCGATCAGCCTGGTCCAGTGGCTGGTGGGGATCGAGCCGTTGCCCGCGAATCTCGCGGTCCTGGTGGGCATGTACGGCGTCGCCGCCCGCTGCCGGGTGGAATGGGCGATCGCGGCGGGCGTGGTCGCGGAGTTCGGCACCTACTTGGCCCTGCGGGCATGGAACGACCTCACGCTGGAGATATTCATCAACGCGTCGGTATTCGTGCTGGCGATCTGGATCGGCGGCATTTACACAAATATCCGGCAGCGATACGTCCAGGGCCTGGAGGATCGCGCCGAACGCGCCGAACGGGAGCGGGATCAGCAGGCGCTGATCGCCACCGCGGCGGAACGGGCCCGAATCGCCCGGGAACTCCACGACGTGGTGGCGCACAACGTAAGCGTGATCGTCGTGCAGGCCGACGGCGCCGGATACGCGATCGACAACGACCCGGAGCAGGCACGCAGGGCGGTCCAGGCCATCTCCGCCACCGGGCGGCAGGCACTGACCGAAATGCGGCGGCTGGTGGGCGTCCTGCGGGACGACACGGCCGCAACGGAGGACTACCAGCCCCAGCCGGGCCTGGGGCAACTGGAGGAACTCGTCCGGCAAGTACGGGAATCAGGCCTACCTGTGGACATGACCGTCGAAGGCGACCTGTCCGGACTGCCCGAGGGCGAGCAGCTGGTGATCTATCGGATTGTTCAGGAAGCACTGACCAATACCCTCAAACACGGCGGGCCGCAGGCCCGGGCGGACGTGCGGGTGGAAGCCGGCGGGCGGGAGATCGTGATCAGAGTGGTCGATGACGGGCGCGGCGCGGCGGCCCTCGTGAGCGAAGGCGGTCACGGGCTGATCGGCATGCGGGAACGCGTCACCATGTACGGCGGAACGATGGACGCCTCCCCCCGTACCGGCGGCGGGTTCCTCGTGGTCGCACGGCTCCCGGGCCTTCGCGAGGGAGCCGCATGATCCGCGTGGTCCTGGTCGACGACCAGGAACTGGTCCGCGCGGGATTCCGGATGGTGCTGGGCGCCCAGCCGGACATCGAGATCGTCGCCGAAGCCGCCGACGGCGCCGCGGCCGTGACGGCGCTCCGCGAGATCAGCGCGGACGTCGTGCTGATGGACGTGCGCATGCCCCGGATGGACGGCGTCGAGGCCACCCGGCTGATCCTCGCCAAGCCCGACGCCCCGAAGGTGCTGATCCTGACCACGTTCGACCTGGACGAGTATGCCTTCGCCGCCATTCGCGCGGGCGCGTCCGGCTTCCTGCTGAAGGACGTGCCGCCCGATGATCTGCTCAGCGCGATCCGCTCGGTGCACGCGGGCGATGCCGTCGTCGCGCCCAGCACGACCCGGCGGCTGCTCGATCTCGTCGTCGCGTACCTGCCGAACGAGGCCAGGCCTACGCGGGACCCGCGGGTGCTGACGGCGCGGGAGCGTGAGGTGCTCCTGCATGTCGCCCGCGGGTTGTCGAACGTGGAGATAGCCGGGCAGTTGCATCTGGCCGAAGCCACCGTGAAGACCCATCTAGGCCGCATTCTGGCCAAGCTGGAACTACGGGACCGCGCCCAGGCCGTCGTGTACGCATACGAGAGCGGCCTGATCACCAGTCGGCCGAAAGGCTGATCCCCGGCTACCTCAGGAGTCGCACTACCCCCCCGCCGAAGGCCCCTCGAGGACCAGTCCGAGCCCGTCCCGAGGGCCGATGATTCGCCGGGCGGCGCGCCCTAGCGTTGCTGCCATGACGATTACCACCGATGTCCGGCACGCCGTCGTGGCCAAGGGACTGACCAAGATATACGGGCAGGGCGACGCGGCTGTGCACGCGTTGCGCGGGGTCGACGTGAGCTTCGCCACGGGGGCGTTCACGGCGATCATGGGCCCGTCCGGCTCGGGGAAGTCCACGCTCATGCACTGCCTGGCCGGGCTCGACACGGTGACCGAGGGCAGCGTGACCGTCGGCGACACCGAGATCACCCGCCTGTCCGACAAGCAGCTGACGCTGCTGCGCCGGGAACGGGTCGGATTCGTGTTCCAGGCCTTCAACCTGCTGCCCACGCTGACCGCCGAGCAGAACATCCGGCTGCCCCTGGAGATCGCCGGACGGCAGGCCGATCAGGTGCTGTTCGACCGGGTCATCGACACGGTGGGGCTGCGGGACCGGCTCTCCCACAAGCCGAGCGAGCTGTCCGGCGGGCAGCAGCAGCGGGTGGCCGTGGCCCGGGCGCTGATCAGCAAACCCCAGGTGATCTTCGCGGACGAGCCGACCGGCAACCTCGACTCGCGCAGCGGCACCGAAGTGCTGGCGTTCCTGCGCCATTCGGTCCGCGAGCTCGGCCAGACGATCGTGATGGTCACCCACGACCCGGGCGCCGCCTCCTACGCCGATCGGGTGATCTTCCTCAGGGACGGCCTGATGGTCAGCGAGCTGATCGAGCCCACGCCGCAGACCGTGCTCGACACGCTGCTGAAGCTGGAGGCCTGACCGGTGCTCAAAACCACCCTGGCGGGGCTGCGAGCACACAAACTCCGGCTCCTGCTCACCTCCCTCGCGATCACCCTGGGCGTCGGCTTCATCGCCGGAACGTTCGTGCTCACCGACACGATCGAGGTCGGCTTCCGGCAGAAGTTCACCGCCGACGCCGCCAAGATCAGCGTCGCGGTCAAGCCGAAAGACAACCCCGAGGCCCAGGAAGCGCCCACCATCCCCGCCGACGCGCTGGAACGGATCCGGAAGGTCCCCGGCGTCGCCGACGCCCAGGGCCTGCTTCAAGGCCCGACCCCGCTGCTCGGCCGGGACGGCAAGGCGGCGGGCAACATCCCGACGACCGCCATCTCCGTCCCCACCGGCACGCTCAACCGCGTCATCGTCACCAGCGGCGACTTCCCCGCCCGGCCGACCGACGCGATCCTGGACGAGAACACCGCCAAGACCAGGCGCTTCGCGATCGGCGACACCATCACCGTGCTGGACACGAAGGGCGCAAGGAACGACTTCACCCTGGTCGGGCTCTTCGACACCGGCGTGAACCAGAACCTGGCCTACACCGGCGCGGTCGGTTTCACCACCGACACCGCCCAGCGCATGACCGGCGCCAAGGGCTTCGGCGAAGTCGACGTCGCCGGCGCGGAGGGCTCGGACCCCGCGCGGCTGCGAGACGCGGTGGCCGCGGCCATCGGCGCGGACTACGAGGTGAAGACCGGCAGCCAGCTGGCCGACGAGCTGGCCGCCCAGAGCAATGTCGAAACCAGTTACCTGACCCTGATGTTGCTGCTGTTCGGCCTGATCGCGATGTTCGTGGCCGCCCTGGTGATCTACAACACGTTCAACATCCTGGTCGCGCAGCGCACCCGCGAGATGGCGCTGCTGCGCTGCATCGGCGCGACCCGCGCCCAGATATTCGGCTCGATCCTGCTCGAATCCGTGGTCGTCGCGATCCTGTCCTCCGGCCTGGGCCTCCTGCTCGGCCTCGGCCTGGGCGCGGGCGCGATGGCCGGCCTGGACCTGCTCGACGCGCCCGTCCCCAGCGGCGCGGCCATCTCCCTCACCCCCCGGACGATCATCCTCGCCGTGGTGATCGGCCTGGTCGTCACCGTCGGCGCCGCCCTGCTCCCGGCCCGCGCCGCCACCCGCGTCGCCCCCATCGCGGCCCTCCGCTCCCAGGTCGAGGAACAAACCTTCAAAGCCGGTCTGGTACGGACAATCCTCGCGACCCTCTTCCTCCTCGCCGGAACCGGCGTCACCATCGCCGGAATCACCATGGACGGCGGCGGCGGCGACGCCCTGATCGTCATCATGGCCGGCGGCGCGCTCTTCTTCCTGGGCGTGCTCATCCTCAGCCCGGTCATCATGCGCCCGCTGGCGAGTTTCGTCGGCTGGCTCCCGCGCCGCCTGTTCGGCGTGCCCGGCAGCCTGGCCGTCGACAACGCCCGCCGCAACCCCAAGCGCGCGGCGACCACGACCCTGGCCCTGACCATCGGCGTCACCCTGATGACGCTGATCTCCGTGATCACCGCCACCACCCGGGCCACGATCAACGCCCAGCTGGACGCCCAGTTCCCGGTCGACTACATGATCTCCGAGCAGCGCGGCCCGGACTCCCGCATCCCGCGCGCCCTGGCCGCCGCCCTCCGCCAGAGCCCCGAAGTCGGCTCGGTCATCCAGATGCAGCGCGCCGAGGCGCAGCTCGAAGGCTCCGGCACGGAGAAATTCCAGGTAGGAAACTTCCCGGCATCGCCAGATTTCCGGCCGCAGGCGACCACGGGCTCGTTCGACGGCTTCGTCCCCGGCACCGTCGCCCTGGTCGACGGCACGGCCCGGTCTCTGGGCCGGAAGGTGGGCGACACGATCCAGCTGAAGACCGAACAGGCCGGAACGGTCACCTTGAAGATCGCCGCGACCTTCGACCGGGACAGCAGCGACCTGGCCCCCATCACCATTCCGCAGGCGGAATTCGACCGATATTTCGGCGCACTTGATGACGCGGCCGTCTACGTGAACGCCAAGGACGGCGTCGCCCCCGACGTCGCGCGCCGGGCGGTGGAGGCGATCGCGCAGCCGTACCCGACCGCGCTGGTGGTCAGTTCGACCGAGATCCGCAGCGAGTTCGAGGACGCCCTGGACATGATGCTCATGATCTTCGGCGGCCTGCTGGGCCTGGCCATCCTCATCTCCGTGCTCGGCATCGCCAACACCCTCTCCCTGTCCGTCCACGAACGCACCCACGAATCCGCCCTGCTCCGCGCGCTCGGCCTGACCCGCCCCCAGCTCCGCCGCATGCTCTCCGTGGAAGCCCTGCTGCTGGGCCTGATCGGCGCGCTGATCGGCATCACCCTCGGCGTCGTCTTCGGGTGGTCCGCCATGCAGACCCTCCCGTTCGACATCCTCTTCCGCGCCCCCGCCGACCTGATCCTGCTCTTCCTGGTCCTGTCCGGCCTGGCCGGCGTGCTGGCCGCCCTGCTCCCCGCCCGCCGCGCCTCCCGCGCCTCGATCGTGGACGCCCTCGCGAGCACCTGAGGTCCCCCCGCCCGCTCTCACCCCTGAGGGCGGGCGTTCCTCGGTTCGGGCAAACACACATGGTTCTGAGGATTCTTACCGGGAGCGCCCGGGGGTGGTCCCTTAACCTTGGGAAGCATGTTGCACGGAAGTATTGGCATCTTCGACAGCGGTGTCGGCGGGCTCACCGTGGCGCGGGCGATCATCGACCAGTTGCCGCACGAGTCGATCTTGTATGTGGCGGACACCGCGCGCCAGCCGTACGGGCCGAAGAGCATCGCGGAGGTCCGCGGCTATGCGCTGGAGGTGATGGATCACCTGGTCGCGCATCAAGTGAAGATGCTGGTCATCGCCTGTAACAGTGCCAGCGCGGCGGTGCTGCGGGACGCGCGGGAGCGCTATGACGTGCCGGTGGTGGAGGTGATCCAGCCGGCCACCCGCAGGGCGGTGCGGGCCACCAGGAACGGGCGGGTGGGGGTGATCGGGACGCGCGCCACGATCGAGTCGATGGCCTACCAGGACGCGTTCGCGGCCGCGCCGCACGTGCAGCTGGTGGGCGTGGCCGCGCCGCGGCTGGTGGAGTTCGTGGAGCGGGGCGAGACCGACAGCGAGGAACTCATCGAGGCGGTGCGGGACTACCTCGCGCCGGTGCTGGCGGAGGGCTGCGACACGCTCATCCTCGGCTGCACCCACTATCCGCTGCTGGTCGGGGCCATCTCCTACGTCGTGGGGGACGACGTGACGCTGGTGTCCAGCGCCGAGGAGACCGCCAAGGACGTCTACCGCGTGCTGCACGATCGGGGGCTCAACCGGTCCGCGGACGTGCCGCGGCATCGGTTCCGCGCGACCGGTGATCCGGCTCCGTTCGCGCGACTGGGGCGGAGGTTCCTGGGGCCGGAGATCCAGGCAGTCGAGATGGCGACGATCGGCGACGCACCCACGATCGCGGACGTTTCCGGAAATGGGAGGTCTCAGTGAGACTCACGATCGTCGGTTGCTCGGGGAGCTTCCCGGGGCCGGACAGCCCGGCCTCCTGCTACCTGTTCGAGGCGGAGGGCTTCCGCCTGGTGGTCGACCTCGGCAACGGCGCTCTCGGCGCGCTCCAGCGCCACATCGGCCTGCACGACGTGGACGCCATCTGCCTGTCCCACCTGCACGCCGACCACTGCCTCGACCTGTGCGCCTACCACGTCGTGCGCACCTACAGCCCCGGCGGCCCGTTCCCCCGCATTCCCGTGTACGCCCCTGCCGACGCCCCCCGCCGCCTCAACCGCGCCTACGGCATGCCCGACGAGCCGACCCTGGAATCGGCCTTCGACTTCCACGCCCTCACCCCGGACCGCCGCCAGATCGGCCCCTTCGAGGTGACCACCGCGCTGATGAACCATCCAGTGGAAACCTACGGATTCCGGATCTCGTACGGGGGCCACTCGGTCGCCTACTCCGGCGACACCGGCGAGTGCGCCGACCTGGTCCGGCTGGCCAGGGACGCCGACGTGCTCCTGTGCGAGGCGTCGTTCCTCGATCTCCCCGATCTCACCCCCGACCTGCACCTCAACGGCCGCCAAGCCGCAGAGCACGCCGCCAAGGCCGGGGTGGACCGCCTGGTGCTGACCCACCTCGTGCCCTGGTACGACCCCGACCGCATCCTGTCCGAAGCCGCCACCGCGGGCTTTACCGGGCGGCTGGAGTTGGCCAGAAGCGGTGCGGTCTATGACCTAGGGTGAAGGTCATGGCTCGCTCTGATGGACGTACGCCCGACCAGCTCCGGCCCGTCACACTCACCCGGAACTGGCTCGCCCACGCCGAAGGCTCGGTCCTCGTCGAGTTCGGCGGCACGAAGGTGCTCTGCGCCGCGACGGTGGAGAGCGGGGTGCCGCGCTGGCGCAAAGGCAGCGGTCTCGGCTGGGTGACGGCGGAGTATGCGATGTTGCCCCGCGCCACCAACACCCGCGGCGACCGCGAATCCGTGCGCGGCAAGATCGGCGGCCGGACGCACGAGATCTCCCGCCTGATCGGCCGCTCGCTGCGCGCGTGCGTGGACTACAAGGCGCTCGGCGAGAACTCGATCGTCCTGGACTGCGACGTGCTCCAGGCTGACGGCGGCACCCGCACCGCCGCGATCACCGGCGCGTATGTGGCGCTGGTGGACGCGGTCTCCTGGATGCGCAAGAAGCGCATGTGCCCCGGCGACCCGCTGGTCGACTCGGTCGCGGCGGTCTCGGTGGGGATCGTGGGGAACACGCCGCTGCTGGACCTCTGCTATGTCGAGGACGTGAAAGCCGGAACCGACATGAACGTGGTCATGACCGGCAAGGGCGCGTTCGTCGAGGTGCAGGGCACGGCCGAAGGCGCTCCCTTCGACCGGGACACGCTGGACGAGCTGCTCGATCTGGCCGCGGCCGGCTGCGCCGAGCTGACCGAGCTGCAGAAAATCGCTTTGGCCTGAGCGCGCGCGAGCCCGATCATTGAGGTCTGGCTTCTGTTTGGGGATGGAATGACACGTCTGGTGCTGGCGACCCGCAACGCGGGCAAGATCGTCGAGTTCCGCCGGATTCTGGCGGACGCGCGCGTACCCATCGATCTGGTCGGCCTGGAGGCGTTCCCCGAGATCGGCGAAGTGGCCGAGACCGGCCTCACCTTCGCGGAGAACGCCCTGCTCAAGGCCCACACCGTGGCCAAGGAGAGCGGCCTGCCCGCGGTCGCCGACGACTCCGGCCTCTGCGTCGACGCCCTGAACGGCATGCCCGGCATCTTCTCGGCCCGCTGGTCGGGCGGCCACGGCGACGACCAGGCCAACCTGGCCCTCCTGCTGGCCCAGCTCACCGACGTCCCCGACAACCGCCGCCAGGCCCACTTCACCTGTACGGCGGCGCTCGCGCTGCCCTCAGGCGAGGAACGGGTGGTCGACGGCATCATGACCGGCACGCTAATCCGCGAGCCCCGCGGCACCAACGGCTTCGGCTACGACCCGATCTTCGTCGCCGACGGCGAAACCCGCACCACAGGCGAAATGCCGGCCGCCGAAAAGGACGCCATCAGCCACCGGGGCAAATCCTTCCGCGCCCTGATCCCGGTCATCATCGAGGTCCTCGGCACCTGACCTGGCGCCTTCGCTTGAGAGCCACCGTGGGAATCTTCGCCGGAGAACCATCGTGAAGTCTTCGTGGGAGAACCACCGTGGGAATCTTCGCCGGAGAACCATCGTGAAGTCTTCGTGGGAGAACCACCGTGGAGTCTTCGTGGGAGAACCACCGGGGCATCTTCGCGGGAGACCACCGTGGAGTCTTCTCGGATACACCCTGGACGTCTTCGAGGACACCACGGCGCTGGCGGGGTCGGGCGGAGCCCGAGGGAAAACAAAGGGCTGGGTGGGTGGGAGAACCACCGTGTCTTGACTGTCGTTTCATGTGGGAGCTGGCGGGGATCTCGATCGCCTCGTAACCCGCTCGTAAGATCTTCTGTCGCTGGGTAGGCGTAGCGTCTGGAGTGTGGAACCACGCACTCGCCCGCCCGCTTGGGCGGCCGCTCTGGCGGGGGTGACGGCCGGAGCCGTCGCGCTCGGTATCGCCCAGCTCGTCGCCGGGGTCTTCGGCGGAACCTCGCCGATCATCGCGGTCGGAAACTCGGCCGTCGACAACACGCCGTTGTGGCTGAAGGAATGGGCGATCCGCACCTTCGGCGAGAACGACAAGAACGTGCTCATCGGCGGCATCCTCGTCGTCGTCGCCCTGCTCGCCGCCGCCCTCGGCGTGCTCTCCCGCCGGCGGGTGGGCTTCGGCGTGGCCGGGTTGTGGCTCTTCGGCCTGGTCGGCATGGTCGCCGTCCTCACCGGGGCCGAGGCAGGGCCGCTCGCCATCCTGCCGCCCCTGATCGGCGCCGGAGCCGGGGCGATGACCTTGTCGTCGCTGTTCCGGCGGCTGGAACCGCCCCCCTGGGCCGAGTCGGAACGCGCCGAAGCGCTCGCCGCGGCGAAAACCGATGATTCGCGCGCCGCAGCGGAACCCGGTGATTCACACGCAGCGGCGGAGCATGACGATTCACACGCAGCGGCGGAACGGGACGATTCCGGGAAAACGGAAATGCCGCCCGTGATGCGGGCGGGATCCGAGCTGCATGCGTTCAGCAGGCGTCGTTTGCTGACCGGCGTCGGCGTGGGCGTGGGCGTCGCCGGTGTGTCCGGGATCGCGGGCCAGCTCCTCTCCGGCCGCAACGACGTCTCCGGTGCCCGCACGGCCGTCGCCAAGGCGCTGCCGACCGCGGCCACACCGTTGCCGCCCCTCCCCGCCGGAGTGGATTTCAAGATCCCGAACCTGTCCCCCTTCTCGACCCCCAACCACGACTTCTACCGCGTGGACACCGCCCTGGTCGTGCCCGCCGTGGACCCGAAGAGCTGGACCCTGAAAATCCACGGCATGGTGGACAAACCCATCGAGATCACCTTCGACGACCTCATCAAACGCCCGCTGATGGAAGCCGACGTCACCCTGACCTGCGTCTCCAACGAGGTCAACGGCCCCTACGTAGGGAACGCCCGATGGCTCGGCGTGCGCATGGCCGACGTCCTGCGCGAGGCGGGCCTGCAGGCCAACGCCGACATGCTGCTCAGCACCTCCAGCGACGGCTGGACCTGCGGCACCCCCATCGACATCGTCATGGACGGCCGCGACGCCCTGTTCGCCATCGCGATGAACGGCGAGGTCCTCCCCGTCTCCCACGGCTTCCCCGTCCGCCAGGTGGTCCCCGGGCTGTACGGCTACGTCTCCGCCACCAAATGGGTCACCGACATCAAGGTCACCCGCTACGACCTCGACGAGGCCTACTGGACTCCCCGAGGCTGGTCCGCCATGGGCCCCATCAAGACCGGCTCCCGCATCGACCTCCCCCGCAACAAGGTCAAACCCGGCCGCAACACGATCGCCGGCGTCGCCTGGGCCCAGCACCGCGGCATCGAAAAGGTGGAAGTCCAGGTCGATGACGGCGACTGGCGCGTCGCCCGCCTGGCCGAAGTCCCCGGCCCCGACACCTGGCGCCAGTGGGCGATCGACTGGGACTTCACCCCCGGCCTCCACACCATCCGCTGCCGCGCCACCGACGGCACCGGCCAAACCCAAACCGCCAACGGCGCCCCACCCGCCCCCAACGGCGCAACCGGCTACCCCACCGTCCTGATGGAAGCCGTCTAACCGACCAGCTTGCCCCGACCAGTCGGCCATCCAACCGACGCCTCTCCGTCCAAATGGAAACCACCACCCCACGCAGCAATCGACCAACCGACCGGCATCTCCGTCCAAAGGGAAGCCACCCCCCACGCAGCATGCGCTAAGCCAATCGACCATCCGACCGAGCCCTCCGTGCCCACGGAAGCCCGGCCATTCCGCGCAGCTCACCCAAGCCGCCCAGCCTCATACGCGGTTCGTGTCCCTCGGTGCAGGGCTTCCTCCAGCCCTCACCGCACGATGACGCCCTTGCCTCCGACTCGGGGTTAGCACCTCTGCCCCCAGGAGACCTCCTCCCCCAAGCAATCGCCCATGCTGGGCGCACAGCATCGAGCCGACTGGCCCTGCGACCGGCGTCTTCGTCCTGGTGGAAGCCGTTAATCCTGGCTGCGCCAACGCGTGGTCTTTCGTGTGGCGGCCGGTTCTTGGGTTGGCCAGCTGAGCGGCATGATTTGGGAAATACGACTTACCAGACGGGAGCGGGCTCTACGATCGACATCCTGAGGGGGAGGGGCCTGCAGTTGGTTTTCAGGGGGATGGCCGATCGTCAGTCGCGGTGGCGGCTGCCGAGCGGCGTCTACAACCCCGTCGTCACGGGTGACGGCCGCCGCTGGCGTGACTATGAGCACGCCGCTGAGACGCCGGCCCCGACGCTGGATGAGCGACCGTCCCTCCCGCGGAGCTCAGGCGTCGGCAACGACTGGTTCGATCGTGGTTGCCGTCCGCCCCGCCTGGACGAGGCCAGGCCGTACGGGATCGCGGGGGGTCTGGCCCGGCCGGACCCGCAGACGCAGGAGGACCTGCTGCAGGCGGCGGCCGGCCGATTCCCGGATCCGCGCGGCACCTGGATCCGGCTGATCAACGCGGAGGGTCCGACGGAGGACCCCTTCCGGTCTACCAACGCGATCGACTGCGCCCTCGCCGTCCTGTCCACCTGGCACGGCGAGCCCGCGGTGGCGGCCCCGCGCCAGCCCGAATACGACCGCGCGGGCAAGCCCGTGCTGTCCGGCGAGACCGGCGGGGTGGCCAGGGCCGAACAGTGGCTGGGCCATCGATTCGAGTATCTGGGCCAGGGCCGCCGCGCCTACTCCACCATCGCCCAGCGCCTGCTCACGGGTGGCCAGGGCGCCGCCGCCATGCTCATCACCCGCTGGCCCAACGGCGGCAGCCACGCCTGGAACGCCGTCAACTCCGGCGGCGAGGTCCTCTGGATCGACGCCCAGCGCGGCCACATGGCCGTCGAACCCCCCTACGAGAACGTCACCGGCGTCTTCTGCGTCATCATCGACCACACCGGCCAGCGAATTTGACCCGCCCACACCCGGAGCGTGCGCGATGACCCCCGAAAGCGCACGAGCCCTGGCCGAGGACTACTTCAACGGCGGCCGCCCCCACCCGCTCGACATCGCCGTCTACACCTTCGACGCCGGCTACGTCGCCTGGCCCCGCGAACCCACCCCCGGGGACCCCACCGTCTTACCCGACACCGTCGGCGGCGCCTGCATCGTCATCGACCGCCACACCGGCGAGGTCTCCGTCCGCCCCCTCCTCCCACCAGAACTGGTAGCCGAACTCTGGCCCGACCCCACCCCTCGCTAGAACACCTACGCCGTAGGCAGGATCAGCCTGGCTACCCGGCCTGGGACCGCACCCCTCGTTAGAGACCTCATGCCACTTCGTGGCGCCATGATCTCGGCGTGCCGAGTCTCTGACACCTCTCTCACGCCCTCCTGACCCCGGCATTGACAGCGGACCCGGGCTGATCGTAGCCTCAACCAAGGCTTATTTTTAGTAAACTTTCCTAAGGAAAGGATCCGAAGGCTTCCGCCGTCCCCACGTTGGCATGGAGGCGCGGTTGTCCATCGGCGCGTACGCAATGGCAGGCCAAGGCACCGGCGGCCATCACTCTCGGCACCAGCCACTTCCCACAGCTGAAGGATCCCTGTGCCCAGAAAATTCGTGAAACGTTCCCTCGCCGCACTCTTCGGCATCACCGTCGCGGTCTCCATCGGCTTCACCGTCAGCCCCGCCACCAGCGCCGTCGCCAGGCAGGCCGCCGCCCCGTTCAAGGTGCTCGCCTTCTACAACGGCACCTGGGACGCCGCCCACATCGACTTCGACAAAGAGGCCAGGGAATGGTTCCCCACGGCCGGCGCCCAGTACGGTTTCACCTGGGAGGCGACGACCGACTGGAGCCGCCTCAGCGCCGCGGGCCTGGCGCAGTACAAGGTCATCATGTTCCTGGACGACGCCCCGCCCGCGAGTCAGCGGGCCGCGTTCCAGACCTACATGCAGAACGGCGGAGCCTGGATGGGCTTCCACGTCAGCGCGTTCACCACCAACCCCAGCTCATGGAGCTGGTACTACAACACTCTGCTGGGCTCGGGCGCGTTCCAGACGAACACCTGGGGGCCGACCGCCGAGACCCTGAAGATCGAGGATCGCGGCCACCCGTCCACGGCAGGGCTACCGGCGACCATCCAGTCCTCGGTGAGTGAGTGGTACTCGTGGAGCCGTGACCTGCGGCAGAACCCCGATATCGACATCCTGGCGTCGATTGACGCCGCCAGCTTCCCGGTCGGCAGCGACCCGAACCAGCAGTGGCGCAGCGGCTTCTACCCAGTCATGTGGACCAACACGAAGTACAAGATGCTGTACGCAAACTTCGGCCACAACGCTATGAACTACGCCACGAATACGCGTACATCGTCGACCTTCGCGAGCGCCCAGCAGAACCAGTGGCTGATCAACGGCCTGCTCTGGCTGGGCGGTGTGGGCGGCACCACACCGCCGACACCGCCGCCGACACCAGAGCCGATCTCCCCGACCACGTGGTACTCGGTCGTCAACAAGGGCAGCGGCAAGTGCGTCGACGCCCGCGCGGCCGGCACCACCAACGGAACCGCGATCCAGCAGTACACCTGCAACGCGACCAACGCTCAGCAGTACCAGTTCGCACCGACGAGCGGGGGTTTCGTGCGCGTCAACAACCGCGGCAACAGCGCCCAGGCGCTCGACGTGACCAACGTGTCGACCGCCGACAACGCCCCGATCCAGACCTGGACGTACGGGGGCGGCAACAACCAGCAGTGGCAGCCGGTCTCCGAGGGAGGTGGCTACTACCACTTCGTCAACCGCAACAGCGGCAAATGCCTCGACGTCCCAGCCGCGTCCACCGCTGACGGGGTCCAACTCGTCCAGTACTCGTGTAACGGCACGGCCGCCCAGTCCTACCGGCTGGTCGCACAGAGCTGACGCGGGAGGCTCACGAGCGGGAGCGGTGGCTGGACATCGGCATCCAGCCACCGCGGCTCGGCCTCTCTCTAGCCGCGGCCGACGCGGGCAAGCTGGCGGGATTGGGCTACCAGGCGGCCGGTGGAGTCGTGGACTTCGACGTCCTCGTCGAACCAGTCGTCGGAGATGAGGCGGCCGGAGGCGAGGATGGTGAGCCAGCCGGGGGCGGGGAGGGCGCGCAGGTGCCAGGTCAGTTCGACAGTGGGGGCCCAGCCGCGCAGGCCTGCGGAGAAGGCGACCGGAGGGAGGGCGTCGACGGCGAGGGCGAGGACGTAGGGGTCGGGGTCCTGGGGTTCGGCCAGGCGGAAGTAGGCGCGGGATTCGGGGTGGTTCGTGGGGGTGTCGGTGAGCCAGCCGACGGTCGGGGGGTCGAAGCGCAGGTCGGTCTGGGCGTTGAGGTTCATCTGGGAGTCGGGCTTGGGGTCGGGGAGCCGCACGCAGTCGTCGAGTGGGGGCATGGGCGTGGCGGGCGGGGTCGTGTAGAAGGGGG
>NZ_BLAE01000018.1:37247-101557 GCF_009687865.1 Acrocarpospora macrocephala
GTGTAGAAGGGGGTGGGGTCGGGATCGAGGGTGGCGGTCGTGATCAGGGTGGCCAGGTAGGGGTCGCCGTTCTGGGTGAGGGTGGCCTGGGTGACCGTGGTCGTACGGCCGGATTTGAGCGGGGTCAGGTGCACGAGGGCGGGGCCGGGGCGGGCGGAGCGCAGGAACTGGACGCTCGTGGAGACCGGATGCGGGTGCGGGGACGCGTCCACGACCGCGCGGAGCAGGGTGGCCATCAGGTAGCCGCCGTGGAGTGGACCACCGATTAAGTAGCCGTCATCCAGGCACACCTCGTAGGTCGTCGCGTCGACACGCGTGGCCTTCGTCGCCTCGTCGAACCGCGTCATATACCCCCCTCACCGAATGTTGTTCTGGCGGATACCTTAGGCCATATGCCTTCTTGGCCGGGCCATTAGCCATCTGATCAGGGAAAACACGGCATCCACGGGCAGACTCCCATTGGGGGGATGATCTATGTTGGGTGCCCGGGACCTGATCGGCCAATCGGTGTGGGATTCGCGCGGGATCTGGGTCGGCCATGTCGTCGACGTGAAGATGATCCGCGAACGCAGGGGCTGGTTCCGCAAGCCGGAAGAGCCGGAATCGGCGGGATTGCTCGTCTCGCGCAACCGCGCGCCCTTCCTGCTGAGCGTGTACCGCGACGCCAACGGCAAGCTCACCGGCGCCCTCCAGAACTTCACCCGCCTGCTGTACGTCCACAGCAAGGTAGTCCCCTGGGACCTCATCGAATCCAGCCATACCGGCGAAATCCACCTCAAAGGACCAGTCACAGATCTCAAACGGGACTAACATCAAGCACACTGCAAGCGAATCGCAGGCAATGTGGCATATTTTCAAGCTCGCCGAGATAAACCCTCTGATGTGAGTTGAGAAGATGCCTGCCGAGAACCCCCCCGGTTTCCCGTTCCCCGAGAACCAGGACCCGGATCGGACCGTCCACTACCGCACCCCTCAGCCGTCGTACGGGCCCTACGGTCAACCGGAGAGCGACCAGCCGACGCGCATGGCGTACCCCGGACCGGCAGGACAGGATGATCACCCGACCCGGGTGCAGTACCCCAGCCAGGTCCAGCAGCCGCCGTACCCCCAGCAGCAGCCGTATCCCCAGCAGCAGCAGCCGTATGGCGACCAGACCCGGATGGACTACCCCCCGAGCCCCCAGCAGTACCAGCAGTGGCAGCAGCCTGAGGAGCTCGCCTACGGCCTGCCCCCCGTCCAGCTCGGCCCCGAGCCGAGGCGCGGCGGCGGTGGCATCGGCCGCGGCTGGATCATCGCGCTGATCGCGGCCGTGCTCGCCGGCGTCGTCGGCGGTGGCGGTTTCTACCTGGTGAACGCGCTGAGCGGCGGCGGCACCCAGCCGCACGAGGTGCTGCCCGCGAGCGCGTTCGCCTACGTCCGCCTTGACCTCGACCCCGCCGCCAACCAGAAGCTGGCGCTGTTCACCATCGCCCGCAAGTTCAACGCCACCAAGGACGTCTTCAGCGGCGACGACCCGCGCAAGGCGCTGTTCGACTCGCTCCGGGAGAGCAGCCCGAACTTCAAGGACATCGACTACGCCAAGGACGTCGAGCCGTGGCTCGGCAGCCGCGTCGGCGTGGCGTTCTCCCAGCCCGCCAAGGCGAGCGGCGGCGACCCGCAGGCCGCCGTGGGCATCGCGGTCGCCATCCAGACCAGCAACGAGGAGGCCACCCGCGCCTTCATCGACAAGATGGACGCCACGGAGAAGCAGCAGAAGACCGGCTACGTGTTCCGCGACGGCTACGTGATCCTCGCGGAGACCCAGGGCGAGGCCGACAAGTACGCCGCCGCCCCCACGCTGGCCGAGAACGCCGACTTCGCCGGAGACATGGAGGCACTGGGCGAGCCCGGCGTGATGTCCTTCTGGGCCAGCGCCAAGAGCCTGCTGGGCTCGGGGCTCGAGGGCAGCGTGGACAAGGCCCTGGTCGACAAGATCAAGGATGGCCGGTTCGCCGGCGCCCTCCGCTTCGACGGCGACTACGCCGAGATCGCCGGCATCACCCGCGGCGTGGATACCACCATCACCGGCGACCTGGAGCCCACCAGGATCGGCGAGCTGCCGGACAGCACCGCCGCCGCGTTCTCGATCTCCGGCCTGGGCGACGTGCTCAGCGAGCAGTGGAGCGAGATCCTGAAGACGGCGGGCGCCGCGGGCACCGAGGGCGCCTCGTTCAACCAGTTCGTGACCCAGGCCCAGCAGCAGTTCGGCCTGACCCTGCCGGACGACCTGGCCGTGGTCCTCGGCAAGAGCATCACCCTCGCGCTGGACGAGAACGGCCTGGACGGCAACCTGCCCAACGCCGGCACGGTCCTGTCCACCGACCCGGCGAAGGCCCAGCAGGTGCTGGAGAAGGTGGAGCTCGCGCTCGCCAACACCGGCACCCCGCTCCAGCTGATCAAGAAGGCCGGTGACGACAAGCTCGTCGTCGCCACCACCGAGGAGTACGCGGCCAAGCTCGCCGAAACCGGCTCGCTCAAGGACAGCGAGACCTTCCAGCTCGCGATCCCGAACGCGGCCGACGCCAACTTCGCCCTCTATGCCGACCTGGACAAGATCGAGAAGCTCTACCTGGACTCGCTCCAGGGTGAGGAGCGCGCCAACCTGGAGGCCCTGCGCGCGGTCGGCCTGAGCGCCAACTACTCGGGCGCCGAAGCCAGCTTCAGCCTCCGCGTCCTGTTCAACTAACGACCATCCGCGGTGCCCGGCCGGGACACCCACCCATAGACGCCCGGCCGGGCATCATAAGAAACGCCCGTCTCCCCTGAGAGTTGGAGACGGGCGTTTCGTTCGACACTCTACTTACGCCCAAAGCTGACCTTCCAGCCGGTCCTCGGCTTCGCCCAGCGTCCCCTCGTACGCGCCCGTGGACAGATATTTCCACCCGCCGTCCGCGACGATGAATACGATGTCGGCCCGCTCTCCCGCCTGTACGGCCTTGCGTGCCATCCCCAAAGCCGCATGCAGCGCGCACCCGGTGGAGATCCCCGCGAAGATGCCCTCGGCGGCCAGCAGCTCGCGGGTGCGGGCCAGCGCGTCCGCCGACGTCACCGAGTATCGGGTGGTCAGCACGGAGGCGTCGTAAAGCTCGGGGATGAACCCTTCGTCGACGTTGCGCAGCCCGTACACCAGCTCGCCGTACCGCGGCTCGGCGGCCACGATCTGCACGCCGGGAACCCGCTCCCGCAGGAACCGCCCGACGCCCATCAGCGTCCCGGTGGTGCCGAGCCCCGCCACGAAATGCGTGACCGTGGGCAGATCCTCCAGGATCTCCGGCGCGGTGGATTCGTAGTGGGAACGCCAGTTGGCCGGATTCCCGTACTGATAAAGCATGATCCAGTCGGGATGCTCCGCGGCCAGCCCCTTCGCGACCCGGACCGCCTCGTTGGAGCCGCCCGCCGCCGGGGAGGAGATGATCTCGGCACCCCACATGCGCAGCAGCTGCCGCCGCTCCTCCGAGGTGTTCTCCGGCATCACGCAGATCAGCCGATACCCCTTGAGCCGCGCCGACATAGCCAGCGAAATCCCGGTATTTCCGGACGTCGGCTCCAGGATCGTGCAGCCCGGGCGGAGCAGCCCGTCCTTCTCCGCCTGCTCGATCATCCACAGCGCGGGCCGGTCCTTGATCGAACCGGTCGGGTTACGATCCTCCAGCTTGGCCCAGATCCGCACCTCATCCGAGGGCGACAATCTGGGCAATCCCACCAGGGGCGTACGGCCGACCGAATGGATCAGCGAGTCGAAGCGCATCTGCGGTCAGCCACCGGCGACGGCGGGCAGCACGGTCACCGTGTCGCCGTCGGCCACCGGGGTGCCGAGGCCGCCAAGGAAGCGCACGTCCTCGTCGTTGAGGTAGACGTTGACGAAGCGGCGCAGCTTGCCCTCGTCGACCAGGCGGGCCCGCAGCCCCGGATGCCGGGATTCCAGGTCGCCGATCAGCTCCTCCAGCGTGCCGCCGGAGGCGTCGACGGCCTTGGCGCCGTCGGTGTAGGTGCGCAGGATGGTCGGAATGCGAACCTCGATGGCCATCTCGGTCAATCTCCTTGATCAGTTGTCGTACTTAGGAACACAGGGACACGTGCGCGGATTCCTGTGTCAGCGACAGTCGTAGAGGACGACCGATCGAGAATGCGCGAAGAGGAACTTCTGCACCGCCGAGAACATGGCCCCAGTTTAACCGTTCGACTCCAGGATCTTGACTTCCTCCTCCTCGATGACACCGTCCACGATCCGGAAAGACCGGAACTGGTCGAACTCGGTGGAGTAAAGCACGTAGTGCGCGTAGGGCTCGGAGGCGTAACTGACGTCGGTGCGCGACGGGTAGGCCTCGGTGGCGGTGTGCGAGTGGTAGATCACCACCGGCTCCTCGTCCCGATCGTCCATGTCCCGCCAGACCCGGAACTGCTCCATCGAGTCGAATCGGTAGAAGGTCGGCGAGCGTTCCGCGTTCTCCATCCGGACGAAACGCTCCGGCACCCCGTCCCGCCCGGCGATCACGCCGCAGGCTTCGTCCGGGTGGTCCTCGCGGGCGTGCGCCACGATCTGGTCGACCAGCTCCCGTGAGATCGTCAACATGCTGGAGAAGCTACCAAAGGGCGCGAACGAGCGTGTCCTGGAGGTAGGTCAGCCAGTCGTAGGTCACGAACGCGGGGTAGCGCGGATCCTCCTCCGACATGCCCGCGATCTCCTCGTGCACCTCCTCGGTCACCTCCAGCCGCACCCCGAGCATGAGGCGGACGTCGTTCAACGCCCGCATCCAGGCTTCCGCCTGCTCGGTCGTGAGCTCCACCTTGCCGCCGGCGGCGGTGTCGATCAGCGTGACCGCGTCGGCCCGCTTGGCGTCCCGCAGCGTCGCCTCGGTGTAGCGGCGGAACTCCCCCGCGTCCTTCTCGTCCTCATACGCCGAGGGGAACAGCCGGGCGAGGACCGGATCGGTGGGGACCTCGGCCGCGCCGATGCCGAGCGCGCGTTCCAGCGGGTCGTCGCCGGTGGCGCCCGGCTCGACCAGGCCGAGCACGAGCCCGACCAGAGACCGCAAAATCGACGCCTCAGCCGCGTCGAGGCGGATGGAGACGCCGGTTTTACTTGGTTTGAACCCGGTGCTCATCACGAATCCCGCTGGACGGTGGCCCACAGGCCATACGAGTGGAGGATCTGCACGTCGCGTTCCATCTCCTCGCGGGTGCCGCTGGATACCACGGCGCGGCCCTTGTGGTGCACGTCCAGCATGAGCTTCTCGGCCTTCTCCCGGGTGAAACCGAACACGCTCTGGAAGACGTAGGTCACATAGGACATCAGGTTGACCGGGTCATTCCAGACGATGGTCAGCCATGGCAGATCGGGTCGCACGTCGATTGCCGGACGCTCGACCTCCATTGGAGCGGTGCTACCCACATCCCCAATCCTGCCCTACCGCGGTCGTACTCTCGACTCGTGAAGATGACCATGAGCACCGCATTGCTTACGGACCACTACGAGTTGACCATGTTGCAAGCCGCGCTGGCCAGCGGAGCGGCCCATCGGCGCGCGGTTTTCGAGGTTTTCGCGCGGCGGCTGCCCGCCGGGCGGCGTTACGGCATGGTCGCGGGGACCGAACGCATCCTTGACGCAATCCAGAACTTCCAGTTCGGAGACCGGGAGCTGGAGTTTCTCCGCGATGTGATCGACCGTCCCACGCATGACTTCCTCGCTAGATTCCGGTTTTCTGGGGATATATACGGCTATCGGGAGGGTGAGACGTACTATCCGGGGTCGCCGATCCTGGTGGTCGAGGGGCGGTTCGCCGAAGCCGTGCTGCTGGAGACGATCGTCCTGTCGATCCTCAACCACGACTGCGCGATCGCCTCTGCGGCCGCGCGCATGGTGCACGCGGCGGGCGAGCGCCCGATCATCGAAATGGGCACCCGCCGCACCCACGAACGCTCCGCCGTGGCCGCCGCCCGCGCCGCCTACCTGTGCGGATTCGGCTCCACCTCCAACCTCATGGCCGGTCTGGAGTACGGCATCCCCACCGCCGGCACCGCCGCCCACGCCTTCACCCTGCTGCACGACTCCGAGGAAGCCGCCTTCCAGGCTCAGCTCGCGTCTCTGGGCACCGGGACGACCCTGCTCGTGGACACCTACGAAGTGGCGAAAGCCGTACAGACCGCGGTTGACCTGGCCGGACCCGCGCTGGGCGCGGTCCGCATCGACTCCGGCGACCTGGCGACCGCGGCGATCGAGGTACGGCGGCTGCTCGACGACCTGGGCGCCCGCCAGACCCGCATCGTCGTCACCAGCGACCTCGACGAGTTCGCCATCGCCGCCCTGGCCGCCGCCCCCGTGGACGGCTACGGGGTCGGCACCTGCCTGGTCACCGGCTCGGGCGCGCCCACCGCCAACCTGGTCTACAAGCTCGTCACCCGGGAGGACGCCGCAGGCACGCTCAGCCCCGTGGCCAAGAAGTCCGTCGGCAAACCCAGCCGGGGCGGCCGCAAATGGGCCTACCGGGCGCTCCGCGACGGAACCGCCACCGCCGAGATCGTCACCCGCGCCCCCGCCGAGGAGGTGGGCCGCCCCCTGCTCGCCCCGCTCATCCGCGACGGCGAGATCATCGGCCGTGAACCCCTCGCCACGGCCCGCGCCCGGGCACGTGCCTCGATGACAGAACTACCGCCAATCGCGCACAGCCTCTCGCCCGGAGACCCCGCGATACCTACTATCTTTAACTGGTCGTGGGAGACCGGCGCATGAGGACGACGCCGGTCTCCCACGATCTCTTAGGCTGAAACCATGCCTACCGCGCTGGTCATCGTGGACGTGCAGAACGACTTCTGCGAGGGGGGCAGCCTGCCCGTCTCAGGCGGCGCCGAGGTGGCCGCGGCCATCACCGAGCACCTGCGAACCCACCCCTACGACCACGTCGTCGCCACCCGCGACTACCACATCGATCCCGGCCCGCACTTCGCCGCCGTCCCCGACTACGTCAACACCTGGCCGGCCCACTGCGTGGCCGACACCCCCGGCGCCGACTTCCACCCCGCCTTCGACACCACAAAAGTCGAACAAATCTTCAGCAAAGGCGCCCACACCGCCGCCTACAGCGGCTTCGAAGGCGCCACCCCCACCGGCGACACCCTCGACTCCTGGCTCCGCTCCCACGCGATAACCCACCTCGACATCGTCGGCATCGCCACCGACCACTGCATCCGCGCCACCGCCCTGGACGCCCTCCGCCACAACTTCCACACCCACGTCCTGCTCGACCTCACCGCGGGCGTGGCCCAGGTGACGACCACCGCCGCCCTGGCCCAGCTATCCGACGCCGGCGCACACCTCACCGGCGCCCCCATCCTCCGCACCTGACATCAAACGCCATCCGGCCGCTCCCGCGAAGAAAGCGATTCATCCCATTCCCGAAAACGCCCGCGAAGCCGATCGATCTCGCTCTCGGAAAGGCCGTGATAAGCGATTGCCTGATCGGGGATACGGTCCAACGCGGAGAGCGCGACCGAGAACATACCGGTGTCGAACCCCGGATCGGCATTGGCCGCAAGCCTGGTCAGATCATCCGCCGAATAGCGGCCACTCCGTAGCACAGCGTTGACATCGACGAAGTCGCGAACCTCAGCTCTGCTGTACAAGGCGGCGACCTTGTTCCCCACGGTGTCATCCGGATGGAGCACCGGACCGATCTCCAGTGTGACCGGCGGATGGGCGCGCCAATCCACCCCCATCTCGACCCTGACGGAGTGACCGTCCGCGTCGGTGAGGAGCAGACGAGCGAAGCCCGGATTGACCATCGTCGTTTCGGCTGTCAAACCCGCTTGGCGATACGCTTCCAGGGCTGCCACGACCGCCGCGTCAAAGTCTCCGCCGGTCGATGTGAAGAGATCCACATCCTCGGACCGGCGTGTGAGGAAGCCATGAGCTTGCACGGCGTATCCGCCGGCCAACGCGAACCCGAAACGTTGAGTCGCGGCCAGTCCGATCTTGACGGCCTGTTCGTGCAATGGGTCCATTGGTCTTAAGCCGCTCGTGTAAGGGCTCGGAATCGCGCTTCCCACACTTGCCTAGCTTGAATCGGAAGGTACAGCCGACCCCATAGGCGGCAAAGCGTGGCCGCGTTCAGGTAGACACGCAAGTCATCGACGCTGGCGGCTTCACGGATGACACGCTCATACATCAGCCCGGTTTGCCTGTCGTCCGCTAGGTCATAAATACCCTGCTCAGACCAATCAAGGTGAATCGGAAGTTTCACGATCCCTTCCGAAGGTCCTGTCAACTCAGACAAATCATCAGGCGTCAGATATTTCCGGGCAGTCGCATATCGCGAACGAGTATCCATGCTTCGCTCCCTGTAGCTATCCATTCTTCAAGGGTGCGGCCCCCAAAGGAGCCTTGGACTTCCAGCTCGACGAGATCATGACTTCGAACCTGACGATGCAACCCTTCTGAGTGGCTCCGATCTGGCCGCGCGCCGCCCCGTCGAGGACTAGCGCAGTCGCGAGCCCTACCGACGGCGATCAGGGCTCGCCTACAACGATAAGGATCCTTCCCACATTTCAAGATCCGACCAGAGCAACCGTTACTTTCGTTGGCTGGCCCAGCGGCGGATCATGGTGATGCGGTCGCGGATCTGGTCGGCGGAGGCCTGGGCGATGGGAGGGCCGCCGCAGGAGCGGCGGAGGTCGGCGTGGATGACGCCGTGGGGTTGGCCGGTGCGGTGGTTCCAGGCGCCGACGAGGCCGTTGAGTTCCTTGCGGAGTTCGTGGATGACCTCGTGGGGGGCGAGCTGTTCGGGTTCGGGTTTGGGCTGGCGGCGTTTGGCCGCCTGCTGGTCGGCCTGGCGTTTGCGGAGCAGGGAGGCCACCTGGTCGGGCTCCAGGAGGCCGGGCAGGCCCAGGAAGTCCTCTTCCTCGGGGGAGCCCGCCGCGGCGGAGGTGCCGAACTCGCCGCCGTCGAACAGGACTCGGTCGAAGGTGGCGGAGGCTTCCAGGGTCTGGAAGGGGAGCTCGTCGCCCAGGGCGTCGGGGCTCTTCTGCTCGCGCTGGGCCTGTTCGAGGAGGAGGTCGTCCAGCCCGTCCTCATCGCGTTTGCGGTTGAGGACGTGGTCGCGCTCGGTTTCCATCTCCGCGGCGAAGCTCAGGAGTAACGGGACCGAGGGGACGAAGACGGAGGCGGTTTCGCCGCGTTTGCGCATGCGGACGAAGCGGCCGATGGCCTGGGCGAAGAAGAGCGGGGTGGAGATGCTGGTGGCGTAGATGCCGACGGCCAGGCGCGGGATGTCGACGCCTTCGGAGACCATGCGGACGGCGACCAGCCAGCGCTGGGTGGAGGCGCCGAACTCCTTGATCTTCTTGGAGGCGCCGGGGTCGTCGGAGAGCACGACCGTCGCGCCCTCGCCGGTGACCGTGCGCAGGTGCTTGGCGTAGGCGCGGGCGGACTCGTGGTCGGTGGCGATGATCAGGCCGCCCGCGTCGGGCATGCCCCGGCGGACCTCGGTGAGGCGGCGGTCGGCGGCGGTGATGACCTGGCGGATCCAGTCGCCCTTGGGGTCGAGGGCGGCGCGCCAGGCCTGGCCGAGCTGGTCCTTGGTGAGCGGGGTGCCGAGGGTGGCGGTGATCTCGTCACCCGCCCGGGTGCGCCACTTCATCTCGCCGGAGTAGGCCAGGAAGATGACCGGCCGCACCACGCCGTCGGCCAGGGCCGGGCCATAGCCGTAGGAGTAGTCGGAGACGCTGCGCAGGGCGCCGTCCCCGTCCTCGGTGTAGCCGACGAAAGGGATCGGGTTGTCGTCGGAGCGGAACGGCGTGCCGGTGAGCTGGAGCCGCCGGGTGGCCGGTTCGAAGGCCTCGCGGACCCCGTCGCCCCAGGATTTGGCGTCGCCCGCGTGGTGGATCTCGTCGAAGATGACCAGCGTCTTGCGCGCCTCGGTGCGCGCCCGGTGCAGCGCCGGGTGCATGGCGACCTGCGCGTAGGTGATGGCGACCCCGATGTAGTCGCGCGAGGTCGCGCCCTGGCTGTTCTTGAACTCGGGGTCGATGCTGATGCCCACCCGGCCCGCCGCGTCGGCCCACTGCCGTTTGAGGTGCTCGGTGGGCGTGACGACGGTGATCGCCCGGATCACCCCGCGGTTGAGCAGCTCGCTGGCGATGCGCAGCGCGTAGGTGGTCTTCCCGGCCCCGGGCGTCGCCACGGTCAGGAAGTCACGCGGCTCCCGCTGAAAATAGAGGTCGAACGCGTCCTGCTGCCAGGCTCGCAGCTTGGGCGCGGTCCCCCAGGCTGCCCGGTCCGGATAGGACGGCGACAGGTGAGACGCCGCGGACACGCTCATCGCGCCACCGCTTCTCGCTGATCAGCTGAGCGACCGCCGCCATGGCGGTGGATTCGCGTGCTCACCCGGCCTCCCCCGTTCAGTTGTCCACCCGACACATCCCGGCCAGAGTAGCCGCCCCCACCGACAAACACGCCGACCACCGCGGATCCCGTCCCCGAGTCAGCGCACTCCCGCCATGATCAGATCGAGGTCGGCGCGCGAGCGCGGGTCGTCCGGGTGGGCGACGCCGAGCACGACCACGGTCCCGCCGGACGCCGTGGAGAGCAGGGTGACCCGCAGGAAAGCGGGCTGATTCACGACATCTCGATACTCGGCGTGCAACGCGCGGGTATGACCGCTCCGGCCGTTCGTCGTGATCGCTTTGTCCTCGACCACGTCGACCTTGTCCCCGTGCAGGAGCAGCCGAGAATACAGCTCGGTGAGCTCCAGCAGGGCCGGGCGCAGCGCGGCGGGCTCGACCTGCTCGCCGGGGCGGATCATGACGATGGCCAGGTCCTGCTTGGTGGCCACCGAGGTGAAGCCGGTGACCGGCGCCAGGACGCCCTGCCGCCAGCCGGGCGGCAGCGGATAGCTGACCCCCGCGAGGCCGTCGCTGACGGCAACCGTCTCGGGCGGCTCGTCCGGGCCGCCCAGGACCGTCAGGACGACCACGGTGACCACCGCTCCGGCCGTCAGCAGGGCCAGCACGGCGATCAGCAAGGTGAGCGCCCATCGCGGCAACCGGCGTGGAGGCGCGGTCGGCGTGCCGTACCAGCGGGCGGAGGGGGGCAAATCCTGGTCGGGCTCGCCCCGATCGGTGGGCGGCCAGACCCTCCCATCGTCCATTTGAGGAGTAATTCACGCCCGGGCGCCGAAGGTCAATCCGGGTCAGGCTTTTGGTATGCGGTACGCCGTCCACATTTGCCGCATCCGCTCCGCCTGGCCTGCGGTGAACTCGGACATGCAGGTGTCAAAGGAGTAGTCCATGAAATTGTGGACCGAGTCCACGCCGGGGGCGGGGCACGTGTCCTTGACGGCCGTCGGGCAGCCTTCGGTGGGGTGGCCCTGGGGTGGCGTGTCCTCCACCGAGTCGCCGGGCGCCTCGCAGCCGTTCTCGAAGGGGTGCAGCAGGCCGAGCCAGTGGCCGATCTCGTGGACCCCGGTGAAGCCGCGGTTGAAGTTGCGCAACGCTCCGCCGGGCAGGCTGCGCCAGTCGATGACCACGCCGTCGTACCCGGGGGCGTCCTTGTACCAGTGCGGATACGTGGAGTAGCCCAGCACCAGCTGGCTGAGCTGGCCGATGAACAGGTTGAGGGTGTTCGCGCCGCCGCGCCGGAGCTTGGTCTTCATGGGCTGCTCGTAGCTGAGCGGGTCACGGAACCAGTCCGCGTTGCGGGTCCTGGTGATCCCCAGCAGGACGAACCTGATTCCGGTGTCGGCGCCGCCGAACTTGCCGCCGTAGGCCGAGTTAAGGGTCGCGACCTGGCTTTTGACGGCGGCGTCCGGCGCGCCGCGCTGGCCGTCGGTGAGCACGTGCACCCACATCGGCACCTTGATCTCGGCCGCCACCGTGCGGGAGGCCAGCCGTTCCCGCAGCTCCACGTTGACGCGCGCGATCTCGGCGGGATCCGGATCGCCTCCCCTGGCCGCCCCCGCGCGGCAGTCACGATCAGCGAAGGCGATCCCGGGAACCAGGCCCTGCGTGAACAGGCATGCCAAAAAAACGGCGAGTGTACGCCGGGCCATTCGTTTCCCCCGATACGACTGGTCGGTCCAGCCTCCACACGCTAGCCGGATCGGGAACGATCAGCGGGGATCGACACTCAGGCGTCGGGCTCGCCCGGGGGAAGACCGTCGTAGATCTCCTTGCACTCCGGGCAGACCGGATATTTCTTCGGGTCCCGGCTCGGCGTCCAGACCTTGCCGCAGAGCGCGCGCACCGGGATGCCGGTCACATAGCTCTCGGTGATCTTGTTGGCGTCCGCGTAGTGCGAGAACCGCTCGTGATCGCCGTCCCCGTGCGAGAGGTTCGGCGTGACTTCGCTCTCGGGAAGAATCTTCGTACTGCTCATCGCACCGAGTTTAGTCCCCACCACGACGTACGGCTCCCGCCCGCGAAGGCGAGAGCCGTACCCCGAAGAGAGCTCAGCCAATGTGCACCGCGGCGCCCTCGGTCTTGCGGCCGGCCTTGACCAGCAGGGCCAGGACGGCGGCCAGGATCGCCACGCCCATGCTCACCACGAAGCCCAGGTGCAGGCCGTCCATGAAGGACAGGTGGGAGGCGTTGGTGATGACCCCGGCCACCTGTTCCGGCAGTCCGGGCGGGGCCATGCCGACCGAGGCCAGGCCCTTGAGGCCCTCGATCTGGTCCGGCGGGATGGCGGCCGCGGCGGGGCCGAGGTAGCCGACGTACACATCGGAGACCTTGGCGGCCACGACGGCGCCCAGGATGGCGGTGCCGAGGGCGCCGCCGACCTGCATGGCCGAGTTCTGCACGCCGCCGGCGACCCCGGCGAGGGACGGCGGCGCGTTGCCCACGATGATCTCGGTCGCGCCCACGAACACGGGGGACAGGCCGAAGGCGAGCAGGGCGAACGGGATGGCGCTGTCGACGAACTCGGCTTCGATGCTCAACCGGGACATCAGGAACATGGCCGTCGCGGTGATGAGCATGCCGCCCGCGATCGGGATCCGCGGGCCGATCTTGCCGATCAGCAGACCGGCCAGCGGGGACGCGACGATCATGCCCGCGCTCATCGGCAGCATCCGGAGGCCCGACTCCAGCGGGGTGAGCCCGTGCACGCCCTGGAAGAAGAACGTGAGGAAGAACATCGCGCCGAACATGGAGAAGGCCATCAGGATCATCAGGCCGGTGCCGATCGAGAACGACACGTTCCGGAACAGGGTGAGCGGGAGCAGCGGCTCCTTGGCGCGGCTCTGCCAGAACAGGAACGCCGCGCCGACGACCACGGTGACCCCCAGGGAGAGCAGCGTGCCGGTGTCGCCCCAGCCCCATTCGGGCGCCTTGATGATCGCCCAGACCAGCGAGAACATGGTGATCGACAGCAGCACCACGCCCGGCCAGTCGACCCGGGCCAGCAGCTTCGACCGGTTCTCCCGCAGCGCCCACAGGCCCATCGCCAGCGCCACCGCGCCGACGGGCACGTTGATGAAGAACACCGACTGCCAGCTCACGTTCTCCACCAGCAGGCCGCCGACGATCGGCCCGGCCGCGCTGGACAGGCCGATGATGCCACCCCAGGCGCCCATCGCCATGTTCAGCTTGTCACCGGGGAAGGCCAGCCGGAGCAGCGCCAGCGCGGCGGGCTGCAGCAACGCGCCGAACAGGCCCTGCAGCACGCGGAACGCGATCAGGGCCTCGATCGAGGAGGTCAGGCCGATGGCGAGCGAGGTGAGCGCGAAACCGGCCACGCCGATGAGGAAGACCCGCTTGTGCCCGAACAGGTCGCCGAGCTTGCCGGCGGTGATGAGGAAGACCGCCAGGGCCAGCAGGTAACCACTGGTGACCCACTGCAGGTCGGCCAGGCTGGCGTTCAGCTCCTGGCCGATGACCGGGTTGGCGATGGCGACGACGGTGCCGTCCAGCATCACCATGATCACACCGAGCGACACCGCGAGGAGCGTCAGCCAGGGATGTACCTGGCCGGGTTTCTCCGGTGCCTCGGATGGTGCGGCGAGCGCTTGGGCCATGTCGGGATTCCCCCCTGTAGAAGTCAATGCGTCGTAATTTATGTCAGTGAGTGACAGATGACAAATCCTTTTATCCGACATAAGGTGACATCTGGCAGGACGTGAACTTTGGGTTTCAGGGAGGTGACAGGGATGGGTCTGCGCGAGCGCAAGAAGCAGAAGACGCGGCTGGCGTTGATCGACGCGGCCCTCGATCTCTTCCACGATCAGGGGTATGAGGCCACGACCATTGATCAGATCGCGGCGAGCGTCGACGTCTCGCCGCGGACGTTCTTCCGATATTTCGGTTCGAAGGAGGACGTCGCGCTGGCGCTGCCAGCGGATTCCCTGGACATATTTCTAGCGGAGCTGTCCGACCGTCCCGAATCCGAGTCCCCCTTTGTGGCGATGTCGCAGGCCATGCGGCTGACGCTGGGGGCCATGGGCCAGCGCGACGAAGCTGATCATGAGCGGTTCGTGAAGACGCGCAAGCTGCTGGATAACAATCCCGCGTTCATGGCGGGGCAGATGCGCCTGCTGATGGCCAGCGAGCAGCGCCTGCTGGCGGAGATCAGCCGCCGCCGGGGCACCGACGACCTGCACTCGCACTTCGTGCTCGCGCTGTTCACGGCGGTCGCGCGGGTCGGCTTCGAGTACTGCCAGCCCGACGAGGTACGCGATGCGGACGCCTTGGCCAGAAGACTGGACGAGACTCTCGCCATCGCCGAACAGTCACTAGTCCCGGGGTGGGACAAGTAGGACCCTGGCGGGTCGCGGGTCAGTTGAGCTTGGGGTCGTCCGGATATGTCGCGACCAAGGCGAGTTCGCCCGGCTGACGCCTTAACACCGAGCGCCAGAGCGTGGACGGATCCGGATGAAACGTGTCCCCGGGTTCGGAGTCGACGACATACCAGGCGCCCTCCCGGACCTCGTTCTCCAGCTGGCCGCTGGTCCAGCCCGCGTACCCGGCGAAGATCCGCATCTGGGAAATCTCCCCCGCCAGGATCTCGGGGGGCGCGTCGAGGTCGACCGTACCGAGCCGGGAGACGGCCGGGCGGCCGGAGTGCAGGCGCCGCCAGCCCAGCGGTTCCTCACCGCTGAGCACGGCGGCCAGCGCCAGCGCGCTGTCGGTCTGGACCGGGCCGCCCTCGAACAGCACCGAGGGACCGGAGACCAGCGCGTCCCAGACCGGCAGCACCTGGGTGACGGTGATATCGCTCGGCCGGTTGAGCACCACGCCGAGAGTGCCGCCGTCGTCATCGTGCTCCAGGACGAGCACGACACTACGCCGGAAGTTCGGGTCGTCGAGCAGTGGCGTCGCAACGAGCAACCCGCCGACGTAGATCGCGTCCGCCATACCTTCCATCATGGGGCAGGAAGGACTAATCGCGCACGTCACCCAGACTCGATAATCTTCAGGCGCCGATCAGGCCTCGGTGAACCCGCGAACCTTTCCCCCGGCGGACTCGCGCACGGCCGCCGCCACCGCGTTGGCCACGTCGGGATGGAACACGCTGGGCACGATGTAGTTGGGCCCGAGCTCCTCCCCCGTGACCACGGCGGCCAGCGCCCGGGCGGCGGCCAGCAGCATGTCCTGGGTGACCCCGTCGGCCTGCGCGTCCAGCAGCCCGCGGAACACCCCGGGGAAGGCCAGCACGTTGTTGATCTGGTTCGGATAGTCGGACCGCCCGGTCGCGACCACGGCCGCGTGCTCGCGCGCGTCGTCGGGCGACACCTCCGGCTCCGGGTTGGCCAGCGCGAAGACCACCGAGTCCGGCGCCATCGTCGCGATGTCATCGCCAGTGAGGATGCCGGGCGCGGACACCCCGATGAACACGTCGGCGCCCTTCACCGCCCCGCGCAGATCCCCGGAATACCCCTCGGCGTTGGTGTGCTCGGCGATCCACCGCAACGAATCGTCGAGGTCGTCCCGCCCCAGGTGCACCGCGCCCAGGTAGTCACAGACCACCACGTGCCGTGCCCCGGCCGCGAGCAGTAACCGCAGCACGGCGGTTCCGGCCGCGCCCGCGCCCGCCAGCGCGATCCGCACGTCGGCGAGCTCCTTGCGCACCACCCGCAGCGCGTTGGTGAGCGCCGCCAGCACCACGATCGCGGTCCCGTGCTGGTCGTCGTGGAAGACCGGAATGTCCAGCAGCTCACGCAGCCGCCGCTCCACTTCGAAGCAGCGCGGCGCGGAGATGTCCTCCAGGTTGATGCCGCCGAACCCGGGCGCGATGGCCCGCACGATCGTGACGATCTCGTCCACGTCCTGGGTGTCCAGGCAGAGCGGCCAGGCGTCGATCCCGGCGAACCGCTTGAACAGCGCGGCCTTGCCCTCCATCACCGGCAGCGCGGCGGCGGGCCCGATGTTGCCGAGCCCGAGCACGGCCGACCCGTCGGTGACCACGGCCACCGAGTTCCGCTTGATAGTCAGCCGCCGCGCGTCCTCGGGGTTGCGCGCGATGGCCATGCTCACCCGGGCCACACCCGGCGTGTACGCCATGGACAGCTCGTCCCGGTTCCGCAACGGCACCTTCGACTGCATCTCGATCTTGCCGCCGAGGTGCATGAGGAAGGTCCGGTCGGACACCTTGTGGATGACCACGCCCTCGATCGCGCCGAGCCCGTCCACGATCGCCTGCGCGTGGTCGGTGTCGCGGGCCGCGCAGGTCACGTCGATGCGCAGCTTCTCGTGACCGGCGTTGGTCACGTCGAGAGCGGTGACGATCCCGCCGGCGTTCTCCACCGCGTGGGTGAGCAGGCTCACGGCCTTACCCCCGGCGGGCACCTCGAGTCGGACGGTGATCGAATAAGAAACACTTGGCACGGTGGCCACGTCAATCCGCTCCTTTGCGCATTGGGTGTGGACCTATCGTGCCACCTTCAGCAGGGTGCATCAGGCCGAAATATGGAGAGAAGCAGTGTGAAACGCGCCCTATGAGCGCTTTGCCCATCAGGTTTCCGGCCTCCCGGTCAGACCGACGGCGGCGAGACGGCTCTCCAAGAGGACCGGAAGCCGTGACCTACGCCCCAGCGCCCGTCAGAAGAGAGCCGAAGCCAGCCCTCTGCGCGCCTTGGCCACCGCCGGGTCGTCGGCGGGCAGGGTGTCGAAGAGGCCGAGCAGGTGGAGCCGGGTTTTGTCCCGGTCCTCCCCCGCCGTGCGGCGCACCAGGGCGATGAGCCGGGAGAAGGCGGCGTCCACGTCGCCCGCGAGCATCTCCACGTCGGCCGCCTGCGTCTGGGTCTTGACGTCGGCGGGCGCGTCCGCGGCGCGGCGCAGCACCTCCGACGGGTTGAGCCCGGTCGTCCGGCGGACCAGGCCGACCCCGGCGAGCCCGATCTTGGCTTCCTCATCGCCAGGCGAACGGGCCAGCAGGCGGCCGAAGGCGGCCTCGGCCGCGTCCAGGTCACCGTCCTCGATCGCCATGTCGGCGGCCAGCAGGTCGGGGTCGACGGGAGGTTCGGCGGGGCCTTCCTCCCCCGGCGCGGCGGGCGCGCCCAGTTCCACGCCGAGCTGCTCGAACACCTGGGTGAGCGCCTGGCGCAGCTGGGCTTCCGGCAGCGGGCCCTCGAACAGCGGCATCAGCTGCCCCTGCACCGCCAGGTAGACGGTCGGCACCGCGCGCATCCGCAGCGCCTGAGCCAGCTCCGGGTTGGCCTCGACGTCGACCCTGGCCAGCAGCCAGGACCCGCCCGCCTCAGCGGCCAGCTTCTCCATCGCGAGGCTGAACTGCTGGACCTGCTCGGCCCGCGGCACGGTCGCCTCGACGATGATCGGAACGCTCATCGAGCGCTCCACCACATCGGCGGTGAACGTCGCCGCGGTCGGTTCGATGAGCTCGGGGGTCCCGGGCGGCGCGGGGTTCTTGGCCGCGGCCTCGCGCCGCGCCTGCGCCTCCAGGGCCTGCTTGCGCGCGCCGAGATCCACGGCGCCGTAGAGCGATCCAGGTCGAGAGAAGTCCGCTGCCATACTCCTAATCCTGCCGCATCCCCGGAGGGCACTGTTCCATCCCCTCCGGAATTGGCTTGGCCGCGACTGTGTCTGGACTGAGGAACGCAGGTCGCGAAGCGGCCGGAGTGACGAGGGAAGACACAGGCTGAAGGCGGCCAAGCCCGCCGATCCGGAGGATCGGCCATAAACACGGTCAGAATCGCGGCGGTTCTGTGTATGTGCCCCATTCTTCGCGGAGCACATCGCAGATTTCACCCAGCGTCGCCTCGGCCCGGGCGGCCACCAGCATCGGTTCGATCATGTTCTGGTCGGTACGCGCCGCATCCACCAGAACGGCCAGCGCCGCGTCCACCGCGCTCTGATCCCGCTTGGCCCGGCGTTCGGCCAGCACCCGCCGCTGCTCGGCCTCCACCTCGTGGCTGACCCGCAGGATCTCCAGCGGCTGCTCGGTGGTCCCGGTGTGACAGTTCACCCCCACCACGCGCTTGTCGCCCTTCTCCAGCTGCCGCTGGTAGTCGAAGGCGGCTTCGGCGATCTCGGCCATGAACCAGCCGTCCTCGATGCCGCGCAGCAGCCCGGAGGTGATGTCACCGGTCCCCATCTCCCGGATCTTCGCGAAGATCTCCTCCGCCTCGGCCTCCAGCCGGTCCGTGAGCGCCTCCACATACCAGGAGCCGCCGAGCGGGTCGACGACGTTGACCACCTCGGTCTCCTCCATGATCACCTGCTGGGTGCGCAGCGCGATCTCGGCGGCCTTCTCCGACGGCAGCGCCAGCACCTCGTCCAGCGCGTTGGTGTGCAGCGACTGGGTGCCGCCCAGCACCGCGGCCAGCGCTTCCACGGCGGTTCTGACGATGTTGTTGTCGGGCTGCTGGGCGGTGAGCGAGACCCCGGCGGTCTGGGTGTGAAAGCGCAGCCACTGCGCCTTCTCGGTGCGCGCGCCGTACACCTCGCGCATCCAGCGGGCCCAGATGCGGCGGGCGGCGCGGAACTTGGCGATCTCCTCGAAGAAGTCGATGTGCGCGTCGAAGAAGAAGGACAGGCCGGGGGCGAAGACGTCCACGTCCAGGCCGCGGGACAGGCCCAGCTCGACGTAGCCGAAGCCGTCGGCGAGGGTGAAGGCCAGCTCCTGGGCGGCCGTGGAGCCGGCCTCCCTGATGTGGTAGCCGGAGACCGACAGCGGCTTGTAGGCGGGCACCTCGGCGGCGCAGAACTCCATCAGGTCGCCGATCAACCGCAGATGCGGCTCGGGCGCGAACAGCCACTCCTTCTGCGCGATGTACTCCTTGAAGATGTCGGTCTGCAACGTCCCGTTCAAAGCCCGCAGCGGTACGCCCTGACGCTCAGCCGCCACCACGTACATACAGAAGATCGGCACCGCGGGTCCGCTGATCGTCATCGAGGTGGTCACCTCGCCCAGCGGGATGCCGTCGAAGAGCAGGTCCATGTCGAGCGCCGAGTCGATGGCCACCCCGCAGTGCCCGACCTCGCCGAGCGAGTGCGCGTCATCGGAGTCACGCCCCATCAGCGTCGGCATGTCGAACGCGACCGAGAGCCCGCCCCCGCCCGCGCCCAGAATCATCTTGTAGCGCTCGTTGGTCTGCCGCGCGTTCCCGAACCCGGCGAACTGCCGGATCGTCCACGGCCGCCCCCGATAGCCGGTCGCGTGCAGGCCGCGCGTGAACGGATACTCCCCCGGCCACCCGATCCGCTCGAACCGGGGATCGGCGGCCTGCGGCCCGTAAACGGGATCGACCGGCAGGCCGGACAGCGTCTTGAACTCGCGGTTCCGCTTGCTCGCCGCGTCGTATCTGGCCTGCCAGCGGGCACGCCCAGCCTCGGTCTCGTCCATAGCCAAGATACTAGGACGTCCTACTAAAAACTGCCACCGTCCTTCTCGGTGAAGTCGCCCGCCGCCACCCGGAGGGTTCTGAGCAGGTCGAACATGGCGGTGAGGTCGGGCTCGCCGTACATGCCCAGGCCGAAGTCGGCGGCCATCAGATCGGCGGTGGCGGCCCGGACGGCGGCGCGGCCCTCGTCGGTGATCTCGGCCAGCACGCCCCGGCCGTCGTTCGGGTTCCGTCTGCGGATCACCAGACCCGCCCGCTCCAGCCGGTCCACCGTGTTGGTCACACTGGTCGGGTGCACCATCAGCCGCTCCCCGATCTTGGAAAGCGGCAGCGCCCCGGCCCGGCTGAAGGTCAGCAGCACCAGCGCCTCGTACCTGGCGAAGGTCAGATCGTACGGCTTGAGCAGCGTGTCCAGTTGCGCGAGCAAGATCTGGTGCGCTCTCATGATCGAGGTGACGGCGGCCATGGCGGACGAGGGCCCGAAGCGCTCCCGCCAGGTCCCGGCGGCGCGCTCGATGGGATCGAACGGCAGGTTGAGAGGCACAGCGTTACGGTAGCGCGGCGATCGTCCAGATTCGCACTTCACGTAGCGTGACCAAACTCAGTCCTTGACCCAAGAATCGGCCCACCAAACATCACGCTCCGTTATGGTTGTCACGTCAAACAGTGAGGCGACGGCAAACTCGCCCCGCGCCACGGGGAAACGGGCGCGGCCGGGCGGGTGGCGGCGTCTACACAGGCACGGGGGGTGCTTGATGGGCAGCACATTGACATGGGCAGGTCGTGCGTGAGCATAGGGGCGTTTCACGCGAGGAGCTGAAGCACAGCGCGGTCGTCACGGTGACCGTGCTGATGGTGCTCGGCCTGGTGGCGGCGTGGAGCGTCCTCATTCCCGGCGTGATGGTGTGGGACAACATCGTCGTCGCCGTCATCGGCTCGCTCCGGCTGACCGGCCCGGTCGCGGCCGCGTTCGCCGCCTGGGTGGCCGTCAGGAAGCGCCGGGCGACCCGGGGCGAACGGACCATCCGGCAGGCGTTGAAGGCGCCGCTGGCGATCCTCGCCGTCGTGATCGGCTCCTTCGGAGCGACCGTGCTGGTGCTGACGCTGCGCGCGGTGC
This sequence comes from Acrocarpospora macrocephala, assembly GCF_009687865.1. GTDB lineage: Bacteria > Actinomycetota > Actinomycetes > Streptosporangiales > Streptosporangiaceae > Acrocarpospora > Acrocarpospora macrocephala. The sequence goes on from NZ_BLAE01000018.1 coordinate 58,191, forward strand.
TCAGCGAGCAGGCCGGGGCGCTGCTGCCGAGCGGCCTGGCCATGGGCGCGGCCGGTCTCGCCCTCTACGTCGTGCTGGGGTGGATGCTCGGCTGGGGTGTGCCGTACGCGATCACGCCGATGCTGGCCGGGCTGGCGACCTACGCGCTGTTCACCTGGATCGCCGAGGGATCCGGCTGGGCCGATCGGCTGGCGCCGGCCCCACCCGAGCCGTACGACCTGTTCCAGGGCCTGAGCGACGGAGCCTTCCTCGACCAGACGATCTGGCTGCTGGGCATCAGCGCCGCGTTGCTGCTCAGCTGGGCGGCCGCGGTCACGCGGCAGCCGCTCGCCCTGGCGGCGGCGATGCTCGCGGTGCTGGCGGCGGGCACCGGAGTGGCCCGCCTGGTGTCAGAACCCGATGCCCTGTCCAGCGCCCAGAAGATCGTCTACAGCTGCCAGGAATGGCCGATCACGGTCTGCGTCCACCCGGGCATGCGCGGCGGCCTCACCGAACTGGGCAGCGCGTTCACCGGCATCGCGGCCCGCCTGTCCGGCACCCCGGCCGCCTTCCAGCGAGTCGAGCAGCGCTCCCGCCTGACCGCGGGCGCCGAGGACGCCGCCCGCGGCGTGATCCCCATCCACGTCGACGACCTGGACACCGGCTACGCCGACCGCGCGGCAGCCGAGTTCGTGGAACGCCTCTCCCGCCCCTGCACCGAACCCGTCTCCGCCGGCTACCGGGCCATCGTGGCCGCATGGCTGCGCGGCGAACCGCTCCCCGCCGGACCACTACTAGAGCACCAGAACGCCTCCGCGTGGTTCTCCGGCCTGAGCGAGGAACAACGGCGCGAGTGGCTACGCATGTTCTACGCCGATTTCGCCAACTGCCGCCTAAGCGTCAACCACTTCGGCGGCCTCGCCTACGCCCCACGACCAAGCCCAACCCCCCTGATGCCCGTCCCCCTGATGCCCGCATCACCACCCCCGGGCGGAATGCCCTCCCCCGCAATGTGATTGCCGCGTATTAGCGGGAAGATGTCCCTTCGTGAACCGCCAGACACGCGCTCCCCTGACCGAGCCGACCCCCGTCACGCGCACGTCCCGCCGTGGCTGGCGACGCCTGGCCGCAGCCCTCTTCGTCACCCTGCTGCTGGTCGTGGGCGCACGCCTGGCCTGGTCCTGGCTGGACCCTTTCCGCGAAACCACCATCGACCGCTCCCAGCCAGTCCTCCTGCAGTCAATCCACAACCTGAGCCGCTTCGAAGCCGCCACCGGCAACTTCCAGGTCGTCGTAGACCTGGAGAAAGACGCCGCCTTCCTCCCCGACGCCATCAAGGGCACCCGCACCCTCTTCGTCGGAGCCGGCAACGTCGACGCCTACGTAGAGTTCGGCGACCTAGCCAAAGACGCGATCACCGTCTCCCCCGACCGCACCTCCGTAACGGTACGGCTCCCGCGCGCCCAACTAGAAAAGCCCAACCTGGACAACAAACGCTCCTACGTCTACCACCAGGAACGCGGCATCCTCGACCGCGTCGGCGAGTTCCTCTCCGACGCCCCCGGCAACCAGCAAGAGCTCTACATCCTCGCCGAACAAAAAATCACCGAAGCCGCCATAACAAGCGACCTCCGCGCCCGCGCCGACGCCAACACCAAGTCAATGCTCGAAAACATGCTCAAAGCCCTCGGCTTCACCAAAATCACCATCACCTACACCGACGAGCCCTAGAGACATTCGGCTCTTAAAGACCGACGCGAAGTACGGCGGGTCACCCCGCGGGTGGGCAGGGCGGACACGTAGGCCGACATAAGACCGTGCCAGAGACCACCGCGCCCGCGATGGCCGCTGACCAGCGGCTAACGAGAGGCTAGCTATCACGGTCGGCCGGAGTGTCCGCCCTGCCCACCCGCTACGGACCTCAACCGTTGACACAACCCCAAAGGCTAGAGATAACCCCATTTGGCACACATTTCCCGCATCTCCTCAGGAACTTCATCAGGCTCGGGAAGCGCACGACCAGGCTGGACCGTACCGGTCTGGATTTTGTCGCGCCAGTCGCCAATGCCCTTGACGAACGTCCCGTGGTCGTGGTCTCCATAGCGGAGAACGCCCGGTTCCCACGGAACGCTGAGCCGGTCGCAGATCGCGCGGAGTTCGGCCTCTGGGTTGGTTGTCAGCCTTTCGTAGGTGACCGTGAGGCCTCCCACCTTCTGGCGGGCTTCTTCGAGGTATGTGGCGTACCTGAGCGCGTGCGGGATGGCCTCCTCCATCGGCCGGGCCTCGGGGTCGGCCTCATGCCAGGAGGTGGCGATCGACAGCGGATGCCGGATCAGATAGACGAACCGCGCGTCCGGCCAGCAGGTGGAGATCCGCTTCCACGCGAAGACGTTGCTGGGAGTCTTCTCCACCAGGATCTTCTTGCCACTGCGCAGGAGCTCCCGATGCAGCATCCGATCCCACAGGATGTGCTCGACATCGCTGTGCGTGTGCCCGAGCGCGGTCAGCGCCTGCTGGAGCGGGTCGGTGGGCAGGTTGACGGTCATCCGCCGGAAATGGGTCTCGTGCGGAGCGTGCAGGTGGGAGTGGCTGTTCAGCATCACCCGCAGCAACGTCGACCCGGAACGCACGGAAGCCAGCAGGAATACGGGCTCGCGCAGCAACCGGTCCGCCGCCGGGTCGACCGGCCCCCTGATCACGTCGTCCGGCATGCGCGGCGGCAACGGCGGCAAGGGCTTGGGCGGGAGGCGTACACGCTTGATGGCGTAGCCGGTGACCCCTTCCAGGGTCGAGTTCACAACCTGCTTCCACTTCATGTCGCGAACGTAAAGAGCTGGGGTTACGCGAGGGTGAACAAGGCCTGGGAAAAGCTAGAGCGATGCGATGAGTTCATCGGCGGCCGTGTAGGGATCGGTCTCCCCCGCCAGCGCGCGCTCCGCGAGCACGTCCAGCCGCCGGTCACCGTGAATCGGCCCGCCGATCCGCGCCCGCAGCCCCGCCAGCACGATCGCCTCGATCTCGTCCCGAGCCCGCGCCAGCTTGCGTACCCGGCCCTGACCTGATTTTTCGAGGTACTCCGCGTGCGCGTCCAGCGCGGCCACGACATCGTCCACACCCTCGCCGCGCACGGCCACCGTGGACACGATCGGCGGCCGCCACGACGCGCCGGAAAGAGCGATCATGTTCCGCAACTCCCGGATCGTCGCCTGCGCCCCCTCCCGGTCGGCCTTGTTCACCACGAACACATCGGCGATCTCCAGAATGCCCGCCTTCGCCGCCTGCACGCCGTCGCCCATCCCCGGCGCGAGCAGCACGATCGTGGAATCGGCCAGCGAGGCGATGTCCACCTCCGCCTGCCCGACACCGACGGTCTCCACCAGGATCAGGTCGAATCCGGCCGCGTCCAGCACCCGGATCGCCTGCGGCACCGCCCAGGAAAGACCCCCCAGATGCCCGCGCGTCGCCATGGACCGGATGAACACTCCCGAATCTGTCGCGTGCTCCTGCATCCGCACCCGATCACCCAGCAGCGCTCCCCCGGTGAACGGCGACGACGGATCCACCGCCAGCACGCCGACCTTCTCGCCGCGCTTACGCGCCGCCTCGATCAGGGTTCCGGTCGAGGTGGACTTCCCCACCCCGGGCGATCCGGTCAAACCCACCACCCGGGCCCGGTACGGCTGTCGCGTGCCGATCGCCGCGATGAGGTCACGCAGGGCCGTACCGGCGTTCTCGACCAGGGAGATGGCCCGCGCGATGGCCCGCGGCCGACCGGCCAGAACGTCGTCGGCGAGAGGCGTCACGCGGGAACGCGGATGATCAGGGCGTCACCCTGGCCGCCACCGCCGCACAGCCCCGCCGCGCCGAGCCCGCCGCCGCGACGGCGCAACTCGTGAGCGAGAGTGAGCACGATCCGCGCACCCGACGCGCCGATCGGATGGCCGAGCGCGATACCGCCACCATTGACGTTGATCTTGTCGAGCGGCACCCCGAGCTCCTTCGCCGACTGCAGCACGACCTGCGCGAACGCCTCGTTGATCTCGACCAGGTCGAGATCGGCCGCGGTCAGTCCCTGCTTGCCGAGCGCATGCTTGATCGCGTTGGCGGGCTGGGACTGCAGCGAGTTGTCCGGACCGGCCACGTTGCCGTGGGCGCCGATCTCGGCCAGCCAGTCGAGCCCGAGTTCCTCCGCTTTGGCCTCGGACATCACCACGACCGCGCACGCGCCGTCGGAGATCTGCGAAGCCGAGGCGGCCGTGATCGTGCCGTCCTTCGTGAAGGCCGGCCGCAGGGTGGCCAGCGTCTCCACGGTGGTCTCGGGCCGTACGCCCTCGTCGGCAGTGAACTGGGCGCCCTTGGGAAGCGGGACCGGGACGATCTCGGCGTCGAAGACGCCGTTCTTGGCCGCGGCGGCGGCCAGCTGATGCGACCGCGCGGCCAGAGCGTCCTGATCTTCGCGGGTGAGCCCGAAGCGGGCGTTGTGCCGCTCGGTCGACTCCCCCATCGACACCTGATCGAAGGCATCGGTGAGGCCGTCCAGCGCAGTCGCGTCCAGGATCTCGGTGGAGCCGTACTTGACGCCCTTGCGGAGACGCGGGATCAGGTGCGGCGCGTTGGTCATGGACTCCATGCCACCCGCGACCACGATCTCGAACTCCCCCGCCCGGATCAGCTGGTCGGCCAGCGCGATCGCGTCGAGCCCCGACAAGCAGACCTTGTTGATCGTCAGCGACGGCACGGTCATCGGGATCCCCGCCAGCACCGCCGCCTGCCGCGACGGGATCTGGCCCGCCCCCGCCTGGAGCACCTGGCCCATGATCACATACTGCACGTCGGCCGGGGCCACGCCCGCGCGCTCCAGCGCGGCCTTGATGGCGATCCCGCCGAGTTCGACGGCGGACTGCCCGGCCAACGCGCCGAGCAATCGTCCGATGGGGGTACGAGCTCCGGCGACAATGACGGAACGGGACATGGGCGGGGCCTCCTCGATCGACCAGGGGCGACGGTGTCACGATACCTAGAGGCGGTCGGACGATCGCCAAGGAGGGTGGGCTCAAATGTTGCTGCGGATCGACCATGTGGGCATCGCGTGTCACAACCTGGAGGAGAAGATCGAATTCTATGAGTCGACGTTCGGTCTGGTGGTCGTGAGCCGGGAGGTGAACGAGGAGCAGGGCGTGCGGGAGGCCATGCTCCACGTGGCCGACGGCGACAGCGGAGCCTCCTACATCCAATTGCTCGAACCCCTTCACCCCGACAGCGCCGTGGGGAAGTATTTGAGCAAGCGCGGCGAGGGCGTGCACCACATTGGATACGGCGTGCCAGACGTGGCCAAGGCCATGGCGGACATCGGCGCCAAGGGGGTGCGTCTCATCGACGAACGCCCACGTCACGGCTCTATGGGTGCCTCAATTGCGTTTCTACACCCCAAGGATGTGGGAGGAGTCCTAACGGAGCTGGTAGAGACATCGAGGCATTGAGCAAACGCAAGAAAGGTTCATACGTAACAAGTCGCGCAGAAAGTCCGAGGAGGCCTCCAACACGGCAGCACCGGAGTACGCTGGCCTACCACCGGACGTGGATCCCGCAATGGGCTCCTCGCCTCGGATGTCCGAAACCCCCCCGTCCGGCCCGTGTAGCCGTCTCGACAACCCAGGATCGAGCCTCATGCAGTCCGACATCGACGCCCAGTTGAACAATTTCTTTGAAGACGCCCCCTCCCGGGAATTCGACGTGGTGCTCCGCGGCTATGACCGGCACCAGGTCCACGACCACCTGAAGACGCTGGACACAGACCTGCGTCAGGCCCGGGAGCAGGTCACCGCCCTTCAGCGTGACCTTTCCGACTCCCAGCGCCAGCTGCAGGAGCAGGAGCGCCCGACCTATTCCGGGCTGGGCGCCCGCATTGAGCAACTGCTGCGTCTGGCGGAGGAGCAGGCCACCGAGCTGGTCCAGGCCGCCCGGTCGGAAGCCAACGAGATCAAGGCCGCCGCCAAGGTGGACGCCGCCGACGTCCGCGCCGCCGCCGAGAACGAGGCCGCCGAGAAGCGCGCGCTCGCCACCCGCGAGGCCGACGAGATGCGCACCACCGCCGAGCGGGACGCGGAGGAGATCCGCTCCACCGCCAAGCGCGAGTCGGACGAACTGACCAACACCACCGAGCGTGAGGTCGCCAAGCTCCGCGCCACCGCCGACCACGAGGTCGCCGAGAAGCGCGCCGACGCCGAGCGTGAGATCGCCAAGCTGCGCACCACCACCGAGCGTGAGGTCGCCCAGCTGCGCGCGTCCACCAAGCGCGAGCGCGACGAGGTGCTGACCACCGCCAAGCGCCAGGCCGACGAGATGCGCGCCCAGGCCCAGCGGGTCCTGGAGGAGTCCGAGGCCAAGCGCGCCCAGGACGAGGCCGAGTTCGAGATCCAGCTGGCCGCCCGCCGCGAGGAGTCCGAGCGCCAGGAGTCCGAGCGTCACGCCACCGCGCAGGCCAACACGCAGAAGCTGGTCGCCGAGGCCGAGCAGCGCGCCGCCACCGCGGAACAGCGCGCCACCAAGGCCACCCAGCAGGCCGACCAGACCCGCCGCGAGGCCGACACCCACGCCAAGCAGCTCCTGGCCAATGCCCGCAAGAACGCCGACCAGCTGGTCGCCGAATCCAAGTCCAGCGCTGAGTCGATAGTGAGTGACGCCAAGGCCGAGGCCGAGCGCACCCGCTCCAACATGCAGCGCCAGGTCGACGAACTGACTCGCCAGCGGGACAGCATCACCAGCCACCTGGCCCAGCTCCGCCAGCTCCTCGGCGGCGCCGCCCTGCCCGGCATGGACCCCGAGCCCGCCCCCGTGGTGGCCGCTCCCATCAAGCCGGCCTTGTCCGCCGCGCCCAGCGTCAACGACAAGCCCACCCCGAAGCCCGCTCCGCCCGCCCCCAAGGCGGACGACGACGCCGAATGGTGGCAGGAGTAGGACTCACTTTCCTCGGGGCGACGGCTACACACACTGATAAAAGCCCGGCGAAACTTCCGTTTCGCCGGGCTTTGTCACGTTCCGTTTCTGTTGCGGCGGCTCGGGGGTGTTTGTAGCCGCTTCTCACACGGCAGAGCACTGACAAGCATCAAGCCTGGTGATCGTGGTGATCACCAGGCTCGACAGACGGCTTCAGAAAGCCGGACACTTGTCTCCGACGGGTACGCCATTGGGATACGTCTCCGGCTCGGGCATGTCCAGGTCCTTAATCCTGTGGTCGCACCAGTTGGGGTCGGGGTTGGCCACCACGGCATTGGCCACCGAGGTCTGCGCCAGCACCATGACGCCACTCGCGGCGATCGAGAAACCTATTGCCAGAACCATCTTGCCCAGAAATTTCATGCGCTGCTCACCCCTAGCAGGGACTTCTTTACAGTAGGTCCCGCCGAGCGTAAGTTAGCGTCACGACCTCTCGACAGATCAGCGCAAGTAACCCACTAACGGACGATGACCTGCAGATTCACTAAATAGACGCCGGTACTAACCTCTGAGCGGTTGAATCCGGTCCGCAAAGGATGGGCATGCCCTTGTGTGCACTGTCTCTGGCGGCGCCTACGGCTCCCGCGCATCATCCGTGACCTACGGGAGAATAGCTCGGAGGACACCGTGGCGGCGCGGATGGCCGAGCTCGGATCGACCGCCCGGGTGCGTCCCAAGCCACGTTTCGCTGACCTGCCGGAGTCGGTGGGCGGCGGCGACCGCTGCCATATGCTGAGGGCATGACCGCCTTGCCCGACTGGATGGTGCTGTCGCCCGAAGGGCTCAGTGCCGAGGCCTACGAAGGGCTGCCCGAGGACATCTCCAGGCGCATTGAGATCGTGGACGGAGCCATCGTCGTGAACGCCGCCCCCCGCCGCGCGCACCAGATCCTCGCCCGCCGCCTGGCAAACGCAATCGAGTACGTCTGCGGCGATCACCTGGCTGTCTCCACCGACATCGACTTGAGACTTCGTGACATCCCGCTGCTCAACCGGCGTCCTGATATCGCCGTCTACGATGCGTCCCTCCCCGACGAGGAGATTCTGCGCCCTGGACACTGCTTGATGGTCGTCGAGGTCATGTCGCCCGCGTCGGTCACTGCGGATCAGAAGGACAAGCCTGCGGAGTACGCCGCTGCGGGGATCAAGCACTATTGGCGAGTCGAACTTGACGATCATGATCACGGACCAGCGGTGTTCCGCTATCGGCTGGACCCCACCACCGGCCTCTACGCTTCTGCCGGCGTGGATACCGACAAACTCAAGGTGTCAGATCCGCTACCCCTAGAAGTCGACCTCATCGAACTGATCTGACCCGCCCGTCCTCACTTGTGGCTCCGTAAGAGTCGAGCACTCCCAGAGATGTCTCCCCGAGCGACCATCAGACATTCAATCCGTCAACTGAGCGCAGACAGCCAGGATGACGTTAAGAGGTGGGCACCTCTGGAGAACGGCTAGATCCAGCCCTTTCGGGCGGCCTGTACGCCTGCCTGGAAGCGGCCCGTGGCGCCGAGGCGGTCGAAGAGGGAGGCGATGCGGCGGCGGAGGGTGCGTTCGGAGATGCCTAGTTGGCGGAGGATGGATTCGTCTTTCATGCCGACGGCCAGGAGTTCGAGGATTTGCTGGTCCACGCCGTCGCCGGGGGCTGCGGCGGAGGCGCCCCAGACGGGGGACGATTCTCGCCAGAGGGTTTCGAAGAGGGCGACGAGGGCGTTGGTGAGGGCGCTGCGGCCTACCACGATCGAGGTGAAGCGGGCGCCTTCCTCGTGGTCGGTGAGGGGGAGGAGGGCGGTGCGGCCGTCTACCAGGATCAGCTTGATCGGGACTCGGGAGCGAACTCGGGCCTGTTCCCCTAAGCCGGTCATGCGGCGGATCTCGTCGAGTTTCTGGGGGAGGTCCAGGACGATCGACGAGTAGATGGCGCGGCAGCGTACGCCACGGGCCAAGGCCGCCTCCTCGGCGCCCAGGGACGTGCCCGTCGCGGCGTACGGCGGGGCGTCCAGGGCGAGCACCTCGCGGGTCGCTCCGGCGAGCAGTTCCTCGACCCGGCGTCCGGCCGCCGCAGATCCCTCGACGACTTCGATCACACGGCCGGGGTCAGCACGGAGCAAACCCTCCTGGAAGTCGGTGGCGAGTTCCTCGGCCGTCATCGCAAGACGGTCCAACTCGGCCCGGCGGCGCCGTATGGCTGAAGACAAGGCGATTCTCGGGTCCGCCGGACGGTATCCGTAGGGTCCGGCTGATTCAAGCAGGCCGAACTCCTGGAGCCGGTCCAGAGCGGCCCGAACTTCATCGTGTGAGGAGTCCAGCCGCCGGGTTGACTCCTCGGGGGAAATCTTGGGATCGCGCAGCAGAAGGCGGTACAGCCGCTCCTCCAGTCCGGACAAGCCGATCGCTTCCCACATACCTCTACCTTGGCAGATTCCGGCCACTGACCGGTACCGGCCAGCCCAATCGGTACATCACACGCCAGATCCACGTCATCGTTGAGATGTCTTTCAAGGCAACACCTTGAGGGAGGAAGACCTACGGCCGGCGTTGAGGGAGGCGCCGGCCGTTGTCTGTCGTACGGCCGATCCTCCGGTTCGGCGAGCTCAGCCGCTCTTTAGCCTTGGCCCGCGGCGTACGCTGCCGCGTCATCTATTTGTCGATCGTCTTGGACTTCCCCCAGAAACTCGACGAGATCCGCCGCATGACCGGCCTGCGTGCCTTCCCTCGTCTCTCCGGTCACTTCGCTCCTTCCGGAGGGACCCGAATGCTGGGTTTGGATCCCTTATCAGACGCGATCTTCGGTTGACCTGGTTGAAGGAGTCGAAGGATGGCGAGGGCGCGCCGTCCGCGAGCGTCGTTCCGGGAGAAGAGGGCGACCAGTCCGGCGAGCAACCGAAGCAGGGCATCCGGGCCGCGGCGGAGCACGACGATCACCACGAGGACGGAGGTGGGGATGGCTGCCAGGATGGCCGCGATGCCGGACATAGCGATGTTCTCCTACGGCTTGAGAAACATCGCTGTGCGCCATCCAGGAGGTACGGTGACGTCGGCGCGAACGCAACCGTATCCCTGGACAAACGCGCGGCGGAACCTGTTCTCTCCATCATGCAAGGTGATCCCAAACCCTCAAAGCAAGGTGAGCTGAATCTCACTGCCTGGTGTGACCCGGTTGCCTCTGGCTTTACCACGGAGAGCTGTGGCCCCCGCCATTGGGGCTTCTCCCACATATTTTCGTCTCTGGCTGGGCATGGAATTGAGGCTCACCGAGCCGTTCGGGGCCAATTGGCTCTGGTTGAGGGCTATCGAACGAGTGAACGGACGTCGGAATTGTTCCGTTGACCTGGGGTAGCCGGAAGGGGCTACCGTGGGTGGATGCGATTGTCTTTTCGTGAGGCCGGTCAGGGCATTCCGGTGGTGCTCCTCCATGCTTTTCCGTTTTCGTCGGCTATGTGGCTGGGGCAGCGGGAGGGACTGGCGAGCCGGTGCCGGGTGATCACTCCGGATATGCGAGGGTTCGGTGGGTCGCAGCTCGGGGATGACGATCCGTCCATGGATGTGATGGCCGATGACGTGGCCGAGCTGCTTGATGGTGAAGGGATCGAGCGTGCTGTTATAGGTGGTCAGTCCATGGGTGGGTATGTGACCATGGCTTTCTGCCGCCGTCATCCGGACCGCGTACAGGCGGTCGTTCTGGCCGATACCAAGGCGGCACCGGACACGCTTGAAGCCGCCGCCAACCGCGAACGAGCCGCCCAACGTGTGCTGTCCGGGGGTGACCTCACCGACACGATCCCCAGTCTGGTGGGACCCACGACGCTGACCGATCGGGCCATGGTTCTCGGCCGTGTCCGTGGTCTGGTGCAGTCGGCGCCGCCCGCCGCCGTCGCTTGGGCACTCCGAGCCATGGCCATCAGACCGGACTCCTTCGACACTCTCCGCGCTCTGAAGATCCCGGCCCTGATCCTGGTAGGCGAAGAAGACGAGTTGACCCCACTCACCGAGGCCAAGGCCATGACGGAAGCCGCTCCTGACGCTCATCTCGAAGTCCTGCCGAATGCCGGTCATCTGTCGGCGATAGAAACCCCTGAGGCCTTCAACAAAGCGGTAGCGGCGTTCCTCGCGAAACTGTGACCCATTCTCGTGCCGATACAGGAAAGAAGTATGGACCCAGCCATGCCAGGGACGGCCACGCCTTTCGAAAACATGTGTCATAATGCCAGCGCGGCGCTGTCGTCGTGTGTGGGCTATCTCGTTCATCGGATGTCGTTTGACATCGTAAATGACCGCGATGCACTGGAGATCAGCCTCAGACGAGGCCCGGAGTGGCCAGATATCACCATCTCGTTGGAGGGCCTGTATCACTTGTCGGTCAGCAAGCTTCCCGAGTCCTCGGTCTGCTTCGTCGACGAGATCTTAGTGCGCCACCTTCCAGAATTACCGCACCCGTGGCCTGACGGGCCCACCAGCGTCCGACGATTCCCTGGACAAACCGAACTGGTCTGGCTGCGAGTGGTAGGCCCGATGGAGATCGAAGTCGTCGCGTCGATCCTGACGGTCCTTACCGCGATGAGCGACGAGCTGGCCGCTACTGCTCCCGACGGTGTGAGGACCGAACACGAGGATTGAAGCCCCTCCTGCGGTATGGGCGAGCATTCTCATCGAGTGGGTCTGTTGTCATGAGAAGCTATCGTGCCGCCGTGACCGGCTCTGCGCAGCGTCCGCTGCTCTTCCTCGATGTCGATGGACCACTTATTCCGTTCGGCGCCGCACCGCAGCAGTATCCGGACGGATACTCGACTTATCGAACGAGCAGCGAACCACGAAAGGCTGACTCGAATCCGCTTCTGGCCAGGATTGATCCCGCGCACGGGCCCCGGTTGGTGGCGCTGCCGTGCGATCTGGTCTGGGCCACGGCATGGATGGACGACGCGAATGAGTGCATTGCGCCGCGGATCGGGCTGCCGCGGTTGCCGGTGGTGACGTGGCCGGAGCCGTCCGAGGTTGATGAACAGGACGAGCGGGATGGGATGCACTGGAAGACTCGGGCGCTCGTCGACTGGGCGGCAGGGCGTCCGTTTGCCTGGGTTGACGATGAGGTCACTGACATAGATCGAGCCTGGGTGTCCGTGCACCACCGGGGGCAAGCCCTGCTCCATCGTGTCGACCCCGGTCGGGGTCTCGGCGACGCCGACTACGCTGCTCTGGATGAGTGGTTTCGTGGTCACGGAACGCTGTCGTCGCATGGTTGAAACTGTTCGAGAGTCTGGGCAGCCGCGACACGTCGGGGATCCATCGACAGACTCTCGCGGTCGCTGCGGGCCAGCCGACGTCTAGCTCCGACCGGCGTTCCCCGCTGTCGACAATTAGGGAAGTACGTATTAAAGTAGTGCTTCATCATGAAGGACGTACATAAATCATTCGAACGTGATCCCGATGGTTCCCTCTTCGACCCCCAGGCCAGGGCCGCTATGACCCGGTTCGCTGCGGGAGATGACACCCTTGCCCTTGAGGCCGCTACTGCGGTCCGCACCGCCTTTCACGCCGTCGAGCGAATGCGTGCGCACGGGGCCGAGGGGCGTGGGCTGAGCTCGGGGGCGCTTGACGTCCTGATTCGCTTGAGCGCCGGAGCCGAAGATGGGCTCAGTATCGGTGAGCTGGCCCAGTCAGCGGGGGTGAGCTCCCGCAATGTGACCGGGCTGGTCGACACGCTCGAACGTGACGGGCTGGTGCAGCGGGTTCCTGATCGGCGTGACCGGCGCTCGGTTCTGGCGCGGATCACGCCCGATGGGCAGGCGTGGATCGAAGCCTTTCGCCGGCCCACCCAGGCCGCCATGGCGGCGATCTTCCGGGGCTTCACGTCCGCCGAGCTGACCCAGTTTCGGCACCTGTGCCTGCTGCTCGCCGACAACCAGCACCGGGTCTCGGAGCACCTCAGGCAAGCCGATGGCGTGGAAGGCCCACAGCAGTAAAGCCGTCACCGCTTCCCGAACAGACGACCTGTCAGTGCCGCAGGTCACCGCCCCCTGGACACGCGCGACGACATCGATGAAGCACTCGGACAGGAGATCGAAATGGCTTCCATTCACACTGAAGTCGTGATTAATTCCCGGCCGGAGCAGGTGTGGGCGGCGATACGTGACGTGGGGGCGGTGCACTTACGCCTTCTGCCGGACCGCGTTGTCGACACCCGCCTGGAGGGCGATGTCAGGATTCTCGTTCTCCCCGATGGCAGAACCATTCGCGAGCTGATCGTCGATGTCGACGACACGGCTCGTCGTCTGGCCTATGCCGTGGTCGAAGGAGCACGACCGCCCATCACTCACCACCACGCTTCGTTCCAGGTCTTTCCCGAAGGTTCAGACCGCAGTCGGCTCGTGTGGATCACCGACCTGCTGCCGGATGCGCTGGCGACCGAAACCCGCGCTCGTGTCGAACGCGGAGCGCAGGACATGAAACGGACGCTGGAGGATGCCGCAATCGCTTAGCGCACCAATCGGGAACGTCGCGGGGGCGTCGACGAGGGGTACACACCTGCCCTGTAGCCGTTCGATGTAATCACGGGCGTACGGCGGCGGTGAAGGCGTCAAGGAGGTTGTCGGGTTTGTACGCCGTGGCGTTCGGGTTCCATGACGTTGGTCAGCAGGACGAAGCACGCGTCCAAGTCCGGATAAATCCAGTCCTGTCGAGACCGCCGATGGCCACCCGCTGTGCGCTCGCCCGATCCAAAGCGAACTACCGCGGCGGCAGGCCCAGCAACCATACGATGCGAAGAACTCCAATCACGAAGAACAAGCCAGGGATTATCCAGGATGCCTTGGACCTTCTCCGGACCACCACGCCGCCGAGCAGCAAGGCTAAGCCGATACTGGTGACCAGAATTCCGGCGCCGATCCTATCCGGATCAATCTGGGGGGAATCTGTTAACTCGTACTTGTGAACTCCTATGACAAGGCTATAGGAGACCGCCAGCACGCCACCTAGGGCATAGGCCCAGTAGGTCAGACGTTCGCGGAGGCGGGCCGCCGACCGATCCATTCTCTCGGCCAGCTCCGAATTACTCATCTCAGTAGCCTTTCAAAGCATCTTCTGATTGGCGATGATCCTGAGGGTCTCTTCAAAGTTTTAGCCATTGACTCCGCATGGAACTTCATATCTACAGTGACCTCTTAAGCACTCCTGGCACAATTGAATAACCCTCGGTGACTATGCACCGCTATACGACACATACAGACCATCGGCGACCACCTCAATCAACAGTCGCAAATCGCCGAATTCTATGACTATTCCGGAACACTTGTGGCCCATTTGCTCGATAACCGAATGCACCCCCGACACTTCCCTGCCAATCATTTCCCGATATGGATCTTCGACACTGACATCAAATGCCGAATACTTCCCGTGCGTTCTAATGTACTCCTCGTTCTCGATGCTATGTGGAGGGGCGAACGGATCAACCCAGGGACCTTCCCTCGTTGCCAGCGATTCACCATCGGCACCCACATCGAAACGCACGGAAACTCCGTCGGAAAACGAGAGCTCGATCAACCCTTCGTCTCTTTCTACGGTTCCCTCAAATTCATAGAAAGCGCGCCTGACCTGGATCAGCCGTTTGCCGACCAACCCGCTCTTAGTCAGCTCATCTTCTTGGCCTGATTCCACCAGTTGTTACCTGTCGTTGGGAATGCGGTGACGAACTGTCCGTCTGGTCTGAGGACCACGAGCACGTTGCCCTTTCGGTAAAACCAATATCCCTCTCCTCCTCCACGCCCAGGATTCCATGGCCCTCGTCGGACCTCATCGGGGTTCTTGTACGTATTGTTGATCTGATCCATGAACCACTTGCGCGCATTGGGATCGCCCGCGTCGAGGCCAAAATCCTCAGCGTGCTTCCCCCATTTATGTCCGAATTGTTTTCCGGAAATAGTTAGGGGAGGCCCCACGAAACAAGAACTCGCATTGTGGACGAGGGCGTCGATGGACCCTGCCTGAACATAATAGCTGTGGACATCGGCGATCGTCAGGTTGTGGACACGCTGGTTCGGTTCGGCTCTTACGGCAGTCGCAATGATCTGAGCGCGCGTTCCCCTGCTGGTTTGGAGCCACATGCCTGGCGATGTTTGTGCGGCGTTGAACCAGCGATTGTGTGTCGAGACCCACAAGGGGTGGGTTGCAGTGGCTACGATCACGCCGGTCTGCTCACCGATGCTGCCATCGGTGTCGATGGTGATGTCAACTAAATATTTCTCACCCTGTGTGGTGATCAAGTTGATTACGGGCCGAGGTTCGGTTTGGCCGGTTATTGGGTCGGTGGCGATGACGTAATCACCGACCTCGATCTCTTCAATGGGTTTGTAGCTGCCGTCGGCGAGTAGCACCCTTGTTCCAGGCGTGAAACTGCTGCAAGCCTTGGCCACCGCTTTCCAGAGTCCTTGAACACCTTCGAGTATATCGTCGGAATAGCGTGCTAGTTTAAATCCAGGGATGAACCCAGCGGCGAGCAGAGCACATGAGCCGTAGTCGCCTGCTGCGCAATTGCTGGCGTCTTGGACGAAGAACTCCAAGACCGCAGTCAGAAATTTCTGGGCGTCGGTATCCTCGTGTTCGAATATGTTGAAGCCAAGCAGTTCATACATGCCTTGGATGCAACTGGGATTGAGGTGACACCAAGGATAGGTGCGCAGAATGTGCAACGCTTTCTGGATTCGCGTTGTAGCCGCCGCGGCCGCTGACGCCGCATCCGCTCGCCATTCGTCACATTTCTTCTTGGTATTCTTATCCTTGCACAACTCGTAGCTAAAGATCTCCTTGCATCGTTCGGTTCTGCGGTCGGCCGCCGTCTGGCAACCATCGTCGGGAGCGAGTCCGCTTGGGTCGGACAGGTCGATGGGGTTGTTACCCGCGTATGCGTAGGGGTTGGCCCATTGGGGTTTGCGAAGATCGAGGAGGGGGTCGGTGGAGATGAACTTGGCGATGCCGGGGTCGTAGTAGCGAGCCGACAGGTAGGTGAGCCCGGTGGAGTCGTCCTCAACTTTTCCGAGGAAGCCGTGGTCGGTGAAGGGAAGGTCGTCGCCGCCGCGGCGTTGGCCGAAGGGCAGGTAGCGTTCGCGGCTGATCTGGCCGGTGACATCGTCGATGGCCACTTGGGTGGTGCCGTGCAGGCCAGAGGTCAGCCACTTGATGCCGCCGGTCTGGCCGTCGCTGGTGGATCGCATGGCGACGGTGGCACCGTCCGGGCTGGTGTAGTAGCGGGTTGCGGTGATCTGCTCGCCAACCACTTGGACTTCCATGGAGCCGAGGTAGAGGGTGACGGTTCCGTTGGGTTCGCGGCGGATGAGGCGTTCGCCGTCGGCGTCGTAGACCATCGTGGTGTCGTCGCCGTCGATGGTGGCCTTCTCCAACTGGCCGAGTTGGTTCCAGGTGAAGGTGCCGTCCTTGCCAGCAACGGTGCGGGTGGCCAGTTGTCCAGCGTTGTCGTAGGTGTAGGTGTCGGTTCCGTCTGGTGTCGGGGGTGGCGTTGGAGTGGGTGACGGGCTCGGGGTCGGAGAAGGCGACGGGCTCGGTGAGGGAGAAGGAGACGGTGAGGGGGAAGGGCTCGGTGACGGAGAAGGGCTCGGTGAGGGGGATGGTGACGGGACGGGGGTGATGGGAGTGTTCATGTCGGCGCTGATCTGCTGCTGGGTCAGTGCGTAGTTGTAGATGCGCAGTTCGTCGATCAGGCCGTCGTAGAACTCGCCCCATGTTGAGCTGCCGCCGATCCGCAGCGGTCTGTTGCTGGACTCGACGACCATCGACACTGCCCTGCTTGCGATCAGGGTGCCGTTGACGTAGAGGGCGGCGGTGGTGCCGTTGTAGGTGAAGGCCAGGTGGCTCCACTGGCCGGCGGGCAGCGCGGTGTTGCTCCAGACACCATCGACTTCGTCGGCATTGGCGTCCAGCAGCCCGGCGCTGGGCCCGATGCCGTCCCCGGCGGTCCAGACGGAGTAGGCGAGTATGCCGTCGAGTTCTTTCTGGACCAGCGTGCGGTAGCCGGTGCTGGTGTCGGGTTTGACCCATGCTTCGATGGTCATCGGCCCGGTCAGATCCAGGGATGCGGAGTCGGCGACGGTGACCCAGCTGGTGCTGCCGTTGAAGTTGAGGGCCTGACCGTACTTGCCTGCCGTCCAGGTAGTGCTGCGGGTGGTGCCGTTGTTGTTCTTGCCGGAGGTGTCGGCGACGGTGCTGCCGGTGCCGGCGTCCATGGCGTAGGCGGCGACCAGTTCGGGCGCGGCTTGTACGGTCAGCCGTTCGGGCCGGGCGGCGGAGGCGGGAAGAGCGGGGGCAGTCCCGGCTGATCCGGCCGCGTCTTCACCGTCATCGGTCCGGGACTCGGCGGCTGGGACGGTGTCGGCGGTCGTGGCCTCTGGGGTGGCCTTGTAGGCGGTCCAGTGGGGAGTCGCCTGGGTCGTTTGGCCTGCGTTGGCCTGGGATTGGCCACCACCGGAGAGACCGGAAGGGGTGGTGCGAGTGATGGAGGTGACCGCGTTCGGGCGGACGGAAGCTGCACCGGAGGCGGGGTAGGTATAGGCGGCGGTCTGGTCGCCGTCGGTCAGCGTGGTGATATTGCCGACCCCGTCGTAGGCGAACGTCTGCCGGTAGGGGTCGATGCCCAGGTTGTCGGCGCCTGCCGTGCAGGCCGCGCCAGTGGTGGTGAAACCGGCGGACAGGCGATGCAGTCCGTCGTAGGCAAAACATTCGGATTGGCCAGGGCTACCGCCGATGGCGGTAGTGATGTCGAGAATTCGGCTGATCTTGCCGGAGATGTCGTAGGTGTAGCGGTCGTCTTGGGCGGTGACAGGGCTAGCGGTGTCAGCGGCGGTCTGGGTTGTGACGCGGTTAAGCCAGCCGGTTCCGTTGTCCCATTCCAGGGTGCGTTTGATCTTGCCGCCCACACCGTAGCCGCGCTGGGAGACGCCGACAACGGCAACATCTGACATTGCCCATGTCAGGAACCAAGCGCCAGCCGAGCGTGCGGCGATCAGAACAGTGTTGGGTTCTCGGGTTCGATGCCGCGCAATGCCGCGTAGTCGAGGGTGACGCAGTCGATGCCGCGGTCGGTGGCTAGGACGCGGGCCTGGGGTTTGATTTCCTGGGCGGCGAAGATGCCGCGGACCGGGGCCAGCAGTGGGTCGCGGTTGAGGAGTTCCAGGTAGCGGGTGAGTTGTTCGACGCCGTCTATTTCGCCGCGGCGTTTGATTTCGATGGCGACGGCGGCGCCGGTGTGGTCGCGGCAGAGGATGTCGACCGGGCCGATGGCGGTCATGTACTCGCGGCGGACCAGGGTCCAGCCGGCGCCCAGGGTGGTGATGTGTTCGGCGAGTAATTCCTGCAGGTGGGCTTCGACGCCGTCTTTCTGGAGGCCGGGGTCGACGCCGAGTTCGTGGCTGGAGTCGTGCAGGATCTCGTCGATGGTGAGGATGAGTTTCTCGCCGGTCTTGCCCTGGGTGACCGTCCACTGGCCCTCTTCCTCGCGGACCTTGCAGGGTGGGTTCATCCAGTTCAGGGGCTTGAAGGCGCGGTCGTCGCAGTGGATCGACACGGAGCCGTCCGCCTTCATGAGGATCAGCCGGGGCGCCATCGGGAGATGGGCCGTCAGTCTTCCCACGTAATCCACGCTGCATCGCGCGATGACCAGCCGCATGACCCGCAACCCTACCCGCGCGCGTGGCCGTACCAGGACACTCTGGGAGACTACTGAGGAGTAACCGAGGAGGGCGCGCGGTGGAGACTGTTGGGGTTGTCGGGCTGGGGATCATGGGCGCGGGGATCGCGGAAGTGTTCGCCCGGGCGGGGTTGCGGGTTATCGGTGTGGATATCGATGAAGGTGCGGTGAGCCGGGGGCGCGGGCATCTTGAATTGTCCACAGGGAAGGCGGTCGAGCGGGGGCGGCTCGGCGCTGAGGAGCGGGCGGCGATTCTGGGGCGGATCTCGCTCACCGATAAGAGGGACGAGCTGGCCGACGCGGATCTGGTGATCGAGGCGGTTCCTGAGGTGATGGAGCTGAAGCGGGCGCTGTTCGCGGATCTGGATCGCATCTGCAAGCCGTCGGCCGTGCTGGCGACCAACACCTCCTCGCTGTCCGTGACGACGATCGCGGCGAAAACCTCCCGGCCTGAGCGGGTCGTCGGGATGCACTTCTTCAATCCCGCGCCGGTCATGAAGCTGGTCGAAGTGGTCACCACCGTGCTGACCGAGGACGGGCTGGGCGGGGAGATCGCCGAGCTGGCCACCCGGCTGGGGAAGACGCCGATCATCGTCGGGGATCGGGCCGGGTTCGTGGCCAACCGGCTGTTGCTCGGTTATCTCAACCAGGCCTGCCGGATGCTGGAGGAGGGTGTCGCGTCCCGGGACGGCATCGACACCGCGATGCGGGTG
Organism: Acrocarpospora macrocephala; assembly: GCF_009687865.1. Classification (GTDB taxonomy): domain Bacteria; phylum Actinomycetota; class Actinomycetes; order Streptosporangiales; family Streptosporangiaceae; genus Acrocarpospora; species Acrocarpospora macrocephala. The sequence goes on from NZ_BLAE01000018.1 coordinate 77,567, forward strand.
GGCGCGGGGCTGCCGATGGGGCCGTTCCAGCTGCTCGACCTCATCGGTCTGGACACCTCGTACGAGATCTGCGAGGTGCTCTTCTACGAGACCAAGGATCGCCGCCACGCCCCCTCCCCGCTCTTGCGGGAGCTGGTCACCGCTGGAATGCACGGCCGCAAATCCGGTCAGGGCTTCCATCCCCGTACGGCCACGCCAACCGCTCCCCCGTCCTCCGGGCCGAAGCTGACCGTGACCACGATCGGGGTCGTCGGTGACGGGGCGGACGCGGAGCTGCTCCGGGAGCGGCTGGACACGGCGGGCTTCAAGACCGTCGACGGGCACCAGGACGCCGACGTGGTGCTCGCGGTGACCGCCCCGCCGGTGGTGGATGGCGCAGTACGGCTGCCGAATCCGGAATGTGTGGTGGGCATGCACCTGGTCGGAGCGGAGGTGGCCGAGGTGGTCCGCACGGTCCTGACCGCGCCGGAGATCGCCACGGTCGCGCAGGATCTGGCCCGGGTGATGGGGCGAACCCCGGTGGCGTGCGCGGATCGGGCGGGGCTCGTGGTGAACGCGCTGCTCTTCCCGTACCTGAATGACGCCGTTCGGATGGTCGAGTCGGGTTACGCGTCCTTCGCGGACGTGGACACCGCGATGAAGCTGGGCTGTGGTTATCCGCAGGGGCCGTTCGAGATGCTCGAGGCGTTCGGGCTGGAGACCGTACGGGATGGGTTGCGGGCGCTTTATGCCGAATACCGGGAGCCGTCGTTCGCGCCCGCGCCGCTGCTGGAGCGGCTGGTCGCGGCGGGGGTGAAGGACGTTAAAGGGTGAAAAAAGGGAATACGCTCGATGGTGTGGAGGAGAGATGAGCCCGCGCCGGGCCAAACGGCAGGACCAGGATCTCGGATTCGTCGGGCGGTTCGGCATCGGCGAGGTCGAGGAGTGGCCGGACGGTGAGTGGCAGGTGCGGCGGATCGTCGGCGGCGCGGCCGATAAGGTCTACCGGTGCCCGGGCTGCGATCAGGAGATCCGGGTAGGTATGGCGCATCTGGTCAGCTGGCCCAACTGGTCCGGCGGCGAGGGCGAGCGGCGGCACTGGCACACGGCCTGCTGGCGAAACCGGATCAAACGAGGACCGGGCCGCAGCAGGTACTGAAAGGAACTCATGGAGATCAGGGCGTCCACGGTGCTTCCGGCGAAACGGGAGAACATCGAGCTGCAGACGGGCGACGGCCTGACTCTGGTGGGCGAGTTGGCGCTCCCCCACAACGACCCGGTCGCCACGCTGGTCTGCCTGCATCCGCTGCCCACGCACGGCGGCATGATGGACAGCCACGTCATGCGCAAGGCCTCCTACCGTTTGCCCGCGCTGGCCGACCTGGCCGTGCTCCGCTTCAACACCCGGGGCACGACCTCGGAGCGCGGCACCTCCGACGGCGTGTTCGAGGACGGTGTCGGCGAGCGCTTGGACGTGGCCGCCGCCCTGGAATATGCCGAATTTCATGATCTACCGCATCCGTGGCTGCTGGGCTGGTCGTTCGGGACCGAACTGGCGCTCAGATGGGGCCGCGACCCGCTCGTCGAAGGCGCGATCCTGCTCTCTCCTCCGCTGAAGCGCGCCACCGACGAGGACCTGGACGCCTGGGCCGCCTTCGGCCGCCCGCTGACCGCGCTGGTCCCCGAATTCGACGACTACCTGCGGCCGGATGAGGCCGTCAAACGTTTCGCCCGGGTTCCCCAGGCCGAGGTGGTCGGCGTTGAGGGCGCAAAGCACCTGTGGGTCGGCGAGCCGTATGTCCGGATTGTGCTCACCGAGATCGTCAAGCGCGTCAACCCCGAAGCCCTTCCCCTTCCCACAGAGGTATAAATGACGGCATTTGATCTTTCCGGGCAGAAGGCGTTCGTCACCGGAGCCTCGCGCGGCATCGGGCGGGCCATCGCGCTCGCGTACGCGGAGGCGGGGGCCGACGTGGCGCTCGTCTCGCGCTCCGCGGAGACGCTCGGCGAGGTCGCCAAGGAGGTCGAGGCCTTCGGCCGCCAGGCCGCGGTCATCCCGTGCGACGTCATGGACCGCGATTCCATCCCCGCCGCCGTACAAGCGGGCATCGACGCGCTCGGCCACCTCGACATCGTGGTCAACAACGCCGGGGGATCCAACTTCCTGGTCGAGTTCAAGGACCTGCGGCTGTCCGGCTGGGACAAGCTCATGCGGCTCAACCTCGACTCCGCCATGGCGGTCAGCCACGCGGTCGCCGGGCACCTGCTGGAGCGCGGCAGCGGCACGCTCATCAACGTCGCCTCCGTCGCCGCCAAGGGCGCGCCCTTCCTCACCGCGTACGCCGCCGCCAAGGCCGGCGTGGTCGCGCTGACCAAGTCACTCGCCCTGGAATGGGCGTCTCGCGGCGTACGGGTGAACTGCCTGTGTCCCGGCTGGACGGCCACCGACCTCAACCGCACCCTCTGGCAGAACCCGAACGACACCACGACGGCGTCGGTGCCGATGGGCCGCTGGGGCACCCCTGAAGAGATCGCCGCCCCGGCGGTGTTCCTGGCGAGCCCCGCCGCCGTGTACATGACCGGCCAGGTCCTCTACGTGGACGGCGGCCTCACGACCACGGCTTAATCCCGTGTCCTCCGGAAGGAGGACAATCGGGTCGGTCGGCCGATGGTGCCGCAGGAGGCGTACAGACCCGACGCTGGAGCCATGACAACAGCGATACATGTACGGGGGCTCACCAAACGCTACGGCGACGTGCAGGCCGTCGGAGGGCTGGACCTGGAGATCCAGAAGGGGGAGGTCTTCGCCATCCTCGGGCCGAACGGGGCCGGCAAGTCGACCACCGTCGAGATCTTGGAGGGCTACCGGAAGCGGGACTCGGGCGAGGTCCGCGTGCTCGGGATCGATCCGCAGAAACCGACCCGGGAGTGGCGGGCCAAGCTCGGCATCGTCCTGCAGACCGCCAACGACGCGGCCGAGCTGACGGTGCGCGAGACGATCCGTCACTTCGCGGCCTACTACCCGATGGCGCGCGACCCCGAGGAGGTCATCGCCAAGGTCGGGCTGACCGAGAAGGCCGACGTCCGGATCAGGAAGCTCTCCGGCGGCCAGCGGCGCCGGGTGGACGTGGCGCTCGGCGTGATCGGCAACCCGGAGCTGCTCTTCCTGGACGAGCCGACGACCGGCTTCGACCCGGAGGCGCGCCGCCAGTTCTGGGACCTGATCAAGGGCCTGGCCGCCGAGGGCACCACGATCGTGCTCACCACCCACTACCTGGACGAGGCCGAGGCGCTGGCCAAGCGGGTGGCCGTGATCGCGCGCGGGCGGATCGTGGCCGCGGGCGACCCGGCCACGCTCGGCGGCCGGGCCACCGCGAAGGCCAAGGTGACCTGGGCCGACGGCCTGGTCGAGACCGACACGCCGACCCGGACGGTGCTGGAGCTGTCCCGCCGCTACGACGGCGAGGTCCCCGGCCTGGCCATCACCCGCCCCACCCTTGAGGACATCTACCTGACGCTGATCGAGGCCCCCGAATGACGACGACCGCCGCCGAGAAGGCGACCCACACCGCTCCCCTGCCCTCCGCGCTCGCCCTCGGCTTATCCCGGGCGGCGGTGGAGACCCGGATGTTCTTCCGCGAGAAGGACGCCGTCATCTTCACGTTCTCCTTCCCGATCATCCTGCTGGTGCTGTTCGGATCGATCTTCTCCGACCAGTTCAAAGGCACCGGCATCACCGTCTCCCAGGTCTACACGGCCGGTCTGATCGGCGCGGGCGTGATGGGCGCCGCCTTCCAGAACCTCGGCATCGGCATCGCCATCGACCGGGAGGACGGCACCCTCAAACGCCTGGCGGGCACGCCCATGCCGCGCAGCGCGTACTTCGTCGGCAAGATGCTCAGCTCGCTGGTGATCGCCCTGCTGGAAGTGCTCATCCTGCTGGCCATCGGCGTCTTCCTGTACGAGCTGGAGCTCCCCACCGACGTCTCCGCCTGGGTCACCCTGACCTGGGTGCTCGTGCTCGGCATGGCCGGGGCGGCGCTGCTCGGCATCGCGGCCAGCAGCATCCCCCGCTCGGCCAAGAGCGCGGCGGCCGTGATCTCGATGCCGTTCGTGGTGCTGCAGTTCATCTCCGGCGTCTACATCCCGTTCACCGAGCTGCCGCCGTGGCTGATCAACATCTCCTCGGTGTTCCCGCTGAAGTGGATGTGCCAGGGCCTGCGTTCGGTCTTCCTGGGCGAGGAGGGCGCGCGGCTGGAGCTGACCGGTTCGTACGAGCTGGGCAGGGTTGCCCTGGTTCTGGGAGCCTGGGTCATCGGAGGCTTGGTGCTATGCCTGATGACGTTCAGATGGAAGGGCCGCAGGGACGGATGACCGCCTTCCACGGCCGGAACCAGCTGCCCCGGGTCGCGCCTGCCGAGGGCAACGCGTGGGATTCCTTCCGGGGCTGGGAGACCCTGTTCGCGCTGGGCTGGACGGTCTCCATGATCTTCGTCCTGGTGGCCGACGACACCCCGGCCGCCGCCCGGGCGGCCACGATCGGGCTGATGTTGCTGTGCGCGGCCGGGTATCTGCTTCTCGGCCGCCCGGCGATCATGGAAGACGAGGACAACAGCCGCCGCGCGGTCGGCTACGTGGTGCTGATCTCGGTCGCCTTCCTGCCCTCCTCGCTGCTGGTCTCCGAAGCCACCTTCGGCCTGTTCGCGCTCTGCCCGCAGATCTTCATGCTGCTCAGCGGCTGGCGTGCGGTGAGCGCGGTGCTCTTCCTGAATCTGTCCCCGGCCGTGCGGTTCCTCACTCTGCCCGGGACCGACGCCGGCGACATGGTGCTCTTCTTCGGGGTGACGCTGATCATGGTCACCTTCGCGCTGGTCTTCGGGCCGTGGATCGCCGCGATCATCCACCAGAGCCAGGACCGCGCCAACCTCATCGCCGAGCTGGAGGCCAGCCGCGCCGAAGTGGCCCGGCTGTCGGCCGAGAGCGGCGCGCTGGCCGAGCGGGAACGACTGGCCGGGGAGATCCACGACACCCTGGCCCAAGGGTTCACCAGCATCATCATGCTCATCCAGGCCGCCCAGTCGCGGCCGGACCCGTCCCGGCACCTGGAGCTGGCCGTACAGACCGCGCGGGAGAACCTGGCCGAGGCGCGCGGGCTGATCGCGGCGCTCGCCCCCGCGCAGCTGGACGGCTCCACCCTGGACGACGCGCTGCGCCGCCTGACCGAGCGGCTCGGCGAGGAGACCGGCCTCACCGTCGCCTGCACGGTGGAGGGTGAGTCCCGCCCGCTCCCGCCCAGCACCGAGGTGGTCCTGCTCAGAACCGCCCAGGAGGGCCTGGCCAACGTCCGCAGGCACGCGGCCGCCTCCGCCGCCCGCCTCTCCCTGCGGTACGCCCCTGACCAGGTGGCCCTCACGATCGAGGACGACGGCACCGGCTTCGATCCCGCCGCCTCCACCGGGTACGGCTTGCGCGGCATGCGTACCCGGATCGAGCAGCAGGGCGGCACCCTCACCGTGACCAGCGCCCCCGGCGCGGGCACCAGCCTGCGCATCACCCACCCAGGGAAGATCTGATGATTCGCGTGATGATCGTGGACGATCACCCGGTGGTCCGGGAGGGACTGCGCGGCATGCTCGATTCCGAGGTGTCGGTGATCGGTGAGGCGGGGTCCGGCGACGAGGCCGTGGTCCGCGCCCGCGATCTGCGGCCCGATGTGATCCTGATGGATCTGCGCATGCCTGGCGGGGACGGCGTCGGCGCGATCACCCGCATCCTCGCCGATCGGCCGGAGTCCCGGGTGATCGTGCTCACCACCTACGAGAGCGACCAGGACATCGTTCGCGCCGTGGAAGCGGGCGCCGCCGGCTACCTCCTCAAGGACACCTCCCGCGCCGACCTCCTCAGCGCCATCGCCGCCGCCGCCCGCGGCGAAACCGTCCTGTCCCCGTCGGTCGCCACCAAGCTGGTGACCCGCCTGCGCGCGCCGGTGGCGGACTCCCTGTCCCCGCGCGAAACCGAGGTCCTCTCCCTGGTGGCCCGTGGCCTGACCAACGCCGAGATCGGCCGCGAACTGTTCATCAGCGAGACCACGGTCAAGACGCACTTGCTCCGCGTCTTCGGCAAACTCGGCGTCTCAGACCGCACCGCGGCCGTCACCACGGCACTGGGGCGCGGCCTGTTGTGAGTTCAGACGACCGGGGGTTCGAAGTCGACTTCGAGTCGGCGGTGCTGGGTGGCCGTGACGAAGTCAGGATGTGTTGGCCCGAGCGTTCGGCCGAGGCGGTTGATCACATCGTCACGCAGTTCCTCGGCGAATAAATGGCGAACATACGCTCACCGTGTTCGTGGGCCTCCGGGTAGCGGCCGAGCAGGCACAAGTCACGAGCGATGGCGGCGCCGCTGAGCGCGACGCTTGGATGGACCTCGGTGCCGTAGTGGTCGCGGCGGATAACGTAACTCCGCTGGTCACGGCGTAACGCATCCTCATATTCCGTGGCGGGCACCTTGTCGATGACCAGATTGCTCAGCGCCTCCTCGGTGTTCATGTGGTTGGCGATCGTAGAAGGCTCTGAGCAATTTCAGGGCACCGCGAACCGAGGCGGCAGAGGGCATTTCGCGCACGAAATACAACCGCCTCCCGCCCTCGCCTTCGCTGGTTCGGCCGATGGGTCGGTGCTGTTGTAAGTGCGGGATTACGCGCGTTATCGTGCCCGCAGGAGGAATACCGACATGTCGCTCACTGAGCTGGAAACCTTCGAGTCGTTCGATCCGGCGACCGGCGAGGTGCTCGCCTCGTATCCGCGGCACGACGCGGCGGCCGTACACGCCGCTGTAGAGCGCGCTACGGAGGCGGCGCGGTGGTGGGCAGAGTTGGGCTTCCAGGAGCGGAAGCGGCGGCTGCTGGACTACAAGGCGGTGCTGACGCGGAATCTGCCGCGGGTGGTCGCCATGGTGTCTCAGGAGACCGGGAAGCCGGAGGGCGACGCCATCCTGGAGACGGCGCTGGCGATCACGCATCTGGACTGGGCCGCCAGGAAGGCCGCCAAGGTGCTCGGGCGGCGGCGGGTGGCGAGCGGGCTGGTGGCGATGAACATGGCCGCCACGCTGGAGTATCTGCCGCTGGGCGTGATCGGGGTGATCGGGCCGTGGAACTACCCGGTGTTCACGCCCATGGGCTCGATCGGGTACGCGCTGGCGGCGGGGAACGCCGTGGTGTTCAAGCCCAGCGAATACACCCCCGGCGTCGGCGTCCTGCTGGCCGAGTTGTTCGCCGAGGCGGTGCCGGAGCAGCCGGTGTTCCAGGTCGTGACCGGGCTCGGCGAGACGGGCGCGGCGCTGGCCGGTGACCCGGGGGTCAAGAAGATCGCGTTCACCGGGTCAGCGGCGACCGCGCGCAAGGTGATGGCGGCCTGCGCGCAGAACCTCACCCCGATGGTGGCCGAGTGCGGTGGCAAGGACGCGTTCATCGTGGACGCGGGCGCGGACCTGGGCGCCGCCGCCGACGCCGCCCTGTGGGGGGCGATGTCCAACTCCGGGCAGACCTGCGTGGGCGTGGAGCGGGTGTACGCGGTGGACTCGGTGTACGACGAGTTCCTGCGCGAGCTCACCGAACGGGCACAACGGGTGAAAGCCGGGGAGCACTACGGGCCGATCACCATGCCCGGACAGCTGGACATCATCCGGCGGCACATCGACGACGCCACCGGAAGCGGGAAGGCGGTCGTGGGCGGCCCTGAGTCGGTGCGTGCCCCGTTCGTGGACCCGGTGATCGTGACAGACGTGCCGGAGGACTCGCGCGCGGTCCGGGAGGAGACGTTCGGCCCCACGGTGACCGTCAAGCGGGTCGCCGACGTGGCGGAGGCACTGGAGAAGGCCAACGCCTCCGCGTACGGCCTGGCGGGGACGATCTTCTCCGGGGACCGGAAGCGCGCGATGGAACTGGCGCGGCGGATGCTCACCGGAATGACCGCCATCAACTCGATCATCTCGTTCGCCGGGGTGCCCGCGTTGCCGTTCGGCGGGGTGGGCGAGTCGGGGTTCGGGCGGATCCACGGCGCGGACGGCCTGCGCGAGTTCACCAGGCCGAAAGCGGTGTCCCGGCAGCGCTTCGCCATGCCCGGCATGAACCTGACCTCGTTCGCGCGAACACCAGCCGAACTTGACCGGCTTGTCAAGCTCGTGACCTTACTTCATGGTCGCAGAAGAGGCTAATTTCCCGATACTTCCACAAAAAAGATCTTGCGTCCATAATGGTGGCTTCTGGGGGGCCTGACGGCGTGAGGTGAAAATTTTGGCGGGACGGGACTATCGGGGGATGACGGCTGAGGAACGGTTGGCCGATCGGCGAGAACGGCTGATCCTGGCTGCGTACGCACTGTTCGCGAGTCCAGGGTTTCACGCGACGACGATCGAGCGGCTCTGCGCGACCGCGCGGATCTCCAACCGGGCCTTCTATGAGTGCTTCTCGGGGAGGGAGGCACTCATGCGCGCGGTCTACGACCGCTGCGTGGAGGAGACGCTGCAATCGATCACCAAGGCGATCGATCAAGCACCGGCTAATTTGGACGCCCGAATAGTGGCGGGGATCACGGAGTATGTCAGATTTGTGACCGCAGACGAGCGGCGTGCGCGGATCATGCACCTGGAGGTGCGCCGGGCCGGTGACGTGCTGAGCGGCTCCCGGCAGCGCGCGGTCACGGAATTCACCAAGATCATCGAATTCTCGGTCGGCGATCTGCCCGTGCAGTTACCCTCCGAGCTGCACCTGCTGGCCATAGCCTTGATCGGCGCGATCACCGAGCTTCTGATCGAGTGGGTGGTGTCGGAGGATCCGCCGTCCACCGAGGTGATCATCAAGTCCGCTGTGCACGTGTTCCGCCGGTCGTTCACGCGCTGAGTTCTTGGCCCGCCTTCGGAAGAAGGCGGGCCACATATATGAAGGCCCGAAACCTAGGCCCGGGCTCAGATCCCGCAAGGACGGCAACACACGCGAAAAGCGCGCAACTGCCTGATGGCATGCGTCCCTTCAGCGAAGCCTGCTATCACGCTCCGTAATCGCACAATGGCACACGAGAGGGCCGGACCGGAGCCCTCCGCCAACGTGGCGCGCCAAGAACTCGTTAGATCCAGCCCATGTCCTGGGCGGCGCGGATGGCGGTGATGCGGTTGCCCGCGCCGAGTTTGGTGATGGCGTTGGAGAGATAGTTCCGGACCGTGCCCTCGGTGAGGTGGAGGGCGGTGGCGATCTCGCTGACGGCGGCGCCCCGGGCGGCCAGGGCGAGGGCGTCGCGCTCGCGGTCGGTCAGCGGGCTCTCGCCGGCCATCATGGCGGAGGCGGCCATCTCGGGGTCCAGGTAGCGGCCGCCGGCGTGCACCCTGCGGATGGCGGCGGCGAGCTCGTCCGCGGAGGCGTCCTTGGGGATGAAGCCGCGCACCCCGGCGGCCAGGGCGCGGCGGAGGTAGCCGGGGCGGCCGAAGCTGGTGAGGATGAGCATGGCCTGGCCGGGGAGGGACTCGGCCACGGTGAGGCCGTCCATGCCGGGCATTTCCACATCCAGGATGACGACATCGGGGCGGTGCTCCGTGACAGCGGGCTTGACCTGGTCGCCGCGCCCGACCTGGGCGACGACTTCGATGTCGCCTTCCAGGCCGAGGAGGGTGGCGATGGCCTGCCGTACCAGATGTTCGTCGTCGGCGAGGAGCACGCGGATCATGCGGGGACCCCGGCCAGGACGGGGGCGACGGCGCGCAGGGTGAACTGGCCGGAGCCGTTCGGGCGGGCGGTGAGCGTGCCGCCGACGGCGGCGAGGCGTTCGGTCAGGCCCGCCAGGCCGGTGCCCAGGTCCTCGATCGGTTTGGGGGTGACGCCGTCGTTGCGTACCTCCAGGATGGCTTCCTCGTCGGTGAAACGAACCGTGATGTCGCAGACCGAGGCGGTGCTGTGGCGGAGCACGTTGGTGACGGCCTCCCTGATCACCCAGGCGAAGACCGGGGCCACCTCGGCAGGCACATCCCGGTACGGCAGGTGCAGGCGGCAGTCCACCCCGGCCGCCTCCAGGACGGCGCGCACGCTGCCCAGCTCGGCCACCAGGTCGAGTTCCCGATAGCCGCGCACGGCCTCGCGGAGCTCCCGCAACGCCTTCCTGGCCAGGGACCTGACCTCGGCCATCTCGGCCGCGGCGGCGTCGGGGTCGGCGGCCAGGCGGGCCGCCAGCTCGCTCTTGACCGCGATCGCGGAAAGCTGGTGGCCGACCAGGTCGTGCAGGTCGCGGGCGAAGCGCAGGCGTTCCTCGGCGACCGCCAGGCGGGACTGGGCCTCCTTGCCGACGTGCGCCTGCTCGGCGAGCTGCCAGATCCAGACCCAGAGCCGGTTGGCCCACGGGAGGGTCGCGGCCAGCAGCACGTTGTAGACCAGCACCCCGACGACGAGCCCGGCCACCGAGCCCTCCTCGTTGACCCCGGCCGGATCCTGGCCGCTGAGCATGGCCAGGATCACGATGGGCGAGGTCACGAGGGCGGTGCCGACGCCGAGCAGAATCGCGTTCCTGCGGCTCAGCCCGACGGCCGCCACCGAGAGCCAGCCCAGCGGGACGAAGCCCCAGCCGGTCGGGCTGGCGCCGCCGAGCGCGGCGAGGGCGAGGGCCAGGATCCCGGACAGCACGACCTCGCGGGTCGCGTAGGAGCGGTTCAGGATCGCGCGGGTGATGCGCAGGAACAGCCAGCTGAACACCACCAGGCCGATCAGCGAGAGAGCCGCCCGCACCAGGGAGATGGTCTCCAGTCCCACGTTGACCACAATGGCGAGCAGGACCACGAGCCACACGACCGCGAGCGTCATGTTCAGCATCCACTGAACGATGCGCCGCGCCCGAGTGATTCCCTTGTCTCCCATTTCCGGCATTTTACGGCTTGTTGCCCGTGACGACCTCGGCCAGCCGCACCCGGGCGCCGGTCCGCAGCACGGCCCGCTGGTAGATCCTGGCCCCCAGCGCCAGCATCCCGGCCACCGCCGCCACCATCAGGGCGCCGGAGAGGGCGACCTCCCAGAGCGGAACCTCGGCGGCGGCCGTACGCACCGGCATGACCATCGAGGAGAACGGCGGGATCAGCGACAGCACGGACGCGATGGGCGCGGTCGGGTCGGCGGAGGCGTAGAAGGAGACGCCGTAGCTGGCCACCAGCAGCAGGGTCATCGGCTGGAGCACGTTGCCGACCTCCTCCTGCCGGGAGACCAGCGAGGCCAGCGCGCCGGCGAAGGCGGCGAAGAACGCGTAGCCCAGGATGAACCAGACCAGCGCGCCGATCACGATGCCGGTCATGCCGGGCGGGAAGTCGGCGGCCACGCCGGACACCAGCGCCGCGCCCAGACCGGCGACCACGATCGCGGCCATGTTGATCAGGCCGACCACGCCGAGCCCGAGGATCTTGCCGCCGAGCAGCTGCCAGGGCCGGATCGAGGTGAGCAGGATCTCCACGATCCGGCTGCCCTTCTCCTCGACCACGCCCATGGCGACCATCATCACCGAGCCGATGATCATGAAGAACAGCACCAGCACGAGCACGGTGGCGACGCCCCGGCGAGCGCCCTCATAGCGGGTGTCCGCGCCAACCGACTCCATGGCGAGCGGCGTGATCGTCACCCCGGACGCCCCGATCTGGGCTTCCCGGTTGGCGCTCTGCAGCAGCAGCCCGAGCTCGTTGTCGATCTCCCCGTCGGTGAGCACCCGATTCCCCGCGACCAGGGCCGCGTCCAGGTCACCGTCCAGCACGGCGGCCTTGGCGGCCGCCTCGTCCGGGAACTGCCGCCACTCGACCTCTATATCCGGCGCGAAGGTGGTCAGCTGCAGCTCCGGCACCTGCACCCGCCCCAGCGTGTACGAATCCGGCCCGCCCAGCAGCTTCGGCGCGAACGCGAGACCCCCCACGAGCAGCACCGAGACGATCAGACCGATCACGAACGCCTTGGTCCGCACCTGGGCCCGAATCTCCCGCCCAGCAACCAGGAAAAGGTGATTTTTCATGACACGGCCTCCTTGAAGATCTCGGTGATGCTGGGACGCTCGGTCCCGAAGTGCTCGACCCGCCCCGCCTGTACGGCCGCCCGCAGGATCTCCTGATCGTCGCCCCCGGTCACGACCAGCGTCTCCCGATCCCCGGCCACGGTCAGCGTGCCGGGCAGCTCGTCGGCCCAGCCGGGCTTGGCGTCCCGCACCACGACCCGCAGCCGCTGCCCTTCGGCCGAACGCAGCTCGTCCACGGTCCCGCTGGCCACCATGCGCCCGGCCGAGATGATCCCGATCGAGTCGCAGAGCCTTTCGACCAGCTCCAGCTGGTGGCTGGAGAAGATCACCGGGACCCCGCCCCTGGCCCGCTCCTGCAGCACCTCGGCCAGCGCGTCCACCGCCAGCGGGTCGAGCCCGGAGAAGGGCTCGTCCAGCACCAGCACCTCCGGGTCGTGCACCAGCGCCACCGCCAGCTGCACCCGCTGCTGGTTGCCCAGCGACAGCGCCTCGACGGTGTCGCCGCGCCGCTCGGTCAGCCCCAGCCGCTCCACCAGCTCGGTGGTCGCCTTCGCCGCGTCGGCTTGGGACAGGCCGTGCAGCCGCCCGAAGTAGTCGATCTGCTCGCCGACCTTCATCTTCTGGTAGAGCCCGCGCTCCTCCGGCATGTAGCCGAACCGCCGCCGCTCGGCGAACCCGAGGGGGCGGCCCTGCCAGGACACCTGGCCGGCGTCCGGGCTGAGCACCCCCATGACGATCCGCATGGTGGTCGTCTTCCCGGCGCCGTTCGCCCCGACGAACCCGAACATCTCCCCGGGCCGTACGGCGAAGCTCACCCCGTCGAGAGCGACCTTTTCCTGAAAGGTCTTGCGCAATCCAGTGATGTCCAACATGTCATCGATCATTTCTTGGTTGGGTTCTTGTGCGGTAGACGCGGATATCAAGGCGTTGAGATGGCTTTCACCCGTCCGCGAGGTGACAGATGTCATCTCGTACGCTGAGCGGCATGACACGTGGGGACAACGACCAGCCGGTAGTGCTTTCCAAGATCTACACGCGGACCGGGGACGACGGCACGACCGGGCTCGGGGACATGAGCCGGACCAGGAAGACCGATCCGCGCCTGGCCGCGTACGCGGACGTGGAGGAGGCGAACGCGGCCGTCGGGGTGGCGCTGGCCACCGGCGGGTTGCCGGTCGAGATCGCCGAGACGCTCACGCTCATCCAGAACGAGCTGTTCGACGTGGGCGCCGACCTCTGCACCCCAGTCACGAAAAATCCGGAATTTCCGCCGTTGCGGGTGACGCAGGCGTACATCGACCGGCTGGAGGCGCAGTGCGATCGGTTCAACGCCGATCTCAAGCCGCTGCGCAGCTTCATCCTCCCCGGCGGCGACCAGGCCACCGCGCAGCTGCACGTCGCCCGCACGGTCGTCCGCCGCGCCGAACGCACCACGTGGTCGGCCCTGGAGGCCCACGACGACGTGAACCCGCTGACCGCGACCTACCTCAACCGGCTCAGCGACCTGATGTTCATCCTCTGCCGGGTCTCCGCGGCGGGCGCCGAAATCCTCTGGAAGCCGGGCGCGACCCGCTTGGCCGCGCCTGCGTCTGGACTGAGGAACGCAGGTCGCGAAGCGGCCGGAGAGACGAGGGAAGACGCAGGCTGAAGGCGGCCAAGCCGCCGTGCCGGAGGCGCGGCCATAGACACAGCTAAGCGGGATCGAGATGGGCGCTGGGGGGCGCCGACTCCAGCCAGGCCAGGAAGCCGGTCAGCGCGTCCTCGCTCATGGCCAGCGCGATCGGACCCGCCTCCACCATCCAGTAGCCCTCCGGGCCCTCGCCCGCGTCCAGCGGGCGGCGCCGGGAAACGATGAGGCCGCGCCTCGCGATCGCGTGGCGCGGCCTCAGTCGCAGTCCTAGAAAGGGCACCCAGTGGAGCTCTCCGCCGGCATACCGGGCGACCCCGGATTGCCAGCCCCGCTCCCCTGTCCGTACGCTGCAGGCGACCGTGCCCCGGCGTACGTGCAGGGCCACGGCCCTGATACAGAACAGGGCGGCGAGCACCGCGATCCCCGCGATAATCTCCATCGCCGCCCCTCCTGAACCTGTTGGCTATACGTCTTCCCCGGCCGCGCGCAGCCGGGCCCGGTTGCGCTGGGCCTCGACCCGGGCGTCCGCGTCGTCCTGGTTCGCCTCGATGGACGCCTGCGCCCGCTCCAGCGCGTCCTTCGCCTTCGCCACGTCGACCTCGGAGCCGAGCTCCGCCGCCTCCGCGAGGATCGACACGTCGTTGTCGGCGACCGAGATGAACCCGCCGTGCACCGCGGCCACCAGGTCACTCTGGGAGTCGCGCTTGACGCGCAGCACGCCGCCCTCGACCAGGACGCCGAGAACAGGGGCGTGACTCGGCATAATACCGATCTCGCCGTCCACGGTCTTGGCAATCACCATGTCGGCCTCGCCGGACCAGATCTCACGCTCCGGCGAGACCACGCCTACTCGAAGCTTTGCCACACATACCTCCCGACCGCCGACCCGGCGCGAACCAGGCCGGCGGTTCACATTTAGCGGGCCAGTTCCTTGGCCTTGGCGATGGCCTGCTCGATGCCGCCGACCATGAAGAACGCCTGCTCGGGCAGGTGGTCGTACTCACCCGCGCAGAGGCCCTTGAAGGAGGCGATGGTCTCGTCCAGCGACACGAACTCGCCCGGCTGCCCGGTGAACGCCTCGGCGGCGTACATCGGGTGGGAGAGGAAACGCTCGATCCGGCGCGCCCGCTGGACGGTGACCTTGTCGTCCTCGGAGAGCTCGTCGATGCCCAGGATGGCGATGATGTCCTGCAGTTCCTTGTACTTCTGCAGGATGCGCTTGGTCTCCTGGGCGACGCCGTAGTGCTCCTCGCCGATGACCTGGGGGTCCAGGATCCGGGAGGAGGAGTCCAGCGGGTCCACCGCCGGGTAGATGCCCTTCTCCGAGATCGGCCGGGAGAGCACCGTCTGCGCGTCCAGGTGCGCGAACGCGTTGTGCGGCGCCGGGTCGGTGATGTCGTCGGCCGGCACGTAGATCGCCTGCATGGAGGTGATCGAGTGACCGCGGGTGGAGGTGATGCGCTCCTGCAGCACGCCCATCTCGTCGGCCAGCGTCGGCTGGTAACCCACCGCGGACGGCATGCGCCCGAGCAGCGTCGACACCTCCGAACCCGCCTGGGTGAACCGGAAGATGTTGTCGATGAACAGCAGCACGTCCTGCTTCTGCACGTCGCGGAAGTACTCCGCCATGGTGAGCGCGGAGAGCGCGACGCGAAGCCGGGTGCCCGGCGGCTCGTCCATCTGGCCGAAGACGAGCGCGGTGTCCTTGAGAACCCCGGCCTCCTCCATCTCCAGCCAGAGGTCGTTGCCCTCACGGGTGCGCTCGCCGACGCCCGCGAAGCACGAGGTGCCGGAGAACTTCAGCGCGACCCGGCGGATCATCTCCTGGATCAGCACGGTCTTGCCCACACCCGCGCCGCCGAACAGGCCGATCTTCCCGCCCTTCACGTACGGCGTGAGCAGGTCGATGACCTTGATGCCGGTGGGCAGCATCTCGGTCCGCGACTCCAGCTGGTCGAACGCCGGGGACGGGCGGTGGATGCCCCAGGTCTCGGTGATCTTCAGGGAGGCGGTCGGCACGTCCAGGGACTCGCCCAGGGCGTTCCACACGTGCCCCTTGACCACGTCGCCGACCGGCACCGAGATCGGCTTGCCCGAGTCGGACACCGCCGCGCCGCGGACCAGGCCGTCGGTGGGCTGCATGGAGATCGCCCGGACCAGGTTGTCGCCCAGGTGCTGGGCCACCTCCAGGGTCAGGGTCTTGGTCACGTCCTGGCCCTCGGTGTTGAGGGTGACGTCGACGTTCAGGGCGTTGTAGATGTCCGGCATCGCCTCGACGGGGAACTCCACGTCGACGACGGGACCGGTGACACGGGCGACGCGGCCCACGCCGGTCTCAACAGTCTGTGCGGTCATTTCACTCTTTCCCCGCGGCGGCGTCGGCCAGCGCGTTCGCGCCACCGACGATCTCGCTGATTTCCTGGGTGATCTCGGCCTGGCGAGCCTGGTTCATCTGCATGGTGAACACGCGGATGAGCTCGTTGGCGTTGTCGGTCGCCGACTTCATCGCGCGCCGCCTGGCGGCCTCCTCCGAGGCCGCCGACTGGAGCAGCGCGGTGAAGATGCGCGACTCGATGTAGCGCGGCAGGAGCGAGTCCAGCACGGCGCTCGCGGTCGGCTCGAACTCGAAGTACGGCAGCGGCACCGGCGGCGGCTCGGTCGTCTCCTCGACCACCAGCGGCAGGATCCGCTTGACCACGACCTCCTGCGTCAGCATCGACACGAACTCGGTCGAGACGATGTGGATCTCGTCGATCCCGTCCTCGGCCGTGAACGCGTCGATCAGCGTGTCCGCGATGGCCTTGGCGTCGGTGTAGGCCGGCCGCCGGGAGAACCCGGTCCACTGCCCGCCCATCTCCCGATGCCGGAAGGTGTGCCAGGTGACACCCTTCCGGCCGGTCACGAACGGCGTCGGCTCGATGCCCTTGCCGCGCAGCAGCCCGGCCAGCGCCTCGGCCTCACGCAGGATGTTGGCGTTGAAGCCGCCGCAGAACCCGCTGTCGCTGGTGACGATGAGCACCCCGGCACGCCGCGGCTGCTCCTTCGCCACCGTCAGCGGGTGGCTGACGGTGCTGGTGTTGCTGACGACCGCGGAGACGGCGCGGGTGATCTCCCGCTCGTACGGCACCGCCGCCTGCATCCGCAGCTGCGCCTTCACGATGCGCGAGGAGGCGATGAGCTCCTGCGCGCGGGTGATCTTCGCGGTGGACTTGACCGACTTGATCCGCCGCCGCAGCAGTCTGAGCTGGGCGCCCATCGGTCAGCGCTCCTCGGTCTTGCGCACGTGCTTGACGATCTTCTCCTGGCCGACCTCGCTGTCCTCCAGCGGGGCCACCGGCTCGTCCTTGACCAGCTGCTCGCCGGAGGAGGTGATGAAGCTCTTCTTGAACTCGGTGATCGCGCTCTTCAGCGTGGTCAGCGCGTCGTCGCCGAGGTCCTTGGACTCCCGGATGCCGTCGAATACGCCCTTGTGGCTGCTCGACAGGTATTCCAGGAACGACGCCTCGAACCGGCGGATGTCCTCCAGCGGGACGTCGTCGAGCTCTCCGGTGGTGCCGGCCCAGACCGAGACGACCTGCTTCTCGACCGGGAACGGCGAGTACTGCGACTGCTTGAGCAGCTCCACCAGGCGGGAGCCGCGCTCCAGCTGGGCCCGCGAGGTCGCGTCCAGGTCGGACGCGAAGGACGCGAACGCCTCCAGGTCACGGAACTGGGAGAGCGAGAGGCGGAGCGTGCCCGCCACCTTCTTCATGGCCTTGATCTGGGCCGAGCCGCCGACTCGGGAGACCGAGACGCCGACGTTGATGGCCGGGCGCACGCCCGAGTTGAACAGGTCGGTCTCCAGGAAGCACTGACCGTCGGTGATGGAGATGACGTTGGTCGGAATGAAGGCCGACACGTCGTTGCCCTTGGTCTCGATGATCGGCAGGCCGGTCATCGAGCCGGAGCCCATGTCCTCCGACAGCTTCGCGCAGCGCTCCAGGAGCCGCGAGTGCAAGTAGAACACGTCGCCGGGGAACGCCTCGCGGCCCGGCGGGCGGCGCAGCAGCAGCGAGACCGCGCGGTAGGCGTCGGCCTGCTTGGTCAGGTCGTCGAAGATGATCAGAACGTGCTTGCCCTGGTACATCCAGTGCTGCCCGATGGCGGAACCGGTGTAGGGGGCGAGGTACTTGAATCCCGCCGGGTCGGACGCCGGAGCGGCCACGATGGTCGTGTACTCCAGCGCGCCCGCCTCCTCCAGGCGGCCCTTGACCTGCGCGATCGTCGAACCCTTCTGGCCGACGGCGACGTAGACGCAGCGCACCTGCTTCGCCGGGTCGCCGGACAGCCAGTTGTCCTTCTGGTTGAGGATCGTGTCCACCGCGATGGCCGTCTTGCCGGTGCCGCGGTCGCCGATGATCAGCTGGCGCTGGCCGCGGCCGATCGGCGTCATGGCGTCGATCGCCTTGAGGCCGGTCTGCAGCGGCTCCTTCACCGGCTGCCGCTGGACCACCGAAGGCGCCTGGGTCTCCAGGGCACGACGGCCCTCGGCCTCGATCGCGCCCTTGCCGTCCAGCGGGTTGCCCAGCGGGTCGACCACACGACCGAGGAAGTTGTCGCCGATCGGCACGGACAGGATGTTGCCCGTCCGCCGCACCTGCTGGCCCTCCTCGATCTTGCTGAAGTCGCCCAGGATGACCACACCGATCTCCCGGACGTCCAGGTTCAGCGCCAGGCCGCGCGTGCCGTCCTCGAACTCCAGCAGCTCGTTCGCCATCGTCGAGGGCAGGCCGGAGACATGGGCGATGCCGTCGCCGCAGTCCACGACGGTCCCGATCTCCTCGCGCGCCGCGCCTTCCGGCTCGTACGCCTGGACGAAGCGCTCAAGCGCGTCCCGAATCTCGTCCGGCCGGATCGTCAGCTCCGCCATCTCTTCCTGTCTCCCTATTTCGCCTAGCCGGCCAACCGGCGGCGGACTTCTTCAATTCGTCCAGCGATGGTGGTATCGATGATCTCGTCCCCGATCTTGATCGAGAACCCACCGAGCACCTTGGGGTCCACCTCCACGTTCAGGTGGACGTCACGGCCGTAGGTCGCCCGCAGCCAGGCGGCGAGCCGCTCCTTCTGCTGATCCGAGAGCGGTACGGCGCTGCTGACCACGGCCACCAGGCGCTGCCGCTGCAACGCGACCAGCCGGCCGTACTCGTCCAGGCCCGACTCCAGGCTACGCCCGCGCGGGTGCACCGCGAGATGCGTGAGCAGGCGAAGCGTGGCCGGGGCGACCTTGCCGTCGAGCAGTTCGGCGAGCAGCCGCTCCTTGCCGGGCTTGGCCGGGTCGGCGAGCACGCGCCGCAGCTCCGGGTTGGCGGCCAGGATTCGGCCGAACCGGAACAGCTCGTCCTCGACGTCGTCCAGCTGCTCGTGGCTTTCCGCCTCGGTCGCGGCGGCGATCACGCCGAGCCGCTCGACGGCGTCGGCCAGGTCACCCGACGACGACCACCTGGACTCGACCACGGCCACCGTGGCCTCCAGCGCGGCCGTGCTCACCTTGCCGTCCAGCAGGGCGCGGATCGCGCCCGCTTTCGCGATCGCAGGACGGGACGGGTCGGAGAGCGTGCGGCGCAGACCGTGCTCGCGGTCGAACAGGTCGGCCACCTCGAAGAGCTCGTCGGCCAGCTCGCCCAGGTCGGCCGAACCGGCGACGCTGTTGAACCGCTCCTCGACCTCGGCCAGGGACGTCCTGCTCAGACCGCGCATTACCGAACCGCCGCGTTGGTGTTCTCGAGCTCCTCGAGGAACCGGTCGACGATGCGGCGCTGGCGGGCCTCGTCCTCCAGCGACTCGCCGACGATGCGTCCGGCCAGGTCGGTGGAGAGGCGGCCGATCTCGGCGCGCAGCTGGGTGAGCGCCTGCTGCTTGTCCGCCTCGATCTGGGCGTGCGCGGCCGCGATGATGCGCTGCGCCTCGGCCTTGGCCTCCTCCTGGAGTTCGGCCTTGATCTGGGCGCCCTGCTCGCGGGCCTCGTCCCGAAGCCGGGCGGCCTCCTGGCGGGCCTCCTGGAGCCGGTCGTGGTACTGCTTGAGCACCGACTGGGCCTCGGCCTGCGCGTCCTCGGCCTTCTTGATCCCGCCCTCGATCGCCTCGGTCCGGTCAGCCAGAGCCTTCTGGATGCGCGGGGTGAGGATACGACCGACGACGATCACGACGACCGCGAACGAGAAGACGCCGACGACCAGTTCGTACGTGTGCGGGAGTAGGGGGTTGGTGCCCTCCGCGGCCAGGAGCGTAGCTGCCAATTTCATGGGTGCAGCCTTCCGTCAATAAGTCGTTCGTTACTGACCGAACATGAACGGCGCGACCAGGCCGATCAGGGCCAGGGCCTCGGTAAGGACGAAGCCGAGCAGCATGTTCTGGCGGATCAGGCCGTACGCCTCGGGCTGGCGAGCGATGGCCTGGACACCCTGACCGAAGATGATGCCGACGCCGATGCCGGGGCCGATGGCGGCGAGGCCGTAACCGATGGAACCGAGGGAGCCGGTGACCTCAGCGAGGACGCTCATTTTCTCTTCCTTTACTGGGTGGGCCGATGGGAGTGTCCCCACCGGTCTGGGCAAACTTGGTGTTGCTGAAGCTTTAGTGGTCGGCGTGCAGCGAGTTGCCGATGTACATGGCGGCCAGCATCGCGAACAGGAACGCCTGCAGGAACTGGATGAACATCTCGAACCCGGTCATCGCGATCGTCATGACGACGCCGACGACCCCGAGGCCCGCGCCCAGCGGGGTGAGCTTTTCGAACACGAACCAGAACCCGACCAGGCTGAAGAAGGCCAGGATGATGTGGCCCGCGAACATGTTCGCGAACAGTCGGACCGCGTGCGTGAAGGGCGCGATGATCAGGTTCGACAGGAACTCGATGGGGGCGAGCAGGAAGTAGATCGGCTTGGGCAGGCCCGGGGGGAACATCATGTTCTTGAAGTAGCCGATCGGCCCCTGGTGCTTGATGCCCAGGTAAATCTTGAGCACGTAGATGGTGGCGGCCAGCACGATGGGGAAGGCGATGTGCGAGGCGACCGGGAACTGCAGGAGGGGGATCACGCCCATCAGGTTCCAGATCCACACCAGGAAGAAGATGCTGAGCAGCAGGCCCATCCACCGGTCGGCGTCCTTGCCCAGGAAGGGCCGGGCGACCTGGTCGCGGACGAACATGTAGCCCATCTCGCCCACGTTCTGGATGCCGCGCGGCACCAGCTTGGGCTTGGCGAAGGCGGACCAGCAGAAGACCACCACGATCAGCGTGCTGAGGATGGCGAGCAGGACCGGCTTGGTGAGCCAGGTGACTCCGGCGATCAGCGGAGGAGCGTCGAAGAGCTCCAGGCCCGGAGGGGTGAACACATCCTCGGAAGCCCCGGAAGCCCCGGAAGCGAGGACCGTCAGCGTATTCACGCGGCGTTCCCTTCAGCGTGATAGTGGATCGTCAAAGAGGCTTCGTCGGCCGGACGGCCAGGGGCTAGCTGCCGTACTTCCGGTAGACCAGGTAGACAGCGAGGACTACGCCGAGGATCAGGCCGATGGGCGTGAACGCGACCACGCCTGTCCACCGGCTCAGCAACCAGCCTGCACCGCCATACAAGATCATCCCGCTGAGCAGATAGCTGGGGACCGACCAGGCGGCGCTGGCGAAGTCGCGGCCGTCGTCCTCGGGCCGGAGTTTCCTGTCGCTCATCGCGGGGCCGACGATAGCAGTCTAGGGGGTGACTAGTCATATCGGGCTGCTCACGCGCCATCGGAACCCGGGACTTTGGTATCCGGGTCTGCATAGAGCATCTTCAACTTCATGAATCCGCGCATCTCACCCACCGTCCAGGCCACGGTGCCGACGATGGCCGCCCAGCCGAAGGCGCGCGGCTCGAAAACGGTGGCCGTCTCGAAGGTCTTCAGCAGCACCATCAGGACGATGACCTTGACCAGGTAGCTGAGCACGGCCGCGGTCATCATCATCATCGGCGAGATCCGGCCCGCGTAGGCGACCACGACCAGGCCGACGGTAAAGAAGACGATGACCACCACCAGGCCGATCACGGCGCCGAGCGCGCCGGGGAATCCCGCCAGGACGGCCGCCATGGCGATAACGACCAGCCCCACCAGCACTGTAGGCACGGCGGCGCCCTTGAGTACGCGCACGTCGTTGGCCTGCATCACGACTCCCAAAGCCTGTTGTCAACAACCGAGCGTTTGCTTCCCCTTACTTAGGGGACCCTGCTAGTGAAAGCTATCACAAGCTCTGCGGGGAACGCCTTTACCTGCTTTTTCGGGGCATTTCACCCGGTTGTTGCCGTGGCTCTGGGGGTGGCGGTGGCGGCAGCCGTACCCGACTGGGTGTCGGAGGAGTCGGCCGGCGGGGGCATTCTATTGGCGGCGTGCGCGCCGCCGCGCCCGTTCCTGCCGGTGGTCCGCCAGCGCTGGCGGGACAGCAGCACCAGGATGGCGAGGGCGACCGCGATGATCGGCGGGAACACCGCGACGGGGACGCCCTCGACCGAGAGCGCGACCAGGGCGAACGCGAACAGGAACGTCCAGGCGTACATGATCAGGACGCTGCGGCGGTGGGAGTGGCCGATGTCCAGGAGGCGGTGGTGCAGGTGGCCGCGGTCGGGGGCGAACGGGGACAAACCCGCCGAGGTGCGCCGGACCACCGCCATGATCAGGTCGGCCAGCGGGAGCACCATGACGGCGACCGGGAGCAGCACCGGGAGCAGCAGCGGGAACCGGTTGACCTGCAGGGCCGCGCTCGGCACCGAGGAGATGATGGTGACCAGCGAGGTGGCCAGGATCAGGCCGATCAGCATGGCGCCGGTGTCGCCCATGAAGATCTTGGCCGGGTTGAAGTTGTGCGGCAGGAAGCCGAGGCACATGCCGATCAGGAGCGAGGCCACCA
Source organism: Acrocarpospora macrocephala (assembly GCF_009687865.1). Lineage (GTDB taxonomy): Bacteria > Actinomycetota > Actinomycetes > Streptosporangiales > Streptosporangiaceae > Acrocarpospora > Acrocarpospora macrocephala. The sequence goes on from NZ_BLAE01000018.1 coordinate 100,110, forward strand.
CGGCGGTGAGGTTGATGCGGGTGGCCTGCAGGTTCTGCGACAGGACCATCGAGTAGACCAGGGTGGCCAGCGCGGCGATGCCGACGAGGCCGGCCGCCAGGCCGTCCAGGCCGTCGACGAAGTTCACCGCGTTGATGGTGACGACCACGATCATGATGGTGATGACGACCTGGAGGTTGTTGTCCAGGTAAAACTCGCCGCCCATGTTCGACGGCAGCGGCAGGTAGCGCAGGGTGACCCCGAAGGAGACCAGCAGGCCGCCGGCGGCGATCTGGCCGCCCAGCTTGACCAGCGCGTCCATGCCGAGCCAGTCGTCCAGGAAGCCGGTCACCACGATCAGGCCGCCCGCCGAGAGCAGCGCCATCGCGGTCTGGCCGGACTGCTGGTCCAGCGCGCCGCCCACCCAAGGCAGATTGGTGGCCACTAACAGGCCCGCGGCCATGCCGCCGAACATGGCGAGACCGCCCAGGCGTGGGGTCGGCACCTTGTGCACATCGCGTTCCCTGACCTCGGGCGCGGCGCCGATGCGCAGCGCGAAGGCCCGGACCGGAGGCACCAGCAGATAGGTGACAACGGCGGTGACGAGGGCAACAAGGAAGTATTCCCGCACGGACTTAGTTTCCCGGATTGAAGGACCAGTTGTGACGGTAAATCGGCACAGAATCCGACGAAACATTCGCTCGGGTGGGCGATCTGGACGACGGCCGGCGCGTCTACCGGTCTCCCGACGCTAGCGCACCCCGCTTGCGAGGCACTTGAACCTTGCCCTCAGGAGTACGCGTGCGGGGCGCCCGCTTTGCTGGGCACCCAGCGCGGCGTGTCGGCCGCCTCGTCGCTGATCGCGGTCAGCACGGCCTGGCGATACAGGCCGAGGCGGTTGCGCCACTCGCCGATATCCTCGACGTAGCGTTTCGCCACGGGAGCGTCCCAGACGTCGGTGCTTCTCGCCATCTGGTACGGCTTGTCCAGCGACGTGGTGAGCTGTTCCATCAGCGGGAGGACCTGGAACCAGAGGTCCACGAGGCGCTGGTACTCCGGGTTGAAGACCCAGGTGGTGGCCTGGCCGCCCGGGGCCAGCAGGTCGGCGCTGGACGGCGCGGGCGGGGTCTCGCCCGGCTGGAGCGGGCGCGGCGCGGGGGGATCGACGTAACTCAAGCTCTCTCCTGCGGCTGGGTCTTACGCGCCGGGGGCGGGGATCGGCTGGTCTGGGTCGTTGGGGCCGACACTGCCGGCCGGGCCGTCGGGTTCGATCGTCATGGGCGCCCATTCGCCGGTGCCCCACTCCCCCGCGGGGACCGAGACGCTGGGCATGTCCATGGGTTCGATCTCGCCGTGGAGCTGGATGAGGGCGCGGAGCGCGTCGTCGGTCGGCGGATTGGCCGGAGCGGACAGCACGTCGCCCGGCTGCTGGGCGGCGAGCGCGCGCGGGTCGATCTCCTCGGCGGAGC
>NZ_BLAE01000018.1:101894-142358 GCF_009687865.1 Acrocarpospora macrocephala
GTCGCCCGGCTGCTGGGCGGCGAGCGCGCGCGGGTCGATCTCCTCGGCGGAGCCGATCAGGAGGGTGGGTTCGGGGTTGAGCGAGCCCGCCCATTCGTTGCCCGACATGCTGGGCATGTCCATCGGGCCGATGTTCTCGTGCAGGGCGATCAGGGCGCGGAGGGCGTCGTCGTCCAGCTGACCGGCGGGCACGGAGAGCACGTCGCCCGGCTGCTGCGCGGCTAGCGTGCGCGGATCGATCGCGGATCCCGACCCGTTCGAGGCGGCTCCGTAGTTTCCTGACGCCGCGTTATCCGAGGTTCCCGGGCTTTCCGAGGTTCCCGGGCTCGGGCAGTCGTCGCCGTCGCGTGCCGGAGGGTTCTGGGCGGAGGGCGAATCCTGATCGCGCGGGGAGTCCTGGGCGGGCGGCTGGTCCTGGCCACGCGGCGAATCCTGCGCAGGCGGCTGATCTTGACCGCGCGGGTAATCCTGCGTGGGTGGCTGGTCCTGGCCGCGTGAGTCCGGTACGGGCGGCTGATCTTGGCCGCGCGGCGAGTCCTGGGTCGGGGTGTCCTGGCTGGGTCCAGGGTTCTGGGCGGGCAGGTCGCCGCCCGCTCCGATGGCCGAAGGCTCGCCCTGGCCGAGTGGGGCGGTGGGGCCGATGATGTCCGGCGAACCGGAGGGCTCCTCGGTGGGGTTGCCCGCGGTGCCGGAAGAGTTGTCGGCTTCGGACGGGGGGTCCTCGGTGGGGTTGTCCGCCGGGGTGCCGATGTAGTCACCCGTCGGGTCGCCTGGGGTGAGGTCCGGGTTGGTGAGTCCGGCCGGGTTGGTGGCACCGGAGGAGTTGTCGGGGCCGGACGGGGAGTACGGGGGTTCCTCGGTGAGGTTGTCGGCCGGGGTACCGATGTACTCGCCCATCGGGTCGCCGGGGGCCAGCCCTGGCTGGGGCGGATCGAAGGGAATGCTCGGTTCCATCGGCTGCACCAGACCGGCCGGGCCGACAGGTTGCGGTCCGTCGCCGTTGGTGATGTAGACACCGTCCAGCGTGCCGGGCGTGTCGATGGGATCGATCTCCTGCATGTGCTCGCTCAACCAGGCCAGATACTCATCCGACGGCTGGTTGAGCGGAGTAGAGACGACCTTCACCCCATCCACAATGATCACCTGACGCCCACCGGTCTGATCGATGTCGTCCCGGTGATCCTTCCGCGGCGTGTCCACCTGGGTGTCATCGTCGCAAGGCTGCTTCGGCTCGACGGGCCGCTCATCTTCACCCTTGGACGGCGGAGGCTGCTCGGTCTCACCCTTCGATGGCGGAGGCTGCTCCGACTCACCCTTCGATGGCGGAGGCTGCTCCGACTCACCTTTCGAAGGTGGTGGCTGCTCCGACTCGCCCTTGGACGGTGGTGGCTGCTCCGATTCACCCTTCGATGGCGGTGGCTGCTCCGACTCGCCCTTCGATGGCGGTGGCTGCTCCGACTCGCCCTTGGACGGTGGTGGCTGCTCCGATTCACCCTTCGATGGCGGTGGCTGCTCCGACTCGCCCTTCGATGGCGGTGGCTGCTCCGACTCGCCCTTCGAGGGTGGCGGCTGCTCCGACTCACCCTTGGACGGTGGTGGCTGCTCCGACTCGCCCTTTGTGGGTGGTTTCTCAGATTCGCCCTTGGGGTCGGGCTTTTCTGGGGAGCCGTCGGAGGCGGGTTTGCTGGGTTTGGGGTCTTCGGCGGGCTTGGTGGTGTCGTTGTTGGTGTCGGACGAGGGGCCGCCGGAGGGGTTGGGGGGTTTCTCGTCGGTGGCGGGACGAGGTGGGGGGTCCTGCTTCTCGCGCTTTTCGAGGAGGGCGAGGCGGGCCGAGACGTCCTTGACCATGGTGGCGCCCGCGTCGGCGACCAGGGAGGGACGGTGGGTGGCGCGGATGGGGACGCCGGCGGTTCTGGTGAACTGGGCCACCTTCGCCTCGACGAGGTCCATCTGCTCACCCGCACGAGTGATCTGCGCCAGGAGTTCCCGGACCAGCTTGGGGTCCATCCCGTCCAGCTTCGCCATGAGCACGCTCCGCGAGAAGTCAGCGTCAATGGTCGCGCTGGCTGCGGGCGCAGCGGCCGGGCGCGTTTCCTTGATTCACGGTAGCTTCGGCGGACGCCGTACACGGAGGGCGATAGCCAGACGGCATGAATCGGCCCTAATGGATCAACCGGAGGTTGGCCAGGCCGAATACCGGGGACAAGACAGGGATTACCCGGGAACCTGAGTTCGTCATTCCGCCGTCAGAATGCCGCTCTTGGCGGTGGCTCAGTCGGTCGCCAGATAGCCCACGATGGCCTTGATCTTGTCGGCCGGGATCGCCCCCTGGCGGAGCACCCGCGGGACCGCTGTGGTGAGATCCAGGATCGTGGAGGGCACACTGTCGTCACACGGTCCACCGTCCAGATAGACGGCGACGGACTCGCCGAGCTGCTCCTCGGCCTGGGCCGCGGTGGTCGCGGGCGCCGCGCCGGAACGGTTGGCGCTGGAGACGGCCATCGGCCCGGTCTCCTTGAGCAGGTCGAGGGCGACCCCGTGCAGCGGCATCCGCAACGCCACCGTGCCCTTGGTCTCCCCCAGATCCCAGGTCAGCGACCGGTTCACCCGGCAGACCAGGGTCAGCGGCCCCGGCCAGAACGCGTCCACCAGATCCTGTCCATACGTCCCGAGCCCCTCCACCAGCGCATTCGCCGCGCGCACGGTCCCGACCAGCACCGGCACCGGCATGTCCCGCCCCCGGCCCTTGGCTTCGAGCAGCGCGGTGACCGCGGTCGGGGTGAACGCGTCCGCGCCGATGCCGTACACGGTGTCGGTCGGCAGCACGACGAGTTCGCCGCTGCGCACCGCCGAGACCGCGTCGATCAGCCCGGACGCCCGCTCACCGGGGTTCGCACACAAATACCGACGACTCATGACATCCCTCACTCTTGACCGAACTTGGCCGTGACGAAACGATCCCGCCCGGTCAGATCCTGCCGCAGCCGCGCGTCCCGCCACCCGTTGTCCTCGGAGAACAGCCAGTAAACGGCGTTGCCCTGCTCGTCCGCGTGCTCCACCGCGACCAGACCGCCGGGCCGCAACAGCCGCCTGGCCGTGCGCTCCACCGCTCTGACCTCGTCCAGGCCGTCCTCGCCCGAGCCGTACAGCGCGCGGCTGGGATCGTAGTCGCGGACCTCGGGGTCGCGCGGCACCGCCCCCGGCGGAATGTACGGCGGGTTGGAGATGACCAGATCGACCTGCCCGTCCAGCTCCGGCAGGCAGTCGGCGAGATCCTCCGGATGCAGCGAGGTGCGCCCCTGCCCGTGCTCGAGGATGTTCCGCTTCGCCCAGCCGTACGCCACCGGGTCGATCTCCACCGCGTGCACCTGGGCCAGCGCGACCTCCTGGGCGATCGACAGCGCGATCGCGCCGGAACCCGTACCCAGATCGACCACCACCGGGGACGCCACGTCCATCTCGCTCAGCCGGTCGATGGCCCAGCCCGCGACCACCTCGGTCTCCGGGCGCGGCACGAAGACGCCGGGCCCGACCTCCAGCGAAAGGTAACGGAAGTATGCCCTTCCGGTTATGTGCTGGAGTGGCTCCCGGGATTCGCGGCGGGCGACGCCCTCCCAGAACAGGGCGTCGAAGTCGGAGTCCTTGACGGAGTGCAGCCGCCCCCGGCTGACCCCGTGGACGAACGCGGCGATCTCCTCGGCGTCGGTGCGCGGCGAGGGCACACCGGCCTCGGCGAGCCGGGCGGTGGCGAGGGCGATCTCGTCCAGGAGGAAGGTCATGTTTTCACTGGGTTCATTTACAGGGTTCAGGAGTGGGCGGCCAGTTTCTCCGCCAGCTCGGCGTCGAGGAGTGCTTGGATGACGGCGTCCAGGTCGCCGTCGAGGACCTGGTCCAGGTTGTAGGCCTTGAAGCCGACCCGGTGGTCGGAGATGCGGTTCTCCGGGAAGTTGTAGGTCCGCACCCGTTCCGACCGGTCCACGGTGCGGATCTGCGACTTGCGCTCGGCCATCGCGGCGGCGTTGGCCTCCTCCTCGGCCAGCGCCTGCAGCCGGGCCCGCAGCACGCGCATCGCCGACTCCTTGTTCTGCAGCTGGCTCTTCTCGTTCTGGCAGGAGACGACGACGCCGGTCGGCAGGTGGGTGATCCGCACCGCCGAGTCGGTGGTGTTCACGCTCTGCCCGCCGGGCCCGCCGGACCGGTAAACGTCGATGCGCAGGTCGTTCGGGTCGATCTGGACGTCGACCTCCTCGGCCTCGGGGTAGACCAGCACCCCGGCGGCGGAGGTGTGGATGCGCCCCTGCGACTCGGTGGCCGGAACGCGCTGCACCCGGTGCACGCCGCCCTCGAACTTGAGCCGCCCCCAGGCGCCGTTCTTGGCCTTGATCGCGACCGTGACGTCCTTGTATCCGCCTAGGTCGGAGTGCTGCGCGTCGATGACCTCGGTACGGAAACCCACCCGTTCCGCATATCGCTGATACATCCGCAGGAGGTCGCCCGCGAACAGGGCCGACTCCTGGCCGCCCTCGCCCGCCTTGATCTCCATGATGATGTCTTTGTCGTCGTTGGGGTCGCGCGGCACGAGCAGGTGCTTGAGCCGTTCCTCCAGCGCCGGAATCCGCAGCTCCAGCTCGTCCGCCTCGGCGGCGAACGAGGCGTCCTCGCCGGCCAGCTCCCTGGCGGCCTTGATGTCCTCGCGGACGCCGTCCAGCTCGCGGTAGGTGGCCACGATGGGCGTCAGCGCCGCATACCTCTTGCCGTACGCCTTCGCCTTGGCCTGGTCGGCGTGCACGGCCGGATCGGCGAGTTTTTGCTCAAGATCCGTGTACTCGCCGATGAGTTCGTCGAGATTCACCGCGCGTCCTTTCTTGGAAGAAGCCCTGCGACAGCCCAATCACCAAGAACGCCGACCCGGGTCCGCCCCCGACGAAAGGGGACGATTCCGAGTCGGCGTCTGGAAAGGAGCTACTTGCCCGCGGTCTTCTTGCCGAAGCGGGCTTCGAAGCGGGCCACCCGGCCACCGGTGTCGAGGATCTTCTGCTTGCCCGTGTAGAACGGGTGGCAGGCCGAGCAGACGTCGGCGTGGATCGAACCGCTGGTGGCGGTGCTCCGCGTAGTGAACGTGTTCCCACACGTGCATGTCACGTTGGTGACGACATACGCGGGGTGGATGTCGGGCTTCATACCATTTTCCTCTCCGAGGGGCGGTCGCCGGGTCGCCTCTGCCAGCCTGGGGGCGGGAACCGGAACCGCTGCGGTTCGGCTACCAGTGTGCCAGATGCTGGAACCCTCCCAGGCCAATCCGCATTCCCGGGGCCAGATCGGGAGCCTGGGAACTCCGTGAGAACCCACACGATCAGGTGGACCGCGCCCCACCAGCCCCAGTAGGCTCACGTGCTCAAACCCGAACTTTTCCCTCAAAATTACCTAAGTTAGGGGAATCCATGAGGAAAGGCCTGCGGAATCTCATTGCAGGCGTGAGCGGGGCGGCGATGATCGCCAGCGGTGTGGCCATCACCGCAACCCCCGCCAGTGCGGCTCCCATCTTCGATGGAGCCGTCTCGTTTGTGGACTCGTTCCTGCCGCCGAGTGGCAGCAGCGTGATCGACTTCTCGGTCAAGCTGAAAGATCCCTACACCGCTTCCGGAACGCCCGAGAAGACGGTCTGGGCCCGGTTCACCAAGGACGACACGGCGTCGCCTAAGACGTGGGCAGCCGCCAACGTCACACAGCCTGCCAACGTCACGGGGACCCCTCCTACGGAAGTTGTTGTCAAGGGCAGTGTTCCCGTGTCGGTCAGTGACACGGCGAGCGAAAAGTGGCAGCTGCAACTCGCGCTCAACAATGCCACGACCGCCCCCGCTGCCGACGACCCTCTTTGGGGCGCAACCACCGACTTCACCGTCCAGCCCGCCACCAAGGTGGCCAACTTCGATATCGACCCGGACAACGTCACGCTGAAGTCCGGCTCCTCTGTCGACGTGGGCATTCGGGCCATCGTCGAGAAGGGCGGGTCCGAGGTCTTCAAGGACGCGCGCGTCGAGAGCGACGAGACCTCCGACTACTACTCGCTGCAGACCGGCTTCGAGGCTGACGGAAAGACCTACTACGACTACGTCTCGATGGACTCCTCCACCGCGACCGGTCGCTGGCAGGCCAAGCTCACCTTCACCCGTGGCACCAAGACGTACGAGTTCGTCAAGAGCTTCAACGTCAGCAAGGGCACCACGTCCAAGGCCAAGTCGAAGATCACCTTCAAGGTGAGCCCGACGAAGGTCAAGAAGGGCAAGTCCGTCAAGATGTACGGGATCGTCTACCGCGGCTACACCTCGTGGGGCCCCTGGAAGAAGAAGATCCTCAAGCTCTACTTCAAGAAAAAGGGCACCAAGAAGTGGAAGTTCGCGGGCTACATCGGCGCGAACAACTCCGGCAAGTTCACCAAGACCGTGAAGCCGAAGTACGACGGCTACTGGCGCGTGGGCGCCTTCGCCACCTCGGTCACGCTCGGTAAGTGGTCGTCCTACAAGTACGTGGACGTTCGCTAGCGCAAGTCCTGAAAGCTCGCACAGAAGTCCGTTTCTGTGCGAGCTTTCACGTTTTCCGCTACGTTATGCCCTTTGGCTGGACGACTCCCACCAGCCCCACTAGGCTCACAAGCCCGACTTTTCCCTCCAATTGACTGATGTAAGGGGCCATCCAACATGAGGAAGACCCTGCGGCTGGTACTTGCGGCCGTAACGGGGGCAGCGGTTATCAGCAGCGGTGCGGCCATCACCGTCGCCTCCCCCGCCAACGCCCTCGCCGTTAGCATCGGCACCATCACGGTGTCCGATAATTTTGTCCCGCCCAGCGGCAGCGACAAGATGCCCTTCAAGTTCACCATCACGGAGCCGCCCTTCGTGGAGGGCAAGGCACCCAAAGTGACGGCTGTCTTCTACAAGGAAGGCGAGGCGACGTCTGGCGCGGGCACAGCTGCCACCGTCAACGCCATCGCCAACCTCAGTTCCGCCACGGCGACCCCGCCGGCGACTCTGGACGTGACCGGCTCGATTCCGATCGCTTCCTCCGACAAGCCGACTACCACGGGCAAGTGGACGATCAAGGTTTCGGTTGCCGGGGACGCTACCCCCGCGCCCAACCCTGTGGTCAGGGACGACCCCTTCGAAGTTGCCAAGGCCACCCGGGTGACCAGCGCGAGCGTGGACCCCAGCACGGTCAAGCTCAAGTCCGGCTCGGACATCGACGTCTACGCGGCGTTCAAGCTGGAGCGCGGCGGTGCGGCCAGCGACGAGAAGGTCACCGATGTCCGGCTGGAGAGCAAGGACAGCGACGACTACTACTCGCTGAACACTGGTCTGGAGTCGGACGACTCCTACCACGACTCGACCTCGATGGACTACGACACCACGGCCGGTGCGTGGCAGCTCAAGGTGAGCGTCACCCGGGGCTCCAAGACCTACGCCTTCGTCAAGGGCTTCACGGTCACCAAGGGCACCTCCGGCAAGGCCAAGTCCAAGATCACCCTGGTCGCTTCGCCGTCCAAGGTGAAGAAGGGCAAGGCGACCAAGCTCTACGGCAAGGTCTACCGCGGCTACACCTCGTGGGGCGCCTGGAAGAAGAAGATCCTCAAGCTCTACTTCAAGAAGAAGGGCACCAAGACCTGGAAGTTCGTCGGCTACGTCGGCTCGAACTCCTCCGGCAAGTTCAGCAAGTCCGTCAAGCCCAAGTACGACGGCTACTGGCGCCTGGGGGCAACCGCGACCAGCACGACCAAGTCGGCCTGGTCTCCGTCGAAGTTCGTCGACGTGAGGTAACTCGCCGTTGAATACTCGCCCCCGTGTCCGGGCCTGGACACGGGGGCGTTTTCATGCCCGGACCATGCCCCAGAACCAACACCCAGCCCATGCCCCAGAAACAATCCCAGCCCCGTGTGCCAGATCCAACACCCAGCCCAAGGTTCCAACCCGCGGCCCAGCCGCTCCCCCCAGCCAGTGCCGTACCTCAATGCCCCAGATAGGCGAGCACGGCGAGCACCCTGCGGTGATCGTCCGGTGCGGGATCCAGCCCCAGCTTGAGGAAGATGCTGGAGATGTGCTTCTCGACCGCCCCCTCGGAGATGACCAGCCGGGCGGCGATGGCGCTGTTGGAGCGCCCTTCCGCCATCAGCCCCAGCACCTCGTTCTCCCGCCCGCTCAGCCGTTCCCTCGGCAGGCGGCGCCGGCTCAGCAACTGCACGACCACGTCGGGATCGATGACCGTCCCGCCCCCGGCCACCCGCCGTACCGCGTCGAAGAACTCCGCGACGTCGGAGATGCGCTCCTTGAGCAGGTATCCGACGGCGGCGGCACCGCCACCGATCAGCTCGGTCGCATACCGCTCCTCGACATACTGCGACAGCACCAGGATCGGGAAGCCCGGCCGCTGCGCCCGCACCTCCAGCGCGGCGCGCAACCCCTCATCCGTGTGCGAGGGCGGCATGCGCACGTCGACCACCGCCAGGTCGGGCAGGTGCTCCTCGACCGCCGCCACCAGCGCGGGCCCGTCCCCGACGGCCGCCACCGTCGCCACCCCGCCGTCGGCGAGCAGCCGCGTGAGCCCTTCCCGCAGCAGCACGGAATCCTCCGCGATCACGACCCGCATGCCGTCCAGACTAGAGCTCACCACGTGCAGGGCAGCTCCGCCCGGACCAGGGTGGGCCCGCCGGGCGGGCTGTCCACGGTGACGATCCCATCGATGGTCGCGGCCCGATCGGCCAGCCCCGCCAGCCCACCCCCCGGTACGGCGACCGCCCCGCCGACCCCGTTGTCGGCCACCTCCACTACCACCCGCAGATCCTGCCTGCTGACGTGCACCCGCGCCTCGGTCGCCGCCGCGTGTTTGGCCATGTTGGTCAGCGACTCGGCCACGATGAAGTAGGCGATGCTCTCCACGGCCGGCGGCGGCCGCTCGGTGATCTCCACCGACACGTCCACCCGGACCGGGGCCCGCCCGGCCAGCGACGACAGCGCCGCGTCGAGCCCCCGATCCGTGAGGATCGCCGGATAGATCCCCCGAGCCAGATCCCGTAGCTCGGCGATCGCCGCCTTGGTGCCCGCGTGCGCGCTGGCCAGCAGTTCCCGGACCGCTTCCGGATCGGCGTCCATCTTGGCCTGCGCGCGACCGAGATCCAGCGCCACCGCCAGCAGCCGCTGCTGGGCGCCGTCGTGCAGGTCCCGCTCGATCCGGCGGCGCTCGGTCTCGGCCGCGTCCACACCTCTGGCCCTGCTGGCCCGCAACCGGTCGGCCCTGGCCGCGAGGACCTTGGTCTCGTCGGCCCCCAGCAGCAGCCGGGCCAGGGCGCCGTGGAGCCAGGCCAGGCCGCGTATCGCGTACAGACCGGCGAAGACCAGCGCGAATCCTAGGATCGTCACCGGAACGGCCTCGGCGACCGTGTCCACCTCGAACTCGCCGATCGACAGCCACTCGTTCCCGAGCACGATCGGAATCGGGCCGACGATCAGCCAAAGCGAGACACACCAGAACACCATCGAGGCGACGAACTCCACCATCCCCACCGGGAACAGCAGCAGCAGGTATCCCAGGTCCTTCCAGGTGGCCGGATCCCCGAACAGCCACCCGACGTGGTTCCAGAACCCCCGCTCCGGCCTGGCCCGGTAGGGATCCTCCAGTTTCACCCCGAACGACCACCGCACCAGCCGCCGCTCCAGCATGGCCGCCCACCGCCACAGGAACATGGTGAGCACCAGCATCGGCACCCCCACCCAGACCACTATGAACGCCACCGACACCGGAATCGCGAAAACCAGCCCGACGAAGTAGCACCCCCCGAGCACGATGCTCCCCAGCAGGTACGGCACCGCCCGCCAGGTGGCCGGATCGACCGCCACTCCCAGCGGCCCCCACCGCCCGAACGGCACCCGATCGCGCAGCGGCCCACGCTCCGCCACGTCCGCGGCGGCCGGACCTTCGCTCGAGTGTTCCGCACCCGATTCCCCGAGCAGAGCCTCGAACGCTGCGGCAGAACCCCGCTGGTCAGCCGTCATCATCTCGCCTCCCGCAAACCGGACATATACAGCTTGTGCAGCATGCCAAGCCCGCCTGGCGCGGCGGTATGGAGCGAGCGGGCGTCTCCATCCTGGAGCTGTCCCCAGGGCGCACCCATGACAACCGCATGCGGTGAGCCCGGGGCGATAACGTTACGGGGCTTCCTCCGGTGTCACGTCCACGTCCGGGCACGCCGCGAGGGCGACCCACGAAACGAGCATCCAGGGCGAAACATTGTGGGGTCTCACCTGTGCCACGTCCGCATCTGGGCGCGTCGCGGGGGCGTACCCACGAAAAAAGCCCCGGGTGGCGAGCACCCGGGGCGTTTCTCGGAGTGAGGCTAGTCGCGGTCGTTGCTGACGGTGGTCTTCTGGACCTGCATCAGGAACTCGGCGTTGGACTTGGTCTCCTTCATCTTCTCCAGCAGGAGTTCCAGGGCCTGCTGCATGTCGAGCGCGTGCAGCACCCGGCGCAGCTTCCAGACGACCTGGAGCTCCTCCTTGCCGAGCAGGATCTCTTCCTTACGCGTGCTGGAGGAGTCCACGTCCACGGCCGGGAAGATGCGCTTGTCGGCGAGCGAGCGGCTGAGCTTGAGCTCCATGTTGCCGGTGCCCTTGAACTCCTCGAAGATGACCTCGTCCATCTTGGAGCCGGTCTCCACCAGCGCGGTGGCCAGGATCGTCAGCGAGCCGCCGTTCTCGATGTTGCGCGCGGCGCCGAAGAACCGCTTCGGCGGGTAGAGGGCGGTCGAGTCGACACCACCGGACAGGATGCGCCCGGACGCCGGGGCGGCCAGGTTGTAGGCCCGGCCCAGGCGGGTGATCGAGTCGAGCAGCACGACCACGTCGTGGCCCAGCTCGACCAGGCGCTTGGCGCGCTCGATGGCCAGCTCGGCGACCGTGGTGTGGTCCTCGGCCGGACGGTCGAAGGTGGAGTGGATGACCTCGCCCTTCACCGACCGCTGCATGTCGGTGACCTCTTCAGGACGCTCGTCCACCAGGACGACCATCAGGTGGCACTCGGGGCTGTTGCGGGTGATCGCGTTGGCGATGGACTGCAGCACCATGGTCTTGCCCGCCTTGGGCGGGGAGACGATCAGACCACGCTGGCCCTTGCCGATCGGCGAGACCATGTCGATGATCCGCGTCGTCATGATGTTGGGCTCGGTCTCCAGGCGGAGCCGCTCCTGCGGATACAGCGGGGTGAGCTTGTTGAAGTCGGGCCGCTGCCTGGCCTGGTCGGGCTCCATGCCGTTGACCGTGTCGAGGCGGACCAGCGCGTTGAACTTCTCCCGGCGCTCGCCCTCGCGGGGCTGGCGGACCGCCCCGGTGATGACGTCGCCCTTGCGCAGGCCGTTGCGGCGGATCTGGGCGAGCGAGACGTAGACGTCGTTGGAGCCGGGCAGGTAGCCGCTGGTCCGGACGAAGGCGTAGTTGTCCAGGATGTCGAGGATACCGGCGATCGGGATGAGGACGTCGTCCTCGCTCACCACGGGCTCGTTGCTGTCGCCGAAACGGTCCCGGCCACGGCGGTTGCGCTCCCGGAACCTGCCGCGACGGCCACGCGGGTCGTCGTCCTGCCCGGGGGGCCCGCTCTGGCGGTCCTGGCGGCTGTCCTGCCGGGTGTCCTGACGGTCGCGGCCCCGATTGTCGCCGCCGTCGGCCGCGCGCGTGTCGATCCGCTCGGTGCGCTCGGTGCGCTCGCCCCGATCGGTGCGGTCGTTACGGTCCGTGCGCTCGGTGCGGTCCGCACGGTCGGTGCGGTCGCCCCGGTCCCCGCGGTCACGGCGGTCGCCGCGCTCCCCGCGGTCGTTGCGTCCCCGGCGCTCGCGGCGGTCGTTCATCCGCTCGCCCCGGCTGTCGCGGGAGTCACCGTGCGTGACCTCGGTCTGTGCGGCCTGAGCCGGAGCGGCCTGCGGCTCGGGCGCGGACTGCACGACGGGCTGGGCCGCAGACTGGGCCGCAGACTGTACGGCGGACTGGACGGCGGGCTGGGCCGCCGGAGCGCTGTCCACGCGCTCCAGAGCGACGGGTTCCGGCTCCGGGCGAGGCTCGGCGACGGGCAGCGTGGCCTGCTCGGGAGCGGCGGTGGCCCGGGAACGTTCCCGGCGGGCACGGGTGGGGCGCTCAGCCGGCGCCGGTTCCGCCGGCTTCGCCTCCGCGGGTGCCGCGGCCCCCCCCTGCTTCTCCTGGATGGCCGCGATGAGCTGGCTCTTGCGCATCCGTCCGGTGCCGCTGATGCCGAGACTGGTGGCCATGGCCTGCAGCTCGGGCAGCACCATGGCGGACAGGCCGGTGCCGGAGCGACGACGCGGCGAGCGCGCCGCGGCGGCGGTGGGGGCGTCGCCGGCGGGTGCGTCGGCGAGGAGTTCGGTGGTGTCGCTCAACTAATGGTCCTTCCCAGGGGTCGGGCGCCGGGCTTGTTCGTCCAGGCGTCCCGGTGGTGCGACCCGGCGGGACAGACCGGGTCGGGCTTCGCGAACCTCATGCATGGATCCCTCTGGGTACCGAGATTCACGAGCGGTAGAGGCCCGGGGGAATCCCCCCGGATTGCCACCACCGACCAGATGTCGAGGTGGTTCGAACGCGCATGTCTCCGAATACACCGCCCCTGACCGCGTGAGCGACTGGAGGAGGCAGATTCCGGGAAATCCCCACTGCTTCGGCGAAGCGAAGTGCGGAGATGTGCGAATGACAAGCACGCACCCAACACGGGGGCACCTGGTGCGGCTATCAGCCTAACATCACCAGCGCACACAGCTATTCCCTGAAGGTCGAAGAGGCATCAGCGTGTCTCAGGAAACTGAACGAACGCACCCACCGGGTCGACGTTCAGCGGCTGGATGTGCCAGTCACTACCCACTTCTGGCGCGATCAAATCCTGCGCAGATCCGATGGAAAACGCAAGAATTGTGGGCCCCGCTCCTGAGACTACCGCGGGAACCCCGGCAGAGCGCAGACGTTCTACCAGGTCAGCGGTGCGCGGCATGGCAGGCGCGCGATATTTCTGATGAAGATGGTCGTGCGTGGCGGTCAGCAGGAGATCCGGCCGCCGGGTCAGCGCGTGCACCAGCAGCGCGGCGTTGGCGGCGTTGGCGGCGGCCTCGGCGTGCGGCACGGTGGCGGGCAGCAGGCCCCGGGCCGCCTCGGTGGACAGCCGGAAATCAGGAATCAGGACCACGGGCCGCACGTCCTCGTGCACGGGCAGGGTGACCGCCTGCGGCGTGCCCTGGGCGGTGTAGGCGATGGTGAAGCCGCCGTACAGGCAGGGTGCGACGTTGTCGGGATGGCCTTCGATCCGGGCGGCGAGTTCGAGCGCGCACGCGTCGTCGAACCCGGGAGCGTCGGCGAACGCGCGGGCGGCGAGCACGCCCGCCACGATCGCGGCCGAGGACGAGCCGAGGCCGCGGGCGTGCGGGATCCGGTTGCGGCAGCGCAGCCGGATGCCCTTGGGCTGGTCGACGCCGAGCGTGTCGAAGGTCGCCCGCATGGTGGAGATGATCAGGTGGCCTTCGCCGGGGTCCACCTCCCCCGCCCCGTGGCCGTCGATCTCGATCTCGACGTCGTCTCCCGCGAGCTCGACCTCGACCTCGTCGTGCAGATCGAGTGCGAGTCCCAGGCTGTCGAATCCGGGTCCCAGATTGGCGCTGGTCGCGGGCACCCGGACCAGAACGCTCATTGGCATGCGTCTCCCCGTCAGGCAAGTTCCAGTGCGGCCGCCGCCGCGTACACGTCGATCGGGATGGTGACCGGGGTGGGCGCGCCCGAGATGGCCCAGTCCGGGTCCTTGAGTCCGTTGCCGGTGACCGTACAGACGATCCGCTCGCCGGGGTTGATCAGCCCGCGCTCGTGCGCCTGCAGCAGCCCCGCCACGCTGGCCGCCGAGGCCAGCTCGACGAACACGCCCTCCCCCTGGGCGAGCAGCTTGTAGGCCGCCGCGATCTGCCGGTCGGTGACGGCCTGGATGTCGCCGCCCGACTCGTCCCTGGCCGCCTCGGCGAGCCGCCAGGAGGCGGGGTTGCCGATCCGGATCGCGGTGGCGATCGTGTGCGGGTGGGTCACCGGCGCCCCGTTGACGATCGGCGCCGCCCCACTCGCCTGGAACCCCAACATTCTGGGCCGCTTGCTGGCGAGGCCGTCCGCCGCGTATTCCCGATATCCCATCCAATATGCCGAGATATTGCCCGCGTTCCCCACCGGGATGCAGTGCACGTCGGGCGCGTCGCCGAGCGCGTCCACGATCTCGAACGCGGCCGTCTTCTGCCCCTGCAACCGGTACGGATTGACCGAGTTGACCAGCGCGATCGGGTAGTTCTCGGCCAGCTTCTTGGTCATCTCCAGGCAGTCGTCGAAGGACCCCTCGACCTGCAGCAGCTTGGCGCCGTGCACGAGCGCCTGGGCCAGCTTGCCCATCGCGATCTTCCCGCGCGGGACCAGCACGGCGCAGGTCAGCCCGGCCCTCGTCGCGTACGCCGCCGCGGACGCGCTGGTATTGCCGGTGGAGGCGCAGATGACCGCCTGGGCGCCCTCCTCCACGGCCTTGCTGATGGCCATGGTCATGCCCCGGTCCTTGAAGCTCCCGGTCGGGTTGAGACCCTCGACCTTGAGGTGGACCTCGCAGCCGACCAGCTCGGAGACCCGGCGCGCCGGAACCAGCGGCGTGCCGCCCTCCAGCAGCGTCACCACGGGCGTCGCCGCACTCACCGGGAGCCGATCCCGGTACTCCTCGATGAGACCACGCCAAGCCCTGGACATGATTGCTCCGTCCCGCGCGCGCGGATGGCACACGCTACCTGCGGTATTGGGCACCGAGTCTAGGGCCAACCGGCCACCGCCGGTGATGCCGTGTCCATCAGGTGGACACGCAGCTGGACAGCCGTCCCGGCTTCCGGACACCTTCTCGGAGAACTCCCAGGCTCCTTCGATACCCTCAGCGCACGGGGCAGTAACAACGGCAAGGTTCGGTGCGGGCCACCGCGACCGCGACGACATCGACAACATGAGGTGCGGGAGCAATGACGGGGCGGACAGCGGGACGGCGCCCACTGATCGCGCACAATGACTACTCGCCGCTGACGCCCCCGGTGCTGGGGCAGTGGGAACCGGCGACCTCGGTCAGCGTGATCGTTCCGGCGCACGGCGGGCAGCACCGTCTCGATCTCACCCTGGCCTCGCTCGTGGCGCAGAGCTACCCGGCGGACCTCACCGAGGTCGTCGTCGTGGACGACGGCAGCGATCCGCCGCTGGGGCTGCCCGAGATCCGGCCCCAGAACACCCGCCTGGTCCGCGCCGACGGCGACGGCTGGGGGCCCGCGCACGCGGTGAACGTCGGCGCCGCCGCCTCGGAGGGCACGGTCATCCAGCGGCTGGACGCGGACATGATCCTCTACCGCGAGCACCTCGAGGCGCTCATGCGCTGGCACCACCTGACCGACTACCTGGTCACCATCGGCTCCAAGCAGTTCGTCGAGGACTCGGGGGGCGCCCCCGCGGCCGTGCGTGACGCGGTGGCGCAGGACCGGGTGGAGGAGCTCTTCGACCTGTCCCACGCGGTGCCGAGCTCGACCGAGCGCACGATCCAGCGCCTGGACGGCCTGCGGCGCAGCAAGAACCCCTACCACGTGTGCACCGGGCCCACCCTGTCGTTGCACCGCCGGCTCTTCCAGGACGCCGGGGGGTTCGACCCGGAGGTGATCCGGGGCGAGGACACCGAGTTCGCCTACCGGCTGGCCCAGGCCGGTTCGGTGTTCGTGCCCGACCCGGAGGCCAGGGCGGTCCACCTCGGGCTGCCCTCCCAGCGGCGCAACCGGTCGGCGACCGTGCGGGCGGTCGAGCCGTTCCTGGCCCATCGCATCCCGCTCCGCCGCGACCTGCGCAAGGAGCGCTCCAGGCAGTGGCTGGTGCCCTACGTCGAGGTGGTCCTGAACGTCGAGCACGTGGCCGAGCGGGACGGCCGCAGGGCGGTGGACGCCGCGCTCAGCGGAACGCTCCCCGACGTCTCGGTCACCCTGGTCGCGCCCTGGTCCAAGCTGCCCCTGGGGCGGCACGGCGTGCTCAGCGATTCCGGGTTCGAGCTGCGGATGTTGCGCGAGGGCTTCGCGCACGACCCGCGCGTCCGGCTCACCGAGGAGATCCCGCCGAGCGCGGCGCCGATCCCGTTCCGGTATGTCGGCCCGGTGGACCTGCCGCTCGAACCGACCTCGCTGGAACGCATGACCAAGCGGATGACTGAGGACGGTCTCGGCCTGCTGGTGGTCACCCTGCCGGACGGCAGGACCGCCAGGATGGAGCGGACCGAGGCGGTGAGCCGGGCCCTGCTGCTGGCCGATCCGGCGTCCTCACCGGCCCAGGTGATCGCCCAGACCCATGGCGTACGGCACAGCGAGGCCAAGACCTTCTGGGCGGGCGAGCTGCCTGCCCTGCCGCCGGCGCCACAGCCGGAGCCACCGTTGCGGGTCCGCATCTTCCGCCGGCCTTCCCCGCGATGAGGACGGACTCAGCCCTTGGTGGTGATCAGCGTGGCGCCTTCCTCGCGCTCAGCCATCAGGTCCGACACGGTGACGAACTCGTAGCCCTTCGCCCGGAGCTGCCGGATGATCGGCCCGAGCCGGCGCAGGAAGACCGGTTCGTAGGTGTTGACCGCGTCATGGGCGAGAAAGATCGTTCCTGGGGTGACGTTGTCCACCACGTACGGGATGACCGAATCCGGGTCCTTCTGGAAACTCGCTTCGACGACGCCCTGCGACCACAGGACGACCCGGTATCCCAGCCCGTCGGCGACCCGCATCGGAACCGCGCCGAGGTGGCCGAACGGCGGCCGGAGCAGCCGCACCTCCCGGCCGGTGATCTTGGCGATGGCTTCGTGCGCTTGGGTGAGGTCGGTCCGGACGGCCTCGTAGTCGCCGAGGTCGTTGAGGCTCTTGTGCAGCCAGCTGTGGTTGCCGATCTCGTGCCGGTCGATCCTGCCGTCCAGGATCTTGGGATTCCTGGTCAGCGTCCGGCCGACGAGGAAGAACGTGGCGGGCACCTTCTCCTCGTCCAGGGCGTCCAGGACCAGCGGCGTGTAGTTCGGCACCGGGCCGTCGTCGAAGGTCAGCGCGATGAGCTTCTTCCTGGTCTCGACCGCCCAGGTGATCATCCCGTGGCCGCGGGCCCGGTCCGACGGCTTGGCCGTCGCGAGGGCGGGGGCGGGCTTCTCCGTGCGCGCGGCGGAGTCTCCGGAGCGCAGGTACCGGTCCGCGGCGACCCCGGCCGCCGCTCCCCCGGCGAGGACGGCCGACAGCCCGCCAATCGTCTTCAGCGCTTTGCGCCGGTCAACTGGCGATTCCATTGATCCTCTTCATCTGCCGATGGGCCGCCCATCCTAACCAAGGACCTGTCAGCTTATGGCCATATGTCGCGTGACCTGGTCCGCCACATTACGATCTTTGCCTTTACCACCTGGTTGCGCCCCTGTAAGTGATAGCTTGACTTTTCTAGCAGTTTGCGTAACTTCTGTGCCCGTACGAGGCCTGAGTGCCACCCGGGGCAGATCTTTATAGAGGATCCTGGTGAACAACGATTCCGTAAACGAGGCCTACCACGGGCGTGGAGTCGATCAGGCCACGCAGTCACTGACGCGTAACCGGATCAACTGGGTTCTGGACCACCTGCCGGCTGGGCGCATCATCGACGTGGGCTGCTCGCAGGGCACCGTGCCACTGCTCGCCGCGCAACGCGGCGACGAGGTGCTCGGCCTGGACCTCGACGAGACCGCGATCACGTACGCGACCGCCCGCCGTGCCGAGTTGCCCGTGGACGTGGCCCGGCGGCTGGACTTCCAGGTCGGCGACGGCCAGACCCTCACCGGCGTGGCCGACCAGTCCTTCGACGCCGCCGCGGCGACCGAGGTGCTGACCCAGGTGAGCGACCCAGGCGCGCTGCTGACCCAGCTGTTCCGCGTGCTCAAGCCCGGCGGGACGCTGGTGGTGACCGTGCCGTACGGCATGCTGGACCAGCAGGACCACCACCGCACCTTCTACCGGGCCGCGCTGCGCCGGTTGCTCGAGCCGCTCTTCGAGATCCACGAGCTGACGGTCCTGGAGCGGCACGTGGCCGCCGTGGGCAGCAGGAGGGCCGAGCCACTCGGGGAGCCGCGCTATGCGCTCGACTCCGAGGAGCGGGCGTTCCTGGCCCGCGAGCGGCAGCTGACCGAGGACCTGCACGGCACCCGGGCGAAGCTGGACTCGGCGAACGCCGCCTACCGGCGCGCGACCGGCCAGAACGACGACTTCAAGCAACGCCTGGCCGAGAGCACCGCCGCGGCGAGGGAGCTGCGGGTCAAGCTCGACGCCGCGAACGCCGCCTACCGCGCGGCCACCCAGCGGGCCGGTGAGACCCGGGCGACGATGACGGCCAGCCTGGAGAGCGAGCGGGAGCAGGTCACCGAGCTGCGTGCCGAGTTGAGGCTGATGCGGATTGAGGCCACCCGGCTCAAACAGCAGATCCAGACCCTGCGCCGGACAATTCAGGACCATCGCGCGCAGATCGAGCGGATCCGCAAATCGAGGGCGTGGCGGCTGATCACGGGGTATCGCCGGATTCTTCATCCACGCGAGCGGGCCAAGGTCCTGTCCGCCCCCGCGCCTCGCCAGGAAACGCCTCGCCCGGAAACGCCGCCGAACGCCGAGGTCGCGCCCAACCCCGCGCCCAACCCCGTCAAGGCGCCGGTGGCCAAGCCCGCCGAAGCCGTGGCCGTCCCGATGGAGGTCGTGGAGGCCCAGTTCCGGGAGTGGCTGGACGCCGCCAGAGCCGCGGACGGCGATGAGGTGATCCTGATGTTCTCCGGGACGACGTTCGTCCAGGAACACCGGGGGAACCGGCCGATCCGGCTGACCAACGTCTACCTGAAGCGGCACTGCCCGGTCTTCTTCAACTACTACCGCTGGCACGCCACCGACCCGCTGCCGGAGCACCCGGACGTGCTGCTGTTCCAGAGCCCGATCGACATCACGCCGAGCCTGCTCGACGAGCTGCTCCGCGCCGACTTCGGCGGCAAGCGGAAGCTGCTGTTCGCCTCCTTCCCGCACGACCTCATGGTCCGCAACCTGGTGACGGCGGCCCAGCACGGCTGGGTCACCATCTACGACGCGCGTGACGACTGGGAGGAGTTCGCCAAGGTCGGGATGGCGAAGTGGTACCACCCGGGGCACGAGCGCTACATCGCCGCCCACGCCGACATCGTCACCGCCGTCTCCCGCCCGCTGGCCAGGAAGATGTCGGCCATCGCGGCCTCGCGCGAGGTGCATGTGGTGGCGAACGCGCTGGACACCGCCTTTCCCGAGCCGCCACGGCCGCGCCGGCCTGCGGACCGGCCGGTGATCGGCTACTTCGGCCACCTGACCGACAAGTGGTTCGACTGGCAGCTGATCATCGACACCGCCGAGCGCTACCCGGACTACGTGCTGGAACTGGCCGGGCACCAGGAGCCCAAGCTGAACCTGCCCGCCAACGTCCGGCTGCTCGGCATGGTGGGTCACCAGGAGCTGGCCGAGCGCAGCCTGACCTGGGGCCTGGCGGTGATCCCCTTCAAGAACGGCCCGCTGGCCGACGCGGTCGACCCGATCAAGGTGTACGAGTACCTGCACCTCGGGCTGCCGGTCCTGGCCACCTACTTCCCGCAGTGCCGCGACTACCCCGGCGTGACCGTGACGGAGTCCGCCGAGGAGTTCCTGGCCCTCGTGCCGCGCCTGCTGGGCACCGAACCGGACACCGAGCGGATCGCCCGGTGGCTCCAGGACAACACCTGGGAACGCCGGGTGGAAACCTACTCCCGGCTCTCCCACCACACCGAGGCCAAGGGCCGTACCGGGCTCATGGCGCTACTGGACGGGACACGATGAGCAGGCCACGGATTGTCTTCTGTTACCGGTACGGCGTGCTCGGCGGTGTCTCCACCCAACTGCTCAACCGCTACCCGCACCTGTCCGACGAGTACGACGTGACCGTCCTCTACGAGGCCGACCACGGGATGGCGGGCAACTTCCCGCCCGGCGTGGTGCGGATGACGCCCAGCGCGGACGACCGCGTCCAGGCCATCCGCGAGCTGCGCCCCGACATCGTGGTGGTCATCGACAGCCCGCGCTTCATCGCCGCCTGGCAGGAGGCGGGCGAGCCGGGCCGCCTGGTGCTTGAGGTGCACACCACCACGCCCAACCTCGCCTACCTGCGCGACCAGGGCCAGTTCAACGGGCTCACCCACATCGTCACGGTGAGCGAGTACATGGAGCGCATGCTGCGGGACCAGGGTCTCGGCGACGTGGCGCCCATCTCGATCGTGCCCAACTGCCTGGACGACGACTGGCGGGCCGACGCCAACCCGCCGCAGCTCAACGAGGCGCCCATCGCCTGGGTCGGCAAGCTCGACGGGCACAAGCGGTGGCGGACGGCGACCGACATCATGGACACGGTCTGCCAGAGCGTGGGCCTGGACGTGGTGCCGCTCATCATCGGCGGCTACACCGCGCCGGCCCATCAGGTGCAGGCGCTCACCACCAAGCTGGCCACCTTTCCCTCGCTGTCGCGCGGCCAGTGGTGGCCCCGGCTGGAGTACCGGAACATGCCCGCGGTCTACTCCACGATCGGGTTCAACGGCGGCGTGCTGCTCTCCACCACCACCAACGAGTCGTTCGGCATGTCGGTGGCCGAGGCCCTCATCCGCGGCTGCCCGGTGATCGCCCCGGCGGTGGGCGCCCTGCCGGAGATCCTCCCCGCCGAGGCGATGTACGCCCAGGGCGACTGGGACGCCGCCGCCGCGCTCACCCGCCAGGCCCTGCTGGACTCCGACTTCCGCACCCGGCTGCTGTCCACCGTTCCCCAGGTGGCGGAGCTGACCCGCCCGGTGAACGCGCTGGCCGCCTACCAGAAGATGATCAACGCCACGCTCGAAAAGATCTAAAGCCTCCGATGGCGCGGCACGTCCGGGACAACCCGCTGTTCGTCGTGCTGCTGGCCGGTGGCGCGGCGCTGCGCCTCGTCACCATGCTGGGGTTCCGGCCGGCCCTCTGGTTCGGCGGCGACACCGACGTCTACGTCCGCGCCGCCGCCGACCTGGAGCCGCTCGCCTCCCGGCCGGTCGGCTACTCCTTCCTGCTCAGGATGCTGATGCCGGGGCACTCCTTCACGCTCGTGGTGGCGGTGCAGCACCTGCTGGGGCTCGGCGTGGCCGTCCTGGTCTACCTGCTGCTCCGCCGCGCCGGTGTGCTCAAGTCCCTGGCCGCCCTGCTCACCACGCCGCTGCTCTTCGACGCCTACCAGGTGCAGCTGGAGCATCTGATCATGTCGGACACGCTGTTCGGCTTCCTGGTGGTCGCGGCGGTCGCGATGCTCCTGTGGCGGCCGGTGCCCACCCCGGCGCTGGCCGCCGCCGCGTGCCTGACGCTCTCCCTGGCCGCGGTGACCCGGACGGTGGGCCTGCCCCTGCTCGGCCTCGCCGTCGCCTACCTGCTGGTACGGCGGGCCGGGTGGCGAGGTCTCGCCTGTGGCCTGCTGGCGGCGGCGGTGCCGCTCGTCGCGTACGCCACCTGGTTCCATGCCGCGCACGGGCAGTTCGCGCTCAGCCGGGCCGACGGCGTCTTCCTCTGGTCGCGCACGATGACCTTCGCCGACTGTTCGGTCCTGAAGCCGCCGCCGGAGGAGGCGGTGCTCTGCCCGGAGAACGTGCCACCGGAGATCCGCGCCGAGCGGCCCGCAGCCTCGCGGTGGATCTGGAACGAGTGGTCGCCCATCCAGCGAGCGCCGGGGGACCTGTTCAGCGTGCAGACCAACGACGTGGGCCGCAGGTTCGCGCTGCGGGCGATCTTCGGGCAGCCGCTGGACTATGCGGGGGCGGTGGCGCGGGACACGGCGCGGGCGTTCTCCTGGGTGCGGCAGCCGCATCCCGGCACGTACACGGTCGGCTTCTACGAGTTCGACCTGGCCGACCTGCCGCTGCCGACCGAGCACTCCGCCGGGAGCGTGACCGTGGCCGAGATCGCTCGGATCTACGCCCCGATGCCGGGAACCGACAGCGTGCCGCCGTACTCCTCCCTGATCCGGAAATATCAGGACTACGTCTTTCTGCGCGGGCCGATCCTTGCCCTGCTTCTCCTGGCGGGGCTGGCCGGAGTCCTGGTCAGGCGGCGGGCCGTGATCCTCTTCCCGTGGCTGGTCGGGGTGGCGCTGCTGGTCGCGCCGCCCATGCTCGCCGACTTCGACCATCGGTACGTGCTGCCCGCAGTGCCGCTGCTCTGCCTGGCGGCGGGGCTGGCGGCCGTGCGACGGTCAGATCATGACGTGGTCGTCGGGGGGCCCGTAGAAGGAGAGCGCCGCGTCCTGCCGGTCTAGGCCCCAGGCCGAGCCGAGGTCGTCGATCTCGACGAAGCCGAACCTGTCGGCGGCGTAGATCCGGATTCCGGCCTGCGCGCAGTCGGCGAAAAGGTCCTCTCCCCCGGCGGGCAGGTCGCGGAGCGCCTGGGTGCTCACGAGCATCGCGGCCGGGTTGAGATCGCTGACGTACCGGTGTTCGTCGGCGGGGTTGACGATCAGGTTGGCGGCGCTGGGGGTGTGGTGGGTGTAATACGCCCGTTTGCCGACGATCCCGGCCTCGGTGTAGTCGAAGGCCATGAGCAGGTCGGCCAGGAAGTGCCTGCCGTACCTGGCGGTGGGTGCGAAAGGGGCCATGTAGTCGCCGACCGCCGCCTCGCGGACCAGCCGAGCGGAATCGGTGGGCCCGGCGGGCAGGACGAGGACCTGGTCCACCCCGGCTTGGGCCGCGCGCCGGCCGAGGGCTGCCTCGTCCGGGCCGGAGGCCACCAGCACCAGCCGGGTGGGCCGCAGCGTCTGGGCCGCCACCGACGCGACGACCCGATCCAGCTGGGCCGGGCCGTCCACGGCCGCCACCACGGTCACCTCCGGCCGCCGCCGCTCAGGCACGTCCCGGCCCAGCTCGCGCAGCACGGAGTCGATGCGATGCCGGTAGGTGTGCGCGGTCAGCACCTCGCGCATCGCCAGGTGGCCCACCCGGTCCCTCAGCTCGGCGCTGCGCAGGAGGGTGCGCAGCAGCGCCCGGGTCTCCTCCCTGCCACCGGACATCGGGATCAGCTCGCCGAAGATCTCCCGGATGGCCTTGGCGTACCCGGAGACGAGCGGGGTCCCGGTCGCGGACACCTCGAAGACCCGGCGGGCGCACATGGTGGGCGAGTCCACCACCGTGTTCACGTTCAGGATGACCTTGTACAGCTTCTGCGCGGCCAGCATCTTCTCGTACGGCAGCATGCCGACGATGCTGGGCACGTACTCGGGCGGGAAGTCGTACAGCTTGTCCCCCGGCTCGCGGCGGCTGTAAATGTGCAGGCCGTGGTCGATGGCCGGGGCGACGACCGCGTCCATCTGCTCCTGCCGCTCGGGGTGGCGCGCGGCGAAGTAGGTGCCCGCGAACACCACCTCCAGGCTGCCGTGGCCGTCCACCCTGATCGGGTTGTGGATCCGCGGCTGGGCGCCGAACGGCATCAGCCCGACCCGGTCGTGCCCGAGATCCTCCCGATACTGGGCGAGGCACTCCTCGTCCACGGTGAAGACGTGGTCGAACAGCTTCGCGGCCTTGAGGAAGACGTCGTAGTTCGGCGGATCCTCCTTGTTCCAGAAGACCGTGGGGATGCCCTGCTCCCGGCACCAGGCGACCAGGTCGATCAGGGGCTGCTTCGGCTCGGTCCTGATCAGGAAGCGCCACCGGAAGTCGTTGCCCCGCCAGGCCGACTCCACGAAGAGCAGGTCGGGCTTCTCCCTGGTCAGGACCTCGCGCCAGTCATCGGGGCCGAAATCCCCGATCTGGGTCCACTCGTAGGAGAGCGCGAGCGCGGAGAAGGTGTCCAGGATGGTGGCCACCCGCAGGCCCGGACGGTTGACCATCCCGGCCGGGAACTCGATCTCCGGAATATCGGGCAGCAGGCTCGGCTCGGGCTCCGGCGGGCGCGGCGGCGGGGCCGGGATGCTGATCCGGGTGGGGGGCGCCAGCGGCGGCAGGGGGCGCAACGCCCCGAACACCATGCGGGCCGAGTTCCGCAGCTGGCGCTTCCTGGCGGCGCCGCCGGCGGCGGCGAGGCGATACCACCGGCGCCGCCGGGTCGACTCGAGCTGCCACTTGGCGTAGTCGGCGCGGTAGATCTCGCGTTCCAGCCGACGTCTCAGCTCCGCCGCCTCGTCATCGCCGCCCGGCATGCTGGTGACCAACCTTTCCGCAAAGCCGCTTCAACAGACCTGAAGGCTATCGAATAACTACAATTGCTCAGTGGAGATTTCGTACCGGGCTCGGCCCTTCGTCTGCGGCGCCCTGGGCCGGTGGGATGCCGCCGCGCTGTCCCGGTTAGTCGCCGCGGCGCCGGAGGGGCTCACCCGGGCGGTCCGCACACCCCACGCCGAGCTGTGGAGCACCGCCGCCCCCGAGCGCTGGTCCGCTGCGGGCAGCCGCGGCTTCAGCTGGGCCCCAGGCGCGGCGGGCCGCCGCCCCCGCTCCTGGCCCGACGCCGCCGAGCGCCGGCTGGCCGCGGGCCTGGTCCTCACCGGCAGGGACGAGGCGCTCCTGCACACCGACGCCCTCGGCCTGCAGGAGCTCTACCTGCGCAGGATCGGTGACGGCCTCTACTTCGCCTCCCGGATCGACCCCCTGGTCGGGTTGGACGAGCAACGCCTGCACGTGGACTGGAGCGCATGGGCCAACCTGCTGGTCACGGCGGCCCTGGACGACCAGACGCCATTCGAGGAGATCCGGCGGGTCCGGCCCGCCACCGCGCACGCGTTCCGGGACGGCAGGCATCAGCCGCTCTCGTTCACGCCCGGCTGGCTGAACGTGGAGCCCGGGGAGCGGCCCGACCCGGGCGAACTGGTGGACGTGGTCGCCGCCGCCGTTCCGCGCCGCCTGCTGCGCCGGGTCTCGATCTCGCTCAGCGGCGGCTGGGACTCCCGTTTCCTGGCCATGCTGCTCAAGGGCCGGACCAGGAACCGCTCCCGCGCCCTGTCGACCAGCAACGACGACGGGCTCGAGCACGACCTGCGGCTCTCGGAGCAGGTGGCGGCGGCGCTGGGCCTGCCGTACGAGGCGGTGATCCCCGGGCCGGAGGGGTGGCTGGAGGCGCACGCGGAGGTGCGGCGGCGGCTGGAGTACCAGTCGTGGCAGCACACCTGGCTGTACCCGCTGGCCCAGCTGACCCACCAGCGGGACGACATCATGCTGGACGGCTTCGGCGGGGACGTGCTGTTCCGGTACAAGGGCTACTACGCCGACATCGACCGGGATCGGGCCCACGGCCGCGACATCATGTGGAGCAAGGTCATCGCGGCCCGGTTCACCCACGACGGCGTGTACGCGGACGGGGTGCGCGGCGCGGTCACGGAGCTGTCCCGCCCGGCTTTCGACCGGGTGGCGGAACCGCTCCTGGGCCACCACGCCTGGCCGGTGTTCGCCCGGATCGGGTTCGCCTCCCGTAGCGTCGGCATGTCGCCGTCCCTGCTGTTCGGGCCGGAGACCGACGTCCGGCTGCCGTTCATCCAGCCGGACGTGCTGACGCTGGCCGCGCGGCTGCCACTGGGCGCGCGCGGCGAGAGCGACGATCTTTACCGGACCATGATGTCCCTGGCCAACCCCCAGGTCGCGACGCTCCCTTCCACCAACGACCCGCAGCCGAAGGTGGATCCGCCGATCCCGCGCCGACAGGCCAGCCCGGCCGCGCTCGCCACGATGGCGCAGGCGATCAACGCGCGGGACGAGGTGCGACCGTTCTTCGGGTGGTCGCTGCTGCGGGTGCTGGACGATGAGGAGGTCAGGAACCGGCAGGGGGTGTGGAACCCCACGCTGTACCCGCTGGAGTGGGGAAGCCTGCTGGCCCAATGGCTCGACAGGTACGACTCCCGGCTCGCCCCAACCAAGGCACCGTTTGCGTAACGAGATATGCCTTTATGGATCACCCGTAACTACAATCGCGCCCGTGCCAATGCAATACCGGGCTCGCCCGTTCGTCTGCGGAGCCATCGGTCCGTGGAACGAGAAAGTGCTGAATCGCCTGATCGACGCCGCCCCCGGGGGGCTCAGCGCGATTCACCGCGAGCCCAACGCGATCTTATTGTCCTCGGCGAAGCTTGAGCGGTGGACGGCAGGATCGGCGCATGGCTACCTCTGGTCTCCGGTGAGCGAAGGCGGCAGGCCCGGCTCGTGGCGGGAGGCCGCCGAGGAGCGCATGGCCGCCGGGCTGTGCGTGGAGAACGGCGTGCCGGTGCTGCACTCCGACGGTCTCGGCCTCCAGGAGATCTACCTCAGAGCGCACGGCGCGGCCCTGTACTTCTCCGTACGGATCGATCCGCTGCTGCACCTGGACGACAGCCGATTACACGTTGACTGGGCGGCCTGGGCGGCCCTGCTGATCACGGCGGTGCTCGACGACCAGACCCCGTTCGAGGAGGTCCGCAGGGCCGAACCAGCCACCGCCTACCGGTACGCGGACGGCAGGACCTCGAAGGTCGGCTTCCTGCCGTCCTGGCTGACCGAACGGACCGGCCCCGAGGTCACCCCGAAGGCTCTGGTCGAGACGATCGCCGCCTGCCTTCCCCGCCGCCGCCTGCGCCGGGTCTCGGTCACCCTCAGCGGCGGCTGGGACTCCCGCCTGCTGGCCGGCCTCAACAGGACCATCACCCGCAACCGCATGCACGCCCTCACCACCAGCAACGACGACGGCGCCGAGCACGACACCGGCTACGCGACGGAGGTCGCCCGCGCGCTGCGCATCCGCCAGCACACGGTGATCCCCGGCCCCGAGGCCTGGCTGGCCGAACACCATGAGGTCCGCCGGCGCCTGCAGTACCAGTCCTGGCAGCACACCTGGCTGATGCCGATGGCCAGACTGACCCACCAGCGCAGAGACCTCGTCCTGGACGGCTTCGCCGGGGACGTGCTGTTCCGCGCCAAGGACTACTACACCGACGTGGCCGCAGCACCGGACCCGGCCGCCGCGCGCCAGATCATGTGGGAACGCGTGGCCTCGGCGCGATTCACCCACGAGGGCGTCTTCGCGCCGGGAGTGCCGGAATCGGTCACCGAGGCCTCCCGGCCCGCCTTTGACCGAGTCGCGGACGCCCTCGGCGAGCATCACCTGTGGCCGCTGTTCGCGCGCCTAGGCTTCGGCACCCGCCAGGCTTCCACCTGGCTGTTCGAGCCCGAGACCGACCTGCGGTTCCCATTCGCCCACCCCGACGTCCTACGGGCAGCTGCCCGGCTACCCCTGACGACCAGAACCACCGGAGACCCGCTCTACCGCTCGATGCTGCGGCACGCCCACGCGACGAGCGCCGCCCTACCCTCCACCAACGATCCATGGCCGAAGAAGCCCCTCCAGGCCCGCCGACAGAGCAGCCCGGCCGCGCTGGCCCGGATGACCGAGGCGATCCTGGCACACGACAGCGTGGTCACCGCCTTCGGACCCCAGCTCCGCCGGGTACTCACCGACCCGGAGATCCGCAACCGGCAGGGCGTCTGGAACCCCACGCTGTACCCACTGCAATGGGCCAGCCTGCTCGCCGACTGGCTCACCGCCTACGACTCCCGGCTGGTCCCCAGCCCATGGCCGTACGTCACGAAGGTGAGGGCGTGACCTGGTAGATCTGGAGAACCCCATCCGGAGTCTCGAACGCCGTCCGCCACGTCTCAGGGATCTTGAGCGGCGAGCCGAAGACGCGGGAGGCACGGGTGGGGCACATGGAGCAGATGTTCCCGTCCACCGCGTCGTACAACATGACGTAGTCACCCGGCCGGGCCTGCTCCGCCTCGGACAGGAGTTCGATCCGGCTGGTGACGACCGGCGCGCCGAACGGGCCGTTGCGGTAGACCCGCATCAGCACCTCAACCCCGTTGTCGCCCCAGACCGTGTGCTGCGCGCCAGCCGTCTCCGCCAGCCAGGTCCTGGCCTGGCTCAGGTGGTGGCCACCGGACTTCGGCCAGGTGGTCCACTCCGTGGCGGCCGTCCAGGTGGCGGCGAACCCGACCGTCCCCGCGACCGCTCCGGCCAGGTACCTGGCCACCGGCGGCCGGCTGGTGAGGCGGTCGACCGCCCACCGTACGAGCAGCCAGATCGTGCCTAGGCCGCCGAGGACGAAGGCCGGGAATATCGGGAACCAGTACCGCTCCACCCACAGGTTCACGGTCGGGCTCGCCGGATTCACCAGGCCGCCGAGCAGCGTCAGCGGTACCCACAACAGCGCGATCCAGCCCAGGAAGAAGCCGAGCTTCCTGGGCCGCACGATGCCTCCCGCGACCGTGACGCCCAGCAGCAGAAGCAGCCAGCGCTTCTCCTCGACCCGGTTGAGGTGGAAGATCAGCCGGTCCAGGTACTCGGTGACCGGTCGGTTGCGGTAGGTCCGCGCGATGTGCTCCTCCTCGCCCTGGGCCGCGATCGCGGTGGCGTGGATCCTGGCCAGGGCGTCCCCCCTGACGATCGCCATCAGCAGCATCTCGGCCGCCACCACGCCGATCAGCGGCAGGCCGAGGAAGAGCAGGTCGCGGAGGCTGACCCGGCGCCACAGCAGCGCCGGGATCAGCGGCCAGAGCAGGACGATGAACTCCCGCACCAGGTAGCTCCAGCCGAGCAGCAGCCCGATCACCACCAGCGCCAAGCGGGGACGGCTGAGGTCGCCGCGCCGGATCGCCACCGTCAGCGCCAGCGCGAACAGGGTCAGCGCGGTGGCGAGCAGGTCCGGCAGCAGATCCCCGCTCTTGTCGAACACGTGGGTGTTGAACGACACCAGCAGCGCGGCGGCGATGCCCACCGTCCGCCCGAAGAACTGGCAGCCCAGCACGTAGGTTCCGACCAGCAGCAGCAAGCCCGCGAAGAGCGGCACCACGTAGTAGGCCGCCTCGGAGTAGCCGAAGACCTCGATCGCCAGCCGGACCGGCAACACCAGCCCGTAGCGCAGCCACTGGTGCAGGACCGTGGACTCGCCGACCGCCGGAGCGTACGGGAACTCCTGGGCGGCCAGCAGGTAGGTGAGCTGGTCGGAAGGGACGGGCGGCGGCAGCAGGGTCAGCCGCACGGTGGCCCAGCCGATCGCCAGTGCCACACCCAGCGCCCACGTCACAGCTCGCGATTCCCGCACCAATAGCACCGCGGAGATTCTGGTGCTAACCGCATAAAGTCCGCGTAAGGAACGCTACGGCGCCTCGTCGCCCTCTACTCGCATGACGCTGGCGACCGCCCGGACGATGTCCAGGTCGCGGAGCCGCTCCACGGTCAGCGACAGTGCCGCGTCGCTGGCCCGGTGCGTGACGAGCACGAGCTGCGCGTCGTCTCCCCGGCCCTCCTGCCGGACCGTCTGGATCGACACGTCCTGCTGGGCGAACACGTCGGCCACGGTGGCCAGGACGCCCGGCTTGTCGGCCACGTCGAGCGACACGTGATACCGCGTGACCGTCTCCCCGACCGGATGCACGGCGAGGTCGGCGTACACCGACTCGGACGGCCCGCGGGTGCCGGCCAGACGATTGCGGGCCACCGCGACCAGGTCGCCCAGCACCGCCGACGCGGTGGGCGCCCCGCCGGCGCCGGCGCCGTAGAACATCAGGCGACCGGCCGACTCCGCCTCCACGAACACCGCGTTGTACGCCTCCCGCACCCCGGCCAGCGGATGCGACCTCGGGATCATCGCAGGATGCACCCGGACGCCGACCGAGCGGCCGTCGTCGGAGCGGGCGCAGATCGCCAGCAGTTTGATCACGTAGCCCATCGCCTTGGCCGAGGCGACGTCGGCGGCGGAGATCTCGGTGATGCCCTCGCGGTGCACGTCCGCCGCGGTCACGCGGGTGTGGAAGGCGATGCCGGCCAGGATGGCGGCCTTGGCGGCGGCGTCGAAGCCCTCGATGTCGGCGGTCGGGTCGGCCTCGGCGTAGCCGAGGGACTGCGCCTCCTCCAGGGCGTCGGTGAAGGACGCGCCGGTGGAGTCCATCTTGTCGAGGATGTAGTTGGTGGTGCCGTTGACGATGCCGAGCACCCGGTGCACCCGATCCCCCGCCAGCGACTCGCGCAGCGGCCGGATCAGCGGGATCGCCCCGGCGACCGCGGCCTCGAAGTAGAGGTCGGCCCGGTTGGCGGCGTGCACGGTGGCGCCGTCCTCGGCCAGCAGCGCCTTGTTGGCGGTGACCACGGACTTGCCGCCCGCCATCGCGGCCAGGATGAGCGACCTGGCCGGTTCGATGCCGCCGATCACCTCTACCACGATGTCGATGTCGTCGCGGGTGACCAGGGCGTGCGCGTCGGTGGTGAGCAGCGACTCGGGCACTGCCACGTCACGTTTTCGGCCCAGTTTGCGCACGGCCACCCCGGCCAGCTCCAGCGGCGCGCCCACCCGGGCCGCCAGGTCGTCGGCCTGCTCGGTGAGCAGCCGCACCACCTGGGAGCCGACCACGCCACACCCCAGCAGGGCGACCTTCAGCGGTTCGCTCACAACTGCCCCCTCAGCAGGTCTTCCTCGGTCTCGCGCTGGACGATCACGCGGGCCTGGCCGCCGGACACCGCGACCACCGCGGGCTTGGGCAGATAGTTGTAGTTGTTGGCGAGCGAGCGGCAGTACGCCCCGGTGCCCGCGACGGCGATCAGGTCGCCGGGGGCCAGGTCGGCCGGGAGGTAGAGGTCGCGGATGACCATGTCGCCGCTCTCGCAGTGCTTGCCGACCAGGCGGGACAGCATCGGGGCCGCCTCGCTGGATCTGGAGGCCAGGCGGGCGGTGTATTCGGCGCCGTACAGCGCGGTGCGGATGTTGTCGCTCATGCCGCCGTCGACGCTGACGTAGGTGCGCAGGCCCTCGACGTCCTTGACCGTGCCCACCTCGTACAGCGTGATTCCGGCCAGGCCGGTGATCGAGCGGCCGGGTTCGACGGTGAGGCGGGGCAGCGGCAGCCCGGCGGAGGCGCAGACGTGCGCCACGATCTCGCGCAGGCTCTCGGCGATCAGCTTGATGTCGGGGGCGTCGTCGCCGTCCACATACGGGATGCCGTAGCCGCCGCCGAGGTCGAGTTCGGGCAGCACGACCCCGTGCTCCTGCTTGATCTGGGCGAGCAGGCCGGCCAGCCGCCGGGCGGCCACCTCGAAACCGGCGGTCTCGCTGATCTGGGAGCCGATGTGCGAGTGCAGGCCGACCAGTTCCAGTGAGGGCAGCGCCAGCACCCGGCGGACCGCCTCGGCCGCCGCGCCGCTGCTCAGCGAGAGGCCGAACTTCTGGTCGTCGTGGGAGGTGGCGATGAACTCGTGGGTGTGCGCCTCCACACCGACCGTCACCCGGATCATCACCTTGGGGCGCACGCCGTGCTTGTCGGCCAGGTAGCCGAGGCGGGCGATCTCCTCGAAGGAGTCGGCCACGATGTGCCCGACCCCGGTGACGACGGCACGTTCCAGCTCGGCCACCGACTTGTTGTTGCCGTGCAGGGTGATGCGCTCGGGCGGGAAGCCGACGCTGAGCGCCACGGCGAGCTCGCCCGCGCTGCACACGTCCAGGCCGAGGCCCTCCTGCATGATCCAGCGGGCCACCTCGCGGCACAGGAACGCCTTGCCCGCGTAGTGCACGTCGCCGTCGTGGAAGGAGGCGCGGTAGTCGCGGCAGCGGGACCGGAAGTCCTCCTCGTCCATCACGAGGAGCGGGCTGCCGTATTCGGCCACCAGGTCGCGGACGTCCACGCCGCCGATCGTGATCGCGCCGTCGATTCGCTCGGACGTTCGCGGCCAGAGCGCCGGGGTGAGGGCGTTCAGGTCGGCGGGGGCGTGCGGCGGGCGTTCGTCAGGCAGCTGCTCGGCGTGCCTGTCACCGGCCGGATGGGCGAATCGACTCACCTGAACGAGGTTATCGGACTCCCCACCCCGGATGAGACGGTTGCCCAGGTGCCGAGACGCTACATCCGGTCGGGCGGAACCTCCGCCGACAGCGCCCCCAGCACGACCCGCACGGCGCGGGCCAGCCAGAGCCGCGCGGTGTGCACCTCCCCGGCGGGCTCGTCGCCGACCGGAGTCGCCGGGGCCCGCTCATGCGCGTCGTGGTACGCCCCTGCCAGCCGTTCCGCGAACGCCTCCCAGCGCGGATCGCGGCTGCTCCGGCGACTGGGCAACTCGGCCAGCATCCGCAGCACCCCCCGATCCTCCACGCCATCCAGCAACTCCGGCCGGAACCCGATCATCGGCACCTCAAGCTGCGCCCCCCACCGCGCCACCGCAACCGCCCGCGAATACGCATATTTCACGACAAATCCGGGGTTGTCCCATGTCCGTGGACGGTCGGGCCACGTGCACGAAGCCAGGTGGGGCAGCTCTTCGAGCTCCGCGACGTGCTCACCGGGAAGCGTCACCGTCACCAGCAGCAGCCCGCTCGGCTGGATCTCGACGTCCGCGATCCCGTCCGCCGCGCGCAGGTCCTCGACGGAGACCCCGGCCCGTGCCAAGGGCGAGATGTATCTGGCCGCCTCCGCCCAAGTGCCCACCGGGGTGGGAGGGTAGCCGAGGAGCGCGCCAAGCCGGTCAGGGGTCACCGGAGGACTTTAGCCGGGAACACGGCCGACCACGCGGGCGTACATCCGGCCTGGGGCCGGGACGGGATCGAGGAAGCCCGGCAGCGCGGGCAGGTCCACGGCGAAGGTCTGGAGCAGCTGGTAAAGGGTGTTGGCGTCCGCAGGGCGGCGTTCGGGTTCCTTCTCCAGCAGGGCTTCGATGAGGTCGGCGAGCGCCGGAGGGACGCCGGGAACGGGCGGCGGGCGCTCTTTGACCTGGCGTTCGAAGACGACGTAGTCGGTCGTGCCGGTGAACAGTTGCCGCCCGGTGAGCATCTCGTGCAGCACGCAGCCCAGGGCGTACAGGTCGCTGCGCGGTCCGGCGACGCCGCGTTTGATCTGCTCGGGAGCCATGTACGCGGGGGTGCCGAGAATCTGCCCGGTCCTGGTGAACTGGGCGCCGTCGGCCTCGCGCAGGATGGCCAGGCCGAAGTCGAGGACCTTGACCGTGCCGTCCGGGCACAACATCAGATTGGTCGGCTTGAGGTCGCGGTGGCAGATGGCGAGCGCGTGGGCGGCCGACAGGACGGCGCACGCCTGCGCGGCGATCGCGGCGGCCCAGGCCACCGGCAGCGGCCCGTGCTCGCTGACCACGTCGGCCACGGTGACGCCGTCGATGAACTGCATCACCTGGAAGAGCCGCTGCTCGTGCGTGCCGAAGTCGTACAGGACGGGCGCGCCCGGATGGTCCAGCCGGGCCAGGATGCGCGCCTCCCGGATGAAACGCCGCTCCAGCTCCTCGTCGGGCCCGCCGGGCAGCCGGAGGAACTTGACCGCGACCTTCCGGTCGAGATGCTTGTCGTGGCCGCCGTACACGGCGCCCATACCACCCTGACCGAGGGGGAGGTCGTCAAGCTCGTATCGGTCAGCGATGACCATGCGGCTACTTTAGAGGAGATGTCCGCTGGCTAGACCGTCCAAGCCCAGCCGGATGAGCCGCTCGCCCCGCCTGGTGGTGGCCCGCAGCGCGTCGTCCAGTTCCGCGAGCCGCCGGAACGCCGCCCCGTACGGCCGCTGTTCCGGCAGCGAAAGCCGCGGCACCCGGGTCCGGCGGGCGTCCAGGCGGCTGGTTCCCCGGCTGTGCCCGCCGCCGGCGCGCAGGAAACCGGCCAGGAAGTCGGAGTCCAGCCGGGCCGGATCCAGCCGGTAGAGGGTGAGCTGGGGCCCGAGCACCGCGCCGCTCTCCGCGATCACCCGGACCGTCCCGGTGGGCGTGGTCACCACGTCCCCGGCCTCGATCACGATCTGCCCGGCCGCCGACCCCGTCCGCCCGGAGGGGACGCCGCCGAGCAGCACGTCGTCGCCGGACAGCACCGGCACCTCGCCCTGGTCGGCCACCTCTCCTGGCTTCATCGCCGAATGGTGCACGGCCAGCAGCCCGGCCTTGGCCAGTTCCCCCACCGTGGTCATGTTCAGATCCCTGGGCTCGTCGAGCACGGCCAGATCCGGCCCGGTCAGGCTGCTCGCCGACGCCCGGAAGCCCTCCTGCTCGGCGATGAACTCCGCGGGCGTGCCGCGCCGGTCGAAGCGCAGCGGGCTGACGTCCACCTCGTCGTCGAGCAGGTCGATGATGCGCACGCCCTGCGGATCACGCTGGAACTCCAGCCAGGCGGGCCACACGCCGGACAGCTCGCCGTTGAACATGAGCACCTGGGCGGGCGGGCGTTCCCCGCTCTCCGGGCGGCGCAGCACCCACAGGTCGCCGCCGCCGATGGCGATCACCGCCCGCAGGGCGCCGCCTCTGAGCAGGTTGGCGCGGATCCGGCGACCGGGGCGGCGGGAGGCCGCGGCGGGCGGCATCAGGATCACCACGGTCCCGCCGGGCCGGACCCGAGCCAGGCAGTGCTGCACCCAGGCCAGCTCCGGCTCGCCGCGCGGCGGCAGGCCATACTCCCAGCGCGGATCCCCGGCCAGCTCGTCATGGCCCCAGGCGCGCTCGTTGAACGGCGGATCGCAGACGACCGCGTCGACGCGCTCGCCGGGGAAACCGTCCTGGCGGAGCGAATCCCCCGCCACCACGCGGCCGTCCACGCCGCGCATGCGCAGCCGGATCTGCGCGATCCTGGCCGAGGAGCCGGACAGCTCCTGGCCCCGGGCCGCCTTCGCGCCCAGCAGCAGCGTCCCGATCCCGCACGCGGGGTCGAGCAGCGTGCCGCCGCCGGACAGCCGGATCATCAGCTCGGCCAGCTCGGCGGGCGTGACCGCCAGCTGCCGGGAGTGCGCCTCGACATACCGCTCGCACAGGAACTCGAAGGCGTCCCGCGTCCCCCGCTCGTCGGCGAGTTCCGCGAGTAAGTCGGTGACCCCGGGCCGCAACCCGGACGGACGTCCTTCCAGGAAGTCCCCCGCCGCCGCGACCAGCTCCCCCAGGCGCAGATCATCCCCGGACGCCCGCAACCGCTGCCAGGCCAGATCCCCCGGCGACAGCTCGTACGGCTTGCCGTTGCGCCGCAGCCACTCCTCGACCTCGGCGAGCGAGAACAGCGGGCTCGCGGTGGTCCCGCCGACAGGCTGCGGGAAGTCCTCATGACGGCGACGCCAGTTGCTCACCGCGGCCCGGCCGACATCGGCCAGCCGGGCGATGTCGCCAGCGTTCACGTAAGTCACGTCATCACTCTACACGACATGCCTACTTGTGAAGTGCTTCAACCAATGTTTTACTGTGCATATGAAACACAGCACGCTGGGACTCCGGTACGCCGCCCGATCCGATGTCGGGCAGCGCCGCCAGAAGAACGAGGACTCGGCCTACGCGAGCGGGCGGCTGCTCGCCCTCGCCGACGGCATGGGCGGCCACCCGCACGGCGCCGTCGCCGGGGCCACCGCGATCCGAGTGCTGTCCGGGCTGCCCATGGACGGCGAGCCGATCGCCGCGCTGGAGGCCGCGGTGCACGCCGCCGCCCAGACGCTGAAGAGCATGGCGGAGGCCGACCCCGCGATGAACGGCATGGGCACCACGCTGACCGCCATGCTGTGGAACGGCCAGGGCTTCGCGCTGGCCCATGTCGGCGACTCGCGCGGCTACATGCTGCGCGACGGCGTGCTGTACCAGATCACCCACGACCACACGCTGGTGCAGTCCCTGGTGGACGACGGCCGGATGACGCCGGAGCAGGCGGCCGAGCATCCGCGACGGTCGATGCTGATGCGCGCGCTGGAGAGCACCGGCAACGTGAACCCCGACATGTCCTCGCGCGGGGCCTACCCCGGCGACCGCTACCTGCTCTGCTCGGACGGCCTGCCCGCCGTCGTGTCGCCGGACACGATCCACGAGATTCTCACCTCCGTCGCCGACCTCGACACCGTCGCGCGCACCCTCGTCGACCTCGCCAACCGGGGCGGCGGCCCCGACAACATCACCTGCGTCGTCGCCGACGTGGTCGAAATGCCCGCCGACTGCACCGAAGACGAGCACCCCATCATGGTCGGCGCCGCTTCCTCCGATCAAGACCCAACCCCTGACTCGGCCCGCCTTTGACTCACAGAGGGCCCGTCATTCGGTTCAGCATTCTCTGTACGACGGCGAGGGCGCAAGGGCAGGTCAACCACCAGCTTGTATGACGGCATCCACGGCCGGCTGGCCGCCCGCTCGCCTGCGATGCGCAACGCCAGGGAAAACCTGCCGCACAGCCTGACCGGCTCGGCCAGGTCCTCCGGCGAGTCCTCTTTCCGGTAGTCGGCGGTCACATTCCTGATCAGGTCCAGCGACTCCGCTTCCACGAGCATGTCGACCCGGACGCGGTTGGCCCCGTCGCGAGCCACTAGCCTGGACATCCAGCTCCGGCTCATCACGACCACCAGGCAGCTGTCGATGCCTGGAAGCAGCGGATGCACCTGGGCCTCGCTCACCGCGTTGCACAGCACGATCAGCACGTTGCCCGGCGAGCCGTGAACGAAATAGAGCCGCGCGGTCTTCGAGTTCTAGCGGGATCGCGCTGATTGGCACCTCAAGCGCGCGCAGAACCCGGCCTTCTGGACCGCCACGCTTCCTCAGTGACAGCCGGACGCCGACAGGAGGCCAGCTTCAATGGAAGGGCTCGCTCCTCAACATGGGAGATCGAGCAAGCCGTGGCTACGTTCGAAGAAGGAGTAATGTCCTCGCTGATCGCGTAAGTCCCGCGATCGGTGCCCGCCAGCGTGTAGCCAACCCGAGTTGATGTATCGGACTCCACCAGCAAGCAACGCCCCGCTCGTCATAGCGGACCTCGTGCGTGACATCCGGCCCCAGGATTACCACTTCCGGCAACGCGCCCATCACTTCCAACGGCCGGACGGCATCCGGACCCACGAGCCGGACGAGCCCGCCGTATTCGTGCCGGAGCCGGAGGAGGCGGTGTTCTATCGAAGATATGGAGTAACCCGGTTCTTCAACTACCCGGACACGCCAGGTGCGGAACTCCGCCCGAGCGATGCGCTCGTACTAGCCTCGAAGCGACTCGCGCCGCTGGTCGAGCAGCTGGAGCGCCTTTCTCCAGTCCCCCTGGCTTCCCAGCTGCCCATCGCCGCGTTATTGAAAGGCTTGGCGAGTTCTAGCTTCCAGAAATCATCTTGTCTGATAGCCCAGAAGTCCTCAGCGAAATCGTAACGATATTCCGCAGTGGCCATCCGGTCACCACGAGACACATCAAGAAGATCACGCGCCCGGCATATCCGACTTCGCCGTGATGAGCATGAAACGGAATTACTACCAGCCTTTTGTCAGCAGGCTCGCCAGATAGCACGAATCCTTATGCGACACCGGCTGACATTGGCCCAACAACTAGTGATCCTATACCCATCATGACAAGGCATCGCCACTCAGGATTCGATCAGGTCCGAACGAATAGGGAACCACTTCCCCCACCCATCACCAACATCGGATATGCAACCGAATATTCGACCCAGGCCCTAAAATCGCGACATTTTTAGTTCTCATCGAGAGGGTCCGCCATTAGCCGAGGTGTTAGCAAAATCACAAGATCGTCCGACGAACAAAGAATCCCTGACGGGAAGCTCTGGCCAGAGGCCTAATTATGGGGAGCCGCCACCTACGCGCTATCAGGACTACGGAGAGTACCCAGGCACCTCCAGATCCGTATGGCAGCCATCGCGCAGGCGCCCTCGTCCTGCGAGCCATCAAAACCGACCACTATCAGGATGGAAGATTAAATGATATGAAAACACCTGGACGTGATCATCGACACGAACGGGGCGCATGTGAGAATGTCCGTCAAAATACGACTATTAATGGTCGCCGGGGTCATCGCATCGCTACTCACAGTATCTCCGGCATCTGCGGAAGAAATAACACCGACTCCAGCACCGGTGCAACCGCAGCCGCCGGTGACGCAATTCCCCAGACCGGAGGATCCCGACCTCGCATTACGGCAGGCCATCGCTGCCGCGAGGGAGCAGAACAAACCCATCGAAGTGACAGCGGTCGGCACGGAATCCAGTTGGACCTGGGCGTACCCGGACGGAAAGCTCACCACCCAGTCCTTCGCCGGGCAGGCGCGGGTGAAGCAGGCGGACGGTTCATTCCGCTGGGTGGACACCACTCTGGTGGCCGACGGCGACCGGGTTCGCCCTAAGGTGGCCGTCGCCGAGGTCGAGCTCGGTGGGGGCGACAGCCCTTTCCTGGCGTCCATGGAACGCGACGGGCAGCGTTTCGCCCTCGACTGGCAGGACCGGCTCCCCCAGCCACGGCTCGACGGCAACAAGGCGATCTACCCGGACGCGGCGGGACCGGGCGCGGACGTCGTGGTCACCGCGCTGGCTGGGGGTTTCCGGCATGACGTCGTCATCCGGCAGCGGCCGTCGGGGCCGGTGGAGTACCGGTTGCCCATCACCACCGAGGGCCTGGACCTGGCCGAGGCCAAGGGCGGGGGCCTGAAGCTCACCGACAACAAGGGCAAGACGGTGGCCTCCGCAGCCACGCCGTATGTCGAGGAGGCCCCCAGCAGCGACCCGAAGAGCGGCATCGCCCATCGTGGCCGCATCGACCTGAAGCTCGCCCGGGGCGAGGGCGGGGGTCGAGTGCTGGTGGTCCGGCCGGACCCGGCTTTCCTGGCCGACAAGAACACCACCTACCCGGTTACCGTGGACCCGGTCGTCTCGCTGACCGCGACCACCGACGCCTGGGTGGAGCACGTGAACAACACGGCCAACTCCACCGGCGAAGTCTTCAACGTGGGCACCGGGACGTACTGGGCGCAGGAGCGCCAGTGCCAGGGCAGCGTGTGCACCTCGACCAACAAGATCTTCCCGCAGTTCGTACGCGGGTACGTGAAGTTCCAGGACTCCAGCGAGTACCTCGGCAAGTACATCGACTCGGCGAGCATCCAGCTGGTCGGCTACTACACGGGTCCGTGCACCGACGCGGTCATCACGGCCTCGGCGATCACCTCGGCATGGAGCACCACCGGCCTGTCCTGGAACACCCGCCCGCCGACGACCAGCACGGGCGCAGTGACCACTCAGCCGTCCTGTGATTCCGGGATTATCACCAACTCCATCAACGTGACCGAGATGGCCCGCACCTGGGCGGCCGGGACGCCCAACCACGGGGTCGAGCTGAAATCGAACGAGGACCCGCGCTCGACCTGGCCGGACGACCCCAACCCCCGAGTGACCCAGTACTGGTCGTTCGACTCGGTGGAGTCCGGCCAGAGTCCGGCCATGCTCAGTGTGACGTACCTGCTGCCGCCGGAGATCCCGACCGTCACCGGGGAGTCGATCGACTCGATCGTCGGCAACGACGCGATCTCCCGCACCACCGACGTGAAGATCAACTACTCGACCACGGCGCTGGACGGGAAGAAGCTCGACTACCTGGTCTCCATCGCGGACCCGACCACTGCCCTCGGCGCGCCCGAACCGACGCCGACACCGACACCCACTCCGCCCCCGCCTGGCGGAGGCGACACGCAGGCGGCGGCGCACTGGCGGCTGGACGAGCCGTCCGGCACGACCGCTCTGGACACCTCGGGCCACGGCCACGATGCGCTGATCTCTAGCCTGGCCACCCGCGGCCCTGGCCGGTTCGGCGGCGCCGTCACCCGAACCCCGGCGGGGTCGGTGGCCATGGCGACCACGCCCGTCCTGCGCACTGACCAGAGCTACACGGTCGCCGGATGGCTCAAGCTCAACGACCGGGCCGGCTGGTACCAACTCGCGCAACAGAACGGCACCACCCGCGCCCCCTTCTACCTGGGCGTGGACGCCGGAAGCGGCGACATCCTCTACGTCCATTACAGCGCCGACACCGCCAGTCCCACGCAGTACGGCGTGTACTCCGGCGTGGATGCCCCCGTCGGCCAATGGTTCCACCTGGCCGGAGTCTACGACGCCACCGCCGGACGACTATCGGTCTACCTCAACGGAAGCCTCCTCGGCACCACCACCGGCGTCCCCGCCAGCTGGAACGCCACCGGTCCCACCACGATCGGCACCCACATCAACGGATCAATCGACGACGTCCGCCTCTACCAGAAGGCGCTGACCGCCACCCAGATCGGCCGCCTGGTCAACCTGCGTGGCTACTGGCCGATGGACGAGGGCACGGGAACGTTCACCGCCGACGCCGCCGGACAGGGCCAGACAGCAACCTTGCACCCGTCCGCCACCTGGGGTCCCGGCAAGTTCGGCCGATCTCTCACCAAGGCCGGGGGGATAGCAGCCACGGCGGCGGGTCCCGCGCTGCGCACTGACCAGAGCTACACGGTCGCGGGATGGCTCAAGCTCAACGACAGGGCCGGCTGGTACCAACTCGCGCAACAGAACGGCACCACCCGCGCCCCCTTCTACCTGGGCGTGGACGCCGGAAGCGGCGACATCCTCTACGTCCATTACAGCGCCGACACC
>NZ_BLAE01000018.1:142418-179678 GCF_009687865.1 Acrocarpospora macrocephala
TCTACGACGCCACCGCCGGACGACTATCGGTCTACCTCAACGGAAGCCTCCTCGGCACCACCACCGGCGTCCCCGCCAGCTGGAACGCCACCGGTCCCACCACGATCGGCACCCACATCAACGGATCAATCGACGACGTGGCGGTTTTCCAGAAGTCCCTGACGCAGACGGAGATCCAGTCACTGGCAGCCGGTCCGCTGATGGTCAACGACGCGCCCCCGTCCGCGCCCGGCGCACTCAACTCGGTCGCGGGCCCCGAGGCGGTCGAGCTCAGCTGGGGACCGGCCACCGACGATATGGGCACGGTCAGGTACCAGGTCCAGCGGTCCACGACGGCCGAGTTCAGCCAGCTGGTGGTGCTCACCACAACCACCGCCACGACGTACGTCAACAGCGGGATGCCACAGGGTCTGTACTACTACCGGGTCGTCCCCATCGACTCGATCGGGCAGCAGGGCCCCGCGTCCAACGTCGTGTTCGGGCGCACCTCGGCACAGCTGTTCCCGCCGATCTCCAGCGCCCTCTCCGGACAGGTGATCAGGAGCGAGTTCCAGCTCGGCAGCCCGGACAGCTTCAAGTTCAAGATCAAGGCCTGCCTGACCGGGGTCACACCACGCATCTGCAGCGAAACCCCGTACTACCGGATCACCTCGGACGCACCCCACCTCCCGTCCGACCTGGCCACCGGCACGGAGGAACCTCTCAACCCGACCCTGTCCGGCATCGTCTCCCGCCCATCGGGCGGCCCGGTCAAGGGCCGTTTCTACCTGTACGCGGCGAACGGCACCCCGCTCGGCCCCGTACCGCTGGCGGAGGGCGCGGTCTCCGGCGGTGAACGGCTGACCGCCCGGGTGCCGGACGGGTTGATCGTCGAGGACGGCTCCTACTACTGGCGGATGGACGCCTGTCTGGCGGAGATCTGCACGCCGATGACCGCGCCCGTGCCCTTCGGCGCGCCGGTCCCCGAACCGGAGTCACCGCCGACCCAGCAGGTCACCCTGTCCGGTAGCGCGCTGACCATCCGCTCGGCCCCGGCCTCGGCCACCGCCTGCGCAGGTGCGCCCTGCCCGCTGGCCTCGTCCACCGCCCAGGTGGGCGGCGCGGGGTCGGCCCGCAAGGTGTCCCTGATCAAGGCCGACATGAGCTCCCTCCCACCGGGAGCCATGATCACCTCCGCGGTGCTGGACCTCGGCGGCGCGACCTGCGACGGGTCCTGCCCCAACAGCCAGGTGATCGCGGCCCACATCAAGAAGAGCGAACTGGAGGAGAACCCGACCGGGTCGGCGCTGGTCGCGGATCTGGTGCAGTTGTCCCAGCAGCAGGTGCAGGTCGGCACCCCGGAGATCGACGTCACCGCGAACGCCTACGGCTGGCGGCACGAGGTGCCGGAGGAGACCTTCATCGACCCCGGCGTGGTGGTGCTCTCCAACGACACCGTGCCGCCGGTCGAGCTCGGCGGGAGCGGGGCGGCCCGCCCCACCTCACTACGCGTCACCTACCGTCCGGCCGGGCCGCCCGGGATCATCCCCAGGATCGACGTGCGGCAGGGTGACGGCGGAGCGCTGCTGCGGTGGGCGCGCCCGGACGACCTCGGCGCGGACACCGAGATCCAGAACTTCGACCTGGAGGTGCTGGACGCCGGCAACACGGTCGTCCAGTCCCTGACCGTCACCGAGGCCACCGTCATCGTCGGCGGACTCGCCAACGGCACCACCTACCGCTTCCAGGTCCGCACCCGCACGCCGTTCGGCGTCGGCCCGTGGAAGGTGTCGGGGGACGCCGCCCCGCAGGCCGTACCCGGCGGCCCCACCGCCTACCAGGACGCGGTCGACGAGTACGCCGAGGCCAAGCAGAGCCTGCTCGACGGACGCACCGAGAACACCGGGGAGGCCATCGAGGACGCCACCGAAGCGTCCAGAATCGAGCCCATGCTGTACGCGCGACAGCAGGACCTGACCACCACAGGAGTCGAGGACCGTGCGACCGACGGCGTGCAGCTCGCCGACACCCTGGTGTCGAAGCTGGACGACAACACCGTCGTGGTGCGCTCGG
Source organism: Acrocarpospora macrocephala (assembly GCF_009687865.1). Taxonomy (GTDB): domain Bacteria; phylum Actinomycetota; class Actinomycetes; order Streptosporangiales; family Streptosporangiaceae; genus Acrocarpospora; species Acrocarpospora macrocephala. Next base: position 144,471 of record NZ_BLAE01000018.1, read on the forward strand.
CCGTGACCGGGACCACCGTCTACGACGGCCAGGACGATCCGGTCGAGAACGAGTGGACCACCACACAGGACTTCGTCTTCGCCGCCGACGCGAACGGCAACGGCCGGCTCAAGCTCAGCGGTGAGAAGAGCGCGTCCGCCGTGGACGCCCAGGCGGCGAACGACTCGTCCCAGGTCAACGCCTGGCCCGGTGGCGTGGCGCCGAATCCCGTCACCGAGCTGCCTCCGGTGGACGACAGCACCGCGGATCCCCCGGCCTTCGCCCGGACCCTGGCCGCGTCGCCGTTCAACCGGCGGGAGCTGGCCTCCCTCTGGGCCGTGCTGAGCGTCGGCCCGGCCAACAACAAGGGCTGGGAGTACCGCAGCGACTGCGCCAACTTCGTGTCCAAGGCGCTGGCGCGGGGCGGCAAATTCCGCCAGATCCACAGCACCGACTGGTGGAGCTGGCTCGACAAGCGAATCGGGCTCTCCTGGTGGGAACGCGGCTGGGGAGATGACTCCTTCACGTTCACCGCGGCACACAAGAATTACGAGCACTTCCTGCAGCAGCGCTTCGGGGATCCCCTTCAAACCCGGGGCACCGTCTCCGCCACGTGGACGCCAACAGATTCTCGGCTTTCCAATGTCAAGATTGGCGACACGGTCTACTTCCTGAACAAAGACAACGGCGAGTACACCCATGTGGGGATCGTCACCAACGTGAAAGGCGGGCCTCCGATCAACATCAAGCAGGTGTACTTCGCGCAGCACGGCGGAGACCGTGGCACGGGTTCCGGTCCCTTCATGAATCTCGGGGAGCGGTTCGACTACGACGACTTCAGCGGGTTGGTGTTCGGCCGTGTCAACTGGTAGTGGCGTTCGCCGGGTACTGCTGGTGCTCGCCCTGATCCCGGTTCTGGCCGGCTGCTGGTGCGGGCAGGTCGTCAAGCGGGAGGTGCCGGTGCCGCCGGCCACGGCCAAGCCGGAGGAAGTGGTGCGTGCCTACATCGACGCGCTACTCGGCAAGGACCAGGAGACCCTGCGTGCCGTCGTGGTGCCGGAAACGGACCTCGACAACGAGTTCAACAATCCGATCAATCCGTTCAAGAACTGGATTTCGGCGAGTGACATCAGCATCGGCGAGTCGCACGAATCGGACCTCTGCCCCGAAGGGGAGAAGTGCCGGAGGATGAGTGTGACCATGGAGCTGTGCGAGGTCGAAAACGGGTCGTACCCCGATGGGAACTTCGCTCAGAGCTTCGGGGTGCGGTACGTGAAGGACCGGTGGCTCGTGACCGGGTTCGGTAGCGGCTGATCAGAGGCCGATGGCCGTGACCCCTTGAAGGGGTCACGGCCGAGCAAGAACCCCTGACCCGGAAATCCCTGGTCAGGGGTCCAATCCTGTGCAGTCACCTTGGGAAATCGAACCCCAGACCTACGAATTACGAGTGTCAAGATCGTCTGTTAGCACGCTTCTGCGGCTGTCCACTACTGTCCGTTTACGCAGTTCAGCGTCCATCATGGTCACAGGTGGACACCGCCGGACACGGACGAACTGTAACCATAATTGCAAAACCACGACGATGCAGGACGCTCTACTTGGGAACGGTCTTGTCGGAGTGGAGTTGCCTTTGGGGAATCGAAGCCTATTAGCTGGCAATTAGCCCCTGAAAGATCTCGCGGAGTTCAGTAGCCTCAGGGGCGTTCCGGGCCTCGACGGACGTGATGATCTCGCTTACCCGCCAGTGGTGGGAGGGCACCATGACGCCGCTGGTCATCGCTGTCGTTGTGGCTGCGGCAGCCTCATCCAGTTGATCGGTGGCCAGCAGCGCAAGGGCTAGATCCAAGCGTGCGGCCAAGGCTCGGCGTGGCCGAGCGGGGCCGTCTTGGGGATGCTCAAGCCGGGTTAGTACTGATCGCGCGTAGGGCTCGGCGGCGGTATCTCCCACCCAAGCCAGGGTGGTGGCCGTGTAGGCGTCGCTTTTGGCCGGGTCATAGCGGTAGTGATGCTCCGCCTGATCCGGAATTGGCAGTCCGGAAGCCATGTGCTCCACGCGGCTGAGGGCGCGGCGCGTTTCTGTTCCGACTCCCAGACGTGCCCATGCTCGTGCTTGCTGTGCGGTGGCTTGGATGTAAGCCGAGCCGCCGCGTGGAGCGATCTCCCCCGCGCCTTGGGAGAGTTCGAGAGCACGCCGGAAATCTTTGTCGGTGAGCGATTTCCATGCTCGTGTTTCTAGGCACCAGGCTTGAATCTCCGGGCAGTCGGCCTGTCGACTGAGGTGGGCGGCAGTGTCGAGCTGGGCTTCGGCGACGGGGAAGCGGCGCATGTCGATGTTGCAGGTGGAAGCGAGCAGTGACAGCCAGCCGCCGACAATGAGCAGGCGACGATGTTCGGTCAGCGTCTTCTTCGCGTCGATCAGCCGGGCGACATAGCCGAGGTAGCGGCGCGTCCTGGCCGCCAGTTCTTGTGGTGGCGTGCGTGAATAGGCCATCGCGAGATCATCGACGGCCTGCTCCAGGTGGACTAGCGTCGCCTCGCCCACATCGCTGGCCATCGCCCGGCGGGCGAGTTCCATCATGGCGATCTCATCGTCGTGATCACCGGCTGCGCTTATACCGGGCTCGTCGGCTTCCTCGGAGAACAGTTCGGCCTCGCTCATCTGGAAGGCGCGGCAGTACAGCAGCCTGTAGGGGTCTTTGGGCTGGTGCTGTCCGGCTTCATAGGACTTGATGCGCCGGAGGATGGTTTCACGTTCTGGCAAGCGCTGCCGCAGGTTATCGCTTGCAGCCTGAACCAGAACTCTGACCATGTCGCGCTGCGACCAATCCCGCTGCCGACGTTGAGCTCGCAGCCGTAGGGCCCACGCAGGAGCGTTCTGCGCCGTGGAATCGTCCTCGGCAATCATGGTGCGCCCTTTCGTCGCGGCTTACCGGACACGAGAGGCTCCCCCTCAGTGTCCCCCATCCGCACCTGCCCGCACGTGGCCTTCATTGACTGAATGGAAGGTGACCACAAGAAGACCGGCCCATCACAGTGGGTGAACACTGGACGGGTCCTTGATCAGAAAGCGAGATCCTGACCCATGGCAAAAGCTAATGCCGTTAGGAGATCACCCACCACCTTACTCAGCGCCACCGACCTACCCGGCGCTTCGATTGCGGTTCCGCAGGCGCGGAATTACGTCCAGCACATCTGCCGCGAAATGAGCAATACCCGCCTCAATGAGTTGCTGCTGGTGATCTCGGAGATTGTCACCAACGCGCTGCAGCACTCGGAATCCGGCCGCCGCCCGGACGGGCGGATCAGGCTGGTGATCACCGAGCACGCCTATGTGCTTCATGTACTGGTCGTCGATCAGGGCTCATCCTCCGGCGCCCCCCAACTCCAGCCGCAGGACGACATCGAACGGAGCGGGGGGCATGGCCTGGCGATCGTGGAACACCTGACCCGTGCCTGGGGCTGGCACGAGGAGCCGCCGAACCGGGTCGTCTGGTTCGATTTCGAGGTGGCGCCATGACCACCCAGCAGATCCCCCACTCGCCCGCAGCGACCACAACCAGCCAGCAACCGCCTCTCCCCCCGCTCCCGCATGCCGCCGGATCCGAGATCTCCGACAACACCGCGGCCCCATCCCTGACCACTCGCGCCGTGGGTGGCTCTGCCGGAACCAGAACCAAGATCATCGAACGGCGCAAGGCGATCGTCGAGAAGCTGGCCGGGCAGATCGCCAGCGGCAAGCTCGCCGAGGGAACGCCATTCCCCACCCTCAAGACGTTGATGCGCAACTACCGCATCACGCTCTCGACGGCCGCGCGAGTCCAGCGCGAGCTCCGCGACCGGAAGATCATCCGCCGGATGCCGGGGTACGGCTTCGTCGTCGGCGTCCCCGACCCGCCGCCGCAGATTGCGCCTCGCTCGGTGGAGGAGCAGACCGTCGAAGTGGCGACCATTCTGGTCCAGCGGATCCGCAGCGGACAGATCCGACCCCGTAAGCGGGTGGCCAGCGTGCCCCAGCTGATGAAGGAGTTCGGCATCACCCAGTGGGTCGCCTGGAGCGTGCTGCACCGGCTTCGCTCCACCGGCTGGGCCTACCAGGTCCAGCGCAAGGGCACCATGGCCAACCACGTCGGTAACTGGCCGCCCCGAGGCACCTCCCTGGAAAGAAAGCCCGTACCCGAATGGCTTCTCCAAAAAGAGAACCGCATCACACCGCCCCGGCCACCACGCAATCCTCCACCCGACTAACCCGGCCGTGGACGGGGCCGCCGCTGCCAGTTACGGTGGCCAGCCACGGCATCCGGTGGGCCGGGCTGAGACATCTGATGGGCCGGGCTGTCGACCCTGAGGAGTCCTCTGTGGCGGACAATAGGCTGATGAGCTGGGTCACCAACGTGATGGTGTCGATTCATCCGGATGACCGTCCGAACATGGAGGCGTTGAGGGAGTGGCTGCGTACGGAAGCTCCACTGCGGGATAGGCCGGGGCGAGGCTGCGGCTTTCTCTGCGAAATCGCTGCCGAGGACACGGCATGGGTGGGTGGAAGTACCCCGAGTGCGATGTGTGGGCCGGTGCGTTCAACCATGCCGACCTGAAGGCAGTCCTTGATCACATTGCGCAGATGCCCTGGCGGTGCCCGAACGCGCTGCGGGTCTTCATGATGGATCAGGAGAAGGCGTCCTTCAGGGTGTCAATGTTGAGGGACGATGAGCTGCGGCAGTACGCGCCGGTCGTGCCCAACGAAGAAGCCAACCAAGCACCGGCTTCGAATGACACGGATCATCACTTCCCCAGATTGCGCTCCGCCCGTCGCATTTCCTGCTCGTAGGTCTTCAAAGCCTGATCGTCGATGGTCAGTTCGAGTGTGAGCGTGAGGGTCACTGCTTCGTCGCTGGCCAGCCGTTCCGGGAGACGATCACACTCCTCCACGAGTTGATCAATGAATAGTCGGATCTCTCGGAGTGGTTGATCGGCCAGCTGCGCAGCGGCTTCCAACACCGGCACCATCCGATCGGATACGCCCGTGCCGCGCATGGTCGCGGCAAGATCCAGAACCTCCTCATAGACCCCGATGAGGCGAGCCCCGAGATGCTCGATGCGGGCCGGATCTCCAGGTTCTCCCGGCAGGCCGAAAGCCAACTCTTGAGCCCTGCGGTCAAGCACCTTCGTCACAGCTCGGCTTGTCGCCGCCATGTCATTCATGACGTCTCCGAGGAACTTCGCAGCCGCCACGTCAGCAAGGTGCTGACGTGTCCGGCGGGCGTATTGCAGTTCGTGATCCCGCCACTTGGACTCAAGGGCCTCTCGGTGCTGCCAGAGGACGCCAGCGTAGAGGAGGTACTCCCAGGCTACTGGGCGGTGAGCCAACAGCTCACGCTGCTGGTCGGGCGTGCGAGGTACGCGTAGGACAACTGGCTGAGGATCGGTGACACCCGGTGCTGTCGACAGTTTCTGCTCAATCAGGTCAATCAGGCGCTCGATGGACGTGTGCCGAGCATCGACATAGGCCATCGTCGGGCGCAGCCCCGGCAGCTCGCTATCATCCAGCCGTACGGGCAAGAAATAGGCTCCTGCCTCGGTCAGGGCTCGGGCCTGCGCACTTTGGCGCTCATGTTGTGTCCACGGCTTGCTGACGTAGTGTCGGGACACGAAGGCCATGACGAACCGTGCGCGCTTCCTATAGACCTCATCAAGGAGTACGTAGAGATCACTACCCCACAAATCGGCTTGAGCGTACTCATCATAGAAGATGCGAACATTGCGTTCTTGTAGCCGATCGGCAATCTGCTGGACGTACGCACGGTCTTCTCCCGCGTAGGATAAGGCCACATCGAAATCGAAAATTGCGGACGAGTGCGGAATCATACCCCTAACCTCCAGTCTCAACGGTCATCATATTGCGATCACACGCGGTTGCCCTTCGTTCGGCTGGTATCGCTGACGAGGGCCACTACTTGCTTGGTGTTAGCCAGTCGCTCGCAGAGTCTAAGCCGAATGGTCTCTGGCTGGCTGGTGTCGCGAGCGGTGTTTAGATCATGAGCGTTGAAGAAGTCGAACTCTATATGCTCGTTGCTGCGCCATGCCTGCATCATGCGGTAGTAGTTGATGTCACGACTATCAAACGCGATATAGGTCTTGTTGCGGTATGCCATTAGCAGCCTTCCGGGATCTTGGCAGTATCTGCCAGCTCATGAAGGCCGAGGGTTGATACGAAGGCGTGAGCATGCTTGAGGCCTTGACGCCGGAGGACACCGTACACCGCCAGGTCTTGTACCGCTCCAATTTTGTCCCTAATAGAACATGCTTCAACTTTGTCACCGTACGTGCGTAGCGTTCCGAAAGTCGCACGGGCATTGCCGGATGAGAGCCGGGCTGCCGTGGGGGTGGGCGCGATGGCCAAGATCGCACGTGTCTCCCGGCAGGTCACCCCCGCCGTCTTGGCCAGCAAACGGCTCTATGGACACTGGGGTGGTACTCGGGCAGCATCGAGCGCCGCTCGTTGCCGGTGCGGTGCACCCGCCAGACGGTGTCCTGCTGGGCGAACTATGTCGCCGACGTGGTCGACATGGCCCAAGCAACCGTCCGAGATGGGCAACCCATCATGGTCGGCGCCGCGGCCATCGAGCAAGGGCCTACGGCTGACCACATGGCATGACACGAAGGGCGACCCTCCGGAGAGGGCCGCCCTTGGCGCGTGTGCTCTAGTCGTGGTCGTGGTCGTGGGGGTCGTCGTCGTCCTCGTCTTCGAGCGTGCCGTCGGAGGGTTCGACGCCGAGCATCGCCTCCCTGGGCTCCACCTCGTCAATGTGGTCGACGAGGCTGAGCACGTGATCCGGCTCGATCAGCCACTGCAGGGCCGCCGCTCCGGTCTCGTCGCCGTTGACGAGCTCTATCTGTTCCTGGCGCTCAGCGGCGTCCAGATCGGCTTCGGGGTGACGGATCTCCTTCAGCGCGGCGGCCTGGAGGGCGGCCACGTCGGTGACCTCTACGACAAGATCGACCGTCAACCGCAAATAGCGTCCGGTGTCCGTTGCATCGCTCATGGTGGTGATCCTAGGGGAGCTTCCACTCGACCGGGGATCCGCCCTGCTCGGCCAGCAAGGTGTTGGCGCGGCTGAACGGGCGCGACCCGAAGAAGCCGCTGCGGGCCGACAGCGGGCTCGGGTGCGCGGACTCGATGCAGGGCACCTGGCCCAGCATCGGCCGCAGGTTGCGGGCGTCCCGGCCCCACAGGATGGCCACCAGCGGGCCGCCGCGCTCGACCAGCGCGTGGATGGCCTGCTCGGTGACCTCCTCCCAGCCCTTGCCCCGGTGCGAGGCGGGCTTGCCGGGCATCACCGTGAGCACCCGGTTGAGCAGCAGCACGCCCTGCTCGGTCCACGGGGTGAGGTCGCCGTTGGACGGCGCGGGCAGGCCGAGGTCGGCCGTGTACTCGGTGAAGATGTTGCGCAGGCTGCCCGGCAGCGGCCGGACGTCGGCCGCGACCGAGAAGCTGAGGCCGATCGGGTGGCCGGGCGTCGGGTACGGATCCTGCCCGACGATCAGCACCCGCACGTCGGCCAGCGGCTGCTGGAACGCGCGGAGCACGTTCGGCCCGGCCGGAAGGTACTGCCGGCCTTCGCTGATCTCCTGCCGCAGGAAGTCTCCCATCGCGGCTATCCGCCCGGCGACGGGCTCAAGGGCCTTGGCCCAACCGGCTTCCATGATCTCGGGTAAGGGACGTGCTGTCATGGTCGCGGAGCCTACCGACCGGGTACGACATCGCGCGGACGAATCCGCCGCGCGATGCCGTACATTTCCGGCCTACTTCACCGATCCCGCCAGCAGACCCTGGACGAAGTACCGCTGGAAGGCGAAGAACAGCACCAATGGGATGATCAGCGAGAGGAACGCGCCCGGCGCGAGGATGTCGACGTTCGTCCCGAACTGCCGCATCTGCGATTGCAGGGCCTTGGTCATCGGCTGGTTTTCCGTGTCGGCGTACACCAGCGCCACCAGCAGGTCGTTCCAGACCCACAGGAACTGGAAGATGCCGAGCGACGCGATCGCGGGCTTGGCCAGCGGGAAGACCACGGTCGCGAAGATCCGCCATTCCGGCGCCCCGTCCATCCGGGAGGCCTCCAGCAGCTCCCGCGGGATGCCCGCGAAGAAGTTGCGCAGCAGGAAGATGGCGAACGGCAGGCCGAACGCCACGTGGAACAGCACCACGCCGGCGATCGAGCCGAAGATCCCCAGCGCGCCGTACAGCTTCGCGATCGGGATGAGCGCGATCTGCACCGGCACCACCAGCAGCGCGATGACCACCAGGAACAGCGCGTCCCTGCCGGGGAACTCGATCCAGGCGAACGCGTACGCCGCCGTGGCCGCGATCCCGATGACCAGCAGCGTGGCCGGGACCGTGATCAGCACGGTGTTCCAGAACGACGAGCTGAACCCGGAGGCCAGCAGGTTGCCGTAGTTCTCCAGGGTCAGCTGCGCCGGTTTGGTGAACAGCGTCCACCAGCCGGAGGAGTTGTTGTCCGTCTCGGCCCGCAGCGAGACCACCAGCAGGCCGAGGGTGGGCACCAGCCAGAAGATGGCCACCAGGATCAGGACCACCTGGAGCACGCCGCCGCCGAGCCGGTCGATCAGCCGGGCCGGTCCACGCTGGAAGGTCGCGTCGTTCATCGTTCGTCCCTCCGGAACCGGCGGATGTTGAAGGCCATGAACGGCAGCACCAGCAGCAGGAGGAAGATCGCCAGCGCGCTGCCCAGGCCCTGGTTGCCGCCGCCGCCGAAGGAGACCCGCCACATTTCCAGCGCGACCACGTTGGCCTGGGGTTGCACCGAGCCGGGCGCGATGATGAACACCAGGTCGAAGACCTTCAGCACGTTGATGATCATCGTGACGAAGACCACCAGCAGGACCGGCGAGAGCAGCGGCACGGTGATCTTGCGGAACACCTGCCACTCGGTGGCGCCGTCGATCCTGGCCGCCTCCAGCGCGTCCCTGGGGATGGCCGAGAGCCCGGCGGCGATCAGCACCATCGCGAATCCGGCCCAGACCCAGATGTACGCGCCGATGATCGCCGGAGTGATCAGCGTCGGGCCCAGCCAGGTCAGCCCGCCGAACGCGGCGGTGAAATTGGACTCGGGCAGGCGCAGCCCGTACGAGCCGGAGGTCAGCTCGTCGAAGCGGAAGCTGCCGTCGGCCTCGGTCTGGGTGGTGGCCCGGACCGTGTCGCCTTCGACCGCCTCAACGGTCACCCCCGCCAGGCCCCGCTCCTGAGTGTCGATCTGATTGACCGTGCCGCCGCCCCCGCGGACGGTATCGATCCAGATCGTCCCGCTCAGGCCGGGGCCTGCGGCGGGGGGTCGCGCGGCGGCGAAACCGGCGACCGCGTCGGGGCTCAGCCCGACCAGCGGGATCAGCACCGGGGTTCCGGGCTGGGCCTGCTGCTTGGTCACCACCGCGCCGCCCCGCAGCACCGCGGGAGCCGCGTCGTTCTCCCGGGGGCGCGCCCCGGGATAACCCTGGTCGCCGGAGAAGACGCCCTGCACGGTCGTGATGATCGCGTTGGCGACGCCCTTGTCCGGGTCCTGCTCGTACACCAGGCGGAAGATGACGCCGGCGGCCAGCAGCGAGACGGCCATCGGCATGAACAGCACGAGCTTGAAGGCGGTCGCCCAGCGGATGCGCTCGGTCAGCACCGCGAAGATCAGCCCGAGCACGGTCACCATCAGCGGCGCGACCACCACCCAGATGATGTTGTTGCGGATCGTGGTGAGCGTGGCCGAATCACTGAAGATCGCACCGTAGTTCTCCAGGCCGACGAAGGTGTTGCCGCTCGCGTCGTGGAAGCTCCGGAAGATCGAGTACACGATCGGGTAGACCATCCACGCGGCCAGCAGGAGCAACGCCGGGGCCAGGAAGACCCACGCCATCGCCGGAGACGGCCCCAGGCGCCGGAGTTGGGGGGTGGCCACGGCCTACTCCTTGTAGGACTTGGCTGCGTCGGCTTCGAGCTTCTCCTGGGTGCCCTTGATGTCGGCCGGGTCGCGGAGGAAGTCCTGCAGGTGCTTCCACTCGCCCTTGCCGTCGGTGCCGCCGAAGGCGCTGGGGGCCAGGTCGGACATGTCATACCGGACCGATTCGCCGGCCGAGATGATCGTCTGGGCCAGCTGCTTGGTCAGCTCGCTGGGGTAGTTGTCCGGGGAGACGTTCCGGTTCGGCGACAGGTAGCCGGGCGTCTTCGCCCAGATCTCGCCGCCCTCCTTGGAGGCCATGAACTCCAGCAGCGCCATCGCGCCCGGGGTGTCCTTCAGCGCCACCGCGACGTCGCCGCCGAGCACCACCGGCGCGGTGTCGCCCACCGTCGGGAACGGCATGATCTTGGCGTCCTCGCCGATCACGGCGCCGGACTGGGTGGCCGAGGAGGCGACGAAGTCGGCCTCGATCACCATGGCCGCCTTCTTCTCGCCGTACACCTGGGTCACGCAGGTCGGGAAGTCGGTCTGCAGCGCGCCGGACGCGCCGCCGAGCACGAAGTCGGGCTTGCCGAAGATCTGCGCCATCTTGGTCAGCGCGGTGGTGACCGAGGGGTCGGTCCACGGGATCTCGTGCTTGGCCAGCTTGTCGTAGTTCTCCGGGCCCGCGCTGGACAGGTAGACGTTCTCGAACAGGTCGGTGAGCGTCCAGCCGGAGGCGCCGCAGAGCGAGAACGGCGGGGTGCCCGCGTCGGCCAGCGTCTGGGCGGTCTTGCCGATCAGGTCGTCCCAGGTGGTGGCCTCGGCCGCGCCCGCGTCCTCGAACGCGGCGGTGCGGTACCAGATCATCGACTTGTGCGCGGCCTTCACCAGCACGCCGTAGACCTGGCCGTTGGCCGAGCCCAGCTCCTTCCAGTACGGCGTGTAGTTGTCGTCGATCTGCTTCTGCACGTTCGCGCTCAGCGGCTTGAGCGCGTTCTGGTCGGCGTACTGCTGGACCAGGCCTGGCTGCGGCAGGACCGCCACGTCCGGCGGGGTGCCGCCCTCGATGCGCGGGCCGAGGTAGGCGCCGGTGTCCTCACCGGTGGAGGCGTAGATGACGTCGGCGCCGGTCTTGGCCTCGAAGGCGGTGATCACCTTCTCGAAGTTGGCCTGCTCGTCGCCGGTCCACTTGGCGGCGATCTCGACCTTGACGCCGGCCAGGGGCTTGGCCGCCGGAGCGGACCCGGCCGGGGCGGACGGGGACGTGGCTTCGCCCCCACCTCCACATGCGGTGACGGCCAGCGCGGCGATCAGCAGTATGGCGGGTTTGCGCATGGTTATCCTCCTGAGCGGATGACCTCGCCGAGTTGTCGCTTCAGATTGGCGACGGTCTCCTCGACGGGGGTGGTGCGGGAAAGTGCGCCCGATACGGCGCTGGAGACAGCCAGGCTGACCTGGTTGTAGTTGGCCGTGACCGGCCGTGGCCTGGCGGTGAGGATGGCTTCCTTGAGCACCGGTAGATAGGGGAACCGTTCGATCAGCGCCGGGTCGTCGTAGAGCTGGGTCCACACCGGCGGGAAGGAGCCCTCGGTGAGCACGAGGCGCTGGTTCTCCAGGCCGGTGAAGTAGCGGATGAAGTCGAGCGCCGACTGCTGCCGGCGGGAGAACGCGCTGACGGCCAGGTTCACACCGCCGAGCGAGCTGGAGCCTGGCCCGTCCCGGCCGGGCAGCCGGGTGACCGCGAACTTGCCCGCCACCGCGGAATGCGTGGCCGGGCCGTACGCGTGCGGCCAGTTGCGGGCGAACAGCAGCCGGCCCTCCTGGAAGGCGAGCCGGGATTCCTCTTCCTTGAAGGAGAGGGCCTCCTGCGGGATCCAGCCGTCCCGGACCCCGGTGACCAGGAAGTCGAGCGCGGTCGTGGCGACCGCCGGATCCATGGTGACGCGCCGTGCGTCCGGGCTGAGGATCTCCCCGCCCGCGGACTGCACGGCCTCCGCGAAGTTCACCGTCAATCCCTCGTAGGGGAGGAACTGCCCGGCGTATCCGCCCAATCCCTTGTCCCGGCCCAGGCGGGTGGCCTGGTCGCGCAGCTCGGCCCAGGTCCGCGGCGGCTTCTCCGTACCGAGCAGATCGGTGCGGTAGTAGAGCAGCCCCGCGTTGCTGGTGTACGGCACCGCCCACAGCTTGTCCTGGTACACGGCGGTGTCCACCACCGGCGGCAGGAACTTGGCCAGCGGGAACGCGCCACGATCCAGCGGCACGATCCAGCCGGCGTCGGCGAACTCGGCGGTCCAGACGACGTCGAGGCCGAGCACGTCGTACCGGTCGGAGTGCGCCTGCAGGTTGGCCACCATCTGGGCGCGCTGCTCGTCGGCCGCTTCGGGCAGTTCGAGCAGCGTCACCGGCTCGGCCGGGTGGGCCGAGTTCCAGCGGTCGAGCAGGGGACGGAGGTAGGCGGTGGTGTCCCGGCCGATGGCGAGCGTGATGGGCCCCGCCGCCGGAGGTTCGCCGTCGGGCGCGCCGAGCGCCGAGCACCCGGTCGCCAGCGCGACCAGGAACATCAGCATGCGACGCGTCACTTGTTTTCCTCCGTGTGAACTTTGCTTTACATACGTGTTAGGTAAGTGCATGCATGTTATGCATAGCGCTAATGTGGGCGTCAACCGGCAATTCGGTAACGTTCGGAGGTGGGCGGGTGCGGCTGCCGCTGCTGGCACTCCTGGCGAAGGAACCTGCCCACGGATACGAGCTGAAACAGGCGCTGGAGCAGACGTTCGGCAGCGCGTACCCGTCGCCGAACATCGGGCAGATCTACGTCACGCTCGGGCGCCTGGAGAAGGACGGCCTGGTCAGATCGGTCGACGTGGAGCAGTCCAACCGCCCGAACAAGAAGGTCTACTTCCTGACCGCCGACGGACGGGAGGCGCTGGAGAACTGGGTCGACGAGCCGACCGAGGGCCCGCGGGTGCGCGATGAGTTCTTCATGAAGCTGGTCCTCGCGCCGCTCACCGGGATCGCCGACCGGATGGCGCTGATCAACCGGCAGCGCCGGCACTATCTCTCGCTCATGCGGGATCTCACCGAACTCGCCGAGCGCACCGACCCGGGGGATCGGGTCGCTCTCCTGCTGATCGAAGGGGCGACCCTGCACCTGCAGGCCGACCTCGACTGGCTGGAACGCTGCCAGGAGGACCTTGTGACATGACTGTTCTGCGCACACTCAACCTGGTGCGGATCTACCAGAACGGGGGTGTGCCGGTGCCTGCCGTGCGCGGGGTTGACTTCACCGTGGCGGCGGGCGAGTTCGTCGCGATCATGGGGCCGTCCGGGTCCGGGAAGTCGACGCTCGTGCACATGCTGGGCGGGCTTGACGTGCGGACGAGCGGGGAGATCTGGCTCGACGGCAAGCGGGTGGACACGCTCTCGGAGAGCGCGTGGGCCGTGCTGCGGCGGCGCAAGATCGGGTTCGTGTTCCAGTTCTACAACCTCGTCACCAACATGACCGTGGCCGACAACGTGGAATTGCCCGCGTTGCTGGCCGGGATGTCGCCTCGGGAGGCGCGGGAGCGGCGCGAGTACCTGCTCGGGGAGCTGGGGCTCACCGAGCGCGCGTACGCCGCGCCGGCGGAGCTGTCGGGCGGCGAGCAGCAGCGGGTCGCGCTGGCCCGCGCGCTCGCCAACGGCCCCCAGCTGCTGCTGGCGGACGAGCCTACCGGGAACCTGGACAGTCGCAATACCCGTGACGTGCTGAAACTCCTGGGGGAGGTGCATGGGCAGGGGCAGACGATCGTAGTGGTGACGCACGATGCGAAGGTCGCGAGCAAGGCGGATCGGGTGGTGACGCTGGCCGACGGCATGATCGTGGACGACGCGTCGATGCGCCGCCGCCGGTTCACGCCGGGGACCGCGGGCGATGTGGTGGAGCTGCGCGGATGATCCCCTGTGGGTGGCGGGGGATGTTCCGCGGATGATCTTCTCTGGGGAATCGTCGGTGCCGTGGAGGCGGAGTTCCGCGGATGATCTCCCGTGCGGAATTGTCGGTGCCGAGGGATACGGTGCGCGACATGGTGTTCACCGTGGGTGGGGGATGGCCGATGATCGCTGAGTGGCGGTGGATTCGGTCGGATCTTCGGGCCAGGCGTATGCAGGCCACGTTGACCGTGCTGGCCGTGGCGGGGATCGTGGCGGCGCTGGTGACGGCGGCGACGTTGCTGGAGGAGGGCACCAACCCGTGGCGTGGGTTGTTCACGCGGGGGCATGGGGCGCATGTCTGGATCCATACCAAGGACGCGCCGGATATTTCGGCATTGGGGAGCCTGAACGGGGTTACCGAGATCGCCGGGCCCTACCTCAGCGCGCCCGCGACACTGGCGGGGAGCGGCCGGAAGGTGCCGGTCGCATTGCAGGAAGCTCCCACCGCCCTGCCCAAGGTCGCCACGCCGCTGCTCACCGAGGGGCGCTGGCTGGATCCCGCCGACCCCGACGGGGTGGTCGTGGAGCGTTCGTTCGCGGCGGCAACCGGGCTGCGCCCCGGCAGCGCCTTCACCGTGACCGGGCTCAACGGCGCCACCCACGCTCTGTTCGTGAAAGGCATCGCCGAGAGTGGTGACCAGGGGTTCTATCCCGACTGGGCGCCCGGTCTGGCCTGGACGCTGCGGCAGACGCTCACTCTGGTGGAGCCCGCGTCCGGGCGCAGCGAGAACGTCACCGGGCTCCGGCTGGCCGATCCCGAGGACACCAATCTGGTGGTGCAGCAGGCGGTGACCGCGCTCGCCGGGCAGGTGCAGCGGATCTCGACCTGGCGCGAGGTGCGGGCCTCCATGGAGCTGGACAATCGGCTGCTCGGGCTGCTGCTCGCGCTGTTCGGGGCGGCGGGCCTGGTGGGGGCGGCGCTGGCGCTGGCCAACGCGACCGGCGGGCGGGTGCTCGGCCAGCTGCGCGACCTGGCCACGCTCAAATCGCTCGGATTCACGCCCCGGCAGGTCTCCACCATGCTGCTGGCCGAACACGGGCTGCTGGGGCTGCTCGGCATCCTGATCGGCCTGGCGGCCGGGCATGTGATCACGGCCGCCACGTTGCGAGTGCCGCCCTCCCCCGGCCAGCTGGCCGCCATTGGCCTGGGCACCATCCTGATCGTGCTGATCGCGGTCTGGCTGCCCGCCTGGCGCGGCGGCCGCACCGCCCCCATCCCGGCCGCTCCCGCCATCCCGCCGCACGGCCGCCTCTCCCGGCTGGCCCGCCTGGCCCTGCTGGTACGGCTCCCGCCCGCGCTGGTCCTCGGCACCCGGGACGCGTTCACCCGCCGGGTCCCCGCCGTCCTGACCAGCGCCGGTCTCGCCCTCCCGATGATGATGATCACGATCGGCCTGGGCTGCTGGGCCACCCTCGACGATTTCGCGAAAAATCCCGCGAAAGTCGGTCAGGCGGCGGCGCTGTCCGTGCGTCCAGGGGACCTCACCGCCGACGAGGCGCGCGTCCGGGCGATGGCCGACCCCGCCGTGGCGGCCGTCTACCCCGGCGTCGAGCTGGACGCCCTCGCCCCCGGGCAGACCAGAACGGTGCGAACCCGAGCGTTAGGCTCGTCCACCGCCCCCTACCCGTTCCACGTCGCCGAGGGCCGCATGTTCCGCGAGCGCGGCGAAGCCGTCGCCGGACAGGGATTGCTCGACCTGCTCAGCGTCCGCGTCGGCGACCGTGTCCGCCTGACCATCGGCGGCACCCCGCTGATCGTCCACATCGTCGGCCGCGTCGTCGAACCAGAACAGGACGGCGAGGTCCTCTCCTTCGGCATCGACACCCTGGCCGCCAAGGACGCCGTGCCACCACACTTCTTCGCCCTGGTCCTGAAAGACGGCGCCGACGCTCAGGAGGTCAGAGCCCGCCTCCAGGGCCTGGAAGTCACCGAGGCCGTCAACCCCGCCGACCGCCTGGCCGTGATCCGCGTGATCATCATCGCCCTGATCGTCGTCCTGGCCCTGATCGGCCTCGCCAACCTCCTCACCGCCAGCGCCCTCGGCCTCCGCGACCACGTCCGCGACCTCGCCGTCCTCCAAGCGATGGGCCTAACCCCCCGCCAGGTCATGGCCACCCTCGTCACCGGCACAGGAATCCTCGCCGTCCTAGGCGTCCTCTCAGGCGCGACAGCCGGCGCACTACTCTCCCGCTCCTTGATCGACTGGGAAGGCCACGGCAGCGGCGTAGGCGCCGGAATCGGCCGCGCCCCAACCCCCACCACCCTCACCGCCGCCATCCTGATCGCGGTAAGCGCAGCCCTCCTAGTCGCCCTAATCCCAGCCCGCCGAGCCGCCCGCGCCCGCGTCCCAGTAACAGCGGGCTAACCTTCACGACGAGCCAGCACAACCCAGTCCCGAGGTGAGTCTGGATGCTCGCGACGACGGCCGCCGCTTCGACCCGCCGTCCCTGCCCGCGCTCGGCGAATTCGGGCTCGGCGGCATGCGCGCCAGAGCCAAGGCTCGACGAGTTGGCAGAAACCGGGGGCCGGGAGCTAACACAAGTCCCCGTCCTGATTGCCCAGCGACTTACTGCTCCGGGCGGACTGCCGCCAGCCCCTCTTGGCGCCGGTGCGGCGAGAAGCATCGTGAACGTGAACGGCGCCGGGTTGCGGTGAGCAACCCGGCGCTTCGCTTTTAGCCCCTCAGGGCGAACCAGTAGAAGCCGTGGCCTGGCAGGGTTAGCAAGTAGGGGAGTTCGCCGACCGTGGGGAAGGGGACGCCGCCGCGGCATTCGACTGGGGTGTGGCCCTGGAAGCGGCGGAGGTCTAGTTCTACTGGTTGGGGGTGTTTGGAGAGGTTGTTGACGCAGAGGACGCGGTCGTCGCCGTCCTCGCGGAGGAAGGCTAGGACGGCGGGGTTGGGGGACCAGAGTTCGATGAAGTCGCCGGTGCCGAAGATGGGGTGCTGGCGGCGGATTTCCAGCATCTGGCGGGTGAACTGGAGCAGTGACGACGGGTTCTGTTGCTGTGCTTCGACGTTGACCGACGGGAAACCGTAGATCGGGTCCATTACCGCGGGCAGGTAGAGGCGTCCGGGGTCGGCCTGGGAGAAGCCGGCGTTGCGGTCGGGGCTCCACTGCATGGGGGTGCGGACCGCGTCCCGGTCCTCCAGCCAGATGTTGTCGCCCATGCCGATCTCGTCGCCGTAGTACATGACGGGCGAGCCGGGCATCGACAGCAGCAGCGCGGTGAACAGTTCGATCTGGTCGCGGTTGTTCTCCAGCAGGGGGGCCAGCCGCCGCCGGATGCCCAGGTAAGCCCGCATCCGGGGGTCCTTGGCGTATTCGGCGTGCATGTAGTCGCGCTCTTCCTCGGTGACCTGCTCAAGGGTGAGCTCGTCATGGTTGCGAAGGAAGATGCCCCACTGCGCGGTCTCCGGGAGCTTCGGGGTCCGCGACATGATCTCGGAGATGGGTTCCCGGTTCTCTCGCCGTACGGCCATGAAGATGCGCGGCATGAGCGGGAAATGGAAGGCCATGTGGCATTCGTCGCCGCCGGTGAGGGGGTCGCCGAAGTATTCGACCACGTCCTCGGGCCAGCCGTTGGCCTCGGCCAGCAGGACCCGGTCGGGGTAGTTGGCGTCCACCTCGGCGCGGACGCGCTTGAGGTAGGCGTGCGTCTCCGGGAGGCCGGAGCAGTCGGTGCCCTCCCGCTCGAACAGGTACGGCACCGCGTCGAGCCGGAACCCGTCCACGCCCATATCCAGCCAGAACCGGAGCACGTCCAGCATGGTCTCCTGGACGACCGGATTGTCGTAGTTGAGATCGGGCTGGTGGTGGAAGAACCGGTGCCAGTAGTACTGCTTGCGCACCGGATCGTAGGTCCAGTTGGACTCTTCCGCGCCGACGAAGACGATCGGCACACCCTCGTAGGTGGTCGGGTCGTCGGTCCACACGTAGAAGTCGCCGTAAGGACCGTCGGGGTCCTCACGGGACGCCTGGAACCACGGGTGCTTGTCGCTGGTGTGGTTCATCACCAGGTCGGTGATGACGCGCAGCCCACGCTGGTGGGCGGCCTCGATCATGGCCGTGAAGTCGCTCAGATCCCCGAACTCCGGAAGGATCTTCATATAGTCGGAGATGTCGTAGCCGCCGTCACGCAGCGGCGACTGGTACAACGGCAGCAGCCAGAGGCAGTCGACCCCCAGCCACTTCACGTAGTCCATCTTCTCGATCAGCCCGCGCAGATCGCCGGTGCCGTCGCCGTTGGAGTCCTTGAAGCCGCGGACGAGAACCTCATAGAAAACGGCCCTTTTGTACCAGCCGGGATCAAGTGACATCTGGGTGTCAGAAGCCGGCTCTGGGCATGGCGAAGCAACTGTCATCGAACATCGCTTTACGGGGAGGAGTGTTGTTCAAGTCCGCAGCTCAGAGCGGCGCTCCGCAGAACATAGCATCTGACCTGTCTTGACATATAACGGTTACGTAGCCCTTACAGCGGCTTTTCCGGCGTTTCCGTGCGGTTACTGGGGGTTATCTCACCAGCGCTCCAGGGAGGCGTGAGGTCTCCGAGAACGTCCTCATAGTCCGCCAGCCAGGAACCGAAAAGCACTAAACCGCGCAACCAAAAACGCGAATTCCATGATCCGAACGCCGCCAGCGCGTCCGGGCCCGCCGCGACCACGTCCAGCATCTGCGGGGACATCAGCCCGGGGATCCTGGCCGCCTTGACCAGCATCGTGTGATTCCACTCACGGGCGGCCGGGCCTCCCGAGCGCAGCGGCACCCGCCGGTGCGGCAGCGCGCCGTTCGTCGACGGCAGCGACGCCACCTTCGGGTTGGCGGCACGCAGGATCTCCCGGTAGAAGCGCCCGCCCTCCTTCCGCGCCACCGGCACCGACAGCGCCGCGTCGAAGAACTCCGGATACAGGAACGGGAAGACCGGAGTCGCCTCCGGGCCGACCAGGTTGACCGGCGAGCGGGCGATGCCACGCGCCGTCCTGGTGTGCAGCACGCTCAGCGGCAGCTCGCTGCGATGCCCGCGCAACATGGAGGTCGCCTGGTCGAAGGCCACGCTCACCGTGTCGTCCATCCAGGCGCTGGCGCGCTCGCCCAGCACCGGCAGATGCGGGTCGCCGGTGGCCAGCGCGGCCAGCAGCGCCTTCCGGCGATCCTGCCCGGTCCCCGCCCCCACCGCGTCCGCCGTGATCAGGAAGTTCTTCATCAGCGGCCCGCCCGCGAGCCCGTCCACGACCGCGCGCCCCGCCTTGTGGACTTCCCGGGCGAACGGCGAATACCAGGCGTGATGGCTGGTCAGATACTCCAGCCGCCGCGCCGCCCAGCGCGCCTCGTCCGGATAGTCCTCGGCCCGCTGCGGCACGATCCGATGCTCGATGCCCAATTCGCGGGTGATGTACCTGGCGAAGTCGATGTCGTTGTCCAGCCCGTCATCCGGGCTGGTCGTCCACGACACGATGTCCTTGCGCTGCGCCACCGCCACGCTGGCCAGCAGCCGCGAGTCGTACCCACCGCTCACCGGCACCAGCACCTGCTCGTACGGCTTGAGCGCCTCGTGCAGCAACGCCACGATGTCCGCGCCGGTCACCCCACGGTCGAACAGCTCCTCACGGACCCAGCGCGGCGCCCGCCGATCCACGCTCAGCCGCCCCCTGGCCCGCGACCAGCTCAGCGCCGTCGCCCCCGGCAGCCGCTTGATCTGCGCGTACGGCGTGTCCTCCAGCAACGGGTAGGTGAGCTTGAGAATGGCCGCCCACGCGTCCCAGTTCACCTCGTACGGCCGGCGGGCCAGCGCCAGCAGCGGCTCGATCAGGCCGGAGAAGTAGACGGCGTCCCCATCGGTCAGGTAATAGACGTCGATCAGCCCGAACGCGCCCGTGTGCAGCGTCACCGCGTCCGGCGCGTCGATCAGGCCGGGCGTCTCGTAGGTCTCGGCGACCCGCAGCCAGTCGCCGCCGCCGATCGGCTGCCGGTCGCCCCACGAGAAGGCTGCCATCGTCGGCCCGCTGTCGTACGGCGTGAGCGGGCCCGAACTCAGCACGGCGGCGTCACGGGTGACGTACGCGGCCTCGACCGCGGGCCCCGAGCGGGCCAGCAGATCCAGCCGGGACTGGTCGAAGGGCCCGAAAGCACCGCACACATACGGCCTGGCCAGGAATGCCGGCCACTCACCTCTGCGCACGTCTGATCCCTCCTGATCGGTGTTCCGACGAGTTTAAGGAGGTGAGGGGTGCCCTTGGTGTCGTATTGACGTCTTCCGGTGCCCGGTATGCGGATATTGTGACCGCTATGAGTGAGCTGGAGAGCGTCCGGCAGGCCCTGGCGCAGGCCGTCGAGCAGGCTGCGGGGGCCGCCGAACTGGCCCGGCTGCTCGTGGATTATCAGGCGCGGCTGGACGAAGCCGCCAGGACCGAAGCCGACGCCCTGACCCGGGCGAAAGCGGCAGAAGCCCGGCTGAAAGCGGTCGAACGGCAGGCCGCCCAGCTGGCCAAGAACCTGGCCGAGCAGCGATACCAGACCGAGGTGGCGCAGTGGAAGCTGGAGTCGGTGCAGAGCAGCCGGTGGTCCCAGCTGGGCGACGCGATCCAGACCAAGAACCCAGGCACGGTCGCCAGGACGCTGAAGGCTCCGGTCAAGAAGCGGCCCGCGCCCAAACGCTCCGATTTCACGCCGGATCCGGTCGTGCCGGAGGCCACCGTGCCGGCGGTCGCCCCGGATCCCCGCGGGCCGGGGGTGTCCACGCCGCTGGCCGAGTCGTTCGTGGTGCCGAAGGGGCCGCTGGTCCGGCCGTACCTGACGGTCGCGGCGATCGTGGACCGGCAGACCGAAGCCCTCATGCGGTACGAGTGGCGGCAGGTCACCAACTTCGGCCCCGAGAACTGGCAGACCATGCTGGAGGAGCACCAGCCGCACGTGCTCTTCGTCGAGTCGGTGCGGCCGGGGCCGCGCCAGGGTAACGGCGGGCGCTGGCTGGAGGCCTTGGAGGGGCAGTCGCGCGCGCTGCGCGACCTGGTGGAGGCGTGCAAGAAACGCGGCGTGAAGACCGTGTTCTGGCATTCCTCCGGTTCCGTCGGCAAGGCATTCCCAGCCGCGGAGTTGTTTGAGTATGTCCTGGCGACCACCGAGGCCCGCGCCAGGGAGTGGCGATCCGCCCTGCGCCACGACCGGGTCGGCGTGCTCCCGCACACCGTCCAGCCCCGCGTGCACAACCAGATCCCCGCCCTGGACGGCCGGAGCCCCGCCGAGATCCGCACGCTCGGCCTGGTCGACGGCGAATGGCAGCCGCTGATCGGACAGTCATCTACCGATAAATCCACCTATGACGATGTGCTGACGGCCTACCGGCAGCCCGCCCTCGTGATCGCCGGCGTCGACGCCGATCCCCGCGTGATCGCCGAAATCGAGGCCTGCGGCACGCCCGTACTCCGCCTGACCGGCACGAAGCCCCCCGAAACGCTCGACGGCGCCGCCCCCCACCCCCACCTGGCCTGGCGCGCGACCACCGCCGTCACCCCGTTCCTGGACCCGATCATGGACACGATCGGCGTCCCCAGCGTGCGCAACGACGCCGTCGTCTCCGCCATCGCCACCGTCGCGAGTGCCCGCGAACTCGACCACCTGGTCACCCAGCTGGCCCGGCAGCACCGCCGCCCCGAACAGCTGGTGATCGTCGCCGACGGCCTGGACGCCGGGCTCGTCGAGAAATCCCTCCAGCCCCTCGGCGTCGACACGGTCGTCCGCTCCACCGGCCCGCTCACCCGCGGCGCCGCCCTCGACCGCGCCCTCCGCCTCGCCGACGGCGACTATATCGCCGTCTTCGACCCCCGCGACCTGTACGGCGAGCACTACCTCGCCGACGCCCTCCGCCACTTCGCGTCCACCGACGCCGACATCGTCGGCAAGGCCTCCTGCTACATCAAGGTCGCCGGCGCCACCCTGCTCCGCCAGCCCGGCACCGAACACCGCTTCCTCGCCGAAGTCGCCGGCGGCACCCTGCTCGCCCGCCGCCAGCCCCTCCAGGACCTGGGCTTCGCCGACATCACCGACGACTGGGACGAAGTCCTCATGCGCCAGGCCCGCGCCGACTCCATCCGCGTCTACTCCGCCGACCGCTACTCCTACGTCTGCGTCCGCGCCATCGCCGAAGGCCGCCTCTTCGGCTCAGCCACTCTGGAGGGCTACGTCCCGGCCGAATCCCTGGCGCTCCTGTAAAGCAGAATCCCCGGGCACTCCTGTAAAGACGTGCTGCCACTCTTGGCGCCGGTGCGGTGAGAACCACCGCCCACGTGAACGGCGCCGGATAACGGCGAGCAACTGTTCCCTCAGACGGGAGCCAGCCGGATGTAGGGCTCTGGCGGGTATTCCAGGGCGATCGGGTCGCCTGGGCGGACATCGCCACCCTCGATCACTACCGCCATCACGCCCGCTTTCCGGATCAGCTCGCCGTCCTCGGTGCGGCCGAGGACCGCTTTCATTAGGCCATGCTGGAAGTGGTCAAGCTGAACGCACGGGTTGCGCAGGCCGGTCACCTCGACGACGGCCTCGGAGCCCAGGCGGAGCCGGGTCCCGGTGGGCAGGGCGAGCAGGTCCAGGCCTCGGGTGGTGACGTTCTCCCCCATCTCCCCCGCCCGTACCGCGAAACCGGCCACGGCCAGCTCTTCGTGGAGTTCGGCGTGGATGAGGTGGACCTGGCGAAGATTGGGCTGGGACGGGTCGCGGGCCACCCGGCCGCGATGCTTGACGGTGACACCCAGATGCACGTCACCTTCCACGCCGAGTCCGGCGAGCAGGTGGATCGTTTCCTGGTTGGGCTTGCTGAACGTGTACGTCCCGCTCCGGCTGACCGCCTCGACGTGTCCCATCGCCTCAGGATAAATCAGGAAATTTCAGGGCTTGCGGGCTAGACCGCCCCAGCCGAGCGCCGCGAATCGCCGCAGCACCGCGGTGTCGATGAAGTCGACGGTGTCCAGCTGCTCGAAGTCGCCGAAGAACCGGTTGATCTCTTCGATCGTCCGCGGAAACAGCCCGCTCCCCCGCGCCGTGGAGTAGGCGTCGTTCACCTGATCGGTGTCACCCCGCCGCGATTCCGCCACGGACATGTGGCTGACCACCAGGAAACTTCCCGGCGCCATCGCCTCCCGGATCTTGGCCACCTGGTCGTACGGATCGGCGACGTGATGCAGCACCGCGACCATCAGCACCCCCACCGGCTCGGACCAGTCGATCAACCCCGTCCCCGCGGCCGCCGTCGTGATCTTCTCGCCGTCGGCGATATCCGCCTCGATCATGGCAACCCCGGCCACGTTTGCCAGAATCGCGCGCCCATGCACGCACACCACCGGGTCGTTGTCTACATAGACCACACGCGCATCCGGCGCCACCGCCTGGGCCACCTGATGAACGTTGTCCTGCGTCGGCAGCCCCGCCCCCACATCCACGAACTGCCGAATCCCCTGGTCCCGCGCCATGAACCTGACAACATCCCCGAGGAACTTCCGGTTGATCCTGGCCCCCTCCCTGGACTCGGGAAACGCCTTGAGGATCTCCTCCACAGCGGCGCGATCCGCGGCGAAGTTGTCCTTGCCTCCGAGCATGAAGTCATAGATTCGCGCCGAGTTAGGCGTCGTAACGTCCACACCACCGGGAGGTTTGCGGTCGACCATGCGCGCATCGTATCGCGCCCGATACCCGAATCACCGGCAATGCCCGCCCCACCCTCCGCTACCAGCGAGTCTCTCCAGGTCAGGTCCTCCAAGGGCGCTCCGCAGATGCGCCACCAGCTGCCACGCGTACAACGCCCCGAGGTTCTGACGAACCTCGTCGGACGCCCGGTGCTGTTGACTGCCTATTTGACTTTGTGTTAAATTTACTGTCTAGTGGTCTGGAATGCCCACCCCAAGGGTGGTTGCGTTGACCCGATCCTCCTCGCAAACCCTTCAGTGGATAGAGCCAAGTTCTCTAGAGAACTTTGCGCAAGGACTTGAAAGTTTGCAGGAAGCTCCCGATGCCGGCTGTTCCCTAACCCGATACAGCTGCGCCTGCCGTCCTGCGGATCAGTGCCAGCGATATCTTGGTCCTCGTTCCAGTCATGCCCCCAGCGCGCGGGTCGATCGGATGCGTACATGGATGAATCGCAGGGTGGTCTGAGCTACGGGATCGGCGCGGTGGCGCGGCGACTCGGTGTGCCCGCGCCCACCCTGCGCACCTGGAATCTCCGCTACGGGATCGGTCCGAGTTCGCGAAGTCCGGGAGGGCATCGGCGTTATGGGGCACTTGATCTGACCCGGCTGGAGGAGATGAACCGGCTGATCAAGGCGGGGGCGCCGCCGGCGGAGGCCGCGCAGGCGGCGCTTCGGATCCGCTCGGTTCCAGACAAGGCCCAGGAGGACCGGGGCGGGGAGGACCGGGGCGCGCCGGTGGATCGGCGGGACGTCGGTAAGCCGGTCAGTGCGGGCGCGCGACCTGCGGCCGATCGCCGGGAGCGCTCGGTTGAGCAGGAGGCTGGGCGGCTGGCGCGGGCCGCGATGGCGTTGGACAGCTGGTCGGTGGCGGACGCGCTGGAGTCCGGGCTGGGAAGGTTTGGGGTTACCGAGACGTGGGATCGGCTGGTTCGGCCCGCGTTCGCGGTGATCAGCAGGCGGCAGGCGGCCACGGGGGTGGGAGTCGATGTCGAGCATGTGTTCTCCGAGCGGCTCATGGCCGCGTTCACCGCGTTGATCGGGCGGCCGGCGCGGCCGATCAATCCCCGGCCGGTCATGCTGGCCTGTGCCGAGGATGAGCAGCACAGTCTGCCGGTGTTCGCACTGGCCGCCGCCCTGGCGTCGGAGCATTCGGTGGAGGTGCGGGTGCTGGGGGCGCGTACGCCGTTCTCGGCGCTGGGGGACGCGATGCGGCGGCTGAATCCTGCCCTCGTCTTTGTCTGGTCGCAGCTGGCCGAGACGGGGAATCCGGAACCGCTGACCCGGCTGCCGGTGCTCCGGCCGCCCAGCCCGATCATGACGGGTGGGCCGGGCTGGCGGGAGTTGCCGCCTGGAATAAGGCATCTGACCTCGATGAACGAGGCGATCATTCGGATCGTGGGCCTGCTGCGCTGAGCTGTCTCGCGCGGTTGCATAGTTCGTCGCGAGCAGGTATGAATAGGTTTTGAGTAAGTTTCTACCTAGGGGGGTCACCATGTCGCTCAATGAGCGGGACGCGGTGACGAAGCGTTACCGGGCTCACGTGGAGGGGCTCACCATCGATCATCCGGCCATGGATCGGGCGGCCGGCGTCCGGCCGCGGGTCGCCGTGTCGAGTTGCCTGCTCGGGGATCCCGTCCGGTACGACGGCGGGCACAGTCAGAGTCGGTTCCTCGCCGATGAACTAGATCGATTCGTCGAATGGGTGCACGTCTGTCCGGAGATGGAGGCCGGACTGGGCACACCTCGGGAGACACTGCGGCTGGAGCGGGGTGGCCGGCTGGTTCAGGGGCGGAGCCGTACCGACGTGACAGAGACGATCACGGCGGCGGCCGAGGAGCGGATTCGCACGCTGGACATCGATGGATATGTGTTCAAGGCCGGCAGCCCGTCGTGCGGATTGCACGGGATTCCCACGTACGCGGGGGATCAGGTGGTGGATCGCCAGGGACGCGGACTGTTCGCGGGGAAGATCATGGAGGCCTTCCCGATGGTGCCGATCGAGGACGAGGTCCGGCTCGACAACGCCGAGCTCCGGGAGGCCTTCATTGAGCGGATCTTCGCCCTCGCCCGCCTGCGCGTGCTCCTGGCAACCGCGTGGCGGCAATGTGACTTGGTGAAATTCCATTCGCGCCACACGATGCAACTGCTCGCGCATGACGCGGCGGCCTATCTGGAGGCCGGGCGGATCGTGTTCTACACTCGGCGCGGAGACCCCCGGATGGCCTACGCCGAAGTGTTCCGGCGGACGTTCAGCCGACGGGCGAGCATCCGGCGAAACGTCAACGTGCTGCAGCAATGCCTGGGCATGATTGGCAACGCGCTGGACGCCGTTCTCCGGGCCGACCTGGCGGAGGCGATCGCGGCCTATGCGCGCAGACAGGTGCCGCTCTGGGTGCCTACGGCGATGCTGCTGCATCACGCCCGTGGCGAAGAAGCCCAGTATGTGCGCGACCAGACCTACTTCGCGCCGTACCCGTCAGAGCTTCGGCTGCGCGACCACGTGCACGATGGCCATTGACAAGGGCGGCAGGTGCAGGTCGGAACCGGTCAGCGTGGTGCCCTCGTCCGAGGCGAGCAGGACGTGGCCGGGGGCCACGCGGATCGGGACCGGGAAGTGGCCGAGGTTGGCGGCGATTCGCATGGAGCCGCGTTCGATGACCAGCCAGTGGCGGTCGTCGTCATAGCGGACGTGGACGCGTTCGAGGCGCGGGTCGGCCAGGTCGGGGTGGGATTTGCGGAGGGCGATGAGGTCGCGATACCAGCCGAGCAGGGAGGCCGCGCCGTCCTCGGCGGGCTCTGACCAGTCGAGTTTTGAGCGGAGGAAGGTGGTTTCGTCCTGCGGGTCGGGAGCCTTCCAGTCGTAGCCGAAGCTTTCGAACTCGCGGCGGCGGCGTTCGCCTTCCCCGGCGGCCAGCACGGGGTCGTAGTGGTCGGTGAAGAAGTAGAACGGCGTTTGGGCGCCCCACTCCTCGCCCATGAACAACATCGGCGTGAACGGCGAGGTCAGCAGCAGCCCGGCGGCCAGCCAGAGCTGTTCTGGGCTCATCCGGTCGCCGAGCGGGCGATTGCCGATCTGGTCATGATTCTGGACGCAGCAGACGAATCGGTGCCCGGAGACGCCGGTGGCGGGGCGGCCGTGGGAGCGGCCGCGGAACGTGGAGTAGCCGCCGTCGTGGAAGTACGCCGAGGTCATCACCTTGGCGACGGCCGCCAGCGAGCCGAAGTCGCCGTAGTACGCGTG
The DNA here is from genome assembly GCF_009687865.1 of Acrocarpospora macrocephala. GTDB lineage: Bacteria > Actinomycetota > Actinomycetes > Streptosporangiales > Streptosporangiaceae > Acrocarpospora > Acrocarpospora macrocephala. The sequence continues at coordinate 171,284 of NZ_BLAE01000018.1, forward strand.
GGTTTCGCCGGTGACGGCCGAGTGCAGGGCGTGGTGCACGTCGTCGTTCCAGGTCGCGTCCAGGCCGTACCGGGTGATCAGGCCGGGGTCGTTGAGGTCGGATTCGGCGATGAGGGTGAGCGGGCGGCCGAGCACGGTGGACAGGGCTTCGACCTCGCCGGCGAGTTCTTCGAGGAAGTGCACGGCGCGCTTGTCGTGCAGGGCGTGCACGGCGTCGAGGCGCAGGCCGTCGATGTGGTAGTCGCGCAGCCACTGGAGCGCGTTCTCGATGAAGTAGCGGCGCACCTCGTCGGAGTGCGGCCCGTCCAGATTGACGGCGTCGCCCCAGTACGAGCCTTTGTAGCCGTGCAGGTAGGGCCCGAATTTGGAGAGGTAGTTCCCGCAAGGCCCGAGATGGTTGTAGACGACATCGAGGATCACGCCAAGGCCCGCCTGGTGGCAGGCGTCGACGAGAATCTTGAGGCCGTCGGGGCCGCCGTAGTCCTCGCGTACGGCGTAGAGGTCCACGCCGTCGTAGCCCCAGTTCCGGCGGCCGGGCACGGGCGCGACCGGCATCAACTCCACGAAGTCGACACCCAGATCGACCAGGTGCCCCAGCTTGTCGATGACCGCCTCGAAGGTCCCTTCGGGGGTGTACGTCCCGACGTGCATTTCGTAAATGACCGAACCGCGTAGATGCCGGCCCCGCCAGTCCTGGTCGCCCCAGGTGAATCTGGCGTGCTCGTAGACCCGGCTCGGACCCTCCAGCCCGTACGGCTGCCGCCGGGTCCGCGGATCGGGAAACGGCCCGGAACCATCCACGTAGAAGGCGTAATCGACGCCGTGTTCATCCCCCGGCGCCCGCCACCAGCCGTTTTCCAGAGACATGTCCCGTCTGACGCTCCCGGATTCCACTTCGACGCGTGTCGCCAGGGGCGCCCAGACTTCGTACATATCTCACCTATTTCCCATAGGACTCATCGGGTATTCCGCTCCAGGATTGCAACGGGGTAACGGGACAGCAGGTGAGCCATCGGGATCAAGCCGGTGTGCTCGGCGCCGGTCAGCAGGTCCAGCCAGCTGCCGGGCGGCAGGCGCAGGGTCTCGTGCGTCCAGCCGCCGCCGCGCTCCAGCCGGTACGGGAGCCTGGTCGCCACGGCCACCGCCTGATCCCCGCGCGCGAACGCCACCGCGTGCTCCCCGGTGTCGATCGGCACGTACGGCAGATCCGGCGCCAGCCTCTTCCGCAGCTTCAACGCGGTCGTGGTGACCAGGAGCTTCTGCCCGTCCCAGCTGTCCTCACCGGTTTTCAGCAGCTCCCGCCGCCGCTCGAAGTCGACCGGACGGCGGTTGTCGGGGTCGACCAGCGAGAAGTCGGTGATCTCGTTGCCCTGGTAGACGTCGGGCACGCCGGGCATCATCAGCTGGATCACCTTCTGGCCGAGCGAGTTGACGCGCGCGTAGCGGTCCACAACGGCGGTGAAGGACGCGACCGAGTAGCCGCACAGCTCGATGGCCTGGGCCGCGAACTCCCGGACACCGGTCTCGTACCCTTGCTCCCGGTTCTGCCAAGAAATCGAGGTTTTAGCCTCACGCGCCGCTTTAAGGAGATATTTCGTGAAACGTGCGGGGCTGATGGGCCAGGCCGCCATCAGCATCTGCCAGCCCAGATAATCAAGCGTCGGGTCGAATCGTACGGCTCCCGCCCACGACTCCACCGCCTCCGCCCACACATCCGGAATTTCCGACAAAACCGCAAGCCGGGCCCGGACATCCTCGGAGCGTTTCGTGTCATGCGTCGACAATGTCGTCATCGTCGTCGCCCGCATTTCCGCACAAAACGCATGAAACTCGGCCGCCGAAACCCCGAATCGATCAGGCTCCCCGCCCACCTCGTTGAGGCACGCCAGCGGGAACCACCGATACAGCGCGGTGTCCTCCACGCCCTTCGCCATCACCGGCCCGCACGTCTGCTGGAACCGCGTCACCGCCTCGGCCGGCCCCCGCAACACCAGCTGCGCGACCCTGGCCACCGCCGCGGGATCCGCGTGCCCCGCGGCCTCCCAGGCGGCCGACTGGATCACCCGCGTCGCTTCTTCGTCCGGTTCCTCCCCCGGATTCACGTACGCCCGATAGACCGGCATCGCCGCCAGCAACTCCACCAGCGCGTCCCGCAGCCCCGGCTCCCCCAGGCACGCGGCCAGCCGATCCACCTCACCCCGGAAGAACAGATCAAGCACCATCTTCTTGCCCTCGTACTTGACCGCCTCATAATCGTCCGGCAGGCCCGTGTGCCGGGTGAACGTCCGCACCAGCTTGTCCCGCGACGCGGGATCCACGAACAGCCGGGTCACCATGTTGAGCGCGTCGTAACCCGTGGTCCCGTCGCAGTCCCAGTCCGCCGGCAGCCGCTCCCCGTCCATCAGGATCTTCTCCACCCACAGCGGCCCGGGCGCCCGCTCCCGCAACCGCCGCAGATAGCCCCGCGGATCCGCCAGACCATCCGGGTGATCCACCCGCAGCCCGTCGATGACCCCGTCCGCCACCAGCGACAACACGACCTCGTGCGTCGCGTCGAAGACCTCCGGATCCTCCGCCCGCAGCCCGATCAGCGAGGACACGTCGAAGAACCGCCGATACCCCGGCGAATCCCGCCACGACACCAGCCGGTAGTGCTGCTCCACCAGCAGCTCGTGCAGCGGCAGCCCCTCGGTCCCGGCCCGGACCGGAAACTCGTGATCGTGATAGCGCAGCACGCTCCCGTCCACCACCAGCTCCGGATCGTCCCCCAGCACCGGCAGATCCACCGGCCAGGTCAGATCGAACCAGTTCGCGTACGGCGAGTCCGGCCCTTCCCGCACCACCGACCAGAGCGGCGCGTTCTCCGACTCCGGCGTCGGCACGGTCATGTGGTTGGGCACGATGTCGACGATGATCCCCATCCCCTGCCCGGCCAGCGCGAGCAGCCCTTTCTGGCCGCCGAACTCGTCGCGGACCCGCGAGTGGTCGATCACGTCGTAGCCGTGCTGGGAATCGCGCACCGACTGCAGGATGGGCGACAGGTAAAGGTGCCCGACGCCCAGGTCGCGCAGGTAGCCCACCAGGTCGGCGAGCTCGCGGAACCCGAACTCGGGCGTCAGCTGGACCCGGTATGTGGACGTCATGGCGGCCTCTCTCACAGCACCCATACTGGCCTTTCCGGACCGGCGAAAGCCAGGATCACCCCGGTTCGCGGCGCAACACCCGTACCGACCGCCCGGCCACCGGAACCCCCTCGCCCGCCCGGCACATCCGGGAATCGGTGCTGATGGGCATGGCGGTGTCCAGCTCGGTCGTCCACATCTCGCCGTAATCCTTGGGAATGGTGAACGTGATCACATCGAAGTGCGCGTTGAACAGCAGCAGGAACGAGTCATCGGTGATCCGCCGCCCCCGGCGGTCGGGCTCGGTGATCGCGTCCCCGTTGAGGAAGACGGCCAGCGCCCGGGCGTACCCGTTGCTCCAGTCGCCGTCGGTCATCACCGTCCCTGACGGGGTGAACCACACGATATCGCTGAGCTGATCGTCCGACCCGCGGACCGGCCGCCCGTAGAAGAACCGCCGCCGCCGGAACACCGGGTGTTCCCGCCGCAGCTTCGCCACCCGCCGGGTGAAGTCCAGCAGTAACCAGTTCTCCTCCCAGTCCACCCAGCTGATCTCATTGTCCTGGCAGTAGGCGTTGTTGTTCCCTTGTTGCGTACGCCCGAGTTCGTCCCCATGCGACAACATCGGCACGCCCTGCGAGAGGAACAGCGTCGCCAGGAAGTTCCGCTTCTGCTGCTCCCGCAACTGCGCCACCGGCCCGGTCGCCGGCCCCTCCACCCCGCAATTCCAGGACCGGTTGTCGTTGGCGCCGTCCCGATTGTCCTCACCGTTGGCCGCGTTGTGTTTCTCGTTGTACGAAACGAGATCCTCAAGCGTGAACCCGTCATGACATGTCACGAAATTGATGGAAGCGGCTGGTCTGCGACTGTCGTCCTGATAGAGGTCGCTTGATCCGGTCAGTCGGGACGCGAATTCCGGCAGCCGCGCGGGCTCGCCTCGCCACAGATCCCGGATCGTGTCCCGGTACTGCCCGTTCCATTCCGTCCACCGTGCCGGGAAATTCCCGACCTGATATCCCCCTGGCCCGACATCCCACGGCTCCGCGATCAGTTTCACCTGCGACAGCACCGGATCCTGCTGGACCAGGTCGAAGAACGCGCTCAGCCGGTCCACGTCGTGCAGTTCCCGGGCCAGCGACGACGCCAGGTCGAAGCGGAAGCCGTCCACGTGCATCTCCATGACCCAGTACCGCAACGAGTCCATGATCAGTTGCAGCGCGTGCGGCGAGCGCATCAGCAGGCTGTTGCCGGTCCCCGTGGTGTCCATGTAGTGCCGCCGGTCGTCCTCGACCAGCCGGTAGTAGTTGCCGTTGTCGATCCCCCGCATGCTCAGCGTCGGCCCCAGATGGTTGCCCTCCGCCGTGTGGTTGTAGACCACATCGAGGATGACCTCGATGTTCGCCTCATGGAGGGCCTTGACCATGGCCTTGAACTCCAGCACCTGCCCGCCCCGCTCCCCCGAACTGGAGTAGGCATGATGCGGCGCGAAGAACCCGATGGTGTTGTATCCCCAGTAGTTCGTCAGCCCGCGCTTCTCCAGCACGTCGTCGCTGACGAACTGATGAATCGGCATCAACTCGATCGCCGTCACCCCCAGGCTGGTCAGGTGATCGATGATCTCCGGATGCCCGAGCGCCGCGTACGTCCCCCGAATCCGCTCCGGAATCCGCGGATGATTGATCGTCAGCCCCTTCACATGGGCTTCGTAGATCACCGTGTCGTGATACGGCGTCGCCGGAGGCCGATCATGCCCCCACCCGAAGAACGGATTGATCACCACCGACCGCGGCATGTACGGCGCGGAGTCCTCATCGTTCCGGCTGCCCGGTTGCCCGAAGTTGTACCCATAGACCGCCTGATCCCACTTGACCGCCCCCTCGATCGCCTTCGCGTACGGATCGAGCAGCAACTTGTGCGGATTACACCGCAACCCCTCCTCCGGCGCGTACGGCCCGTGCACCCGATACCCATACCGCTGCCCCGGCTGCACCCCCGGCAGGTAACAGTGCCACACAAACGCCTCAACCTCGCTCAGCGCAACCCGTTCCTCCCACCCCTCCTCATCGAACAGACAGAGCTCCACCCCATCCGCCACCTCACTGAACAGCGCAAAGTTCGTCCCCGCCCCGTCATACGTAGCCCCCAACGGATAGGGATCCCCCGGCCATATCTCTCGCATGCCACCCATCGTCCACGCCACCCCCAATCCCTGCCCAGGCTTCTCGTGTTAAGCCCACGTGTCCAAAAAAGATCACCAAACTCCACGCCCTCAGAGCCCACTGCGGACTCCACGCGTCCTCGCGAAGGGCTCGACGTCACAGCTCGCCATCCCTCGTAACGAACCGGGTACGCGCTGGACGCCCATCTGCCTATCATGCCCCGGACAAGCTTTGCGCAGATCGGGGGCGTTCTTGGTTGACCTGGCCGACTGGAACGGCCTCATCAGCGAACGCACCGACGACTTCGACGCCCTCCGCGTCACCGTCCCCGCTCCCGTCGTCTCGGCAAGCTTCGCCAGCCCGTTCCGGGCACTCGCAAACGACAACGCCTCGTACTTCGTCAAGTGTCTCGACGGCTGCCCACTACATGCGCGGATGTCGTTGGCCATCGAGTACGTGGTGGCAGGCGCAGCCAGGCTCATCGGTGCTCCCGTTGGAGGCACTCGGCTGGTTCCTTGAGCATCGGGCGCCGGCGGTGGCCAAGCGTGTCCGTGCTTTGATCTGAAGGGAGGGTGGAATGAGCCGTTACATCTACTCGATCGTCCGCTGTCTCCCTGATCCGCGGACCGGCGAGTTCATGAATGTCGGTGCTGTTGTCGGCGATCCCGTCACTGGTGACTGGGCGATACGTCAACTGAGCAACACCGACCGAGTCCGGAAATTCGCGGGGGCGGCCGCCTTCGGGGCAGCCAGTGACTTCATCTTCAACGTCGGTTCCGAGATCGATCTCAGTCGGCAGGCGCTGGAGGAGGGCTGCGAACCGCTCAGTGAGAACTGGCTTGCGCGGCTGCATCATGACCACCGAAATGTGGTCCAACTCAGCCCACCAACCCCCATGGTCGCGCAGAGTGCGCGGCAAGCACTCGATCTCATCTTCGACAAAATGATCATTGACCGAGCAGCCGAATCACGGCAGCCACCCGTGACGAAGTATCACCTGGGACGCGATCTTCGAGAGGCATATCGTCGAGCCGACATCGCTGACGAATTGGTGCGGACCAGAGCGAAGATATACGTAGGTTCGCGGGTTCATTATGATCTCGACTTCGCCATCGCCAATGGGCAAGCGGTTCAGCTGACGCAAATATGGTCGTTCAAGAGAAAAGAACTGGACGACGTATCCCTTCAAGTCAAAGCGTGGGGATACGCAATGGAGCGCCTCCGCGACGGTGACGGGGCCCGAGTGGAAGATTCCCAGGGGCATCGAAGCACCGTCGACCAGAACGTCGATCTCCAAGTGGTCGTCGCGCTACCGGAGACACCCGAGCAGGGAGAGGTCTATCAAGAAGCCCAAGAGATCTTCGGCAACCTGAACGCCGGCGTGCATCCAGTGGAGGAAGTCCAGGCAGTCGGCATGCGAGCAGCCGAACTTCTCAGGCAACGTTTGTAGCTTGCCGCCCGACCTTGCCAAGTTTTCCGCTGGATACCTACCCCGCTTTGGCGTCCACTGTCTAATGATCTTGTCCAGTGGCGTTTGGCCAGGCAGAGGGGCTGCATGCCTTTCGGTGCCATGTCGGCCCGCAGGGCCCCTTTCGGCCCCCTCCCGTGGGGACTGTGTGGGGCTTACCTGCACAACAAGCTGCCCAACAAGAAGTGGCCACACGCCCCCGGCTCCGGCCGGGCGCATTTTTGCGTTGGGGCCCGATCTGGAGTGTCCCGTGGCACCCGGAGTATGCCAGCCACATCGGGGTTCCTTCGGAGAAGCCAACACCCTCGCCGGGTGCCTTGTAACCTCCAACTCCAGGAACAAACGTCAGCCTCTGATCGTCGTACGGGCAAAGGCTTGGTGAGGAGCACCCAATGGCCCTGGCCGATCAACTCATTCCGTTACTCGGCGTGGTCGTCGGCGCCGGGACCTCGTACGTCGTGACCATTCTTCAGGACGGTCGGAAGCACCTTCGGGAAATAGCACTCCGAGACGAGGAGAGGAAGATCGAGGCGTACACCCGATACGCGGCGAGTGTGAAGCACATGGTCGGCATGGCACGGAGAGTGGCCTCAACCCGCGATCTCGACGACCCGATGCCCGGAGTCGAAGAGGCCGCCGCGCTGCGGAGCCTCGACGAGGCTGAGAACGCACGGTCACTCGCGGCCGAGTCCCTCGGCTTGTTCGCCAGCGCCGAGGTGATCAAGGCGGTGCAGCAACTCAATAAGCGCGTCTGGCGGCTGGAATCCCTGGTAGTCGGCCACATTCCCGCCGACAAGGCAATCTGGCGAGAGGCCATTGTTGCCTATCGGGTGGAACTCGAGGGATTCCGGCTGGCCGCACGCAAGGACCTCAATCGGCCCGACCACGGGCTCCGGACAGGTGCAAACTATCTTACCCGCGAAGAACTGATCAAACTTCCCGCTACTCGGACGGTATCCGAGACCCCTGCCCAACCGACCCCTCCCGTGCATTAGCTCCCCTCCGGGGTGACCGCTATTGGATAGCTGATCTTCACCGCCCTTGATCGGAAACACACAGAGTCACATTCGCCAAGGCTGACCTGATGGCTGACCACCCGACCCGCACCTGCCCTAAATTAGGTGCCGAGCAGGCCGGCGCAGGCGATCAGCGCCCTGCCCTTGATGGGCACGCCGAGGCGTTTGGCGTTGATCAGCGCGATAGCGGTCACGGCCGCCACCCCACCGAGCAGAGCCACATATCCCTGTGATTGAAGCCGCCAGGGCCGGACGCGGCCAGCAACCGCCGATGGCTCAGATGGTGACCGCACGGACATCACGGGTAACGACCTCCAGAATCTAAGCCGTGATCATCCGTTCGCGGAGATGGCCACGTCAAATGCCGTCTGAGCCAAGGGCTGGTGAATCGGAAAGTTCAGGGCTTGCGGATTGTGTCGAAGACGCGGGGGATGCGGGAGCCGGTCACGGTGGGGCCGTGGGCGGTGGTGAGGGCGGTGAGTTCCATGCTGGTGAGGTGGTCGAGGTAGTGGTTGTAGGGGGTGGGGTCCAGCCAGGCGTGCCAGGGGCTGAGGGTGGTGGCGTGGAGGTGGAGGGATTCCAGGTAGTCGTCGAGGGGGAGGTCGTGGGCGTTTGAGGTGGGGTGGGGGG
>NZ_BLAE01000019.1:0-93103 GCF_009687865.1 Acrocarpospora macrocephala
TGATCAGGCCATCGTCGGCGTTCCTCGAATTCGAGTCCACGACACCCGGCACACCTGCGCCTCGCTGCTGGCCGCCCTCGACGTGCACCCGCGCGTAGCGATGCGCATCCTTCGCCACTCGCAGATCTCGGTGACCATGGATGTCTACACGCAGATCCCCAGCCCAGAGACCCGCAAGGCACTCGATCGGCTGAACCAAAGCCTTGACACCGGCTGACGACGTTGCCGCATTTCACTGCTGTATAGAGATCATTAAGGCCCATTGCGGTGATCGCAATGGGCCTCTGAGCTGCGGAGCCGCCTTGGGGAATCGAACCCCAGACCTTCTGTTTACAAGTGAGAGGCACGGCCCAGGTCAAGCCCTTGATGTCCTGCTCAGACGTCGTTTCTGGACAGTTCCTGTCAGGCTATAAGAGCGGGCGTTGCTGTACAGCAACCCTCCACCAAGCCCCAATACGCGGGGCTACCCTGGCGGCGAGTGGGTACGCGGAGCCGTTCTTGCACTCGACTTTTCGAGCCTCACCGACCCCGGAGGATCGGTGCCGTCGGCCGTTGAAGATCCCCCACAGCAGGACGAGCTGGTTGCGATCCTCACCGACCCCGGAGGGCCGGTGCTGGAGACGCGGTCTCGGCGCGAATCATCGCGATCTCACGGTTGCGATCCTCCCTGGCCACGAAGGGCCCGATGCTGGTCCCAGCCAGGAGTGCGCGGCCCGATACCGTTCCCCGGTAGCGGGCGTCATCCGGTCGTGGCGGCTCTCCCGTCGAGGAACACCGGCTGGGTCCAGGCGCGGCGGCCGTCGCCGTCGGTGATGGTGGCCCGGACGTAGCCCTCGTCGCCGCGGATCTCGTACCGAGGGGCGGCACCGTGCCCTTCCGCCAGGAGGCGGCCGCCCGCGCCGGTGAACCGGGTGGTGAAGCGGGTCAGTGCGGGGAACTTGACCCCGCGCCAGCTGGGAAGAGGCGCCAGGGTGATCTCTATCGCGCCGGGATCCGCGCGGTAGCCGTCAATCACGATTCCGGTGGAGGCGTAGAAGTCGCCGCGCAGCAGTGCGCCCATGATGGACTCGCGGCTGAGGGAGGCCGCCCGGACGACGATCCAGGCCTTGCCGGGAGTGGGCGCGTCGCGGTTGCCGAAATCCTCGTACTCGTGGACGTCGTCGCTCGCCACAGCCCACACCACCTTGCCGGCGCTCAGCAGCTCGTCCCACAGGCCTTCGGTGGAGGGCGCGCGGTGGCCCGAGTCGCTCACGCCGCCGAGGTTTCCGGCAATGGAGAAGGCATTCCAGACCTCCATCAGGTACGGATCCGGCAGGTCCATCAGGTCGGACAGGCGTACCGACCAGTGCAGGTTGGGGTGGTTGATCTGGGGGATGCCGCCCGCAGCACGGATCTCGGCGACGTTGCGGTGAAAGGTCGACGCCAGCGAATGGCCCCCGGCCGGATAGGTCGCGAAGACGGCGGCGATGTCGGGCCTGCGCTCGAAGAGTGCCTCCCGGCCGCCGGGCGGGCACGCGCGCCAGAGCGCGTCCAGGTCCGGGGGGAGTTCTGGGTAGCCCACCGGCAGGATGACGCGGTCGGTGCCGAGCCCGTTGATGTGGCTCTGCCGCACGCCGTGGGGGTGGGTCTCGTCGCGGATCATCTGGGTGATCTCCTGACCGGGCAGCACGAGGAAATCGCCATCGCCGGACGGGGAGTTGAGCGCGGAGACGTCGGTGAGGTGCTCGTGATCCGTGATGAACAGGAAGTCGTACCCGCGCCGGCGGTACCAGTCGGCCGCGAACCGCGGGCTTCCGTTGGCGTCCGACGCGGGCGGGGCGCTGGTGTGCGTGTGGGTGTTGCCGCGGTACCAGCGCTCGGGGGGTTCGGGGGAGGTCATCGCAGCCGCCTTCCTGAGTGGGTGCGCCACACAATCTAGGCGGTATGAAATTTCATTACGACGTGTCGGACGGAAATTTCGTTCACCGTTCGGTTTCCGGTTCCCCCGGGTTCATAACCGGTCCTTAGCGTCGGTCCCGTGACTGGCATGCCGCTGGAGGCGGCTTCCCCGACCGCCGGGCGTACCGCGCCGATCCTGGAACGGCTGCGCGCGGCGCTCGGCAGGCTGAGCCCTGCCGAGCGGCGCGTTGCGGACGCGATCCTGCGCGACCCGCTCGGCGTCATCCACCAATCGGTCTCCCAACTGGCCCAGAGCGCGGACGCCTCCGCGGCCACCGTCGTACGGCTCTGCACGGGCCTCGGGCTGCGCGGCTACCAGGAGCTGAAGATCACGCTCGCCAGTCAGTCCATCCCGGCGCCCGCGCGGATGCACAGCGACATCGCCAAGGACGACGACGCGCACGCGATCGTCCGGAAGATCCTTGGCGGCACGTCCACCGCGCTGCTGCGTACCGCGGAGGCCCTCGACTCGGACGTGCTCGCCGCGATCGCCCGCCGCGTCATGGACGCCGACCGGGTGCTGCTGGGGGCGGTCGGCACGTCGGCGCCCCTCGCGCAGGACATCGCCTACCGGCTGACCACGCTCGGCATCCCGGCCACGTACGTGGCCGACGTGCACATCCAGCACGTGACCGCGCGTATGCTCGGGCCGCGGGACCTGCTGTTCGCGATCAGCCACACCGGCTCGACCTTCGAGACGCTTGCCGTGGCGCGCGCCGCCAAGGACTCCGGCGCCGCGACCGTGGCGCTCACCAGCTTCGCGTCCTCGCCGCTGACCGAACTCGTCGATCTCAGCCTGGTCGCCGGCAGCGCCGAGACGTCGTACCGGGTGGAGGCCATGGCCAGCAGGATCGTGCACCTGGCCGTGCTCGACGCGCTCTACGTGGCGATCGCGCTGCAGCATCCGCGCAGCGCGGCGGGGCTGGCCATGACCGAGGACGTCCTCATCGAGCATCGGATCTAGCGATGAGGGTGAACGTGAAACGGAGCCCCGGCGACGGCACCCGGCGCTCGATGCGGCGCGAGGGGCTCGTCCCGATGCTGCTGATGGCCCCGGCCGCCGCGGGCGTCACGCTGTTCGTCCTGATCCCCGCGGTGCTGTCGCTGGTCGCGAGCCTGTTCCGGGTGCCGCTCACCGGCGGGGCGTGGACCTTCGTCGGCCTGGACAACTTCGGCCGCGTACTCGACGACCCGGCCGTGCGACAGGCCATCGGGAACACCATCGTCTACAGCGCGATCACCATCGTGCCAAGCCTGGTACTCGGGCTCGGGCTGGCGCTGCTCACCAACGCCGCCGGGCGGGGGAGGCCGCTGGTCCGGACCGCGCTGCTGCTGCCCATGACGGCCAACCTGGTCGCGATCTCGGTGGTGTACGCCTGGATGTTCAGCCATCCCGGAGGGTTCGTCAACCAGGTGCTCGCCGTCGTGGGGGTGGCACCGGTGAACTGGCTCGGGGAGCCGGGGACCGCCCTATACGTCGTCGCGCTGGTCGGGGTGTGGCGTACCGCGTCGCTGACCATGCTGGTCTTCGTCGCCGGGCTGGCCACCCTGCCCGCCACCATCGACGAGGCGGCGCGGGCCGAGGGGATCCGGGGGCTGCGCAAGCTCGTGCTGATCACCTTGCCGATGATCCGGCCGACGGCCGTGTTCGCGGCGGTGCTGGCGATCCTCAACTCCGTACAGGTCTTCGACACCGTCAGCGTCATGACCGGGGGCGGGCCGCTCGGGTCCACAGAGACCGTCCTGACCATGACCTGGCGGATCGGCTTCGGGTACTTCGACCTCGGCACGGCCTCCGCGCTGGCGTTCCTGCTGCTCGTCGTGCTGATCGCGGTCGGTGTGCTGCAGCGCCGGACCCTGTCGGGGTGGGGGCGATGAGGATTCTGTCGCGCGCGGCCGTGATCGTGGCCATCTGCGGGGCCGTCGCCGTGTCGCTGTTTCCGTTCTACTGGATGGTGCGCACCTCGGTCGCGCCGGCCGACGAGACCTTCTCGCAGGGGATCTCGTGGGTGCCGACGCGCATCGATCTGTCGGGGTACGGGCGGGCCTGGACGTCCGGCGAGCTGGGGCGGGCCATGGTCGTCGGCCTGGTCCAGACGCTCGGCATCCTCGCGCTGCAACTGGTGACCTGCGTGCCCGCCGCGTACGTGCTGGCCAAGGTGCGTAACCGCGCGACCGGCGTCGCGCTGACCATGGTGCTGGTCGGGCTGCTGGTGCCGAGCCAGGTGACGCTGATCCCGCTGTTCGTCGGCGTGAACGTGCTGGGGATCGCCGACTCGATCTCGGGCCTGATCCTCCCGTTCTGCACCAGCACCTTCGGGATCTACCTGATCAGGCAGCAGATCATGTCGATTCCCGACGCTCTGCTCGACGCCGCCCGCGCCGACGGGCTCGGCCACGTACGCAGGCTGACCAGCGTCGTGATCCCGATCGCGGCCCCGGGGATCGCGGCGTTCAGCGTGTTCTCGGTGTTCGCGCACTGGAACGAGTACCTGTGGCCGCTGCTCGCGGTGCGCAGCGCGGAGCTGCGTACCCCGCCGCTGGCGCTGGCCGCCTTCCAGCAGGCCGACGTTGGCTACGACTACCCCGCCCTGACCGCCGGCGCGGTGATCGTCACCGCGCCCATCGTCGTGCTGTTCCTGCTCGCCCAGCGGCAGTTCGTCCATGGGATGAGCGGTACCGAGATCACCGAATGACCGGCCACTCCTCCACCCCACCGCCCCGCGATCGTTCAGACCGTTCAGACAAGGAAGAACTCGCCATGCGCAGACGCCTCTTACCCGCCCTGTCGGCGCTCACCGCCGGATCGCTGCTGCTCGCCGGCTGCGGTCCGGGGTCCGGACCGGCTGCGACGCAGGTGACGGCCCCGACGGACGTCGCCAAGTGCGACCCGGCGAAGTCCACCCTCACGATCAGCCACCAGCCGCCCGCCGCCGAGGCGGTCGCCGTCGCCAAGCAGCGCATGGCGGCGCGGTACCCGAACCTCAAAATCAATGTCAATGCGCTTCAGACCAAGACGTACGACGAGTTCACCCGGGCTGTGGTGGCCGACATCGCGGTGGGCAAGCGTCCCGACCTGATCATCTCGGGGCTCGGCCAGATCCGGTTCTGGATGGAGCAGTACAAGCCCGCGCCGATCGACGCCGCCGCGCTTCCGGCCACATATCGCAAGCAGTTCCTGAGCGCGGGCACCCTCGACGGCAAGGTGTACGTGGCTCCGGCCCAGGTCTCGGTGCCGATGATGGCCGTCAACCAGACACTGCTCCGCAAGGCGGGCGCGGGCGACGCCGCCGGCATCCGCACCTACGACGACCTGATCGCGGCCGCCCGCAAGGTGACCGCCATGACCCGCCGTCCGTCGGTGACCGTGGCGACGTACAACATCCCGGACTGGCTGAGCCAGGGGTTCGTACAGGGTGCGGGCGGAACGTTCGTCACCGGCGACGGCCGCCCCGCGTTCGGGGACAAACTCGGCGGTGACGCGATCTCCCTGTGGAGCCGGCTCAAGCGAGAGGACCTCGAACTGGGGATCGTCATGGACGCCGACAGCCAGGCGGCGTTCGCGGGCGGGACCGCGGCGTTCCTGATGACGTCGAGCGCCAGCATCGCGGGGCTGCAGAAGAGCATCGGCGACTCGTTCGAGTGGATGCCGGTGGACCTGCCCACCGTCAACGGGCAGCGTGGTCCCATGCCCGCCGGGGGCAACGGGTGGCTCGTGCTCAGCGACGACCCGTGCCGGGCCGCGTTCGCCAACACCATGATCGGAGACCTGCTGTCCACCGACGGGGTGATGGCGGCGAGCGGCACGTCCTACAGCTACATCCCGGTCGACTCGGCCGCCGCCGAACGGCTGCTCGCCAGCGACGCGGCGACCCCTCAGACCAAGTACGCCTGGGGCTACGACCGCGAGCTGACGCCCTGGGGCGGATGGCGGCGCGGCGAGGTGACCGGCCAGATCGTGGACGCCTTCCGCACGATGGCGCAGCGGCTGCAGTCCGGGGCCGACGCGGGGCCGACGATCCAGACCGCGGTACGAGCCATCGACAGCCTGGTCTCGGGGTAGCCATGCCCACGGTCGAGATCACCGCGATCCGCAAAACCTTCGGCGAGGTCCTGGCCCTCGACGGCATCGGCCTCACCGTCCAGGACGGCGAGAACGTCGCCGTCCTGGGCCCGTCGGGCTCGGGGAAGTCCACGCTGCTGCGGATCATCGCCGGCCTGGAGACGCCGGACGCCGGCGACGTGGCGTTCGGCGGCGTCTCCCAGCGCGGGATCCCGGCGCACCGGCGGGACTGCGCGATCGTCTTCCAGCAGTTCGCGCTGTACCCGCACATGACGGCGATGGGCAACATCACCACCGGCCTCCGGTACGGGCTCGGCCTGTCCAAGAGCGCCGCCGAGGCGCGGGCCCGCGAGGTCGCCACCGTGATGCGAGTGGAGCACCTGCTCGCCCGCAAGCCGCGCCAGATGTCCGGCGGCCAGCGGCAGCGCATCGCCCTGGCCCGTGCCCTGGCTCGGCGCAGCGGCGTCGTCCTGCTCGACGAGCCGCTGTCCGGCCTGGACGCGCAACTGCATGCCGCGCTTCGGGTGGAGATCGCGGCCATGCTGCGGCAGGTGGGCGCCACGGCCCTCAACGTGACCCACGACCAGCTCGACGCGATGGCGATGGCCGACCGGATCGCTGTGATCAACGAGGGGAAGATCGAGCAGGTCGGCACACCGGACGATCTCTACGACCACCCGGACTCGCTGTTCGTCGCCGGGTTCGTCGGCAGCCCGCCGATGAACCTGCTGCCCGTCGAGTCCGAGGGCGAGTCCTCGTTCGACGCGGTCCAAGTCAAGGCGAGCGAGAGTGTCACCCTGGGGGTACGCGCCGAGCACCTGACCCTCGCCGAGCCGGCCGCCGACGCGTGGCCGGTGAGCGGGCTCGTCGTGCTCGTCGAGCCCACTGGGGTCGACCGGGTCGTACGGATGAGGACCGATCGGGGCGAGGCGATCGCGATCCGCTGCCCCGCCGGCACCGCCACCCCGGCGCCGGGGACGCGGATCACCGCATCGGCGCCGCCGGGGGCCGTGCGCGTGTTCTCCCAGCGGACCGGCCGACACCTGGGGGGACTGGACGACGCGGGGGTCGCGGTGTGCCGCCGATGACCGAGCCGCCCGCGCCCGTCCCTACGCCTGTACCCGCGGCTGGGCTACTGGTGCTGTTCGACTGGAACGGGACGCTGGTGCTCGACACCGCGCGAGCCCGCGACGCGCTCAACGACGTGCTGCGCGCGCGAGGGCTGGCGGCCCTGAGTCCGGGCGACTTCGCCATACGATTCCGGCTACCGATGGCCGAAATGTTCGCCGCGCTCGGGGTCCGGCGGTCGGAGGCGGCCGACGCGGAGTCGGAGTGGAACGCCGCGGTCGCCCGGCGGGTGGCGCGGCCGCGCGATGGCCTCGTGGAAGGGCTCGGGCAGTTGGCCTCCCGGGGCGCCACCCTGGGGATCGTGTCCGCGGCCGCCGCCCAGGTGATCGAGACGGATCTGCTGCGGATCGGCGTGCCCACGCCGTTCGCCACGATCGACACCGCGGTGCCGGACAAGGCCCGCGCGCTGCGCGCACGGCGGGGGACGGCCCAGCGGGCGTACTACGTGGGCGACACCGTTCACGACATTCATAGCGCGCTCGTCACCGGCTACGTCCCGATCGGCGTGGCCGACGGATACACCGGCGTCTCGCGGCTGGTGGCGGCTGGCGCGACCGCGATCGTCGGTGACCTGCGCGAACTCATCGGCCTGATCTTCCGCGATCCTGGCGGTGCGGCGGAAGGCGGCGCGGCGCGCTAGCGCTGGGCCGCCCGCGTTCAGCCGTAGCACTCAATCGCCGCAGCGAGCACCGCGTCGTGAACCTGGCGTACCGAGTGCAGATCCCCCAGGTCAACCGACATGACCCGGGGCTGGCAGGCGGAGCCGCCTCGGGGAATCGAACCGCGGCCACCAGGCGGTTGGGCGCCACTGTCCAGTCGACCCTTCCCGACGAACCGAACGGCATCTGGGGACGCGATGCTTCGGCCAACCATGATCATGAAGACGCCGCGCAGCGATCCGGGCGCATCAGCCAGTGGGATGATGTCGATCGGCAGATGCGGGCTGATCGTCAGTGCGGTCTCAATGAGACGAATCTTTTCAGCGTCGCCGATGTCAACTGCCCCACGACCTGCTGCGCTGGCACCTAAGCGTCCCGGCACACAAGTCTGCGCCACCCGAAGTCGGCGTCAAGACCAAGCCCTGACGGGTCGGCCTGCGGTCGAGCCTTGACCCTGACCCCTCGATGGCGCCCGCTCGCATCTGCCCGGGAAGAACGGCCACAACTCCCCAGCCCGGAGACTTGACCGGCCCCGCTCCTTCAGGAATGAACAGTTACCGCATTCAGAAACGGAGGGCGCTTCGCCACCGTCGAATGGGCGACTCCGGTCCCGTCCGTCACGCCGAGCGGCAGGGTTTGTCGTCGCGCTGTGTGCATTCGCCGCAGCGTGCTTCGTCGGCGTCCCGACGGCGTCGGCCGCCGGGCAGCGGCCGATCTACGCCATCGCCCACCGCGTTAACACCCTCGACGGTGTGAGTGCTGCCATCAAGCACGGCGCCAACGCCATCGAGATCGATGTGTGCGCCTGGTGGAACCCGAACGAGTGGCGGGCCTGGCACGACTGCTCCACCGCCGGGAACAACCGCCTCGGCCCTAGCATCGACAGCATCTTCGATAAGATCGTTTCCGAGGCTTGGGCCGGTCGGCGACTGTCACTGATCTGGCTCGACATCAAGGACCCCAACTACTGCGGCGAGCAGCAGAACCGTACCTGCAGCGTGGCCGGCCTACGCGACAAGGCACAGAGACTTGTCTCCGCCGGCATTCAGGTCCTCTACGGATTTTACGAATACCACGCTGGCAGCGACCCCGATGTCGGCGGGCGAGGCTGGAGGAGTCTCCAGGGTCGACTCGGCCCGCTGGAGGGAATCACCACGACCGGCTCACTGTCGTCGGTACAGAACACCTACGCCACGCACGGGTCGGGGCTGCCGAACGGCCACCGGTTGATGGACTACGGCGACTCCGACATCCGCAGCGGGTTCGGCAACTGCACCGAGGCCAGCTGGTACACCTGTGCCGAACTGAAGAAGGCCGCCCAAGCTCGCGACGCGGGCGCGTTTGCCGCGACCTTCTCATGGACGATCGATTACAACGACACCTGGTACGTCGGCAAGCTCCTCGGTGAGGCCCGGGTTGACGGCATCATCGCAGGCTGGGCCAAGAACCAGGTGACGGAATACAACGACGGTTGGGAGTGCGCCCAATCCATCGCCGCCATCCGTACCTGGGTGAGCCAGCACAGCTCCACCCACCGTATGGCGACTCCCAGCGACCGAATCTTCCGGTAGCGGGACTGGTCTCTTCACTGCAAGGAGCGTACATGTGAAGAACATCGTGGCCGGTCGGGACCATTCGGAGCAAGACCAAGAAGAAGCGGCAACACACCACCTGGTCTGTCGACGAGGCGCGGCGCTTCCTGGAGCACCTCCGGATTGTGGACGACCCCCTCTACGCCGCCTACGTTCCGTCGATCCGAGCGCGCTTGTCGATCTCCCCGCGTTACCCGAAGGGGATAGGTGGCTTACGACTGAACAGGTCGCGGACGATCTTCTCATCAAGCCGAACAGTGTGAGTGGGATGGTCTCCCGCAACATGTTCCCGAGGGCAGACCTCAAGTGGCGGACGCGCAACTATTGGAAGCTCTCCACGGTCAAGCGCTGGTGGGCGGAGTCGCGGCAGGTCCTCGTGATGCCCCCTGACGGCTGGCCTCAGGGGGAGCTCTCGGAGGCACCTCCACGCGGGAAGGGCGGACGGTTCATCAAGATCGAAAGCGTGGAGATCACCTTCGATTCTTAGAGCAGCGATAGAAATTCCGTAGAGGCGGGCAGCAGGTGAAGCGTAGGCATCGGATCGCACACCTATCGGGCGGGCATGGACGCCCGGCGGCCTGCCTTCGAGCCGAGGCCCTCGACCGGCTGAGTCAGAGCCTCGACGGTGGTGACTGAGGGCGTTGCTGTACTTAGCTGCTGTACGAACGCCGAAAGGCCCCTTCGCGATCATGGGAAGGGGCTCTGAACTGGGAGCCGCCTTGGGGAATCGAACCCCAGACCTTCTGTTTACAAGACAGATGCTCTGCCGATTGAGCTAAGGCGGCTTGTCAAGCCTGACAAGTCTAGCGGGCCTGGCGATGGGGCGTCACTGACGGCGGAGGCGGGAGATTTCGTAAAGGGCGATGCCTGCGGCTACGCCGGCGTTGAGGGATTCGGTGGCGGTGGTCATCGGGATGCAAACGGTTTCGTCGCAGGATTCGCGGACCAGGCGGGAGAGGCCTTTGCCTTCGGAGCCGACCACGATGACCAGGGGGTCGGCGGCGAGGGTGGTGGTGGCGATGTCCTGGCGGGAGTCGCCGTCCAGGCCGATGATGAACAGGCCGGATTCCCGGTACGCCTGGAGGGTTTGGGTGAGGTTGCTGGCGCGGGCGACCGGGATGGTGGCCAGCGTGCCCGCGGAGGTCTTCCAGGCGCCTGCGGTGACGCCTGCGGAGCGGCGGGAGGGGATGAGGAGGCCGTGGGCGCCGAAGGCGGTGGCGGAGCGGGCGATGGCGCCGAGGTTGCGGGGGTCGGTGACGCTGTCCAGGGCGACGATGAGGGGGGCTTCGGCGGCTTCCTGGGCGTAGCCGATCAGGTCGTCGGGGTGACGGTAGTCGTACGCCGGGACCTGGAGGGCCAGGCCCTGGTGGATGGCGCCGTCGGTGAGGCGGTCCAGTTTCTCGCGGGAGACTTCGAGGAGGGCGATGCCCTTGTCCGCGGCGATTTTGATGGCCTCTTTGACGCGGTCGTCGTTGTCGAGGCGCTGGCCGACGTACAGAGCGGAGGCGGGGACGCCGGCGCGGAGGGCCTCGACGACGGGGTTGCGGCCGCCGATGTATTCGGGGGCGTCCTCGCTCTTGCGGGGGCGGGGCGCGGGGCGGCGGCCGGAAGTGCCGCCGCGCTCCTCGCGGGCGACTCGTTCGGCGCGTGCCTTGTCCTTGTACCAGTGACGCATCTCGGCGGGTGGGGTCGCGCCCCTGCCTTCAAGGGATCGCCGGACCTTGCCGCCGGTGCCTCTGGTCGCGCCTTGCTTCTTTGCGGGCTTTCCCGAAGCCCGTCCCCCAGCACCCATGACGACAAGCCTATCCGTATGTACGAGACGCTCTCCCCAGCAAAAGAAGGCGCAACCGCTTGACCAGCTCGAATCCCGTATACAAAACCGTCAGCGAGCGAGCTCCCAGCGAGGCCCCGTCGGGGTGTCTTCCACGACGACGCCTGCCGCGGCGAGCTGGTCGCGGATGGAGTCGGCGGCGGCGTAGTCCTTGCGGGCGCGGGCGGCCTGGCGTTGTTCGAGGGCGACGGCGATGAGGGCGTCGACGACCTCGCGGAGGCCGGAGTCGCCGGTGTTGCGCCACTGCTCGGAGCGGGGGTCGAGGCCGAGCACGCCGAGCATGGTCTGGGTTTCGGCGAGGTGGCGGGCGACCTGCTCCTTGTTGCCCTGGGCGAGGGCGACATTGCCTTCGCGGACGACCTCGTGGATGACCGCGAGGGCCTGGGAGACGTTGAGGTCGTCGTTGAGGGCGTCGACGAAGGCCTGGGGCAGGGGGGCGGTGGCGTCGACGTCGTGAATGACCTCGGCGGCGCGGGAGACGAAGCCTTCGAGGCGGCGGTAGCCGGCGGCCGATTCCTGCAGGGATTCGTCGGAGTAGTCGATCGAGGAGCGGTAGTGGGCGGCGATCAGGTAGTAGCGCAGCTCGACGGGGCGGACTTTGCGCACCATTTCGGGGATGAGGAGCGAGTTGCCGAGGGACTTGCTCATCTTGGTGCCGCCGAGCTGGAGCATGCCGTTGTGCATCCAGTAGCGGGCGAAGCCGTCGCCGGCCGCCTGGGATTGGGCGATCTCGTTCTCGTGGTGCGGGAAGATCAGGTCGACGCCGCCGCCGTGGATGTCGAAGGTGCCGCCGAGGTATTTGGTGGCCATCGCGGAGCATTCCAGGTGCCAGCCGGGGCGACCGCGGCCCCATGGGGTCGGCCAGGTGGGCTCGCCGGGCTTCTCGCCCTTCCAGAGGGCGAAGTCGCGGGGGTCGCGTTTGGCGGAGTCGATGTCGGTGTCGCCCGCGGCGAGCATGTTCTCCAGTTTCTGGTTGGAGAGCTTGCCGTAATGGTCGGCGTAGGAGCGGACGTCAAAGTAGACGTCGCCGCCCGAGGCGTAGGCGTGGCCCTTGTCGATCAGGCGGCGCATCAGTTCGGTCATCTCGGGCACGTGGCCCATCGCGCGCGGTTCGACCGTGGGCGGGAGGCAGCCGAGCTGGTCGTAGGCCCAGGTGAAGGCGCGCTGGTTACGCTCGGCGACGACGAACCAGGGCACGCCCTCGTCGGCGGCGACTCGGATGATCTTGTCGTCCAGGTCGGTGACGTTGCGGCAGAACGTGACGTCGTAGCCCTGGCGGGTCAGCCAGCGGCGGAGCACGTCGAAGTTCACGCCTGAGCGGATATGCCCGATATGGGGCGGAGCTTGAACGGTCGCACCACACAGGTAGATCGAGACCCGGCCGGGCTCGATCGGCACGAATTCACGGACCGTACGCGTGCTGGTGTCATAGAGGTTCAGGCTCACGAATGCAAGGCTAACGCCTTCCGCGCCAGCACAGGCCGACTTGGCGGGGCGTGAACCCCGCCATTTCGACCGTGGTGCACGCCACACTAACCCCGGAGATACACCTTCTCCGGAGTGATGCGGGCAATCACTCGTTCATTGTCCGGGTTTGACTCGACAAAGGGCCTTTTGTAGTACTTCTGGGAAAGTTCCTGGATCAGGGCGCCGGTGGGGTCGTCGATGAGGGTCACCCGGCCACGGATCTCGGCGTACACGTAGGGGTCGGACGGGTCGACGATCAAGATGGAGGTGCGGGGGTCGCGCTCCAGGTTGCGGTGCTTGCGGCGGCCTTTGACCGTTGAGAACAGGATGTCGTCGCCGTCGGTGCGCACCCACACGACCGACGTCTGCGGGCTACCGTCCTGGTTCACGCTGGACACGGTGGCGAAGTTGACTCCGTCGAACAGGTCGCGGACCCGTTCCGGCAATGATGTATTCCCCATGTGTCGATCATGCCATTTCGCCCGTGTCATAAATCAATGTGCGGCGGGTGAGTCGGTAGGCTCGAAATGCCATGGACGCGACTCCCCCCGCGGCGGCAGGTCCGACCTCCCGCCCGTCAGCCATCCGTACCGCCCCGGCTTCCCGCCCGGCCGGAATTCCGCTGGTGCTGCGCCGGCTGGCCATTGGCCTGGCCGGGCTCGCGCTTGCCATCCTCGCGGGTGCCGCCTGCGTACTATCCTTCGACGACCTGCGTGGACTCGCCGTTCAAGGCCAGGTCGAGCCGCGTCTGGCGTATCTCTACCCGGCCGGGTTCGACGCGCTTCTGATCGTCGCGCTGATCGGCGTGCCGCTGTTGCGGTCGGGGCGATTATTGGTGCGCCTGCAGGTGGGCCTCATCCTCGCGCTGCTCCTGGCCACCGCGGCCGCCGCCGCTGTGGCCACCGCCACCGGCGCCACCTTCGAGCCACGGCAGGCCGCGATCACGGTCGCGCTGGTGCCGTGGGTCATGCTGGTGATCGGTCTGTGGCTCCTGTTGGTCCTGGTCAAACACACGCAGAGCAAGCGCGCCGACCTGAACGGCGACAATGACGTGGAAGAACTCGTTCCCTTCGACGAGGAACATTCCCGTCCTGTTTCGGCCGCGCCCAGAACCATCGACCCGGTCGGTGTGTCCACCGACCCCTACCCGGTCATTCTCCCGTCGGTACGGCATGCGCTTCCGGAACCCCATAAATCCGCCGAATCAGCGGCCCCACCCGACTACACGCCTCCGGTCCCGGTCAGCACGGTGACCGAGACCGTCGCCCCACCCGAACTCGCGCCCCCACTCCCCCACGACGGGGAACCGGCCCCCGCAGCGGAACGACCGAAGCGCCCGACCCGCTGGGGCGACCTGATCCGCCCGAACGTCGGTGACGTCCTGGTCCATCCACGCCCAGGCTCGCGTACGGCCCCCGAACTCGACGACGACCCTGAGGCGACTCCGGACGACCCGGCCTTCGCCGACTACTCCGGCCAGAGCGACACCCAACCCAGCAAACCGTCCACAGACGATGACTCGGAAACGCCGGGACAGACCGTCGGGACGTCAGACCAGGCCGAGGATGCGTCCGACCAAGCCCAGACCATCGAGACATCGAGCCGGACTGACAACGCCGAAGCGCCAAGCCAGGCTCAGGACGATCCGGACGTTTCCTATTGGGCGGGAACCGCGGACGAGATCTCCCCGAGCGCGGCTACATCAGACGAGATCGGCACGCCTGAGGCCCGAGAAGCCTCCGAAGGCGACAATTCCGCCCAGACGATCCCGCCAATCGTCCCCTTGGTCGCCTCGGATGACGCGGCATCCGAAGCCCTCTCCCGCCGCTACGACGAGGCCGCCGCCCAGATCGCCGAACGATACTCCGGCCAGGCACAGAGCGAACTCGACGAGAACGAGGAATCAGGCATCGACACCCAGCCGATGCGCAAGTTCCACGACTCCCCCGACCCCGAGCACGGCATCGACGCCGCCGACCCCGAAGAACTGAACACCACCGCCCGCCGCCTCCATCACGGCGAAGAACCCCCAGCCCCTCCTTCGGGAAGAATGCGAAGCACACCCCTCCCACCCACCTGAAGTCGCATTGCCGTGGGTCTCCCACCCACCCAACCCGTTTGATCCCCTCGAGCTCCGCCCGACCCCGCCATCACCGCGGCTGCCCGAAGGAAACGACGGTCACATTGCCGTGGCTCTCCCACCCACCCAACCCGTTTGATCCCCTCGAGCTCCGCCCGACCCCACCGCCACCGTGGCTGCCCAAAGGACAGTCACCGTGGCTGCCCAAAGGAACGACGGTGATATTGCCGTGGCTCTCCACCCAGCCCGCCGACAACCCACCGCCTCGGGCGACCCATCTCACCCCCCTAAACCCTTCGCTGACCTGCACCCTTGAGAAAAATGACCATGGACGTGCCGCCTCCTGACTCGAACAAGGGAAGGGGGGAGGCATGGCGATCACGTCCTGGGTTTGGGTTCCTGGTGGGAGCGGGTTTCCTGGGTGGAACTTGCCCTTTGGGGTGTTTTCGAGGCGCGGGGAGTTGCCTCGGGTGGGGGTCGCTATTGGCGATCACGTAGTAGATCTGGATCTTCTGCGCGCGACGGGCGTACTGCCCAATTCGGCTTGGTTCGCGGCGGGGACGTTGAACTGGTTTCTGGCGGCGGGGCCGGAGGCGTGGCGTTCCACTCGGGAACGGCTGATCGAGTTGCTGAGTGATGAGCAACATCGACCGGCGGTGATGCCCGCGCTCGTACCGATGAGCGAGGTATTGCTCCATCTGCCGTTCGCGGTGGCCGACCTGGCGTGTTTCCAGGGATCCCTGGACCACACCACGAATATGGGACGCATGTTCCGCCCGCCCACGATGGATCCCGTCCGGCGGAACTGGCGGCAGATGCCGGTGGCGCACCATGGCCGAGCGGGGAGTGTCGTGGTGTCCGGGACGCCGATCATGCGGCCCAGCGGCCAGCGCGGTGAGGCGGATGTGGGGCCGTCGATGAAGTTGGATATCGGCCCCGAGATCGGATATGTGGTCGGGGTGCCGGCCAACCATCCGGTCGGGACCAAGGCCTTCCGCGATCATGTGTTCGGCGTGGTGCTGGTGAACACCTGGCGGGCGCAGGACCTGCTGGCCTGGGAATATCAGGACTTGGGACCGTTCACCGGGCGCGCGTTCGCGACCACGATCTCGCCCTGGGTGGTGCCGCTGGACGCCCTGGAGCACGCCAGGACGACCCAGCCGCCGCAACAGCCCTCGCCGCCGGGCTACCTCACGGTGACTGAACCCTGGGGGCTGGATCTGGCGCTCGAAGTGAGCCTGAACGACGAGGTGATCTCTCGCCCGCCGTACGGCCTGCATTACTGGACGGGCCCGCAGTTGCTCACCCACACGACGGTGAGCGGCGCCCAGCTACGGACGGGAGATCTGCTGACATCAGGCCCGATTTCCGGCCCAGAAGACCCGGGCACGCTCCTGGAGATGACCTGGAACGGGAAGAACCCGCTGCGGCTTCCCAAGGATGCCGAGCGGGTCTTCCTTGAGGACGGTGACACGGTGACGATCACCGCGAAGTCCGCCCTCGGAGTCGGGCTTGGCGAGGTCACGGGAACGGTGCGCTCGCCCTGAATCCTGCTATACGCGCGTTCGGCCGCGCAGCGCGGCGACGGCACCCACACCAACCACCGCCAGCACGACCTGCATGACGATTTCGATCCAGTCGATGCCGGGGGTGGTGGCGACGCCGAGGGCCTGGGCGATCGCCGTACCGATGAGGGCCGCGATGATGCCGACGACGACGGTTAGGATCCAGCCGATTGGCTGGCGACCGGGCAGGAGCAGCCGTCCGAGCACGCCGACGACCGCACCGATGACGATGGCGCCGAGAATGGTCTCGATGGACATATCGACCTCCGCTTGAGGGTGTCACTTGCACCCTCAAGGGACGGCAAATACCCCGTGCTGGAAAATTAGTCCTCAGCGCCCGAAATTTCGTGTCATTGGCTGCTCGGCCGCCTGGACGCGACGGCCCCCACGCCGATGATGGCGAGGACCAACTGGAGGATGTGCTCCCACCAGTCGATGCCGCGCGTGTTGGCGAAGCCCAGCCAGTACGCGATCAGCGTCCCGATCAGGGCGGCGACGATACCAACGATGACCGTGAGAGACCAGCTGATGTTCTGCCGCCCCGGCAGAATCAACCGCGCCAGCCCTCCGATAATCGCCCCGATAATCACGGCGCTGATGATGGATCCGATCATGATATTCCCCCCTTGAGGGAAGAAATACCCCACAAGCGTCGTCGCAACCCGTAATCGGAACATACGGATAGTTGTCACCACAAAAGGACTTATATCACCCTCGGAAGCGGGCAGGCCGTCAGTTCTGGCCCGGCCCGGGCCGGGGTCACCGTCACCTTCTGGGCCGACCTTGACGTCATTCACCTGCTGGTCGCCGGAGTGCGCTTCCGTTCGCATCTGTCCCAAGCCGACCTGGCCGCCCGCGGAGGACGAGCGGCCCCCGCGCCCGTCCACCACGCCGGTCACCGTTCAGCGGGTGGCCAGCAACAGCGGCGTCATCATGGTGGCGTGCACTGCGAGGTCCGGGCTGGTTTGGCCTTGCGAAGGCCGGAGGCCGTAGCGGACAGGTCCGGTCCGTAGCGTGCGCTCCTCCCCGGCTGGTCGGGCCACGTAGGGGCTCGCCCCGGGTTGCTCGCCTTCCTCGGCTTTCCCCGGGTCCCTCGCCCTTCCCCTTCCCCACGCCAATCGCGATGGCCGACAGTTTCCCCTGTGGATGAGGCGAGATCGGTTCGGCTACTTTGATCGACTATGACCGAAGCCGGTTTTCTCGAAGCGACCCGCAGCGCCTACAACGCGAGGGCAGCCGAGTACAACGAGTTATTCCGCGATCCTCTGGCGGACAGGCCGCTGGACCGGGCCCTCATCGACACCTTCGCCGACCTGGTGAAGGCGGCGGGCGGCGGGCCGATCGCCGATCTCGGCTGCGGGCCAGGACACTTCACGGCTTACCTCCACGCGCGGGGGCTCCCCGTGTTCGGGATCGACCTGTCGCCGGGGATGATCGAACAGGCCCGCCAGGAGCATCCAGACCTCCGGTTCGAGATCGGCTCGATGTTCGCCCTGGAGCTGGCGGACGGCAGTGTCGGTGGCGTCTTCAGCCACTACTCGATCATTCACACCCCGCCCGAGCGGGTGCACGAGTTGTTCGACGAGTTCACCCGCGTGCTCGCACCCGGCGGGCATGTCCTGCTTGCCTTCGCCGCGACTGAAGAGCCGTCGCAGCTGGCCGAGCCGTACGACCATGCCGTCTCGCTGGCCTACCGATGGTCCACCGACATGATCTCCGGCATGCTCCGTGAACGGAACATCGTCGAGACTGCCCGGCTGGTCTTCCCCGGGCATCATGATCCGAAGCGCGGCTTCCCGAGCGTATTCCTGCTGACCGCCAAGTCCGCCTGACTCCCTGCTCCAAGACAGTCTTCACCGCCTGGACTGAGGAGCGCAGGTCGCAGAAATAAGCACAGCGGCAATCTGTTACCGCGCCTGGTCACAGATTGCCGCCGCATGTATGTGAGACGCGCGGCCGGCCGCTCAGGTTGGCGAGGTGTTCGAACCCCGTTGGAACGGGCCAACGACCAGCGCGGTGGCCATCGCCGCGACACCTTCGCCGCGCCCGGTGAGACCCAGACCGTCGGTGGTGGTCGCGCTCACGCTCACCGGCGCGTCGATCGCCGCGCTCAGCACCTTCTCCGCCTCGGTACGGCGTGGCGCCACCTTTGGCCGGTTTCCAATGATCTGAACAGCCACGTTGCCGATATCGAAGCCCGCCTCGCGTACCCGTCTGGCGGTTTCCGTGAGCAGGGTCGTGCCGGACGCGCCCGCCCAGCGTGGGTCGGCGGTGCCGAACAGGCCGCCGAGGTCGCCCAGACCGGCGGCCGAAAGTAACGCGTCGCAGCAGGCGTGCGCGGCGGCGTCACCGTCGGAGTGCCCGGCCAGACCCGTTTGGTCTGGCCAGTGCAGGCCCGCCAGGTGAAGCTCCCGGCCGGAAGCGAAAGGGTGGACGTCGACTCCGACGCCCACCCTTGGAAAAAACGTGTTCAGGAGTTCAGCACCTCGTCGAGCAGTGCTTCTGCCTTGTCCTCGTTGGTCTTCTCCGCCAGAGCGAGCTCACTGACCAGAATCTGCCGAGCCTTGGCGAGCATCCGCTTCTCACCCGCCGAGAGACCGCGCTCCCGGTCACGACGCCAGAGGTCACGAACGACCTCGGCCACCTTGTTGACGTCACCGGACGCCAGTTTCTCAAGGTTGGCCTTGTAGCGGCGGGACCAGTTGGTTGGTTCCTCGGTGTGCGGCATGCGGAGCACGTCGAAGACGCGCTCAAGGCCTTCCTGGCCGACAACATCGCGCACACCGACAAGTTCGGCGTTTTCCGCTGGCACCTGGACGGTAAGGTCGCCCTTGTCGACCTTGAGCACCAGGTAGGTCTTTTCCTCACCCTTTATGGTCCGAGTGGTGATGGCTTCGATCCGAGCAGCCCCGTGATGGGGGTAGACGACCGTGTCGCCGACCTGGAAAGTCATGTGACAAGTACCCCTTCCGCTGTACTCCAGGGTACCACGCGCCAACAGCCTCCCGGAACAGTGAAATCACCATAACTGCAGGTCAAAGCCTCATTTTGGGACTTGACAAGCAGTCGACTCTGTGAATGAGCAACTCCGACATACCGGATGACCTGCCGAATCAGGGGAAACCGGCCCGGTGCGGGGAGTGGTGCCCCCCATCGATAGGGTGATCCCCAGCTCTATCTAGCCGCGTAACAAGGAGACCCGAGCCGTGACCAGCACCAGCCGCCGCAGGGTGATCGCCGTTGCCGCGCTCCTCGCCGCCGCCCCTGTTCTGGCCGCGTGCGGCGCCGGCGACAAGGCCAACACAACGCAGCCTTACGCGCCGACCGACGCCCAGGTCCTCATCACCGACAATGTGTACGGCGAGCGTGGCATGCGGGTCAGCCAAGCGTTCGTCCTCGGCCCCGACTCCGGCGGCCAGATCCCCTCCGGCGGCGCGGCTCCGCTCTACCTGGTCCTCACCAACGAGAACCCGGCCCCCGACAGCCTGGTCAGCGTCACCCCCCTCCCCGACCAGGCCACCTCGGTGAAGGTCACCGCGCCCGTCCAGGTGCCCCCGCACACGTTGGTGAACACCGGCCAGCCGACACCGCAGCTCGCCGTCGAAGGCCTCAAGAACGCGCTGCGCGGCGGCGAGACCCTGCGGCTCACCCTGAAGTTCCAGACCGCGGGCGACATCACCATGGACGTCCCCGTGATCACCCGCAGCCGCGAATACGCGACGCTGCCCCCGGTCCCCGGCGCCCTCCCGGCCCCCAGCCCGGTCGCCTCCGCCTCCCCCGCCGCGACGACCGGCCACTAAAACACGACATCGGGATCCGGCGCTGCCGCGAAGAGCGCCGGAGGCCCAGCTCCTCTTTGACCGGCAGACTTTCGCGCCCTGGACGTCCCTCAACGCGAACGATCATCCTAGAGTTTCAACCCCTGGACCTCGTCGGGTACACATCGGGTCCAGCAATCAGCAGACGGATCGTCGTGGGTGCTGGCCTGCAGGCGGTTGTCGTCCAGCACCACCCTGCCCGGGCAACGCAGAAAACAGGGCGAATCACCTCACCGGGCGCGCACTGCCCGATCACCCGGAATCCCACGTTAACCGACAAAGACCACGAAGACCCCTGTTCCGAAGTGCTGGAACAGGGGTCGTGAGCGCGAATCCGGCTCAGTCCTCCACGACGGGATCGAACTTGTAGCCGAGCCCGCGAACAGTGAGGATGCAGCGCGGGTTGGCGGGGTCGGATTCGACCTTGGCCCGGAGGCGCTTGACGTGGACGTCGAGGGTTTTCGTGTCGCCCACATAGTCAGCGCCCCAGACCCGGTCGATCAGCTGGCCTCGGGTGAGGACGCGGCCGGCGTTGCGGAGCAGTACCTCCAGCAGCTCGAACTCCTTGAGCGGCAGCTGAACCTGCTGCCCGCGCACCGCGACGATGTGCCGATCCACGTCCATCCGCACCGGCCCCGCCGCGAGTATCGCGGACTCCAGCTCCTCGACATCCCCCTGCCGGCGCAGCACAGCCCGAATCCGGGCCACCAGCTCCCGCGACGAGAACGGCTTGGTGACATAGTCGTCGGCGCCCAGCTCCAGCCCGACCACCTTGTCGATCTCACTGTCCTTCGCGGTCAGCATGATCACAGGAACCTTGGAGCGCTGCCGCAGCGAGCGGCACACCTCCGTGCCAGGCAGCCCGGGCAACATCAGATCAAGCAGCACCAGGTCGGCGCCGTTACGGTCGAAGGTCTCCAGCGCCTCGGGCCCGGTGGCCGCGACGGCAACCTCGAAGCCTTCCTTGCGAAGCATGTAGGACAGGGCGTCGGAGAACGACTCCTCGTCCTCTACGACGAGTACCCGGGTCATGTGGCCGCCTCCAGCGGGGTTGACGTGGTGCGTGGTACCGCCACCGCCACGCCGCCGAAGGCGGGGAGACGGAGGGTGAAGGTCGATCCGGAGCCTTCTTTGCTCCACACCGTGACCTCGCCGCCATGCGCGACGGCGACGTGTTTGACGATGGCGAGCCCGAGTCCGGTGCCGCCCGTCGCCCTCGACCGGGCCGCGTCGACCCGGAAGAATCGTTCGAAGATGCGCTCCTGCGCGCCTTCGGGGATGCCGATCCCCTGATCGCTGACGCTGACCTCGACCGCTTCCCCGGCCGGGCGCGCGCTCACCACGACCCTGGTGTGCTCGGGACTGTACGCCACCGCGTTGTCGATCAGATTACGCAGCGCGGTGACGAGGAGCTCGTCGTCGCCCCAGACGTTTAAACCTTCGGTGCCCCCGGCGACCAGGGTGATGTCCTTGGACGCCGCCTTGGTGTTGCACCGGTCGATGGCCTCGTGCACGGCCTCGTCCACCGGCACGGGCCCGGGGGTCGGAATCGCCTCGGCCCCCTGAATCCTGGACAAAGTGATCAGGTCCTGCACCAGGTAGGTGAGCCGGGCCGCCTCGTGCTGCATGCGACCCGCGAACCGGGTGACCGCCTCCGGGTCGTCGGCCGCGTCCTGGATGGTCTCGGCCAGCAGGCTGAGCGCGCCGACGGGCGTCTTCAGCTCGTGGCTGACATTGGCCACGAAATCCCGCCGAACCGCCTCAACCCTGAGCCGCTCGGTCTGGTCCTCGGCGAGCACCAGCACCTGGCCGGTGGAGCCGAGCGGCGCCACCCGGACCGCGAACGTGGTGGACTCCTGGCCGAACTTGCGGCCCGGCACCTCGATCTCGCCTTCCCTGATCTCGCCGTCCCGCCGCACCTTGCGCGCCAGCGCGAGCAGCTCCGCCGCCATCAGGGCATCCGCCCGCACCAGCCCGTACGCCCTCGCGGCCGAGCTGGCCCGCAACACGCGGTC
The DNA here is from genome assembly GCF_009687865.1 of Acrocarpospora macrocephala. GTDB lineage: Bacteria > Actinomycetota > Actinomycetes > Streptosporangiales > Streptosporangiaceae > Acrocarpospora > Acrocarpospora macrocephala. The sequence goes on from NZ_BLAE01000019.1 coordinate 22,157, forward strand.
CTCCCGGTCGAGCACCACCGCCGAGGACGGCAGCACGGCCAGCACCGACGCCACCCCGGGGGCCAGGCTGTCGTCGACGGGTTCCGGTTCCCGCACCGGCTCCGACTGCCGCCGGATCGCCATCATGACGAGGGTGCCCACCAGGAAGCCACCCATCGCCGCGAAACTCGCCAGCAACTCGTTCACGACTTAGATGCTAGGTGGGAATCTCCGTGCGCCCGACTGCCTGATAGGGCATGACCATGGCCTTTCCAGAAGAGTTCACTTGCCGGTCGAGGTTCGTTCATAGTCGCGCGCATACGGTAACGGCATGCGCGACGCTTATCACGAAGAGCTGGATACCCTCACCGACCGACTGGTCGAAATGACCCGCCTGGTCCGGTCGGCCATGTCGCGGGCGACCACTGCGCTGCTCGACTCCGACCTGCACCTGGCGGAGAGCGTGATCTCCCAGGACGAGGAGGTCAACCGGCTGTACGCGGAGGTGGAGACCTCCATCTACGAGGTCATGGCCACCCAGCAACCGGTCGCGGTCGACCTGCGCACCGTGATCAGCGCGTTGCGGATGGCCTCGGACCTGGAGCGCATGGGCGATCTGGCCGAACACATCGCCAAGATCGCCAGACTGCGGCACCCCGAATCGGCGATCCCCGCGTCACTGCGCGACATCATCCTCGAAATGGGCCAGATCGCCGAGCGCTTGATCACCAAGACCGGCACCTGCATCGCCACCAGGGATGTCGAGCTCTCCAAGGAACTGGAATCCGACGACGACGCGATGGACAAACTCCACCGCCGCCTCTTCCGGATCCTGCTCTCCCCCGACTGGAAGTACGGCATCGAGGCCGCCATCGACATCACCCTCGCGGGCCGCTACTACGAGCGCTACGCCGACCACGCGGTCCGCGTCGCCCACGATGTCGTCTATCTGGTGACCGGCTCCCGCCAGGAGGCCTGACCCGAAACACGCGTAACCCCCCGGTCCTCGGGGGGCCGGGGGGTTACGCGATGCACAGCATCGCAATCAGCACAGCTACTTGCCCTGGTTGGCCACGGCTTCGATGGCGGCCTTGGCGGCTTCGGGGTCCAGGTAGCCGGAGCTGATCGGCTTGTAGTCGGCGTCCAGCTCGTAGCGGAGCGGGATGCCGGTGGGGATGTTCAGCGCGGCGATGTCGGCGTCGCTGATGCCGTCCAGGTGCTTGACCAGGGCGCGGAGCGAGTTGCCGTGGGCGACCACGAGGACGGTCTTGCCCGCGGCCAGGTCGGGGACGATCTTGTCATACCAGTACGGCAACATGCGGTCGACGACGTCCTTCAGGCACTCGGTCCTGGGCAGCAGCTCCGGCGGAAGCAGCCCGTAACGCGCGTCGCCCGCCTGGGAGAACTCGTCGTCGTCCGCGATGGGCGGCGGCGGGGTGTCGTAGGAACGACGCCACAACATGAACTGCTCGTCGCCGAACTCGGCCCGCGTCTGCGCCTTGTCCTTGCCCTGCAACGCGCCGTAGTGGCGCTCGTTCAGCCGCCAGGACCGCTGGACCGGCAGCCAGAGCAGGTCGGCCGCTTCGAGGGTGAGGTTGGCGGTGCGAATCGCCCGGGTCAGCAGGGAGGTGTGCACCACGTCGGGGCGCACTCCGGCCTCGATGAGCAGGTGCCCGCCACGCCGGGCCTCGGCCTCACCGGTCGCCGAGAGGGTGACGTCCACCCATCCGGTGAACAGGCCCTTGATGTTCCATTCGCTCTCGCCGTGCCGCAGCAGCACCAAAGTCGCCATGGCCGCAATCCTAACGGGGTACGGCTCCGCCGACTTCCGCCCGGTCCGCGAACCGCTGGCGAACGCTATGCGAAATCACCCGCACGGCTACGCGGATTCCCGCCCGGGATCCGCGAAACGCGCGAACGCGGCGAGGTTCGCCGTGGATTCGCCGCGTTTGAGACGCCACTCCCACTCGCGCCGGATCGACGACGCGAACCCCAGCTCCAGCGCGCGATCGAACCACTCGTCGGCATACGTCAGGACGCAGCCGAGGATGCGGTCGATCTCCTCCTCGGAGATGGCCTGCAGCGGGATGCGGCCCACCAGGTAGACGTCCCCGATCGGGTCGAGGGCGAAGTGCACGCCGTACATCGAGCCGTTCTTGGTGAGGAGCCAGCGGTAGAAGTCGGCGTGGTTCTCGTCGGGGCGGCGGCAGAAGAACGCCTCCACGTGCAGCGCCTGGTCGCCGACGATCAGCCAGGTCATGGTGGCGAGCTTGTGCTGGCCGGGCAGTTTGACGAGGAAAGCGCCCGGCCGGGGCTGCTCGTACGGCAGGTCCCCGGCCTTCAAAGCCTCCTCGACCGCGGCGATCACAGGTTGACCGCCACGGGCACACGATGCAGCTTGGCCATAGCTCCGGTATACACCTCCACCAGCCGCGCGGCGGTGGCGGACCACCCGAAAGCGGTCGCGTGCCGGGGTGCCCCGGCGGCCAGTAAGTCCCGCCAGGCGGGCTGCCTGATCAGGCCGGAAAGGGCGTTCGCCCAGTTCTGGGGGTCGTGACCGTCGACGAGCAGGCCGGAGACCCCGTCCTTGACGGCGGTTCTGAGGCCGCCGACGGACGCGGCGACGACAGGCGTGCCACAAGCCTGGGACTCCAGGGCGACGAGGCCGAAGGATTCGTTGTAGGAGGGCACGACGGTCAGGTCGGCGGCGCGGTACCAGTCGGCCAGCTCGTGCTGGGGAGCGGGGGGCGCGAGCCGTACCACGTCGGTGATGCCGAGTTCGATGGCGAGGTCGGTGAGCAGGGAAGGACGGGCGAGGCCGTTGCCGCTGGGGCCGCCGACGCAGGCGATGACGAGGCGGTCGCGGAGCGAGGGGTCGGCGGCGATCATCCGGGCCGCGGCTTTGAGCAGGATGTCGGGGGCTTTGAGGGGCTGGATCCGGCCGACGAAGAGCAGGACGACCGCGTGCTGGGGAAGGCCGAGCCGGTGCCGGGCCGCGCCTTGGGAGGCCGGTTGGAAGACGGTCAGGTTCACGCCGGGATTGACAACCGAGACCTTCTCCGGCGGTGCGGAATAGAGCGAGATGAGCTCATCCGCTTCGGCGACGGTGTTGGCGACCAGGCGGTCGGCGATGTCCACGACCTGCTCCTCGCCCATCACCCGGACGGGGGGTTCCGGCCGGTCGCCCTCGGCCAGCAGCAGGTTCTTGACCTTGGCCATGGTGTGCATGGTGTGGATCAGCGGCAGTCCCCAGCGTTCCTTGGCCAGCCAGCCGACCTGCCCGGAAAGCCAGTAATGCGAGTGGATGACGTCATACCTGCCGGGGTCGTACATGGCCTCCGTGCGCAGCACGCCCGACAGGAAGGCGCACATCTGGCCGGGGAGGTCGCCCCGGTCGAGTTCCTCGTACGGCCCCGCGGTCACGTGCCGCACCGACACGCCCGGAACGATCTCCGCCACGGGAGGCAGATCGCGCGCGGTCTGCCTGGTGAAGATCTCCACCTCGACCCCGAGCGCGGCCAGTCGTTTGGCCACCTCCACGATGTAGACGTTCATGCCGCCCGCGTCGCCGGTGCCCGGCTGATCCAACGGGGACGTATGCATGCTGATCGTCGCGACCCGGTTCAGTCGTCGCCGTCCGAGCGTCACCCACACCACCTCCAAGCGGGTATTAACCACGAATAACTACGACAGATTCCCACCCCTAAGATGACCCCCATGGCGAGGACAGCAGTGGTGACAGGGGCGAGCAGCGGGATCGGCGAGGCCACCGCGCGGCGGCTCGCGGCCGAGGGGTATGACGTGGTCGCGGCGGCCCGGCGGCGGGACCGGCTGGACCGGCTGGCGGCCGAGGTGCCGTCGATCCGCCCGGCCACGCTGGACGTGACGTCGGCGGAGTCGGTGGACGCGCTGGCCGCCTCGCTCGACCGCTGTGACGTGCTGATCAACAACGCGGGCGGCGCGGTCGGGCTTGAGCCGGTGTCGGCCGGGCGGGTCGAGGACTGGCAGAGCATGTACGAGGTGAACGTGCTCGGCTCGTTGCGGATGACCCGGGCGTTGCTCCCCAAACTCATCGAATCGGGGGACGGGGTGCTGCTGATGTTGACGTCGGTGGCGGGGCTCGTCTCGTACGAGGGGGGCGGGGGTTACTGCGCCGCCAAGCACGCGCAGACGTCCATGACCGAGACGTTGCGGCTGGAACTGTGCGGCGAGCCGGTGCGGATCATCGAGATCGCGCCCGGGATGGTGCGGACGGAGGAGTTCTCGCTGACCCGGTTCCGGGGGGATGCGGGCGCGGCGGCGAAAGTGTACGACGGTGTGCCGGATCCGCTGACCGCCGATGACGTGGCGGACGTGATCGCGTTCGCGGTGACGCGGCCGGCGCATGTGAACATCGATCGGCTGGTCATCCGGCCGCGGGCGCAGGCGGCGCAGCACAAGGTCCATCGGGTGTGAGGCGGCCGGTCGGGGAGATCACCCGCGGCACCACCGGCCACAACCGGCTGCGCCGCGCCGACCGCTGGATCGCCGCCGGATATGGCGGATTGTTGCGCTCGGTGGCGGAACCGCTGGTGGTGGATCTCGGCTACGGCGCCTCCCACATCACGACATATGAACTTTTCACCCGGCTGAGACGTGTCGCCAGAGACGTTCAGGTGATCGGCGTGGAGATCGACCCGGCCCGGGTCGCCGCCGCGAAGCCCTTCGAACGGCCAGGACTGACCTTTATCAGAGGCGGTTTCGAACTGCCCGTCACCCGCCCGCCGATGCTGGTGCGGGCCTTCAACGTCCTGCGCCAGTACGGCGAGCCCGAGGCCTGGCGATACTGGGAAATGTTGCGCCAAAGCCTCCACCCCAGGGGCATCCTCGTCGAAGGCACCTGCTCCGAAGCCGGCCACCGCGCAGTCTGGGCAACATTGGACGAAAAATCACCAAAAATCATCACCTTCGCCGCGCGATTCAGCGGCCTCGACCGCCCCTCCGACCTCGCCCCCCGCCTCCCCAAAACCCTCATCCACCGAAATATCCCCGGCCATCCGATAAATCGCCTCTTCGCCGATTGGGACCGCGCCTGGGCGACCTGCGCCCCCTTCGCCGCGTACGGCACCCGCCAGCGCTGGATCCGCACCGCCCACCTGCTCTCCCAAACCTGGCCAGTCCACACCACGCCCCCCTTCGGCGGACCAACCCGATGGCGGCTGGGCGAACTTACCCTCCCTTGGTCAGCCGTGGCCTAAGCTGAGCTGCTGGCCTGGCGTCGAGGCTGGGTACCTCTCTACAAGACGTAGTACTACGCCAGGTAGGCTGATGTCGTGAAGGGTCTTGGCGAGCTTGAACGCAGCATCATGGACATCCTCTGGGCGGAGCGCGGTCCGATGACCGCGCGCGAGGTCGGCCGGTTGATCGCGGACCGCGACCTGGCCCCCACCACGGTCATGACCGTCCTGGACCGGCTCACCCGCAAGGGTTTCCTCACCCGTGTCCGCGACGGCCGCGCCTGGCGCTACGAACCCGCCGCCAGCCGTGATGCGTACGTGGCCGAGCTCATGCTCGAAGCCCTGGAGATGACCGGCGACCGCAGCGCCGCCCTGCAACGCTTCGCCCAGGCGGTGTCCGGCTCGGAAGCCGAGATCCTCCGCCGCGCGCTCACCGAGCTGGAGGAGTAATGATCGCGGCGGCGACCCTCGCGGCGCTTGCCACTGTCTGTGCCCTCGGCGCCTGGCGGCTCACCGCGGCCCGCTGGACCTGGCGTGCCCCGCGCGCGGCCATCCTGCTGTGGCAGTCCCTCGGCGTGACGTGGGGCCTGGCCAGCACGGGCGCCCTGCTGGCGTACGCGCTGGAGCCGTTCGGGCGCGGGGTCGTGCACGGCCTGGCGTACATCGGGCTGCATTTGCGGGAACCGCATGACTTCCTGCGGATCGGGGCGCTGATGGCCGGTCTGGCGCTGTTCTCGGTGTTGTCGATGGTCCTGGTCGCCGCGGGCGCGCAGACGTTGAGCGCGCGGCGGCGGCATCGGCTGCTGCTGGCGCTGATCGCGCGGGACGAGCCCCGGGTGCCGGGCGTCCGAGTCGTCGATCACCCGGGGGCCGCGGCCTACTGCCTGCCCGGGCTGCGTTCCCAGGTGGTGGTCAGCGCGGGCACGCTCCGCCTGCTCAGCCCCGACGAGCTGACGGCCGTACTGGCGCATGAGACCGCTCATGTCCGGGAGCGGCACGATCTGGTGCTGCTGCCGTTCGCGGCGCTGCGCTGGGTGCTGCCCTGGTCAAAAACCGTGCACGACGCGCATGCCTCGGTGGCCCTGCTGATCGAGATGGCCGCCGACGACCGGGCCCGCCGCCAGTGCTCGCCGAAGCGCTTGGCCACCGCCCTGCTCCGGTTCGGTACGGCGGCCGCTTTCGCCACCCCCCATGGCGCCCTCGGCGCGAGCACGGGTGAGAATGTAATGGCGCGGGTGAATCGCCTGGTCAAGCCACGTGCCGAACTCCCGGCCCACGTGCGGTTCGCTATCGTGGCCGGATCGGTGATCCTTACCGCGTCCGCCCCTATGCTCTGGTTGCTTCCCAACTGAGTTAGCCGCCGTTATCCACCCCGTTTGCAATTGCATACACCCTTTGGCAGACTGGGGGGTATGGAACTGCCCAAGATCGGCTCGTACATCCGCGAGCAGCGGCAGCAGGCGAAGATCTCCCTGCGCCAGCTCGCCGCTCAGGCGGGGGTGTCCTTTCCCTACCTGAGCCAAGTGGAGCGCGGGGTGCGCAAGCCCAGCGCGGAGATCCTCAACCAGATCGCCAAAGGTCTGCAGATCTCCGCTCAGGCGCTCTACGTGCAGGCCGGTCTGATCGAGGAGCGCGAGCCGGACAGCGACGTCCTGAGCGCGATCCGGGCCGATGTGACGATCAGCGGAAGGCAGCGTCAAGTGCTGATCGACATCTACGAATCGTTCCGGCGCGAGAACCGTGCGGCAGCAACCGACGAGGCCCAGCCGACGACACCGGCTGAGCCTCTGGGGGCGGTCAACTCGCAAAACGGTCACGCCACACCAGAAGGGTAACGCCAATCATGACCCTCGCCACCGAGGTGAAGAAGCTCACCGAGTCGAAGCCGTTCTACGCCATCACCGGCGCCGGCGACTTCGCCATGGAGAAGATCCGCGAACTGCCGGAGCAGCTGTCCAAGCTGCAGGACCGCCAGGGCGACGCCAAGAAATACGCCGAGCGCGTCCAGGACCGGGCCGGGAGCTACGCCCGCGAACTCCCCGGCAAGACCAGGGAGTATGCGGAGACGATCAGCTCGCGGCTGAACGAGCTCTACGACGACCTCGCCAAGCGCGGCCGCAAGGTCGTTCGCAAGGTCAGCGGCGGCGCCGCAATCGAGCTGGAAGAGGTCGCCGAGTCCGCGGGCGCCCGCCGTGCCCCGGCCAAGAAGCCGGTCACGCCGCGCGCCAAGACCAAGGCCTGAGCCTGAAGGAACGGCCCGTGTCCCGCCAGGATGCGGGCCGTTCTGCTGCGCCGGTGCCGACGTCATGTCCAGAGCGACGGCGACGACACGCTCTACGCGGGTCGCGTTCTGTGCTGACCCGTTAGGCTGGGTGCAACCGAAGTGATCCTCCCCGGGAGTGATGATGCTCTTCAACGGCCCCCTCGACCTGGTCTTCTGGGCAATCTCGCTCGCCGCGCTCGGGATGTCCGGATGGGCGCTCCTGCACGCGATCAGGATCCCCGCCCCTGCGTTCAAGTCTGCGGGCAAGCTCACCAAGAACCTGTGGACGCTTTTCCTCGGTCTGGCGACGTTCTTCACGTTCGTCGCAGCGTTCGGCTCGTTCTTCGGCATCCACCTCTTCGACTTCAGCCGACTGAACATCTTCACGATCGCGGCTGTGATCGCCTCGGGCATCTACCTGGCCGACGTGAAACCGGCCGTCAACGAGTATCGCGGCGGCGGCAGCAGCAACCAGGGCCCCTACGGCCCCTGGTAAGGGCCGCTCAGTGGCCTCGGCCCTCCCTCTTCCGGGGCGACGCCGCGCGATCGCAGGGTGGCGACCAGCCAGCGGGCCAGCCGGTCGTGACCGGCCAGGGTGGGGTGGGTGCCGTCGGGCAGCGAGTCGCCTTTGCGCCACTTCTGCGGGAGCGGGTCGGCGAACGGCACCCCGGTGAGCCAGGCGGCTTTCGCGACTGCGTCCCTGATCTTGTACGCGGCCTTCGGCGGTGATTTCACCCAGATCGGGCCGACCAGCACCACCTTGGCCCTCGGCCAGCGTTGTTTGACCCGGCCGACCAGCTTGACCGCGGCGCGCTGAACGTCCTTGGCCGCGTTGCGGTCGTTGTGGCCGCCCGCGAGCACGACCAGGTCGGGCTCGGGCCGCCAGGACAGCTCCCGTGTGAACGACTGGCTGAAGGTGCGGTGGACCTTGCCCGTCGCGACGAATCCGGCGCCCCGGCCGCCCGCGGTGATCAGCTGCCAGCCGAGCAGGCGGGCCGTCTCCGCCGCGTAGCTCTTCCAGGCGGGCACCGGGCCCGAGCCCACGGCGAAACTGTCGCCGATGAACATCACCACGGGGGCCCGGAGCGGAACGAGCGGCGACGGAGTGCTGCCAGCCTCCCCGACGGCGCTCGCGCATCCGGTGACCAGCCCGCAGATCGACAACCACGACACCAGCAACGGCGCGCGCATGCCCACCCCCGGTCTCCAAGCGCAGGCCGGAAGTCTATCGATTACAGCCAGTCACGTTTGCGGAACTGAAAGTAGAGGACCAGGGCGGCGATCGCCCAGATCGCGGTGGACGTCCAGAATCCCCACATCTGCTGGGATCCGGGGTAGGGCACGTTCTGGCCGTAGAAGCCGGTGATCGCCGTCGGGACCGCGATGATGGCGGCCCAGCTGGTCACCCGCTTCATGATCAGGTTCATCCGGTTGCTCTGCATGGTCATGTGCGCTTCGCGAATGTTGCCCACCAGGTCGCGGAGGGAGTCCGTCCATTCGGACGCCCGGAGCACGTGGTCGTACACGTCCTGGAAATAAGGGGTTATGGAGCTGTCCCTGATCACGTCGTTGCGGCGGAACAGGGCGTTGACGATGTCCCGCATCGGGGAGACCACGCGGCGGAAGGTGACCAGGCTCTGCCGGAGTCCGAAGGTGCGGCGCTGCTGGTCGCGGTCCGGGATCTGCTCGTCGAACAGGCGGTCCTCCAGGACCTCGATCTGCTCGTCCATGGCCTGCACGACCTCGAAGTGGGTGTCCACCACGTAGTCGAGCACGCCGTGCAGCAGGAACGCGACGCCGTGTTCGGCCAGGCCGGAGGAGGAGTCCCAGCGGTTGGTGATCTCCTGAAGGTCGAAACGGTCCGAGGTGCGGACGGTGACCAGGGCGTTGCTGGTGATGAAGGCCGAGGCCTCGGTCAGGTCGAGCTGGCCGGTGTCGCCGTCGTAGTGCGCGGTGAAGACGTTGAGGAACATGTGCGTGTCGAACATGTCCAGCTTGGGACGCTGGTTGGGGGTGAGCACGCTCCGGATCGCGAGCTCGTGCAGGCCGAGCTCCTCGCTGATGGCGGCCAGCTCCTCCTCGGACGGACTGCACAGGTCGAACCAGATGACCGCGTCGTCCTCGTCCAGGTGATCGGAGACGTCGGCGATGGGAAAGCCTTCGGAGACGAGCTTTCCGTGCCGGTAAAGGCGCGTGTTCGCCGGGGTGGGCTGGGCCATCGCACCAGCGTACTCCGGGGCGCACAGGACAAGTCGGACCGCTATCGTGGCGGCTCATGGTGAGTCTCGTTCGTCGGCTCGGGCCGATGGTCGCCGCTGTGGTGACGCTCCTCGTCTTCGCCTCCCCCGCGTACGCCGATCAGAGCGCGCTCACCATGGAGTTGCGCAAGGACGGCGTGCTGCACGTCAAGGAGGAGGTTGTCCTCAGCGGCGGGCCGGTGACCAGGACTCCGGTGCTCAGGACCCGCCACGATGACGCCAACGATCGCGTCTACCGGATCGCCAACGTGAAGGGCGCCGCCTTCGATGGGGCCGAGCTGACGATCTCCGCCAGTGGGACCGTGGAGTACGACGTGATCGGCGCGGTGTCGCCTATCGCGGGCGGCGAGGAGTTGCGGTGGTTCGCGGTTTCCGGGCCGCTGGAGCAGGTCACGGTGAAGGTGGTCGGGCCGGGGCAGGTGCAGAACCTGGCATGTTTCGCCGGGGATGTCGGGGCCGCGCTCGGGTGCACGACCGCCGCCATGGACGAGACCGGCGAAACCGCCGAGTTCGAACAGCAAGGGCTCGCGGCCGGGCAGGTGCTGACCGTCGTGGTCGGGTATCCGGCCGGGACCACCGGGGCCGCGCCGACGCTGGAACATCGGTTCAGCCTGGGCGCCGCGTTCACGGTGAACGCGATCACCGGGGGGTCGCTGGCGTTGCTGCTGGTGCTGCTGCTCGGGGGGTTCTGGCTGGTCTACTGGACGCGGGGGCGGGACGCACGGGTGATCGGGGCCGAGTCCGGGGTTCGCGGGGGGCATGAGAACGGGCAGTTCGCGCCGCCGGACGGGGTGCGTCCCGGGCAGATCGGGACGCTCATCGACGAGCAGGCCGACGTGATCGATGTGACCGCGACGATCGTGGATCTGGCGGTGCGGGGATATATGCGGATCGATGAGCAGCCCCGGGAGACGTATGACGCGCCGGACTGGCTGCTGGTGAAACTGCCGAAGGCGCCGGTCGCGAGCCTGCTGCCATACGAGCGGGCGCTGTATGACTCGATCTTCGATTTGCGGGACGAGGTGCTGCTGTCGCAGCTGCACGGGGGATTCACGACCGGTCTTGGGCGGGTACGGGATGCGCTCTACCGTGATGTCGTCAAGCAGGGGTGGTTCACTCGGCGGCCCGATTCGGTGCGGTCGCTGTGGACGGTTCTCGGGATCGTCGTGACCGTGCTCGGGGTGGCGGGGACGGTGGCGCTGGCGATGTTCACGACGTACGGGCTGGTGGGGCTTGCGGTGATCATTTTGGGGGCGGCGGTCACCGTGGGCGGGCAGTTCATGCCGGCGAAGACGGCCAGCGGGGCCACGGCGCTGGCGCACACGCTCGGCTTCCGGGAATACCTTGCCGCGGGCGATATCAGCGACATTCCGGCCGGGCAGCGGGCCGAGCTGTTCTCGCGCTACCTGCCGTACGCGGTGATCTTCGACAGCGTGGATCGCTGGGCCCGGGTGGTGGCCTCGATCAAGGGCGAGGGCGACAACCTGTACTGGTACCACGGCCCCGCCGAATGGGACCTGTCCAAGTTCGCCGACTCGATGCGCACCTTCACGATGACCACCTCCGGAGCGATCTCCTCTTCCCGCCAGTTCAGGACGTTCTAACCCGGATTTCTCCCACTGCCCGCCCGCCACCGAGCACTGGGACGGCCAGTTCGTCCAGCTCCGGCGCGTCGAATCCGAGGGCGCGCAGCGCGGCGATCGTGACCGGCACCCGGGCCCGCTGGCTCCCGTCCACGATCTTGATCACCGCGGCCCGGCCGTCGTCGTGCGCGAACGCGTCGAACGCCTCGGCTCCGGCCTTGAGCATCAGGCCGGGGATCGCGCGCATCAGCTTCGCCTCCGGGTAATGAGTGCCGCTGGTGAACTCGGGGTGGGCGCGCATCGCGTCCGCGACCCGGCGTTCCAGGCTGCCGGGGGTGGCTTGGACGATGCGGCGGAATGCCCGTACCAGGCCGGTCATCGAGCAGAAGAACAGCGGCGCGCCACAGCCGTCCACACCCGTGGCGGGCACCCGCTCCGAGGTGAACTCCTCGACGGTGGAGCGGATCGTCTTCTGGAGCGGATGGGACGGGTCGCGGTAGTCGTCCAGCGGCCAGTCGTTGGCCGCGCAGGTCGCGAGCATGGCGGCGTGTTTGCCGGAGCAGTTCATATAGATGCGGGCGCGCTTCTGAACCGACCGGTCGTGGGGGAAGTCCTCGGGGCAGCGCAGGACGCTCTCGTCCAGGCCCGCACCCGCCAGGATGGCTCGCACGCCCTCGACGTGGAAGGGCTCGCCTGCGTGGCTGCCGCAGGCCAGCGCGAGCAGTTCGTGATCCAGGGCGAGACCGGCGGTGAGCATGCCGAGCGCCTGGAGGGGTTTCATAGAGGAACGAGGGGAGGCCGGGGTCTGCACTTCACCGTGCACCCGGACGGGCTTGCCATCGCCATCAACGGCGATCATCCGGGCCCGGTGCGTCGACTCGACGAACCCGGAGCGGACCACCTCGACGATCAATTCGGACATGCCCGCGAGTCTATTGATGAGAAAGTCGTGATCTGGACAACCGGCTGTGGGATGGGTTCCTCGTCAATACGAACCACCCCGCCTCATGGCAGAATCCACCCCATGCGCGCGGTGGTCCAACGAGTCAGCTCAGCCTCGGTAACCGTGGACGGCACCACCATCGGAGCCATCCACGAACCCGGCCTCCTCGTCCTGGTCGGCGTCACCCACACCGACACCCCCGCCCAGGCCGCCAAACTCGCCACCAAACTCTGGCACCTGCGCATCCTCGACGGCGAGAAGTCCTGCTCCGACACCGCCGCCCCTCTCCTCGTCATCAGCCAGTTCACCCTCTACGCCGACACCGGCAAAGGCCGCCGCCCCACCTGGCAGGCCGCCGCCCCCGGCCCCACGGCCGAACCCCTGGTCGAAACCGTCATCACCACCCTCCGCACCCTCGGCGCCCACGTAGAAACCGGCAAATTCGGCGCCGACATGAAGGTCTCCCTCGTAAACGACGGCCCGATCACCCTGATCATCGACGTCTAGCGCTGATCCGAGCGCGCTGACCCAGCCGGGGCACGCCTTGCTTGACCTGCTCCGCGCGTGACGAAACGGTCGCAGCGGCTGGGCGGACGGCAGTTGTCCATCGGATGTACCAGCCAGGGCCAGCCGCTGCGGACCAGTGGCGTTCTACGGCGAGACCATCACTGCCTATCTGACGACCATGGCCCTAGCCGGTCGGTTATCCACGGGATTCTCAGTGATCGTCCCAGTGTCCGTCGTGCGAGGCGTGACGGTGTCCGTCGTGAACGTAGTCGACGTGATCCTCATGCGGGACGGCGACGTGACCGCAACCCTCCCGATGCTGGTGGACGTGGCCCTCATGCACGACATGAGTGGCCAAGGAGCACTCATCGACATGATCCTCGTGCGTGCGGTGGAGGTGTCCGTCGTGAACGTAGTCGACATGGTCGCCATGCGGAACGGCGACGTGACCACAACCCACTCCGTGTACATGATCATGGGCTACGTGCGTGCGGTGCTGCTCGGTGTGAACGCTCATTTTTCCCCCTGAAAGGTAGTACGTCTACGGACGCTACCTCCCGATTTCGGGGTGTCTCAGCTACACGATCCGCTCATGATGAACTACGTTCCGCTACGAGGTTCAGGCTTTGCCGTCTCTAGCGGAGGCGGCGGCGAAGGGCGGGGTCGATGGTCACGTTACGGCCCGCGTCGGGAGGGACGATTACTTCCTGGGTGGCGGCGACGTTTCCAGCGAGCAGGGGGATGTCTACCGGGACGGTTCGTTTCACGACGGCCAAGGCGATGGGCCCTAGTTCGTGGTGACGGGCTGAGGAGCCGATGAAGCCGATCTGGCCGGGGGTGGCGGTGCCTTCGGTCGCGCCTTCGATGGAAGCGGTGGGGTCGCCTTCGGCGGGGGTGCTGACGCCGAGGGTGACGGGGGTGCCGTGTGGGGGCAGGGTGTCGACGCTGCCATCCAGGTGGAGGAAGACGAGGCGGCGGGGCGGGTGGCCGAGGTTGTGGACGCGAGCGACGGTTTCCTGGCCTCGGTAGCAGCCCTTAGTGAGGTGGACGGCGGAATCGATCCAGCCAACCTCGTGGGGAATGGTCTTGTGGTCGGTGTCGAAGCCCAGGCGGGGGCGGTGGGCTTCGATGCGGAGCGCATCGTAGGCCCAGAGGCCGGCGGGGCGGGTGATCACCGTGGCAAGGGCGGGGCGGGGAACGAGGAGGTCGGTGCCGATGACGACCGCGCCAGGGGTTCTCTCGGCGAGAGCGCGGAGGGCGACCACACCAGGGGAAGCGTCCGAAGCCGCATTCGTGCCTGCGGAGGACCCAGCCGTTGGCTCCGCGGAGGGCACCGCCGCCAGCCCCGCAGAAGGCCCAGCCGCTGATCCCTTGGAAGGCCCAGCCGCTGATGCCGCGGAAGGCGCTGCCGTCGGTGCGGTGGAAACGACCGCGTATTCGGCGGTCAGGTCAGTGATCTCAACCCGCAGCATGAAGCGCATTTTTTCGAGATAAGTCGCCAGTTCGGTCCCAGTGCCCGGTTCGACATGAATCCAGGTGGCGTCGCCGTCGTCAACCAGCGTCAGGTGGTGTTCAACTCGGCCTTGGGGGTCAAGGATCAAGGTCTGCGTGTCCGTGCCGGGCGCAAGGGTGTCGACCTTCTGGGAGCTCAGGTCGTTGAGCCACGACAGCCGATCGACGCCCGAGACACGCAGGACATCGCGGTTGCTGCGGTCAACCAGTGCCGTGCCCTGGAGGAGAGCGCGTTGTTCCGCGTATGGGTCGCCGTAGTGGGCGGCCACCGAGTCGTCAGGGGCAAGGGCGGGGACGGCTCCGGGAGTGTTCAGCAACGGGCTGCGCATACCTCCAAGGCTATGTCCATCGAGCATCCGGCCGCGCCCAAGGGCAGCCAATTACGGCTCGACCGCCGCCTGTGTCTCGACTGAGGAGCGCGGGTCGCGAAGCGGCCATAGTGATACGGAAAGACACAAGACTGAAGTGGCCGTAGTGACCAGGAAAGGCACGGGTTACGGATCGGCCTAGGGCCCTGTCTCAAAGTCCCGGCTTATTTGATCTTGTGACAAGATTCCGGGATGCTGCGACTCACCGACTTCATCATCGACTGCCCGGACGCGATGAAACTGGCGGCCTTCTACTCCGAGGTGACGGGTCGCCCGGTCAAGGAGGGCAGCCACGAGAACTGGGCCGGTATCCAGTTCGGCGAGATCGAGCTGGCCTTCAACCCGGTGGAGGACTACCACGCCCCGCAGTGGCCCGACAGCGAGCACCCCAAGCAATTCCACCTCGACTTCGAGGTCGACGACATCGAGGCCGAACAGAGCCGCGTCCTGGCCCTCGGGGCGTCTCTGCAGCAGGACTCCATCGGCTCCGACGGCTATGGCTGGCGCGTCTACACCGACCCCGTCGGCCACCCCTTCTGCCTCTGCCACAACAAGGGTGTCATCTGGACCGACCAGGGCCTCATCTGGCCCAAGCGCGCTTAGAGCCTGTTTCGAAGTCGGCGGTTTGGGCGCGTCGTGGGCCGAGCATCGGCCGATGTCAGCGGCAGTCGCGGCAGCGGCCGAAGATGGTGAGGTGGTGGACGTCGGTGTCGAAGCCGAGTTCGGTGCGCAAACCGTCCACCATGCCCTGAACCAGGCCCGGAGGCGCTTCGACGATTTCGCCGCAGCCCCGGCAGACCAGGTGCACATGGTCGGCGTCGGCGGCCAGGTGGTAGGTGGGCGCGCCGTGGCTCAGGTGGGTGTGTGTGACCAGGCCGAGCTCTTCGAGGAGTTCGAGCGTCCGGTAGACGGTGGAGATGTTCACGCCCCGAGCGGTCTGCTGGACCTTGCTACAGATGTCCTCTGGGGTCGCATGACCGAGGGCGCTCACCGCCTCCAGAACGAGCTGGCGCTGCGGCGTGACCCGGTATCCCTTAGCCCGCAGTTCTTCGTGCCACGTCTCGGTCATAGCAGCGAGTTTATTCGCTTGCCCGACTCGCAGAGCTCGCATAGCCTGCGAATCACGCAGAGAGGAGGTGGTCCGAACAATGGTTGATCATAGTTGGGCTAGCGAGGTGGCTGTCCGCTAGGACTGGCGAACCGGACCAGCTCCGGATTACGCCGTTCAGCGTAAATCCAGACAGACACCGGAACCCCGGGCAGTCGGCGGCCGAGGACATGATCCTCCGCCATTGGTCCAGCCGACCCACGTCGACAGGTTGCAACCAGCCGCGACGCGGAGCGCGCCCGGGGTTCTTCTCTGCCTCGCACCCATCCCGCCCAGTATCCAGTCATGTACGGTACGCGCAGGAATGGTCATGCGAATCCCCTACCCCCGGACCCCTCACCTCCCCTGGTCCCCGGGAGCCGTCACCGACGACATCCGAATCCCCCGCCTGACAGCCTTCGAAGGCCGCGAGATCGTCGTCACCGAGAAACTCGACGGCGAGAACACGACGATGTACGCCGACGGCTTGCACGCCCGCTCACTGGATTCCGCACACCACCCCTCCCGAACGTGGATCAAAGGCCTGCACGCCCGGATAGCCCGATCAATCCCACCAGGCTGGCGCATCTGCGGAGAAAACCTCTTCGCCCGCCATTCGATCCTCTACCAGGACCTGGAAAGCTGGTTCTACGCCTTCTCCGTCTGGAACGGCAACCAATGCCTGGACTGGGACCAGACCGTACGTTTCACCAGAAAGCTCGGCATCCCCGTTCCACGCGTCCTCTGGCGTGGCATCTTCGACGAGCAGGCGCTGCACGCTCTCCGCCTGGACGAAACTCGCCAGGAAGGCTATGTCGTACGGACCGCCGACGCCTTCACCCGCGACGAATTCGCCGATCGTGTCGCCAAATGGGTCCGCCCCAACCATGTACAAACCGACGCACACTGGATGCTGGCACCCGTCGTCGAGAACGGCCTGAGCCCTACCGCCGCACTATGGGACCTGCGATCAGGATCATCCCCAGACGCGCAGGCCCTGCTCACCGCGACCGGGATAGACCTCCCCGAACCCGTCGACCTGACCGAGATCTCCACCCGGCTCGACCTGCTGGGCCGCACCGGCGACGCCCGCCTGGCGGGAGTCCTCGCAACCCTCTTCCACGCCACCCGCCGAGCCTGGCTGGCCCCCCACCTGGTGGCACCACTCGGCATGCCCCTCGCCCGACGCATCGCCGACCTCGTCGGCCTGCACACCAAACTCCACGACCCTTTCCCGGACGAATCCCGCCGCTCCGGCCTGATACGGCTGGCCTTCGCCACCGACCTGGGAATCCTCCACGCCATCGCCGCCACTCTCGCAACCACCCCGGAAGCCCGCGAACAGGTCGAATGGTCAGAACTCCACACCGAAGAATCCGGCCTCCTCGGTGAAGCACCCTTCGCCGCATTGCGTACGGCCTTGCGCGAAAAGTTCGGCGAAAAGGGCGACATCGCGGACCGATGCTGGGCGGAGACGCGGGAGGCGTACGCCATGGGACGGATCAGCACGCCCGAGGAAGGCATCGCGCGCAACTGGCGCCGGCTTTCCGGCGACTTCCCCCGGTTGATCGTCACCGTTGGGCCTTCCGGCAGCGGAAAGAGCACCTTCGCCGCAGGTCGCGGCGACCCGATCGTCTCACTCGACGATCTCCGCGAAGCCCGCGGGTCACGCTCGGATCAGCAGGCCAACCCCGCCGTCTACCGTGACGCCCTGCGGAGGCTCGACACGCTCCTCGCCGGTGGCGGAACGGTCATCTGGGACGCAACCGCGCTGAATCGCCGCCAGCGTTCGGTGCTTCTCAAAGCGGCCCAGCGCCGGGACGCGTTGACGACTTACGCGGTCATGCTGGTTCGCGAGGACGTGGTCGTGCAGCGCAACGCCAATCGCCCGTACCCCGTCCCCGCGAACGTCCTCACCAGCCAGCTTCGCCGCTTTGGCCCTCCATTTCCGGGCGAAGCACACCGGATCTGGTACATCGGGGAGGAGGGGACCGTACTCGACACAGCCGGAACCCTCGACGGGGAGGATTGACCATGCGCACAAGCGAGGAGATCTACCACCAGATCCGCTGGGATCCGCGGTTCGACCCGGCGCGTTTCGTGCTCGGGGTGAACGTGCGCGGAGCCGCCCCTAAACGGGTGCCATTGCCCGCTTTCGTCCCTGGCGGAGACATCCCATGGCATCGGGTCATATTCGTCGAAGCGGACGGCGAAACGGTATGGGATCGGGCGAGCGGGCTGGATGTGGTCAACACTTCCCCGGCCGGCCGCGCCCAGGATCCCCGCAAGCTGAACGCGCCGTTCTTCACGGCGGCGACACCGCTCACCTGGGATGCGAACCTCGGCTGGACTCCAGCGGAACCCGTCACGGTCACCTGGCCACCGACGACACTGCGCGTTCTGACCTGGAACACCCTCTGGGATCGGTATTTCAGCGACCGGATCGAAACAGCCCGCCGCAGACCGCTCCTGGTGGACGCCCTGGAACAAGCCGACGCCGACGTCATCGCGCTCCAGGAGGTCGAACCCGAACTACTCGACCTCATCCAGAGCACCCCATGGATCCGTGACAGCTACACCCTCTGCGCCGACAACATCGCCAAGAACAAACTTCTCCTGCTCAGCCGCCTACCGGTCCGCGAAGCGGGCATCCACGCCTACGGCCCCTACAAGGCCCTCTCCGCCATCACCCTCGAACTCGCCACCGGCCGCGTCGTGCTCGCCACCACCCACCTGACCAGCGACTACGCCCAGAACGGCCCCACCAAACGCGAATCAGAACTCGCCACCATCGCCGAAGGCCTACTCCCCGTGGACGCCGACCTGATCCTGATCGGCGACTTCAACGACGACGGCCACCCCGAAAAAACCCTCACCATGCGCGACGCCTGGACCGAAGTCCACGGCCCTTCCGACAAAACCCCAACCTTCGACCCCACCAAGAACCCCCTGGCCGCCATCCAGTCCCTCGGCGGCCGCCCCGCCCGAATAGACCGCGTACTACTCCGCTCCCCCGCCCTAAACCCAACCACCGCCACCCTCCTAGGCGACTCCCCCGCAACCAACGACAACTTGTTCATCTCCGACCATTACGGCCTCGCCGTAGAAATCACTGTCGACCAGGACACCCTGGGGAACACCCCATCCGGAGCGCACAGACGGCTAGATATCACCTCCGAAGCGCACGCACAGGCACGTATCACCCCCGAAGCGCACGCACAAGCAGGCATCACCACCAAAGCGCACGCAAGGGCAAAAGCCACTACTGGAGCGCTCACATGGACACATATCACCGCTGGCCAGGCCACCCCAGCTGCGCCGTCAACCGCCCGAACGGCGGTCGTCTGGATCCCTCCGAAGGAACTCTGGCCCCCCATCCAGGAAATCCGCAAGAAACATGATCCACAAGTCGACCGCTGGCCACCCCACGTCACCCTGATTTCAGGATTTATCCCAGAATCCTCATTCGAAGCAGCCGCTCCTCTCCTTACGACCGCTGCCTCCACCATCACCCCCTTTACCGCCCCCCTCCACGGCATCCACACCTTCCATCACCGCGACAACACCACAATCTGGCTCAACCCAGGCGCCCCCGAATCATGGGCCTCCCTCCACCACGCCCTCAAACACACCTTCCCCACCCACCAAGCCCACCACGAGACCTTCACCCCGCATCTGACCTTGGCCAAAGGCAGCGGCAGACTGCCAGAGGTTCTGGTGGCGGAATGCCAAGCTCGCCTTAGCCCGATGACCGCCCGAGTCGGTGAAATCGTCCTGCTTTCCCGCCGAGCCGGAGAACCCATGCGGCCCCGCGCGACCATCGCTTTGGGTACCAGCGAACTCCGGTGGATCAATGAGCCACCTATGCCGGACATCCATCGGGAACTGCCGGTTGAGGAGGCGGTGACACGGCTTCGGGATTGTCTGGGTGAAGGGGTCGTTCATGTTGTCGGGTCGCGGCGGTTGAGGTGTGAGCTAGCTGGGGCGGATCTGGATCTGGTCGCGGTGCTGCCTGGGGTGGTCGATCTTGGACGGGTGGAGGAGCGTGTGGTGGAGGCGTTTCCCCAGGTGAAGGGGATGCGGCGGGTAGTAGGTGCGCGCGTGCCGGGACTGCGGATGCGAGTGGAAGATTTGGAGATCGATCTGGTTGTTGTCGGAGTCGGGGATATCGCTCCCGAGGAGGCGGTTTCTCGTCGTGGCGAGTTGGATGCGGGTTCCGCGATCGCATTGAGTGCGGTTAGTGACGCAGACGCGATCCTTGCTGCGGTCGATGGGAATCAATCCGGATTTGTCGGGCTAGCTCGCCAGGTGAAGGCGTGGGCACGGGCCAAAGGACTGGACTCAGCGCCCTTTGGTGGGCTCTCCGGGTTGGCCTGGACCATCCTTGCGGCCCAGACGGTACGCGAGACGCCCAACCTCCCATCGGACGACCTGCTGCGCACATTCTTCGCCACCTGGGCCGCATGGGACTGGCGCGAGCCAATCACCCTCGGCCCAGTTGCCTTCTCCGACGCACCCGTGCAGATCATGACCCCAACCGCCCCCGTACGCCCATGCAGCGATCAGGTGACCATAGGCGGACGCGACCTCCTGACCCAGGAGCTCTATCGCGCCTGGGAAACGACCGGCACCGACGAGCTACTCTCGCCACCACCCATGCACCGACGCCACACAGCCTGGGCAATCGTGACAATCAAGGGCGAGATGGGCAAAGCCCGAGGCCGAATGCGAGCCCTCATCGCCGCCCTCGAACGCGCAGGAGCCTCAGACGTACACGCCTGGCCCCGCCCATTCGAAACCGAACCCAAACCGACCCGCTTCGCGATAGGCCTCGGCCACACGCCACCAAACGCCACCACCCTGACCGAGATCACAGCCCGCTGGACCGAGGGCCTACCCGGCGTCACCGTCAACCGCGCAGAATGCGGTGAAGTCCCCACACTCAACTGACCCAGCCAAGAAGCCCATAGACCCGACTAGGCGCACCCAACAGATGACCAGGTCGCCGAGCCGCTCACCCTCGGAACGCGGGCATCTGGCCAAGCAGCGGTCATGGGCATCGCCTACTGTCGTGGGCATCGCACCTGACTGGTTCGAACCGGAATATCGTGCTGCGGCCAATTCCATCAGTCCGGCGCGTTCGAGGGCGTCGAGGATGGCCGCGAAACGTTATTCGGCGCCGTTCACGCTGGCAGTGGTCCTCGCCGCACCGGCGCCAAGAATGGCAGCGGCATCCTGTCAGGTGTTCTGGCACCAAAGCCGGTCAGCATCGATCCCGCTGATCGGGGCCGCCAGGACCGGATCAGTGAGCCTCCCGGGCGGGTACTCCAAGGGTTGCGCAGGCCTGTTCGTAAAGTTTGACCACCTCGGCGCGGACCTGGGCGCGTTCGGTCAGGGTTGTGCTCCAGGGGACTCGGATTTCGTCGCCGTCCGCTTCGAAGTAGATTGCTTCGCCATCCACGTTGGTGGTGATCGCTTTGGTGGCGTTCGGGCGGCCGCCCAGGGCGCGGACGATCAGGAGGGCGTCGGCGGCGTGGTCGTCGTTCATGTGGCGTTTGATCGCCGCGATGGCCTCGTCGGTGAAGGGGTTGCTCATGTGGCAGATCCTAAAATTTCCGTCACGGTTCGCCGGTGAACTCGGCTGCCTTCTTGAGTTCGGCCGAGGCGTGGGATTGGAGTGGCTGACCGACGGCGGCCATGTCGTATGCGTACATAAGGCTGCCGTTGACCAGGCCGTAGAGGCGGCGGCCGGCCGAGTATTCCTTGGCGGAGGCGGTTCTGGCGACCACGTCGGTCTGGAGTTCGATCTTGTGGAAGACGACCTCGCCGACGTAGATCTCGACGATGCCGGTGGGGTGGGCCAGGCAGACTTCGAGCTGCCGTTCGGGCTGGATGCGCCAGAACCCGGCCTCCCGGGACAGCGGCCGGACCTTGTTGCCGTCGGCGTCGAGCAGCCAGCTCCGGCTCTCGTACGTCAGGAACGGCTTGCCGTTGTGGCCGAAAAGGATTTCCTGGCCGAAGTTCGCGCTCTCGATCGTCGGATAGCCGATGACGCCCGCGCCCTCCCAGCGGCCCAGCAGGAAGGCTATCGGTTCGAGATCGGGATGTACGTCCATGGAAGTCAAGCGTAGTGCCCGGGCGTAGGCTCTCCCCATGACACGCCAACTGGTGATCAAGGTTACAGCGGGCACCGACGCACCCGAGCGGTGCAACCAGGCGTTCACGGTCGCGACCGCGGCCCTGGTCAGCGGGGTTCCGGTATCGCTCTGGCTGACGGGCGAGTCAGCCTGGTTCGCCCTGCCGGGCCGGGCCAAAGAGTTCGACCTGCCCGAGGCGGCCCCACTCGAGGACCTGCTCAACGCGGTCTTGGCCGGCGGCCAGGTGACCCTCTGCACCCAATGCGCCGCCCGCCGCGGCATCACCCCGGACGACGTCCTACCCGGCGTCCGAATCGCCGGCGCGCCCACCTTCGTGGAAGAAGTCCTCCACGAAGGCGCACAAGCACTCGTGTACTGAGAGCGCCCAGCAGAATGAGCAGGCCGCCGAGTTACTCGCCGTTATCCGGCGCCGTTCACGCAGGGTGACGGTTCTCGCCGTATCGGCGCCGCCGTACACGATGCGGGGATCCGGGAAGTGGTCCCAGCCGCGCCAGCCGCCCAGGACCGCGCCGGTAGTCGCGACGTACCCCTCGATCAGGCCCGGCTTGGGCGAGATCCCGGTCATCATCCAGTCCATCTCGTGGTTCGGCCCGGCCACGAACCCGTCCAGGGACATGGCGGGCGCCTTTGGGCCGCCTCAATACTTTGCCTTTGTGCTAAGTGTTTTGGCGGGCTATACTTAGCCGTATGGCACAGTATTCGGCGGAGATCGACGGTGTGTTCGTCGCCCTTGCTGACCCGACTCGGCGTGGCGTCATCCGGTGTCTTGGCCGCGGCCCGACGAGCGTGGGCGATCTCGCCCGCGAGTTCCCGATGACCCTTCCCTCCTTCATGAAGCATGTGCGGACACTCGAGGCGAACGGCCTGATCCGCACGGTCAAGGTCGGCCGGGTGCGCACTTGCGTGCTCAACCGCGACCGTCTCGCTCTCGTGGACGACTGGCTCGGGGAGCAGCGCCGGATCTGGGAGGAACGAACCGACCGGCTCGAACGCCTCGTCACCGATCCGAAGGAGAAGCACCAGTCAACGACCCCCTCCTGAAGGAGAGGGCTTGAGGTGCAGCGATGCGCCTTGAAGCCCCGCGTCGACCAGCCCTAGTCGATCACCTAGAAGGAGGTGCATTCGATTGACTACGTTTCACGTAAGTGAGCAGACCCACCAAGCCGTGCTTCCTCAGCGGCTTGCTCTGGAATCGGTGGGAGCAGACAACCCCGAGGGTGGGGACGAAACGGCTTACCGACTCCCGACGTTGCCGGGCGCTGGCGTGGAACATGGGCGAGGGGAGATCGGATCGGGCGGCACCCGTCTGCTCCGGCGTCACCCCGAGCCGTCTTCGGACGGTAAGGGAGCAGCCCGTAAGGGCGCCACACATCCGGTCGTGTTCGTCTTGGACAAGCACGGCCACCCGCTTGACCCGTGCCACCCGGCCCGCGCCCGCCGCCTGCTGGCGGCAGGGCAGGCGGTGGTGGTCCGCCATACCCCGTTCGTCATCCGGCTGCGCGACCGGGTGGCCGCTGACTCCACCGTGCAGGGCGTGCAGGTCGGTATCGACCCCGGCAGCAAGCACACCGGCATCGCCGTCTTCACCGAACGCGGCGAGGATCGCGCCGGGAAGTACAGCATCCAACTCGATCACCGGGGCGGACAGATCCGCGACAAGCTCACCGCACGGGCCGCGCTGCGCGGGGGGCGCCGTTCCCGGACACTGCGCTACCGCGCCCCCCGCTTCAACAACCGCACCAAGCCGAAGGGGTGGCTTGCGCCGTCCCTGCGGCACCGCGTCGACACCACCATGTCGTGGGTGACCCGGCTGTCCCGCTGGGCGCCCGTCCGCGCCGTCCACGTGGAGCGGGTCGCGTTCGACACGCACACCCTGACGGCCGGACGGCCACTGCAAGGGGTGGAGTACCAGCAGGGCACCCTCGCCGGGTACGAGGTGCGGGAGTACCTACTGGCCAAGTGGGGGCGCACGTGCGCGTACTGCGGCGCGACCGGTGTGCCGCTGAACATCGACCACATCCACCCGCGCAGCCGCGGCGGCTCCGACCGGGTTGGCAACCTCACCTTGGCCTGCATCCCCTGCAACCAGACCAAGAACGCCACCCCGATCGAGGAATTCCTCAAGAGCAAACCCGCACTCCTGGCGAAGCTTCTCAAGCACGCCAAGGCGCCGTTGCGGGACGCGGCGGCGGTCAACGCCACCAGGTGGGCGCTGTGGCGGACCCTCGCCGCGACCGGGCTGCCGGTGGCCACCAGCTCAGGCGGGCGGACGAAATGGAACCGGTCCCGCACCGGTGCCCCGAAGTCGCACACCTTGGACGCGCTGCACGTCGGCCACCTGGACGCGGTGACCGGCTGGCCGAGCGTGGTCCTGGTGGTGAAGGCAACTGGGCGCGGCACCTACTGCCGGACCCGCACCGACAAGTACGGGTTCCCCCGGCTGCGCCTGCCGCGCGTCAAGCAGGTCCACGGCTACGCCACCGGGGACCTGGTCCGCGCTGTCGTGCCGTCTGGCAAGAACGCCGGAACACACGTCGGACGGGTCGCGGTTCGCTCCACCGGCAAGTTCAACATCACTACCGCCCACGGCACCCGCCAGGGCACCCATCACCGCCACGTTCGCCTGCTTCAGCGAGCAGACGGCTACGCCTACACAAGCCAAGGGGAGACGCATGCCACTGGACGCTCGGGCCTTGAAGGCCCTCCCGCTCCCGTTTCCTCCCCAGGCTGAAGCCCGGAGTATCCACGAGAGGTTCTGATGAACCCTGATCTTGATCTGGCCCTGGAGCGGGTCATCCGCGCCCCGCGGGCCGTTGTGTGGGGCGCGTGGACAGATCCGTCCCGCTTTGAGAAGTGGTGGGTCCCTGCTCCGGCCGTGTGCCGCGTGGACCGGCTGGACGTCCGGCCCGGCGGTGCGTTCGTGACGCGGCTGAGCGAGGACGGGAGGGAGTTCGTTCCGCACATGAACGCGAGCTTCCTCGTCGTCGACGAACTGGAGCGGATCGTGTTCACGAACGCGATCGACAGCGCCTGGCGCCCCGCGAATCCCGCGCCGGTCCCCATGACTGCTGAGATCACGCTGAGCGATCACCCGGACGGAACGGACTACCGGGTCATCGTCCGGCACGGCGACCCGGCCGCCCGCGCCCGCCACGAGGAACTCGGCTTCGCCGAAGGCTGGGGCTCGGTCACCAAGCAACTCGCCGGGGTCGCGGAGAGCCAGGCCGTGCGATGAAGATCTCTCTCATGGAGTTCGTCACCCTCGACGGGGTCTGCCAGGGCCCCGGCTCGCCGACCGAGGATACGAGCGACGGCTTCACTCGGGGCGGCTGGCTCGTTCCCTACCTGGACGAACTCTTCGTCCGGCGGACCTCGGAGTGGCTGGATCTCGCCGACGGTCTGCTGCATGGGCGGCGAACCTACGAGGCGTTCGCCCGGGACTGGCCGCAGATCACCGACCCGGACGACCCGTTCACCAAGCGGATGAACTCACTACCGAAATACGTGGTGACCAACACCCTCACCGAGGGGAGCTGGCACCCGACGACCGTGCTCCGCGGCGACCCGATCCAGACCGTCGGGGAACTCAAGGCGCGGCCAGGACGGGAACTCCAGATCCACGGGAGCGCGCGACTCGGCAACGCCCTGCTGGCGGCGGGCCTCGTCGACACGCTCCGGCTCGTCGTCGCCCCAACCGTGATCGGTTCCGGGCGGCGCCTGCTCGACCACCCGAGCGGACCCGTCGGCCTCCAACTCGTCCGCCACGAAGTGACGGCGAATGGCCTGCTGCTGCTCCAGTACGAGACCGTCGGCGCCGCCCCGGTGGGGGAATACGAGGGCGTCACGGCCTTTGTCTAGTGCGGTGACTACTTAGGTTCACCGGGTCATTGCAGGCCGTATGGCCTGCGCTGTTTGATGCCTGCCTTCCCTGTCGGTACCGGCCCGATCGGTACCGACACATGGAGGAGCGCATGGCTGAGCCCGTCAGAGCCCGGCGATTAACCGACGCCGAAGGACAGGCAGATCCTGCGCCGCGGCAAGATCTCCTTCCAGCGGACCCGCACCTGGAAGGAGTCCACCTACTGTAGCGATTGGCGACTGACGTATTAGGCGGGGCGGGTCTCTGACGTGCAGCTCCATGAGCCGTTATTGTTCACGCAGGTTGTGACCGTGTAGGTGCCGTTACCGTTTACCTCCACCCCGACTTTGAAATCTGGGCCAATGTAGACCGTGTATATACTGGAGAGAAAGGCGTCGAGCGTGTGTGTCACCTCGAAGGCGCCTTCCCCGTCGTAGTCGCCGAATTCCCCCCTCATGACCCGCCTGGCGAATTCTTCAGCGGACATCGTCCTGCTGTCGTCTACGGCATACACGGCCGTCACCCCCGAACCGGCGAGAGTTCCCCTCCCCCCGTTCTCCCAGAGTTGCCGGTAGGTGATGGTGGTGTCCGCGTGCGCCGGAATCGCGGGCACGGACATCGCCGTGATGCCCAGAGCCGCGCCCATGAACAGCCCAAAGAGCTTAGTTCTTTTCATGACTCCCCTTGTTTGTCTTGCGCTTTGGTTGAGCGCCCCTTTGGGACGTTTCGCCAACAGTCGTCATTTGGTCGCACCGTTGGACATGCCCATTACACGAAAGCTGGCTGAAGCGGCTCTGAAGTGACGCTGAAACCGTCCTGGATTCGAAGGGAGCCAGGTTGCGCAATCCTCGGGAGTTGCATTAGTGGGCGGAAAACCGCAGGCCGCTAGCACCTGCCGGGGTAGAGCTGGTCCAGCCCGATCAGGGCCACACCGGTCCGGACGTCGACGCGGAGCTCCTCGGTGAATCCCGCTCTGGAACGACACGCGAGAACGGTGTCCCGAGTGTCGAAGCCTTTGACCGCGAGAAGGTCGCGTGCCCGGGCCAGCCGCTGGAGATGACCGTGTCCCATCACCTCGCCCCACTTGGCCTCGCCCAATGACAGGATGCGACGCGGCTCGTTGGAATCCTGGTCATGGTTACCTCGCCGAACCAGGCGTTGCAGCGCCTGTCCTCCGGCGTCGGTTAATCGCCGGGCTCTGACGGGCTCAGCCATGCGCTCCTCCATGTGTCGGTACCGATCGGGCCGGTACCGACAGTGAAGGCAGGCATCAAAGTCACCGCACTAGTGGGGCAAAGCCGCGTCTGTTAGGGCAGGACCGCTGAGAGGCGTTCCTGGCGGAGGCGGTCGTACCAAGTGTCGTCCATGGTGGGGAGGGGGCCGACGGCCCAGCGGAGGAGGAGGTCGGCGAGGCCGGGGTTGCGGGCGAGGGCGGGGCCGTGGAGGTAGGTGCCGATGATTTTGCCTGCGTGGCAGCCCTCAGTGCCGTCGCCGTTGCCGGTGCCGACGATGGTCTTGGAGAGGGGTTTCACACCGGGGCCGAGATGGGTGACGCCCATGTGGTTCTCGAAGCCGGTCAGGGTGGGGACGCCGAGTTCGGGGTCGACGTCGGCGGCGAGTTCGCCGACGGAACGGCGCTCGCCCCGGCTGGAGCTGATGTCGAGGAGGCCGATGCCGGGCACGGGCTGGCCTTCCTCGCCGCCGAAGACCGACCCCATGATCTGGTAGCCGGCGCAGACGGCGAGCAGGGCGGCGCCGCGCTCGATGGCGCGGTGCAGGCCGCCGTCGCGGCGCAGGCGTTCGGCGCCCAGGATCTGCGGCCGGTCCTCGCCGCCGCCGATCAGGTAGATGTCGCCCTGCTCGGGCACCTGGTCGGAGGAGCGCACGTGCACGGTCTCAACGGGGATCCCCCGCCGCCGAGCCCGCTGCTCCAGCACCAGCACATTCCCCTGATCCCCATAAGTACTCAACAAATCTGGATAAATCCAGACAATTCGCAAGCTACTCTGCACGGCCGAACTCCGTCCGGATCGCCTGGAAGGCGGTGTAGTTGGCGATGACGTCAATCTCCCCCGGCGGCAACGCGTCGACCGCCTGGGTAAAGGAGTCACGAAGAGTGAACGGCACCTCGGCCACGTCAAGCCGGAGCGCCAGATCCAGCCGCCGCTCCCCGGTCACCTGCACCGGACGCCCGTTCAGGATGCGATAGTCCACATCCCACAACCACGACGTGTCCCGCCCGTCAGGCCCCTGCGCGTTGACCGACAGGATGATCGGCCGCGCCGCGCTGGACACGTCGAAGGCCTCCAGCCACCCGGCCGGATTCTTGGCCAGCAGCAGCCGCAACGACCGCCCGTCCCGCTCCACCGTCGTGTACCGCCCGGCCACCGAGGTGACCTCCCGCAGCCGGGGCAGCGCCTGATGCGGCGCGAGCCCGAAGGCTTCCGCGGTCGCCAGCGCGATGGCCGCGTTGGACCGGTTGGCCAACCCGGGCAGCTTCAGGTTGAGCCGCCAGCGCTCCCCCCGGGGATCGATCACGTCCTCGTCGTCGAGCACCCAGTTGGGCTCCGGCCGGTGGAACGTGCACTCCCGGCAGGCCCAGTCCGCCGCCTTACGATCCAGCGGCCCGCCACATTCGGGACAGCACCAGGAGTCCTCCCGCCACCGCTGCCCCCCGGCCACCCAGGTCACCCGGGCCGCCGTGGACGCCCCCCAGGTCACCAGCGGATCGTCGCAGTTGGCGATCACATGCGCCGGTTTCCCGTCCAGCGCCCGCCGCCACTTCTGCGCCAGCAGCCAGATCTCGGCCGCCCGGTCCATCTGGTCCCTGCTCAGGTTCATCAGCACCACGACCCCGGCCTCGGTCGTGTCGAGCACCTCCGGCAGGTACTTCTCGTCCACCTCCAGCACCGCATACGGCGCCGCCTTGTTCGACGACAACGCGGACACGTGCCCGGCGGGCATGTTGGCCCCGAAGGCGTTGCTGGCCACATCGCCCAGCTCGCGCAGGGCGGCGGTGATCAGCCGGGTGGTGGTGGTCTTCCCGTTGGTGGCGCTGACCAGGGCCAGCCGCCGGTCGGCGGCCAGCTTCCGCAGCAGGTCGGGTTCGAGCAGCAGCCCCACCCGGCCCCCGATCACCGATCCGTCGCCGCGCCCGGTGGCCCGGGACAGGGTCGCGGCCGTCCGCCCGAGGGCACTGGCGAGCTGCGCCCGCAGCGGCAACTGGCTCACGGGGCCCTCTCCTCATCGCGCTGGCTCATGCCGAGATCTTAGCCGCGCCAGAAGGTCAAGAAACGGGTGCCTCGGCGAAGGACAGCTCGGCGGGGGTGTCCCCGTCGAACGGCAGCACGAACCGGCGCGGCCAGGACAGCACCGTCTCCAGCCAGCCCGCCCCCATCGTCTGGGCGACGTGCCGGATCCGCTCCCGGGGTTCGACCCCGATGGCGACCGTGACGATGTCCTTCTGGATGCCCTCGTGCTCGTCGTCGCCGAGGATGACCCGCCAGGCCAGCGCCCGGTTCCGGTCCACCTCCATGGACAGCGGATGGTGCCGCAACGCCTTGGCCCGATGCCCGAGCAGCTCGGTCCGCCCCGAGGTCTCCATCCCGCCGTTCACCCCCTGATGCGCGTACGGCCGGCCCGACGCGTCCGTCCCGAACAGCGCGTACTCCATGGTCGGCGCGGGGCTGCGCAGGTTCGGCGCCGGATGCCCGAACGGGAACAGCCGGTCGACCTCGTGCAGCCACCGGATCTGCGGGATCACCCAGGCGGGCCCCGGCCGGTCCCCGGCGGCCATCGGCGGCGTCTCGGTCGCGGCCCCGAGCAGCCCGGCGGCCACCTCGGCGGCCTTCTCGGTCAGCAGCGTCGGGTCGAACCAGGTGCGCAGCGACCACGCCCGCCGCGCCACGCTCCGCTCCACCAGCGTGGCCAGCAGGCACTCCCGCCGCCGCGGCGGCAGCTCCGCCCAGATGTCGGCGAGGATGCGCGGCACCCCCGGCAGCGAACGGTTGGCCACGAACGACAGCAGCACCGTGTCCGTCCAGATCCGCAGCCACGCCCATTCCGGCGCCCCGGCCAGCAGGTCGGCCTCGCGCACCTCGAACAGCGTGCACGCCTTCCCCGTACGGCATTCGCGCCCGCACGCCGCCGACCGCCGCCCGCAGATCGGCGGGGTGGGCCCGAGCAGCACCTGCTCCCGGTCCTCTCCCAGCGGCACCTGGACCCGCAGCGGCCGGTCCATCCCGTCGGCGAACACGGCGGCGAACCCCGGCTGCAGCGAGACGACCTGCCGGGACTGTTCCTCGCTCAGGTTCATGGCCGCGCCCACCAGCTGCCGGTCGTCCTCGGCGGGCAGCCGGTGCATGACCTTCAGCGCGGTGTTCTTGACCACGTCGGAGACCAGCTTGGTGGGGATCTGCTCGGCCACGATGATGCCCTCGCCGTACGCGCGACTCTCGGCCAGCATGCCGGCCAGCAGTTCGACGGCGTGGGTGGAGGCGCGCTGGGCGCCCCGGTCGCGGAGCAGCCGGTGCGCCTCCTCGATCACGATCACGTGCTGCAGGCCGCTGGACTTCTCCTGGCGGGCCCGCATGCGCAGGTGCTCCACGATCCGGATGATCAGCGTGCCCATCAGGAACGCCTTGTCCTCGTCGTTGGCGACGTCCTCGATGGCGAGCACCACGTTGCGCTGGAGCAGGCCGCCGATGTCGGCCGGGTGACCGCCCTCGAAGAACCGCCCGGCGGAGCCGACCCGCAGCGAGCGCAGCCGCAGGGTGATGAAGCCTTCCACGTCGGCCTGGACCTCGTTGCCGTACCCGATCTCCTGGATGACCTCCAGGGCGTGTTGCTGGAGCTGTTCCAGGGTCGGGATGGCGGGCTGCACGGCCGCGCCGGGGATGCCGCCGCCGGTGACGACGTCCCAGCCGTTGGCCTCGTAGACGCGCTGCAGGGCCAGCGACATGATCTGCGGGAACGGCTCCTCGGCGTCGAAGGCGGCCATGAACAGGGCGCGGACCATGTCGATGTGGGCCTGCACGGGGTAGCCGGGCTCGGGGGCGAGTGGGTTGACGCTGAACGGCACGTTGTCGGGGGACGAGGGGTTGATCACGGTCAGCGGAGCGTACTGCTCGACGCGGCCGGCCATGGCGGAGTATTCGGATTTGGCGGGTTCGATGGCCAGCCAGGGGATTCCGGCTCTGGTGAGCTGTTCGAGCAGGTGCCGTACGGTCTGGGATTTGCCGGAGCCGGTCGCGCCGGTGACGAAGGCGTGACGGTTCAGGGTGGCCAGGGGGACGCGGAAGGTGCCGACCGCGCGTTCCTGGCCGTCCATGATCGCACCCAGGTCGATCATCTCGCCGGTGGTGCTGTCGGCTTCGCTGGTGACGTCGAAGAAGCCGGTGTCCAGCACCCGTACGCCGGGGACCTCGCGCCGGGGCAGCCCGGCCAGGGCGGCGAGCGCGCCCGCCGTGGCGGCGAAGGGCGCGGCGGCGCTGTCGGTGGGGTCCTGGAAGTTGACGTTGAGGGCTTCGCTGAAGCCGTAGACGGGCTCGACGGCATTCGGCCGGGCCGGGCCCGCCATGGCGCTGCGCAGCCGGTACGGATGGTGGCTCATCTCCACCGACCCCACCAGAACCGGAGCGATCTGCCGGAGTTCCTCGGGGCCTGCCGCTCCCGCCAGAACCCGGACATTCCACAGCCCGGCCTCGCGGAAGGCGTCCAGCTCCTGCATGCGGCGCTCGGCGCGCTCGGCGTCGTAGCGGGAACGTTCGGAGGCGTCGCCGTACTGGCGGAGCACGTTCAGCTGGGTGCGCAGGTGGGCGACCTCGGCGTCGAGCAGGTCGGTGGGCTCGGCCACGACCACCCAGCCGAACGGGCGGGACATCAGCGTGGTCAGGGTGGACTCGAACAGCGTCGGCTGCTTGGAGTCGTCGGGTTCGGGTTCACGGCGGCCGGCCAGCGGCGGCGCCTGGCGGCCGGGGCAGGGTGTCCAGACCAGGTCGGCGAGGTCGGCCAGCCAGTCGTCGCCGATCTCCACGCCGCGGGCGCCGCCGGGGAACAGCAGCGGCTGCGGCCCGGTGGGCACGACCTCGATCGTGGTGGCGGCCCGGCGCGGCGGGCGTGGCGGCGTCAGCGGCCCGGCGTTGGTGATCAGTTCGAGCGGCGCCCCGGAACCCCGGGACAGCCAGCCGATCACGAACGGCCGGTCCCGCTGCGCGGCGGAGAGAACCGCCGGCAGGACGTTGACGAAGTCCCACTCCGCCGACGACGTACGCGACGGTGCGGTGATCGCCTGAATTCGGTACCACGGCCCGCTCAGGGGGAACGGTTGCATGAGACCCCTCTCTCACAGGCTCTCAAGGTGCTTTGCTGATCATGGTCCCACGCCCATGTTGGCGAACCCGTTACCGTGCCTATAGACGATCAGCGCCCCGGCTTGCGCCAATCCAGCCGAGGAGGCGGCGGCCCCAGATTGGGCGGCGGCGCGTCCTCATCCAGCGCCTCCACCGGTGGCAGCGTCGTCGTGGACGGCCGGATCGCCCGAACCTCCTGCAACGTCGTCTTGGGAAAGGTGAGGATCGCCGGATTCGCGTCAGCGAGCCGGACCTCCCTGCCGTCCGCGGTCGCGTGCGTGACGATCACCGACGTGGTCGGCAGCTGCTGCAACTGGTGGGGTTCGACCAGGAACTCCCTGGAACGATGCATAACCCCTTCCGTGACCGTTCCCGCATTGCGCCCCCATTCAGTGGATTCGGTGATCCCGGCCCGCAGGTCCCCCCGGTCCTTCGGCTCCGATTCGGTACGGCTCGCGCCCACAGTCGAGGTGTAGACCCCGCTACCCCCATTGACCGCAGAACTCACCGACTCGGTGAGCTGGGCCAGCTCCAGCCGATGCTCGGTCCCCACATGCTCGCTCGCCACCCGGGCGTCCTCGGCATTGCCTAATCGCATGAACGCCACCGCCGCGTGCCCCCGCCCGAGCCGCTCCCTGACCGTCGCCGTGAGGCTGCGATAGGTCAGCACGAGCCCGGTCTGCGAGGTCTCGCAGGCGTCCATCAGCCGGTCGAGCACGTCGCCGCGGAGCTTGTCCGCCCCGGCCACGATGATCGTGTGATACCAGGGCCGCTCCGAAGCCGGGGACTGCCGCAGGATGTGGGTGAGCGCGGTCGCCACGTACGTGCCGAGCACCCGGTTGCCGAACACGCCCGCCTGCCGGTCCATGCTGACCACCCGGAGCCGGGCGGGCGGCAGCCGGACGGCTTCGGTGCCGAGCGTCTCCAGCTTGCGTAACTGGGACTCCAGCGCCCAGGCGCGCTCTATCACCACCCGGTCGGCCACGCCCCGGCCGAACAGGGTGCCGATCCGTTCCAGCTGGGTGGCGGTGAGCAGCCCGAACCTGAGGTCGTCGCGCGGATCCCCGACCTGGGCCAGCGCCCGCAGCGCGGCCGTCACCTGGCTGATCGTGGCGGTGTCGCCGAGGACCTCCAGGACACGTTCCAGGATGGCGTTGTCGAAGCCGATGTCGCGGCTGGTCTCCTCGCTGACGCTGACCACGTGCGCGAGCACGTCCGCGAACGCCTCCGGCTTGAGCGTGGCGCCGAGGTCCAGCTTGGGCAGGTCGGAGGGGAGCACCCAGACGAGCGGGTCGTCGCCGCCGCGTTTGGCCAGCTCGATGAGGTCCTTGGCG
Source organism: Acrocarpospora macrocephala (assembly GCF_009687865.1). Classification (GTDB taxonomy): domain Bacteria; phylum Actinomycetota; class Actinomycetes; order Streptosporangiales; family Streptosporangiaceae; genus Acrocarpospora; species Acrocarpospora macrocephala. The sequence continues at coordinate 55,574 of NZ_BLAE01000019.1, forward strand.
ATCGCGCCCTCGGACAGGTCCAGCACGGTCAGGTGGCCGCCGCTGTACAGGCGGGTGGCGCCGATCAGGGTGATCAGCGCGGACCAGCCCGGGAGCGTTCCGCCGGCCACGTCGACCCGGTCGATCTCGTCGGGCACGGCCACCGCGTACCAGCTGAGCTGCTTGTCGAACAGGGTCTTACGTTCGGTCCACTCGCGGTACTTCTCGGCGTGCTCCTGCTGGGCGGCGAGGTTCTCCCGGTCCTTGCGGGCACGTTCCTTGTCGGTACGGGCCTGGCGTTCCTGGACGCGGATCTGGACGGCGCGGTTGCCCTGGCGGATCGCGTACGAGCAGATCCCGGCGACGCCGCCGGCGGCGACCAGGCCCATGGCGACGAACGACCAGTCGAGCAGGCGGACCAGGCCGAGCAGGACGAAGACCACGGCGAGGCCGGTCATGAAGGTGCGGAATAACTTGACCGGGCGGTTGAGCAGATCCTCCTGGAGTTTCTCCTTGCGCACCCATTCCGGATCGATCTCCGGGAGTTCCAGGTCTTCCCTGGCGGGTCGTTTGGGCGGCGGGCCGGGATCTGGGTGCAGCAGAGCGTACTGCCAGCCCAGGTAGATGCGATCCGCCTGAAGCTGGGCATGCTCCGGGTGCGCGTCGCCCACGAGCCCTCCATGTCCGCCCTGCGTCACAGCGTAGGAGCTGGATCGCCTATCAGGGCAGGGTTCTCGCTATTCGGACGGCTTTCCGGCCAAAGATAGGGACGAATGCGGCGGATGGTTCTGATGTGGGCGTACTACCATCCATTCTCATGACGTCATCCCCTCGTGGCGGCACCCGACGCCGGCGCCCGGTCCTGGTCCCGGTCGCGGCCTTGATCTCGGTGTCGGGCCTGGGGGCGACGGCGGGCTTCGGCGGCTTCGCCGAGGTGCCCAAGGAGCGGCCACCGGCCGTCGCGCAGGGCGTGGTGGTCGATCAGTCGCTGTTCCGGACCCAGTTTCTCAAGGCCGTCGATAAGACCGAAAACGGGGCCCGGGCCGTGGAACTCATCCTCAAGGTGCGCAACATGGGCGAGGAGACCACGAACGTCGGCCTCGTCCCCGAACCCGGCCCCAAGGTCCGCAGGCACGGCGGCTTCGCCAATGCCCTGCTCCGGGTCACCCCGCCGATCGAGACCGACAACGCGCCCCAGGCCTACGTGCTCGGGTACGGCGTGCAGAGCCACCAGCTGCACCCCGGCATCACCCACACCGTGGTGGTCCGCTACGACCTCAAGCCCGGCGCCGTGCCCCCCGCCCAGATCACCATCGACGTGGGCGGCTTCGTGCTGGCCACGATCAGCCGCCGCGACCAGCGCGAGCTCTGGCAGATCGCACCCAAGCGCGAGCTGCCGCAGGGCGCCGGTCAGGAGGACGACCCGGTCGAACCCGCCGTGATCGCCCAGGTGACCCTGCCGGTCCGCCCGGAGGAGGGCTGATGGTGACCACCGAGGTCCGGCCCGCCGCGGCCGTCGAATCCGCTCCCGCGAAGGCGCCCTTCCTGACCAGGACAGGCCGGTTCGTCCTCGGCGTCGCCCTCGCCGCCGCGGCCGTGTACGCGCAGAGCCTGGCCATGCCGTTCGAGCAGAAGGGATCGTTCCTGACCCGCCACGGGAGCGTCGGCCAGATCGTGTCCGCCGACCGGTTCAACGCCCGGGTGAGCAAGGTGACCGCCGCCAAGGCGGTGGACACCAGGGACGTGTCCGGCAAGACGGCCAAGGTGCAGACCAGCCACGTGTTCCTGGTCCTGGACGTGTCCGGCACCGTGGACAAGGAACCCCTGAAGCTGGGCTCGTTCGACGTATGGCTGCACTCCGGCGACGGCAGGCGATACCTGGCCACCGACAAGGTGGACTCGAGCCTGACCTTGGTCGGGAGATGGCTCCAGGCGGGCTGGTGGATCAGCGGGCCGCTGGTCTTCGAGGTGCCGAAGGAGGCGCTGGCGGGGGCGAAGCTGGTGATCACGACACCGAGCAGCGCATTCGTGGAGGACACGTTCGCGCCCGAGGCGGAGATCGATCTCGGGCTCTCCGACGCGGCCGCCGCGAAGCTGGCCGCCGAGGCGCAGGAGTTTCACTCATTGGTCGGCGCGGGTTCGTGAGCGGAGGGGTGATGGACGGACGGGACTCCGGCGACGACACGCGGGGCTGGTTCGTGCCACCACCGACCCAGCCGTCGGACCTGGACATCACCTACGCGGGGCCGCTGCCGTCGCTGGCGCCGCCGTTGCGCGGGCGACGGATCCCCCCGCAGGACCGGCAGGTCTGGCCGCCACCCCCGCCGCCCCCGGAGGACGACGAGGGGTACTCGACCCAGCCATTCCCGATCGTCGCGGCCGAGCGGCGTCCGCTGCCGCCGCAGACCCTGCCGATCCCCACGCCTGAGCCCGCGCCTGAGCCCACCGCGCCCCCGCGCCGGGGCAGGAGCGTGGCCCTGCGCAGTGCGGGCGCTTTTCTCGCGGTGCTGCTCGCCGTCGGCATTCCCACCTATGTCGGATACCGGGCCTACGTCTACGGAACTGGAGAAGCAGACATCGTCCATGTGGTGCAGCCCGGTGCCACCGGCGAGTTCCGCCATGTCGCCTGGCAGGCGAGCGTGGAACGCATCCCCGATCCGTCCGGCAAACCCGAATTACCGGAAAGGCAGTGGGTCCGGCTGGTCATCACCAGGACCGCCCAGGACGCCGAGGGCGCGATCCGGCACGGCACCCCCAAGGTGGACCTGCGCGACGGCGCCGGGCGTTCCTGGCGCACCGAGTCCCTGAGCGACGAGACCCCGCCGGAGACGGCCGACAACCGGATCGGGCAGCCATACCGGATGGAACTGGTCGCGGTGGTCCCGCCAGCCGTGGCCGACACCGTCGAGGTGCACCTGCGGCCGAGCAACTACCGGAGCGTTCCCGGGCAGTCGGTGGAGGACATGCTCAAGGAGTCGGAGCAGCGGGACGAGCCGGATCAGGACGTGCTGCGCTTCCTCCGCTGACGCGGTCCCGGGTGGCGGCCAGGTCGAAGGTGGCGGCGATCAGGGCCATCGAGACCAGGGTGACCACCAGGTCGACCACGAAGGAGACCGGCACGTCGGTGACCATCCAGAGGTAGGGGCCGCCCGCCGTCAGGTAGGCGCCCGCCCTGGCCAGGAAGTCGCCCCCGATGTGCAGTCCCACGTACAGCAGGGCGAACAGGCCGAACAGCGGCGCGCCGCCGCGGACGGTCATCCGGAGCGAGTTCAGGAGCGGGATCCAGCGGGAGGTGAAACCGCCGGTGAGCTTGCCCAGGGTTGCCCGGGTCAGGCTGTGGGTGCGTTCCACCCGGGCCGCGGCCGACTCCAGCCGGGTGCCCCTGATCGTGGTCTGGGTGTCCGCCGCGTACGCGCCGTACACCAGGATGCCGACGGTGAGCCAGGCCAGCGGGAACGCGAGCCCGCTCAGGATGAGCGGCCAGACGTCCGACCAGAAGGTATCCCAGCCGGGGATGACCTTCCCGGCCTCCTCCGTCCAGCCGTGCCAGGTGGTGACGGCGGCGCGGCTGCCGATCCAGTCGGCCCGCAGCTTGACCAGGGCGACGGTGGCGGTCAGGCCGTAGAAGACGAAGGCCAGTTCGCCGAAGGTGGCGAGGATCCCGGAGAACCGCCCCTCGTTCGCCTCGTGCCGCCGCCCGAAGTAGGTCTTCAGCAGGAAGGCCACCACCATGGCGGCCAGCGAGATGCGCACGTCCAGCGCGGTCAGGCCCTCCCCGAGCTGGCTCTCCCGCCCGGCGAACCGGTCCGCGATCTCCCGGTCCGGCATCAGGGCGCGGTCGACGTTCTCGAAGTCGCGCAGGTCCTGGTCGACGAAACCCCAGGTCATGTAGAGGCCGGCGAAGACCAGCGCGGTCCGGTTGAGCGCGCCGAAGATCGATTCCTTGCCCTCTTCCGCGGCCCGGCGGGCCCGGGTCTCCAGCAGCGCCTCGCGCAGCGTGTAGAGCATGCCGACCACGGTGGCCAGCGACACCATGACCACCAGCGTGAACAGGAACAGCACGCCGACCAGGCGGGCCTGGTACCAGGAACCATAGGAGAGGTGGGCCGCCGCGAACATCAGGCCCCAGCGCACCAGCCGGCCGAGCGCGAACCACAACACCAGTCCGGGCAGACAGCGCAGGAGCAGCCGGAACGTGTGCACCGGCAGCGTGAACGCTGACGGCGCCCTCTCAATCACGGACGTTTCGGACATCCGCGTTATGGTAGCGAAGAGCCCTACCGGGTTGGTCAAATTTCGACAACCGGCCATCGGGGTGCTCTCGTCTCGCCTGTCGCTGATGCGATGATGCGCGGCAGGGCGTACGGATCGGGGGCCGGAGTGGGCACGGACGCGGGGCGGAGTCCCGGCTTTCTGCTGTGGCGGGCCACGCAGCGGTGGCAGCGGGAGATCAACGCGGCCCTGCAAGTGGTGGGGCTCTCGCATGTGCAGTTCGCGCTGCTGGTGGACCTGTGGTGGTTCGATCACCAGGGGCGCAGGCCGACCCCGCGCGAGCTGGCCGAGCATGCGACCGTGGACGACATGATGACCAGCCAGGTGATCCGCGTTCTGGAGGTCAAGGGGCTGCTGACCAGGGAGATCGACCCCACCGAGGAGCGGCGGCGAGTACTGGCGATCACCGATGAGGGGCGGCGGCTGGCCGAGCGCGCGGCCGAGATCGTGGACGGCGTCGACCGGCAGGTGTTCCACGTGGCCGGGCCGGAGAACGCGCTGATCGACGTTCTGGACGAGCTCGCGAAAAGCCCGGCCCCCTAGAGCAGGAAGCCGGGCTCTTCAGCGTGCGGATCAGACGGCGACGGCCAGCTGGGCGACCTCGCCGAGCTTGGCCTCCACCGCGATGTCCTTGGTGACCCCGCCGCCCGCGATGATGCGGACGGTCCAGTTGCCCGGGGCCGCGAAGAAGCGGAAGATGCCCTCGTCGGAGACGACGACCTCGCCGGTGAACTCACCGGAGTGGTCGAGCAGCCGCGCGTACGCGGTGCCGGCGCCGGAGACGACGCCCTGGATCACGGTCTGCGTGGCCAGATCGATGCCGGCCGGCAGAGCCGCGGTCTGCTCAGGCGCGGCGCAACCCTGAACTGTCATCGGGCCTCTCCCAGTTCCACGGGGACGCCCACCAGCGACCCGTACTCGGTCCACGAACCGTCGTAGTTCTTCACGTTGGCCTGGTCGAGCAGCTCGTGCAGCACGAACCAGGTGTGCGCGGAGCGCTCGCCGATGCGGCAGTAGGCGATGGTGTCCTTGCCGAAGTCGACGCCCGCCTCGCCGTACAGCGCCTTGAGCTCGTCGTCGGAGCGGAAGGTGCCGTCGTCGTTCGCGGCCTTGGACCACGGGATGTTACGGGCGGTCGGGATGTGCCCGGCGCGCTGCGCCTGCTCCTGCGGGAGGTGCGCGGGAGCCAGCAGGCGGCCGGTGAACTCGTCGGGCGAGCGCACGTCGACCAGGTTCAGCTTGCCGATGGCGGCCACGGCCTCGTCGCGGAAGGCGCGGATGGTCAGGTCCTGCTCGGTGGCGGTGTAGCTGGTCGCCGGGCGCTCGGGCACGTCCTTGACCAGCTCGCGGGAGTCCAGCTCCCACTTCTTGCGGCCACCGTCCAGGAGCTTGACGTCCTGGTGGCCGTAGAGCTTGAAGTACCAGTACGCGTAAGCCGCGAACCAGTTGTTGTTGCCACCGTAAAGGACCACGGTGTCGTCGTTGCCGATGCCGCGGGCCGAGAGGAGGGCCTCGAAGCCCGCCTTGTCGACGAAGTCACGGCGGACGGGGTCCTGGAGGTCCTGCTTCCAGTCGACCTTGACCGCGCCACGGATGTGGCCCTTGTCGTAGGCGCTGGCATCCTCATCGACCTCGACCAGGACAATGTTCGGGGTGTCCAGGTTGGCTTCCACCCAGTCGGCGTCCACCAGGGCGGCGGAGCGGCTCATTGAATTCTCCCAGGTTGTAGACGGCGGATGATCAGGAAAACTTCGCAGCCCAGGCAGAAGCCGAAGGCGGCGTTGAGGAAGGCGGCCAGCAGTGCCGCTGCTGTCGCACCCAGGGCCAGAGGAGTGACTCCGGTCGCGAAACCGATCAGGCCCAACAACGCGAAGGCCATGCCCACGCCTTGCGCGAATCGGGGCGGCGCCGGGTCCTCCAGCTCGCTTGGCGGTCCCAGCCTTGGCCGTACGAAATGCTTGAAAACAAGCACATACGGTGCGGCGACGAAGGCGCCGAGGGCGAAGACCACCGCCTGGGCGGCGAGCAGCCAGGGGCTGCCCGTGATCAGGACGAGTGCGAGAACCAGAGTTGTGACGGCCGCGCCGAAGCGAAGGCCTCGGGGATCAACCTGCATCGTGGGATGCTCCTGACGGGATTTCGCGACTGCGGCGTGGTGTGGGACGCCGCGGGAATCACCCTCAGGCCTAGCGACAGAGTGCGGTGGCGACGCGGCAGAAGTCCACCGCGCGCCGCTTCGTGAGCAGCTCTGTCGTGGGAGTCATGTGCACGACAGTACCTTTCGTCTCGCCATCTGTCACTTCCCGTCCGCGTGTTGAGACGTTGTGTCCACATTGGGGAGGACGGCGAGGCCCAGCGCCGCGATGACGTCGGCTTTTCTGGGCAGCCCGGAAGCTCTTTTCACGATATTTCCGGAACTGTCGAGGATGAGGGTGGTGGGGGTGCGGAGCACGTCGAAGGTGCGCACCAGGTCCAGCCGGGATTCGGCGTCGATCTCGATGTGCCGCACGCCCGGGACCATCCCGGCGACCTCGCCGAGCACCCGCCGGGTGGCCCGGCACGGCGCGCAGAACGCGGTCGAGAACTGCACCAGCGTCGCCCGCTCCCCCAGCGGCTCACCGAAGTCCACGCGGGCCTCTTTCACCTTCGCCGCACGCCACCGGCCATCGCGGCGCCGCAGGACCAAGCCCAGCAACGTCCCGGCGACCAGCGTCACACCGAGCAGCACCAAACCGTTCATCCCCATCGGCAACCAGGAACCCCCGGGAGGAATTCCCCGGGGGTTCCCTAACCACGCGGTGAGACACGGCTCTCACGACGCGGGAGTCGGCACGCCGTCCTGCGGGATGGGCACGGCGACGATGAGCTCCCCGCTCCGGGTGATCAGCTCGAAGCGGTCGATTTGTTCGATCTGGTACTCCGAGGAGCCGGGTGGCAGGTGCGCCTTCCCGCCCCTGTAGTCGGCCTTCTTCACCGTCCAGCTGGAGACCGGCGAGACGGTCCCCCGCCGATCGACGGCGACCAGGCGGCAGGCCGTGCCGATCGGGACGCCGGCCAGCTCGATCTCCACCCGGGTGCCGCCCTCCGCGGCGACCAGGCCAAGCGTCAGCCTGACCTTTCCCGCTCTGCCCTCGAACCGGATCGGATCGTCCTGCGGCAGGGACAGGATCTCCGGCGAGGACATCACGTCAGGAGCGAGCGAGGCGTCCGGCGCGACCTTGCTCGCGAGGGCGTCGTCCTGCGGCGCCAACGAACGGGCGGCCGCCTCGGGCGCGGCTCCCGCCGCGCTGCTCGTCTCCGGGCTCGAGTTCAGCGTCGTCGACAGCACCGCACCGCCCACCGCGACCACCACGATCGAGGCGGCCAGCGAGAGCAGCAGCCGGGACCGCTTGTGCCGCTTCGCCGAGGCGGCGAGCAGCCGGTCGAGCACCGCCCGGGGCGGGCGCGCGGCCAGCGTGATGTCGCCCGCGCTGACCCGGCCGAGCATGGTGGGCAGGCCGGACAGCTCGGCCATCTCCTGGGCGCACTCCGGGCACACGTCCAGGTGCGCCTCCACGGCCGCCGCTTCCTCCGGGTCGAGCGCGCCGAGCACGTACACACCGAGGGACAAGCGGACTTCCTCACAGGTCATGGCGCCAGCCCCCGTTCTTCCAGGGCAAGCTTGAGCGCGCGAAGCGCGTAGTACGTGCGTGATTTGACCGTTCCAGGCGGGATGCCCAGGGACTCCGACGCCTCCTTCACGGACTGGCCTCCGTAGTACACGGCCAGTAACACCTCTCGATGTTCGGTACGGAGCGACGCGAGCGCCTCAGCAATCGCCCATGATTCGACGGCCTTGTCCAGTTCATCGTCGGCGGGCAGCACGGCCAGGGCGTCGTCGCCGGTCTCCGGGGGGCGCGACTTGCGGGCCCGGTGCTGGTCCACCACCAGGTTGCGGGCGACCGTGAACAGCCACGCGCGGACCGGGCGGTCGGCCACCGGCTTTCGCCAGGCCCGGAGGATCGTCTCCTGCACGATGTCCTCCGCCCTGCCTGGGTCGCCCGTCAGTCGCACCACGTAGCCGTAAAGTGGCCCGGCGTGGTCGTCGAACAGAGCCCGGACGAGCTCCTCGTCTGCGGTGCCGGCTGGACTCACATCTTCAAGACGTACCGGCCGGTCGCCTGGTTCAACTCCGGAGGGGAACATCACTGGCCGTGCCCTGGAGCAGCAGGCCGGCCTCGGTGGGGCTGACCTTGGTGAGCTTGAGGTTGAGCGGAAGGTCCTTGATCGGGATGGTGAAGGAGACCAGGCGTTCCGCGTTGGGCACGGGCACGCCGCCGGCGATCTTGACGCTCTCCGGGGTGACCCGGATCGCGTCCTTGACCAGCGCGACCTTCATGTCGGCGGTGACGGGGACGGTCTGGCCGAGCACGGTGAGGTTGCCGGAGATCTGGACGGTGTTGTTGTTCCCGCCGTTGACCTTGATGCCGCGGGGGGCGCGGGCGTCCAGGGTTTTGTACGAGACGACGACGGAACCGGTGACGCGCTCCGCGCGCAGGTCCACGGATTCGGCGTTCTGGATGAGGTCCATGAGGGGGGCCTGCACGCCGTACAGCGTGGCGTTGACGCTGGACAGGGAGACACCCTCCTGGGTGATGTCGCCCATCTCGATGGTGACCTCCTCGTAGCGGCCGGCGATGGCCTGGGTGAGGAAGGGGATGCCGTTGACGGTGACCGTGGGGGTGGCGGACAGGTCGTACGCCGCCTCGATCTGGCGGGCCACCTCGCGTTGCACCCCGACGACCGCGACCCGGTCGAGAACGACCAGCACGATGGCCAGCAGGAGGACCGACACCAATATCTTCCGCACCGTGATCCTCCGGGGGACGCTTTGTGATCCAGACTAGCCCCCGGCAAAGGGGGGCAAAACCTCCACGACAGCCCCTTCGGGCAGGTCCACTGTGTACGGATCCCGCGTCCCGGCAGGATTGCCATCGACCAGGAACGAACACCTCCCCACGACCCTAGCCAGATCCGGATTTTGTGTGATTTTGGTTACAAGTTCACCCAAAGTATCCGCGTCAAAACTTGCCTCGGCTACCCCGGCCGCTTCCTTCGCCGCAGCCCAGAAACGCACGGTTCCCGTTGCCATACGCCACTCCCGTCACAGAATCCGTCACCCGATGTGAGCAAAGGATTACGGTGATTCTCCACGTGAAGCGTTGTTCACACGGTGGACTCACATTGGACGCAAACATGCTGTGGGCTAATCTACGGACAACGGGACCTGGGCGATGTAGCCCCCCAGGTCCCTACGTGTTTTGTACGGCGATTCGCCAACCGGCGGTCTCCGTGAACGACGCGGATGGAGGAGGCGAGCCTGTGATTATGCACAGCGCGGTGCTCAGCTGGCGCGCTCTGCCGTGTGCTGAGGAGGCCCCTTGAGTAACCTGCTTCTGTTGACCAACGCCCTGGAACCTTCGGCCGAAGTGCTTCCCGCGCTCGGATTGCTGCTGCACTCGGTCCGGGTCGCCCCCGCCGAGGGCTCGGCTCTCATCGACGCGCCGCCCGCCGACGCGATCCTGGTGGACGCCCGCCGCGAGCTCGTCCAGGCCAAGAGCCTGTGCCGCCTGCTCAGGACGACCGGAGTCGACTGCCCGCTCATGGTCATCGTGACCGAGGGCGGCCTGGCGGCGATGACCGCCGAATGGGGCGCCGACGACGTCATCCTCGACAGCGCCGGCCCCGCCGAGGTCGAGGCCCGGCTGCGGATGGCCATCGGCCGTCTCTCCCTGGCCGCCGCCGAGGAGGTCCCCGACGAGATCCGCAGCGGCGACCTCGCCATCGACGAGGCCACCTACACCGCCCGCCTGCGCGGCCGCGCCCTGGACCTCACGTTCAAGGAGTTCGAGCTGCTCAAGTACCTCGCCCAGCACCCCGGCCGGGTCTTCACCCGGGCGCAGTTGCTGCAGGAGGTGTGGGGGTACGACTACTTCGGCGGCACTCGTACGGTGGACGTGCACGTGCGCCGCCTTCGCGCGAAGCTGGGCGCGGAGTACGAGTCGCTGATCGGGACCGTACGGAACGTGGGTTACCGCTTCGTCCCGGACCGAGGCGGCGAACACGCGGAAATCCCCGAAGTAGCCCGCCGCTAATCATCGAAAAGCCCCCGAAATCAACTGGTTCCGGGGGCTTCTTCGTTGCTGCGGGGCGTGGATAGCGGGCGGTGGCCGTTATCGCTCAGGTCTGTACAGATTCCTGTACAGTTAAGGAATGGCGATCCTGCGTGACCCCACCGAACTGAGTGTTACGGAAGCCGCCCAGCGAGGGGTCGCTCGCTTGGTGGCCGATGCGGAGCAGGGCGCTGACCTGGTGGTGACGCGTCGGCATGAGCCGGTGGCGGCCGTGGTGAGTGTCCGCCGGCTGGCTGAGCTGGACGAGGCGGCGGCCGACCTGAGGGATCTTGCGCTCGTCCTGGCCAGGGCGGCCACTGACACGGGAAAGCGAACCTCGTTCGATGAGGTGCTTGCCGCTTTCGGGCATACGCGTGAGTCCCTTGCCGCGCTCCCGGACGACGAGTAACCGTGTCCGAAGTCGTCTTCACCGATCCGGCGATCGATGATCTACGGAGGATCGGCCCGGACGCGGTGCCCAAGGTACTGAAGAAGATCCTTCTTCTCCTCGACAATCCCGAGGCGGGCCACCCGCTCGGAGGCGAGCTGACCGGGTATCGGAAGCTCGTGGTCGGGCGCAACCCCTGGAGAGTCGTTTACCGGATCGCGGACGACAAGTCAGTTGAGATTTGCGAGGTGTGGGCTGTTGGCGAGCGCGCCGACGCGGAGGTGTATGCGGAGGCGGCGGCCAGGGTTCGTGCGGCTGGCGGTAATCGTCCCGAACTCGCGCGGCTCAGCCAGGTCATCGAACGGTTGGCGCTGCTGTCCGGCCAATTCCACGTCGACGAACCGCCTCCCCGAGAGCCCGTTCCCGATTGGCTCGCCAATCGGTTGATCTATACAGTTCGCATGTCCCGCGAGGACGTCGCAGCCCTTGATCTTGAGCAAGCGGTCGACCTCTGGGCCGAATTCCGAGCGAAACCAAGTTAACCGCCTCGCTGCGGGGTGCGGGATATCCGGTTCGTCCGCACATCTGATCTCTTGGACCTACCTCTAGGCGGCGCACATGCTGATCACAGACGCGGAATTGGCCCGCACGGCAGCGGAAGCAGGAGCTGCTGTCGTGTACGCCAGGTATGGCGCGCCGCTGGAGCGCTTTTGGAAATCCGGGAGTGACTTCGCCACGGCCGCTGACATCGAAGCGGAGAACACCATCCTTGACGTCATCCGCGGCGCCCGGCCAGAGGATGCCGTGACGGGTGAGGAGAGCGGACGTACCGGCTCGGGCAGCGCGGAGCGCATGTGGCTGGTCGACCCTCTGTGCGGCACGCTGAACTACGCCGCCCGGAACATGCTGGTCGCGGTGAACGTGGCTCTGCGCGTGGGCTCGGACGTCGCGGTGGCGGCCTCAGCCGACCCGTTCGCCGGGGAGGTGTTCTGGACGGATGGCGATCAAGCGTACGTCCGCTGCGACGGCGTGGACGAGGAACTCACACCGTCGTCCGACTCGCGACTGGTGGATGTCAACCTCGATCCACCGTTCCCGAACGAAATGACCTTCCAGGCGGCCCGCCTGCTCGCCGACCCAGGGTTCATCGAGCGTTTCCACGCGCGCGTCGTCTCCACCACCCTGGCGGTGGCCTGGGTCGCCGCCGGCCGCCGAGCCGCGTACGTCACCGACGGGCATCTGCGCGACAGCGTGCACTTCGCCAGCGGCATCGCGCTGTGCCAGGCCGCCGGATGCGTAGTAACCGGCATCCACGGCCAGCCCCTGCACACCGGCGCAGGCGGACTCATCGCGGCAGCCGACCAGGAAACGCACGCCGCATTACTGGACCTCATCAGCAACCAGCTCCCACCCGATCGGTAGCCCGCGCGTTTCCTAACTTGACGGTGACGCCGGCGCCCTCCAGGGCAGCCTTGGCCTTCTCCGCCTGTTCCCCGGACAACGTGACAGCGTGCTTCAGCTCCGGCCCTCTGAGGTTCTCCGCGGTCTCAGCCTCGGGCCGAGTTCGGGAGAGACCGCACTATCGGCCCGCTGTGGCAACAAGGGTTGGCGGGACAACCACCGCGCCGTAGTTGTGGTCTCGCCCAGACGGCGATGGCGGGGCCGGGCGCAGCCCGGGAAAGGGCGATGGCGGGGCCGGGCGGAGCCCGGAGGGGAAACAAAGGGCTGGGCGGGTGGGAGAACCACGGCCATGCGACAGTCGTTTCCTTCGGGCAATAAGGAACCCGTTTCCGGTGCGGGCGCCTTTGGCCGTACCGGAAACGGGTTGGGGTTTTACGGGATCACAGTGATGTGGTTGGCCACCGGAGGCGTCACCGGCGAGTGCGCGCCCAGGTGGGCGGCGAACGCGTCGATGTCGAGCGGGCCGCTCCACAGGTCGGTTCCGTCGCGGAAGGCGAGGAAGGCGTCACCGCCGCCGACCAGGAAGTTGTTGGCCGCCACCCGGTAGCTCTGGGTGCCGACCACCGGCGCGCCGTCGATCTTCATGTTGGAGACCCGCGAACCCCACGCGCCACTGGCGCTGTAGGTGTAGGTGAAGTTCGACGACGGCTGCAGGATCTTCGTGAACGCCTGGTTGTTCGGACCGCCCACCCACTGCTGCTCCAGCAGCGTCTTCAGCTGGGCACCGGTCAACGTGACCACCTGCATGAGGTTGTTGAACGGCTGCACCGTGAACGCCTCGCCGTAGGTCACCACGCCGTCGCCCTCCCCGGCCGCGGAACCGGCGAAGGTGAGTCCGGCCCGGATGCCGCCCGGGTTCATCAGCGCGATCTGCGCGTTGCCGCCGGTCTTGGTGGACTCAAGCTGGGCGTCCGCGATCAGGTTACCGAGCGGGACCTCACCGGACGGAGCGGCCACGTTGGGCAGGTCGCCGGTGATGTTGCCGATCGGCTTGTTGGCCACCGCGGCGGTACGCGACTTCCAGAGGTCGACGAAGGCGACGGTCTCCGGGTCGGGGGTGACCGTACGGCGTACCACGTGGTTGTCCGCGACCACCGAGGAGCGCACGATGTCGCCGGTGTTCTTGTCGATCTGGAAGTCGATCTGGGTCAGCACCCGGCCGAACGAGGAGCCCTGCGTGTAGTAGCGCTGCTGGCCGCTGGGGTCGGTGGCCTTGCAGATGTAGGCCTGGTGCGAGTGGCCGCTGATGATCAGGTCGATCTCGGAGTCCACCCCGGTCGCGATGCGCGAGCCGAGGCCGGGGACGACCGGGCAGGCGTCCGGGCTCTGGTTCGGGGTGACCTGGTCACCCTCGTGCACCAGGACCACCTGGGCCTTGATGCCCTTCTGGGTGAGCAGCTCGGAGGTCGCGTTCGCGGCGGCGACCTCCTCGGTGAACTCAAGGCCCGCGATGCCGGCGGCGGTCACGATCGACGGGGTGGTCTGGGTGACCAGGCCGATGAAGCCGACCTTCTCCCCGTTGATCCGCTCAACGTAGTACGGCGCCAGCGCGGGCTTGTTCTTCTTCTTCTCGATGACGTTGGCGGCGATGAACTCGAAGTCGGAGCCCTTCCACCGACCGGCGGGAGAACAGCCGTCGACCGGGTGGCACTTGCCCTTCATGATGCGCTCGAGCTCGTCGAACCCCTCGTCGAACTCGTGGTTGCCGGCGCTGGAGGTGGCGAGCTCCAGGCTGTCCAGGAACTGGATGGTCGGCTCGTCGTGGTAAGCGGCGGAGAGGAGCGGGGTGGCGCCGATCAGGTCACCCGCCGCGACCAGCACGGTGTCTCTGTTCCTGAACTGCTTGACGTACGTGGCAAGGTAGGCGGCCCCGCCCACGCCATCGATGATGGTCCCGGTCTCGTCGGCGATGCGACCGCTCGACCCGGTCGGGGGCTCCAGGTTGCCGTGCAAGTCGTTGATCGAAAGGATCCGGATCGGGATGAGCTTGTCTTTGTCCTTGGCCTTGCTCTGGAGCGAGGCACTGGCGCCAGCGGGGTTGAGCACGAGCGTTAACGCGCCCGCCGCGGCGATGCCGGCCACAGCGAGTCGTTTGAGGAAAGCAGGGGTCATGCTCACTGAGCGTAGAGAACCGATCTGGCCATCCAATGTCTCAAAGGTAACGATTCCCCAGGGGTACACCTGGCGGTAATTGCCAACATGAGGCGAATAGAGTGCCGTTCATGAACGTGCATGTGGTGATCAGGGAACGGTTGAGCGACGACGAGGTAACTTCGGTGCTGGTTCTGGTTGAGGCGGCCACCGAAACCGACGGGGTTCGCCCGTTGAACGAGCACGTGATGCTCCACCTCCGCTACGGCGGCGACACCGGGGCGAAATCCTTTCTTCTGTACGCGGACGACACCCTGGCCGGATTCGCTCATCTCGACCCCACCGATCCCGTCGAAGGCCCGAGCGGCGAACTGGTGATCTCCCCGTCCCACCGGCGCCGTGGCTTCGGACATCGGCTGCTCGACGCCGTACTGACCGAGAGCATCCGGCTCGCGGCGGAACGGTCTCTTCCCGCCATTCCGGGCGGCGGGCGGTTGCGCCTGTGGGCGCACGGCGATCACCCGGGCGCGTCCCGGCTCGCGGCTTCCGCCGGATTCACCCGGGTGCGGTCGTTGTGGCAGATGCGCCGGTCGTTGTACGCGGAGATGGGACCGGCCGTGCTCCCGGAGGGCGTACAAGTCCGGGCTTTTGCTCCTGGGGAGGACGAGGCGGCCTGGATCGCCCTCAACGCCCGCGCGTTCGCCCACCACCCCGAACAGGGTTCGTGGACGCTCAACGACCTCGACCAGCGGGAAAAGGAACCCTGGTTCGACCCATCCGGATTTTTCCTAGCATTTCGGGATTCGAGGCTGGTCGGATTCCACTGGACGAAGATCCACGGGGCCGACGGTCACGGGCACGACGCCATCGGCGAGGTCTACGTGGTCGGCGTCGACCCCGCGGAGCGGGGCACCGGCCTCGGCAAGGCCCTCACCCTCACCGGCCTGACTCACCTCCGCGCCCACGGCCTCTCCCAAGTCATGCTTTATGTGGACGAGGACAACCAGGCCGCCATCCGGCTGTACGAATCGCTCGGCTTCAGCCGCTGGGACACCGACGTGATGTACGCGGACTATTCCACGGCGCCCTGGCGAGGCGCCCCCGCCTGACGTTTACTCAACCGCCCAATGCAGGGCGAAGTAGCACACCGCGGCGACGAGCCCCGAGGCCGGAATCGTGAGAATCCACGCGGTCACGATGTTCCCCGCCACCCCCCACCGCACCGCGGACCGGCGCTTCGTCGCGCCGACCCCCATGATCGCGCTGGTGATCGTGTGCGTGGTCGAGATCGGCGCACCGAACCCGATCGCCGCCGTGTAGAGCACGGTCGCGGCGGCCGACTCGGCCGCGAACCCCCGGGGCGGGTCCAGCGCGATGATCCGGCGGCCCAAGGTCCGCATGATGCGCCACCCACCGGCGTACGTGCCGAGCGAGATCGCCCCCGCGGCGGAGAGGATCACCCACTGCGGGATCTCCTCGCCATTGGTGGCATACCCGCCCACGACCAGCGCCAGGAAGATGACGCCCATCGTCTTCTGCGCGTCCTGCAGCCCGTGCCCGAGCGCCATGGCGGCGGCCGACACGGTCTGCGCGTACCGGAAACCCTTGCCGGTCTTGTGCGGATTACTCTTGCGGAAGATCCACAAAATCGCGATCATGATAATCCCGGCCAGCGTGAAACCCACCAGCGGCGACAGGATCATCGGGATGACGACCTTGTCCAGCACCCCGTCCCAGTGCACGCCGACGCTGGCCACCAGCGCCGACCCGACCAAGCCGCCGATCAGCGCGTGACTGCTCGACGACGGTAACCCGAAATACCAGGTGATGAGGTTCCAGGTGATCGCCCCGATCAGCCCCGCGCCCACGATCACCAGCCCGTGCGCGCCCTCAGGCGGATCGATGATCCCCTTGCCCACGGTCGACGCCACCTGCGTGCCCAGATGCGCCCCGATGAAGTTCATCACCGCGGCCATCAGCAACGCCACCCGCGGCGTCAGCGCCCGCGTCGAAACCGACGTCGCGATGGCGTTCGCGGCGTCGTGGAAACCGTTCGTATAATCGAACACCAGGGCGATGACCACAACCCCGATGACGAGTGCGAGCTCCACTTAGCTTTCCTTGACCGCGATCGACTCGACCGTGTTCGCGACACTCTCGAACGCGTCCGCCGCCGACTCCAGCTGATCGATGACCTCTTTCATCTTCAGCACGGTGAGCGCGTCGTACTCCCCGCCGAAGAGCTTGGCCAGCAACCGCCGGTAGACCTGGTCGGCCTGGTTCTCCAGCCGGTTGATCTCGATCCAGTATTCGTTCAGGTTCCTCATCGACCGCAGCCGCGGCATCGCCTCCGCGGTCAGCTCGGCGGCCCGCTCCAGCACCTCGACCTGCCGCACGACCTCCTTCGGGAGGTGGTCGATCTTATACAGCACGATCAGGTCGGCCGCCGCCTCCATGAAGTCCATCACGTCATCGAGGTTCGAGGCGAGCCGGTAGATGTCCTCACGATCGAACGGCGTGATGAAGCTCTCGTTAAGCCGGTTCATGATTGCGTGAGTGCGCTCGTCGCCCGCGTGCTCGCAGGCGCGCATCTTCTCAGCCAGGGCATCCCTGTCCGAGCCGTCGCTGATGATCTCGACCAGCAGGCGGGATGCGGTGACGAGGTTGTTCGCCGAGTCGGCGAACAAGTCGTAGTAGCTGTCCTCACGGGGTGTGAGACGCAGGCGCACGGTGGATCTCCAGATGTGCGGGGACGGTCCGCAGAGAAGAGTACGGGTAAGCAGGTGGAATGCGCACTTAAGGGTGCGCATGCCTAGATGTCACGAACTCTTCCCTTTGGGGTTGCCCTGTGGCCTTGTGCTGACACGTGAGGCGCATAGGAGGAGGTAGCAGGCACGGAAGTGTTCATCTGATGTTCATATTTTGGTCCGGTGGAAGGCCAGAAAAGAGCGGCTGGGGGTGGGGCCGCGCTGGCCTTGGTACCTCGAACCGTACTTGGCACTGCCGTACGGGAAGTCGGCGGGGGAGCTCAACCGGAACATGCACAACTGTCCGATCTTCATCCCCGGCCAGAGTTTGATCGGCAAGGTCGCGACGTTGGAGAGCTCCAGGGTGACGTGCCCTTCGAAGCCGGGGTCGATGAAGCCGGCCGTGGAGTGAGTCAGCAGCCCCAGCCTGCCGAGGCTGCTCTTACCCTCCAGCCTGCTCGCGATGTCGTCCGGCAGGCTGATCACCTCGTAGGTGCTCGCCAGGACGAACTCCCCCGGATGCAGGATGAACGGCTCATCACCTTCGGGTTCCACCTGCCGCGTCAGATCCGGCTGCTCCACAGCGGGGTCGATATGGGGATAACGGTGGTTCTCAAACACCCTGAAGTACCGATCAAGCCGGACGTCCACGCTCGACGGCTGGATCATCTCTGGGTCATACGGATCCAACTTGACCCGCCCCGACTCGATCTCACCACGAAGATCACGATCAGAAAGCAACACCGTGCGACTCTATCCGCCAGCGCTTCCTCCGGTCCCCTATCCCAATCCTTGGACTGCAGCACGCCCCCGCCGAATCCGCTACAGTTAGATCGCGGTCGTCCTCCAAGGACCTCCATGCGGGTGTAGTTCAATGGCAGAACATCAGCTTCCCAAGCTGACAGCGCGGGTTCGATTCCCGTCACCCGCTCTCGGCGAGCCCTGCTCGGTCCTTTTGGGACCTTCGCGGGGCTCTTTTGTTTTCTGGGGGGCGACCCCCAGACCCCCGCTGCGAAGGGGCTGTCGCCCCCTCGCGCTCCCTGGAAAGGCCTCGCTTCGCTCGGGCTGCTCTCGCTTCGCTCGGATGATGGTTCAAACCAGAACTTGGATAGATCACTGCCACTCGGACGTTCTGGATCCGGCAAGTCGTTTAGACGAGTCTTGGCTATCGGAGTAGACGAAATGGGTTTTGCTTCCTAGCCTGAAGACCATGGAGCCGATGAGCCACGATTTGATCTTCGACCAGCCCGACTACATCCCTTCGAACGACGACGACGCTGTCAAAACCGCCACCTACTTCGCTACCGTCGCGCGCACCGGGAAGGTGTGGACCGCCACCGCTGAACTCCCTGGCGGGCACACAGTCCGGGCCCAGGGGGCGAGCTGGGCAGATGTCAGGATTAATCTCGGCCAGCTCATCTTTGATGCCCTCCAAGACAAGCCCGAAGCGATTGGCGTCCACGTCAGCCCTGCCGACCCGGCAGCCAACGCGGCCCTCACGGCCGTCATTGAGGCACGGTCTGCCCGGATCCTCGCCGAACAGACCGAACGCGACGTCGTCCGTCATGCCGCTCGCCTCTTCAGAGCCCAGGGGTGGACCACTCGCGACGTGGGTAGCGTGCTGCGCTTGTCCCATCAGCGCATCTCGCAAATCCTCAATGAACCGAGCATGTAGCCAGAAGCGCTGACCAGCGTGCCAGATGCGTGCCAGAACGGTCGGTCAATCACGGTCATTGATGGTTATGGGTGTCCAGCCGCAGGAGGTATGCAAGACATTCGTTTCCACAGGTCAGCGAACGGCGATCACTCGATGTTTCCCAAGCTGACAGCGCGGGTTCGATTCCCGTCACCCGCTCCACGTGTGTATGCCCAGGTCACCCGATGGATTCGGAGCCTGGGCTTTGATCTTTAGTAAGGCTTGTTGATCTCGTTGTGTCATTGCTCCCGGCGAGCCTGCGGCTGTGCGGTCAGCCCACACGTCCATGTTCCGCTCAAGATCTGCCCGGCCATCGCCGGTTCGGTCAGGCCATGGAGGTCACAAAAGGTCGCCGTGACCCCCGCCAAAGAGACGCTGATCGGCAAATCGCCGGTTGATCGGGGTGCGGATAGGGATCGTCGGGTGCCACCGATCGCATCACCTGCCGCGACAGGCCTGGGCCAAGGGACAATTCCTGAACACGGAAACAACTCCGCGCGTATGCGACAACCCTATGGGCCGGGTGGGGGCGTGAATATCGAATGAGTTCCGATCCGCCGCCACACTACGTGGGGTTCACCAGGGATCTGTTCCTCTCCGTAGCTGAATGTGGCCCGCCCGTCACCATCCCAAGTCATCTCAAAGACGCCGGGATGAGCGGTGACGCCCTTCACCCGCAGCCCTGGACGGAAGGGACGCTCTGGAGCGGCCAGATCAGGAACGAACGCCTCCATCACGACCTTGCGGAACAGAGCCTGTCGCGGCTCGGAGAGCTTCTTCCAGTCTCGCTCGAATCGCGGCGTGGTCTCGAAGGTCGGCATCAGTCGTCCGCCGCCCCCAGCTTGTCCAGGTGAGCGAACATGTCCTCCGCGGACTCGTGCTTGGTCCCTCGCTCAAGCCTGATGTCCTCATCCGCCTCCCGCTCCCCCGCCAACCACTCCGGAGCAAAGAACCATGCCTGATCAGTGGGAATGGAGATGTAACCCCGCACAGTGATGGTGCCATCGTCCGAGACCGCGAACTCCACCTCGTCGCCCTCACTGATATGGAGTGCCTGGCGGACCTCCTCTGGCAGGGTGAGCTGCGACTTCGCGCGGACCTTTGCGCGAGCCCTCAACCGCGGCTCCGGCTGTACCTTGCCTGCGAGCGTTGCCACGATCCACCTCCATCACACATTCGGATTCTCCGACAATCCGACTCTACCCGCTCAGGTAATCACCTACACATATGCTCGGACCCTCCGTCTTGATCCAAGACGACCAGATGGGCAAGCCAGGCCTGCTACGCACTGACAGCACGGATCCAGTCAACCTCGTCCCGGCGGGCGGTCGTGACGCGCACCTTGTGCCGAACCTTGGACGCCTCAGTCAGGACGATTGATCGCGTGCCAGATCCGTGCCAGAACAGGCAGGGAACCAAGGTCATTCACGGGGACACACGGGCAGTCGACCCGCGATGACCTGCGTCCCTGTTTCCCAGCACAGGACGGCAAGATCAGTATCCGATTCCCAAGCTGACAGCGCGGGTTCGATTCCCGTCACCCGCTCCACGCATGTAAGCCCAGGTCATCCGATGGATCCGGAGCCTGGGCTTTGATCTTGTGAGAGCTATTTGATCTCCGCGTGCAATTGACGTGCCATTAGCCTTGTAGATCACCCAGCGGGAACCAGCACCCCGGGCGGATCATCCTCGCCGTCTTCGCGAGCCTGATCGTGATCGATCAAGTGCTTGCCGATGGCCGCCGTAATGACCGTGCCCGCGCCGCGTACGGCCTGCTGATCTGTTCCTGGACCCCAACGGAACCACCATCCAAGCCCGCGAAGCCGAAGACACACGCCCTGCAGGCTTCGCAGCATAGGACCGCGAGAGGGGAAACCAGTACAGCGGGTGGGATTACCGTCACCCTAAGTCGAGAACTTCGACCCCATGACTGCAATGGCCGCCCCAGCGCAGGGTGGCGGCACGAGAAGAGGGACTCGACCATGCCCAAGTACCTGATTCAGGCGACCTACACCGCAGATGGCCTCAAAGAAGTGTTGCAAGATGGTGGCACCGGACGCCGGCAAGCGGTGGAGCGCATGGCGGAAAGCGTCGGCGGGCGGGTCGAGCAGATGTATTTCGCGTTCGGCGAGACAGACACGTATGTGATCGTCGACCTGCCGAGCAATGCGGCTTCGGCTGCTGTGGGTCTCACAATATCGGCGTCTGGGACGGTACGAACGAAGACGGCCGTCCTGCTGACGCCAGAGGAGATCGACGATGCCGCGCGGATGGAGGTGGCATACCGGGCTCCTGGCGCGTGACAGCTGGGTGATTGCGAGCGCCTGGGCTGCGGCTTGTGCGGCTTCTGCCGAGATGGGGTCAGGCGCCGTCGTCTCCGCTCGCGATCTCCAGCAGGACTCGTGCATGGCACCAGTCGATAGATCGGAAGACCGGTGGGCTTGATCCGGTTGGACGGACACAGTGTCCGTCGAAGCGGAGCAAGCTCAGATCGTGGAAGTGGAAGCCGCTGAGCTTGGCTTGCGTGAGCGCTTTGCTCCATGTCCGGGTGAAGTTCGCCCGCCGCAGCTGGGCGCCCTTCGGGCCGATGAACACCAAGCCCTCATCCCCCTCCCCCGCGTACGTGTCCAAGTGCACGCGCAGGTCGGGCAGAAGGAGTTCGGGGATGGAGACGATGCGCTTGCCGGCCCGCTGCCGCTTCGCGGTGGGTCGTTCGCGGTGGGTCGATGGCAGACGGGATGGACGGGGATAGACGTGCGGTCAGCGCGGGGCAGCCTCTCTAAGATCATTGTTGTCCAGTACTGAAGCGCCGCAAAAAGGGCTGTGGAATGGCAACGATTGCTGTCCTTGAGGAGATCATCGGGCCGCCTCCGTCCAATCCGCAGACGTACATCAACGGTCTCCAGGGAGGGCGCTGACCATGGCGGACGTCAGAGTTACGTACGATCAGGAGGCGAATGCGGCGTATATCTACTTGGCTGATCCGCAAGCGCGCATGAAGGTGGCACGCATGTATACCTGCGATCCGGTCGAGGTCGGGGGCATGATCAACCTCGACCTCGACGAGCACGGGCACCTCATCGGTATCGAGGTGCTGGCGGCCAGTTCAAAGCTGCCCCAGTCCTTGCTCGACGTGGCGGAGCGACTCGACGCAGAGGGCTCCTGAAGGCCTCCCAGTTCCGTTCCAATTCCGTCCGAGGCCGTAAAACGTCAGAAGCCGACGTGAGACGTTGAGAGCTGTATTGCCTGGTCAGGGGCGCTACTCGACGTGATCGGTGCAGGTAGCGAAGTAGCAGGTGAGAGTTCGAGCTCTACTACGACAGTGATCTCTAAAAGTGGCATGCCCGCTGCGTGCCCGTATGGTGGGCAACCACCGGGGAATCACGGGGACTCAGGGGAACTCGATGTGCATTCGCCCAGGTCATCGTTTTCCGCAGCTCAGACGGTGTGATCTTGAAACGCTTCCCAAGCTGACAGCGCGGGTTCGATTCCCGTCACCCGCTCCACGCGTGTAAGCCCAGGCCATCCGATGCATTCGGAGCCTGGGCTTTGATCTTTTGTACGGCTTGTTGATCTCGTCGGGCCATTAACGGGCCATTAGCTCAACAGGGACCGCGGTTGAGCACCCTCGCATCGAGAAGTTGGAGCTCCCGATGAAGGTAGTCCAACCCGCCTATGGCTCAGATAATCAGATCATGGAATCCGCTGCGGAGTGGGATCGGTGCTTGGGGTGGACGTTCGAGTTGATCTCGGAGGATCCCGTTCGGCGTGAGCAGGCGCGCGGCCGGCTGAGGGTTACTCAAGATCGCCGTAGTGAAGCGTTATACGCCTTCAATGAGGTCTGGCGAGATGAGGGGTTGTCGGCCGCTGATCAGGCTGGAGCCCGATACATTGCAGAGCGACGGAGAACCCTGCCGGATGCTTTGTGGGAGTTCATTCCCGCTGAGTCCTACGCCGATTGGGCCGGACTGAAGTATGTCCTGCTCTATCTGGAGTGGGAGGCTCGGTATCCGGACGAGTGGATGGCCTCCGCCAAGGGTTGGGGGACGAAACACGATAAGTTGGATGATCTGGCCAGGGCTGTGCCGCATCTTGCAACGGCGGTGATCGATCAACTGGTTGACCTGATTTCCCTTGCCGTACGGCGTGAGCACCGTTGTGAAGATGTGGGATATGCCGTACTGGCCAGGGCGGTCGGCGGCTCACGGTTACGTCGCCTCCTGCTTGAGATCGCCGATGACCCTGATGAGGGTTTCCGCTTACGGGCCCGGTACCTCCTGTGGTTGCTGGATCACCCTGAGGCGTCCAAGCCCAAAGCGAGCCAATGGAAGGCGTGGTTGAGAAGCCAGGAAAACGAGTCGGCGTTCGAAAGAGCTGAACCTGTCCCCTGAGCATGACGAGGAAGCAGGGGCTCCCGTCCCCTCACGTGCCCGTTGCGCGCCCGTCATGAGGGTAACCAAGGGGATTCACGGGGAAAGCGGGCACGGCCGACCTCCTGGTTGCAATGACCGTGACGCTCCTAGTCAGGGCGATCGATCGCGTGCCAGATCCGTGCCAGAACAGACGGGGAACCCCGGTCATTCATGGGGACGCACGGGCATTCGGCCCGCCCTGACCTGCACCCCTGTCTTCCCAGCTCAGGACCCCAAGATCAGTAGATGATTCCCAAGCTGACAGCGCGGGTTCGATTCCCGTCACCCGCTCCACGTACGAAAGCCCAGGTTGTCCGATGGATTCGGAGCCTGGGCCTTGGTCTTTCTCACGCTTGTTTGAACTCCACGCCAACACCAGCGGGCGACCATCCGCTCACCAGGTGGCGAGCATCTCGAACCTGCCCGCTCGCCACCCACATCAACTAGCATGCTAACTAACATGCTTAACGAAGGGTGACGAGGTGCTCGACGCGGAACTCGCCGAGGTCATTGCCAACCTGCGCGACATTGGAGCGGACATCGCCGATGTCGAGGTGAAGAAGGCACATGGGGGGCTACCCAAGTCGCTTCGCGAGACCCTCTCGGCCTTCGCCAACACCCAAGGAGGAGTGATCATCCTCGGGCTGGACGAAGCTCAGGCTTTCCGCGCGACCGGGTTGACTGACCCGGCACGGCTGGCCGCCGATCTCGGCGCAATGTGTGCCTCAGATATGGAGCCTCCGCTTCGGCCCCTCATCAAAATCCACGACTTCGAGGGTGTTCACATCCTGGTCGCGGAGATCCCTGAACTCGATCCCGCCCAGAAGCCTTGCTATGCCCGTGGGGCCGGAATCACCAAAGGCAGCCATATCAGAATCAGCGATGGCGATCGCCGACTGTCCGCGTACGAGGTCCAAGTCATGCTGTCATCCCGGGGACAACCGCGCGACGACGAGCAGGCCGTTCATGGCATCGGCCTGGATCAACTCGATCCTGCCAGCGTCACAGCGTTGATCGCCCGACTGAAGATCAGCCGCCCCCACGCGTTCAAGGATCTTGACTACCAGTCGGCACTTCGCCGCGCCAGAGTGCTGGTGCCCAGTGATGACAGCGAAGACGTGGTCTCGCTGGCCGGCCTGCTGGCCCTCGGCAGTTATCCGCAGGAGCACTTCCCCCAGCTCATGGTCACCTTCGTCCACTACCCCACCGACAGCGGCCCCAGCTCCAGCGAGCGGTTCCTGGACAACGTGACGTTGGAAGGTCCGATCCCGGTCATGGTCCGCGACACGCTCGCGGCCATCCGCAGGAACATGTCTCGCCGGGCGATCGTCTCCGGAGCGGGCCGCCAGGATGTCTGGGAGTACCCCGAGACCGCCCTGCGGGAAGCGGTGGTCAACGCCCTGGTCCACCGTGATCTGTCCAGCGCTGCCCGGGGCACCCAGGTCCAGATCGAGATGTATCCCGACCGGTTGCTCATCCGCAACCCTGGCGGCCTGTTCGGCCCCGTCACCATCGACAGCCTCGGTCAAGAAGGCATCTCCTCCGCCCGCAACGCCACCCTCATCAAACTTCTGGAAGACGTCCCTCTTCCCGGTGAAACCCGAACCGTCTGCGAGAATCGCGGCTCGGGTATCCGCGCCATGCTGAACGCGCTGCTCACCGCCGGAATGAATCCGCCTCGATTCGACGACAAAATCTCATCTTTTACGGTCACCTTCCCCAACCACACCCTCCTGAGCGAGGAAACCATCACCTGGATCCGCAGCCTGGGTGAGAAAGGACTGACCGACAGCCAATGCATCGGCCTCGCCCTGCTGCGCGAAGAGGGAATCCTTGACAACCGCGTTTACCGTAACGCGACTGGCGTCGATTCACGCATTGCGACCAGCGAACTCCGAAACCTCGTCGCCCGCGAACTCATCACGCAAACGGGGACGCGCCGGTGGGCCAGGTATCAGCTTCCTGAGCGCCCTTCGACGGCTGTAGTCGAATCCTCCCGCGCTGATCGCAGACCTGAACTGCTCGCTGTCCTCGGCAACCAGACTCTGTCTCGGGCCGAGTTGGTTGCCCGAACTGGTCTCGGCGATCAGACCGTACGGCGATGGCTGAAGATCATGCGGGACGAAGGCACCATCGAGATCGTCGGTAGCAGCCCGAAAAGCGTCCACGTGCGCTACCGCCGAACGCAACAAGAACCCCTATTCGGCTAGGAGCATCCTTCCCTGTGTAACTTCCGTCCCCCAATCCGGCCTACCACAGCGTGCTAACGTGCTTGCGCTTCAACGCCGCCAGTTCGCCCCATCGCAGACTCGCGAAGGTCGCAAGCAGGACCAGCATCCGATATCGCGGATCGATCGCGTCGGCCAGTACGAAAACCTGCTTCATCGTGAGCACCGGCCGCTCCGGCGACTCTTCCTTGCCCGCTCGCATGATTGTGCAAGGGTTGGACTTCATCATTCCGTCACTGACAGCGGTATTGAAGATGGCCTTGAGCAGTCGGTACGCCTTCGCCACCGTGACCGGTCCCACTCCGTCGGCTAGGAGGCTCTTCCGCCACTTCCGCACGTGAGCTTCTCGGATCTCGTTGATAGCCCGACTACCGAAGGTCGGGACGAGATGCAGCCGCAGCAGACCTTCGTAGAGTCTTTGGATTCAAAATTCGAGAACCAATCGACATGGTGCCCACTGGAGTTCCATTGCCTGGAATCATCCTGCCGCGAGATGCTGGGAGTCACGTGATCACAAATAGCTTAAATTGAGGCAGCCCAGTTAGCAGTTGCGCGTTCATCGACCAGCGAATTAGACTTCTTATTGAAAAGAAGAATTTGTTCGTCGACTTTCTAAAGCGCTTGACGGGGAAATTCGAGGAGGTGTCTCGATTTCTACGGACGAATTCTTTAGGCGCGAAGTTGGTGTATTTGATTGGGATTCATTTAAGCAAAAATAGCTCACCCCGGAGGACCATGAGTTCTGCGTCGCCGCGACCTCGGTCTGAGTTATCGCATGAGTGACCAACTGAGTGACAGCCCAGGTGCCTTCACCTACCCATCCACGCACAACGACGAGTAGTTTCACCAGGACAAACGCCAGATCACGGCCATAATCATTGCTTCACACCGGACGAGGTCACAGATCCCTGGCCCCCATGTCGCCGGGGGGTCAGGGGGTCGGGCCCCTCCGCTGCGGCCTGTTCCGTCTCTGTTCCGTCGGAGCACAAGAGATCTCCGAAACGGTTGGCAACTGCCGGAACATAAAATCCCAGCTCAGATGCGGTCTCGGCGATCAGCCGCAGGTCAGGCAGATACTGCGAAATGAACCCGGCCTACAGGCCGGCTCGACCGATGCTTCCCGGGCGCTGCGTCGGCCCGTGGGCCGTGGACCGTTCCTTGCAGAGTCCCCTATGCTCGCGAGGCAGTTGGTATGAACAGTCCATTTAGGGGGCGCGGAGCCGCATGGTCGACGAGATCAAGTACGAGTACAAGACCGTGCAGACAGTTCGCGGCACCGACGGCTTGGTGATATCGAAGATGCAGAAGGATGGCTGGGAGCTCGTGGAACAGGCCCAGGGCACGCTTCGCTCCACCCTCAACTTCCGTCGGCCGAAGAAGCCGCAGCCGTGGCTCCTGATCGGCACGGCGGCCGCCGTCCTCGTGATCCTGACCGTCGTCATCGGCACTGCCTCTGCACTCAGCGGCGGAGGCGAGAAGAAGGACGAGTCAGACAAGTCGACGGCCGCTGCGAGCGAGAAGCCTTCCGCTACGCCGGCTCCGACCGCGACCGAGTCGGCTGCCGCTGAGGTGATCACGCCTCAGAACAACCCGGAGTTCGCGGCGCTGCTGAAGGCGGACTATTGCGACGACGCGAACCTGGACTTCGCGACCAGGCACGAGGGCCAGACGGTCGCGTTCAACGGCTCGATCGTGAACATGGCGCCCCACGGTGACTCCGGCACCCGCTACGACTTCGTCCTGGGCCCAGGCGACAAGGGACCGAACACGGCGGTCGGCCCGGCCTTCAAGTACGAGGACGTCAACATCCTTGACCTGAAACTGACCGGCAAGAAGATTCCGGCCACCGTCGGCGTAGGCGACAAGTTCCGCTTCGTCGCCGAGGTGGGCGAGTTCAACGCGGACCAGTGCCTCTTCTTCCTCGACCCGGTCTCGACGGAAGTCCGGTAGTCAAGATGGGCAGCCGCGTCATCACGGACCAGCGTGCTCGGCCGATTAGCGCCGTCATCAGCATCGGCCTGACTGGGGTCCGATCGAGGCGTACCGCAAAGGCATTCAACTTCGGCTCACCGTTCTTGATCTGGCGGTCATGCTGAAGCTCTGCGACACACATGCGAAAACGTTGGTCGATGCGGCATGGACCCCTGCCTTGACGCTCTTGGGCGAGTGGAGATGGAGGCCGACTGGCCCTCCGAACCGCTGAACCATGAGTCTGCAGTTCCGTTCCAGTTCCGGCCGAGGCTGTAAAACGTCAGAAGTCGACGGGAGACGTTGAGAGCTGTATTGCCTGGTCAGAGGACTACTCGACGTGATCGGCGCAGGTGGGGAAAGGGCAGGTGCGAGTTCGAGCTCTACTACGACCCCTGATCACCTGGGCGGACCCAAGTCGCCAGGGCTAGCCTTGATCAAGTGATCGTCATTCGGTTTGACCCTGTCCGCAGCGACCCAGCATGGGGTCCTGGCTGGGTGCCGGCCGGAGGGCCCGACTACCAGCCCATGGCCGTCAAAGAACTCCCGCCGATCAACTTCATCTTCGACAACTTCCGCGTCAACGTCGTCTTCCAGATTGGAGATGCCGACTTCAGTGCATCTGCCAGGTTCGTTCCCGTGCTCGACTTCGTCTTGATGCTAGGAGCGGCCTGGAAGATCCTGCACACTCACGACCCTGCCGTGCTCGAGCTGTCCGACCGTCAGGGTGAGTGGCACTTCTCCAAAAGCGTCGACGCTATCGAGTTGCAGACACGGGTGGCGGCCAGAGACGGTTGGCGGTTCAATTCGGAGATCGGACGTTGCACGGCCGACGAGTTTGACCGCGCCGTTGGCGACAGTCTTCGTGGTGCGCTTGGCATGATTTTCTCGCATCAGCCAGCTGCCAGGGACAACGCTTACCTACAAGATCTCGACCATGACGGCTACGCAGCCAGTTAGCTACGTGTGCGCCGCACGCCGCGACCAAAGGTGAAAGGCATCTAGTTTCTTCAACGCTCCTAGAACATGAGGCAGTCGACGGCGGCGTGCCCGTTGCGTGCCCGTACGGTCGGCGATCCACGGGGAAGCACGGGGACTGACGGCTACTCAAGCCGCATACGCCCAGGTCACCGTTTGCCCAGGTCACTCGGCATGATGTTGAAAGACTTCCCAAGCTGACAGCGCGGGTTCGATTCCCGTCACCCGCTCCAACAACGAAGCTCAGGCACGTGTGCCCGAACTCAGGCTTCCTCGTTCCCACGGCGCTGAGGATCTCGGAGCAGAATCCGTCGCACGGCTGGAGACTCGCCACCGCGAAATAAGCAGCGGAAGTCGATAGGCCGAGCCTCGAAGCGGCTGCCCTTCAAGCTATGCGTTCACGAACTGTCGATGATGCACCGTTAGAGGCTCGATTTCAGTGGTGTCATCGTCATCGACAACGAGCTCGACGCGGAACCGAACCCCCATTGCCGCACCAAGGCGCACAAGCGTCGCTATGTCTGGTATGCCGCCCCCGCCCTCAATGCGGGATAGAGCAGGCTGAGACATCCCAGCGCGCTCCGCTACGACCTTCTGCGACAAGCCTCGGCGCCTACGGATCTCACGCAACTGATCGCCGAGCTCCAGGTCACGGCCCGCCTGCTCGTATTCAGGGTGAAGCTGCGCATCCGCTTCCATCTGGCGCAGACGCTTCGCCTTGTAGGTTTCCCAACGGCTGTGACCCATCATGCGCTCCTCTCGAATACGTGCGTGATGGCGAGGTCGTGCTCTGCCTCGCATCGCTTCTTAGCGGCGATCGCTCGGTTGATGTCGGCGGTCTGCGTCCCATCCTGTGTCTTGCGGAAGACCGTAAGGACCACGATCACTTTGCTGGATGGCTTCCAGAAGGTCAATCGCCAGGTCGTGCGGTCGAGAGCAACGCGCAGCTCGTGTACGCCTTCGGCATCCTTCAGCTTCTTCACGTGATCGCCATCGGGGATGCCGCCAGTGACGAGGTAGTCGTCTACGTTCCGCATGACCCGCTGGTAGAGCGGAAAGGAGAGCCCGTCCAGCCAAGACTCCACCTCCGGCTCTAGATCGATCTCCCACTGAGACATACCCTCAATGATATATACACTCAATGGTAACTCGTGGCAGGGATGAACACCAGGGCCCGACCCCGCGTTCCCGCCTCGCTCCTGGTAGTTGTCCCAGATCAGCGACTGAACCGCTCCGGGTCTGACACGGCAGCTGTAAACGTGATCTCTAAGGAGCAGGCCCGAGCCAGCAGGGCTTGGCAGCATCCGACGCACCCGCTCCGGCCACAGGCGATCTACCAGGTGATGAAACTCCTCGTATGCATGCCCAGCGCTCGTGACTGCGAGCTCGGTTCGGCCTGAGACAGAGCAATGCGAGCCACCCACACCCCACAGAGAACGGGTGGGTGGCTCGGCGAAGCCTAGACTTGCGCCATGCCGATCCACCTGAGCCTGCTCGACGGTGTGCGGTGGCGGGGGCAGCCGGTGGTCGGCGAAAGGGCTCAGGCGCTGCTCGCAGCCCTCGCGCTCGCCTGCCGAACCGTGAATGTGGACCGGCTCGTCGCGGAGGTGTGGGGGGACAGCGAACCGGCCAATCCGGCGAAGGCGCTGCAGGTCCTGGTGTCCAGGACCAGGTCGGTCGTGGGGCCGGAGTCGCTGATCACGGAAGGGGGCGGCTACCGGCTCGAGGTTCCGCCCGACCGGGTCGACGCTGGTCGGCTGCACGGTCTGGCGGGCCGGGCACGGGCGCTGCTCGTCGAGAATCCGGCCGCTGCGGCCACGGCGGCGAAGGAGGCGCTCGCGCTGGGCATCGGGGCGCTGCCGCCCGCGGGCGGTGGCCCGCTGGCCGAGGTGCGCCGACGCGCGGAACGCGACCTGGCGTCCGCGCGGGTCGTGCTCGCCCGGGCCGGGAGCCGCAGCGGCGACCACGGCCCTGCCCTGCCCGAGCTCGAGGAGGCGGTGCGCGCCCACCCCGAGGACGAAGGGCTGCTCGCCGACCTCCTGCACAGCGTGGCGGCGGTGCGCGGAACGGGCGCCGCGCTGGACCGCTTCGAGCGCTTCCGGTCGGCCCTGCGCGACCGGATCGGCGCCGACGTGGGCCCGGAGCTGCGGCGGGTCCATCGTGAGCTGCTGGCACTCGACAGTCCCGTGCGCGCCGGCGTGCGCTTCGACACGACCGTGCTGCTCGGCCGCGACGACGATCTCCGACGGGTGCGGGCACTGCTCTCCGCCTCCCGGGTGGTCTCGATCCTCGGTCCGGGGGGCCTCGGCAAGACCCGGCTCGCCCATGCCGTCGCCCGCGAGGCCCCGCAGCCGGTGGTCCACTTCGTCGAACTGGTCGGCGTGACCGCGCCCGAGGATCTGGTCGGCGAGGTCGGGTCGGCGCTCGGCGTCCGCGACTCGGTGACCGGACGCCGCACGCTCACCCCGCGGCAGCGCGCCGACGTACGGGCCCGGATCGCCCAGCAGCTCGATCTGGCCCCGACGCTGCTGGTGCTCGACAACTGCGAGCATCTGGTGGACGCGGCCGCCGACTTGGTCGCGTATCTGACCGCGACCACACGGGAGCTGCGCGTCCTCACCACAACCCGCTCGCCACTGGCGATCGCCGCCGAACGTGTCTATCCGCTGCCCCAGCTGGGAACCGGTGACGCCGTCGAGCTGTTCCGCGACCGCGCCACCGCGGCCCGGCCCGGTGTGCACCTCGACGAGGATGACGTGCGCGCCGTCGTGGCCCGCTTGGACGGCCTGCCGCTCGCGATCGAACTGGCCGCCGCGAAGGTGCGGGTCATGTCACCGGTCGAGATCGCCCGCCGGCTGGAGGACAGGTTCTCGCTGCTACGCGGCGGCGACCGGAGCGCCCCCTCCCGTCACCAGACGCTGCTGTCGGTGATCGACTGGTCCTGGAACCTCCTCGGCGAGCGGGAGCGCCGGGCCCTTCGCCGCCTCTCGGCTTTCCCGGACGGCTTCGCCCTCGACGCGGCGGAGGAGGTGCTCGGCGGCGACGCTCTCGGCGACGTCGAGGAGCTCGTGGAGCAGTCCCTGCTCACCGTCGTGGAGACAGCCGACGGCGTTCGATACCGCATGCTCGAGACGGTGCGCGAGTTCGGCCGGATGCGGCTGGACCGGGCCGGCGAGACGACCGACGCGCGGGCCGCCGTACGCGAATGGGCCGTCGGTTACAGCCACCGGCACAGTGTCCGGCTGTACTCGCCGGAGCAGGTCGACGCGATGGACCGGCTGCGTGCTGAGGAGACGAACCTCGCCGACATCCTGCGCGAGGCCCTCGCCGACCCCGACCCGGAAGCGGTCGTGGTGCTGTTCTCCGCTCTGGGCGGCTACTGGACGATCCGCGGGGATCATCCGCGCAGCATCGTCGTCACCCCGGCCGTCGCCGCCGCCCTGAGCGGCTGGGCGCCTCCGCCCCGGCTCCTCGACCGGACCCGGCTGGCCCTGGGCATCGCGCTGTTCAACTCCATGATCGTCTCCCTCGAAGAGTCAGGGACGCTGGCGCGACTGCTGGCCGGGCTGGGCGCCGACTCGGCGAACCCGGCCGTCCGGGCGCTGGTGACCGCCCTGCTCATCACGGTGTCGGAGCCCGAGCGCGGCTTGGACGTGCTGGCCGCCGACACCGACCCGCTGATCCGCCGGATCGCGCTGCACTGGCTGAGCCACGGCCGGGAGAGCGCCGGCGATCCCGTCGGCGCGATCGAAGCGGCCCGAGCCGCCCTCGAACTCGTCGGCGATGCCGACGGTCCCTGGCACCGGGCGGTGCTGCACACCCAGTTGGCCAACCTGTACGCGCAGCTCGGTGACTCCGCGTCGACCGCCAGGCATGCCGCCGAGGCGCTCCCGGTGCTCGAACGCCTGGGGGCGATGGACGACGCCATCCAGATCCGTACCACCCTCGCCATGGCGGCGCTGGCTGAGGGGCGCCGCGACGAGGCCGCGCGGATGATCGACGACCTGGAGGCGCTCGCTTCCCAGGGCACCTACAGCGAGGTCCTGTCGGTCGCCACCGGCCGAGCCCAGCTGGCCCTCGTCGACGGCGACATCGCCGAGGGACTGCGGCGGCACCGCGAGACCGCCGAGGTGCTCCGGAACCTGCGCGTCCCGGACGCCTTCACACCGTGGGCCGATCTGAGCGAGGTCATCGCGCTCTCGGCCTTCGCGCATTACGGCGAGGGCGACGAGGGCGCGGACCTCTTCGAGTCGGTGCGGGCCAAAGTCCTGCTGGTGTTCGACCCGGACCGCACCTCCAGGGATTACCCGGTGATGGGGATGGTGCTCGCCGGGCTGGGCATCTGGGGCCTGCGAAAGAAGGCGCTGCCCGCCGAGGAGGCGGTCCGGCTGCTCGTGCTCGCCAACCGGTTCGCCTACAACCGATTCACCCCGACGATGCAGTGGTCGGTGCTGTCCGCGCACGCCGAACGGATCGCCCCCGGCGTCGTATCCGGGATCGAGGCCGAATACGGCGACCGACGCGGCCCCGACCTGCTGGCCGAGGCCCGTACCGTCCTGGAGCGGGCGGTCTGACACCGTCTACATCTTGCGGGAGTAAGAGCGGACCGCCAGCGGCGCGAAGATCAGGACGACGATCACGCAGCCGATGACCGCCCAGCCGACCTCGACCGTCACGGCCCCGTCGTTCAACAGGTCCCGCACCGCGGAGACGACGTGCGACACCGGGTTGACCTTCACGAACGCCTCCAGCCAGCCGGGCAGCGTCTCGGCGGGGACGAAGGCGTTGGACAGGAAGGTGAGCGGGAACATGATCATCATTGAGATGCCCTGGACACTCTGCGCCGAACGCGCCATCGTGCCCAGCCAGGTGAAGATCCACGCCAGTGACCAGCCCGCGATCATGGTCAGTGCGACGCCAGCGACGCAGCCGAGCACCCCGCCGCCGGGGCGGTAACCGATGAACAGGCCGGTGGCGAGCGTCAGCACCGACGCGATGCCGTACCGGATCAGGTCGGCGATCATCGGGCCGGCCAGGGGAGCGATCCTTGCGATCGGCAGGGACTTGAAGCGGTCGAAGACCCCCTTGTCCATGTCCTCACGCAGTTGCACGCCTGTTGCCATGCAGACGGTCAGGGCCGTCTGGGCGAGGATGCCGGGGATCAGTACCGGGAGGTAGTTCGACACGCTGCCGGAGATCGCGCCGCCGAAGATGAACGCGAACATCGCCGTGAACAGCAAGGGCTGGATGAGTACGTCGAAGAACTGCTCGGGCTTGCGGCGCATCTTCTTCAGGGCCCGCCATGCCATCGCCAGGATCTGAACCCAGGTTTCCTGAAGCGAGCTGCGGGGCGTGGTACGGGCGACCACGGTGGACGGGTCGACGCGCTGGGGGTTGAGGGTGGCCGGGGTCATGGTTCTCGTGGTCATCGGGCCGCCTCCAGCTGCGGGTTGTCGGCGCCATGGCCGGTCAGCGCCAGGAAGACTTCGTCCAGCGTCGGCTTGGCGACGCTTACCGAGGAGATGCCGAGGCCTGCCTCTCGCAGGCCGATCAGGACGTCCGCGGCCCGGTCCGCGTCGGGGAGGGGGATCTTCATGCGTCCCGATTCCGGGGTCAGGACCGGGTCCTCACCCAGCACCCGGCGGACGACATTCGCGGCCATGGCGATGTCGGCGCCGTCCGCGAGACTGAGCTGCAGGGTTGAGTCGCCGACCTGGGTCTTCAGGGCGTCGGGGGTGTCTTCGGCAACCTTCCGGCCTCGGTCGATCACGGCTACGCGGTCGGCCAGCTGGTCGGCCTCGTCCAGGTATTGGGTGGTGAGGAGGATCGTGGAACCATCGGTGACCAGCTCGCGGATGGTGTCCCACATCTGGCCTCGGGTTCTTGGGTCGAGGCCGGTTGTGGGCTCGTCCAGGAAGATCAAGGGTGGACGAGTGATCAGGCTTGACGCCAGATCCAGGCGGCGGCGCATCCCGCCGCTGAACTGGGACAGGGGACGGCCGGCCGCCTCCTGGAGGTCGAAGCGTTGGAGCAGGTCATCGGCGACTGTCTTGGCTCGGGTGCTTGTCAGGCCCTGTAGGCGGGCGAACAGCCAGAGGTTCTCCCGGGCGGTCAGGTCTTCGTCCACCGAGGCGTACTGGCCGGTGACGCCCACCAACTGCCGGATGCGGTGGGGTTCCCGCCGGACGTCGACGCCGAAGATCTCCGCATGGCCGCCATCGATCGGAAGCAGGGTGGCGAGCATCCGGAGCATGGTGGTCTTACCTGCTCCGTTGGGGCCCAGGACTCCGAAGATCTCGCCTTGCCGTACGTGCAGGTCGATTCCGTCCACGGCCCGGAAGTCTCCGAAGTTCTTGACCAGACCGTCGGCCCGGACGGCACTGAGGTCCGCCATGACGCGTCTCCTCTCTCCGCCGGGTACCTCCCGGCGTCCAAAGAGAGCTTCTACGTTGCCGGCTTCATCACGGCTTCAGGCTGGTTTCACCTCCGACCAGGCGGTTTCACCGGCTCCGGCGCCCTATGGCGAGTCTTCGCCAAGCACGGCCCGCGCGTTGTCCCTGCCCTGCTTCCCCTGCGGGCAGGCCGATGAGACGGGATGAGCAGGCGAGCAGTGGGCGGTATCCGGGACCAGACAGGAATCCTGGCGTCATCAAGGATCGAGAGAGATCAATGACAGGAATCTGGCAGGACACCGGAACGCACGACACGCACGCGCGGATTGGTTCGAGAACTGCTCCGCAGCCTGGATCGAGGATGGAGCGTCGAGGATTAGCAGACGGCCGAAGGTTCACAGCAGCCCAGGGCACAGGCAGTTCGCCGGGCCATTAGCGGGCCATTGAGGGCGACGAGGGGCAAGCACGGCCTCTCATGTCCGGCCCCACGCCCAGGTCAACGGCGGTACGGGCCTGATCCATGCAATTCCCGAGCTGACAGCGCGGGTTCGATTCCCGTCACCCGCTCCACCCTCTTATAGCTTCTGACCAGGCAATCCCTTGATCGCCGACTGAGGGCCTGCGGTGTTTCTGGGTGCACGCGTGGGTGCACGTCAACCACGCCAGGGCGTCAACCGGCCCGACCCTGACAACGCTGCGCGATATGGCGTCCATCGAAGTGCGCGTCCGCAGGAGCGGCGCTCCCAGCTATCGGATCTGGTGGCGGCTCGGCGGCGGCCGAGGCGGCCGCCCACAGTCGCGGACCTTCCGTGCCTACGGCGAGGCGATCGCCTTCAAATACGCGGTAGAGACTGCCGGACATCAGTGGCCGCCGGCTATCCCGGCGGCGTCGCAACCAGACCGGCGGCACCTCTTCGGTGACTACGCCCTGGCCTTCGTTGCGGGCCGGTCGGGCATCGAAGAACGCACCCGCCACGACTACGAACGCGGACTGCGCAACCACATCCTGCCCACCCTTCGTGCCACTCGACATCCGCAGCCTGGCCCTCAACCGTGCCCTGGTGAGCGGCTGGGTCAACGCCCTGCACACCGGAGCCGCCCAGCCCGTTGACAGCGACGGGAGGATCCGCAAGCCCCTGGCCGCCTCCACCATCCATAACCTGCACGGCCTGCTGTACGCGATCCTGCAGTACGCGGTCGAAGCCGAACCGCCCCTGCGTCGCTCCAATCCCGCAGCCCGAACCCAACTGCCCAGCGCCGACGATGAGGGCGATAAGGCCTGCTTCCTCACCCCCGAGGAATTCGCCCTCCTCCGCTCCTGCGCCGACGACGACATCCAGGATGCCCTGACCGTCCTGGCCGGAACCGGCCTGCGCTACTCCGAATTCGCCGCCCTGCAGGTCCGCGACGTCCACCTCGGAACGCAACCAGCCCCGCAGATCCGGCGCGCCTGGCGGCGCCAACCCGACAACACCTTCCGGCTCGGCCCGCCCAAGACACCCGCCGCACGCCGCCGGGTCACCCTGCCCGAACAAGTCCTCGCGACGATCCAGCCCCACCTGAAAGACAAGAAGCCGGAGACGTTCCTCTTCACCACGACCACCGGGCGATGGTGGCGCCACTCAGCCTTCTACCACCGCCGCTGACGACCCGCCGTCCAACGAGCCCTGCAGCTCGGCCTGACCAAAAACCCGCGCATCCACGACTTAAGACACACCCACGTCGCCTGGCTCCTCGCCGCCGGAATCGACCTGACCACGATCGCCCGCCGGATCGGCCACAAGAACATCACCACCACAGCCGATTCCTACACGCACAACAAGCCCACCCTGGAACAGCTGATGGCCGAAGCCATCGATCGCCATCTAGGCAGCCAGTGATCTACCCCAGACCCGCGAAATCTGGATGGCACACCGCGCCCAGACTGCCCAGAAAGCGAGGCATAGATATCGGCGAGACATCACTTCCAGAGTGCCGGATGAGAACTCCTGGGACGCCGACATTGTGCTCTACCAGGGGAAGGGCTCCTGTTCCGTGCTGTTCCGTGCTCACAAATTGTGATCCATTGGAGCGTAGGTCCGGCGTTTTCCCACGTGGCGATCCTGCAGAATTCTTGCCCCGCCCGGTCCGCCAGGGGCAGTTTGAGAAGCCCTATGCAGTGCGGTTCACCCGCCGCTGATTTGTGTCCAGGAGGCGAGGTCGGCCCGGACGGCCAGCGTGGCGGGGTGCTCGGCGCCGGAGACTCGTTCGCGGATGGGTACCAGGGCGGCGTACTGGTCGCGGGCCGCGACCGCATCCCCCGCCTGCCCCGTCCAGTAGGCGAGGTTGCCCCGGTCGGACAGTGCCTCGGGGTGCTCGGCCCCCCAGACCCGCTCACTGACCGGCAGCAGGGCCGCGTACTGATCGCGGGCCGCGACCGCATCCCCCGCCCGCCCCGTCCAGTACGCGAGGTTGGCCCGGACGGCCAGCGTGTTGGGGTGCTCGGCGCCGGAGACTCGTTCGCGGATGGGTAGCAGGGCGGCGTACTGGTCGCGGGCCGCGACCGCATCCCCCGCCTGCCCCGTGTAGTAGGCGAGGTTGGCCCGGACGGTCAGTGTCGCGGGGTGCTCGGCGCCGGAGACGCGTGCGCCGATGGGCAGCAGGGCGGCGTACTGGTCGCGGGCCGCGACCGCATCCCCCGCATCCCCCGTCCAGGAGGCGAGGTCGGCCCGGACGCCCAGCGTGTCGGGGTGCTCGGCGCCGGAGACCCGTTCCCGGATGGGCAGC
>NZ_BLAE01000019.1:93480-166737 GCF_009687865.1 Acrocarpospora macrocephala
ATCCCCCGTCCAGGAGGCGAGGTCGGCCCGGACGCCCAGCGTGTCGGGGTGCTCGGCGCCGGAGACCCGTTCCCGGATGGGCAGCAGGGCGGCGTACTGGTCGCGGGCCGCGACCGCATCCCCCGCCTGCCCCGTATAGGAGGCGAGGTCGGCCCGGGCGGTCAATGTGTCGGGATGCTCGGCTCCCTGGGTGTCGTCCAGGGCCTGGCGGCGGAGGTGTTGCAGAGTCTTGGCGGTGGCGTAGTCGCCGCTGGCGGCCAGGTAGTCGAGGACCTGCCCCATGGCCGCGGAGTCGGAGGACAGAGCGGCGCGGGCGTGGGGTAGCAGCCGCCCGTATTCCGCCCAGCTGCCGATCACCTTCGGGTTGTCGGGGAGAGCAGCGGCCAGCAGGTCGGCGGCCTGGCCTTTGACGTCGGCCTGCTGGCCGGGGGTGAGGCCGGCCAGGGTGACGGCCTGGACCAGGCGGTGCACGCTGACCGTTTCCCCCGCACTGCCGGCCGAACTGCCCGCAGCCTCGGCGCTGCTGTTGGCGGTGCTGGCGGACGTGAGGGTGATCATGCTGTAGGAGGCCAGCACACCCAACGCCTGGCCGATCTGGAGGCGGCTGACGCCGGGCAGATGGTGTAGGACGGTCAGGGGCAGGTGGTCGGGGGCGTAGCAGGCCAGCAGGGCCAGCAGCCGCGGCGTGAGCGGATCCAGTTTCGCGACGCGGGCGCGGGTGAGCGTCCAGACTTGGGCGATGACCCGCTCACCGTCAGTGCCGGCCGCGACCGCCGCATACGCCTGGGCCGGCGTTTCCCGCAGGGATCTGCGGTAATCGGGGACGGTCATGCCGGGGGTGCGGGCGATGAAGGTGCCCGCCTGGGTCAAGGCCAGCGGCAGATATCCCAGCTCGGCAGCCAGCCCCGCCAACTCGCCCGCCTGCTCATCGCCCGGTCTCCTGTGCTCGTCCGGCATGCTCGCGGGGGCGGTCGGCGAACCACTGACCAGGTCGGCCAGCAGGGCGGCCGCCGCGCCAGGGGCCAGGACGTTCAAGTCGATCGGGGTGGAGCCGAGCTCGCGCCAGCCGATGCTCCTGCGGGTGGTGATCAGCACCTGCCCGCCCGACAGCCGCCCCAGATACGGGATGATGTCGGCGGCCTGCTCGACGTTGTCCAAGACCAGCAGCCACCCGGTGTGGGTGACCAGCCAGGACATTGCCCAGGCGGCGCCCTCCTCCACGCTGGCCTGGCCGGCGGCGATCGAATGCGGGCCCGCGCAGATCGCCCGCGCCAGGCCGGCGAGGGAGGTCTGGATGTTGGCGGGGGTGTCGGCCTCGGCCCACCACACCAGCCGATAGTCGCGGCGGTGGCGGGTGGCGTACTGCAGGGCGAGTTCGCTTTTGCCGATCCCGCCCAATCCGTGCACCGCTGCCTGAGTGATCACCGCGTTCCCAGCCATCGCCGTGGCGGTGGTCAGGGCTCCTTCGAGCCGGGCCAGGGCCTGCTCACGGCCGAGGAACACTGCCGCCGGCGGCCGCGGCAATCCCGCCAAACCCGGTGGTGCGTCGGTGGCGGCAGCGGGCGGCAGCGGAGCGCGGTCCGCCACCTGGGCGGTGATGGACACATCCCGAGCCGACCCGAACTGGTAGGAATCTCTGCCGACGGTGGAGCCGGTCAGGGTCAGCCCGCCGGGCGGCGATGCCGGCCTGGAAGGTGCCGCCACCCCCTCGAAGGGATCGGCCGCTTGGCCGGCAGTACGGCCAGCCACGCCGCCGGGGGCGGGTCGACGGGCCCAGACCACCACCCCGGCCACCACTGTGGCGGCGGCCAGGATGACGGCGGCCAAATCGGCCAGGTTGACCCCGTCCCGGACGTCCAACGCCCGGATGACGAGCACGACCAGCCCAGAAACCGCGGCCACCGCGATAGCCGCGGCCGCGATCCGCCAGCCCTTCCTCGTCACGTCTTCATCGTGATGGCCCGGGCGCGCACTGGCAGCACATGTACACAAATCGTGATCACCCAGCCGGGCCGGACAGGGACGGCCGGTGTCCAGCACAGTGGGCTCGAGATCGGCATAGTGCGATACCGGACAGTGCGGGCATTCCGTCCGAACCAAGATCATCAGTGCGCCCGCGTGGGCACACCGGGCCGACAAGAGCCGGGAGAACCGCGCAGAACCCGGCTCAACCTGGTTGTCGCGACCAGCGGAAAAGACAAACCCGCAGGTGAGAACCCTATTACCGGTCCGGTTCGATTCCCGTCACCCGCTCCAACCTAGAAGGCCCAGGTCACGGATGGTTCCCGGACCCGGCCTTGATCGTTTCTAGAGCTTTTCGATCTTCCGTGCAATTAGCCCACGGGGACCAAGATCCCACCTAGGCCGCCGCCATCTTCATCGTCCTGGCCCTTGATGTGTCTGTCGATCGCATCTGTGATCACCTTGTCGGCACCGCGCACGGTGTGCTGATCAAGGCGGCGGCGCGGCGCGCCGGCCGCGCCACGGCCCCAGCGCTGGCCAGCCGCCCGGGCATGCGGCCCGGGGGCCGTTCCCGGGGCGGCGCGAGACTCAGAGCCGCCTCCCGTACGCCTGCCGCACGGCACCGATCGAACGCGCCGACCCCAGCGCCCCGCCGCCGTAGTCTTGCGTCATCGTCCATGTCGCCAAATGGCATTGCCGATCACACCGCCGACGCCACTCGCAAGGAGTATCTCCACTATGCTTCGGCGAATACCGCCTGGCCAGAGCGGATCGGGCAGAAATGTCGCAGTGAATACTAGGACCCCGACAACCCAAAGAATCACTGCAACAAACGCAAGCCACCCTCGCGAAGACCCGAAAAAGAAGATCAGGTTTCCCCACCATTGGCGAATGTTCCGGGGATGATCGTTGAAACGTCGCGCTTTCTCATCATTGCTCACTCGCGCCCCCTAGTGCATGCCATGCCGCTAGTAAGGATCGCACCTAGTGTGCGGCTTGAACAGGACAGTGCCTCCGGCGGGGGCACTCCGGCTCCGGGGTGATCGTGAAGGGAAACGACCAGGACCGTAGACACGTAGAGGGCCGCGAGGGCCTGATCTTCCCGTCTGTCATCGACCCGGGCGAGCTGAGCAGTGTCAATCCCCTCAAACCGTGGAGATGCTCTTATGCCACATCGGCCCTGAGCAGCGTCGATGACGATTGCCTC
Source organism: Acrocarpospora macrocephala (assembly GCF_009687865.1). GTDB lineage: Bacteria > Actinomycetota > Actinomycetes > Streptosporangiales > Streptosporangiaceae > Acrocarpospora > Acrocarpospora macrocephala. Next base: position 96,650 of record NZ_BLAE01000019.1, read on the forward strand.
TGCTCGATCAGCAGACGCTCGAATGCGATGGGTGGCAGCCCGTTATTGGCGCTGTGCCGCCTGCATGTGTTGTAGAAGTCGGCGATCCAGGTCGCGATCTTCAGGCGAGCCTCGACCCGGGCACCGAAGCGGTGCCGGTGCCCGAACTCGACCTTCAGAGCGGGGTGGACTCGTCCAGAGAGCTCGCCCCGTCGCGTGCCGCGATAGCCAAGGCGATGAAATCACGAAACCGTGCGAACTCTTCCTGGTTCATCTTCAGTCTCACCCCGCCTATGACCTGGTCGTCGCCCCGCCTGACGCCGAGCCGAACCTTGAACCCATCGCCGTGCGGCTGGACATCCACCCCAAGGAACACCACGTGATAGCGGCTACTCTCGGACAGACCCCGGTGAAAGATTTCAAGGGTCCTGCCGTCCTGCACCAGGATGTAATCGCCGAGCTGAAACTCCGCCGCCATAGCTCCCGCTTCGAAACCGTATAGATAACAGTGCCCCCAACTTTCCCATACGATCGATGGCTACATGCCGAGCCTGTGCGGCAGTGACAGCCGAACACCCCCTCAGCCACATCGGCCTGGAACCAACGACCCCGAAGTCGAACATCTGGCGATGATGTCAGGTGACGGCGCCAGGAGATCAAGCCCCTATGCGCAAACCACAGCACCAATGGGGAGAGATCGGCGTCGTGCCAGATGCGTGCCAGAACAGGCGGAGAAGCGCGGTCACTCACGAGGACTTACGGTCACTCGACCCGCCCTGGCCTGCACCCCGTTTCCCCAGCTCAGAGCAGCAAGGTCAGTAGATGATTCCCAAGCTGACAGCGCGGATTCGATTCCCGTCACCCGCTCCAAGAGCGAAGGCCCAGGTCAGGGACACATGTGATGGGCAACTCCGACCACCCTAACCACACCGTGCCGGCCCGCAAGCTGCAGGCCTACCTGCGCCGGCGCAACGCCAACGCCCGCCACCCCGACGTGCTGACCGCACAGCGACGCGAACGCGCCCGCATCCGCAGCGAGAAACAACGCCGCTGGGGACGGCCCGCCCGCCGGATCGCCTGATCAACCCGGCGAACGTTCGTGGTCACCGCACTAGGCAGGGTTAGCTATTGCGATTAGCATAAAAGCTATGAGCAATAGCTTCGGTCCTGGAGCCGGTGATGCCTAGGGCGGGCCTGACCCAGGCCCGGGTCGTCGATGTGGCGATCGCCCTTGTTGACGAACGCGGCCTGGCCGCCCTGACCCTCGCCGCCGTCGCCCAGCGCTGTGGGGTCGCCGCCCCATCCCTCTACAAACACGTCAGCAACATCGCCGACCTGCGCACCCTGGTCGGCGTACGCGTGCTTCAGGAAATGACGGGGGAACTGGCCACCGCCATTTCCGGCCGCAGCGGCGCCGACGCCGTGGCCTCCCTGATGTGGGCCTACCGCGACTATGTGACCGAGCACCCGGCGCGTTACGCGGCGATGCCGGTCGACCCGCTGCACCAACCGCAGTTCGCCAAGGCCGGGTGGCGCATGCTGGAGGTCATACAGGCCGCCCTGCGCCCCTGGGGCCTCGATGAGCCGAACCTGATTCATGCCATCCGGGCGGCCAGAGTGATCGTCCACGGCTTCGCCTCACTGGAGGCGGCCGGTGGCTTCGGACTGCCACACGGCCTCGACGAGACCTTCGAACGCGTGATCCGCATGTTCCTCGCGACCCTTCCCGAACTCTGAGACTGGAGAAGACCGATGCCCCCTACCCGTGTCCGCCTCGCCGCCGGCGGCCTGGCCTTGGCCGGAGTCCTCTTCTTTCTTTACCCCGCGCTACGCCCCTGGCGTGAGGAGTCCACGCCGGACGGAGCGCTACAGGCGATGTCCTCGCCGTGGTGGGTGGCGACCCACCTGTTCGCGATGATCGGCTTCATCCTGGTGCCGCTGGCGCTGCTGGCCGTACGCCGAGTCGTCGACGCGACGCGGTCCGAACGGCTCGCCGTCACCGCCGCCGTCACCACCTGGATCGGCGTCGGCCTGACCCTGCCGTACTACGGCGCTGAGGATTTCGCGCTGAACACGATCGCGACGAAGGTCGCCGACGGTCACCCCCTCGACCTGCTCGACCTCGCTGACAGCATCCGCTATCACCCTGCGGCGGTCACGACCTTCCTGATCGGCCTGCTGTTGCTCGCCATCGGCCCGGTGCTCGCGGCCACGGCGATCTGGCGCTCAGGGGCACTGCCGCGATTCAGCGGGATCCTCTTCGCCGCCGGCTTCGCCCTGTTCATCCCACAGTTCTTCGCCCCGCCGGCGGTCCGGATGGCGCATGGTGTCCTCGTGGCGGCCGGCTGCATCTGGCTGGCCGTCGCGCTCTGGCGACACCCCTCCCACCCGGCCGCTGCACAGCTGCCGTGACGTTGACTTCTTCGACGGGGTCGGATCTCAACCGGCCCGAGCGAGGTCACGAACCTGTGTACAACCGATCCAGTCCCACCAACTGCACTCGCCCGTCGCTGCGCGCCGCTGCCTCCTGCACCGCTGGCATGAACCCCATCCCGCTGAACAGCAGCAGTCGCCCCGGCGCCTCGCCCCGGGCCGCGAGTAGCGCCGCCACCCGCTCCAGCCGCTCCAAGTGCCCGAGCCCCACAACATCCCCCCACTTGGCCTCCCCAATGGCCAGGAGCGCGCCGTCGGGGCCTCGGACCGCGACGTCTACCTCATGGCTGGTGCGGGTGGTGGCGTCATGAACGACCCCGGACTGGACGCTTCCGGCCATATCGCCCAGCGTCTCCTCAGACGCGAAGTCCTCACACCACACCCGACACATTCGCTCATACACCGGCCCCGCCACGTTGCTGCGGAAGCGGGGCTGGGCGGTACGCCAGATCCGCTCGGTACGCCCCTGCCGCACCCGTTCCAACTGCGCCCAGTAGGGACGCATGATCGCGTGGTAGAAGCGGACCAGCGGCTCAGTGATCCGGTACTCGGAGCGGTTCCGGCGGAAAGCGTCAGGGTCGGCCACCAGGAGGCCGGCGTCCTCCAGCACGGTCAGGTGGTGGGAGATGTCAACGGCTTTGCGCTCGATCCTGCCCGCGATGCCACTGCGGGTCGCGTTGCCCTCGGCGACCGCGGCCAGAACCGTGTGATACAGGCCGGTGTCGCGCAGCGCCGGGTCCTCGGCGAGCAGGAAACGCACCTCGCGGAAAAGAGGACTGGCCGGGTTGAGAACGTACTCGACGACCCAGCGGTCGAAGTCGGCCAGGCCCGCCGGAGCGATCCCGGCCAGATACTCGGTGCGATAGGCGGGGGTGCCACCGACGACGAAGTAGACCAGGGCCGCCAACCGAGGCTCGGCCGCCAGCCCCCAGAACTCGGCGGCCAGCCGGAAGTTGAAGGTGGGCACAACCAGTTCCAGCCCGGCCCGCCCGCGCAGCGGCGCTTGACCGGAGAGCAGGCCGCCCATGAAGGAGATCGACGACCCGCACAGCAGCAGACGTGACCTGGACGCCCCCCTCTGCTCGCGGCGTGGCGACAGTGCCTTCTGGATGACCGACGGCAAGTCCTTGGCGTCGCGCACCAGGTAGGGGAACTCGTCCAGGACGACGGGGACGGTCCGCTCGGCGCCCAGGGAGAGCAAGCCGTCGATCGCCTCCTCCCAGTTTTCGAACCTGACCCGTCCCGGCGTCCCGGCGAAGGCGGAGACGGCCTCCCCGAGTTGGCGCAGTGCCTCCGCCCTGGGCACGGCCTCGGTGGCGGCGTAGTAGAAGCCGCCGGTCGCCTCGCAGACGGCTTCTAGCAAGAACGTCTTGCCCTGCCGACGTCGCCCGGAGACCACGCCGAGTGTCGCACCCTGAGCGTCGTTGGCGACGAACCGCGAGAGCTGTTCCCACTCCCAGGCGCGATCGAACATGTCCGACGGCCGCGGTAACGACATCTTGATCCTCAACTTTTAGGAGTACAGTTCTTAAAAGTGTACTCCTAAAAGGCCACGTGATGCGGCCCTGCACGCGTGCGCGTGCAGGGCCGCATTTGTCCGGGTTACGTCAGCCGAACGTACCGCCGGTGATCGTCGCAATCATCGTCATCGTGACCACCCTTCGCACGGAACCGGAAGTCGGCCCAGTGCTGTGTGCCGTCGGTGAGGGTCACGACCAGCCGCCGGCACTGCCCGGCCCACGCCTTGTCGGTCTTCCAGACGTAGGTGTAATGGCCGTCGTCGTAGTGCAGAGACGATTTGCCGGAAGGGGCCGTCGGCTTGAGGGCGCCGGGTGCGCCGCCACTACAGGGGAACTGGCCGGAGGCCGGTGAACCCTGCGCCAGAATGTTCATGCCCCGGTAGCCGCCGAGCCCGAACTTGATCGGGATGGACTGGCCGGGTTCCACCACGTTGACCGCCGGCGGGTTGTACACCGGGCGGAGGAAGCCGTGGAACGGCCATGCGGGCGCCTGGACCGTGACGGTACGCGGCGCCGACACCGAACCGCCGTCGTTGTCGCGGATGGTCACGGTCGCGGTGAACGTGCCCGGGCGGTAGGCGTGCGCCAGGAAGCACGGTGACACCGCTCCGTCAAGCACCCCGGGGCTCGTCCCGTCACCCCACTGCACCGTGCAGGTGTGCAGGTCCTGCACACCGGCGTCGGTGAACTCGACCCGCGCGCCGGAGGCGTCGACGGTCACCGCGCCGAGCACCGGCGGTGCGTTGGCGACGGTCACCGTGGTGCTGTCCGAAGCCGTCGCGCCAGCGGCGTCCACCGCGGTCAGCGTCGCGGTGAACGTGCCCTCGTCGGCACAGGTCACCGACGCCTGAGCGCCTTGACCGGTGACGGCGCATGGCCCGTCCACCCCCCATGACGACGTGACACCGGCCGTGTCGTCGGTAACCGTGCCGTTGAGGGCGACCCCGGTGCCCTCCACCGTCGACACGCCGTTCCCGGCGTCCACCACGGGCGCCTTGTTGTCCTGGTCGTTGTCGGTGATCCAGGCCGTGCCGACCTCACCGCGCAGCACCGTACGGCCGTCGGAGGCGGCCAGGTCGCCCAGCTTGAGCTGGAACGGCTCGGGCGACTCCACCACCGTGTCGTCCACCGCCGCGGCGGTGACCACGCCGGCCGGGTGATCGGCGGTGAGCTGCAGGGTTCCGGTGCCCGGCGTGATGTCGCCGGGAGCGTCGGAGCCTCCCGCGGAGGGCTCGACCAGGGTCCACGGCACCGAGACCGTCGTGCCTGCCACCGGCGCGGGGTGGACGGCGATCACGAAGTCACCTGTGCCGCCCTCGACCAGGGTCGGCGCGGTCACCGACACGTTGAGCACCTCGTCGTCGGCGATGGTCACCGTGCCGCTGTCACCCGCGGCGGCGGTGCCGTTGGTGACCTTACCGAGCGAGATGGCGAACGTCTCGTTCGGTTCGGGGGTCGTGTCGCCGTTGACGGCCAGGTGGAGCACGTCCTGGGTCTCGCCAGGGGCGAACCGGATCGTCGCCGCCGCGCTCACGTAGTCCTCGCCCGCCTTCGCGGAACCGTCGGCGGTGGCGTACTCCGCCACGACCTCCTTGCCGCTGGGCTTGGACAGCCGGAACGTGACCGCGGTGTCGGTGAGGCTGGTGTCCCCTTCCGGCACGGTGCGCGACTGCACCGAGACGGTCGGCGGAGCGTCGTCGTCGGCGATCGTGCCGGTAGCCTGCGCCCGGGCGATCTTCAGGCCCAGCCGGGCACCGGTGAGCGCGAGGGTGAGCGTCTCGTCATCCTCGTCGATCGCGTCGTCGGTGACCTTGACCGGGATCGAGGCCTGCGTCTGGCCGGCCGGCACGACCACCGTGCCGGTGCCGAACACCGCGTCGTCCTCCCCGGCGGTGTCGCCCTGCAACGACCAGGTCAGCGCGACGTCGCCGCCCAGCGCGTGGTCCAGCTTGACGGTGTACGCGCCGCCGTCCGCCTCGGTCAGCGCCGCGTCCTCCACTGTCGCGGTCACCCATGCCGCCGGTAGTTCCAGCTCCGGGTCGGCCTTGGGGCGGGTGAGCGCGAGACCGTTCCACGTGTCGGTCGCGACCTGCAGGACCACCTGGCCGTCGATCGGGACCACGGTCGGCGTGAGGACTCTGGACGTGCCGGTGCCGGCTGCGCCGTTGGTGTTGCTGCCCCAGACCATCATCGAGCCGTCGGCGCGGTTGGCCAGCGTGGTCGAGGAGTTCTCGTTGTCGATGCCGACGATCGGCGGACCGTCCGGCATCGGTGCGCGAGTGGGCGCCGACAACGTGCACCGCGTGTCGCCGCAGATCGGCGCGAGGTCGGCGTTGAAGTTCTCGCCCCACATCCAGATCGAGCCGTCCTCCTTGAGCGTGACCGCCGCGTCGCCGGCTACGGAGACGTCCACGACTCCGCTGCCCTGGCCGAGCGTGTCAACCGGCCGCGGAAGCCACGGGTTGCGCGCCGGGTCCTGGGTGTTCCACTTGCGACCCAGTGTCGGGTCGGTGCTGCCGCAGGAGAGTACGGTGCCGTCCTTCGTGAGGAACAGCGCGCTCGACTTGGTAATGGCGATCTGCCGTACGTTGGTGAGGTCCGGGATGCGCGTGGGATAGAGCGTGTCCACCGCGGCCCCCGAGCCGTCGCAGTTCACCCGGCCCCACGCCATGACCGTGCCGTCCTCCATCAGCGCGTAATCGGACGACACGCCGGCCTGCACGTCGCGCACGCCGGTGAGCAGGGTGCCCGTGGCGTCGGCGACCACGAAGTCCGGGTACGGCCGGTTGCCACTGGCCTCCCCGCCGCCGAGGTTGCCGGCGGTGTTGCGGCCCCAGGTCAGCACCTTCCCGTCGGTGCGGACCGCGGCGACGTGATTGTCCGTGACGGACAGTTGCCGTACGCCGGACAGCAGACCCTGCCCGCCGGGCCCCAGCGGCTGCACCGGCTGGAGCCGGAGGCTGGAAGACCCGTCCCCTATCTCGCCGAAGAGCTGGTTGCCCCAGGCGCGTACGGTGCCGTCGGCGAGCACGGCGTAGCCGGTGCCTATGCCCATCTCGACCTGGACCACGTTCGCCGGGAGTACCGACTTCGTCGGCTTGGTGTAATTCGTGCCCATCTTGCCGTCGCCGATCTGGCCGTGCGTGTTGCTGCCCCAGCCGAAGACCTCACCGGTCAGGCCGCCCGGCGGCGCGTCCGGCGAGCCGCTGTCGCAGTCGTCGTCGACGCCGTTGCCGAGGAACTCGATCTGGCCGGGATGGATCGCCGCGTCCGCGTCGTCGCAGTCCGTGGTGGCTGTCCAGTTGTCACCGTCCGCGTCGGGCCGGTGGACCAGCACGTCCCAGGCCCTCGTGGCCTGGTGCCCGTCGGCGTCGGTCGCGGTCGCGACGACCTGGTGCGCGCCCGGGGTGTCCGGAGCGGTCCAGGACAGCGACCCGCCGTCGCCGGTCGGCTTCCCGTCGACGCTCCAGCTCACGGCGGGGTCGCCGCCGTCATCGGTCGCGGTGACCGAGAAGACCGCGGTCGCGCCGGTCCGCACCACCGGTTGGACGTTGTCCGGCGACGCGCCCGACAGGCGCGGGTCGACGCCCTTGCGGGTCACGGTCGCGCCGCTCCACGCGTACGCGATGCGGCCGGCGCTGTCGGTCACCCGTAGCCCGACGACCGGCGCGCCCGGCTCGTCGAAGGTGACCGTCGGCGTCGCACCGTCGGCGTCGTCGAAGTCACGGTCACCGTCCAGGTCCCAGGCGTACGACGCCAGCGTCGCCCCGCCGCGTGCGGCCGATGCGGTCCCGTCCAGCGTGACCGGCTCGCCCTCGGTCGCGGTGTACGGGCCACCGGCGTGCGCCGTCGGGTGCGGGTCGGGCACGTGCGTGTCGCCCGCCATCGCGTCCACGATGGCACCCCAGGCGGTGAGCCCCTGGCCGACCGCGGTCACAGTCCTGGCGTGGGCGGCGATCTGCGCGTCCAGGAGGGCACGAATGTCCGCTGCCTTGTACAGCGGCCCGTAGGCGTTCCGGACGTCGGCCTCCAGCTCCGTGATCTGCGGGCCGGTCATGCCGGTCTCCCGAAGCGTGCGCCGCTCGTCAGGGGTCAGACTCTCCCGCCGTACCCGGTCGGAGAAGTCGTGGCCGAAGGCCAGCCCTTCATTGGCGGCGTCGGTGTAGAGCGCCTTCAGGTCGGTCAACTGGCGGGATGTCGCGGCGAGCTGCCCCACCAGGGTCTGGTGCAGGTCGCGCGTCTCGCGGGCGTGCACGAGCGCCCATTCCCGGTTGCCCGCCTGCTGCGCGCCCTTGTAGGCCTCCACGCTGCGCAGCAACGCCTCGACCAGCGCGCCCTCACCCGCGATAGCGTCCGTCGGCGCGGCCACGGGCTTGGGCACCACCGGCTGGTCGAAGTCCGGGTTCGGCGGGTCCTCGTAAATGCCCAGGTAGTGCTGGCCCTGGTTGAGCAGCAACCCGTCGAACTGCTCCTGGATCGGGCTGAAGTAGTTGCCGTACTTCAGCGCGCAGGCGGTCGGGTTACCGGCCTTGCACCCGTTCTTCAGCGCCTTCTGGACGAACTTCCACACCCGGTTCATGACCTGCCGGGTGGTCTTCCATGACTCGTATTCCTCGTACGCCGACTGTTTGAGCGACGTCAGCGCGGCGTCGGGCGGTGGCAGCTCGCCCGGGGTCTCGACCTTGATCACGCGGGAGAACACCGCGTCGTCCTCAGCCTGGAAGACTCCGTCCTGGCAGGTGTCGAACACCACGTCGTACTCGCCCTCACCGAGGGCGCCGGCCGGCGTGGTGATGCCGATGATCTCGTCGTCGAACACCGTCGCATACTGCACGACCGTGTTCGGCTTGCCTCCGGTCACGTCCACCAGGTGCCCCTGCGCTGTGCCCGGCACCACGATGTAGACGTCGCTGGTCGGGTACACGAAGTCGGGCACGCCGTCCTCCGGGCACCCGGAGTTCTTGAACGCCAGATCCCCCCAAACCCGGACCGCCGCGTTCGCGCCGAAGGTCCCGCGCGTCTCGCCGATCTTGCCGACCCATAATGTATTGCTGTTGGCGTACGACGGCGACGCTGGGACCACCAGTCCCACCGCCATGGTCGTCACCGTCAGGGCGGCAGCCGCCGCCCGTTTCCACCTGTTCACGTCGATCCCTCTACTCCTGGCCGGATTCACCAGAGAGATCGTCGGTGTCAGCACTTGGAGGGCGTTTAAGGCCGACTTGGACGTCACTTCAAGTCCCGGGGTGGGTCGTCTACTCGGCGTGAACGAGCCACAGGTCGCGGTCGTCGTCCCGGCCGTCGACGATCACGGTGTCGGCGACGGGCGGGTATCCGGTGGCGATGAGGGTGTACTGGCCGCCGGTCAGGTCGGCGAAGGTGTACGCGCCGTCCGCACCCGTGGTCGTGGTGCCGACCACGTTCCCGGCCGTGTCCAGCAAGGTCACCCGCGCGTCGTTCAGCGGGACGCCGTCGCGCGCGCGTACGGTGCCCCGGATCCGGACGCCGGGCCGCAACTCGACGTCCTGCCTGGTCTGACCGGTGCCGTTGACCTCGACTGGAACGGCTGCGGGGCAATAGGAGGCCGCGCCGACCGCGAGTGTGTAGCTGCCCGAGCCCACCCCGGAGAAGCTGTAGCAGCCCGCTGCGTCGGTGCTGCCCGAGGTGACGACCTCGCCGCGGACGTCGGTCAGCACGATCACCGCGCTGGGCACCCGCCTGCCCTCCAGGTCGCGTACGACACCGGTCAGCTTGTTCGAGCTCGCGAGGATCAGGTGGAAGTCGACCGGCTGGTCTCCCACCACCAGGGTGGCCACCTGCGGATCATGATGAGCGGCCGAGGTGATCAGGACATAGGTGTCGGTGCCAGGCGTCCAGACGCTGTAGGCGCCATCGGCTCGGGTCAGGGCCCGGCCGACCTGGTGGCCGTGCACGTCGATCAGAGTCAGGGTGGCATCGTCGACCGGGTGTCCGTCGTCACCACTGACGCAACCGCGGATCTCGACACCGCCCTTCGGCCGGTCCGCCCAGGTGGCGCGCACCGGCTGGGCGTTGGCAGGCGCCAGGGTGGTCACCTGCGCCGCAGCCACGTTCCCGCGGGGAAGGAAGGCGGCGAGAAGGAAGGCGAGGAGGGCGGCGCCGAAGCCGAGGACCATGACGACGCGGAAACCGTCCTCGGAGGGCAGCGCGACCGGGCCGAACGTGGTGGTCATCTGGGCCAGGACGACACCCGCCGCGGCGCTGGCGATGGCGGTGCCGACGGCCCGCATGAGGGTGTTGAGGCTGTTCGCGGCGGCCGTCTCGGACACCGGCACGGCGCCCATGACGAGGGCGGGCATCGAGGCGTAGGCGAATCCGATACCGGCTCCAATGACGCAGGAGACCAGGACGAAGTGCCAGACCTCGGACATCAACGCGATGTTGAGGCCGTAGCCGGCGGCCACGATGACAGCCCCGATCATCAAGGTCACCTTGGGCCCCCTGGCCGCGGACAGGCGAGCCGACAGGGGCGCCAGGACCATCATCACCAGGCCGAACGGCGCCATGACCAGGCCCACGGTCAGCATCGACCGCCCCAGGCCGTAGCCGGTGGCCACGGGCAGCTGCAGCAGCTGCGGCAGCACCAGGGACATCGCGAACATCGAGAAGCCCAGCATGAGGGAGGCGAGGTTGGTGAACAGCACCTGACGCCGTGCGCTGGTGCGCAGGTCCACCATCGGCTCCCTGGTACGCAGCTCCCACCAGCCCCACAGCAGCAGCACGACAACCGCCGCGGCGAACAGGCCGATGGTGAGGGCGTCGCTCCAGCCCCAGTCGGCGCCCTTGGAGATCGCCAAGAGCAGGCACACCAGCGCGGACGACAGCCCGGCGGCGCCGACCAGGTCGAAACGCCCGCCGCTGCACACCGCCGATCTGGGCACGAACGTCAGCACCAGCACAGTGGCCACGACACCGAGGCCCCCTGAGGTCCAGAACAGCACGTGCCAGTCGGCGTTCTCGGCGATGAGGGCGGCGCCCGGCAGACCCATGGCACCGCCCACGCCGAGCGAGGCGCCCATCAGCGCGGTCGCGGAGCCGAGCCTGTCGGGGGGCAATTCGTCGCGCATGATGCTGATGCCGAGCGGGATGACGCCGGCTGCCAGGCCTTGCAGCGCCCGTCCGACGACCATCGGGATCAAAGAGTCACTGAGAGCGCACGTGACGGACCCGGCGACCAGCAGGATCAGGCTGGTCAGAAGCATGCGCCGCTTGCCGTGCATGTCTCCCAGCCGTCCCATCACCGGCGTGGCGACCGAGCCCGCCAGCAGCGTGGCCGTGATCGCCCAGGTGGCGTCGGCGGCCGCGGCTCCCAGGAGCTTGGGGAACTCGGGAATCAGCGGGATCACCAGGGTTTGCATCACCGCCACCACGATCCCGGCGAAGGCGAGCACGATCACGAAAGCGCCCGACCGCGACGGACCGTCCGCCTGAGCAACGCGGGAGGAGAAATTCGCCATGCGCATCTCCCTACAGGGTCTGAGCAGGCAAAGAACGAGGTTCTCGTGAATCAGTCACTCGTCCGGGGAGATCCGAGCGGATTTATGACCACACTGAGCGGCCACACCTCGAAGTAGGTCCTGCCGGCACGACCTGGCCGGCACCCGCCCGATCCCACTGCTAGCCAGCCGACTGGCGGTCCGGAGACGCGCCCGCCTCGCCGCTCACGCCATCCTGGCCGTGCTGATCCTCGCGAGCGCGCTCGCCGCCAGTTCCGCCTTCGGCGGCTTCCAGCTCTTGAGCGCAAGGCCAGGCCTGACGCCTCGGCAGGTCGGAGCAGTGCCGATCGCTTGTCCGTCTCACGAACATCGCTGTCCGCTGTGAGCCTGTCGCGGCGAGCACCGGCTTCCTACTGTCGATGTCGACCACGAAGTGTCGATATCGATCACGACAGGAGGACGCGATGACCGTGACCACGATCGATCTGCGGACCCTCGCCGGCCACTATGCCGAGTACGGGTACGTTCTGGTGAAGGGCTTGCTGACCAGGGATGAGGCGGCGGCGTACCGCCGGGTCGCCCATGACCTGCTCGGGCAGCAGGACCGAGACGAGGACCCGACCTGGGGTTCGGCCGCTGAGCTCGCGGGCGGTGCGCCGACGCGGCTGCAGCACCTGCATGACGCGCAGTTCTACGCGGCGGCGTTCTCCCGGTTGCTGGTGGATGAGCGGTTCACCTCCGTCGCCGCGGCCGTGCTGGGGGTGCCGAACGTACAGCTGCACCACACCAAACTGTTCGTGAAACCGCCGGAGAACGGCTCACCGTTCCCGCTGCACCAGGACCACCCGTTCTTCCCCCACACCCATCATCGGGTCGGCGCCGCGATATTCCACCTGGACGACGCGCCGGAGCAGAAGGGCTGCGTCCGCGTCGTGCCGGGCAGCCACCTCCAGGGGCCGCGGGAGCACGACCCCGAGGATGGCCATCACCTCACCGACGTACCGTTCGAGGCCGCGGTGCCGCTGTCCGCGGAGGCGGGGGACGTGCTGTTCTTCTCCTACCTGACCGTTCACGGCTCGGGTGTGAACGTCAGCGACGAGGCCAGGACCACCTGGCTGGTGCAGTTCCGCGACCCGGCCGACCCGCCGGCGATCCAGGCGCACGACTGGTCACTGGGGCAGGGCATGATGCTGTCGGGAGTGGACCCGACAGGCAGGAGACAGGCTTGAGCTTGGCGGACGTGGCCGGTGCCGGTCGGCTGCCCGACCTGACCGGCCTGCTGGACACCTGCCAGGTCGGAGGGTTCAGGGCTGACTTCGTCAGCTGGGGGTTCTACACCAAGCCCGCCTGGCGTAACTACTGGCACCGGCACTCCTTCCACGAGGTTTGCCTGGCCTACACCGGTGCGGGCCGGTTCAGCGTCGGCGGGGAACACCATGACGTCGGCACCGGTGAGGTGTTCCTGGCCAGGCCGGGTGATGTGCACGAGATCGAGTCGAGCCGGGAGGACCCGCTCGGCATCGCCTTCTGGGGCTTCACCCTGCGGGGCGGCCAGGACGCTCCGGGTCCGGACGAGCGTGGCTGGTGGTCCGGCCTCACCGACCCCGCCGGTCCCGTGGTGTCGCGCCGTACCGGCTCGCTGGCCGAGGTCGTCACCGCACTCGCCGGGTACGCCGACCCGGTGCGGTCCGGGTACGACGCCGGCCTGGCCGGTCTCGGCGCCGCGCTGGTGGTGGACACCGCCAGGGCGTTCGCGTACGAGGACGACCTGCAGGTCGAGCCGCCTCCCAGGGACCGGCCGTCCCAGGCGGTGGCGGCGATGCGGCGGCACCTCGCCGACAACCTGTGCCGGCCGGTCCGGGTCAGGGATGTGGCCGCCACCGTCCACCTGTCCGAACGGCACGCCGAGCGGCTGTTTCGCGAGCAGACAGGCGCGTCCCTGATGGCGACCCTGCGCAGGATGCGGCTCGAGCTGGCCGCCGCCCTGCTGCTGGACACGGGTCCCACGGTGACGGAGGTGGCCCGGGCCTGCGGCTACCCCGACGTCCGCGCCTTCAGCACGGCTTTCCGCCGCCTGCACGGACACTCACCGCTTGAACACCGCGCCCGCAGCGGAACCCTGCACCTGTAGCGATCTCCAACGCGGACCAGCGCCTACCCACGGGGTGCCGACGGATCATTGGGGTAGGGGATATCAACCGAGCATGCGGCCTGGGCCGGTCCCGACCGCCGTCGGCTCGGGCCGCGCGGCCCTCGCTGCTTGGACATCAAAACGATCTAGGTCATCATCCCGCCGCTCTGTGGAATTGTCATGTTCTGACCGTTTTCATGATCGGCGGACATCCTCGTACGGCAATAGCTGGCTTTCGCCATCACCGGCCCCTGGGCGCGCGGCGCCCTCTGACCCGTGTGACGGTCGTAGACCCGTTTTGACGGTCGCTGGGCTCGCCACGATCGGACCGCCCCACCAGGCGGCCCGTCGGGCGGGCCCGAGCCACATTTCCAGACGCGAGCTCACCGCACACTGCGCGTGCGACTTGGGGGCTATTACCACTCTCTACGGCACCCTGGACAGCACATCGGCATGCGACCACTCCCGGCGAAGGACATCCGACAGGACTGCATGGTGGCTACGCATGATGTACGGCAGTTGCTCGCGGTCCCGAACGACCGCCTCTGCTGGGGCCGCCATGACTTGATCTCCCCACGGAGGGATCGCATTAGCCAGCACCCCGGACAGCTTCAACGTCGCGTACTCCGGTTCCCACCAAATCGCGTACGCCTTATGCAACACATCCGGATGCACGCCCAACCACACACCGAAGGTCACGCTGTAGCCTCCCGTCAACGACACCGGCAGGAGGCAGCGGATAAACGCGCCATAGCCCTGTACCTGCATCATGTTGTCGGTGCTCCACGTGAGGGCCTCGCGCTCAGCCTCATCAAGTCCCAGCACGGGATCCGGGAGGCGGAATCGGACATGCCGATCATGCCGATCCCGCGGCTCACCACATTCCGCGCAGACATCACCGACGATCGAGTGACCTTCCAAGCTCATGGCCGCGACCCTACTCACGTCAGCGCAGTGCGGGATAACGAACAGCGGCGTGACCTGGTGTCCCAGTCAGGTTGCGCACGACCGACGCTGGAGTTGGCCGGGTCGGTGGTCCACTCGCCGAGTTCGGGTACCAGCGGCGAGGGTGAGGTCGGGACGCGCATCAGACGAGCATCGCGCCCGCAGCGGAACCCTGCACGTGTAGCGATCTCCAACGTGGGCCAGCGCCAGGGCTTCCATTCAGGAAATAGCTGACATTTTCACTGAGGTGGCCAGCGACCATCGACTAGCGCCAATAAAGGGATATGCAGAAGGAAAAAGGCGGCTGTCGCCGTTTCTGGCTCTAGCGAACGGTAAGCAAGTCTCCAGAAGAATGGCTCGCCGACGCTCTCGAACGACACTCGCCCGATTCGGGAAATGTCCGAATTTCGGGACAGCGGCACGTTCCAGGGGGAGAGAATGCCCAAGCGTCCCAATATTGTCTGGTTTCTTGCGATCGGCGCCACACTAACTGGTGTGGCCATGCCCATGGGCACTCCTGCCATCGCCGTATCCGCCATCACGAGCCATCCCAACCAGAAATCGGATCCGCCGAGTGATCGGATCGCTGCGGCGATGCGGGCTTACCTGCGGGATCTGGCCGCAAAGGAGCAGTTCACCGGCACAGCGCTGGTAGTACGGCGCGGGGAGGTGCTGGTGCGTGCGGCTGCCGGCGCGGCCGACGCAGAAGAGGACATCCCCAACCGGCCGGACACGGTCTTCCGAATCGCCTCGGTCACCAAGCAGTTCACCTCGATGCTCGTGCTGAAGCTGCGCGACCGTGGGCTGCTTGGCCTGGAAGACCGGGTCTGTCCGTATCTCATCCCGGGATACATCAGGACCTGCCCGCAAGCGTGGAGGCCCATCACGATCCGCGAGATCCTGACGCACACCTCCGGCATCCCCGACATCCAGCAGCTGCCCGGCTTCTATATCAAGCTCTCGCAACCGACCACGACCCGGGAGCTCATCCAGCGGTTCGTGAACAAGCCGCTGGACTTCAAGCCCGGCACCAGCTGGAAGTACAGCAACAGCGGCTACATCCTGGCCGGGGCGATCATCCAGGCGGTGACGCGCAAGCCGTACGGCACCGTACTGCACGAAGAGATCACCGGCCCGCTGAGCCTTCGGCACACCGGCTACAGCAGGAGAAATCCGCCCGCCGGGTACGCGAAGGGCTACTTCACGGTTGGATCACCGGCCCCGCCCATCAACGGCTCCCAGGCGTTCTCCGCGACCGGCATCTACGCCAACGCCGACGACATCGTCCGCTGGGACCGGTCGTTCGGCGCGCACACGGTCGCGCCACCCGCCACCGTCAAACAGGCGTTCACACCACAGGCACCGTGCCCCTCCAACGGCTGCCTCAACCTACCGTCGAGCGCGTACGCCTTCGGCTGGCTCGTCGACCGGCTCCATGGACACCGGCTCCGATACCACCCAGGTCTTCTCCAGGGCTACGCGGCGAGCAACATGTACCTGCCCGATGACGACATCGCGGTAGTCGTGCTCAGCAACGTGGAAGAAACTGACACCAACGGCATCGCTCGCCACCTCGCCACAATGGCCCTCAAGTCCGCGAGTGCTCACGATCACTAGCTGTGACCGGCCGCCATAGCAGACTGGGGCAATCGACGGTCCAAGGGTTCGCTCCCCCACCCCAGCCCATCAAAGACGATGTTCAGTCCAGCTCTAGCCACCGCTCCACCGGCTCAAGCAGACAGGCGAACGGTTCAAGTCCCCCCACCGATCCGCTCACCCTATGTGACCAACGCCAGCGGACAAGGCATGTTCAGGGCTGATGGTCGTGCCATTAACAGGGGTAACTAGAGGTCAACTACGGTCACTCATGACCAGGCCATGCCCAGGTCAGGGCGTCCACGGGCCGTTATCCATGCAATTCCCAAGCTGACAGCGCGGGTTCGATTCCCGTCACCCGCTCCAAGCGTAAAGGCCCAGGTCAGGGAGCATATATCCCAACCGGGCCTTGATCATTTCGAGTGCCTTGTCGCTTCTGTGCAATTGAGGGATGCCCGGGTGCGATCATGGCCGCGTGGTTGACGTCACCTTGGACGGTTCCGATGGCTCCGTGGTCTTGGTGAAGCTCCAGACCGATACATGGGAACTCAACATTCGGGCACCTGTAGCGGACTTGGTACGTCTCCGCGACATCAGGCAGGCGGATTGGGATTCTCGTCGTTCCCTCGCCGTGGGCACCTGCGCTGGCTCTCCCGTCTTCTGGACAGTGAGCAAGGATCAGGCGGCCATCCTCATCGGCCATGACGACGAGACGTGGGACATGGGGATCAGCGTGCCAATGGGAACCGTAGATGAGATCGTCCGTCTCGCCAGTGAACGCATGTGACAACGCCGATCTTTCGGGAGCTATGGTCAACTGGCGGGAACGAAGAGGCCCGGGCACGGTGAATGCGCTGAAACCGACCGGCGTGGCCGTAATCCAGCAACGACGTCACCCGCAGGCGGCGGAGGTCAGCCGCAACCTTCGAATTGGGGAACCGTGAATGTGAGTGCCAGGCCGGACTTCGCGAACCACTTCTGCAGCAGGTTCTTGGCGGTTCCGTCCAGGTACATCTCCGTGATGGCCTTGTTGACCGCCTCGCAGCCGTCCAGGTCGCCGGCCTGGATGCCCACGCCATACCGCTCGTCGCTGAACGGAGCGTTGACGATCTTCAAGTCCGGGGTGGCGAAGCCGGCCAGGATGAGGTCGTCGGTGGAAACCGCGTCTACCTTCCCCGCATTCAGATCGGATATGCATTCGCTGTAGGAGGCGGCCTCGACCAGCTCCACGGCGATCTTGCGTTCCTCCTTCACGCGACGCCAGGAATTCGAACCGGTCACCTGGCACAGCTTGCGCCCCTTCAGTGCCCGCACACCGGCGATCCCGCTCTCCCCGGCCCGTACGAGGGTGTCCTGGTGAGCGACGTAGTACGGCCCGCCGAAGGCCACTTTCGTCTTGCGTTCCGGAGTGATCGAATAGGTTGCGACGACCAGATCTACCGAGCCCTCCATGAGCGCCTTCTCCCGCTCGGACGAGGGGGTCGCGACGAACCTGGCGCTCTTCCCCAGCTTGCGGGCGATGTAGGCGGCCACATCGACATCGAATCCGGTGAACTCGCCGTCCGCATCCTTCATCCCCAGCCCGGGCTGGTCCGGCTTCACCCCGATGACCAGGGAATCCTTGTCGAGGATCGACGAGCCGGCGGCGCAGGCAGGCACCGAAAACAGCGCGACGGCCCCAAGCAGCACCAAGGCGGACGCGCGGCGCAAACGGCCCGTCCCGGTCAGCGTGACCATGAACATCTTCCCTTCACCGGTATTCGGCGAGCCGGGGCCGGACGCCGACCAGGATCAGCAGGCCGGCGACGACGGCCGCCCCAGGTAACAGCAGGTCCCAGCCGTCGAGGGCGCGGTTGCCCGCCGCCACGGCGGCGCCGAATGCCTGGCGGCGCAGTGCGGTCAACTCGACGAGGGTATCGTCGTAGGCCCCGAACGATGCACCCATGGCCTGCCGCACGGCGTCGCTCTTCTTGCCCGCTGTGGCGAGCTGCCGCATCCGCCGGTCATCATGCTGGAACTGCTGGTAGTGCGTCAGCACCTTGGCCAGTGTCTCGCGCTGGCCGGGCACGGTGACGCGGTCGGCCTCCGAGCCATAGAAGCCGAGGAAATCCGCCTCGCCGGGGAAGGCGGCCACGGCGCGGTCTACCGCGGCGTAGTACTTGTCCAGGTTCCCAGCGGGGACATAGAGCACCGACTGTGACTTGTCCAGATATACCTGCTCATAGGTGTCCGCCCGCTGCGGGTCAAGCAGATACCTGCTCTCGTCCCCGTGCAGGCTGTTTCCGATCGCGCGTGCCCGGGACAGCACGAGAACCGAGTCGAAGCCATCCTCCTTGGCCACCCGCAGCTCGTCGGCCGCCCGCTGCAGGACGAGCACTCCCGCGACGGTCAGCACGCCGACGACGATGGTGGCCGCCAGCAGCGCTGGATTGATCGCCCGGCGAAACCTGCGGGCCAGGAAGACCTGCAACGCGGCCAGAACGGCCAGCGCGAGCGCCCCGCCGAGCGCCACCCAGAACCTGCCCACCAGGACGGCGGACGACTCGGCCGCGTACGCGTGCCTGACGACGGTTCCGCTGTCGAGCGTGAGGTTGTAGGCCTTGGGCAGCAGGTCCAACCGCATCAGGTCGGTGGCCTGGCGATAGGCGTCGAGAGCCGGCTGCGAGGGTGGTCCCGGGACATGCGGGGACTGCTCATCCAGGAGGAGGGCGCGCGACACAAGCCGCTCGTAGCGGCCGAGCCCGTCCAGTACGGCACGCACGGTCGCCTGCCCCGTCGGGTCGCCGCGAGCCAGGTCGGCGGCCTGCAGCACGGCGCTGTCGGCCTGCGCCCGGCGCTGGTCGTAGCGGTCCAGCGCGGCCTTACGGCTTGGCCCGCCTTCTTCCCCGGCCAGCAACACGGTGGCCACCTGGGCGTCCATATCGCTCAACGCGTAGTAGAGGTCGGCGGTGGCCACCACCTGCGGGCCGGCTGTGTGCCCGATCGTGCGCAGCCCGTCCCCGGCGTGGCCCAAAGCCACGCCCATCAGCGCGGACAGCAGGCCGACGGCGAGGACGGCGACACCTGCCCCGGCGCGGATCCGCCCGGGAACCGTCCGCAGCCGCGGGGTGCGCTGCGGCGAAGAGGCGGGCGTGGGCGCGGCTACCGGCCCGGGTGGAGGGATGGGTGCGGGCGCGGGGCCGCTGGTAGAGGTGATAACGGCCATCTCAGCCCTTCCGCACCGTGATGCTGGTCCATGCGCCGACGTGGATGCGGTTCCCGTCTTCGAGGGGGATCAGCACGTTGTGCTCCACCGGCTTGCCGTTGACCAGGGTTCCGTTGGCCGATCCCGGGTCGACGAGCTGCCACGTCCCGTCGTTCTGAGCGAGCAGCACCGCGTGCAGGTGGGAGACGCCGGGATCCTCGGGCGGACCGGCCAGGTCTATCTCGGGGAACAGCGCCCGCGATTGGCTGCGCCGCCCGATTCTGACCTCGGGCCCGACCAGGGGCACCCGCCGCTCCGGGCAGTACGGCGGGAACGCGACGCGGGTGGCGTCGGGGCCGCCCTGCGCGATCGTCGCCTCGTAGTGGCCACGGTCCGCCGTGATCACCGCGACCCAGGCGGTGGCCACCGTGGACGGGGCAGATGGGGTGGACGAAATGGAGGGCCGCGACCCCCGGCTCCCGCCGCCTAGGACGAAGTCGTACCCGCAGCTCTCGCAGAATCGGCCGCCGCGTGGGGCCCCGCAGTCGGGGCAGTCGTTCAGTTGGTCGGCGGTGGAGGGGACGGCCGGAGCCGAAGCGGCCGGGCCGGCCGGAGCCGGGGTGCCCGTCAGCAACGCGCCGCAGATGTCGCAGTACTCCTCGTCCGCGGAATCGTGCCCTGCCGGACAGATCGCCATCTCAGGCCTCCGGGTCCTTGCGCATCCGGACGGTGCGGACCGACCGGGTGTCGAGCGCGATCTCGTCCGCCTTGTCAACGTCCCGCCGGAGGCGAGCGGTTCCCGTCGCGGGGTCGACCTCGACCACCTTGTCGAGCAGCTTGGCGGTCTCCTCGTTGCCGGCCTTCTCGGCGATGGCGCGGGCCTTACCGAGCCGGGCGGTCGCGGTGTCCAGGTCGCCGTCGTTGCGGGCCTGCAGGCCCTCCTGGATGAGCGAGGCGAGTTCCTGCTGGCCGGTGTAGTGCGCCACCCGGGGGTTGATGCGGGTCGACTGGACGGGGTCGTCACTCCACTGCGCCAGGATGTTCCCTTTGGCCAGCACCTCCCCGGACTCGGGCAGGACCAGCCTGACCAGTCCTGCGCGCATCTCCTGGCCGACGTTCCCGGCGGGCACCCGTACGCTGATGTGGTACTCGCGGGATTCACCGCCCCACGCTCCGGTGGGGTAGTCGCCGGTCAGCTCGTCCACCTCGGTGCGGCGGCCGGTCAGATCCTCCAGCGCCGGCGAGACCTGCTTGACGAAGCTCAGCTTCGCCGCCCGCGGCGTCCACAGGCGCAGCGCCACGTCCGCGACCGTCTTGCCCATCGCCGCCTGGGTCATCGCCCGGAAGTCGGCCTCCAGGTCCTCGGGCCGCCGGATGTCCATCACGCTGCCGAGCAGGGTGGAGGCGATCTGGCGAAGCTCGGCGACCACCCAGTCGACGCCCACTCCGCGGCAGTCGCAGACGAACTTCCCCGCGCAGTACGACAGGTTCGCGGCGAACTCCGGAGCGCGCTCGTACTCGTTCTTGCCGTCCGTCAGCAGGATGGCATGCTTGATCGCGCCGGGGTACGCCCGCTGGTACTCGCTGAACAGGTCCGCGGCGAGCCGCAGCCACCGGCCCATCGAGGTCCCCCCGCCGGACACCAATCGGGCGACGGCCTCCTTGGCGGCGTGCCTGCTCTGCGGCGTCGCCGGCACCAGCACCGCGCGGTCGGGAAAGACGATCTCGGCTTCGTGGGTGCCCGCGATGACCGCGAAGTGCACGCCGTCGCGGAGGGTGTCGATGGCGGCCTGTGCGGCCTTTCTCGCCTCGGCGATCTTGTCGTAGCCCATCGAGCCGGAGGCGTCGACGATGATGATCTCGGCGGCCTGGACCGGGGCGGCGCGCTCGATCGGGCCGCTCGCCTCGACCGTGACGATCGCGTGCACGTCCCCACTTCCCACGGGAAGGTACTTGTTCTGGTCCACGCGCAGGGTGAAGTCGGTCACTGCTGCTCCTTCGGGAAGACCACGGTGGTCTCGGCCTGCTCGCCCTGTCCGAAAGGGATCACCAGGACGGTTATGTTGTCGTGTCCGCCCGCCTCCAGCGCGAGCCGAGTCAGTCGCTGCGCCGCCGCACGGGGAGTGGCGTTCAGGGCGACGGCGGCGAGCGCCGTCGGCTCGGGGTAGCAATTCCACAGGCCGTCGCTGCACAGCAGGACCACGCCCGGCCCGTCTGGGGTGAAGGTGCGGATGCGCGGCATGACGTGGCCCGCGTCCGCGCCCAGCCAGGCGGTCAGCATGTGCGTCCCCGGGGTGGCGTCGTCACCGGTCAGCAGCTCGGACCCGGATCCGAGCCAGTAGGCCCGGCTGTCGCCCACCCAGCCGATCGTGACCTGCCGCCCGCCGGCCACCGCCGACACGTAGGTGCAGGCGGGCGCGTCCTCGCCCGGCAGGGCCAAGGCGACGACGGCTTCGGCGGCGAGCCGTACCGCCTCGCGGGTCGCGGTCTCGGGGTCGGCGCCCTCCTCCAGATGCTTGGCGAGGGCGGCCGCGGCGGTGTCGGCGGCGGTCTGGGACGCCTCCTCAGGGCGCGGCGAGGTGGATACTCCATCGCAGACCACTCCTGCGACCACCGTGCCCGCCACGGTCAGCGCCATGGCGTCCTCGTTGCGGCTGTGCCGCAGGCCGCGGTCACTCACCCCGGCCGCGACCTCCAACTCGATCTCGACGTGGTCGCGGCCGGAGGGCTGGAGCATGCCGCAGTTCTCGCAGTAACCGTCGGCCCCGACCGCCTGGGCGCCGCACGCGGTGCAGCCGGCGGCTCCCAGGGCGTGGCCGCACTGCTCGCAGTACGCTTCGCCCACCAGGACGAGCGTCCCGCAGGTGGGGCAGGCGCCGCTCACCACAGCGTCCTCGGGCGGATGGAGTTGGCCAGGTCGACGAAGTCGTGCCGTTCCGCAGTGGATGGCGCCGATCTGGCCAGTGCCCGGTAGACGCGCTCCAGTTCCGCGCGCACCCCCTTCTCGTGCAGCGGCGTACCCAGCAGCGTCGCCTGCCCGGCTGAGGCGGCCCGCCTGGCGGCGACCCGGCCGAGGGCGCTCAGCAACACCTCCGCGAGCAGACCGTCGCGGTCCCTGGCGTCGAGCTTCAGGTTCCGCAGCCGCTCCCCCGCGGCGACCAGTTCGCCTTCGGCGGGGTCATGTCCTCGTACGGCTGCCGCCACCGCGGCCGCCTGCGCCGCGGTGTGGTGGATGGAGGTCGCGGGCACCTCGTCCAGACCGGCGGTCGCCCCGGCGCGGTCAGCCCCCGCCAGCCGGAGCCTGGCCAGGCCGAAGCCGGCACTCACGTATGACCGGTCGGTCTGCCAGATGGCCGCGTAGTGACGCTCTGCCTCCTGACCCGCTCCGCCGGCTTCGAGGGCGAACGCGAGGGCGAGCCTGGGCGCGGCCTCACCGGGGAGCCACGAGTAGAGCCCGTCGAAGATGCGCACCGCCTCGGCGGGGTCCCCCGAGGCCAGCTGCCCGACCCCCCGATACCACCAGATCCGCCAGTCTCCCGGCAGCTGTCCTGCGGCGTCCGCGAGCAGCTGGTCCGGGACCGGACGGCCGAGTTCGCTGAGCACCCTGATCAGCGCGAGTGTGGTCTCGGGGGTGGACGGAGCGGATTCCAGCAGTGCGACAAGCTCGGCGGGGTTTCCCGACGTGAGGCCCGCGAGCAGGCCGGCGGCGGGGTCGAGCGGGTCCACCAGGGGGACGGGCAGCGCGGACGCGGCGGCGAGGCGGTCGAGCGGCCCGAAGACCTGCCCCGTGGCGGCCGGGGCGAGCTCGGTTCCGACGGCCTGCCGCTCGGGGCCGAAAGTTGCGGACTGCGCCGGGCGGGGGACGCCCTCCTCCGCGGCGCGCACCTCCCTGAGCACGCCGACGAGCTGGTCGGACATCTCCGCCGTGCTCTGGAACCGCCGGGCGGGCTCTGCGTCGGTCGCCCGTTCCAGGAACCGGCGGTAGGACTCGTACTTCAGGTCGATGGCCGGCAGCGGAGCTGCGGACCCGCCGCTGACGGGGCTGAACGGGAAGCTCAGTACGGCGAGCGTGCGCCCCACCGTGTAGAGGTCGGAACAGACCGACGGCCCGTCGGCGGCGATCTCCGGCGCCTGGTACCCGACCGTTCCGTAGATCGCGCTGTCCTCGTCGTCGATCCGCCGCACGGCGCCGAGATCGATGAGCTTGAGCTGCTCCTCCACCTGGATGACGTTGCCGGGCTTCAGATCGCAGTACAGCAGGCCCCGCTCGTGCAGATAGCCGAAGGCCTTGAGGGTCTCCAGCCCGAAGGCGATGGCCTGGGCGACCGGGAGAGCCTGATGGTTGTCGCTCTCCCGCAGCCGCGCGCGCAGCATCTCCTGCAGCGGCACGCCGCCGACGTACTCCATCACGATGTAGCCCACCATCGTCCCGGTGCCGGGGTCTGGGTGGGTGACGAAATTGAAGATCTTAACGATGTTCGGGTGGTCCATCGCGGTGAGGAAACGCCGCTCGGCCTCCGCCGCGGCCAGCGCCTCCACGTCCCCGGTGTCGAGCAGCCCCTTCAGGACCACCCACCGGCCTTCCAGGTTCCGGTCGGCCGCCAGGTAGATCCAGCCGAGACCACCATGTGCCAGGCAGCCCTTGACCTCGTACTGCCCGCCGACGAGGTCGCCGTTGGCGAGCTTGGGCGTGAACGAGAACCGCCAGCCGCAGTGCGGGCAGAACCCCTCCGTCCGTCCCGTCTGATCACCTCTGCGGCGGCCCACCGGCTTGCCGCAGTCGGCGTTGCCGCAGAAGCGCCGGTCCTCCGGCACCTGGGGGTCGGCCAGCACCACCCCGGCCGGGTCCTGGTACGGCACGGCAGGCACCTCGACCAGGCCCATCCCGAGCTGTCCCCGGCTCGACCGGCTGCTCCCGGTGCGCGCCGTACCCGACATGTCCAGCCGGGCGGATGGCCTGGTCTGCGGAGCCGAGGGCGGCGCCGTCTCGGATTGTGCGGCCATGCCGCAGAGGTCGCAGTACCCGTCCTCAACCGTGCCGCCGCATCCCGGCTGGGCGCATTTGATCACTCTGCCCCTCCGATCCGGCTGATCGCCCGCTGGTAGGCGGAGATCGCGACGGTAGCCTGCCGCAGGTCGCACGGTGCCGTCCAGAGCAGGGTGCGGGCCTCGCCGTACAGCTCGCGGAGCGCGGCGTCCTCGGCATATCCGAGCCGAGCCACCTTGGCGTGGTAGGCCTCCAGGCGGCCACGCAGCTCGTTACGGCGGCCGATGAGGCCCGCCATCGATTCGGTCGCGGTCCGCGCCAGCGCCAGCGCCTCGTCCACGGCGCTTTCCAGCTCGGTCAGGCGGTTGACCAGCTCCAGCCAGCGGTCGCGGGCCGTAGCCAGCACGCCCAGCCGATCTAGCAACGCGGCGGCCTGGTCCGGCAGCGTCGGCAGCGCGGGTGAGGCGATCTTGACGAGCACCGTGTCCCTGATCGAGCGGGCCTCGATCTCGGCCTCGGCGACTTGCGCGATGCGGTCGCCCAGGCGGCGGGCCCGGTCGCCGTACTCCACTCGAATCCGCGCGGCCTGCTCCAGCAGCCCGCGACGGGCGGTGAGGTCGGCGAGCAGTCCGTCGAGTTCGGCGCCGAGGGCGGCCGAACCGAGCGGGTCGGCGGTGACCGCCGCGCGGATCCGGTCGATCCCGGCACTGATGCGATCCAGATCCGGATCGGTGCCCTCCAGGTCGCGCAGCAGGTCCTGAGCCGAGCGGCGGGCGCGATCAGCCTCGTCGAGCCGCGGGAGCAGCGCGCTCCATGCGTCGTCTGCGGCCGCGACTGTCGCGGCGATGTCACGGTAGGCGGCGTCCATCCGCGCCACCACCGTGTCCAGCGTGATCCACTCGCCCGCGGCGCGCAGCAGCGACCGCTTCTCGACCGGTACGTTCTCCGGCTTCAGCTCAACCGATGGGCCGGAGAGCAGCCCGGTCAGCGCGGCCAGGTCGGGCTTGCCTGCCCTGAGCTGCTGCGCGCGATCGAGCACCTTCCGGTAGGCGTCGAACAGCCACCACAGGGTGACCGCTCTGGCCTGGGTTTCGTCCCAGCGGCGCCGGGTCTCCCCCGTCAGCCGCGCTCCGTCGAGCAGTTGGTAACCCGGGTGCGAGTCGAGGTCGAGCAGGTCGTTTGAGATCCTGTCACGTTCCTCGGCACGGCGACGCAGCGCGAAGTCGACTCCTTCGATGCTCATCGGCGGGCCATCGGCCCTCGGCATGGCCAACGTTGCTAGCGCCTCCCCGAGTGAACAAGATTGTTATCACCCCATTCTTTACACAATTTCGGGATTCGCGCGCTACACGCGCCCCCGGCGACGTCCGCAGGCCGACTCCAGCCCTTGAAGGCGCGCCTCGCGTGATCGTGGTGGATCTGTGTGGTCCTGCGCTCTCGGAGCCTCACATTGCCCGAGGCTCCGGTGAGTGCCTCGGATGCGGAGCCGTCGCGGGATCATCCGGCGGCGGACATCGCCCTCTTGCGCCGGGTGTCCAGGACGGCGATCACCGCGAACGCGACGACCGCCGCCGCGACGGCGACGACGTAGCACCACGGGGCGGGCAGGTAGTTGGCAGCCAACAGCGCGTTCGGGCCCTTGTCGGTGAACGCGCGGAAGATGATCGCCATCGGGCCCTCCCAGACGCCCGCGACGAGCGTGAGAAGCATTGCCAGCCGGTACCAGGCTTCGTTCACAATCCACCCCCATTGAGATACGAACGTATCAATGAGACCATCCAAAATTGTCTACAACAAGGAGTTGATGGCCAATACGTCACGCTAATGAAGCAGCTAGGCTGGCTGGGTGCGTGACGAAATGAAATGTCGGGTCTGTCGTGGCACAGTGCGGCCGTCCACGCGCGGCCGTCGCCCGATCTACTGCTCCCGCGCCTGTCAGGCCCGGGCGTACCGGTCCCGCAGGAACCCGCCGGTCCCAGCACCCGCCGCACCGGAGCCGGCCGGTCGCCGGCGCCAGATCGCCGAGGCGGTCTGGCGGATCGCCGCCGAGCGCGGCCTCCAGATGGCCACCGTCCGGGAGATCGCCGCCGAGGCGGGCGTGTCCCCGCGGGTGGTGCAATACCACTTCACCGACAAGCACCACCTGCTGGTAACCGCGCTGCAGATGCTGCACCGGGAGAACGAACGCCGGGCCCAGGAGCGGATCGCGGCGCTGCGTGACGCATCCGACCCGCGGGTGCTGCTACGTGCCACCCTCGAGGAACTGCTTCCGCTCGACGACGAGCGCCGCACGAGCCTGCGGGTGATGACCGCCTACTACGCGCGGAGCCTCACGGATCCTGCGCTGGCGGCGGTCTTCCTGCACGAGGGCAGCCCGCTGGAGCACTTGGTCGCCGCCCTGATCGCGGCGGCCGGCGCCCGGCCCTCGACCGACGCGGCCCGGGAGGCGGACCTGCTCGTCGGCGGCGTGGCCGGGCTCGGGCTCGACCTGCTGCACCGGCGCCGCACCCGGGCGGACGTGCGGCGCACCTTGGACTACCACCTGAACCGCATCCTGGCGGAGCAGCCATGACCGGTCCGCTGGGCGCGGGTGCCCGGATGGTTCTTTGGGTGCACGGTCCCTTCGGCAGCCTTCAGCTGAGCTGTTCGGCCAGTCCTACGATGATGCCCTCGGGGCCGCGGACGTAGCAGAGCCGATAGCTGTCCTCGTACTGCGCCAGCTCGCCGACGAGTTCGGCGCCGTGGGTGCGCAGGCGGGCAACGACGTCCTCGATGTCGTCGACGGCGAACATGATGCGACGAATGCCCAGCGTGTTCGCCGGTGCGTCCTTCGGCTCGGCGCTGATCGCCTTCGGCGTGTGGAACATCGCCAGCTCGATTCGGCCGTGGCCGTCCGGGGTCCGCAGCATTGCGATGTCCTGCCGGACGTCGTCGATCCCGATGACACGCTCCACCCAACGTCCCTCGATCGGCGCCTTGCCCTCCAGCTCCATGCCAAGTTCGACGAAGAACGAAATAACAGCGTCAAGGTCGTCGACAACGATGAGGACGTTGTCCATCCGCTGAATCGCCATGCTGGGTCTCCTTGGTACGGTACGGCCACGGTGGCCGCATCCGCTCCTGAGACGGAGCCGCCAGGCCGTTCTCGACATCCTCTTCGAGAACCTCTTGACGGTGGCAGTGCCGCGCGCAGCTCAGACCTTGATGACGATGACGCGTCCGCCGCACAGGGTGGCCAGGTCCTCAGGGTCGGAGGTGAGAACCGTGACGGGGCCAGGGGCAGCGAGGGCGGTGGCGCTGAGCATGGCGTCGATGGCGTACTTGTGCCCGTGCAGGCCGGCGTCGGACAGAAGTGTGGCGGCGTGGCGGGCGATCGGTTCGGTGACCGGTTCGACGACAAGGCGGGACAGCGTCCACTCCAGGGCCGGCCGGTTGATGCGGGGGTGGACCACTTCGACGAGGGTGGCGGCGGAGGTGATGACGCGGAGGTCGTCGGCGCGGGCGAGGGCGAGCCATGCGGTGACCGTGCGGTCGCGCAGGACGGCCTTGGCCAGTCCCTCGCTGTCGAGGACCAGGGTGCCGCCGGGGGTGGCGGGAGAACGGGTCACGCGGCGTCCGCCCCACCGTGGGCCTGTCCCTGCCGGGCCTGGTGGAGCTGGTCGCGCAGCGCCTGGACTTCGTCGTCGGTGATGGGGCCGTGCTCGGCCTCGGCGACCTGGATGAGTTCACTGAGGTTGTCGCGCTCGATCTGGCGGGCGACGGCGGCGGCGACGTAGGCGGACAGGCCAGAAGGGCCGCTCCGGGACCGGGCGGCCTCCGCGATGTCGCGCGGCATGGTGATCGAATACTTGCCAGTAGGCTCGCTCATGCTCTCTATCCTACCCCTTATCCTCCTGCCGCTTCGCCAGCGCCGTACTCACGTCGGGTGGACCGCCGCCGGTGAGATGCGCACCGGCGAGGGCTGAGCGGCCGGTCACCATACGTACTCGGCTTTGGCAGTTATGCAATTGCGTAAGCCCAGGTCAGTTCGTCGTCGCTGATTTCCGCGGGGTCGGGCTGAGCAGCCCGGGCCCGGCTATCCGATTCTTGGACGGGTCGCGGGTCAGCGTGGCTGCGAAAGCCGTGACGGCCTGCGCGACGCGGCGCAAGGGCCGCTGCCTTACTGTCACGCGAACCGGCCCCACTATGATCACACGTCATGCTGAGTGTCCTTGAACTGCTCAAGACCGCCTTAGCGCTGGGGGCGGTTGCCTTGACAGCCGCTGGTTTCCAAGCCGCGCGGAATAAGACATGGCGTTACGTTGGGCGACCGATCACGATGGCCATTGTGGGCATTAGCTTCACTCTCTCAGCTGGAGTCATCGCCCTCGTGGAGCTGCCGAACACAGAGCAGTTGCCTCCGGCAGGGGCACTTCGGTTCCGGGATGATCGAGAATTGCAAGAACCAGGTTCGTGAGTGGCTAAGGTGATTCCTGATCGTCCCGCCGGAAAGAATCGAGGTAAAGCCCGGCTCCGCGATCGGAACCGGGCTTCAATCTGAATAGGTCGCGTCAATTCGCATTCGCGGGGGATCAGACCTTCTCTCTGGTCCGTTGGGCCACGATGAATGACGAGATCACGAGCAGGGTGAGCAACCCCCAGTAGGCGAAGCCCTTTCTGCCGTGCATCGAGAGGTTCGCACCTAGGTACGTCAGGCCGGGGATCAAATAGATGGCGGCCGCGAGCGCCCACCTGGCATCCCGAATTGCGACCGTGGCCCAGAGCACGGCCCCGAGCACCAGCACCTCGACGCCCGCCCGGGAAAGCAGCCACGGCAGATACTCCACGTAGCTCAGGCCGACGGCGAACTGCAGCCCCCAGCAGAACGCCGGAACAAGAAGCCACAACCATGATCGAGCAGGAAGGCCCTTCCCGGGCCTCACCGCGAGTACGGCCAGGCCGGCGGCAATCACCCAGAAGGGCATCATGCTCGACACCTCGACATAGGCGGGACCGAAGTCGGCCACCCTCAGCGCATCGCCTCGGAAGACCAGAAAGCGGCTGGACTCGATCGCCGCGATCAGTGCCAGGGGAAGCGCCAGCCGTACCCAGCCGCGGATGATCGCCACCATCAGCACGATCGCGCCGAGGGTCCAGATCGGCCGGATGAGATGCGGCAGCATCTCGATCTTCATGGCGAACGTGGTCGTCGCGACGGCGAGCACGCCCAGGTGCAGCCCGTCCGCCCACCAGGGCGCCCCGGTGGCCCTGGCGTTCCGCGCGCGGGCGGCGAAACCGCCGACGATGAGAGCGATCGCCTCCCTGAGCGGGGGACGGCGAGTCTGCGGATCGGACGCCGCCATCAGCGTGGTGACGAGTTCCTCACCGTGCCAGTCGCGGTAGACCTTCGGGTAGGCCCTGAGCAGACTGCGGTAGCGCCGTTCGAGCGCGGCCTCGGCGCTCATGCGCCCATCACCGCGATCTGGCCCGTGACGACCCTGGCGGCCTGCTGAAGCCGTACGGCCTCCTCGCGGACGGCGGTGACGCCGTCGTCGGTGATCCTGTAGTAGCGCCTCGGCCGGCCGTCGACGACCTCTTCACGGTCGACCACCACCAGGCCCGCCTCCGCGAGCCGGTCGAGCGCGCCGTACAGGGTGCCGACGGCGAGTTTCACCCGCCCAGCCGATTGCTCACCTGCACGTTTGATGATCCCATAGCCGTGGAGAGGGGCCTCTAGGAGTGCGGCGAGGATGAAGTACGTCGCCTCTGTCATCTTGGTCATGCGGGGACCATATATCGGGAGCCGATATATGGGCTAGCACTTTCGGCCAATTGCACATCTGCCTACGTGTTCGGGACCTGAGCCTTCTCGCGCTTCCGGTGC
Organism: Acrocarpospora macrocephala; assembly: GCF_009687865.1. Classification (GTDB taxonomy): domain Bacteria; phylum Actinomycetota; class Actinomycetes; order Streptosporangiales; family Streptosporangiaceae; genus Acrocarpospora; species Acrocarpospora macrocephala. The sequence continues at coordinate 126,763 of NZ_BLAE01000019.1, forward strand.
ATACGTCCGTCGACATTGGGGTGTGGCCCGCGAAGGTAGTCTCGACCCAAATTGAGCCCAGATACCGAGAGACGCGATGAAGATCCGGAGTGGGACCGCGGTGGCAGTCCTGATCGCGCTGGTGCTCGGTGGATGCGGCGCCGAGCGACGGCCCGGCTCATCCCCGGCTGCGTCACCGCCCGTGTCACCGTCGGCCCCGGAGCCGATGCCGTCAGCGTCTGCGCCGCTCGAGGGCAAGGGCGGCCACAATCCCGACGACGTCAACGGCGACGGCTTCGCGGACCTCGTCTTCACAGCCCTTCGCGCCGACGAGCGGACCTATCTCGCGATCGTGTACGGCTCGGCGGACGGGCTCGACTCCGGCACTCGCACGGTGACGACCGGTACGGGCTTCGACTTCGACCTGAGGACGGGTACCGGCGACCTGGACGGCGACGGCTTCGCCGATGTGGTGGTGTTCGGCCTGGCGACGAGTGCGTACGTGCCTCGCCGGCCGTACCTCATATGGGGCGGCCCGAAAGAGGTGGAGCGTGACGCGCGACCGACCCCCGTCCAGGTGCCGGTCACACTGGACCACTTCTCGCGCCCGGCGGTGCCGGGGGACTTCAACGGCGATGGCATCGCGGACCTGGCGATGCCGGTGCCGAGCCCGGATCGGCCTGGCGACGACCTGGCTGTGCTGTACGGGCCCTTCACCCGAGATGGCGCCCCGCGCCGTCACACCATCCAGCCCTCACCCACCGGCGGTGAGTTCGGACGGCTGGCCGCCAGCAGAATGGACGGGCGCCACGCCACCGACCTGCTCGTATACCTGGTCGACGATGGCGAGCAGGTGCCGTCGTGGCTACTCGAGGGCGGACCCGCCGGGCTGTCTCCCCGGGCCCGCAGGCTGAACGCGGGTAACTCCGCCGCGTTCGGAGACTTCGACGGCGACGGCCAAGGTGACGTCGTGGTCGCCGATAGCGGCAGCCGTAATAACGAGCCCGGCTACGAGACTGAACCGCCGGGGGTCGACCGGGTGGTGACGGTCTACTTCGGCGCGGCCGGGCGCAGTCCACAGGTGCTCGGGAACATCGGCCCAGCCCGCGGGATGGCGGCGGGAGATTACGACGGCGACGGGCACGACGATCTCGCGATCGGCCACGGAGCCTCGGGGGTCGAGATCCTCCGCGGCGCGGGAGACGGGCTTAGACGTGGCGGAGAAGTGATCCACCGGTCCGCACCGGCCGTCGGGCCGGGCCGCAAGCTGAGCGACGAGCAGCGCGCGGCGCGCCCGTGGGGGGCGGCGGACTACGACAACGATGGAAGGGACGAGTTGCTGCTGGCCTTCACGTCGTCCTGGATGTCGCCTCCCATGTCACTGTGGTGGGCAACCGATGGCCGACAGGACGAAAGCAGCTTCGCCAGTGGCGCCTGGTAGGCGGGCACGGTGGGCGGGAGCGCCGCCAACGACGAAGAAGCAGACCAGGCCGCCAGCCGGGGCTCGGCCGCCAAGCCCCAGAACTCGGGACGCCGTAGGCTGCGCAGCATGACCGACATAGAGGGCACGGTGGCGTCTGTCCGGTATGTCCTCGGTGATGGTCCGTTCGCGGAGATTGGCGAAGCACGCGTGGTGGTGACCGATCCCACCGGTGAACACATCGCCGTCGGCGGATCGGCAGGTTACCCGCAGTGGGCCGGGCGCGACGTCGCCAAGACCTCTGGCACGGGAGTCTGGAACCACGTCGGCGTCTACGACGCCCGCACGCTCCGGTGTAGGTGGTTGTTACAGCTGCGCTGGCCCGTCAACGCCCTGGCCTTCCATCCCGAAAGACCGATCCTGGCCGTCGGTTCGGGCTCCTACGACGGCGGCTACATGTTCGAGGGAGAGCTGACCCTCCTCGATCTCGACTCCGGCCGTGACGTCTCCATCCTCAAGGCGTCCCGTGAGGTCACCCGGCTGTGCTGGCGGGACGGGCAGACGCTGGAGGTGACCCTGTCGGTACGCGACGACGACGAGCTGGAAGAGCTCGGTACCTCCGCGGTGACCACCACGATCACGCTGGACGACTGGACCGCCGTCTCCGCGCGTTCGGTGCGCGTCGCCGACTTCCCGGCCACGCCGGTCGAGGGGGTCGACGACACCAACCGGGCCACCGCCGAGGCGGCTCTGCGCGCCATCGCCTCCGGGATGGGGCTACGGCGCGTGCTGCGACGGCGTGTGTGGGCCGTCGCGGCGCTCGCCGACGGGCGGGTCTTGGCCGGTCTCGACCAGGTGGCCGCCGAATGCTGGACCGGCGCGGGCGAGCCGTTGTGGTCGCTGCCCACCGACGGCACGGGCTGCCAGATCCTCGTCGACCCCGGTGGCGCGACCGCGATCGTCAACACCTGGAGGGGGCGCTGGGACGATCCGCGCGCCATCATCGAGCGCGTCGGTCTCGCCGACGGCTCCCGCGAACCGCTCCACATCCTCGGCTATCCCGCCGTGATCACTACCGACGACAGCGGCCGTTTCGCCGTACGCGATACCTCCTACGAAGGCGGGCACCGGCCGACGCCGGTCTTTGATCCGTCCGGCGCGCTGGTCGCCGAGGTCCAGCTGGGGCGCTACGACCTGTTCAACCATTTCTTCGACATCCGCCGGGCCCCTGCTCTGTTGTTCCTCAAAGGCATGGGCAAGGAGCCATACGAGGACAAATGGGTGGTCGCTCTGGACCCGGAGCGACACGTCATCGAGCCCCTGTTCCCGCTGGCGTGGGATGCCGTCTGCGGGAGGCAGATCCTCGATGCTCCCGGCGTGTTCATCAGCGATGCCGAAGGCGATGCGGTGATCCACGCGGGCTGGCTTCACCATGGACATGGCCTGCTGCCCGGCAACGTCCACGTGGTACGCAGGTCCTACCCCGACGGTCGCGCCCGATGGACGCACTCCGCCGACCACCAGGTCACTGCGGTGGACGCCCTCGGTGGCATCGTCTACGTCACCTTCAACTCGGGTGAACTACTCGCGCTCCGCACCACCGACGGACACGTCCTCGGCCGCCAGAGGCTCATGGCCAACGGCCATCCCGTGGTCCCGCTGTCCCTCGGTACGCACCCGCCCGACACCGTCGTCATCGGCACCATGGACGGGCGCATCCTCGTTTGCCGCGTCGGCAAAGCCTAGATCCGCGCCCCTCCTGGAGCCCCCGTCGTGCAACGGACGCGGCCCTATCATGCTCTAAGAGGACATGCGGGATGAGGACCAGTTCGAGAAGTTCGTGGCCGGACGCGCCGATGCGCTGCTGCGCTTCGGGTACGTCCTGTCCGGTGACCCGCACGATGCCGCCGACCTCGTCCAGGAGGCGCTGGCCCGATTACGCGGCTCATGGGCGCGCGTCCAGCGCAAGGACGACCCGGAGCGTTACGTCCGCACCACGATGACGCGCCTGCACGTGCGCGCCTGGCGGATGCGCACCCGGGAACGGCCGACGGCCGAGCCGCCCGAGTACGGCGGGCCGGACGTCTACGACGAGACCTCCGATCTGAGCGACGCGCTGGCCCGGCTGCCGCGCCGCCAGCGCGCGGTGATCGTGCTGCGCTATTACACCGGCCTGCCGGACGAGGAGATCGCCGCCACGCTGGGCGTCTCGCAGGGCACCGTGCGCAGCCAGGCGTTCCGCGGGTTGGCGCGACTGCGTGGGGAACTGACGGCCGACGGGGTCAGGAGACGTTGATGCGCGACGAATTCGAGCGGAACCTGGAGTCGGGCCTGCATCTCCTCGCCGAACGTGCCCCGGCGGCCCCTCCCGACCTTACGACCCGGATCCGGGCCCGGCGTGCCCGGGCGTGGTGGTGGCGCCTGCTCGCCGCGGCCCTCACGACGGGGGCCGTCGCTGGGACCGGTGCGATCGTCACGGCAGGCCGCTCCGTCGAACGTGTTGTGCCGCCCCCGGTGACGATCCGTCCCATCGAGCAGGTTTACCCGGACGCGGTGCACGAGGTTCCAGCCAGGCTGCCGGACGGCCGGCCGTACGATGTGGTGGGGATGATCGACCGAGGGCACGCGCTGCTGGGCTCGCACCGCGACAGCCGCTCCGATCGGACCGACGGGCTGTGGTCGCTCGACCTGGCGACGGGCTCGGCGACCCAGCTGGTGAAGGTGAGCGCGCCCAAGGGCACCGTCGTCAGCGCCTGGTACACCGCGGTCGGCGAGGGGCGCCTGGCCTGGTGGACGGCCCGCCGGGTCATGGGGAAGATGACCACCACCTTCTTCACGGCCCCTGTCACCGGAGGCGAGCAGCGCGCCATCGCCGAAGCCCCCGGCTACCCGCTGGCCCTGGCGATCGACGGCGGGCGTCTGGTCTGGACCCGGTCGGGCGCCGGCGGCGCGTACGAGGTGCCGCTCACCGGCGGCACGCCGAGGCCGATCGAGGGCACGAAAGGGCTGCACATGGTGCGCTGGCCGTGGCTCGGCCGGCCCGGGTTCCGCCTCGAGGACCCCCCGAACGTCGTGCACGCCGAGATCGTCAACGCGCTGACCGGCGAACGACGCACCGCGCCGGCCTGGCGGGCGCCTACCTCCTGCTCGGTCACCTGGTGCGTCAGCCGCGACCGGGTCGGGCGCCGGGACGGCACCTCAATGCGCACCATGCCGAGCTGGCAGCACAACGCGCCCGCTCTGGACCGCTTCCTGCTGTTCACATCACCCAAGTCGGACCGTTTCCACCTGCTGGCGGACCTGGCCACGGGGGTGACCACCGATCTGCGCCCCGATGACTCCCCCTCGCTCGACCACCTCGCGACCACGCTGACCTACCGCAGGGGCGACAGCAAGGTGATCGTCGACCTCACGGCGATCGACTGACCAAACGCAAGACAGACCAGGTCCTTATGACGCCGGGAGCCACGTTAGCCGACTAGCCGTTTGCGCCAGTCCAGCGGTGTGATCGTGATGACCTGCTCGGGTTCGCCGTTCCACACCACCGACAGCCCCGCCTCCCCAAGCGCCGCAACGACCTCCCGGCCGATTGATGTCGTCGTCACGGGCGAACCGTCGAAGCCGCCGTACAAGATCGTCAGTCCGTGCCCGTCCGCAGCCGCGTCTGTGCACTGGGAGTGGAAGTAAACGAAGCCACGGGCGTCCGGAGAGGCCACGTCACCGATCTCTGCCTGACCGCACGAACGGCAACAAGTGAAATCCTCCTGGGCCGTGATGCCGGCCGCCTCCAGCGCCGTGAAGGCCCGGGTGAGCCGATCCGGGTCCGTTTCACCCTCCCAGGCGGACTGCTCCTCGACCCGTTCCACCCACATCCGGTCGACCAGTCGCCGGGCCTGCTCAGGCGAGACCGGCCGGCTATCCCCGGAGACAAGATATTCCTCCGCGAGCTCCACCAGATCCGCCCGCGTGGCATAGCCACCGACCAGCGACCTACGGACGCGCTTCTCGAGCCGCTCACGATTGCCGTCATCGAGCGCGAGCGGGAGCACCGGATCCTGACCGGGCCACAAGTCCAGCGGCACCCAGCCCAGCCCCGTCTCCCAGCCGTCTTCCATGCGCGCCCAACCGGTCATCGCCGCGATCACTGGCTCCGGTCCGTCGAGGATCACCTGGAAGTGCCGGTCAGGTGCGCCATCGCGGTACTCCAGCGTGTAGTCGCCCCCGGTCCTATGGGCCACCTGGATGAAGACATGGGGCAGGTCGGGGATCCGCTGGACGACCAGGAACTCGTCGTTCTCGCCGCCGATCCGGCGGACCAGACCGGCCAGCTCCTGTGGGGTTATCCGGATGTGCCGCTGCCCGTTCTCTGTCTCCACTGTGATCGCAAGCATGTTGATCACATTGACAGAAACGGCCAACACGAGGCCTGGTTTCCCGTGACTGCGGCTAATTGAAAGCCGGTCAGGCTTGCTCTCGGGCCATTAGCGGGCCATTGACCAGAGGGTCACCCCCGGCCGGTTCGAAGCCCAGCTCAGCGCCCGCCCCCACCGATCCGAAGGCGAAGCGCCGCAAGGATGCTTTGATCAAGTCGTCATCGAGGCGCCTACCTGAGGTCGTCGTTTCCGGTCAGGAGGCGTCCAGGGATGCGTAGCCGCACTTCACACTATTGAGGGCGGGCAAGCCGCTACGCTCGAAGGCGTGAGCGCGCGTCCAGTTGATCAGCGGCTGGAGCGCTTCCAGCAGGAGGTGGCGACATGACAGCTGAGCCGTACGAGCCGATCACCGTGCGGACTCCGGATCAGATCGTCGAGTCGCTGAACGGGGATCGGAGTCCTCGTAACATCCGTGCGTGCCTGCCTCCTGCCGACCGCGGCCACTTCGACAAGGACTACCGGCAGGCTATGGCTAAGGCCACCGAGGAGCTGAACCTCTCACCTGTAAATGATCTACTCGCGCACTGGTGGCATATAGCCCGGATGAAGGCGACTGGCGAATACGAAGAGGTTCTGGAGCATGCCACTCGAGTGCAAGAGCAGATCGAGAGCGGAGAGTATGTTCCAGGGCGGCCGCTACGTGAGGCCTTGGCCGAGCGGGCTGCCGAGCTCGGCGTGAAGCTGGACCTATAGAGCCTTCGCCTTAGCTTGTCTCGAACGGCGAGCCGAAACGCGCAAGACAGTGCCAGACCTTTTTGAGTGCCTGCGGGTCATAGCGGCCCGTGCCGGCCGCAGTTCCGATGATCCGCGGATCGAGGTGATCGTCCACGGCTATCTCGGCAGCCAGATCAACATATTCCTGCCCGCGGTAATCCGGATAGCGCCGCAGGCGATCAATGGCGAGCCGGAAGCCGTCATGCCATTCAATTGGGCATGGAAGCCGGTGGGCGGCAGCTTGCACGGCGGTTCCGCGGTAACTCGGATCCAGGACCAGTGCCTCCACGTCACGGTCGAGCCTGACCGGTCCGTGCACCTGGGCCTCGATGTAGTCATCCAGGGCGTCCGGATTATCGGCCTCAGCCAACTCGATGAGTGCCATGCGGGAGACGACACCGAAGGCCGACGGTTCAAAGAAGCTGTCCGGATAACAGAACGTAGCTCGTGAAAGGGCCTCTGTGGTCAGCCTGAAATGGGCGGATCCGAAACGCGGCGCCGCACCGATGGGCTTATGGCGGAAGTTCAGTGCGCCGTAGACAGGGCGATCGTGAGCGGGTGCGTGGTCGTAGGCGCCGCCGAAGATCCGGCTCTCCCAGCGCCACCGGTCCCCGCCCGAATGGGCGGTCAGACCGCCATTGCTTGTGCCCGTGATGAACTGCGAGTGGTAGAGGCCGTCGTCCGCGAGGCTGAGCAAAATCAGCCGGTCGCCCACCTGTCGGTCCGGATGGAAGTTCAGCGTCACACGCATGTGGGGGTCGAGGGGGCCACCTGACGATAGGGCCGCGACATGGCGCAGGGCTCGTTCTTGCGGTGACCCGGACATGCCAGCGGCCGACTCTCACTGACCGCTGGGGTCAGGCCCGATCCAGCCTGCCGCGCCCACACAAGCCTCGTTGCCTTCAGGGTCGGCCAGCACCCAGTGCGACGGTGCATAAGCATCGGACACCAGGCGGCCACCGGCGGCGATCGCCGCCGCTATCCGCGCCTCGGCCTGGTCGTACGGCACCCAGACGTCGACGTGGACCCGGTTGCGCTGCGGGCGCGGAGCGTCCATCTGCTGGAAGTAGAACGGCGCCCCGCGGCGGTGCGGATCGATCAGGTCTTCTGAGCTGTTCGCGCGATCCTCATAGCCGAGCAGAGCACGCCAGAACGGCACCACGTCGGAACCGGCAAGGGCATCAATGGTGACCTGGACAGTCTGCACAGCCGACGGATCCGCAGGGAGGTGCAGCGTGCGGGCCACTGCCGAGATCTGCCGGGCCAGCTCAACGTCCTGCTCGCTCAGCCCGTAGAAGTCCGCAATCGTGATCAGCCGTACGGTCACGCCCCCGTAGCGCACGTCAACGTCAGGATGACCACTCCCTACACCGGGCAGCTCACTGATCGCCTGCACGAACTTGGCCCCGGCCGTGAACGACCCGGTACGGAAGTAGGTGCACGCCCCCTCACCCAGCACACGCCAGTCCTCCAGGCCCGCGATCTCATGAAACTGCTGCGGCCTGATCCGGATGATTTTGTCCTCAACCTCAGTCATCTGGTCAGCGTAATCAGGCCCGACAATCTACGTTCCCTCAGCCCCCGACGGAAACTTTCCCGATGCCAACGACAGGATCGGCTGTTGGGGGCGGCGCCACCTGCTGCTGCCAAGTGATGGACGACGAGCGGTTTCCGTGCCAGAACAGGCGGGGAAGCGCGATCAACTGGCCTGTTCTGACGTTGTTCGACAAGGTCGATCTTGTCTTGGGGCAGTGCTGCCGGATCCGTCCGGTTTGCCTGCCCGATCCGCTCTCGCGTGCGGACGATGCCGGTCTCTAGGCTGATGACATGCCAGTCACTCGGGTCCACGTGCTCGTCCTCCCCGCGGTCAACGTGCTCGATCTGTCCGGACCGGTGCAGGTGCTGCACACCGCGAATCATCACGGCGGGCGGTACGAGATCGGGTTCGTGGCCTCGCGGCTTGAGGAGCGCTCGGCGCAGGGCCTGGCGCTGGCCGGCCTCGCCCCGCTCCCCGCTGTGGATTCCGGTGACGTCGTACTCGTTCCCGGACCGGACCTCACGCAGCGGCTCGACGTCGACGCGGAGACGATCGACTGGGTGCGTCGTGCGGACGTGGCCGGAGCGACGTTCGTGTCGATCTGCACGGGTGCCCTCGTCCTCGGCGATGCCGGCCTGCTCGATGGACGACGGTGCACGAGCCACTGGAGCGTGATCGAACCGATGCGCGAGCGCTACCCGGCCGCGCGCGTCGACGACTCCGTTCTCTTCGTCCGGGACGGGCACGTGGCAACGAGCGCGGGTGTCGCCTCCGGAATCGACCTCGCACTCGCCATCGTGGAGACGGACCTCGGCCCGACGGTCGCCGCCGCGGTTGCAAGAGAGCTTGTCGTCTACGTCCGGCGTAACGGATCCTCCGCGCCGCTCAGCCCGTTCCTCGACCGTCGCGACCACCTCGACCCCGTCGTTCACCGGGTCCAGCAGCTGCTCGCCGACGACTTCGCCTCGCCGCACACGCTGCCCGACCTCGCACGCGCCGCGCACGTATCGGTCCGCGCGCTCACCAACGCGTTCGTCGCCGCGACGGGCGTGACACCGCTGCAGTACCAGCAGGACCTCCGTCTCGGCCACGCGGAGACACTCCTTGTGACGACCGACCGGCCGATCGAGCAGATCGCCCACGACTGCGGGTACGGCGACGCGCGGCACTTCCGTCGCCTCTTCGCGCACCGGCACGGGGTGTCGCCACGCGCCTTCCGCGCAGCCACCTCCTGACCCGAACCCCGCACCGACCCGCTCGGGAGTCTCACCATGCCCTCGTTCCTGCCCCGCCTGACCCGGATCGTGCTCAGCGTTCTGCTCGCGGTGGCGATCCCCGCGGCCGCCCTCGCCGCCGGGTTCACGGTCACCATGGGCCGCGACTTCGCAGTCACGCACACCGACCGCGCCGTGCCCGCGCGCGCCCGCACCTACTCCACGGATCGGATCCCGGTCGCGGTGTTGCTCGGCGCGAACGGGTCGGTTGCCACCGACGTGCTCGGCCCGTACGACGTCCTGGCCGACTCGCCCCGCTTCGACGTGTTCACCGTCTCGGTTGGTACGGACCCGGTCGCACTCTCCGGCGGCCTCACCACCATCCCCGACCACACCGTCACCGACGTCCGCGACGGGACAGCCCCCGAGCCGCGGATCGTCGTCGTCCCCGCGTTCACCGACCCCTCCGGTGCCGACGAGGCGCCCCTGCGGGATCTGATCGAACACGTGCACGACACCGGCGGCCTCGTCGTCAGCATCTGCGCCGGCGCACGCGTGCTCGCCGAGACCGACGTCCTCAACGGCCGGCGTGCCACCTCGTTCTGGTCCGACATCGACGGGCTGCGCCGGTCGCACCCGGAGACGACCTGGATCGCCGGGACACGGTGGGTGCAGGACGGCGACGTGATGACCACCGCGGGTGTCAGCTCCGGGATCATCGGCGCCCTGCACCTGGTGCAACGGTTCGCCGGCGCGGACGAAGCAGCGCGGATCGGCGCCCGGGTCGACTACCCCGGATGGGATCCGTCAACCACCACCGCCCCGGCAATCCCCGCGCAGCGCGTTTCCCCGGCCGATTACCCGTACGCGCTGAACGCGACACTGCCGTGGTTCCAGCCGACCTATGGTCTCGGCCTCACCGACGGGGTGGACGAGATCGACGTCGCCGCCGCAGCCGACCTCTACGGCGGTACCGCATTCACCGCGCACATCATCCCGGTCGCCGAGCATCCGGTCGTCACCACCGCGCACGGCATGCGACTGCTCGCAACCCCCATCGATCACGTCGCGGGCCTCGACCGCCTCGTCGTGCCGGGCGTCGAACGGACCACCCTCGCCGTCGACGGGGCGGCGGTATTCCTGCCGCAGGCAGCCGCGCACCCCGGCGACTCCGGATTCGACCCGGTATTGCGAGACATCGCCCGTACCGACGGCCACGCCGTCGCCGCGACCGCCGCGAAGTACATCGAGTACCCCGTCCCAGCGCTGCCCGACGAGGCGCGGATCCAGTGGCGGATCCTCGGCCTGAGCGGCGCGGTGGTGCTGCTCGCCGTCCTCGGCGCGGCTGCACCCACCCTCGTCCGCCGCCTCGTACGGCGCCGCCGCCCGGCGACGGCCAACGCCCCGATGTGATGCCGCGCACAGCGAACTCGCTGGTTCGCCAGTTGGTCAGACATCGACGGCCAGGCGGACCGTCACCATGTCGCCTACCTCAAGCCCTTCGGCCTTCCGCACCCACGCCTTCACCGGAACGATGTACCGCCCATCTTTCGGGAACAGCGACGTCTTCCACCCGGTTCCCCCGATCTGCGCCGTGACCGGAATCATGCCCCAGCCGTAGGTCACGAGCCTGGAAGCCGCTTCCAGCTCACCGCACTCCTCTTCCGGAACGGTGATGAAATGCCACGGCGCCGGGCCTTTCCAGAACCACATCTCGCCGCCGAATTCCAGGTTCATTCGATCAGGATAGGAGCCAACCAGTTCCAGCAGACATGCTCACGTATCCAGTTGACCGGCACTCGTGGCTGTGTTCGACATCCGCTCATGCTGCGGAGCGTGAACGTCGCCTGGTTCGGAACAGTCCGGACTGTCAAGCATGTCCCGGGACACGACAACCTCGAACAGCGATGGGGCTGCCGAGGTAGGCCCTGCTGAATCACCGCCGGTTCGATCCCACCAACGTGAACGGGCGACGAGGGGGTAGGGGTCTGGTGTTTCCACTTTCACGAGGCGTTGTACGACATGGACGGTATGGGCGCCGCGTCGCGAGGTGTTCGGCGGCGTGCTGAGCAGACGCCGCCGTCGCGGGAGCGGTTCATCGATCTGCTGCGGGGGATCTCCATCCTCGCCGTAGTCCTCGGGCACTGGCTGGTGACGGTGGTCGGCTACGGCAAGGACGGCGAGTTGACCGCCCGGTCGGCGCTGCCGGACCTGCCATGGGCGCATCCCCTCACCTGGGTGGTGCAGGTAATGCCGGTGTTCTTCTTCGTCGGCGGGTACGCCAACGCGGTATCGCTGGCCGCCGAACGCCGGCGAGGCGGGAATGCGACTGAATGGCTGCTCAATCGGAGTGGCCGGTTGATCCGCCCGACCACCACCCTGGTGCTGGTCATGGCCGGTGGCGCGCTGGTCGCCCGCCTGTTCGATGCCGCCCCCGCCCGGGTTCGTCTGGTGGTGTGGTTCGCCTCGATTCCGCTGTGGTTCCTCGTGGCGTACCTGGTCGTGGTATTGCTGACCCCGGCGATGTACGCCCTGCACCGCCGATATGGCCTGGCGGTTCCGGTGGCGCTGACCGGCCTCGTCGCTGCCGGCGACCTCGCCCGCCTTCTCGGCGAGCCGTCCTGGGGCAACGGCAACTTCCTGTTCGGCTGGCTGGCCATCCACCAGATGGGGTTCGCCTGGTACGACGGTCGGCTGGCGCCCGGTATCCGCGCAGGGCTGCCGTTGCTGTTCGGCGGGTTCGGCGCGTCGCTGCTGCTCACGCTTGTCGGCCCGTACCCAGTCAGCATGATCAATGTGCCAGGGGAGCGGCTGCACAACATGGCACCTCCCAGCCTGGCCCTGCTGACGGTGGCCGCCGCCCAACTCGGGGCGGTGCTGCTGCTGCGTGACCGGGTTGAGCGGTGGCTGCGGCACTCGCGCGCGTGGATGGGGGTGGTCGCCGTCAATTCGGTGATCTTGACCATCTTCCTGTGGCATGTCAGCGCCGCGATCCTGCTCATAGGCGCACTGAATTTCGCGGGCGCTCTGCCCACTCCCAGCGTCGGCTCGGTGGCCTGGTACATCTGGCGGATCCCTTTGCTGATCATGAGCACTCTCATGCTCGCGCTGCTGGTCGCGACCTTCGGATCGATCGAGTTCCGTGGCGCCCGCCAGCAAGACCGGCACCCCCGCGGGATCCCGCACAGCCTGGTCCGAGCAGCGACCCGCCCGATGCCACGCCTGGCATTGGTCGTGGCCGGGTTCGTCTGCGTCACCTTGGGCATGCTCGGCAACAGTCTGCTGCCCAGTACGAGCCCCACCCTGTTCGGGTGGCCGACCCCAGCGCTGATCGCCTACCTCTCCGGCGCGGCGGCACTGCGATTCCTCCGAGCGACACCACTGGCCACAAGCCACCGATCGTAGGCGTCAACTGCCAGGAACAGCGCCACCTCCGGGTCTCCGGCGCGCGCCGTGAGCGTATGGGATCTCTCCGATATCGCACTCGGGGGTCACGATTTCCTGCCCCTGAGGATGGCTAGGCAACGTCCCGCTCTGATGCCACTGTTGTGGTAGCGAAAGGGGTGGGCACTGGACGACGTGGGCCATGAGGTGGTCTTCCCGTCATTGGTGCGGCCGGCAGGCGGTTTGACCCCCAGACGTGTTCCCATCGCGGCTAGCAACCGAGAGGGGGCAGGAGGCGCACTGACCGGCCGCCTGCGACAGACGCGTCTCAGCCCCTGATGTCTGTTTCCACGTTCCTCGGCGAGGCTCTTCCCGTTGGCGTCCTGTTCGGCGTATTTGTCGTACTTAGGGCCCTGATACTTCTCAGCGTGGCCCTGCCAGCCATTTGGTCCAGGTATGCCGTACGTCGCAGGGCTGCCCTTGAGGTTCTGCGCGTGCTCTCCAAGCGCGCTCCGGAGACGGAAGATCCGGGGCTTCCGCAGGAACGAGGTCCGTGAGGTGATGATCACGTCGGACCGCTACCGGCTTGGTGTCCGCGAACATGCGGCGCGGCCGGGCCACTGACCAGGGCCCAGCCACCGGTGGCGGCCTCAACGACTGGTCCTCGGGACCGGTTCATCGTCTTTGTACAGCTCCTGCTATTCGAACGTGTACGCGTACACGATCACCCGTGTGTGTCCGCGTCAGGGCGTTTCGGCGTCGTGTTGAGCGAGTCCTCACCTGGACGCTCAGCCTGCGGAGCTGGGCAGGAAGGCTGCGGCGGCGCTGGACAAGAGCGGGCCGAGGATCGCCAGGCCGGTCTGCAGTTCGGCCAGGAGATTGCGGTCGGCTCCCAGGAGTTGCTCCAGTTTGGCGCGGTCCTCTGCCCGGGTAAGGACCGTCGCGGCATCGTCGACGTCGGCGAGCGGCAGCAGGTCGTCGCACAGGCGGGTGGCTGCCTCCTGGAGTGCGGCGCGGGCCGGGCTGTATGCCAGGGCGACCAGCAGCGACCCGACACCCCCGAAGATCAGGACGACAGTACGGGACGGCAGCGGGACCGGGGTGGAGCCGAGCGCGAGCGTCGCCAGCGCCACCAGCGTGCCGACCGCCGCGAGCAGCCGCTGGAGCAGCCGTCGTAAGGCGATCAGAACAGCCACTCGCCTGCCAGGCCCGGGTTCCGGCAGGCGAGTCGCCCGCCGGATGCCGAGCATGGTCGCTACGGCGGGGAGCGCACCGGCGACGGCGATCACCGACAGCGCCCAGCCGCGCCCGCTCGCCGGCGCGGACGCGGACGCGGACAGAATCACGTTGAGAACCCCGAGCAGCAGCGCGACCAGGAAAAGGGCACCGACAGGCCGGATTAACTCGCGGACGCGCACTGCGCGCAGAGCTGTCAACTCTCTCCACCGCTCGAGGCCGTAGGCGAAGACAGTGCCGGAGGCGGCGGTGAGCGCCAGGGAGAGAGCAGCCCACACCTGCCACAACGGGGCGGTCTTCAAGGTGGAGCTCAGGACAATCACCAAGCCAAGCGCGAGAGCCACTCCGATGGCGACCGGTCGAATCACGAGCGCACCTCCCCGGCGGCACTAGGTCCGCCCAGGGCCACGTAATATTGATCTTCAAGTACCAGCTGCATGTGTCCTGAGCTGCGAACTGAGGTTATCTCAGCGGAATAGTTCGGTCAGCTGGGATTTCCCAGCACCTGGCCGAGTACTACCAGAAGACCCTGGGACGCCTGGGATACCGGGTCACCTTGATCCCGCCTGGTCCAGACCTCACCGGCGTTGCCGCTCTCACGCACCCGAAGGAACCGGCAGGCTGATAACCCCGCAGGTCAGCAGCCGCATGCCGTCGTCATTTCCGCGTTCAAACTGCTTGTTGATCGCATCCGTGATCGCTTTGTCCGCGCCGCGAACGGCGTGGTGGTTGGTGGCCAGCACGTTGCCTTTGTGGCGAAGATCGTGACCGATCGTGGCTCCACGGCAACCCCAACTACCAAGGCTGACAGTCCACTGGGGCCAAATCAGGCAGCTCGCTGTCGACGAGATCACCCGAGAACCAACCCAGCAGAAACTCCGCCATGGTCAGATCGATGACTCGCTCATCTGAATGGCGCGGCCAAATCGCCACCGGCCACCGATCAGGCTCCCCCTCGGTCAGCCAGCCCAGATGATCACCATCGATGGTGTTCCCCCACGGCAAGAAGCCACCAGGTTCCGGCCAGGCTGCAAACCGGTAGTCCGCCGGCCACTCTGCCCGGAAGGAGCGATAGCTATCACCGATTTCCCGCGCATGGATGCCCATGGTGGCCCCGTTTCCGTCCCGCCGGGCATCTGCCACTCCCAGATACTCGGAGAATGCGACCGACCCGTAGGCGTCGATGAGCGCCACATAGTCCGCTGGCAACCTTGTGCCCAGCTCAGCGAACAGCTCTTCCCAGCTTCCCAATGCAAACAGCGGGTCGGGGGGCGGAGGCACAAGAGCGATAAGCCGCTCAAGCGCTTTTTGATCATCCATGGGCCGACTGTAGCGAGTCGATCCGACATTCCAGCCTTCGGCGGGGACACTGCGGCTCCGGGACGGTCGCCGCGCCAGGCGTCCGGGCCGTTGAGGGCTGAGGTGGACGCCTGGCCGTCCCGACCGCCATCGATCCCGGGACCCAGGCCAAGGAAACCAGGGATGATCAGGTGGGTTCTCGGCAGCGCCGCGCATCCTTGGCCAGTTGGTGCTGAATGACTTGCGGGTACGGCTACGTTCTGCGCATGGAGATTCCCGAGCTAGCCGATCTGATCTGGCTCTTCGAGGGCCAGCCGAAACGGAACCACGAGGATCTCGAATGGCCCCTTGGGCTCCATTCCTTCAGCCTCAAGCGCGGCGCGACCGAGATTCTCTTTTCACTGGATCCGCTCGCGGGCGAGGCGTTCATCAGCCTTTTCGTTGATGTCGAGGAGGTCGCCATGCTCGGGAACCTGCGAAGGCTGGGGCGAGTGTCGGTTGAACGTGAACCGGACTACGAAGGGCTCACGCTGTGGTTTGATATCGACAGCCAGGTGCCGATCAAGATTCAGACGAAGCCGTCCATCAGAGTGAGCTGGTACCTGAAGAGACTCGGTGCGTGGTAATACAAGAGCCGTTACACCCAGGGTCAACCAATTGATCGTTTCACCATTGGCATGACATTAAGCCCGGTAACGAGAGGTCAGCCGCTCCTTACGCTTCGAAAGAACTATGATGGAAATATCATCCCCTGAACCCGAAGAACATGAGTTACTGAACACCGATGAGTGAAATCTACGAGAAATGGCTCAGGGAGTACATCCGGGTGGAGAAGGATCCTCGATCCTTGAGGACCCGGCCCTGTCCCAGCTGCGGTCAGCCGGCCCTTCGACTGCTGTTCGTCGTCCATAAGACGGATCGGTCGATCGGCTGGGCGAAATTCTGGTGCGACAACTGCAGGAAGGGAGTCTTCTTCTCCCGCGTGAGCGTGCCCGACTGGGGTGAACGCGTCACCATGGAGGAGCGCCGAGCCGTTCCCAGCGAAGAGTTGCCGGGATACGAAATCATCCCTCCCACGACCTATTCGGATTGACCGCGGCTCCGGCGCCTTTCTGTATGAAGAGCGCAATGCGTTGTCCTGCCTGGCGTCCGTGCTCGGCGCCAGTCACATCACGAACTCAGGGAGATGCGACGTCTCGGGCGTTGGAAGTCCAGCGTCCGAGACTCCGCGCATAAGCGACAGCCCTATGGGCCGGGTGGGGGCGTAAGTATCGAATGAGTTCCGATCCGCCGCCACACGCCGTGAGGTTCGCCAGGGATCTGTTCCTCTCCGTAGCTGAAAGTGGCCCGACCGTCACCGTCCCAAGTCATCTCAAAGACGCCGGGATGAGCGGTGACGCCCTTCACCCGCAGCCCTGGACGGAAGGGGCGCTCTGGAGCGGCCAGATCAGGAACGAACGTCTCCATCACGACCTTGCGGAACAGAGCCTGTCGCGGCTCGGAGAGCTTCTTCCAGTCTCGCTCGAATCGCGGCGTGGTCTCGAAGGTCGGCATCAGTCGTCCGCCGCCCCCAGCTTGTCCAGGTGAGCGAACATGTCCTCCGCGGACTCGTGCTTGGTCCCTCGCTCAAGCCTGATGTCCTCATCCGCCTCCCGCTCCCCCGCCAACCACTCCGGAGCAAAGAACCATGCCTGATCAGTGGGAATGGAGATGTAACCCCGCACAGTGATGGTGCCATCGTCCAGGACCGCGAACTCCACCTCATCACCCTCACCGATATGGAGTGCCTGGCGGACCTCCTCTGGCAGGGTGAGCTGCGACTTCGCGCGAACCTTTGCGCGAGCCCTCAACCGCGGCTCCTGCGGTACCTTGCCTGCGAGCGTCGCCACGACCCACCTCCATCACGCATTCGGATTCTCCGATAATCCGACTCTACCCGCACATGCAATCAGCTACGCATCTGCTCATGGCCTCCGTCTTGTTCCCCCAGGACGACCAAATGCACAAGCCATGCCTGCTACGCACCAACAGCGCAGAGCGGTCGCCCCCCATCCCGACTGCCAGTCGTCACGCACATCTTGCCTGTCGGGCGAGGTGGTGGGTTGGTGCCGCCAGCCATGGTCCTGGTCGTCGGGGCCGGGCGCGGTCGCTGGTTGCGGAGAGACGCAGGCGCCGGTGACGGGGTCGCAGTAGCCGTCGGAGGGTACGGCGATGATGTCGAGGGTCATGGTCATGCCTCCGGAGATGCCGGGGACTCGGTGCGGGAGTTCCAGGCGGTGGCGATGGCGTCGCGGTAGCCCTGGACGGTGGCGGCGCCGGGAATGCCGTAGCGGTGGTCCAGGACGGTGAAGGGTACGCCGTTGGCGCGCCCGCCGACCTCCGAGATGATCATCAAGATTGCTGCCGATGACTTCGGCAGACCCGTCCGGGACCTTGGCAACGGCTGGTGGTGGGTGGAGTAGATGCAGCGTCGTCGTGGATCTTGCAGCGTGCCCAACGCGTACCTGAGAACGGTCGGCTTACGAGCAGCTGCAACTAACCTTTTCGTGACCGGTTGTAGGCGGCCATCGTGTGGAACAGGGCTTTGGGGCGCCATTTTGTTTCGTCGAGCATTTTGACTACGCCGTAGGAGGCGATGTCGGCTTCGTTGGTGAGGTTGAAGGCGGCGAAGGTGAACCACAGAGCGGTGTCTATGGATTCTTGTTCGAAGATGGCCATCAGTTCGGTGTAGTAGGTGGTCTGCTCGGACTCGTCGGGTACGGCGTTCGCGGGGGGTTGCCAGGCCATGCCACCCAGGTCGGAGGCGCCCTGGTAGGCGCAGGTGCCGAATTCCAGAACGGCTACCGGTTTTCCGTGTTCGTGGTGGGCTCGTGTCTCCGATGGGAAGGTCTCGGCGTTGTAGCCGGCCCGGTAGGCGTCTACGCCGACGACGTCGAAGGGGGTCCAGTCGATGAATTCCCAGGGACCCGAGGCGTACGTGATCGGACCGTTGAAGTGCGCGCGGGAGGTGGTGGCTGCCTGAGCCAGGAAATCGTTGAGGGTTTCCAGGACCGGGCCGAGGGACTGCCACCAGCTGAGGTCGGCGGTCGCCATGGTCTGCATGCGGTCCTGGAAGGTGGCGCCGGGGATGAAGCCGCTGCCGAAAGCGCTGATCTCGCAGCCGGTGACGAGAGAGATCCGGGCGCCGGACCGGCGGATGGACTCGGCGCGTTGGGCGCAGTCCGCGAAAAGGGACAACATCTCGTCGGGCGGGAGATCCACAGGGAAGGGGGCGAACCAGATTTCGAGGCCGGCGGCGGCCGCGAGTTCGGCGGTGAGAGTCAGCCGGTCGGGTTCTCTGCCGGAGATGCGGATGGCGTCGCAGTGGAGTTCGCCGGCGATGACGTCGATGTCGTGTTGCACGGATCGCGGGTCGAAATGCCTGCGGCTG
The DNA here is from genome assembly GCF_009687865.1 of Acrocarpospora macrocephala. Lineage (GTDB taxonomy): Bacteria > Actinomycetota > Actinomycetes > Streptosporangiales > Streptosporangiaceae > Acrocarpospora > Acrocarpospora macrocephala. The sequence goes on from NZ_BLAE01000019.1 coordinate 145,409, forward strand.
AAGCTGTCACCGGGAAGGAAGCCGGTGTCGTAGTTGATCCCCCGAGCGCGCATGGTCATCGTCCTTCCGGTTGGTCCAAACCGTGTTCTAGGAGGTTGAAGGCGAGTTCGACGTCGGAACCGAGCTTGCCCCCCGCCTCGGCGAGCGAGGCCCCTGCCACCAGGCGGCGGTAGAACGTTTCCTGAATGGTCAGGATCGAGGCGGTTATCTGGGCTGCCATCAGGGTGGCCGTCAGTTCGTCGTGGTCCTGGGCGAGTACGTGGGCCAGGGCTTGGCGTTGGCGGTAGTGCAACTCGTTGGCGGCGCTGGAGAGGGCGGGGTTGTCGAAGATCACTCGCATCCGAGTGATGAGCGCCTCCCGGGCCTGGTCCTGCTGCTTCCTCGCACCTTCGTCCTGATCAAGGCAATCGTCACCTTCTCGAATGCCGTCGCGACCATGTTCCTGGGCCAGGTAGTGCGTGCGAAGAGCGGTGAGGGGCGACTGGCCGGTCGGCCTGCTGGAGACGATCTGGGCCAGATCGTCTTCGGCCACGCCTTGAAGGACAAGCGATTCCTTGCTCGGGAAGTACTTGAACAAGGTCACTTTGGCAACCTCGGCGGTGGCGGCGATCTCGTTGATCGTGACGGCGTCGTAGCCCCGTTCCGCGAACAGGCGCAGGGCCACCTCAGCAATCCGCTGCCGCGTTTGCTCCTTCTTACGCTCCCTCAATCCCGCCACAAGCCAAACTTAAAGACAAACCGGGTTCAAAAGCAAACCGGGTTCACTTTTCCAGCGCGGATAGAACCAGACGCGATCGTTTGCGACGGAGACCACGCCGCGTGTGGCGCCCTGGGAGTCGCTGGCGACGAACCGCGACAGCTGTTCCCACTCCAGTCGCGGTCGAACATGTCCGATGGCCGCGGGGAACCGAGGTCACTACATCCAGGTCGGCCCGCGCCGACCGACCTGGACGCCCGCAGTCCGAAGAATCTCGGAGACCGATGCGTGGTGGACCTCGCCAAGGATGCCGACCTGCTGCTGGCTGAGGCGACCTATTAGTACAGGGCGCGGATGCTCCCGCCGTCGACTCCCCATACCGCGCCGGTCACGAAAGCCGACAGCGGGCTGGCGAGGAAGACCATGACGTTGGCGACCTCCTCGGGCGTGCCGAGGCGCTGGAGGGGTAGCTGGCGCAGCTTCATCTCGTGCTCGACCGCCGCCATCGGCTCCATGCCGTGCAGTTCGGCGAGGGTGTCCGCGAAGCCGCCCGGCTTGGTCCAGAACGGGGTCCAGATGGGGCCGGGGGCGACCGCGTTGACGCGGATGTGCGGGCCTTCGGCGCGGGACAGGCCCTTGGTGACGGCGAGGACGGCGGCCTTGGAGGCGGCGTAGTCGATCGGCTGGGTCTCCGGCTGGCGGGCCAGGTCGGAGGCGTTGTTGACGATCGCCGGGGAGTTCCGCGAGGCGCGCAGGTGGGGCAGGGCGGTCCGGGAGACCCGTACGTAGCTCATGAAGTTGAGGTTCATGGTGTGCAGCCACTCGTCGTCGGTGAGCTGCTCGAAGGTGCGGACGGAGCCGGTGCCGACGTTGTTGATGAGGATGTCCAGGCCGCCCAGGGCGTCGAGCGCGCCGGTGACCGCGCTCTCGCAGCCGTCCAGGGTGGACAGGTCGGCGCGGACCGAACGCAGGGTGCCGGGGCGGTCCTTGGTCTCGGTCTCCAGCTGGTCGAGCAGGCCCGCGTCGTGGTCGGCGGCGACCACGTCGGCCCCTTCCGTGAGCATCGCGCGGACGGTCGCCGCGCCGATGCCGGAGGCGCCGCCGGTGACCAGGACCTTCCGTCCCTCGAGGTTCGTCTGCATTGTCACTCCACTTTCGTTGGTTCGAGTCAGATGTCGGCGGCGATGTACTTGGTCTCCAGGAACTCGTGGATCCCGTCGAACCCGCCTTCCCGACCGAGCCCGCTCTGCTTGAAGCCGCCGAACGGCGCCGCGGGGTCGGAGAGCACGCCCCGGTTGAGGGCGACCATGCCGGAGTCGAGCCGCTCCGCGATCTGGAGCCCGCGGCGGAAGTCCCCGGTGTAGACGTAGCTGATCAGCCCGTACGGCGTCGCGTTGGCCCTGGCCACCGCCTCGTCGTCGGAGTCGAACACCACGATGGGGGCGACCGGCCCGAAGATCTCCACGTCCAGGATGTCGGCGTCCGGTGCGATTCCGGCGAGGACCGTCGGCGGGTAGAACGCCCCGGGTCCGTCGAGGATCGTGCCGCCGGTCACCGGCCGAGCGCCGGCACCGACCGCCTGGTCGACCAGGTCGGCGACCTTGCCGCGCTCGGTGGTGGAGACGAGCGAGCCGATCTGGTTGGCCGGGTCGAGGCCGGAGCCCACCTTCAGGGCGGCCATCGCGCGGGCGAACTCCGCGGTGAACTCGTCGGCGACGGAGCCGTGCACGTAGAAGCGGTTGGCGGCGGTGCAGGCCGCGCCGCCGTTGCGGAGCTTGGCGACCATCGCCCCCGCCACGGCGGCCCGGACGTCGGCGTCGGCGAGCACCAGGAAGGGCGCGTTGCCGCCGAGCTCCATCAAGGTGCGCACCACCTGGTCGGCGGCCTCGTGCAGCAGGACCCGCCCGACCTCGGTGGACCCGGTGAAGGAGAGGTTGGTGACGCGGGGGTCGTGCAGCATCTCCCGCACCCGCTGGGCGGTGGGCGCCGCGACGACCACGTTGACCACGCCGCCGGGGACCCCGGCGCGGGCCAGGACGTCGGCGATGGCGAGCGCCGTCAGCGGGGTCTCGGTGGCCGGTTTGAGCACCACCGAGCAGCCCGCCGCGAGCGCGGGGCCGATCTTGCGGGTGGCCATCGCCGCCGGGAAGTTCCACGGCGTGATGAGCAGGGACACCCCGATCGGCTGATGGGTGACGATGATGCGCTTGTCGCCGCCGGGCGCGAGCCGGTAGTCGCCCTTGATCCGGACGGCCTCCTCGGCGAACCAGCGGAAGAACTCGGCGGCGTACACCACCTCGGACTTGGCGTCGGCGAATACCTTGCCGTTCTCCCTGACGATGAGCCGGGCGATCTCGTCCGCCTCGTCCGTCATCAGCTCGTACGCGCGACGCAGGATCTCGGCGCGTTCCCTGGGCGCGCGGGCGGCCCACGGCCCGAGGGCGGCGGCGGCCGCGTCGACCGCCTGGGCGCACTCACGCTCGCCGGCCACGGCGACCTCGGTGATCGTCTCGCCCAGCGCGGGGTCCTGCACCGGCAGCGTGGCAGTCCCGGCTACCCATTCGCCGCCGATGAACAGTTCGGATCTGATTTTCACGAATTCTCCACGTTCGGGTAGGTGGGCTTGGCCCGCGCGTACCGGACCGGCCAGGGCAGGTCGGCCCCGACCGCCGCGGCGGCGGCCAGCGGCCAGCGCGGGTTGCGGAGCATGGCCCGGCCGATGAAGACGGCGTCGGCCGCGCCCGAGGCGAGCACGGTCTCGGCCTGCTCCGGGTCGGTGATCCTGCCCACGGCGGCGGTGCGGACGCCCGCGTCCCGGCGCACCGCCTCGGCCAGGTCGCTCTGGTACGTGCCGTCGGCCGGGATGGCGGCGTCGGGGACGAGCCCGCCCGAGGAGCAGTCGACGAGGTCGACGCCGAGGGCGGCCAGCCGCCTGGCCAGCTCGATCGACGACTCCGGGTCCCAGCCGCCGGGCACCCAGTCGGTGACCGAGAGGCGGACCAGCAGGGGGCGGTCCTGCGGCCACGCCTCGCGGACGGCGGCGACGACCGCCAGGGGGTAGCGGACCCGGTTGTCGTACGAGCCGCCGTACCGGTCCGCGCGCAGGTTGGTCAGCGGGGAGAGGAACTCGTGCAGCAGGTAGCCGTGGGCGGCGTGGATCTCGATCACGTCGAATCCGGCGTGCGCGGCGCGTTCCGCGGCGGCGGCGAAGGCGTCGCGCACGGCGTCGAGGTCACCCTCGGTCATCTCCCTGGGGGCCGGGAGGTCGCCGTACGGGACGGCGGACGGCCCGACGGTCGGCCAGCCGCCGTCGGCGTACGGCACCCACCGCTCGCCGGTCCACGGCGGCGAGGTGGACGCCTTCCGCCCGGCGTGGGCGAGTTGGAGGCCGATGGGCGTGCCCTGGTCGTGGACGAAGCGGACGATCCGCGCCCACGCCTCGGTCTGCTCGTCGGTCCAGATGCCCGCGCAGTACGGGCTGATCCGGCCCTCGGGGGTGACCCCGGTGGACTCGGCGACGATCAGCCCGGTGCCGCCGGTCGCCAGGCCGCCCAGATGGACCAGGTGCCAGTCCGACACCAGGCCGTCCACGGCCGCGTACTGGCACATCGGGGACACCCAGGCGCGGTTGCGGAAGGTCGTGCCGCGGATGGTGAGCGGCGTGAACATCAGGCTCACCGGCGGCCTCCGTCCGGGCTGAGCATGACCTTGGCGTGCGCGGTGGCGTCCCTGGCCGCCTCCAGGGCGGCGGCGCAGTCCTCGAAGGCGAACACGTCGGACACCAGGGGTTCCAGGTTGAGGCCGGTGCGGTCGAGCAGCCGGAGCGTGGGCTCCCAGATGTGCGGCGGCGCGCCGGTGGACGACAGCAGCCGCAGGTTCCTGTTCTGGATCTGGTGCAGGGACACCTGGTCGGCGCGCCGGTGCGCCAGTCCCATGAACAGCACCCGGGCGTCCTGCGCGGTGACCTCGAGGGCCGCGGCCTGGGCCGCGGGCGCGCCGGACGCCTCGACGACCAGGTCGGCGCCGCACCCGCCCAGCGCGTCCAGGACGGCGGCGGCCGTGTCGTCGCCCGCCTCGACGCAGTGGTCCGCGCCGAGCCGGGCCGCGACGCCCAGCCGGTGCGGGCTGCGGTCGACGGCGACGACCCGGGCGCCGAGACTGCGGGTCAGGCCCACCATCGACAGGCCGATGGCGCCGCATCCGAAGATCGCCACGGTGTGCCCGGCGTCCACCCCGCCGGCCGTGCGCAGGGCTTGCAGGCAGCAGGCCAGGGGTTCGACCAGGGCGGCGCGCAGCGAGGACACGGCGGGGGGCACGGCGAAGCACATCGCCTCGGGGACCAGGAAGGTGTCGGCCATGGCGCCGTCGGTGGACACCCCGAACCAGATGTTGCCGCCGAGCGCGCCGTGCCCGATCACCCGGTCGCCCGGCCGGAAGCGGGCGGCGGCGGGACCGGCCGCGACGACCACGCCGGACCACTCGTGGCCGAGCACGTGCGGGAAGGTCACCTCGAAACTCGGGTCCATCTCGCCGAAGATCTGCTCGAGGTCGGACCCGCAGATGCCGACGTACTCGGGGCGGACGCGCAGCGCGGCGCCCTCGACCGGCGGGACGGGCAGCAGGTCGCAGCTGACCGTCAGGCCGCCGTCCCGCCGGTGCACCACCACGGCCCTGCGCCTGGCGGAGGTATCGGAGATCGTCATGGGCTCAGTGCACGATCAGGCCGCCGTCGACGACGAGCTGCGCCCCGGTGATGAAGGACGCCTCGTCGGAGGCGAGGAACAGGGCGGCGCTGGCCACCTCGTCGGCTCGGCCCGCCCGGCCGAGGGGCGTCTGCCGTACCAGCTCGGCCGAGATCTCCGGGTCCTGGGCGTCGGTCATCGGCGTGGTGATCAGGCCGGGGTGCACCGAGTTGACCCGGATGCCGTCGGCGGCGTAGGACATGGCCGCGTTCTTGGTCATCACCGTCACGGCGCCCTTGGCCGCCTGGTACGCCGAGACTCCGGCCGAGCCGATCAGCCCCCACGCGGAGGACATGTTGACCACGGCCCCGGCGCGGGCCTGCCGCATCACGGGGATCACCGAGCGCATTCCGTAGAAGACGCCGGTCTGGTTGACGGCCACGATGCGGTGCCAGTCGTCCAGGTCGATCTCGGTCAGCGAGTCGTAGGAGCCGACGAAACCGGCGCAGTTGAAGAGCACGTCGATCCGCCCGTGCCGGTCGGCGATCTCGGCGACCAGCGTGCCCCAGGAGTTCAGGTCGGCGACGTCGAGCCTGCGGTGGAAGGTGCGGCCGTCGTCGCGAGGGTCCGCCGCGATGTCGGCGGCGTACACGACGGCGCCCTCGGCGGCGAACCGCTCGGCGGTGGCCGCGCCGATGCCGCTGGCGGCGCCGGTGACAATGGCGATCTTGTCAGTGAGTCGCATGGTTCAGGCCCTTCCGTCCGCCGCGTCGAACTGGCGGGCCGCCGTGGCGTACGCCGCCGGGACGGCGCTCTCCAGCGGGAGCACCCGGTAGGTCTCGGAGAGGATCTCCACGCCCCACGGCCCCGCCCAGCCGAGGTCCCGCAGCAGGTTGATGAATTCGACGACCCGGAAGTCGCCCTGGCCGCAGAGCCGCCGCCGCAGCACGGTGTCGGTGTATCCGTCGCCGACCTGCTGCGCGGCGCCGTCGTCGAGCTCGACGCCCTTGACCAGGCCGAGCGGCAGGCGGGCGAGCTCCTCGAAGGTGGCGGCCCCGCGCTCGACGTGCCACAGGTCGACCATCAGGCCCCCGGCCGGGTGCCCGGCCGTCGTCACCAGCTCGACCGCGCAGGCCAGGGTGTTGATGTTGGAGAACGGCATGAACTCCACCGCCACGGTGGTCCCGGCCTGGGCGAACGCTTCGCAGACCCGGTGGAACCCGGCGGCGTAGCGATCCAGGTCGAAGGGGCCGCCGCCGATGTCGGGGCCGATCTTGACGTGGTGCGGCGCCAGTGCCTCGGACGCCTCCAGCAGCAGCGCCAGGACCCGGTCCGACTCGGCGCGCTCGCCGTCATCCAGCCACCAGTCGGTCAGGAACTCCAGCTCCACGTGGCGGATGCCGTTGTCATCGAGGATCTTGCGCACCGTCGGCAGGTCCGACGTGCGGAGGAACTCCTCCAGGTCGATGTGCATCAGCCCGAACCCGGTGAATCCCGCGCGGGCCGCCTGCTCGATCCTGGCCGGCAGCGGGATCGGGCTGGCGTCCCTGCCGGGCAGCGGAACGGCGTCACCGGCCGTGGTCCAGCAGGTGGCCAGCAGATCGTGGTAGGTCATGTCGGCTCCTAGTACGGGTTCGCGACGAAGAGGTCCTGCGCCGGGAACAGGGTGATGACCTTCGCCCCCGCGGAGGTCACCACGACCTCCTCCTCGATGCGGGCGGCCGACCTGCCGTCGGTCGCCGGGCAGTAGGTCTCCAGCGCGAAGACCATGCCCTCCTCGATCCGGACCGGATGCTCGATCGAGTTGAGCCGCGAGATGATCGGCCGCTCGTGCAGGCCGAGGCCGAGTCCGTGCCCGAACTGCAGGCCGAACGCGTCCATCTCGGAGGCGAAGCCGAACTCCTGCGCGGTCGGCCAGGCCCGGGCGATCTCGTCGGTCCAGGTGCCGGGCTTGACCAGCTCGATCGCGGCGTCGATCCACTCGCGGGCCTTGGTGTACGCGTCCCGCTGCGCCGGAGTCGAGGAGCCGACGTTCAGCGTGCGGTAGTAGCAGGTGCGGTAGCCGTTGTAGGACTGAATGATGTCGAAGAAGCAGGTGTCCCCCGGCCGGATGATCCGGTCGGTGAAGTTGTGCGGGTGCGGGTTGCACCGCTCGCCGGAGACCGCGTTGATCGCCTCGACGTCGTCGGAGCCCATCTGGTAGAGGTACGCGTTGGCCAGCGCCACCAGGTCGTTCTCCCGGACGCCCGGCTTGAGCGCGTCGGCGATCCGCTGGTAGACGCCGTCCACCATGGCCGCCGCCTGGTTGAGCAGCAGCACCTCGTCGATGCTCTTGATCTGCCGGGCCTCCAGCATGACCTGCTGGCAGTCGGCCACGGTCAGGCCCGCCTCCTGCATCGCCAGCAGCAGCGGCGGCTCGGCGATGTCCACGCCGACCGGGGCGTCCTGCTGGCCGGCCTCGACGAGCAGGTCGCGGATCTCCTGGACGGCGCGGGTGAACAGGCCGACCTCCGGGGCCACCGCGCCGCGCAGGCCGACCATGCCGGCCCGGCAGTTCTCCGGCAGCAGCCACGGGGCGTACAGCTTGTGGTGCTTGGCCGCCGAGCCGAAGTCCCACAGGACGGGCTCGCGGCCCCGGACCAGCAGGGCGTACCTGGTCATCTTGTCCCGCGACCACTCGCCGATCACGGAACCGGTCAGGTAGCGGATGTTGTTCACGTCGAAGACGAGCATGGCGCCCAGATCGGAGGCCTCCAGGGCGGCGCGGGCGCGGGCCAGGCGGTAGTCGCGCAGCCGGGCGAAGTCCACCCGGGTCTCGAAGTCGACGCCCATGTGGCCGGGCGCGCCGATGGCGTTCGGGTCGAGGGTGGCGGGTGTGGTGGTCATTCGATATCCCCTTGCTCTGTACGCAGGTCGAGGTCGGCGGCGCGGGCCTGGACGGCGAGCAGCGACAGGAAGTCCTCCTCGCCGTGGCCCTGCGCGATGGCGGAGACCAGCAGCGTGCGGACCATCGCGACGAGCGGCAGCGGGACCTGCCCGGCCGTCGCCTCGGTCAGGCCCAGGTCGACGTCCTTGAGCAGCAGCCGGGACGTGAACGTCGGCGTCAGATCCATCCGGCGGACGGCGTCGGTCTTGTAGCGGGTGAAGGCGGAGCCGACCACGCTCTCGTTGAGGAAGTCCAGCAGCGCGCCACGATCGACGCCGAGCCGCTCGCACAGCACGACGACCTCGGCCAGTCCCTGGGTGGTCACGGCGAGCAGCAGGTTGTGGCAGATCTTCAGCAGCCGGGCCTCGTCGGCCTCGCCTGCGTAGGTGGCCGCGCGCCCGATCGCCTCCAGCACGCCCCGCGCCCGCTCGTACGCCTCCCGGGACCCCGAGCACACGAACGACGCGGTGCCCGCCTCGATCGCCGACGGGTTGCCGCTGACCGGCGCGGACAGGAACGGCACCCCCACCTCGGCCGCCGCCTCCCGCACCCGGCGCGAGGACGCGACCGACACCGTGGAGGTGTCGACCAGCACGAACGGGCGGACCGGCGCGGCCAGCAGCCGCCCCACCACCTCCTCCAGGTCGGCGGACGCCGCCAGGCTGGTGACGGTCACCGGGCAGGCGGCCGCCTCCCCCAGCTCAGTGGCGATCCGCGCGCCCGCCACCCGCAGCGGCTCGGCCTTCTCCGGCGTACGGTTCCACACCGCCACCGGCTGACCGGCCAGCAGCAACCGCCGGACCATCGCGGCGCCCATCCGCCCGGCGCCGATCCAGCCGACCTCGATCTTCTTCACGTGGCTCACGCGGAGTCCTCCCCCTGGAGATCCGACAGGTCGATGACGAGTTTGGGTCTGGCCCGCCCGGCCTCGCGCATCCGCTCGAACGCCTGGCGCGCATCGGCGACCGGGAGCACCTGCTCGATCAGCGCGGTGGGGGTGACCGCCCCGCTGGCGATCAGGCGCAGCGCCCGGGGCATCAGGTCCACCCCGCCGAGCACGCCGGAGAGCCGGAGCCCCTTGGTGACGAAGGCCGCCAGGTCGACCCCGTCGACCGGCCTGCCGGGGATGCCGACCTGGAGGATCCGCCCGGCGATGCCGGCGATCCGGGTCAGCACCGGGCCGATCGCGGCCGACCCGGTGGCCTCGATCACGATCTGGTAGGCGCCCTCGGGCGCGTCGTCCGGCGTCCAGACCGCGCGGGCGCCGAGCTCGCGCGCCGCCGCCAGGCCCGCCGGGTCGATGCCCACGACGTCGACCGGGCAGTGCATCGCCACGCCGACCTGCACGGCGAGCAGGCCGAGCGTGCCGGTGCCGAGCACGGCGACGGCCTCCCCCGGCTGGGCGGCGGCCTGCTCGAAGGCGTTGAGCACGGTCACCAGCGGCTCGGCCAGCAGCGCGTGCGCGGTCTCCACCGTCGCGGGAACGACGTGCACGTTGGACGCGGGGATCCGCAGGTAGCGCGCCGCCGCACCGGGCACGCTCCCCCGGACGCCGAGCTCGTATCGGTTGGGGCACAGGTTGTAGTGGCCGCCGCGGCAGGTCAGGCACTGGCCGCAGGACAGGAACGGTTCGCCCACCACCCGCTCGCCGACCAGGTCGGCGGGGACCGAAGGCCCGACCGCGACGACCTCACCGGCCCACTCGTGGCCGAACCTGATCGGGAAGTGGGTGAGACCGCCCACCACGTACGCGCTGCTGCCGTCGAGCAGGTGCACGTCGGTGCCGCAAACGCCCAGGTACCGGACCAGGACCAGGACCTCACCCTCCGCCGGCGACGGCACGGGCACGCGCTCCACCGCCAGGACCCCGGGGGCGGTGAACACCAGGGCCGGCATCGTGCCGGTTGGCCACTGACCTGCGCTCACGCCATCTTCCTTCCGCCCGAGAACCGGTGCTGGGAAAGCCACCCGACAAGCAGCGCGGCCAGGATGATCGCCCCGTACGCGGCGTTGATCCAGAACGAGGGCACATTGGAGAGCGTGAGGATGTTCTGGATCACACCGAGCAGGATCACGCCAAGACCGGCGCCGATCAGGTTGCCCCGGCCGCCGTTCAGGCTGATCCCGCCGATGACGGCGGCGGCGAACACCGTGAAGATCAGGCCGTCGCCCTGGTTGGCGGTCACCGACGCGATCCGGCCGGTCAGCATCAGCCCGGCGAGGGCGGCCAGCAGGCTGCCGAACACCAGCACGCCGATGGTCAGCCGGGTGGTGCGGATCCCGGCGGCCCGCGCCGCCTCCAGGTTGCCGCCCATCGCGTAGATGCTCCGGCCGGTCGGCGTGAACTTCATGAACACGTACGCGGCGGCGAAGGCGAGCACGAAGATCCACGCCTGCACCGGGAGGCCGAGGATGACGCCGTCGCCCAGGTAGGTCATGGCCCGCGGCAGCACCGCGTAGGTCTGCCCGCCGGACAGGCCGATGGTCAGGCCCTGCAGCAGGATCAGCATGGCGAGCGTCACGATGAACGCGTTGAGCTTCATCTTGGCGATCATCAGCCCGTTGGCCAGGCCGATCAGCAGCACCGCCGGGATCGTGATCAGCAGGCCCACCCCGAACGGCAGGCCGACCCCGTTGTCGGCGGCGCTGGAGACCAGCACGGCCAGCAGCATCGGCGCGAAGCCCACGGTCGACTGCAACGACAGGTCGAAGTAGCCGCCGATCAGGATGAGGCTCTCGGCGATCACCAGCACGCCGAGCACGGCCGAGGTGGTGATGATGTTGTCGATGATGTTGGTGGTGGTGAGGAAGGCGGGGTTCACCACGGCGCCCACGATCACCGCGAGGACGATGATGGGCAGCAGGGTGAGCACGACGGGGTCGACGGACCTGCGCCCGCGCCGCGAAGCGTGCGACGGCGGCCCGCCCACCGCGGCTCTCTCGGGCGCCAGCTTCTTCGGTGATAGTGCACTCACTGTGAATCTTCCTCTCCAGGCAGGCGCCGGTCCGGTACGGCGCCGCCGCCCTGCACGGCCGCGGCGATCATGCCTTCGGTGAAGGGGTGCCGCAGTTCCGCCGACACCTCCCCGTGGACCATGACGACGACCCGGTCGCAGACCTCCAGGTCCGCGTCGTCGGACGTCACGATCAGTACCGCCCGCCCGTCCCGCCGGAGCGCCTCGATCGTGCCGTAGATCGAGTTCTTCGCCGACACGTCCACCCCGGCGGTGGGGTTGACCAGGACCAGCACCTTCGGGTCCGTGGCCACCGAGCGGGCCAGCACGACCTTCTGCTGGTTGCCGCCGCTGAGCTCCTCGGTGAGCTGGGCGGCGCCGTACGCCTTGATGTTCCACTCGTCGGCGAGCCGCGAGTAGAACGCGTCCCGCCGCCCCCCGCTGATCAGCCGGAACCGGTTGGCGAACCGCGACATGATGGTCAGCGTCGCGTTCTCCGCCACGCTGAGCGCGGGCACGTACCCGCTGATGTGCCGGTCCTCAGGGGTGAACCCGATGCCGGCCTGGAGGCAGCCGCGGATGTCGCCGAGCGGCAGCGGCCTGCCGTCCAGGGTGACGGTGCCCGCCTCGATCGGGCGCTGGCCGGTGAGCACCTCGGCGAGCTGCATGTGCCCGGCGCCGTCCAGGCCGGTCAGGCCGACGCACTCGCCCGGCCGCAGGCCGAGGTCGACGCCGTTGAGCTTGGGGGCGGTGACGCCGGCGGCGACCAGGACGGGCGGGCGGGACAGGCCGGGCGCGCTCTCGCGCCGGCCTGCCACCGCCGGGCCCGCGGCCGCCTCGCCGACCATGGCGTCGACCAGGTCGGGCACGGTCATCCGGGTGAGCTGGTCGGTCAGCACCAGCCGGCCGTCGCGCAGCACGCTGACGGAGTCGCAGACCTCGAAGATCTCGTGCAGGTGGTGCGAGACATAGATGATCGTCACACCCCGGGCGCGGGCCTTCTCGATGTGGCCGAACAGGCGCTGCGAGGCGCCCCGGTCCAGACCGGCGGTCGGCTCGTCGAGCAGCAGCACCCGCGGCCCCTGGGAGAGCACCCGGCAGATCTCGACGACCTTCCGTTCGAGCGGCTCCAGCTGCTCGACCGGCGTGTCGGCCAGGTCGGCGTACTCCCATTCGGCGAGCAGCTCGGTGGCCTGGCGGGTCACCTCCGGCCAGCGGATGAGCCCGGCCCGCGACCGCGGGAACCTGGCCAGCGCGATGTTCTCGGCCGCGGTGGCGGCGGGGATCAGCGTGCTGCGCTGGTACACGCACCCGACGGTCGAGGCACCGGCGTCCGCGTCGTCGGCGAGCACGCGGACCGATCCGCTGTCCGGCTCGGTGAGGCCGGTGAGGATCGACATGAGCGTCGACTTGCCCGCCCCGTTCTTGCCGATCAGCGCGCGCGACTCGCCCCGGTTGACGGTGAGGGACACCTGGGACAGCGCCTGCGTGGGGCCGAACGCCTTGGACACCTGGTCGACCACGATGGCCTGTGGCATTGCTCCGCACCCTCCTTCCTTGGGTTCTGGATCATCCCCGGTGGCGCGCCGCCTGGGCGGGCACGCCACCGGACATCACCGGGAGGGGGGTCAGCCGTTGCCCCACAGGCTCGCGTCGTCCACGTTCTCCTTGGTCACCGTGGGCGAGGGCAGCAGATCCTGAAGGGACTCACCGGCCTGGACGATCGTGCTGTTGTGGTCGGTGGGGCCTGGCTGGTAGGCCTTCCCCGCCATCGCGTCCTTGATGTACTGGATGCCGTACTTGGCGTAGAGGTCCAGCGGCTGCGAGATGACCGCGTCCAAGGTGCCCTCCCGCACCGCGTCCAGGGCGGCCTTCGAGCCGTCGATGCCGACGCTGACGATGTGGCCGGGCTCGCCGACCTTGGTCAGCTTGCCCTGGGTGCGCAGCGTCTGCTGCACGCCGGCCAGGCAGACCGACTCGCTGCCCATGAACACGCCGTCGATCTTCTCGGTGCTCAGCACCGTCTGCGCCTGGGTGGCGCACTCGTCCGGCTTCCAGTTCATCGGCTTGGAGATGACCTTGACGCCGGGGAACTGCTCGGCCATGCAGGTGGTGAAGCCCTTGCTGCGATCCTGGCCGTTCGAGGTGGCCAGGTCGCCCTGCAGGTCCAGTACGGTGCCCGCACCGTTGATCTGCTTGCCCATGTACTCGCAGGCGGCCTTGCCCATGTACACGTTGTCGGCGCGGACCACCATGTAGATCTTGCCCGCCTCGGCGCCGAGGTCGACCGACACCACGGGAACGTTCTTGCTGTTGGCCCGGGTGATGGCCGGGACGACGGCCTTGCTGTCGACCGGGACCACGATCAGGCCCTTGACGCCGCGGCCGAGCAGGGTCGTGATGTCGGCGTTCTGCTTGGCCGCGTCGCCGTCGGCGTTGACCGCGGGCAGCAGGTTGACGCCGCCTGCCTTGGCCTGGTCGGTGAGCTGCTTGACCAGCTGCACCTGGAAGGCGTCGGTGAGGAACGACTCGGAGTAGCCGACCTCGCCGCCCGCGTCGGCGCCCGGCGCCGCGCTGGTGTCGCCGGTTCCGGATTCCGTGCTCGAACAGGAGGTCAGGGTGAGGGCGGTGGCCGCGAAAAGGGTCAGTACACGACTGGCCTTCTTGCTGTGGTATGACATGGAGTCCTGCTTTGCGTGGGTGGTGATGTCGTTCTTCGTGTACTGACCGTTTGTGGAAGGACGGCCACATGAGGGCGCTCCCGGGACTTCTGATCCCGGGGATCACCGCTCGCCGTAGGCGCGCCGGACGCGGTAGGCGCCGCGTCCGGCGCGGTCAACGGCCTGTGGAGTTGCGTTCGATTACCGGCAGGAGCGCGATCCGGGTACGGCGGATGTGGCCGGCCAGCAGGCGCTCCGCGTCCGTCGTGTCGGCACGCCGGATCGCGTCGATGAGGAGTCGGTGCTCCGCGTTGATCACCCAGCTCCGCTGGTGCCCCGCGCGCTCGACGTAGGCGCGCCGGTACGGCTGGGTGATATTCCACAACCTCTCGATCATGTCCCGGAGTTCCTTGTACGGGTTCCCCGAGTAGGACAGGAGGTGCAGCTCCCGGTCGAGGTGGAGGAATCGATCCAGGCTGGTGTTCGCCTCGATCTCGTCCTGGATCTCCTCCAGGCGCCGGACCGTGTCGGCGGACAGGTGCGGGATGCTCTCGGTGAGGGCCAGGGGTTCGAGCCGTTCCCGGATCTTGTAGGTGACGTCGCACTCCTCCGCGTTCATCTCGGAGACCCAGGCGCCGCTGTTGGCCTTGAGGGTCACCAGGCCCTGGGAGTGCAGGATGCGGAGCGCCTCCCGGACCGGCAGGCGGCTCGCGCCGAACTCCCGGGCGACCTCCTCCTGCCGGATGCGCGCGCCCGGTTTGAGCTCGCCGGAGAGGATCTGCTCGCGCAGGTGCTCGGCGATCCGGTGGCTCATCACGCTGGTCGCCGCGCCGCTCGCGTCGGGCGCCGGGTCCGCGAACGGACGGGTGTCGGTCATCCCCGCACCGCCTCGCCTTCCCGCAGGTACCAGGCCCGGCCGTGCGGGTAGGAGACCAGCTCGAACTGGGCGCCCCAGGGGGCGAGGAAGTACACCCAGCGCTGTCCCGCGTGCGGGCCGTCGCTGGCGTTGGGGCCGCCGAGCACGGTCACGCCGCGGGAGCGCAGGTACGCCACCGCCGCGTCGATGTCCTCGACGTACAGGGCGAGGTGGTGCCCGCCGACGTCGCTGTTGCGGGGCGGGGTGCTCACCTGGTCGGGGGCCTCGTACTCGAAGACCTCGAAGACCGGCTGGGTGCCGCAGCGGAAGAACCGCAGCTTGTCCACCCGGGCCCGGGGATGCACGTTGAGATGGGTGGCCATCCAGTCCCCGCCGTCCGACCGAGGGCCGAGCGGGTAGAGGTACTCGCACCCGAGCACGTCGACGAGGAACTCCGTGGCCTGGTCGATGTCGGGAACGGTCAGACCGACGTGGTCCAGGCCGACGAGCCCCGGCAATCCCGTGGCGCCCCCCTCACCCATGTCCCCACCTCCGCAATCTGTTTCGTTGACATTTCCACCGCCGCACTTCGATCTCGGATGGATCCAATGTGGCGTTGTGAGTCGGTAGCTTTGTCGCCCAAACCAGGGAAAGTCAATGATGGAGCCACATTCTTCCGTTACGAAGACATAACGGGAGTATGAGATCGGATCCAATCTGTGCGAAGGTCGGAAACAACCGCGGATCGCGGAGGGGGTGCCAGGACCGGTCCCGGTCACACGGCGGAGCGTCGGCACCCCCCGGCTTGTCACCTGGAGAAAACACACATGACCACACACCAGGACCTCGCCGCGCCCACGCCCTGGTTGGAGCTGACCACCACCGAGGCGGACTGGGACGCGGCCGACCCCGGCCTGCTGCGCGCGATGTTCGGGCAGCTCGTGCTGATCCGCTCCTTCGAGCAGTACGTCCTCGACCTGGCGGGGGCCGGTCTGGTCCACGGCCCCGCCCATTCCAGCGTCGGCCAGGAGGCGGGGGCGGTCGGGTCGATCATCTCCCTGACCTCGGCGGACACCATCACCGGCTCGCACCGCGGCCACCACCAGTTCCTCGCCAAGGCGCTGGGGCACGTCCTCCCCGGCGGCTGGGATCCACGCGAGGACCTGCCCCCGGCGGTCACCGAGCTGCTCACCCGGACGCTGGCCGAGATCTGCGGCCTGGCCCGCGGCTTCTGCCGGGGCCGGGGTGGATCCATGCACCTGCAATGGCGGGAGGCCGGGGCCATGGGGACCAACGCCATCGTCGGCGGCGGCGTCCCCCAGGCGGCCGGCTTCGCCTGGGCGCACCGGCACGCCGGCACCGACGCGGTCTCGGTCGCCTACTTCGGCGACGGGGCCGCCAACATCGGCTCCGTCCTGGAGAGCTTCAACCTGGCCGCCGCCTGGTCCCTCCCGGTCTGCTTCTTCATCGAGAACAACCAGTACGCGGTGTCCACCCATGTCCGCGAGGTGACCGCGGAACCCCGGCTGTCCGTACGGGGGCTGGGCTTCGCCATCCCCAGCTGGCGGGTGGACGGCATGGATCCGCTCGCGACGCACCTGGCCATGGGCGAGGCGCTGGCGCACATGCGCGCGGGCCACGGGCCGACCCTCATCGAGGCCGACCTGTACCGGTACTACCACCAGAACGGCCCCTTCCCGGGCAGCGCGTTCGGCTACCGCTCCAAGGAAGAGGAGCGGCAGTGGCGGCAGCGCGACCCCATCGACCTGATGACGGGGCACCTCGCCCGCCGGGGCGTACTCACCGGCGAGGAGGTCAAGAAGGCGGCCGACCTGGCCGACGCCACCATGCGGACGATCGGCGACCAGCTCCTCGAAGCCCTCCCCGGCGGCAAGCCAGGCCAGCGCCGCATCCGGCCGCAGGAGTGGCCGCAGCCTGACTTCCGGGATGTCGGCATACGCGGTGACCTGTCGGAGTTCGGGCCCGACATCCGGTATGAGGAGGCGGCCACGTTCTCCGGCGCGCTGGCCGAGCGCAAGTTCATCGACGTGGTCGCCGAGGTGATGGCACGCCGGATGGCGACCGACGACTCCATCGTGGTCATGGGCGAGGACGTGCACCGCCTGAAGGGCGGCACCAACGGCGCCACCAAGGGCCTGGCCGAGGCGTTCCCCGACCGGGTGCTCGCCACCCCCATCAGCGAGAACGCCTTCGCCGGCCTGGCCGGCGGCCTGGCACTCGACCGGCGCTACCGCCCGGTCGTGGAGTTCATGTACGCCGACTTCCTCTGGGTGGCGGCCGACCAGCTGTTCAACCAGATCGGCAAGGCCAGGCACATGTTCGGCGGCGACAACGCGGTGCCGCTGGTGCTGCGCAGCAAGGTGGGCACCGGCACCGGGTACGGCTCGCAGCACTCCATGGATCCAGCCGGGATCTTCGCCACCTCACCCGGGTGGCGGATCGTCGCGCCCAGCACCCCCTTCGACTACGTGGGCCTGATGAACACCGCGCTCCACTGCAACGACCCGGTGGTGGTCATCGAGCATGTCGACCTATACGCGAGCGCCGGCACCGGCCCGGTGGACGATCTCGACTACCACATCCCGGTCGGGAGCGCGGCCGTGCGCAGGCCGGGCCGCGACGTGACCGTGCTCTCCTACCTGTCGATGGTCGCCCACTGCCTGGAAGCCGCCGAACTGGTCGAAGGGATCGACCCGGAGATCATCGACCTGCGCTGGCTGGACCGGGCCAGCCTCGACTGGGACACCGTCGGGGCCAGCGTGCTGAAGACGAACAACGTGCTCATCGTCGAGCAGGGGGCGATCGGCACCGCCTACGGCGCCTGGCTCGCCGACGAGATCCAGCGGCGGTACTTCGACTGGCTCGACCAGCCGGTCCGGCGGGTGACCGGCGGCGAGGCGTCGCCGAGTATCAGCAAGGTCCTCGAACGCGCGGCCATCGCCCGCACCGAGGAAGTCGCCGCCGCGTTCCGAGACATGACCACCGACGGCACGCTCGCGCCCCGGCGCTGAGCCCACGGACCAGGACCAGGACCCATGGCCACTCTTCTTCGTTTGCCAGAACCGGCGGCCGGTGCCACCAGCGCCGTCGTGTCCGAATGGCCGATCGCCGAGAACGCCCCGTACACCGTCAACGCCGCCATCGTCGTCATCGAGACCGAGAAGGCGTCCATCGAGATCGAGGCGGAAAGCGACGGCGTCCTCCTCAAGCGACTCGTGCCCGCCGGGACCGAGGTCGCCGTCGGCACGCCCATCGCCCTGCTCGGCTCTCCAGGAGAACAGCCGTCGGACATCGACGCCCTGCTCACCGACCTCGGCGTCACCAGCGCGGCTCTCGTCATAGAAGAGCAGCACGAACCCGTACAGGACAGCACGCCGCAGCGGGTCTTCGCCAGCCCGCTGGCACGCCGGCTCGCCCGCCTGGGCGGTCTGACGATCGACCAGATCAACGGCACCGGGCCAGGGGGCCGGATCGTCAGGCGCGACGTCGAAGAGGCTCTCGCCCGGGCGACCCCGCCGCCGCTCCCAGCCGCGGAACCGGTCGCGCCCGTGCCCGCGGCCGGGTACGTGGAAGTACCGCACAGCCGTGTCCGCCGGGCCATCGCCACGCGGCTGGTGGAGAGCAAGCAGACCACGCCGCACTTCTACGTCCGCGGAACCGCCCGCGCGGAACAGCTGCTGGCCGCTCGGGCCCAGCTCAACCGTCCGGGATCGCCGAAGATCTCGGTGAACGACCTGGTGATCAAGGCGGTCGCCCGCGCGCACGTGCTCGTTCCCGAGATGAACTCGATGTGGACCCCGGACGCCGTCCGCCGATTCACCCACGTGGACGTCGCGGTCGCCGTGGCCACCGACACCGGCCTGGTGACCCCGGTGCTTCGCGAGGTGGACACGATGCCGATCACGGCCGTCGCCGAGACGACGCGACGCTACGCCGACAGCGCGCGCAACGGCCGGTTGCGGCAGCATGAGCTGGAGGGTGGCACCGTCACGGTCACCAACATGGGCATGTTCGGCACCGAGGAGTTCGCCGCCATCATCAACCCGCCGCAATCCTCGATCCTGTCGGTGGGCGCCGCCCGAACGGAACCCGTGGTCGACAACGGCGCCGTCGTCCCCGGCACGACCATCCGCTTCGTCCTCTCCGTCGACCACCGTCCGATCGACGGCACGGTCGCGGCTCGCTGGATGGCCGAGTTCCTCGCGCTGATCGAGAATCCCGTACGGGTCTTCGCCTGACTTGGCGCCCCTTTAGTGAGCGGGGCCGGTCGCCTCGGTGGCGGGCTTCCAGGTGCGGTCGAGGAAGTCGGCGATCAGCGGGGCGATATCGGGGAGGCACTCCTCCAGGGCGAAGTGACCGGTGTTGAAAATGTGTAGTTCGGCGTCGGGCAGGTCGCGCAGGTAGGCATGGGCGCCGGGTTCGGGGAAGAACATGTCGTCGCGGCCCCACGTGATAAGCGTGGGCGGGGTGTGCTCTCGCAGCCAGGCTTGCCATTCCGGGTAGCGTTCGACGTTGGTGTGGTAGTCGAAGAGCAGGTCGATCTGGGGCTGGGTGCGGCCGGGCTGGTCGAGGAAGTGCTGGTCGAGGGTCCAGCCGTCGGGGGCGATGAGCCGGGGATCGCCGGCGCCGCCCTCGTACTGGCCGCGGGTCGCCGGCAGGGTGAGCAGCCCGCGGATCGTCTGCTCGGCGTCTTGGCCGCCGGGCCGCAGGGCGATGAAGCCGCGGGCGGCGTCGGACAGGCCTTCGGTGTACGCGTTGCCGTTCTGGATGACGAGGCCGGCGATCTGCTCGGGGTGGCGGGTCGCCAGGCGGAAGCCGACTGGGGCGCCGTAGTCGAAGACGTACATGACGAAGCGGGCCAGGCCGAGCTTCTCGACGAAACCGTCGACGATGTCGGCGAGGCGGTCGAAGCTGTACGGGCTGCCGACCGGCTCTGGGGTGTCGCTGTGGCCGAAGCCCGGGTAGTCCGGGGCGATGAGGCGGTAGCGGCTGCCGAGCGCGTCGATGAGCCGCCGGAACTGGTGTGACGCGGAGGGGAAGCCGTGCAGCAGCAGCATCACCGGGGCCTCATCCGGGTTCTCCGGGACGGACTCGCGATAGAAGATCTGCAGTCCGTCGACCTCGATGTGGCGGTGCAGCGTTCGCGCGACGACCGGGACCGTCATTTCACATGCCTCCTTCGGGTGTGGACGCATTAGTCTTAACTCGGGCAAAGCTAACGTGTCAATGGGGCCGATTAGCATTAGTCGGGTGAGTGAACTACTGCCGCTTACCGGTGAGCCGTTGGCCCTCGACCTGGTCAACACCCGGCCGAACACCCCGGATGGCCCGGTCGACCTGCTCGCGACACCCGCCGCGCTGGGAACGTGGCTCGCGCTGCAGGCCGATCGCCTTCCCGGTTACCCGGCGGCGCTCACCACGGCCGACGTGGCCGCCGTACATGCCGTGCGGGAGCACACCACCATCGCGATCGACCACCTGCGGCGCGGCCAGAGGCCGCCCGCGTCCGCCTTGGACGGCCTCAACCAGGCCCAACGTGCCGCGCCCGCGATTCTGGAACTCGGCTGGGACGGCACGTCGGTCACAGCCGTCCCCCACCGCTCCGGCGCCGTGGGCGTCCGCCTGGCCGCACGCCTCGCCGAGGCCACCGGCGAACTGCTCTCCGACCCGGCGTTCGCCACCATCCGAACATGCGAGGCTTCCGACTGCGTCATGCTCTTCCTGCCCGCCCATCCCCGGCGGCGCTGGTGCTCAGCCTCCCGCTGCGGCAACAGGGCCCGCGTCGCCCGCTACTACCAGCGACACCGCACCAACTGAGAAGTTCGCTGGCGTGGCGTTCGTGGTGGCCTTCGTCTTCGTCCGTCACCATGAGGAACCGGCCCTGCGCCGCACGTTCGGTACCGAGTACGAGTAATACCGCGCGGCCGTACCCGGTCGGTGGCCCCGGCTCCGCCCGTGGGCAGGATGACCAGTGGATGAAGCCCGGTCGCCCAGGTGTGTGTAGTCGGCCTGACCGAGACAACTCCTAGCGACGGGAGCATCGCAGTGATCCGCCGGCTGATCGACACCCTGACCGCATGGAGCCCGGCGCGAGACCGCCCGCTCGCGGGCAGGTCGGCGACCGCGGAGGCGCTGGGTGCCGGTCTGGTCCTGCAGGGCGAGCTCGTGGTGACTCCATGACACTCCCTGTGTCAACCTCAGGCAGCGATCGGCTCCATGAGCGCCGCTGCGGCCCCGTGTTTGGCGGGGTCGTAGACAACACCGTCGAGCCAGCAGCGCCAGATCACGCGGATCCAGGCGCGGGCCAGCACGCGGACCGCGTGGGGATGATCCTTGCCCGCTTTGCGGGCTTGGGTGTAGATCTTCGCGGCCCAGGGGCTGGCATGCCGGCTGTTGTCGGCGAAGGTCGTCAAGGCGAGCCGGAAGCGTTTGTTGCAGGCCCAGCGGAAGTGCACGGCCCGGTGTTTGCCGGACTCCTTGGTCACCGGGGTGCAGCCCGCCAGGGCGGCGACGGAGTCGGGACTCTCGTAGGC
>NZ_BLAE01000020.1 GCF_009687865.1 Acrocarpospora macrocephala
CTCCAGCGCGGCCGCCACCTCAAGCACCGCCTCCTCGACACCGGAGATCACGGTGGAGGCCGGGCCGTTCACCGCCGCGACCGACACCTCACCCTCACGCCCAGCCAGCAGCCCGGCGACCACATCCTCGGACGCCTGCACCGCCACCATCGCCCCACCGGAAGGCAACGCCTGCATCAACCGCGCCCGAGCCGCCACCAACGCACACGCATCCGCCAGCGAGAGCACCCCGGCCACATGAGCCGCCGTGATCTCCCCGATCGAATGACCGGCCAGCACATCCGGCCGCACACCCCACGACTCGACCAGCCGGAACAGGGCGGTCTCGACCGCGAACAACGCCGGCTGCGCCCACCCCGTCTGATCCAGCAGCCCGGCTTGGTCGGCGAACAGCACCTCACGCAACGACCCGTCGAGCAACGGGTCCAGCTCGGCGATCACCTCATCCAACGCCTGCGCGAACACCGGGAACCGGTCGTACAACTCCCGGCCCATCTCCGCCCGCTGGCTGCCCTGACCGGTGAACAACACCGCCAGCTGCGGCTCCGCACCAGCCACCCCACGCACCACACCCGCACCCGGCAGGTCCTCCGCCAGCGCGCCCAGCCCGGCCATCAGACCATCACGGTCCCCGGCCAACACCACCGCACGATGCTCGAACGCCGACCGCGTCGCAGCCAGCGAGAACCCCACATCGGCCAGACCCAGACCAGCAGCACCCTCCAGACGGGCGACCAGCCGCCCGGCCTGCGCCCGCAACGCCCCAGCCGACCGACCCGACACCACCACCGGAACCAGCCCCGGATCCACCGCCCCGGTCCGACTTTCCGGAACCTCCGGCCCCTGCTCGATGATCACGTGGGCGTTGGTGCCGCTGATCCCGAACGACGACACGGCGGCCCGGCGCGGGCGATCGGTCTGCGGCCACCCCACCGGCTCGGTCACCAGCTCAACCGCACCCTCACTCCAGTCCACATGCGAGGACGGCGCATCCACATGCAACGTGCGCGGCACCACACCCTCGCGCATCGCCATGATCATCTTGATCACACCCGCCACACCCGCAGCCGCCTGCGTGTGACCGATGTTCGACTTGATCGAACCCAGCAGCAACGGACGATCCTCGTCCCGGTCCTGCCCATAGGTCGCCAGCAGCGCCTGCGCCTCGATCGGGTCACCCAGCGTCGTACCCGTACCGTGGCCTTCCACCGCGTCCACCTCGGACGCCGACAAACCGGCACCGGCCAGCGCCTGCCGGATCACCCGACGCTGCGACGGACCGTTCGGCGCCGTCAACCCGTTGGACGCCCCATCCTGATTGACCGCAGAACCCCGCACCACCGCCAGCACCTCGTGCCCGTTACGGCGCGCGTCCGACAACCGCTCCAGCACCAGCACACCCACACCCTCCGACCAGCCCACCCCGTCGGCGCTGTCGGAGAACGCCTTGCACCGCCCATCAACCGACAGACCACGCTGCCGGGCGAACCCGATGAAGGTGTTCGGGGTCGACATCACCGTGGCCCCGCCCGCCAGCGCCAGCGAGCAATCTCCCGAGCGCAGCGCCTGCGCCGCCAGATGCAACGCCACCAGCGACGACGAGCAGGCCGTGTCCACCGTCACCGCCGGACCCTCCAAACCCAGGGTGTACGACACCCGGCCGGAAGCGACGCTCGGCGCGGTCCCGGTCCCTTCATAACCCTCGACCGCGTCGCGCCCGCCAAGCCCCTCAACCACCTCGCCAACCGCGGCCTGATGCACCCGGCCGGCGGCGTTGCCCAGGGTCAGGCCGTAATCGTTGTACATCACCCCGGTGAACACACCGGTCTGGCTGCCCCGCAACGACCCCGGCTCGATCCCCGCCCGCTCGACCGCCTCCCACGACACCTCCAGCAGCAACCGCTGCTGCGGATCAACCGCCAGCGCCTCACGCGGCGAGATCCCGAAAAACCCCGCGTCGAACTCGTCGGCGTCATGCAGGAACCCGCCATGCCGCGTGTACGACGCCCCCACCCGGCCAGGATCCGGATCATAGATGCCATCCAGATCCCACCCCCGATTCGTCGGGAAACCGGTGATCGCGTCGGTCTCCTCAACC
Source organism: Acrocarpospora macrocephala (assembly GCF_009687865.1). GTDB lineage: Bacteria > Actinomycetota > Actinomycetes > Streptosporangiales > Streptosporangiaceae > Acrocarpospora > Acrocarpospora macrocephala. Next base: position 2,099 of record NZ_BLAE01000020.1, read on the forward strand.
ACCAGACGCCACAAATCCTCCGGAGAGGCGACCCCACCCGGATACCGGCACGCCATCCCCACGATCACAACCGGGTCATCCGCCACCGAACGCACCACAGGCGACAGCACAGCCGAACCGGCCTGCTCACCCAGCAACTCGCCCAACAGGAACTCCGCCAGCACAACCGGCGTCGGATAGTCGAACACCAACGTCGCCGGCAACCGCAACCCCGTCACCACACCCAGCCGGTTACGCAACTCCACCGCAGTGAGCGAGTCAAAACCCAGCTCACGGAACTCATGCCGCGCTTGGACGGCGTCCGCCGACGCGTGCCCCAGCACCGCCGCGACCTGCGCACGCACCAAATCCAGCACAAACCGCACCCGATCGGCCTGTCCCATGCCGGCCAGCCGCCCACCCAGCGACCCATCACCCGGCACCGGCACCAACGCCGATGCCGCCGACCGGCGAACCCCCCGCGCCAACCCTCGCAACAGATGCGGCACCTCACCACCCGCCCGTGCCACGGCCGCCGCATCCAACCGGGCCGCCACCACTGCCGCACGACCCACCACACCCGCCGCGTCGAACAACGCCAACCCCTGCTCGACCGCCAAGGCCGAGATCCCCGCCCGCGTCATCCGCCGAAGATCAACCTCAGCCAGTCCTCCCGTCATCCCCGCGTCTTGCGCCCACGGACCCCACGCAAGCGACAACCCCGCCAAACCCAGAGCACGCCGATGCTCAGCCAGCGCATCCAAGAACGCGTTCGCCGCCGCGTAATTGCCCTGACCCGCCCCACCGAACACCCCCGCCACCGACGAGAACACCACGAACTCCGCCAGATCCAGATCCCGAGTCAGCTCGTGCAAATACCAGGCCGCATCCACCTTCGGCCGCAACACCGCATCCACACGCTCCGCCGACAACGACGAGATCGTCCCGTCATCCAGCACACCAGCAGTGTGAATGACCGCCGTCAGCGGATGAGCGGGATCCACCCCGGCCAGCAGAGCCGCCACCTGCTCACGATCCGCCCCATCACACGCGATGATCTCCACCTCGGCGCCGTGCGCGATCAGCTCGGCCCGCAACTCCAGCGCACCCGGGGCATCGGCCCCCCGGCGGCTGGTCAGCAACAGACGCCGCACCCCACGCCCAGCCACCACATGCCGCGCGAACAACGCACCCAGACCACCGGTGCCACCAGTGATCAACACCGTCCCCTCCAGATCCCACGAGCGGACACCGCCCCCATCAAGGGCATCGCCAAGATCAGAGCGGGGTGTCACCCGCGCCAGGCGGGGAACCAGCACCCCACCGCCGCGCACCGCCACCTGCGGCTCACCCGAGGCCAGCACCCCGGCCAGCACCACAGACGAAATCAGCGGCGAAACCGTGGACAACCCCCCCAGCGGCGAGGACGGCTCCCCGGCCACACCCAACGGCGCCAACCGGCCCAGATCCCCGCCATCACGGCAGTCGGCCGCACCAACATCGACCAGCACGAACCGGCCCGGATTCTCCGACTGCGCACTACGGACAAGACCCCACACGGCCGCAGCCGCCAGATCGGTGACCTCCTCACCCTCACCCACCGCGACCGCGCCCCGAGTCACCACGACCAGACGCGAATCAGCGAACCGGTCATCGGCCAGCCACCCCTGCACCACTTCCAGCACCCGGACGGTCAGCGCATGCGACGACTCCACCACCCCATCGGCCGGGTCGGAGACGACCTCGGTCAGCACCACACCAGGCACCGGCCCCTCCAGGACCGACAGGTCCGCGTGAACCGGCAGCACCAGCCCGTCGCGATCGCCGCTCGGGCCCGCCGGCGCTGTGCCGAGCACGTCCGAGCCGAGCACCGCCAACGGCACCGCCTCAGGCACCGCAAGCTCCGTCAGCGGCGTCCATTCCACCCCGAACAGCGGATCCCGCCCCATCGTGCCACTGGAGGCCAGGGCGAACCGATCGGCTGAGACCGGCCGCAGCACCAGCGACCGCATCGACAGCACCATTTCCCCGGCGGCGTCCACCGCGGTCACTGAAACCGAATCATCGCCCGTCCTGGCCAGCCGGACCCGCAACAACGACGCCCCACCCGCGTGCAAGGACACCCCACCCCACGAGAACGGCAACAACACACCCTCGGAACCACCCAGCCGCCAATCCCCCAGTCCGGCGAACGGCACCACATGCAACGCCGCATCCAGCAACGCCGGATGCACCCCGAACAACCCCGCATCAACCACCTGCTCCGGCAGCACAACCTCCGCGAACACCTCACCAGCCGCGCCCCGCCAGGCCCCCCGCAACCCCTGGAACACCGGACCGTAGCCGAACCCGCCCGCGGCCAGGTCCTCGTACAACCCGTCCAGCTCGATCGCGGTCGCGCCCCGCGGCGGCCAGACCTCGGCATCGAACGACCCGGCTTCCGAAGCACCGGTCGCGAGCGTCCCGGTCGCGTGCCGCACCCACGGCACATCCTCACCGGCCTCCGCCAATCGGGCATAAACGTTCACGCTCCGGCGGCCCGACTCCTCCGGCGCACCCACCGCGATCTGGACCACGACCGCCTCGCCCTCGCCCAGCACCAGCGGCACGGTCAAGGACAGCTCCTCCACCAGGTCGCAACCGACCTGATCACCCGCCCGGATCGCCAGCTCAAGGAACCCGGTACCCGGGAAGATCACCGTGCCGGACACCACGTGATCGGCCAGCCACGGATGCGACCTCACCGACAGGCGCCCGGTCAGCAGCACACCGTCGGAGTCGGCCAGGCCCACCGCCGCACCCAGCAGCGGATGGCTCGCAGCGGTCAGCCCCAACCCTCGGGCATCCCCAGCCGAAGCGGGGTTCGGCCAGTACCACCGACGTTGGAAGGCGTATGTGGGCAGCTCCACCTGGCGCGCGCCCGGGAACATCGCCCGCCAATCGAGCGGCACCCCATGCACATGCAGCCCGGCCAGCGCGGACATCACCGCGCTCTGCTCATCCCGATCCCTGCGCAACACCGACACCAGCACCAGGTCCGACTCGCGCGCGTCGACGTCCGAATCGGCGACCGCGGCAAGGGTCTCCTGAGCCATGGCGGTCAGAACGCCATCGGGACCCAGCTCCAGATACGCCCGCACACCCTGCGCATGCAACACACTGACACCGTCGGCGAAGCGGACCGCGCCACGCACCTGCTCCACCCAGTAATCCGGCGAGCACAACCGCTCAGCCGTGACCAGCTCCCCGGTCAAAGTGGACACGATCGCAAGGCGCGGCGAGTTGTAGCTGAGCGTCCCGGCCAGGGCGCGGAAATCCGCCAGCATCGGATCCATCAACGGCGAATGGAACGCATGCGACACCCGCAACCGCCGCGTCCTGACCCCCCGAGATTCCAGCGCGGCCGCCACCTCAAGCACCGCCTCCTCGACCCCGGAAACCACCAGCGAGGCCGGGCCGTTGACCGCCGCGATCGACACCTGCTCTTCGCGCCCGGCCAGCAGATCGGTGACCTGATCCTCGGACGCCTGGACCGCCACCATCGCCCCACCCGCGGCAAGCGCCTGCATCAACCGCGCCCGGGCCGCCACCAGCACACACGCATCGGCCAGCGAGAGCACCCCGGCCACGTGCGCCGCCGTGATCTCCCCGATCGAATGACCCGCCAGCACATCCGGCCGCACACCCCACGAGGACACCAACCGGAACAACGCCGTCTCCACCGCGAACAACGCCGGCTGCGCCCACCCCGTCTGATCCAGCAGCCCGGCCTGGTCGGCGAACAGCACCTCACGCAACGACCCATCCAGCAAGAAGTCGAACTCGCCGATCACCTCATCCAACGCCCGCGCGAACACCGGGAAACGCTCGTACAACTCCCGGCCCATCCCCACCCGCTGGCTACCCTGACCGGTGAACAACACCGCAAGCCTCGGCTCCGCCCCGGCCACCCCGCGCACCACACCCACACCCGGCCGATCCTCGGCAACGGCCCGCAGTCCGGCCAGCGCACCCTCACGACCGCTCGCCAGCACCACCGCCCGGTGCTCGAACGCCGACCGCGTCGTCGCCAGCGAGAACCCCACATCGGCCAGACCCAGACCAGCCGCACCCTCCAGATGAGCGACCAGCCGCCCGGCCTGCGCCCGCAACGCCTGATCGGTCCGACCCGACACCACCACCGGAACCAGCCCCGGATCCACCACCGGATCCACCGCGACGCCCGCCACCGGCACCGTCCCGGCACCTGGCACCAGCTCCGCACCCGGATCTCGGTCAACAGCCCGGTCCTCAGCACGAGCCCCGGTCCGACTCTCCGAAACCTCCGGCCCCTGCTCGATGATCACGTGGGCGTTGGTGCCGCTGATCCCGAACGACGACACGGCGGCCCTGCGGCGCCGCCCCGCCTCCGGCCACCCCACCGGCTCGGTCACCAGCTCAACCGCACCCTCGCTCCAGTCCACATGCGAGGACGGCGCGTCCACATGCAGCGTCTTCGGCAGCAGGCCGTGCCGCATCGCCAGCACCATCTTGATCACACCGGCGACCCCAGCGGCGGCCTGCGTGTGACCGATGTTCGACTTGATCGACCCAAGAAGCAGCGGACGGTCCTCCGGCCGGTCCTGCCCATAGGTCGCCAGCAGCGCCTGCGCCTCGATCGGGTCACCCAGCGTCGTACCCGTACCGTGGCCTTCCACCACGTCCACATCAGCGGAAGCCAGCCCCGCACCAGCCAGCGCCTGGCGAATCACCCGACGCTGCGAAGGACCATTCGGCGCCGTCAACCCGTTCGACGCACCATCCTGATTGACCGCAGACCCCCGCACGATCGCGAGGATCTCGTGCCCGTTTCGGCGCGCGTCCGACAACCGCTCCAGCACCAGCACGCCCACGCCCTCCGACCAGCTCACCCCGTCGGCGCTGTCGGAGAACGCCTTGCACCTGCCGTCGGCTGCCAGCCCGCCCTGGGCGCTGAAATCAATGAAGGAGCTTGGCGTGGCCATCACTGTCACGCCACCGGCCAGCGCCAGCGAGCACTCACCCGAGCGCAGCGCCTGCGCCGCCAGATGCAACGCCACCAGCGACGACGAGCAGGCCGTGTCCACCGTCACCGCCGGACCCTCCAGGCCGAGGGTGTAGGACAAGCGGCCGCTCACGACGCTACCGGCGCTACCGATGCTGGAGAAGGTCATCACGTCCGGCGGGAGCGACACACTGTTCGCATAGTCGTGGTACATCACGCCGGCGAAGACACCGGTATGGCTGCCGCGTAACGAGGTCGGGTCGATCCCGGCCCGCTCGATCGCCTCCCAGGTGGTCTCCAGGAGCAGGCGCTGCTGCGGGTCCATCGCCAGCGCCTCACGTGGCGAGATGCCGAAGAAGCCGGGGTCGAACTCCCCTGCCTCATGCAGGAAACCACCCTCACGCACGTAGCTGGTGCCCCGGCTCTCCCGATCCGGGCTGTACAACGCCCTCAGATCCCACCCTCGATTCGTCGGGAAACCGGTGATCGCGTCGGTCTCCTCAACCACCAGACGCCACAAATCCTCCGGAGAGGCGACCCCACCCGGATACCGGCACGCCATCCCCACGATCACAACCGGGTCATCCGCCACCGAACGCACCACAGGCGACAGCACAGCCGAACCGGCCTGCTCACCCAGCAACTCGCCCAACAGGAACTCCGCCAGCACAACCGGTGTCGGATAGTCGAACACCAACGTCGCCGGCAACCGCAACCCCGTGACCACACCCAGCCGGTTACGCAACTCCACCGCAGTGAGCGAGTCAAAACCCAGCTCACGGAACTCGAGCCGCACCTCCACCCCATCCGGCGAGGCATGCCCCAGCACTGCGGCTACTTGGCTGCGGACGAGCTCAACCACCAACCGAATTCCATCAGCCTCCCCCAAACCGGCCAACCGTCCAGCCAGCGACCCATCGCCTGCCGCCGACGCCGCCGACCGGCGAACTCCCCGCACCAATCCCCGCAACAGATACGGCACCTCACCACCCGCCCGCGCCACGGCGGACACGTCCAACCGCGCCGTCACCACCGCCGCACGACCCACCGCGACAGCCGCGTCGAACAACCCCAAGCCTTGCTCGGCCGTCAAGGTCAGAATCCCCGCCCGCGCCATCCTGTGCATATCGGCCTGGCCCAGCGTGCCCGTCATCCCCGCGTCTTGCGCCCACGGACCCCACGCAAGCGACAACCCCGCCAAACCCAGAGCACGCCGATGCTCAGCCAGCGCATCCAAGAACGCGTTCGCCGCCGCGTAATTGCCCTGACCCGCCCCACCGAACACCCCCGCCACCGACGAGAACACGACGAACTCCGCCAGATCCAGATCCCGAGTCAGCTCGTGCAAATACCAGGCCGCATCCACCTTCGGCCGCAGCACCGCATCCACACGCTCCGCCGACAACGACGAGATCGTCCCGTCATCCAGCACACCAGCGGTGTGAATGACCGCCGTCAGCGGATGAGCGGCCGGGACCTGAGCCAGCAACGCCGCGACCTGATCCCGGTCTGCCACATCACACGCGGCGATCGAAACCTCCACGCCATGCGCGATCAGCTCCGCCTGCAACTCCACCGCACCCGGAGCGTCCGCCCCCCGGCGGCTGGCCAGCAGCAGACGCCGAACCCCACGCCCGGCCACCACATGCCGCGCGAACAACGCACCCAGACCACCGGTGCCGCCGGTGATCAGCACCGTCCCCTCCGGATCCCAGGGGCGTACGACATCACCACCAGCGCCACCAGGAGCACGACGCGCTCCACCCAGGTCGCCGCCACGGTCAGAGGTGGTGGTCACCCGCGCCAGCCGAGGCACCCACACCTCACCGCCGCGGATCGCCGCCTGTGGTTCGCCTGACGCCAACACCTCACCCATCGCTTCGGGCAACGTTCCCGGCAACGCCGACAGCGAGGATCTGTCATCCACATCCACCAGCACGAACCGGCCGGGATGCTCGGACTGCGCGCTCCGCACCAGACCCCACACCGCTGCCGCCGCGAGATCAGCCGCGCCCTCGCCGTCATCGGCCGCCACCGCACCCGTGGTCACGAACACCAAACGGGAACCATGACACCGGGCGTCAGCCAGCCACGCCTGCACCAACCCCAGCACCTGGGCGGTCAACTCGTGAACCGACCCCACCACGTCCCCGTCCGGATCCGTGACCGCCTGCGTCAGCACCACCCCGGGTACCGGCCCTGCCGCCAGCAGCGACGGCAGATCCAGATGGAACGGAACCGAATCCCCACCCGGCCGCCACGCCGCGATGGCACCCAACGCCCCGAAACCCAGCACCGCCGGCGGCATCCCATCGGCCACCCCACCTGCTGCCGCACTCTTCGGCACCGGCGTCCATTCCACCCCGAACAGCGCATCCCGCCCCATCCTGCGATCACCGGAAGCGAGGGCGAACCGATCAGCTGAGACCGGCCGCAGCACCAGCGACCGCGCCGACAACACCATTCCCCCGGCCGCGTCCACCGCAGTCACCGAAACCGAATCATCACCCGTCCTGACCAGCCGGACCCGCAACAACGACGCCCCACCCGCGTGCAAGGACACCCCACCCCACGCGAACGGCAACAACACACCCTCCGAACCCCCCAGCCCCCAATCCCCCAACCCGGCAAACGGCACCACATGCAACGCCGCATCCAGCAACGCCGGATGCACCCCGAACAACCCCCCATCAACCACCTCCTCCGGCAACACGACCTCCGCGAACACCTCACCAGCCGCGCCCCGCCACGCCGCACGCAACCCCTGAAACACTGGCCCATAACCCAACCCACCCCCAGCCAGCCGGCCATACAACCCACCCAGCTCAATCACCGACGCACCCCGCGGCGGCCACACCGCCGCATCGAACACCGCCGTGTCAAGGAGCGTGCCAGCCGCACCACCGGCCCCGACGACCTGCCGCCGATCGTTCTGAACGTTCGTTCCAGCGCTGTGATCACTGCTCGTCAGCACACCACCGGCGTGCCGTACCCACGTATCACGATCGTCCGTCTCGGCAGGCCGAGCATGAATGCTCAGTTCCCGGCGACCCGACCCGTCAGCAGGTCCCACCCGTACCTGAACTGTCACGGCCTCAGCCGCACCCAGCACCAGCGGCGCGGTCAAGGTCAGCTCCTCGACCACATCACAGCCGACCTGATCACCCGCTCTGATCGCCAGCTCCAGGAATCCGGTGCCCGGGAACACCACCGTCCCGCCCACCATGTGATCGGCCAGCCATGGATGCGACCTCAGCGAGATACGACCGGTCAGCAGCACCCCATCCAAACCGGCCAGCCCAACAGCGGCCCCAAGAAGCGGGTGCTGGGCGGCCGTCAGGCCCGCCGTAGTCAGGTCTCCCGCTCGCGAGACCGCGCCATCAGCCCAGAAACGCCGACGCTGGAAGGCGTATGTGGGCAGCTCCACCTGGCGGGCACCAGGGAACATCGCCCGCCAATCGAGCGGCACCCCATGCACATGCAACTCGGCCAGCGCCGACATCACCGCGCTCTGCTCATCCCGATCCCTGCGCAACACCGACACCAGCACCAGGTCCGACTCGCGCGCGTCGACGTCCGAATCAGCGATCACGACAAGGGTCTCCTGAGCCATGGCGGTCAATACCCCGCCGGGACCCAGCTCCAGATACGCCCGCACACCCTGCGCATGCAACGTACGGACGCCCTCGGAGAACCGCACGGCCTGGCGCACCTGATCCACCCAGTAATCCGGCGAGCACAACCGCTCGGCCGTGGCCTGCTCTCCGGTCAGGGTGGACACCACCGGAATCCGCGGCGGGTTGTAGCTGAGCGTCCCAGCCAAGGCACGGAAATCCGCCAGCATCGGATCCATCAACGGCGAATGGAACGCATGCGACACCCGCAACCGCCGCGTCCTGACCCCCTGAGACTCCAGCGCAGCCGCCACCTCAAGGACAGGCTCCTCCGCCCCGGAGATCACCACCGAGGCAGGGCCGTTCACCGCCGCGACCGACACCTCACCCTCACGCCCGGCCAGCAGCCCGGCGACCACATCCTCGGACGCCTGCACCGCCACCATCGCCCCACCGGACGGCAACGCCTGCATCAACCGCGCCCGGGCCGCCACCAGCGCACACGCATCACCCAGCGACAACACCCCGGCCACGTGAGCCGCCGTGATCTCCCCAATCGAATGACCGGCCAGCACATCCGGCCGCACACCCCACGAGGACACCAACCGGAACAACGCCGTCTCCACCGCGAACAACGCCGGCTGCGCCCACCCTGTCTGATCCAGCGCCTCCGCCTCAGCCGTATCCGGCTCGGCGAACAGCACCTCCCGCAACGATCCGTCGAGCAGCGGGTCCAGCTCAGCGATCACCTCATCCAACGCCTGCGCGAACACCGGGAAACGGTCGTACAACTCCCGGCCCATCCCCGCCCGCTGGCTGCCCTGACCGGTGAACAACACCGCAAGCCTCGGCTCCGCCCCGGCCACCCCGCGCACCACACCGGCACCCGGCCGATCCTCGGCAACGGCCCGCAGTCCGGCCAGCGCGCCCTCGCGATCCCCGACGATCACCGCCGCCCGGTGCTCGAACGCCGACCGCGTCGTCGCCAGCGAGAACGCCATATCGGCCAGCCCGACATCAGGCACACCGTCCAGGTACGACGCCAGCCGCTCGGCCTGGGCCCGCAACGCCTGATCGGTCCGACCCGAGACCAGCAGCGGCACCGACAACCCTCCGTCCACCACGGGCACCGGGCGCTCGGACACCACATCAACGCCCTGCTCGATGATCACGTGGGCGTTGGTGCCGCTGATCCCGAACGACGACACGGCGGCCCGGCGCGGGCGATCGCTCCGCGGCCACCCCACCGGCTCGGCCACCAGCTCAACCGCACCCTCACTCCAGTCCACATGCGAAGACGGCGCATCCACATGCAACGTGCGCGGCACCACACCCTCACGCATCGCCATGACCATCTTGATCACACCCGCCACACCCGCAGCCGCCTGCGCGTGACCGATGTTCGACTTGACCGACCCAAGAAGCAGCGGACGATCCTCCGGCCGATCCTGCCCATAGGTCGCCAAAAGCGCCTGCGCCTCGATCGGATCACCCAGCGTCGTACCCGTACCGTGCGCCTCGACCACGTCGACATCCGCGTAGGACAACCCCGCGCCGGCCAGCGCCTGCCGGATCACCCGCTCCTGCGACGGACCATTGGGCGCCGTCAGGCCATTGGAGGCACCATCCTGGTTGACCGCGCTGCCCCGCAGCACCGCGAGTACCTGGTGGCCCAGCCGCCGCGCGTCCGACAGCCGCTCCACCACCAGGACGCCGGCGCCCTCCGCCCAGACGGTGCCGTCAGCCGCCGCCGCGAACGACTTGCACCGGCCGTCCGGCGCCAGGCCCCGCTGCCTGCTGAACTCCACGAACATGCCAGGGTTGGCCATCACCGTGACGCCACCGGCCAGGGCCAGGGAGCACTCCCCGGCCAGCAGGGCACGGGCCGCCTGGTGCAATGCGACCAGGGACGAGGAACACGCGGTGTCCACGGTGACCGCAGGCCCCTCCAGGCCCAGCGCGTAAGCCACCCGCCCGGACACGACGCTGGCGGTGGTGCCGGTCAGCAGGTGCCCCTCGAATACCTCGGGGGCGGCGTAGAGCGGGGCGGCGTAGTCCTGCGCGATCGCTCCGACGAACACACCGGTACGGCTGCCGCGCAGGGAGCGCGGGTCGATCCCAGCCCGCTCCACCGCCTCCCACGACGTCTCCAGCAACAACCGCTGCTGCGGATCCATCGCCAGCGCCTCCCGCGGCGAGATCCCGAAGAACCCCGCGTCGAACCCCGCCGCGTCCGCCAGGAACCCACCCACCCGCAGGTAACTCTTCCCGGCCCGATCCGGGTCGGGGTCGTACAGGCTGTCCACGTCCCAGCCCCGATCGGCCGGGAAGTCGCCGATCGCGTCGCGCTCGCCGGCCACCAGTTCCCACAGGTCCTCCGGCGAGGTCACCCCGCCGGGGAACCGGCAGGCCATGCCGACGACGGCGATGGGCTCCCGGTCGCGTTCCTCCAGGTCGCGCAGGCGCTTGCGCGTCTCGTGCAGCTCGACGGTCACCCGCCTCAGGTATTCGACGAGCTGCTCGTTGTCCGTCATCCGCGCGTCCCCCGTCATCCGAGTTCCTCGTCGATAAAGCTGAGCAGTTCGGCCACCGAGGCCGTCTGGAGCCGCCCGGTGACCTCGCCGTCGCCGTTGGCCGGTGGTGGCGGCGCGGCCCAGGCCGCCACCTGGTCCGACAGGAGCTTCAGGCGGGCGGCGACGCCGACGCGAAGTCCGCCGTTGGCGGGCGTGGCGGCCAGGGCGGCGGCGAGGCGGTCCAGGTCGGCCAGGACGCCCCCGCCGGGCTCGGGCGCGCCGGGCGTCAGCTCGGCGATCAGGTGCCGGGCCAGGGCCGCGGGCGTCGGGTGGTTGAACAGCAGGGCGGCGGGCAGGCGCAGGCCGGTGGCGGCGCAGAGCTGGTTGCGTAGCTCGACCGAGGTGAGCGAGTCGAAGCCCAGGTCTTTGAACGACGCATCTGCCTCGACGTCGCCCGCGGCGTCGTGCCCGAGCACGGTCGCGGACTGGGCGCTGATCAGCTCCAGCACCGTGCGGGTGCGGGCGCCGGGGTCGAGCGCGGCCAGCCGCTCGGCGAGCGGCACGCCGGCGGCGCGGCCGGGCGACGGCGCCTGGGCGGGGACCGGGGGAACCGGGGGGACCAGGGCGCGCAGGATCGGCGCCGCGTCCGGCCCCGCGGCACGCACGGCGGCGAGGTCGAGGCGGGCGGGCACGGCCACCGGCTCGTCCAGGGCCAGGGCCCGGTCGAACAGGGCGAGCCCGGCTGGGACGGACAGCGGCGACAGGCCCGCGCGGGCCATCCGGGAGCGGTCGGCGCCGCCGAGCGCGGTGGTCATGCCCTCGGTCCAGGGTCCCCAGGCCAGGGCGGTCGAGGGCAGCCCGTGCGCGCGCCGGTGCCGGGCCAGGGCCTCCAGGAAGGCGTTGGCCGCCGCGTACGCGGCCTGGCCCGCGCCGCCGAGCGTGGCCATCACCGAGGAGTACAGGACGAGGGCGGGCGCGCCCGCGTCGCGCGTGGCGCGATGCAGGTTGAGCGCGCCGTCCACCTTGGGGCGGAGCACGGCGTCCAGGCGCTCGGCGGTGAGCCCGGTGACGGTGGCGTCGTCGAGCACGGCGGCGGCGTGGACGACGACGGCTGGCCGGTGCTCGGCCAGGAGCGCCTCGACGGCGCCGGCGTCGGCGACATCACAGGCCGCGACGGTGATCCTCGGGCCGGGGTCGGATACCTCCCGGCCGCCGCGCCCGGCCAGCACCACCCGGCCTACGTCGTGGCGGTCGATCAGGTGCCGGGCGAGCGCGCGGCCGAGCGCACCGGTGCCGCCGGTGATCAGGACCGTGTCGCGGGGGCCGGGCCGGACGGGCATGGTGAGCGCGACCTTGCCCACGTGCCGGGCCTGGCTCAGGTGCCGGAACGCGTCGGGGGCGCGGCGCAGGTCCCAGGTGACCACGGGCAGCGGAGCCAGCTCACCACGCTCGAACAACGCCAGCACCTCGCGCAGCAGGCGGCCGAGGTGGCCGGGGTCAAGGTCCAGCAGGTCGAACGCCTGGTAGCGCAGGTGCGGGTACCGGCGGGGGTCGCGGATGTCGGTCTTGCCCATCTCCACGAACCGGCCGCCGGGGCGCAGCAGCCGCAGCGAGGCGTCCACCAGTTCACCGGCGAGGGAGTTGAGCACCACGTCCACGTCCCGGCCGCCGAAGTGGCGCTCGAACTCGGCGGTGCGCGAGGAGGCCAGGTTCGAGCCGGGCACGCCCAGGGCGCGCACCTGGTCCCACTTGCCGGGGCTCGCGGTGGCGAGCACGTCCGCGCCGAGGTGCCGGGCGATCTGGACGGCGGCCATGCCGACGCCGCCCGCCGCCGAGTGGATCAGCACGGTCTCCCCCGCGCGCAGCCCGGCCAGCTCCACCAGCGCGTGGTAGGCGGTGAGGAAGGCGATGGGCGTGGTGGCGGCCCGCGCGTACGACCATCCGTCCGGGATGGGGGCGAGCGCACAGTCGTCGGCCACCGCTGTGGTGGCGAAGGCGCGGGAGAACACTCCCAGTACCCGGTCGCCAGGGGCGTACGCGGTCACGCCCGGGCCGGTCTCGGCGACTACGCCCGCCCCCTCCAGACCCAGGGCGCCTCCGCCGCCGGGGTAAAGGCCGAGCGTGAGCATCACGTCGCGGAAGTTGACCCCGGCCGCGCGAACGTCCACGCGGACCTGGCCGGGGGCGAGCGGCGCGCCGGGATCGGCGACGAGGGACAGGCCGTCCAGGGTGCCGCCCCCGTCCGAGGCGAGCCGCCAGTGCGCGGCCCCGCCGGGCGGGAGCAGGTGGCGGGAGGGACGGGCGAGCCGGGGCACGCGGGCCGTCCCGGCGCGCAGCGCGAGCTGGGGTTCCCCGGTCGCCACGGCGGCGGCGAGCGCGTGCTCGGACGCCTCGTGGCCGTCGCTGTCCACCAGGACGATCCGGCCGGGGTGCTCGGTCTGGGCCGAGCGCGCCAGGCCCCACACGGCCGCCGCCGCGGGATCGGCCGGGTGCTCGCGGTCGTCTACGGCGACGGCGCCACCGGTCACCAGCACCAGAGACCGCTCATCAGCGCCTTCCACGGCGGCGCGGACGAGAGCCAGGCCCTGGTGCACGATCTCGCGCACGGACGCGGCCGTCGGCTCGTCCTCGCCGGTGGACAGGCGCACGATCCGGGGCGCGGGCGCCTCGCCGGGCGGCAGCGGCAGCTCCGGCCACTCCACGGTGAACATCGAGTCGGCGAACCTCGAATCGGCGGGCACGTCGGACGACGAGGCGGGGCGCAGCACCAGCGAGCCGATCGCCGCGACCGGGCGTCCATGCCCGTCGACCAGCGCGACCGAGACGGCCCCGGCGCCCGCGGGCGTGACCTCGACGCGCAACTCGCGCGCGCCCGCGCGGTGCAGCGACACGTCCTCGAAGGCGAAGGGCACCACGGGCTCCCCCGAATCGCCGGTGGCGAGCACCGCCGCGTGCAGCGCGGCGTCCAGCAGGGCCGGGTGCAGGCCGAACCCGGACCCGCCCAGACCGGTGGGCAGCGCCGCCTCGGCGTGCGCGGTCCCGCCGTCGAGGGTGACGGCGCGCAGGCCGCGAAAGGCCGGGCCGTAGTCGTAGCCGCGCGCGGCGAGCCTGCGGTACGCCTCCGCCGCGTCGATCCCGGACGCCACCTCGGGCGGGACCTGCCGCTCCTGGGCGGAGGGCTCGGCCGGGGCGAGCGTCCCGGTGGCGTGCCTGGTCCATGGGGCGTCCTGGCCGTGCCGGGCATAGCAGGCGAGGCGACGCCGGCCATCGGCGTCGGCCGGGCCCACGGCGAGCTGGATCGCCGGTTCGCCGTCGCCGGGGAGCGGAAGGGGCGCCTCCAGGGTGAGCTCGGCCACGCGCGGGCAGCCGAGCCGGCCTCCCGCGTACAGGGCCGATTCCAACAGGGCGGCGCCCGGCAGCAGCGCCACGCCGCCCACCACGTGGTCGGCCAGCCAGGGGTAGGCGCGGCGCGAGAGTGTGCCGGTGAACAGGGTCTCGCCGGTGGCGGCGGACGGCACGGGATCGCCGAGGAAGGGGTGCGCGTCCGCCGCGCCGCCGGGCGCCAGCCAGTAGCGCCGCCGCTGGAACGCGTAGGTCGGCAGGTCCACGCGGCGAGCGGCCGGGAACAGCTGCGGCCATCGCACCGGCATGCCGTGCACGTACAGCCGGGCGGCGGCGGCGAGCGCCGCGGCTTCCTCGCCGCGGTCCTTGCGCAGGATGGGGAAGGCAACTGGCGGCTCGCCGGAATCCTGGCCAACCGGGAGGTTCTGGTGGACGAGTGCCGACAACCCGCCGTCCGGGCCGAGTTCCAGGAACATCTTGGCCCCCGCCGAGCCGGCGGCGCGCACCGCCGCGGCGAAACGCACCGGGCGCACGACGTGGTCCACCCAGTACTCCGGCGAGCACAGGTACGCGGCATCCACCGGCTCGCCGGTCACGGTGGAGATGATCTGCATGCTCGGCTCGTGGAAGGTCAGCCCTTCGACGACCTGCCGGAACTCCGCCAGCATCGGCTCCATCAGCGGCGAGTGGAACGCATGGCTCACCCGCAGGCGGGTGGCCTTGCCGAAGCGCGCGGCGGTGCGCAGGACGGCGTCCCCGTCCCCGGCGATCACGACGGAGGACGGCCCGTTCACCGCGGCGATGACGGCTCCGTCCGCCAGCAGGGGCTCCACCTCCGCCGCACCGGCCTGGACCGACACCATGGCCCCGCCTTCGGGCAGACGCTGCATCAGGCGGCCCCGGGCCGCGACCAACGTGCAGGCGTCGTCCAGGGAGAGCACGCCGGCCACGTGGGCGGCGGCGATCTCGCCGATCGAGTGCCCCACCAGCAGGTCCGGCGTCACGCCCCAGGACTCCAGCAGACGGAAAAGAGCGACCTCGATCGCGAAGAGCGCCGGCTGGGCGAACTCGGTGCGGTCCAGCAGTCCCGGATCCGTACCGGACAGCACCTCGCGAAGCTCGGCGGCCAGCCGCGCGAGAACATCGTCGAACGCGCGGGCGAACACCGGGAACCGGGCGGCGAGCTCGCGGCCCATCCCGATCCGCTGCGCGCCCTGTCCCGCGAACAGCACCGCCAACGCCCCGGGCGGGCCGGCGACGCCGCGTGCCGCCTCGGTCACACCGTCGCCGGTGGCCAGCAGCACCGCCCGGTGGGCGAATTCCGAGCGTGCCGTCACCAGCGAATAGGCGACGTCGACCGGATCCGCTCCGCTCTCGGCCAGGTACGACGTCAGCCGATCGAGCTGGGCGCCGAGCGCCGCATCGCTCTTGCCGGAGACCACCCAGGGCACCATGGCCGGTGCCGTACCGAGTGCCGGGAGAGGCTCGGGGTCCTGAGCCTGCTCGATGATCACGTGCGCGTTGGTGCCGCTGATCCCGAACGACGACACACCGGCCCGGCGGGGCCGTCCGGCCTCCGGCCACATGGCCCGCTCGGTCACCAGCTCCACCGCACCGGCCGACCAGTCGACCCGGGACGTGCGAGCCGCGGCGTGCAACGTCGGCGGCACGATCCCCCGCCGCATGGCCAGCACCATCTTGATCACGCCCGCGACCCCTGCGGCCGCCTGGCTGTGACCGATGTTCGACTTGATGGACCCCAACAGCAGAGGCAGGTCCCGGTCCTGCCCGTACGTCTCGAGCAGGGCCTGGGCCTCGATCGGGTCGCCCAGGGTGGTGCCGGTGCCGTGCGCCTCCACCACGTCCACCTCCGCCGGGGAAAGGCGGGCGCTGTGCAGCGCCTGCCGGATCACCCGTTGCTGGGAGGCGCCGCTGGGGGCGGTCAGGCCGTTGGAGGCGCCGTCGGAGTTGACGGCGGAGCCGCGGAGCACGGCGAGCACGTGGTGACCGTTGCGGCGGGCATCCGACAGGCGTTCCAGGACCAGCACGCCGACGCCCTCGGCCCAGCCCGTGCCGTCGGCGGCGTCGGAGAACGCCTTGCACCGCCCGTCCGGGGAGAGACCGCCCTGCTTGGCGAACTCCAGGAAGATGCCCGGCGTCGACATGACGGTGACACCGCCCGCCAGCGCCAGCGAGCACTCCCCCGACCGCAGCCCCTGTGCGGCCAGGTGCATGCCGACCAGCGACGACGAGCACGCGGTGTCCACCGTCATCGCGGGGCCTTCCAGGCCCAGGGTGTACGCGACCCGGCCGGACAGCACGCTGGGCGAGGTACCCGTCAGCGTGTACCCTTCAGCGTCGCCGGACGCCTCGTGCATCGGGGCGCCGTAGTCCTGCGCCATCGCGCCGAGATAGACGCCGGTCCGGGTGCCGTGCAGCGATGACGGCGGGATCCCGGCCCGCTCCACCGCCTCCCAGGCCACTTCCAGCGCCAGCCGCTGCTGCGGCTCCATCGCCAGCGCCTCCCGCGGCGAGATCCCGAAGAACGCGGCGTCGAATTCGCCCGCGTCGTAGAGGAAGCCGCCGGGGACGGCTCCCAGCCGCCAGCCACGGTCGGCGGGCATCGCCGACACGGCGTCCGCGCCGGCGTCGACCAGCCGCCACAGGCTTTCCGGGGAGTCGATCCCGCCCGGGTAGCGGCAGGCCATCCCGATGATCGCGATGGGCTCGTCGGCCGCGAGAGCCGTACGGGTGGAAGCCACCGGTTCCGGGGGCGGGGGGAACCCGGAACCGGTGGCGGCTGTGGACCCCAGGAAGGCGGCGAGCCGCGCCGGCGTGGGGTGGTCGAAAAGAGTGTTCGCGGTCAGCGGCAGCCCGGCGGCCGAACTGAGCCGGGTGGTGAGCTCGACGAGCATCGCGGAGTCGAAACCGAGCTCCTTGAAGGGCAGGCCGAGTTCGACACCGTCGGGATCGTGGGTCCCGAGGACGGTCGCGCACGCGTCACGCACCACATCGAGCAGGTAGCCGGGGCGCTGAACAACGTCCGGGTCGGCGGCGGGTCCGGCCAGGCCCTCTTCCGCCGGTCCTGGCTCCGGGCCGGATCGGCGCGGCCCGGCCTCCTCCAGCCAGTGGCGGACCCGCTGGAACGCGTACGTCGGCAACTCGACCCGGGACGCGACGGGCAGGAACCTCTCCCCGCCGGCGTCCACCCCGGTCACGTGGAGTTCGGCGACCGAGGTGAGCACGCGGGAGATCCCGGCGTGGTTCCTCCGGAGCGTGCAGACGGCCACCGCCGGGCGGCCGGCGGCCTGGGCGACCTCGTGGACGCTCCCGACCAGCACCGGGTGCGAGCTCACCTCGATGAACGCGCCGAACCCGTCGGACAGCAACCGGCCGACCGCGCCCTGGAAGTCAACCGGCCGGCGCAGGTTGCGGTACCAGTAGTCACCGTCGAGTGCCGCGGTGTCCAGGAGGCCGCCGGTCACCGTCGAGTAGAAGGGGATCGCCGAGCTGCGCGGCCGGATCGACGCCAGCATCGGCGCCAACCGCTGCTCGACCAGCTCGACCATGGCACAGTGCGAGGCGTAGTCGACCTTGATCCGGCGCATCCGCACCGTATCCGCCCATTCGGCCCTCATCTCGGCCAGCGCCTCATCGTCCCCGGACACCACCACGGAGGACGGACCGTTGACGACGGCGACGGACAGGCGGCCCTCCCAGCGTGCCAGCCGTTCGTCCAGGACCTCCCGGGGCAGCCCCACGGAAACCATGCCGCCGTTGCCGGAGAGGACCTCGGCGACCAGCGTCGACCTGGCGGTCACGATCCGGGCGCCGTCTTCCAGTGACAGCGCGCCCGCCACGCACGCGGCAGCGATCTCCCCCTGCGAGTGGCCCACCACCGCGCCCGGTTCCACGCCGTACGACCGCCACAACGCCGCCAGCGAGACCATGATCGCCCAAAGCACCGGCTGGATCACGTCGGCGCGTTCTCTGGGCGGGCTTCCGGGCTCCCCCCGGACGACGCTCGTCAGCGACCAGTCGGCGAACGGGCTCAGCGCCGCCTCGCATTCGGCCATGGCGGCGGCGAACGCCGGGGAGGAGTCGAGTAGTTCCACCCCCATCCCCGCCCACTGCGATCCTTGGCCGGGAAAGACGAAAACCTGCCGGCCGGGACGTCGCCATCCGCGGGTCAGCGGCGCGGTGTGCTGGCCCAGCCCGAGGACCAGCCGCATCTGGTCGATGCGCTCCAGTTGGGTGGACAACACGCCGCCGGAACCGGAGTCGACGTCGGTCCTGCCGCGCACCAGTCCGGGAGCGGAGCGCCCTTCCGCCAGCGCGTCCAGCCCGCGGAGCAACTGCTCGCGTTCGTCCCCGACGACGACCGCTCGATGGAGCAGGCCAGCCCGTGTCGTCGCCGACGAGAAGGCCACGTCGCCGACGGAGAGGTCCTCCCGTTCCCTGACGTGGCGGGCGAGCCGGGCCGCCTGTGCCCGCAACGCGTTCTCGGTGTGGCCGGACACCGTCCAGAACACCGGTGGCGAGGTCAACGGCCCTGGCTCGGGCCGATCCAGGATGCTCCCGGTCGCGAAGCCCGGGGAGACGCGCTCCGGAGCGGAGGTCAGCAATAGATGGCAGTTGGTGCCGCCGAGGCCGAACGACGAGACGCCGGCGACGATCCGGCCGGCACCGCCGCCCTCACCGGCATCCTCACGATCGCCGCTGTCGCGCACCGGCCACGGCATCGGCGACTCCACCACCCGCAGATTCCACTCGTCGAAGCGGATCGCGGGGTTCGGCTCCGCGAAGTTGAGGCTCGGCGGCAGCATGCGGTGCGCTACGGCGAGCGCGGCCTTGAGCAGGCCGACGATCCCGGCGGCGCCTTCCAGGTGGCCGACGTTGGTCTTGGCCGATCCCACCCACAGGGGATCACCCGAGCGCTGCGAGCCGTAGACCGCGCCGAGAGCGGCCGCTTCGATGGGATCGCCGACTCTGGTGCCGGTACCGTGTAACTCCACGTATCCGACGCTCGCCGGGTCCACGCCGGCACGCCGGCACGCCGCCCGCATCACCTGCTCCTGCGCCCGGGCGTTCGGCGTGGTGAGCGCGTCGCCGGGGCCGTCGTTGTTGACCGCGCTCCCCGCGATGACGCAGTACACGTGGTCGCCGTCCGCGAGGGCGTGCGACAGCGGCTTGAGGAGGACGATGCCACCGCCCTCGCCGCGGACGTAACCGTTCGCCCGCGCGTCGAAGGTGAAGCACCTGCCGTCCGGAGACAGCGCGCCGAGCTCCGCGGCCGCCATGGCGCTCTCCGCGGCGAGGTTGAGCTGGACGCCACCCGCGAGGGCCATGCTGGACTCGCCGCTGCGGATGCTCTCACAGGCGAGGTGCACCGCCACCAGCGACGACGACTGGCCGGTGTCCACGGCCATGCTCGGGCCCGTCAGCGCGAGGAAGTGCGACACCCGGTTGGCGAGGATGCTGCGGTTGACGCCCGTGAGCGAGTGATGACCGATTCCGGACGCCCCGGCCTGGCGGCTCAGCAGCGCGTAGTCGTCGGCCATCACACCGATGAACACGCCGACGTCGGCGCCGCGGAAGCCGGTGGGCGCGATACGCGCGTCCTCCAGAGCCTCCCAGCCGAGTTCCAGCATCAGCCGTTGCTGGGGATCCATCGCGCGGGCCTCACGGGGCGAGATCGCGAAGAACCCGGCGTCGAACCGGTCGATCCCGTCCAGGAACGCGCCGTACGCGCTGGGGCCGAGCTCCGGGCCCGCGTTCCAACGGCCGGGCGGCACCGTGGACACCGCGCTCACGCCATCGCTCAGCAGCCGCCAGAACTCCGACGGGCCGGGCGCGGAGGGCAGCCGGCAGGACACTCCGACGATCGCGATCGCATCGTCACTCGTGCCGGACCCACGACCAGGCATGAACTCGGATCGATTCACGCGCCGCTCCCCTCGTCTTGCCGCCACGCGGAACCACGGATTCACCGCCCGGCAAGGGTGCGCTCGAATCGCCGCGTCCCGGCTTCCGGCCTCAGCCGCGACAAACTATGCCGAGCGCCCGCTGCGCGTTTCACTAGTTGTGTGCCGCCCGGGAAAAGGCAGTGACCTGGATCGACGCGGTTCTGTTCGGCGCGGTACGCGGATTCCTAGTGTTTTCACGAGTGCCGTCCGGGTTCTTCTGTACGTGACCCGGCGTGTCTTCGGCGAGTCCCGTGTCGCGGAGCGGCGGGGAAGACGGGACTTTCCGAGCGTCTCCTGTCGCCCCGTGCCGGCGAGCCGGGCCGGCTGATGAGTGAGGGAACCGATGGCGTTCAAATATCAGGTGTCAAAGCCGTACCTCACCGGACGGGAACTCGAGTACCTCACCGAGGCCGTCAACTCCGGCTGGATATCCTCGCAAGGCCCCTTCGTCGGGCGCTTCGAGGAAGAGTTCGCCCAGTACAACGGCTTCGCTCACGGCGTCGCGTGCTCCTCGGGCACGACCGCGCTCACCCTCGCGCTGCGCGCGCTGGGGGTCGGTCCCGGCGACGAGGTCCTGGTGCCGGAGTTCACCATGGTCGCCTCGGCGTGGGCGGTCAGCTACACGGGCGCGGTGCCGGTGTTCGTCGACTGCGCCGACGACCTCAACATCGACGTCTCGCTGATCGAGGAGAAGATCACTCCACGTACCAAGGTCATCATGCCGGTGCACGTCTACGGCCGGCGCTGCGACATGGACGCGATCATGAACGTGGCGTACGAGTACAACCTGCGGGTGATCGAGGATTCGGCGGAGGCGATGGGGGTGCGCCCGGTGGGCGACGTGGCGTGCTTCTCCCTGTTCGCCAACAAGATCATCACGGCCGGCGAGGGGGGTGTCTGCGTCACCAACAGCGAGCATCTGGCCCGGCAGATGGCCCACCTGCGCGGCATGGCCTTCAGCAAGGAGCACAACTTCATCCACAAGAAGCTGGCCTACAACTTCCGCATGACCAACATGCAGGCCGCGGTCGCCCTGGCCCAGCTGGAGCGGGTCGAGGAGATCCTCGCCATCCGCAAACGGATCGAAAGCCACTACGACAGCGGGCTCGACGGCATCGCCGGGATCACTCTCATGCCGCCCCGCGACGTTCTCTGGATGTACGACATCCGCGCGGAGCGGCGGGAGGACCTGCGGGAGTTCCTCGCGGACGCGGGGATCGAGACCCGGCTGTTCTTCCAGCCCATGAGCCGCCAGCCGATGTACTTAAACCCCGACTGGCCGTCGCTGAACGCCGCCCGCTTCGCGGCCGACGGTCTCTATCTGCCCACCGATCCCGGGCTGTCCGAGTCGGACCAGGACTTCGTGATCGGCAAGATCCGCGAGTTCTACCTGTAGGGGGCAGTCCTCGCGGGTGACCGCTTCAGCCGGAAGCCCCGGACCGAGGCCGCCAGCCGGTTTCGCTTCTAATGATTTCCGGGAACCGGCTGCAGCAGGATGTGCCGGACGAGCAGACAAGATCGCTGCTCGGATCCGCCACCTACGCCACTTCGGCAGCCGATCCAGGGAGGCAATCGAGAGTGAAAGCAACTCCGACCGTCGCGGCTCCGGCCCTTGACCGTCCGGCTTGGATACGATGCGCGCTCTCGTAGTGACCGTCGGCTCGCAAGGGGATCTCCAGCCTTTCCTCGCCCTCGGACAGCGTCTGCTCGCGGAGGGCCACGACGTCATGTTCTCGGCCTCCGACAGTTACGCGGCGCACGCCGAAGCCGTCGGCGTGCCTTTCTCCGGCCGGCCGACTGTGGACGAGGCGGAAGTCGAGGAGTACTACACCCGCCTGGCCGGCACGAAGGACAAGCTGCGGCAACTGACGATCACGGTTGAGGTGCTGGCGCGGGAACAGCGTGCCGCGGTGCCGGAGCTGATGGCGCTGGCAGGTGAGGCCGACGTCGTCATCCATCCGCCGCTGGCCGTCGCCGCGGTCGCCGCGGCGCGCGCGGTCGGCACGCCCCACGTGAGCGTGCACCACGCCTGGCCGCTGCGCCGAGCGCGCGGGTACGGCCCGACCAATATCGATTTCGGAACCATCGGTAACGCCCTCGCCTGGTCGATCACCGGCTTGGCGGTCAGACGCGCGACCGACAAGTCGCTCAACCCTGTCGTCACCACGGCCGGCCTGCCGCCCTGGCGCGACATCATCTTCGACGCGAGCCATTCGCCCCGGCTCAACCTCATCGCCACCAGCCCGCACACCCTCCCGCGCGATCCGCTCTTCGGCCCCACCTACCGCACCACGGGATACTGGTTCCTCGACGAACCGGAGTACGTGCCCCCAGACGACCTCGCGGCGTTCGTAGCCGACGAGCCGCCGGTCGTGATCGGCTTCGGCTCCAACAACGGGTTCGACTCCGACGCGGTCACCGAGCAGCTACTCCAGGCGGTTCGCGGCCTGGGCCGTCGCGTCGTCCTGCAATCCGGCTGGGCGAAGCTCGGCGCCGAGGAGCTGCCGCCCAACATATTCCTGGCGGACTTCGTCCCACACGGGTGGCTCTACGCCCGCGCCGCGTGCGTCGTCCATCACGGCGGGCCCGGCACGGCCGCGGCGGCCTTCCGGGCTGGTATCCCGCAGGCGGCTGTGTGGCTTCAAGGTGATCAGCTCCACTGGGGCAGGAGGATCGCACAGCTCGGAGTCGGACCTCCGTCTCGTAACCACCACGCTCTCAACGCCCGCTGGTTGCGGGGCACGATCGATCGCCTGCTCACCGACAGCGGTATGGCCGACCGCGCTCGGGCGCTCGGCGCCGCGGTCCGCGAAGAAGACGGGACGGGTGTGGCGGTTCGCGCGATCGAGGAGGTATTCGCGGCCAGGTATTAATTAGAAAGTCGTGATCTGGACAGCCGCGGCGGCGAGTCCCCTGGTCGGCGGCTATGCGGCTGTCTATGGGACGGGTTTCTGGTTAATAGAAGTGGCGCTGGCCCAGAAAGCGGGCCAGCGCCCTGGTCCCACCACTACACGTCAATGGATTCCCACCAGGATCGGTTCTCCTGGTACCAGGTGAAGACGTCCTCAAGACCTTCCTTGAAATCGATCACGGGTTCGAACCCGATCTCCTCGGTGATCTTCCTGTGGTCGAGCGAGTACCGGGGGTCCTGAGCCGGCCGGTCTGGCACATTGCGGACGCGGTCCCAGCCGGCCCCGGCCAGTTCGAGCAGCAGGCCGGTCAGCTCACGGTTGGTGAGCTCCGTTCCGCCGCCGATGTTGTAGATCTCGCCGGCGCGGCCCTTGTCAAAGACCAGGGAAACGGCGCGGCAGTGGTCGTCGACGTGCAGCCATTCGCGGATGGCGCTGCCATCGCCGTGCAGTGGGAGGTCACGCCCCTGGAGCAGGCGGGTGACGAAGCCGGGGATGATCTTCTCAGGATGCTGACGGGGTCCATAGTTGTTGGAGCATCGGGTGATCGACAAGTCCAGGCCGTGCAGGCGCCAGTGCGCTCGGGCGAGGCAATCGCTGGCCGCCTTCGACGCCGAGTAGATGTTGTTGGGCTCGACCGGAAACTGTTCCGTCCATGATCCGTCCTCGATCGACCCGTACACCTCGTCGGTGGACACGTGCACGACGCGCTGAATTCCACTCGTCCTGCACTGTTCGAGCAGGCGGTGGGTTCCCATCACGTTGGCCCACACGAACGGTTCCGCGTCGTCCCCCGCCCTGTCGACGTGCGACTCGGCGGCGAAATGTACGACTCCGTCGTGTCCGGGCAGGAGATCAGCCAGCAGCTGCCGGTCGCAGACGTCGCCGTGCACGAAGGTCAACTTCAGATGTGCCTCGGGCAGGTTGTCCCTCCGGCCGGCATAGGTCAATTTGTCCAGAACGGTGATCCGGGTGTCCTCGTGGCCGGGGTACCGACCGTCCAACATCGACCGTACGAAATGGGATCCGATGAACCCAGCTCCGCCAGTAACCAGGATTCGCATGTGATACTCCTTCATCCGCGTTACCTGCCTCGCCCCTGGCGGACAACTCAGGACGGAAACACGGTGTCGGCGAATGTGGCTCCCCCAGATCGAGGGGGTTCGTTCCCGCGATTGTGCCTCAGCCCGATCAGGTATTTCCCTTAGTGTTCGCGGACGTAAGCTCCGACCGCCGGTTACTCAAGGGCTTGTCGTGAGCTGCCGAAATGTCTTCCGCCAGATCGAGCGCGGTGGCCACGGCGGCCGGACACGATGGGCGGAGGGAGAGAACGCTGATGGACACCACCAGCCGGTGCTTGGTGTGCGGGACCGACAGTCTGGAAGGGGTGGTCTCGCTCACCCCGACTCCGCCCGCCAACGCCATCGCGTCCACAGCCGAGGCGGCCCGAGCTCAGGAACGGTACCCGTTGGACCTCGTGCGCTGCGCCAGGTGCGGCCTGGTCCAGCTGGTGGACGTGGTGCCCCGATCGGTCCTGTTCGCCGACTACCGGTACGCCACGGGCGCCGCTCCCGCCCTCGTCGAACACTGCCGTGCGCTGGCCGCCGGGGTCACGGATCGACTGGGGCTGGACGCCGGGGCGAAGGTGCTCGAAATCGGCTCGAACGACGGCACGCAACTGAGCTTCTTCGCCGAGCGCGGCATGACGGTGCTCGGTGTCGACCCGGCAGTCGAGCTGGGGACCTACGCGCAGGAGCGGGGAGTGCCGACGCTGGCCACGCATTTCGGCGTGGAGACGGTCGAGAAGATATTGAGTGAGATCGGGCCCGTTGACGCGGTGCTGGGCAGCAATGTGCTCGCCCACGTCAACGACGTGAACGGAGTCCTCCGCGCGATCCGCCTGCTCCTCAAGCCGGGCGGCCGCGCCGTCATCGAGGTCGCGCACGTCCTGCCGATGGTCCAGCACGGTATCTTCGAGTTCGTCTACCACGAACACCTTTCGTACTTCTCCCTGCATGTGCTGGCACAGGCGGCCGCGGCGAACGGCCTCGCGGTGTTCGACGCTGAGCTCATCCCGGCCCAGGGAGGCTCCTTGCGCTGCTGGATAGGCCGCGATGACGAAGCCCGCCCCTCGACGGCCGAATTCGACCGGATCTTGCGGGCCGAGGCCGACGCGGGCGTGCCCGACGGCAGTTTTCTCGACGGCTTCGCGGACCGCGTCAACCGGGTCTGCACGACCCTCAACGACGTGCTGGCCGGTCTGTCGAAAGTCGGCGGGCGGATCTGCGGGTACGGCGCGTCGGCGCGGGCCGTCACCCTGCTCTCCCAGGCCGGAGTGGGCGGTCAGATCGCGTGGATCGTCGACGACAACCCGCGCAAGGTGGGCAAGTTCACGCCGGGCGACGGTATCCCCATCGTGAGCTCCGAGCGGTTGACCGCGGACGCGGCCGACTACTGTGTGCTGTTCGCCTGGAACTTCGAGTCCAGCATCCGCGCCCGGTCTGCGGCGTTCACGGCATCCGGCGGCGCGTTCGTCGTGCCGTTCCCGGAGCTGTCCATCAGGTGATGTGACGGACGCGGCGCGGCACGCCGACCTCGGCCTGGTGGCAGGCGATGTCCGTGACCGCGCCCGAATCCGGGAAACAGTCGCCGCCGGGCGCTTCGACGCGTCACGCGGCCGCCGGCGGCAGGACTGGTCGCTCGTTACGCCCCGAGTGCCTGAGCGATCTCTTCGTTCACCGCCTGCTGATGCCGGGTGAGGAAGAAGTGCCCGCCAGCGAACACCCTGATGCGGAAGTGCCCTTCGGTGTGCCGACGCCAGGCCTCCGCCTCCTCGACCGTCGTCTTCGGGTCGGCGTCTCCGGTCAGCGCGATGATCGAGCCACGCAGGCGTTGCTCCGGATCTCCGCGGTAGGTCTCGATCGCCCGATGGTCGCCCCGAAGCGCGGGCAGCGACATTCGGAGGATCTCCTCGTCGCCGAGCACTCCGGCGTCCGTACCGTTCAGCAGCTTGATCTCGGCGATGATGCCGTCGTCGTCGCGCCGGTGGACCGACTCGTCCCGCTGGGTGGACGGCCCGCGGCGTCCCGAGGCGATCAACGTGTGCGGCGCGTTGACGCCCTTCCGCTCAAGCCGGGAGGCCACCTCGAAGCCGATCACCGACCCCATGCTGTGGCCGAAGAAGACCGTCGGCTTCTCCGACAGCGCGATCAGCTCGTCGACGATTCGATCCGCCAGCAGGCCGATGTCCGTGATGCACGGCTCCCGCAGCCGATCCTGCCGCCCGGGGTACTGGATGGCCACCACATCGGTGTCCGGTGAGAATTTGGCCGAGGTCGGCAGGAAGAAGCTGGCTGATCCGCCCGCATGAGGGAAGCACACCAGACGCCTGCCCGCCCGCGCCGCCGGGTGGTAGCGACGGATCCATGCGGTGCTGACGTCGTCTGCGGTACTCACGATCTGTTGGTCCCTTCATCGCGCCGAATTCCGCTCAGACCAGTGAACCCCGGCAACGACTCGCAAAATTACTACTTCTCCGCGCACTAGAAAACTCCGATGATTTCCCGGTTTTTCTACGTCTACTGTCCTGCTGACAATGTGCGGCAAGAGGGGTTTCCATGATCACGACCCATGGGCTGGCACGCAGTTTCCACGTGGACGGTCGGCGGATCGACGCGGTCAAGGGTGTCGACATCGACGTGTCGCCGGGTATGGGCGTCACTTTGCTGGGCCCCAACGGAGCGGGTAAGACCACGTCCTTTCGCATGCTCACGACGCTACTCCGGCCGACCGCCGGCACCGCCACCGTCGCCGGCCACGATCTGCTGGCCGATCCGACGGGTGTACGCAGACGCATCGGTTACGTCGCGCAGGGCGGTGGTACCTGCGGCGAGCACACGGTTCGCGAGGAGCTCGAGACGCAAGGCCAGCTGTACGGCCTGTCGAGGGCCAAAGCGCGGCGCCGCGGCGGGGAGGTGGTGGAGCAGCTTGAGCTGAACGGTCTGGAGAATCGGCTGGTCAAAACACTGTCAGGTGGGCAGCGCCGCCGTCTGGACGTCGCTCTCGGGCTGGTTCACTCGCCGCTTGTCGTGTTCCTCGACGAGCCGACAGCCGGGCTGGACCCGCAGAGCAGGGCGGCCCTGTGGAAGCGCGTGCACATGTTGCGCACCGAGCTGGGCACCACCGTGTTCGTCACGACCCACTACCTGGAGGAGGCCGATGCCTTCTCCGACCAGGTGCTCATCATCGACCACGGGCAGATCATCGCGGAAGGTACTCCCGAGGCCCTCAAGGCGAAAGTGGCCGGGCACCGGGTCGAGATCACGGTGCCGATGGACCTGGTCCAGGCCGCGGCCGCCATCGCGGAGCGTCTCCCCCATGCGAGCAAACCCTCGGTCATAGGAGACACCGTGCGGTTTCAGGTGCCGAGGGGAGACGCCGTGATTCCCGATCTGATCCGCGCCATGGATTTGGCGAGCATCCCCACTCTCTCGATCCAGGTCGTACAGCCGACCCTTGACGACATATTCCTCCTTCTGACGGGTCGGAGCATCCGTGAGCAGCCCAACACCGAGACGTCAACCCCCGACAGGATGTGACCCATGTTTCGCGACGCAGCGCTGATCTTCCGGGGCGAGCTGATCCTGACGCGTCGGTCCTGGGCACCCATGGCGCTTTCGATCGCCCAACCCCTGACCTGGCTGGTGCTCTTCACCCCGCTGATGGTCGGACTCATGAAGGAGACGCCAGGCTCCCCTCCCGGGGGCGCCTGGATGGTCATGACACCCGCCCTCACGATCTATCTGGTGCTCATGAACAGCGCGTTCACCGGATACAAACTCCTGGGGGACCTGAGCAACGGAGTGCTCGAGCGCATGCGGGTCACTCCGGCCAGCCGCACGGCGCTCCTGCTCGGCTACGCCATGATGACCGTGCTCCAGACAGTGATCCAGAGCATTATGGTGTTCCTGCTGGCCTGGATACTCTTCGATCTCCCCTTAACGCTCATCGGCACACTGCTGACCCTGGGCGTCGGGGCCCTGCTCACCTTCACGCTCACGGCATGCTCGATCACCCTGGCACTGTTGGCGAAGAGCGAACCGATCTTCACCGCGATCATCAGCACGGGTCTGCTGCCGCTGACACTCCTGTCGGGCATTCTGATGCCCATAACACCCGACCTGGCACCCCAATGGCTCTATATCCTGTCGCGGTGCAATCCGCTGACCTGGATCGCCGATCTCACCAGGGCGACCTTCACCGCTAACTACGCGTTTGAGCCGGTAGTCATCGGCGGCGGCATACTCGTGGCGATAACCGTGATGTCACTCTGGTGGGGCACCCGGACCTTCAATCGCGAGATCCTCTGACCTCGGGCCGGCCGATGCGACAGCACCGACCGGCCGACTGGTCACCTCAGCGGGGAAAGGCGCCGATCACGACGGCTCCGGTCCCCGTACCGTGACGTTCATGTCGAGCGCGGTGCCCTCGATCCATGGTTCGGGCTGGGTCAGGAACACCGAATCGCCGTCGGTGCCCTCCTGCATCTGCACCCAGCGCCGCATGGCGGCCTGGGTGGTCGGTGACGTGAAGTTCATCAATGCGGCGGTGGCCTCTTGGTTAAGACTGGCCCGAGCCGAGATGGACTGGGCGTCGTTGAAGATCCGCTTCTGCCGGGCCACCACCTTCCGCGGCCGGCTGGCGTAGCGCTCCGCCATCCGCTGGACCGTGTCCAGCAGGTCCTCGGCCGGCACCACCCGGTTCACCAGACCCAACTCCAGGGCCTCCTGCGGTGAATAGAAACGCGCTTCGAGCATCATCTCCAAGGCTCGGGACGGCCCGACGAGCTGGGCGAGCCGTTGCCCGCCCAGGGCGGTGTTCAACCCCACCGACAGTTCGGGCAGGCCGAAGCCGGCATCACGATCGGCCGACACGCGCAGGTCGAAGAAGACCGACATTTCCAGGCCACCGCCGCCGCACGGCCCGTTCACCGCGGCGATCCACACCGCCGGGGAGTACATCAGTCGCAGCGCCATGTGATGAAACTGGGTTATCGAGAGCAGTCCGCTCAGCGAGGAACGCGCGATCAGACGTTCACCCGCCCAGCCCGTCATGGCCCGCACACTCCGGAACAGGTTCTGGGCGACCGCATGGGAGATCTCCGGCACGCCATCGGAGTGCTCAGAGATGCGGGCGATGTCGGCGTGCGTGATGAACCGGCCGGGCCGCGCACCGGTGACGACGACCGCGCCCACCGAATCGTCGTGCTCCACCGCCTCGACGAGCCGGATGAAGTCCCGCTGCATCGTGGTGGTCAGGTAGTTGAAGGGCGGGTCGTCCACCCGCGCCGTCAGCACCCGGCCCGACTGCTCAAGCCGCAACGTGGACAGTTCGAGACCCGCCGCACCGCCATCCACCGGCCGGCGATCCGCCTGTTCTCTACTGGACTGAGTTGGACGATCCATTGGTCTGAGAACTCCCTCAGTGTTCCAGGCGGAACCAGCCGTCGATCAGGCGGGCCGTGTCCTCCGCCTTGTCGGCGAGCATCGAGAAGTGGTTCGCGTCGATCGTCCGTACGGCATGCGACGGGTCGAACGGCGTCGCCCGCCAGTAATCCGATTCAGGTTCGACGTCAGCGAACGGCTCCGTGCACTGCACGAACAGCACGGGCGCGCTCACGTCCGCCAGTTCGACGTCGTGCATAATGGCCGCCCAGTGCGCCATGGCGGAAAGTCGCGCGCTGTTGAACTCGCCGAAAACCGTCTCCATCTGCAGGATGTACTGCAGCATCTGCTCGGACAGCAGCTGCGAATCGCCACCTGCCGGGGAATGGAAGGAGTCCAGCATCACCACCCCCGCCGGGGAGATCCCCGACTTCTCCAGGACACTCGCCGCGCCGTAAGCGAGAATGCCGCCGGCCGAATGACCGACGAGCACGAACGGTTCCCCCGCACTGGCCTGCGCGATGCTTTCCGCGATGCTCCCGAGGGCGATGTCCATCGTGGCGGGCAGGCCCTCACCGACGGCGTAGCCCAGCAGGGGAAGCGCCGAGACGTGTCTTTCCCCCCGGAAGTGCGCGGCGAACCGCGCATACTGATGAACGCCGCCGGTCACCGTGGAAGAACTCACGCAGATCAAGCGCGGCCGAGCCGCGCCATTGGCCAGCGTCACCGGTCGAGGGATCTCCCGCAGGTCGACGGGTGCGTCGTACATGGGCCGGGTCCGCGCCACGGCATACAGCAGTCCCAACGCCTCCTGCGCTTTGCCGGAACGGAAGGCGCCGCGGAACAACTCCGCCACGGTGTCGTCCACCTGGGCCACCGCAGTCGCCTGGCCGGCATTCATCCGGGTGCCGAACTCATGCCGCAGCCAACGGCCGAGACCAGCGGAATTGGTGTTCTCGAACACCGCCATCAGCGGGAATTCCCAACCAATCGCCTTGACCAGGGAGTTACGCAATTCGGTCGCGGTGAACGAGTCGAGGCCCAGCTCGAAAAAATCACGTTCGAGATCGACGGCCGACGAGTCGCTGTGGCCGAGAACGGCAGCCGCATGACGCCGCACCAGTTCCTCCAGCACCTCGTCCTGCTGGGCTTCGCCAAGCCCGCGCAACCGCTCCCCTACCGGGTCGGCCTCGGGTGTCGCCGCACCGAGCAGCGGATGGTACGTCGCGGCCCGCCCCAGCGCCGCCACGTCGCCCATACCGGAGTCGGCGTTCTCAGGCCAGTACCTCTGGTGCTGGAAGGCATAGGTCGGCAGATCGACCCGGTGCCCGCCCGGCAGCACCGCCCGCCAGTCGACCGGCACCCCGTGCACGTGCAACTCGGCCAGCGCCGTCATCGCCGCAGTGTGTTCGTCCCGGTCCTTACGCATCACCGGCACCTGCACCGAGACCGGCGCGTCCGAGCCGGCGATCGTGGCAAGGCTTTCCCTGGCCATGGCGGTCAGGACGCCGTCGGGGCCCAGCTCCAGATAGGCCCGCACACCCTGAGCGCGCAGGGCACGAATCCCGTCGGAGAACCGGACCGCTTCACGCACCTGCTTCACCCAGTAGTCCGGCGAACACAGTTGCTCGGGCGTCGCTGCTTCTCCGGTCAGGGTGGACACGATGGGGATCCGCGGTGGGTTGTAGGGGAGCCTGTTCGCCAGCGTGCGGAAGTCCGCCAGCATCGGGTCCATCAGCGGCGAATGGAACGCGTGCGACACCCGCAACCGCTTCGTCCGCGCCCCGCGCTCCGCCAACACGGCCGTCAACTCAAGGACCGGCTCCTCCATTCCGGAGATCACCACCGATACCGGAGAATTGACGGCGGCGATCGACACCTCGTTCTCACGTCCGGCCAGCAACTCGGCGACCTCCTCCTCGGAAGCCTGCACCGCCACCATCGCCCCACCCGCGGGGAGCGCCTGCATCAACCGCGCCCGGGCCGCCACCAGCGCACACGCATCGCTCAGCGACAACACCCCGGCCACGTGCGCCGCCGTGATCTCCCCGATCGAATGACCGGCCAGCACATCCGGCCGCACACCCCACGACTCCACCAGCCGGAACAGGGCGGTCTCCAGCGCGAACAGCGCCGGCTGCGCCCACCCCGTCTGATCCAGCAACTCCGCCTCGGCGAACAAGACGTCGCGCAACGGCCCGTCGAGCAGGGGGTCCAGCTCCGCGATCACCGCATCCAGCGCCTGGGCGAACACCGGGAACCGGTCGTACAGCTCCCGGCCCATCCCCGCCCGCTGACTCCCCTGGCCAGTGAACAGGAACGCGAGCCGGGGCTCCGCACCGGCCACCCCGCGCACCACACCCGCACCCGGCAGGTCCTCCGCCAGCGCGCCCAGCCCCGCAAGCGCACCATCGTGATCGGCGGCCAGCACCACCGCGCGATGCTCGAACACCGACCGCGACGCAGCCAGCGAGATCGCCGTATCGGCCAGCGCCACCTCACGACGGCCATCCACATGCGAGGCCAGCCGCTCGGCCTGCGCCCGCAACGCCTGACCCGTCCTGGCCGAGACCAGCACCGGCACCACACCCGATGCCGGAACCTCCGCGCCCGGTTCGGCCGGAACCTCCGGCCCTTCCTCCAAGATCACATGCGCGTTGGTGCCGCTGATCCCGAACGACGACACACCCGCCCGGCGCGGACGACCGGTCCGCGGCCACTCCGCCGGCTCGGTCAGCAGCTCCACCGCACCCGCCGACCAGTCCACATGCGAGGACGGAGTATCGACATGCAGCGTCTTGGGCAGCAGCCCATGGCGCATGGCCAGCACCATCTTGATCACACCGGCGACACCCGCGGCCGCCTGGGTGTGACCGATGTTCGACTTGATCGCCCCCAGCAACAGCGGACGACCC
Source organism: Acrocarpospora macrocephala (assembly GCF_009687865.1). Classification (GTDB taxonomy): domain Bacteria; phylum Actinomycetota; class Actinomycetes; order Streptosporangiales; family Streptosporangiaceae; genus Acrocarpospora; species Acrocarpospora macrocephala. Next base: position 34,803 of record NZ_BLAE01000020.1, read on the forward strand.
TCCGGCCGGTCCTTGCCGTACGTGGCCAGCAGCGCCTGCGCCTCGATCGGATCACCCAGCGTGGTTCCCGTGCCGTGCGCCTCCACCGCGTCCACCTCGGCCGCCGACAAACCGGCACCGGCCAGCGCCTGCCGGATCACCCGCTGCTGCGAAGGACCGTTCGGCGCGGTCAGTCCGTTCGACGCGCCGTCCTGATTGATCGCCGAACCGCGCATGATCGCCAGGACCTGATGCCCGTTGCGCCGAGCGTCCGACAACCGCTCCAGCACCACCACACCCACGCCCTCGGACCAGGTCGTGCCGTCGGCGCTGTCGGCGAACGCCTTGCACCGGCCGGTCGCCGACAGCCCACCCTGCGCGCTGAAGCCGATGAACACCCCCGGGGTGGCCATCACGGTCACACCACCGGCCAGCGCCAGCGAGCACTCACCCGAGCGCAGCGCCTGCGCCGCGAGGTGCATCGCCACCAGCGACGAAGAACACGAGGTGTCCACCGTCACCGCCGGGCCCTCAAGACCCAGCGTGTACGAGATCCGACCGGTCACGACGCTTCCCGCGGTACCGGTGCTGGCGAAGGCCATCACCTCCGGCTGGAGGCCGAGGCTCATCACGTAGTCGTGGTGGATCAGCCCGGCGTACACACCGGTACGGCTGCCGCGCAACGAGACCGGGTCGATCCCCGCCCGCTCGATCGCCTCCCAGGACGCCTCCAGCAGGAGCCGCTGCTGCGGATCCATCGCCAGCGCCTCACGCGGCGAAATCCCGAAGAACCCCGGATCGAATTCGGTCGCGTCAGCGAGGAAACCGCCCTGGAAGTCCAGCTCGCCTTGTGCCTGCCAGCCCCGGTCCCGGGGCACCGGGGAGATGGCGTCCCGGCCTTCGGCGACCAGCCGCCACAGATCCTCCGGAGAGTTCACTCCCCCCGGATAGCGGCAGGCCATCGACACGATCACGATCGGATCGTCCGCCACCGGCACCACCGCCGACGGCGCCGCCACCTGTGCCTGCCCGCCCAGCAGCTCCGCCAGCAGGTGGTCCGCCAGTACGGCCGGCGTCGGGTAGTCGAAGACCATCGTGGCCGGCAGGTTCAAACCGGTCGCGGCCTGGAGCGCGTTGCGGAGCTCGACCGCGGTCAGCGAGTCGAACCCCAGGTCCTTGAAAGCCCGTCCGGTCTCGATCGCATCCGCGCCGGAATGCCGCAGCACCACGGCGACCTGCTCGCGGACCATGTCACGCAGGACCTGCGACCGCTCGCCCGCCGCCAGCTCACGCAGTCGTGCCCGCAGGGCGGAGGCCGCCGACTGCTCGCCTTCCCGGATGGCACGACCCGCCTCGACCAGACTCCGCACTTCCGGCAGATCGCCGAGCAGAGCGCTCTCCCGTACGGCCGTGAACGTCGGGGCGAACCGCTCCCAGGCGATGTCCGCGACCGCGACGGCCGCGTCGCGGTGCGCGACCGCCCGCCACAGCGCGGTGACGGCCACGCCCGGCGTCATCACCCGCACGCCACGCCGGGAAAGGTAGTCCTGTGCCGCGCCGGCGGCCATGCCGTCCCCGGCCCAGGGGCCCCACGCGACCGAGGTCGCCACGGCCGCGCGCGCCCGCCGCTGTTCGGCGAGGGCGTCGAGACAGGCGTTGGCGGCGGCGTACGCGGCCTGGCCGCCGCTGCCCCACACCGCGGCGATCGAGGAGAACAGCACGAAGAAGTCGAGCTCGAGGTCACCCAGCAACTCGTCGAGGTTCAGCGCGCCGACGACCTTCGCCCGCATCACCTCGGCCAGCTCGGCGGCGTCAAGCCCGTCCAGGCCGTTCGCCGGGCTGATACCGGCGGCATGGACCACCCCGGTCAGCGGGCACTCGGCTGGGACGTCGGCCAGCACGGCCGCGAGGTCGTCCGCATCGGCCACGTCGCACGCCACGATGCTCACCCGGGCGCCCAGCGCGGTCAGCTCCTCGCGCAACTCGGCTGCGCCGTCGGCCGCCAGGCCCCGCCTGCTGGTCAGCAAGAGATGTTCGGCGCCCTGGGCGGCCAGCCACCGGGCCACGTGACCACCGAGCGCACCCGTGCCACCGGTGATCAAGACCGTGCCGTGCGGTCGCGGCATGGCGTCGGTGCCCCGGTAGGGAGCATGGGCCAGTCTGCGGCCGTACACGCCGGTCGAGCGGATCGCCACCTGATCCTCGGCATCGGGGGCGGTGAGGATGCCCGCCAGCCAGGTCACCACCCGCTGGTCCAGCGTCTGGGGAAGGTCGATCAGGCCGCCCCACCGCTGCGAGTACTCCAGCGCGGCCACCCGGCCAAGGCCCCACACGCCCGCCTGAGCCGGGCTCGGCGCCTGGTCGGACCGGCCGATCGAGACCGCGCCCTTCGTGACACACCACAGCGGCGCCTCGACACCGGCATCACCAAGCGCCTGCACCAAGGTCACCGTCAGCGCCGAACCCGCGGAGACCTCCGTGGTCTCACGCAGCGCCAGCAGCGACACCACCCCGGCCGGTTCCGCATCGAGGCTCTCGCGCAGTCGCTCCGCGAGCGCGGCCCGGTCCTGGCCGGACACATCCAGCCGTACGGCCGCCGCGCCGAACATCTGGACCACGGACTCCACCCAGACGTCGCCCGCCAGTTCGGCGGGCACGACGACGAGCCAGCTGCCAGGGTCGGCAGCGGCCGAGACGCTGGTCAGCGGCTTCCAGCTGACGCGGTAACGCCAGGAGTCCGCGACGGACGTCTCACGCTGGGCCCGGCGCCAGGACGTCAACGCCGGCAACACCGCACCGAGCGTCTCCTGCTCCACATCCAGCCGCGCCGCCAGGGACTGAAGATCCTCACGCTCGATGGTGGCCCAGAACTCCGCGTCCACCGGATCGGCCACGGCGGCGCCGTCGGCGGGGGCGGCGGCCTCGGGCCAGAACCGCTGGCGCTGGAAGGCGTACGTGGGCAGGCCGACCCTGCGGCCGCGCGGGAGCACCTTCTCCCAGTTCACCGGCACCCCGTACACGTGCAGACGAGCCAGCGCCTCGGTGGCGGCCTCGTGCTCGTCCCGGTCCCTGCGCAGCAGCGGCACCAGCGCGACGTCTGATTCCAGGTCAGCCAGCGTGTCCTGGGCCATGGCGGTCAGGACGCCGTCGGGGCCCAGCTCCAGATAGGCCCGTACGCCCTGCACGTGAAGGGTGCGCATCCCGTCGGCGAAGCGGACCGAGCCACGGACCTGATCCACCCAGTAATCCGGCGAGCACAGTCGCTCGGTCGTGGCCGGTTCCCCGGTCAGGGTGGAGACGATGGGGATCTGCGGCGGGTTGTAGGCGAGCCTGCCGGCCACCGTGCGGAAGTCCGCCAGCATCGGGTCCATCAGCGGCGAGTGGAACGCGTGCGACACCCGCAACCGCCGCGTCCTGACCCCCTGGGATTCCAGCGCGGCGGCCACCTCAAGCACCGCCTCCTCGACACCGGAGAGCACCAGCGAGGCAGGACCGTTGACCGCGGCGATCGACACCTCCTTTTCACGCCCGGCCAGCAGATCGGCGATCTGATCCTCCGACGCCCGCACCGCGACCATCGCCCCACCGGGCGGCAACGCCTGCATCAACCGCGCCCGGGCCGCCACCAGCGCACACGCATCCGCCAGCGACAGCACCCCGGCCACATGCGCCGCCGTGATCTCCCCGATCGAATGACCCGCCAGCACATCCGGCCGCACACCCCACGACTCCACCAACCGGAACAACGCCGTCTCCAGCGCGAACAACGCCGGCTGCGCCCACCCCGTCTGGTCCAGCAACCCCGCCTCGGCGAATATGACGTCGCGCAACGGCCTGTCGAGCAGCGGGTCCAGCTCAGCGATCACCTCATCCAACGCCTGCGCGAACACCGGGAAACGGTCGTACAACTCCCGGCCCATGCCCGCGCGCTGACTGCCCTGACCGGTGAACAACACCGCCAGTTGCGGCTCCGTCGCGGCCACGCCGCGCACCACACCCGCACCCGGCCGGTCCTCCGCCAGCGCCCCCAGCCCGGCCAGCAGACCATCACGGTCCCCGGCCAGCACCACCGCACGATGCTCGAACACCGACCGCGACGCAGCCAGCGCGAACGCCGTATCGGCCAGCGCAACCTCACCACGGTCCCGCACATGCGAGACCAGCCGCTCGGACTGCGCCCGCAACGCCTGACCCGTCCTGGCCGAGACCAGCACCGGCACCACACCCGATGCCGGAACCTCCACACCCGGTTCGGCCGGAACCTCCGGCCCCTCCTCCAAGATCACATGCGCGTTGGTGCCGCTGATCCCGAACGACGACACACCCGCCCGGCGCGGACGACCGGTCCGCGGCCACTCCACCGGCTCGGTCAGCAACTCCACCGCACCCGCCGACCAGTCCACATGCGAAGACGGCGCAGCCACATGCAACGTCTTGGGCAGCACCCCGTGCCGCATGGCCAGCACCATCTTGATCACACCGGCGACACCCGCGGCCGCCTGCGTGTGACCGATGTTCGACTTGATCGCCCCCAGCAACAGCGGACGACCCTCCGGCCGGTCCTTGCCGTACGTGGCCAGCAGCGCCTGCGCCTCGATCGGATCACCCAGCGCCGTACCGGTGCCGTGCGCCTCCACCGCGTCCACCTCGGACGGCGACAAACCGCCGCTGAGCAGCGCCTGCCGGATCACCCGCCGCTGCGAAGGACCATTCGGCGCGGTCAACCCATTCGACGCGCCATCCTGGTTGACTGCGGACCCACGCACGACCGCCAGGACCTGATGCCCGTTCCGGCGCGCGTCCGACAGCCGCTCCAGCACGAGCACGCCGACGCCTTCAGACCAAATGGTGCCGTCCGCCGAGTCGGAGAACGCCTTGCAGCGACCGTCCGGCGCCAGCCCGCCCTCGAAACCCACGAACGCCAACGGCGACGTCATCACCGTGATACCGCCGGCCAGTGCCAGCGAGCACTCACCCGAGCGCAGCGCCTGCGCCGCAAGGGACAACGTCACCAGCGACGATGAGCAGGCGGTGTCCACCGTCACCGCCGGGCCCTCCAGACCCAGCGTGTACGAGAGACGGCCGGACAACACGCTGGCCGACAGACCGGTGAGGCCGTGGCCCTGCGTATCCGCCTGAGTGCTCATGAGCAGATTCGCGTAGTCCTGGCCGTTGGTGCCCACGAACACGCCGGTCTGGCTGCCCTTCAGCGAGCCCGGGTCGATCCCGGCCCGCTCGACCGCCTCCCACGACACCTCCAGCAGCACCCGCTGCTGCGGATCCATCGCCAGCGCCTCACGCGGCGAGATCCCGAAGAACCCGGCGTCGAAGTCCGCCACATCAGGCAAGAACCCGCCCTGGCCCCCGACGCCCATCGCCGACAGCAATTCCACATCCCAGCCCCGATCGGCCGGGAAGGGCGAGATCGCGTCCGCACCCTCGGACAGCAACCGCCACAGATCTTCAGGAGAATCGACCCCGCCGGGATAGCGGCACGCCATCGACACGATGGCGATCGGCTCATGCCTACCGGACTCCACCTCTTCGAGCCGCCGGCGAGTCTCGTGCAGATCGGCGGTGACCCACCTCAGGTACTCGACGAGCTTCCGGTCTTCAGACATGAGCGTGGTCCTTCGGTATTCAGACGCGGGCTCGGGTCACAGATCTCTCGAGCGGCCCAGTTCGTTGTCGATGAAACTGAGGATTTCCTCGGTGCTCGCCGATTCGAGCATGCCGGCGACAGCGGTTTCACTAGTTTCCGTGCCGCTCTCGCTCACCTTCGCCAGCAGGTGCCGCAGCCGGGTCGCGATGCCGTTCCGGGCGCGATCGTCGAGCGCGTTGCCGGAAAACGCGGTTTCGAACCGGTCGAGATCGGCCAGCAGTGACAGCTCCACCTCGGTATTCGCTCCGGGCGTGATTTCCGCCAGCACGTATTCAGCGAGGCTCGCGGGGGTGGGGCAATCGAAGATGAGGGTGGCGGGCAGCCGCAACCCGGTGACGGCATTGAGCCGGTTGCGCAGTTCCACCGCGGTGAGGGAGTCGAAGCCCAGCTCGCGGAACTCCCGCCGCGCCTGGACCGCGTCCGCCGACGCGTGCCCGAGCACCGCCGCCGCCTGAGCCCGCACCAGCTCCGTCACCAGCCGCACCCGCTCGGCGTCCCCCAGTCCCGCCAGCCGCCGTACCAGGTCCGCGTCCCCGCCCAGCGAGGTGGAGACCGCCGACCGGCGGCCTGCCCGGACCAGGCCCCGCATCAGATGCGGCACCTCAGGGAACCTGCGCAGCACCGACAGATCCAGCCGCGCCGCCACCACCGCCGCCCGGGCCGACGCGGTGGCCGCCTCGAACACCGCCAGCCCCTGCTCGGCCGACAGCGCCGGCATGCCCGCCCGCGCCATCCGCTGCAGATTGATCGCCCCGAGCTCCCCGGTCATCCCGGTCCCCTGCGCCCACAAGCCCCAGGCCAGCGATGACCCGGGCAGCCCCTGCGCCCGGCGCAGCTGGACCAGCGAGTCGAGGAACGCGTTGGCCGCCGCGTAGTTGCCCTGACCGGCGTTGCCCATCACACCGGCCAGCGAGGAGAACACCACGAACCCGGCCAGGTCGCTGCTCCGCGTGAGTTCGTGCAGGTGCCAGGCCGCGTCCACCTTCGGCCGCAGCACACTGTCCAGCCGCTCGGGCGTCAGCGACGGGATCGTCCCGTCGACCAGCACACCGGCGGTGTGAATCACCGCGGTCAGCGGATGCCCGGCCGGGACCCGCGCCAGCAGGGCCGCCACCGCGTCCCGGTCGGCCATGTCGCACGCCGCGATCGTGACCTCGACGCCGTGCGCGATCAGCTCGGCCTGCAGCTCCACCGCACCCGGAGCATCCAAGCCCCGGCGACTGGTCAGCAGCAGATGCCGTACGCCACGCTCGGCCACCACATGCCGCGCGAACAACGCGCCCAGACCACCGGTCCCACCAGTGATCAGCACGGTGCCCTCGGGGTTCCAGGCCGGGGCGTCGTGTTCGTCCGGTGACAGCCGGGCGAGGCGGGGAACCAGCACCTCCCCCTCGCGTATCGCCGCCTGCGGCTCGGTGGAGGCCAGCACCCCGGGCAGTACATCGAGCGGCGAAGACTCCTGATCATCCACGTCGACCAGCAGGAACCGGCCAGGGTCCTCCGACTGAGCGCTGCGGACCAGGCCCCACGCCGCCGCGGCCGGCAGATCGGTGACCGCGTCACCATCGCGCACCGCGACCGCGCCCCGGGTGAGGAACACCAGCCGCGAATCGGCGAACCGCTCATCGGCCAGCCACCGTTGCAGCAGATCCAGAACCCGGGCGGTCAGCTCATGCGCCGACTCCACCACCCCGGCCGCCGGATCCGAGACCAGCTCCGTCAGCACCACGCCCGGGACCGGACCCGACTCCAGCAGAGACGAGAGATCCAGCGGGTCCAGGTCAAGCACCGTCACCGGCGCCGGGTCGGCTTCCGGCAGACCGTCGGCCACGGACCAGTCCACCCCGAACAGCGAGTCCCATCCTGCCCCACGATGGTCGGAGCCGGCCACGTGCTCGGTGGCCATCGGTCGCATCACCACCGACCGGGCCGACACCACCGGCTCCCCGGCCGCATCCACCGCGAACAGGGAGAACGCGTCGTCCCCTGTCCGAGCCAGCCGTACCCGCAGCATCGACGCGCCGCTCGCGTGCAGGCACACCTCGCCCCAGGACGACGGTGCCTGGACGCCCTCGGCATCGTCCAGCCCGGCGAACGGCGCCGCATGCGACGCCGCGTCCAGCAGCGCCGGGTGCAACCCGAACGAAGCCGCGTCTCCTGCCTGCTCCGGCAGACTCAGCTCGGCGAACACCTCGCCGTCAGCACCCTGCCAGGCTGCCCGCAGGCCCTGGAACGCCGGACCGTAGGCGAAGCTCTCCTTCGCCAGTTCCTCGTACAGCCCCTCCAGCTCGATCGCGGTCGCGCCGGCCGGAGGCCACACCGCCGCGTCGAACGGCACGGCTTTCGGAGTACCGGTCGCGAGCGTGCCGGTGGCGCGCAGCACCCACTGTCCCTCATCGGCCGCGTCCGCCGAACGTGTGTGCACACTCAGGCTCCGGCGGCCCTCTTGTGGTGCGTCCACCGAGACCTGCACCACTACCGCCTCGTGTTCGACGAGGGCCAGCGGCGCGGCCAGCGCCAACTCCGCCACCAAGTCGCAGCCGACCTGGTCACCCGCCCTGATCGCCAGCTCCACGAACACGCTGCCCGGCACCACCACAGAACCCGCCACCATGTGATCGGCGAGCCACGGCTGGGCGCTCACCGACAACCTCCCGGTCAGCACCACCCCATCGGAGTTGGCCAGCGGAATCGCCGCGCCCAGCAGCGGGTGACCCGTCGCGGACAGGCCCAGCACGCGAGGGTCACCGCTCTGCCTGGTGTTCGGCCAGAATCGCTGGTGCTGGAAGGCATAGGTCGGCAGGTCCACCTGGCGACCGCCTGGCAGTACGGCCTGCCAGTCCACCGTCACGCCGCGCACGAACAGCTCTGCGGCCGAGATCAGCACCCGGTCCAGCCCGCCCTCGTCCCGGCGCAGCGTCCCCGCGATCACCGCATCTGCTGCGGCCTCGTCCACGCATTCGCCGATGCCGATCGTCAGCACCGGATGGGGACTCACCTCCACGAACACGCGGTGGCGCTGCTCCAGCAGCTGCCCGACGGCCGGGGCGAAGTTGACCGTGTTGCGCAGGTTGTCACACCAATACCCCGCGTCGAGTTCCGGCCCTTCCACCCACTGGCCGGTCACCGTCGACAGCATCGGCACCCGCACCGGACGCGGAGCCACCTCCGCCAGGACCTGGGCCAGCTCCGCACCGATCAGATCAACCTGAGCCGAATGCGACGCATAATCCACCGCGATACGGCGAACCCGCACCCCATCCCCGGCCAGTCGCTCGACCAGTTCCTCAATGGCCGCGACCTCACCGGCCACCACCACCGAATTCGGGCCGTTGATCGCCGCGACCGAGATCCGTCTGTCCCAGACGGCCAGCCGTTCACGGACCTGCTCGACCGGCAACGCCACCGAGGCCATCGCCCCGAGCCCGGCCAGCCGGTCGGCGATCAGGCGGCTGCGCAGCGCCACTATCCGGGCGCCGTCCTGCAACGACAGACCACCCGCGACCACCGCAGCCGCGATCTCACCCTGAGAGTGGCCGACCACCGCGCCGGGACGGACCCCTAGCGACTCCCACACCGCCGCCAGCGACACCATCACCGCGAACGACACCGGCTGGACCACATCCACCCGATCCAGCGACGGAGCACCCTCGGTCTGCCGGATCACGTCCAGCAGCGACCACTCCACCAACGGCTCCAACGCCGCCGCACACTCCGCCATCCGACCCGCGAAGACCGGCGACTCCTCAAGCAGCCGCCCGCCCATACCCGCCCACTGCGCTCCCTGGCCTGGGAACACCCACGCCGACTTCCCTGCGACATCGGCCACGCCCGAGACAACGTGAGCCGCCGGCTCACCTGCGCTCAGCGCACCCACACCCGCCAGCAACCCGCCACGATCCCGCCCGACCACCACCGCACGGTGCTCGAACACCGACCGCGACACCACCAGCGAGGACCCGACATCCACCGGGTCCAGGTCGGCCGCCTCCACCTGCGTCGCCAGACGACGGGCCTGACCACGCAACGCCTCCGGAGTCTTCGCCGAGATCACCCACGGCACCGCACCCGGCGCCTGTTCCTCCGACTCCGATACAGAAGCCTCCGGCCCCTGCTCCAAGATCACGTGCGCGTTGGTGCCACTGATCCCGAACGACGACACACCCGCCCGGCGCGGACGGCCGGTCTCCGGCCACCTGGCCGGCTCGGTCAGCAGCTCCACCGCACCGGCCGACCAGTCCACATGCGATGAGGGAGCATCGACATGCAGCGTCTTGGGCAGCACGCCATGCCGGAGGGCCAGGACCATCTTGATCACACCCGCGACACCGGCGGCGGCCTGCGTGTGACCGATGTTCGACTTGATCGAACCCAGCAACAGCGGCCGGTCCTCGTCCCGATCCTGCCCATAGGTCGCCATCAGCGCCTGCGCCTCGATCGGGTCACCCAGCGTCGTACCCGTACCGTGCGCCTCGACCGCGTCCACCTCGGCAGGAGATAGCCCAGCGACAGCCAGGGCCTGGCGGATCACCCGCTGCTGCGACGGACCGTTCGGCGCGGTCAACCCGTTCGACGCGCCGTCCTGGTTGACCGCCGACCCACGCACGATCGCCAGCACCTGATGCCCGTTGCGCTGAGCGTCCGACAACCGCTCCAGCACCACCATGCCCACGCCCTCGGAATAGCTGGTGCCGTCCGCCGCGTCAGCGAAAGACTTGCTCCGGCCATCGGGCGACAGGCCGCCCTGCGCGCTGAAACCGATGAACACCGCCGGCGAGGCCATCACCGTCACACCACCGGCCAGCGCCAGATCGCACTCACCCGACCGCAGCGCCTGCACCCCCATGTGCATCGCCACCAGCGACGACGAACACGCCGTGTCCACCGTCACCGCCGGACCCTCCAACCCCAGCGTGTACGAGATCCGGCCGGTCGCGACGCTTCCCGCGGCACCCGTGCTGATGAAGCCCATCGCCTCCAGCGGGAGTTCCGCGGTCATCGCGTAGTCGTGATACATCACACCGGCGAAAACACCCGTCCGGCTGCCCCGCAAAGAGAGCGGGTCCATACCCGCCTGCTCGAAAGCCTCCCAGGACGCCTCCAGCAGCAGCCGCTGCTGCGGATCCATCGCCAGCGCCTCACGCGGCGAGATCCCGAAGAAGCCAGGATCGAACTGCTCGCTGCTCTCCAGGAAGCCACCGTCGCGCACGTAACTGGTGCCCGGGTTATCCGGATCCGGGCTGTACAACGCTCCCAGATCCCAGCCGCGTGTGGTCGGGAACTCACCGATCCCGTCCCCGCCCTCGCAAACCAGCCGCCACAGATCCTCCGGAGAGTCGACCTCGCCCGGAAAGCGGCACGACATGCCCACGATCACGATCGGATCGCTCGTCACCGGCGCCATCGCCGTGGGCACCACCACATCGGCGGTGGTGCCGGACAACTCGTTCAGCAGAAACTCCGCCAGCACCACCGGAGTCGGATAGTCGAACACCAGCGTGGACGGCAACCGCAACCCGGTCGCGGCGTTCAACCGGTTACGCAACTCCACCGCGGTGAGCGAGTCGAAACCCAGCTCACGGAACTCCCGGCGCACCTCCACCGTCTCCGGCGAGACGTGCCCGAGCACCATGGCCACTTCGGTGCGCACCAGATCCAGCAGAACCTCGGCGCGCTCGGCCGCCCCCAGCGGAGCCAGCCGATTCAGCAACGTCGCCGCCACCACCGAACCGGACGCCGCCGACCGCCGACCGCCCCGCACCAGCCCCCGGAACAACGGAGAGACCTCGCCGAAGGCGCGCAGCACCGCCAGTTCCAACCGGAGCGGGATCACCACCGGCCGCGTCACCAGGCAGGCCGCGTCGAACAGCGCCAAGCCCTGTTCCACCGACAGCGGCGGCATGCCCGTCCGGGCGATCCGCCGCATGTCGACATCGCTCAGCGTGCCGGTCAAGCCGGTGTCCTGAGTCCAGGGACCCCACACCAGCGACAGCGCGGGCAGCCCCTCGGCATGACGCGACTCGGCCAGCGCGTCCAAGAACGTGTTCGCGGCGGCATAGTTGGCCTGCCCAGCCGCGCCCATAACACCCGCGAGCGAGGAGAACAGTACGAACGCCGCGAGGTCCAGGCCCTGGGTCAGCTCGTGCAGGTGCCAGGCGGCGTCCACCTTCGGCCGCAGCACCGACTCCAGGCGCTCCGGCGTCAGCGAGGGAATCGTGCCGTCATCCAGCACACCGGCGGTGTGAACGACCGCGGTCAGCGGATGAGCGGCATCCACGCCGGCCAGCAGAGCCGCCACCTGATCCCGGTCGGCCATGTCACACGCCGCGACCGTGGCCTCGACACCGTGCGCGATCAACTCGGCCTGCAACTCCACCGCACCCGGAGCCGCCAAACCCCGGCGGCTGGTCAGCAGCAGATGCCGTACGCCACGCTCGGCCACCAGATGCCGGGCCAGATGACCGCCCAGACCACCGGTGCCACCGGTGATCAGCACCGTCCCGTTGGGATCCCACGGCCGCTCGACCTCTTCCGCGGGTGCCACCCGCGCCAGACGGGGAACCCGTACTCCACCCTCGCGCACCGCCACCTGCGGCTCACCCGAGACCAGCACCCCGGCCAGTACCGGTGCAGACAGCTCACCGTCGACATCGACCAGCAGGAACCGGCCCGGGTTCTCCCACTGCGCCGACCGCACCAGACCCCACACCGCAGCAGCCGCCAGATCGGCGACCGCCTCGCCCTCCCCCGCCGCCACCGCACCACGAGTGACGAACACCAGCCGCGAAGCCTCGAACCGCTCATCGGCCAGCCACCGCCGCAACAGCCCCAGGACCTGAGCGACCAGCTCGTGCGTCGACTCCACGGTGCCGGCCGTCTCCGACGAGCTGACACGGAGAGTCAGCACATCCGGCACCACCTCCAGCAGCGCCAAGTCAGCGAGAACCTCTGCGGTGAGCTCAGCCACATCCAGCCCGGCATCGGACACCGGCGCGTGAGCCGGCACCCATTCCAGCCCGAACAACGCCTCCCGCTCCGCCCCCGGACCACTGCCGGCGGCGGCGAGCTGGTCGGCCGAGACTGGCCGCGACACCAGCGACCGCGCGGAGAGCACCGGCTCTCCGGCGGCGTCCACCGCGCTCACCGACACGGCGTCGTCGCCCACCTTGGCCAGGCGGACGCGCAGCAGTGCCGCTCCGGTGGCGTACAGGGTCACCTCCTGCCAGGAGAAGGGCAGCCGCGTACCCGCCGCGGTGTCCAGCCCGGCGAACGCGATCGCGTGCAGGGCAGCGTCCAGCAACGCGGGATGCACCCCGAACGCACCGGCATCCGACTGCGCCTGCTCCGGCAACGCGACCTCGGCGAAGACCTCACCACCGGTGCCACGCCAGGCCCCCCGCAGGCCCTGGAACACCGGGCCGTACCCCAGCCCTCCCGCTGCCAGCTCTTCGTACAGCCCGTCCAGCTCGATCGCGGTCGCGCCGGCCGGGGGCCACGCCGCCGTATCGAAGTGCGCGGCGGCCTGAGCGTCCGTGGCGAGCGTCCCGGTGGCGTGCCGCACCCACTGCGCCTCGTCACCGGCCTGCGCCGGCCGGGAGTAGACACTCAGGGTCCGGCGGCCGGTCTCCTCCGGGGCGCCTACCGCGACCTGGACCGCGACCGCGTCATCCTTACCCAGCACCAGCGGCGCGGCCAGGGTCAGCTCCTCGACCAGGCCACATCCGACCTGGTCACCCGCACGGACCGCCAGCTCCAAGAATCCGGTGCCCGGGAAGAACACCATCCCCGCCACCGTATGATCAGCCAGCCACGGCTGCGTTCGCAGCGAGATACGCCCGGTCAGCACCACTCCGTCGGAATCGGCCAACCCGACCGCGGCACCAAGCAGCGGATGATCCGTCGCGGCCAGACCCGCCGCCGCCACGTCCCCCGCACCGGCACCGGCGCTCTCAAGCCAGTACCGGCGGTGCTGAAAGGCGTAGGTCGGCAGGTCCACCCGGCGTCCACCGGTCAGCACGGCCTGCCAGTCCACCGTCACGCCGCGCACGAACAGCTCGGCTGCCGAGACCAGAACCCGGTCCAGCCCGCCCTCGTCCCGGCGCAGCGTCCCGGCGATCACCGCGTCCACCGCGGCTTCATCCACGCATTCGCCGATGCCGATCGTCAGCACCGGATGCGAGCTCACCTCGACAAACGCCCGATACCGCTGCTCCAGCAGCTGCCCGATCGCCGGGGCGAAGTTGACCGTGTTGCGCAGGTTGTCACACCAGTACGCCGCGTCGAGTTCCGGCCCCTCCAGCCACCGGCCGGTCACCGTCGACAGCATCGGCACCCGCACCTGCTGCGGCACCACCCCGGTCAGGACCTGGGCCAGTTCCGCACCGATCAGATCGACCTGAGCCGAATGCGAGGCGTAATCCACCGCGATCCGGCGGACCCGCACCCCGTCCTCGGTCAGGTGCTCCACCAGCTCCTCGACGGCGTGCAGTTCACCGGCCACCACCACTGAGCGAGGGCCGTTGATGGCCGCGACCGACACCCGGCCGTCCCAGGACGACAGCCGCTCACGCACCTGCTCGACCGGCAACGCCACCGACGCCATCGCCCCGAGCCCCGCCAGCCGGTCGGCGATCAGGCGGCTGCGCAACGCCACCACCCGGGCGCCGTCCTGCAACGACAGGCCACCCGCGACCACCGCGGCCGCGATCTCGCCCTGAGAGTGGCCGACCACGGCGTCGGGACGGGCTTCCAGCGATTCCCATACCGCCGCCAAGGAGACCATCACCGCGAACGACACCGGCTGGACCACATCCACCCGATCCAGCGACGGAGCGTCCTCGGCCTGGCGGATCACGTCCAGCAGTGACCACTCCACGAACGGCTCCAGCACCGCCGCGCACTCCGCCATCCGGCCCGCGAAGACCGGCGACTCCTCAAGGAGGGCAGCACCCATGCCTGCCCACTGGGCTCCCTGACCCGGGAACACCCACACCGACTTCCCGACGACGTCGGCCACACCCGTGACCACCCGAGCCGCCGACCCCACTGCGATCACGCCACCACGCAGGGAGGCTCCGGCGTCGTCCGTGCTCAGCGGACCGAGACCAGCCAGCAACTCCTCGCGATCACGCCCGACCACCACCGCGCGGCGCTCGAACATCGACCGCATTGTGGCCAGCGAGAACGCCACATCGACCAGCCGCAGATCGTCCGCCGCCTCCACATACTCGGCCAGACGGCCGGCCTGCGCCCGCAACGCCTCATCGGATCTGCCCGAGATCACGCACGGCAGCACACCCGCCACCGGCGCCGGGTCCGCCACGTCCGGCTCGGCCTGCGGCGCCTCCGGCGCCTGCTCCAAGATCATGTGCACATTCGTGCCGCTCATCCCGAACGACGACACACCCGCCCGGCGCGGACGGCCCGTCTGCGGCCACTCCACCGGCTCCGTCAGCAGTTCGACCGCGCCCGAGTCCCAGTCCACCCGCGAAGATCGCTCGTCCACATGCAGCGTCTTGGGCAGCACCCCATGCCGGAGAGCCAGGATCGTCTTGATCACGCTGGCCACACCCGCCGCGGCCTGCGTGTGACCGATGTTCGACTTGACCGCCCCGAGCAGGAGCGGCTGCCCCTCTGGCCGGTCCTTGCCGTACGTGGCCAGCAGCGCCTGGGCCTCGATCGGGTCACCCAGCGTCGTCCCGGTGCCATGCGCCTCGACCGCGTCCACGTCAGCGGGACTCAGTCCCGCGACGGCCAGCGCCTTGCGGATCACCCGCCGCTGCGAAGGACCGTTCGGCGCGGTCAACCCGTTGGACGCGCCATCCTGATTGACCGCGGAACCCCGGACGATGGCGAGGATCTCGTGCCCGTTGCGGCGGGCGTCCGACAACCGCTCCAGCACCAGCACGCCCACGCCCTCAGACCAGCCCGTGCCGTTCGCGGTGTCGGCGAACGCCTTGCACCGGCCGTCGGGCGCCATCGCGCCCTGCGCGTTGAACCCGAGGAACACCAGCGGCGACGCCATCACGGTCACCCCGCAGGCCAGCGCCAGCGAGCACTCACCCGACCGCAGCGCCTGCGCCGCGAGGTGAATCGCCACCAGCGACGAGGAACAGGCCGTGTCCACCGTCATCGCCGGGCCCTCCAGGCCCAGCGTGTAGGACAGGCGTCCGGACAGCACACTGGCCACCGTTCCGGTGACGCTGTCGCCCTGCCCGCCTTCCAGGACCAGGCTCATGTAGTCCTGGCCGTTGGTGCCCACGAACACGCCGGTGGAGCTGCCCTTCAGCGAGACCCGGTCGATCCCGGCCCGCTCGATCGCCTCCCACGACGTCTCAAGCAGCACCCGCTGCTGCGGATCCATCCCCACTGCCTCACGCGGCGAGATCCCGAAGAACCCGGCGTCGAACTCCACCGCATCGGACAGGAACCCGCCCTGGCATCCGACCCCCATGGCCGAAATGCCCTCCACATCCCAGTCCCGATCGACCGGGAAGGAGGAGATCGCGTCCTCACCGTTGATCAGTAACCGCCAGAAGTCCTCAGGCGAGCCGACTCCGCCGGGAAAGCGGCATGCCATCGACACGATCGCGATCGGATCGTGCCGGTGCGACTCCAACTCTTCAAGCCGTCGACGGGTCTCGTGGAGATCGGCGGTGACCCACTTCAGGTACTCAACGAGCTTCCGATCTTCGGACATCAGAGTGGCCCTCCAATTCAGACGCGGGGTCACAGATCTTTCGAGCGGCCCAGCTCGTTGTCGATGAAACTCAGGATTTCCTCGGTGCTCGCCGATTCGAGCATGTCGGCGACCGCGATTTCACTAGTGTCCGTGTCGCTCTCGCTCACCATCGCCAGCAGTTGACGCAGCCGGGTCGCGATGCCGTTGCGAGTGAGCTCATCGAGGGCGTCGCCGGAGAGAACGGCCTCGACCCTGTCGAGATCACCCAGCACCGTCGGCTCTGCTGCGGTGTCCGCCTCGGGCGCCATCTCCGTCACGATGTGCTCGGCGAGGCTGGCGGGGGTGGGGTAGTCGAAGATGAGCGTCATCGGCAACCGCAGCCCCGTCACCGCGTTCAGCCGGTTACGCAGCTCGACCGTGGTGAGCGAGTCGAAGCCCAGCTCGCGGAACTCCCGCCCCGCCTCAATCGCGTCCGCCGACGCGTGCCCGAGCACCGCCGCCGCCTGCGACCGCACCAGCTCCACCACCAGCCAGATCTGCTCGGCCTTCGCCATACCGGCCAGCTGCCGGGACAGCGCCTCGCCCGCGTCGCCACCCGCCGACCCCGACGCCGCCGTGCGGCGGGTGCCGCGTACCAGCCCGCGGAACAGCGGCGGGACCAGCTGGGCGGGCATCGGCGGCAGGTTCATCGGGACCGGGAGCACCAGCGGCGAATCCGAGCCGATGGCCGTGTCGAACAGGGCCAGCCCCTGCTCGGTGGTGATGGGCGGCAGCCCGGCGGCGGTCATCCGCTGGACCTCGGCCTGCGACAAACTCCCGATCATGCCGCTGGTCTGCGCCCACAATCCCCAGGCCAGGGACAGGCCCGGCAGTCCTTGAGCGCGGCGGGTGGCCATCAGCGCGTCCAGCCAGACGTTGGCCGCCGCGTAGTTGCCCTGACCGGCGTTGCCCGTCACACCGGCCAGTGAGGAGAAGACCATGAAGTCGGCCAGGTCCAGGTCCTGGGTCAGCTCGTGCAGGTGCCAGGCGGCGTCCACCTTCGGCCGCAGCACCGACTCCAGCCGCTCCGGCGTCAGCGACGCGATGGTCCCGTCGTCCAGCACACCCGCGGTGTGAATCACCGCGGTCAGCGGATGCTCGGTGCCGATTCCGGCCAGCAAACCGGCCACCGCATCCCGGTCGGCCACATCGCAGGCGGCGATGGTCACCTGCGCGCCCAGTTCCTGCTCCAGCTCGCGTGCGCCGGTCGCTTCCAGACCTCTTCGGCTGACCAGCAGCAGGTGTCGTACGCCGTGCTCGGCCACCAGATGCCGGGCCACCTCCGCGCCCAGACCGCCGGTGCCACCGGTGATCAGCACGGTGCCTTCCGGGTTCCAGCGGCGCGGCATGGTCAGCACGATCTTGCCGGTGTGGCGGGCCTGGCTCATGAACCGGAACGCCTCACGGCCCCGCCGCACATCCCACGCCGTGACGGGTAGCGGTCGCAGCTCGCCGGTTGCGAACAGCCCTGCCAGCTCGGTCAGGATCTCCCGCAGTCGCTGAGGTCCGGCGTCCATCATGTCGAACCAGCGGTAGGTCAGCCCGGGGAACTGCTCCTGGTCACGGATGTCCAGCTTGCCCATCTCGATGAACCGGCCACCCGGGCGCAGCAACCGCGCGGTAGCGTCGATGAACTCGCCGGTCAGCGAGTTCAGGACCACATCGATCCCCCGCCCGCTGAACCGCTCCTCGAACTCCAGGGTGCGGGAGGACGCGATGTGATCGTCGGGGATGCCCAGCGAGCGGAGGACGTCCCACTTGGCCGGGCTGGCCGTGGCGAACACCTCAACGCCCAGGCGCTGGGCCAGCTGGATCGCCGCCATGCCCACGCCGCCCGTGCCTGCGTGCACCAGCAGCGACTCGCCCGGCCGCAGCCCGGCCAGATCCATCAGCCCGTAATAGGACGTCAAGAACGCCACCGGAATCGTCGCCGCCTGCTCGAAGGAGACCCCGTCGGGCACCTTCGCCAAGGCCGTGGCCGCGGCGACGACCACCGGGCCGAAGGCGCCCTCGGCCAGACCCATCACGCGGTCTCCCGGGCGCAGGTCGTCCACCTCGGGGCCGACCTCCAGCACCACGCCGGCGGCCTCGCTGCCCATCAGACTGGCCATGTCCTGGTACCAGCCCAGCGCGTTCAACCCGTCCAGCAGGTCCCGGAAGTTGACGCCCGTCGCGTGTACCGCGACGCGTACCTGTCCGGCTCCCAGCGGTTCCGCCGCCCTCGGGAAGGGAAGCAGTTCCAGCGCGTCCAGGCTGCCCTTGGCCTGGCTGCCCAGCCGCCACGGCACCCCTGCCGGAGGCACCAACCCTGCCCCCGACACCAGCGGCGCCAACCGTGGCACGCGCACCCCACCGGCGCGCACTGCTACCTGCGGCTCATCGCTGGCCAGCACCCCGGCCAGAACCGAGCCCGGCAGCTCACCATCGACATCCACCAGGACGAACCGCCCCGGATTCTCCGACTGCGCACTACGGACAAGACCCCACACGGCCGCAGCCGCCAGATCGGCGACCGCCTCGCCCTCGCCAGCCGAGACCGCGCCGCGTGTCACGAACACCAGCCGCGAGTCCTCCAACCGCTCGTCGGCAAGCCATCCCTGCAAGAGTTCCAGCGCCGCAGCGGTCACCTCATGCGCGCAGGCCACCGCGTCCCCAGCCGGATCGGTCCCGATCCCGGCCAGCACCACACCCGGCACCGGATCCGCCTCGGCCAGCGCCGACAGATCCGGATGAACCTCGGCCTGCTCCGTGGCAAGACCCAGCGTGTCGGGGCCGACCACCGCCACCGGCACCGGATCGGCCGCCGGAAGATCCGAAAGCGCGGTCCATTCCAGCCGGAACAGCCCGTCTCCCATCGTCGCCTGGCCACCGGCCGCGGTTGCGAGCAGATCCGCCGAGAACGAACGCAGCGCCAGCGACCGCGCCGACACCACCGGCGCGCCCGCCGCGTCCACCGCCACCAACTCCACCGAGTCGGCGGCGGTGCGGGCCAGCCGGACCCGCAACACCGACGCTCCCACGGCCTCCAGGGACACCCCGGTCCAGGAGAACGGCACCAGGCCACCCTCGGAATCGTCAAGCCCGGCGAAGGCCACCACGTGCAACGCCGCGTCCAGCAGCGCCGGATGCAAACCGAACGTCGCCGCCTCCGACTGCGCCTGCTCGGGCAACGCGACCTCGGCGAAGACCTCACCGTCAGATCCGCGCCAGGCCGCCCGCAGCCCCCGGAACACCGGGCCGTAGCCGAACCCATCCGCGACCAGGTCCTCGTACAACCCGTCCAGGTCAATCGCGGTCGCGCCCCGTGGCGGCCAGATCCCGGCGTCGAACGACCCGGCTTCCGCGGAACCGGTCGCGAGCATGCCGGTGGCGTGCCGTACCCACGGGGTGTCGGCGACGGCTTCCGCCGAGCGGGCGTAGACGTTCACGCTCCGGCGGCCCGACTCGTCGGGCGCGCTCACCGACACCTGCACCGCGACCGCGTCGTCCGCGCTCAGCACCAGCGGCGCGGTCAGGGTCAGCTCCTCCACCAGGTCACAGCCGACCTGGTCACCCGCCCGGATCGCCAGTTCCAGGAACCCGGTGCCCGGGAAGATCATCATCCCGGCCACCACGTGATCGGCCAGCCACGGATGCGACCGCACCGACAGGCGGCCGGTAAGCAGCACCCCGTCGGAGTCGGCCAGGCCCACCGCCGCACCCAGCAGCGGATGACCCGCTGTCGCCAGCCCCGCCGCCGCCACGTTCCCCACCTGAGACGCCAGCCCCTTGGGCCAGAACCACTGATGCTGGAAGGCGTACGTCGGCAGGTCCACCCGGCGCCCGCTCGGCAGCACCGCCTGCCAGTCCACCGCCACCCCGTGCACGTGCAGCTCGGCCAGCGCCGTCAGCACAGCCGTGTGCTCGTCCCTGTCCTTACGCAGCGTCGGCACCAGCGCCACATCAGCGTCGTGTACGTCCACCGCGAGGGTGCCGGCAGCCATGGCGGCCAGCACCCCGTCAGGGCCCAGCTCCAGATAGGCCCGTACGCCCTGGGCGTGCAGCGTGCGGACGCCAGCGGCGAAGCGGACCGCGCCACGGACCTGATCCACCCAGTAGTCCGGCGAGCACACCTGCTCGGCCGTGGCCGCCTCCCCGGTCAATGTCGACACGATCGGGATACGCGGCAGGTGGTAGGTGAGCCTGCCGGCCACCGTGCGGAAGTCCGCCAGCATCGGATCCATCAACGGCGAGTGGAACGCGTGCGACACCCGCAACCGTCGCGTCTTGACCCCGCGCTCCCCCAGCGTGGCGGCGACCTCAAGGACCGGCTGCTCGGCCCCTGAGAGCACCAGCGAGTCAGGACCGTTCACCGCCGCGATCGACACCTCACCCTCACGACCGGCCAGCAGGTCGGCGACCTGGTCTTCCGACGCCTGGACCGCGACCATCGCCCCACCCGCGGGAAGGGCCTGCATCAACCGCGCCCGGGCCGCCACCAGCGCACACGCATCACTCAGCGAGAGCACCCCGGCCACATGCGCCGCCGTGATCTCCCCGATCGAATGCCCCGCCAGCACATCCGGACGCACACCCCACGACTCCACCAGCCGGAACAGAGCGGTCTCCAGCGCGAACAACGCCGGCTGCGCCCACCCCGTCTGGTCCAGCGACTCCGGCTCGGTGAACATCACATCGCGCAACGATCCGTCGAGCAGTGGATCCAGCTCGGCGATCACCTCGTCCAAAGCCTCGGCGAACACCGGGAAGCGGTCGTACAGCTCCCGGCCCATCCCCACCCGCTGACTGCCCTGACCGGTGAACAACACCGCGAGCTTCGGCTCCGTCGCGGCCACGCCGCGCACCACACCCGCACCCGGCCGGTCCTCGGCCAGCGCACCCAGCCCGGCCAGCAGACCATCGCGATCACTCGCCAGCACCACCGCACGATGCTCGAACGCCGACCGCGTCGTCGCGAGCGAGAACGCCACATCGGCCAAGGCCGGCTCGTCGTGGGCCGCCACATGCGCGGCCAGCCGGTCGGCCTGCGCCCGCAGCACCTCTGCCGTACGGGCCGACACCAGCACCGGAACCACCTCGGTGACCGGTTCCCGATCCACCGCACCCGGCTCGGCCTGCGGTCCTTCCTCCAAGATCACATGCGCGTTGGTGCCGCTGATCCCGAACGAGGAGACACCGGCCCTGCGCGGGTGACCGTTCCGGGGCCACTCAGCCGACTCGGTCAGCAGTTCCACCGCGCCGGAGGTCCAGTCCACGTGCGAGGACGGCTCGTCCACGTGCAGCGTCTTGGGCAGCATGCCGTGGCGCATCGCCAGCACCATCTTGATCACACCGGCGACACCCGCGGCCGCCTGCGTGTGACCGAAGTTGGACTTGATCGCGCCCACCAGCAGCGGCCGATCCTCCGGCCGATCCTTGCCGTAGGTGGCCAGCAGCGCCTGCGCCTCGATCGGGTCACCCAGCTTCGTACCCGTGCCGTGCGCCTCCACCGCGTCCACCTCGGACGGCGACAACCCGGAAACCGCCAGCGCCTGCCGGATCACCCGCTGCTGCGAAGGACCATTCGGCGCGGTCAACCCGTTGGACGCGCCGTCCTGGTTGATCGCCGAACCACGCACCACCGCCAGCACCTCGTGCCCGTTGCGGCGAGCGTCAGACAACCGCTCCAGCACCACCACACCCACGCCCTCAGACCAGGTCGTGCCGTCGGCGGCGTCGGCGAACGCCTTGCACCGCCCGTCCGGCGACAGGACGCCTTGTGCGCTGAACCCCATGAACCCGAACGGGGTGGTCATCACCGTGACACCGCCGGCCAGCGCCAGGCCGCACTCGCCCGCCCGCAGCGCCTGCGCCGCCATGTGCATCGCCACCAGCGACGACGAACACGCGGTGTCCACCGTCACCGCCGGACCCTCCAGACCCAGGGTGTACGAGAGACGGCCGGACAGCACGCTGGCCGACATTCCGGTCATGGCATGACCCTGCACATCGGGTGCGGCGTTCATCACCAAACTCGCATAGTCCTGGCCGTTGGTGCCGACGAACACCCCGGTGGAGCTGCCCTTCAGCGAGACCGGGTCGATCCCGGCCCGCTCGACGGCCTCCCACACCCCTTCCAGCAGCAACCGCTGCTGCGGGTCCATCGCCAGCGCCTCACGCGGCGAGATCCCGAAGAACCCGGCGTCGAACCCGGCCGCGTCCGCTAGGAATCCGCCCTGGATGTCCAGGTCCGTCCCGGAGAGCATGCTCAGGTCCCAGCCACGATCGGCCGGGGCCGGCGAGATCGCGTCCGCACCCTCGGACAGCAACCGCCACAGACCCTCCGGCGAATCCACCCCACCGGGGAACCGGCAGCTCATCCCCACGATCACGATCGGATCGTTCGTCACCGGCGCCATCGCCGTGGGCACCACCACATCGGCGCCCTCGCCGAACAACTCGTTCAGCAGAAACTCCGCCAGCACGATCGGCGTCGGGTAGTCGAACACCAGCGTCGTCGGCAACCGCAGCCCGGTCGCGATGTTCAGCCGGTTCCGCAGCTCGACCGCGGTGAGGGAGTCGAAGCCCAGCTCACGGAACTCCCGCCGCGCCTGGACCGCCTCCGCCGACGTGTGCCCCAGCACCACCGCCGCCTGCGCGCGAACCAGCTCCGCCAGCACCCGGACCTGCTCGGCCTTCGCCAACCCGGCCAGCCGCCGCAGCAGCTCCCCGTCGCCGTCCACCGGTACGGAGACCGCCGACCGGCGACCCGTCCGGACGAGGCCCCGCAGCAGCTGCGGCACCTCGGGGAACGTACGCAGAACCGCGAGTTGCAGCCGCGTCGCCACCACCGCCGCGTGAACTGTCGTGGCGGCCGTCTCGAAGGCCGCCAGGCCCTGCTCCGCCGACAACGCCGGCATGCCCGCCCGCGCCATCCGGCGCAGCTCGATCGCGCCAAGACCGCCGGTCAGCCCGGTCTCCTGCGCCCACAGGCCCCAGGCCAGCGACAGTCCCGCCAAGCCCCGGGCCCGGCGCGACTCGGCCAGCGCGTCCAGAAACGCGTTCGCCGCCGCGTAGTTGCCCTGACCGGCGTTGCCCAGCACCCCGGCGAAAGAGGAGAACAGCACGAACGCGGCCAGATCCAGGCCCTCGGTCAGCTCGTGCAGGTGCCAGGCGGCGTCCACCTTCGGCCGCAGGACCGTGTCCAGACCCTCCGCCGTCAACGACGGAATCGTCCCGTCGGCCAGCACACCAGCGGTGTGCACGACCGCCGTCAGGGGATGACCCGCGTCGATCCCGGCCAGCAACGCCGCGACCTGATCACGGTCGGCCGCGTCACAGGCGACGATCTCGACCTCGGCGCCATGCGCGATCAGCTCCGCCCGCAGCTCCAGCGCGCCAGGAGCCGCCGGCCCCCGGCGGCTGGTCAGCAGCAGACGCCGTACGCCACGCTCGGCCACCACATGCCGCGCGAACAGCGCGCCCAGACCACCGGTCCCACCGGTGATCAACACCGTGCCCGCTGGATCCCACGCGCGGACACCGTCCTCGCCGGGGGCAGAACCGGGCACCACCCGCGCCAAGCGGGCCACCCGCACCTCGTCCCCGCGTACCGCCACCTGCGGCTCGCCGCAGGCCAGCACCCCGGCCAGCACCGAGTCAGACAGCTCACCATCGACATCGGCCAGCACGAACCGGCCCGGGTTCTCCGACTGCGCCGACCGCACCAGGCCCCACACCGCCGCGGCCGGCAGATCGGTGACCGTCTCACCGTCGCCCGTCGCCACCGCACCCCGAGTGACCACCACCAGACGCGAATCAGCGAACCGGTCGTCAGCCAGCCACCCCTGCAGCAAAGTGAGAACGCGCGCGGTCAGCGCGTGCGCCGCCGCCACCGTCTCACCGTCAGAGGCGACCTCCGTCAGCACCACACCCGACCCCACCAGGGACGAGAGATCCAGCGAGTCCAGGTCAAGCACCGGCACCGGCGCCGGGTCGGCTTCCGGCAGACCGCCGACCACGGACCAGTCCACCCGGAACAGTTCGTCCCGCCCGGCCCCACGGCCAGCGGAGACGGCGAGCCGCTCATCGGACATCGGCCGCAGCACCACCGGCCGCGCCGACACCACCGGCGCGCCCGACCTGTCCACGGCCATCAGCGCCACCGAATCGCCATCGGCCCTGGCCAGCCGCACGCGGAGCACCGACGCCCCACTCGCGTGCAGGCGCACCGTCCCCCACGAGAACGGCAACCGGCCTCGCTCGGCCTCGTCCAGCCCGGCGAACGGCACCGTGTGCAAGGCCGCGTCCAGCAAGGCCGGGTGCAGCCCGAAGGAATCCGCTCCGCCGACGTGCTCCGGCAGGCTCAGCTCGGCGAAGATCTCACCGTCAGACCCCCGCCAGGCCGCCCGCAGACCCTGGAACGCCGGACCGTACGCCAGCCCCTCCTCCGCCAGTTCCGCGTAGAACCCGTCCAGTTCGATCGCGGTCGCGCCGGCCGGAGGCCACACCGCCGCATCGAACGACTCGGCATCCACCGCACCGGTGGCCAGCACACCGGTGGCGTGCCGCACCCACGGCACGTCCTCGGCCGCGTCCGCCGAACGCGCGTAGACGATCACCGGGCGACGGCCCGGCTGCTCCGCCGCCTCGACCCACACCTGCACCGCGACCGCGTCACCCTCGACCAGCACCAGGGGCGTGGTCAGCGTCAGCTCCTCGACCACGTCGCAGCCGACCTGGTCACCCGCCAGGACGGCGAACTCCACGAACACGCTGCCCGGCACCAGCACCGTCCCGGCCACCACGTGGTCGGCCAGCCACGGATGCGACGAGAGCGACAACCGCCCGGTCAGCACCACCCCATCGGAATCGGCCCGGGGCAGCACCGCACCCAGCAGCGGATGCCTCGTCGCGTCCAGACCCAGAACACGGACATCACCGCTCTGCTGGGCGTTGGGCCAGTACCGCTGGTGCTGGAAGGCGTAGGTCGGCAGCTCGACCCGGCGTCCACCTGGCAGCACGCTCTTCCAGTCCACCTCGATGCCGCGGACGAACAGTTCGGCGGCCGAGATCAGCACCCGGTCCAGCCCGCCCTCGTCACGCCGCAAGGTCCCAGTGATCACGGCGTCCACCGCGGCCTCGTCCACGCATTCGGCGATGCCGATCGTCAGCACCGGGTGCGGGCTCACCTCCACGAACGCCCGGTACCGCTGCTCCAGCAGTTCCCCGACGGCTGGGGCGAAGTTGACCGTTTTGCGCAGGTTGTCACACCAGTAGGCCGCGTCGAGTTCCGGCCCTTCCACCCACTGGCCGGTCACGGTCGACAGCATCGGCACCCGCACCGACTGTGGCGCCACCTCCGCCAGGACCTGGACCAGTTCCGCACCGATCAGATCAACCTGAGCCGAATGCGACGCATAGTCCACCGCGATCCGCCGGACCCGCACCCCATCCTCGGTCAGACGCTCCACCAGCTCATCGACGGCTCGCAGTTCACCGGCCACCACCACCGAGCGAGGGCCGTTGACGGCCGCGACCGATACCCGGCCATCCCAGACGGCCAGCCGCTCACGTACCTGCTCGACCGGCAACGCCACCGACGCCATCGCGCCAAGCCCAGCCAGCCGGTCGGCGATCAGGCGACTGCGCAACGCCACCACCCGCGCGCCGTCCTGCAACGACAGGCCACCCGCGACCACCGCAGCAGCGATCTCGCCCTGAGAGTGACCGACCACGGCGTGGGGCCGAACCCCCAGTGACTCCCAGAGTGCAGCCAGCGACACCATCACCGCGAAGGACACCGGCTGGACCACATCCACCCGATCCAGCGACGGAGCGTCCTCGGCCTGGCGGATCACGTCCAGCAGCGACCAGTCCACGAACGGTTCCAGCGCCGCCGCGCACTCGGCCATCCGACCGGCGAAGACCGGCGACTCCTCAAGCAGGGCGGCACCCATACCTATCCACTGGGCTCCCTGACCCGGGAACACCCACACCGACTTCCCGACGACGTCGGCCACGCCTCGGACCACATCCGTCGCCGACTCACCGGCGCCGACCGCCGACAGGCCCGACAGCAGGGCACCACGATCCTCGCCGACCACCACCGCACGGTGCTCGAACGCCGACCGTGTCGTCGCCAGCGAGAACGCGGTGTCGGCCAGCCCCAGAGCGGGCTCACCGTTCAGGTAGGACGCGAGACGCCCGGCCTGTGCCCGCAACGCCTGACCTGTCTTCGCCGACAGCACCCACGGCACGACACCCGGCGCCTGCTCCTCCGGCTCCACCGCAGGAGTCTCCGGCCCCTGCTCCAAGATCACGTGCGCGTTGGTGCCGCTGATCCCGAACGACGACACACCCGCCCGGCGCGGATGACCGTTCCGCTGCCACTCCACCCGCTCGGTCAGCAGCTCCACCGCGCCAGAAGCCCAGTCCACATGCGAGGACGGCGTATCGACGTGCAGTGTCTTGGGCAGCACGCCATGCCGGAGAGCCAGGACCATCTTGATCACACCGGCCACGCCGGCAGCGGCCTGCGTGTGACCGATGTTCGACTTGATCGACCCAAGAAGCAGCGGCCGGTCCTCCGGCCGATCCTGACCGTAGGTCGCCATCAGCGCCTGCGCCTCGATCGGGTCACCCAGGGTCGTGCCCGTACCGTGCGCCTCGACCGCGTCCACCTCGGCAGGAGACAGCCCAGCGACAGCCAGGGCCTGGCGGATCACCCGCTGCTGCGAAGGACCATTCGGCGCGGTCAGCCCGTTCGACGCGCCGTCCTGGTTGACCGCCGACCCACGCACGATGGCGAGGATCTCGTGCCCGTTGCGGCGGGCGTCCGACAGCCGCTCCAGCACCAGCATGCCCACGCCTTCGGAATAGCTGGTTCCGTCCGCCGCGTCGGCGAAAGACTTACTCCGGCCGTCGGGGGCCAGCCCGCCCTGCGCGCTGAAGCCGACGAACACCCCCGGCGTGGCCATCACCGTGACACCACCGGCCAGCGCCAGCGAGCACTCACCCGACCGCAGCGCCTGCGCGGCCAGGTGCATCGCCACCAGCGACGATGAACACGCCGTGTCCACCGTCACCGCCGGACCCTCCAACCCCAGCGTGTACGAGATTCGACCGGTCACGACGCTTCCCGCGGTACCGGTGCTGATGAAGCCCATCGCCTCCGGCGGGAGTTCCGCGGCCATCCCGTAGTCGTGATACATCACACCGGCGAAAACACCCGTGCGACTGCCCCTCAGCGAGGCCGGGTCGATCCCGGCCCGCTCGACCGCCTCCCAGGACGCCTCCAGCAGCAGCCGCTGCTGCGGGTCCATCGCCAGCGCCTCATGGGGCGAGATCCCGAAGAACCCCGGATCGAACTGCGTGGCGCTCTCCAGGAAGCCGCCCTCAAGCACATAGCTGGTGCCCGGGTTATCCGGATCCGGGCTGTACAACGCCCCGAGATCCCAGCCGCGTGTGGTCGGGAACTCGCCGATCCCGTCCCCGCCCTCGGAAACCAGCCGCCACAGATCCTCCGGAGAATGGATTTCGCCCGGGAAGCGGCACGACATGCCCACGATCACGATCGGATCGTTCGTCACCGGCGCCATCGCCGTGGGCACCACCACATCGGCGGTGGTGCCGGACAACTCGTTCAGGAGAAACTCCGCCAGCGCCACCGGAGTCGGGTAGTCGAACACCAGCGTGGACGGCAGCCGCAACCCGGTCGCGGCGTTCAACCGGTTACGCAACTCCACCGCGGTGAGCGAGTCGAAACCCAGCTCACGAAACTCCCGGCGCACCTCCACCGTCTCCGGCGAGGCGTGCCCGAGCACCATGGCCGCCTCGGTGCGCACCAGGTCCACCATGGCCTCGGCGCGCTCGGCCGCCCCCAGCGGAGCCAGCCGATTCAGCAACGTCGCCGCCACCACCGAACCGGACGCCGCCGACCGCCGACCGGCCCGGACGAGACCTCGCAGCAACGCGGGGACCTCGCCGAAAGCACGCATCGCGGGCAGATCCATCCGGACGGGAACCAGCACCGCGTGCCCAAGGGACCCGAGTGCGGTGGCGACATCGAACAGCGCCATGCCTTGCTCGACGGAAAGCGGCGGCATGCCCGTCCGGGTGATCCGCCGCATGTCGACATCGCTCAGCGTGCCGGTCAAGCCGGTGTCCTGGGTCCAGGGACCCCACACCAGCGACAGGGCGGCCAAGCCCTCGGTCCGGCGTGACTGGGCGAGGGCGTCCAAGAACGTGTTCGAGGCCGCGTAGTTGGCCTGACCGGGCGAACCCAGGACACCCGACAGCGAGGAGTACAGGATGAACGCCGCGAGGTCCAGGCCCTGGGTGAGCTCGTGCAGGTGCCAGGCGGCGTCCACCTTGGGACGCAGCACCGCGTCCAGGCGCTCCGGTGTCAGCGAGGGAATCGTGCCGTCATCCAGCACACCGGCGGTGTGAATGACCGCGGTCAGCGGATGCTCCTCGTCCACACCGGCCAGCAGAGCCGCCACCTGATCCCGGTCGGCCATGTCACACACCGCGACCGTGACCTCGACACCGTGCGCGATCAGCTCGGCCTGCAACTCCACCGCACCCGGAGCCTCCAAACCCCGGCGACTGGTCAGCAGCAGATGCCGCACCCCGCGCTCGGCCACCAGATGCCGGGCCAGATGACCGCCCAGACCACCGGTGCCACCGGTGATCAGGACTGTTCCGTCCGGATTCCATGGCTGTTCCGCCGCCTCCTGCGCCGGTGCCATGCGGGTCAGGCGCGGGACCCGCACCGTACTCTCACGCACCGCCGCCTGCGGTTCACCGGAGGCCAGCACCGCGGCCAGCGACGCTGAGGACAGTTCCGCATCGGTGTCGACCAGCACGAACCGGCCCGGGTTCTCCCACTGCGCCGACCGCACCAGACCCCACACCGCAGCAGCCGCCAGATCGGCGACCACCTCGCCCTCCCGCGCCTCGACCGCGCCCCGAGTGACGAACACCAGCCGCGAAGCCTCGAACCGCTCATCGGCCAAGCACTGCTGGAGCAGACCGAGGACGTGAGCGACCAGCTCGTGTGTCGACTCCACCACGTTCCCGGCGTCGGCCGACCCGACGGTGACCATGACCACGTCCAGCGCCGGATCCAGCGAGGCGAGCTCCCCGGTCAGCTCGACCACACTCGCGTCGGCCGCCGGGACCGGCGCCTCCGAGAGCGAGATCCAGTCCAGCCCGAACATGGAGTCCCGCCCGGTCTCCGGGCCACTGCCGGCGGCGGCGAGCTGGTCGGCCGAGACCGGCCGCAGCACCAGTGACCGTGCCGACAGCACCGGCTGCCCATCGGCGTCCACCACGCTCACCGACACGGCGTCGTCGCCCACCTTGGCCAGGTGCACCCGCAGCAGTGCCGCTCCGGTGGCGTACAGGCTCACCTCCTGCCAGGAGAACGGCAGCCGCGTACCCGCCGTAGTGTCCAGCCCGGCGAAGGTGACCGCGTGCAGGGCAGCGTCCAGCAGCGCCGGATGCACCCCGAACGCACCGGCGTCCAGCTGCGCCTGCTCCGGCAAAGCGACCTCGGCGAAGACCTCACCGCCGGCGCCCTGCCAGGCCGCCCGCAGGCCCTGGAACACCTCGCCGTAGCCGAGCGGGCTGTCGGCCAGCAGGTCGTAGAAGCCGTCCAGCGGGATCGCGGTCGCGCCGACCGGCGGCCACACCGCCGCGTCGAACGGTGCGGCGGTCCGAGCTTGGGTGGCGAGCGTGCCGGTGGCATGCCGTACCCAGGGGACATCGTCACCGGCCTCCGCCGGACGGGAGAAGACGCTCACGCTCCGGCGGCCGGTCTCCTCCGGGGCGCCCACCGCGATCTGCACCGCGACCGCGCCGCCCTCGCTGAGAACCAGTGGAGCCGCCAGCGTCAGTTCCTCGACCAGGTCGCAGCCGACCTGGTCGCCCGCCTGGATCGCCAGCTCAAGGAATCCGGTGCCGGGGAAGAACACCATCCCGGCCACCTTGTGGTCGGCCAGCCACGGATGCGACGACAGCGACAACCGCCCGGCCAGCACGACCCCGCCGGAATCGGCCAGGCCCATGGTGGCGCCCAGCAGCGGATGGCGCACCGCCGCCAGTCCCGCCGCGGCTACATTCCCCACGCCCATACCGACACCAGCGGACCAGTACCGGTGGTGCTGGAAGGCGTAGGTGGGCAGGTCCACCTGGCGTCCACCGGTCAGTACCGCCTGCCAGTCCACCGTCACGCCGCGGACGAACAGCTCAGCGGCCGAGACCAGCACCTGGTCCAGCCCGCCCTCGTCGCGGCGCAGCGTCCCGGCGATTACCGCATCTGCTGCGGCCTCGTCCACGCATTCGCCGATGCCGATCGTCAGCACCGGATGCGGGCTCACCTCCACGAACGCCCGATACCGCTGCTCCAGCAACTGGCCGATCGCCGGGGCGAAGGCCACCATGTTGCGCAGGTTGTCACACCAATACGCCGCGTCGAGTTCCGTCCCCTCCAACCACAGGCCGGTCACCGTCGACAGCATCGGCACCCGCACCGCACGCCCAGCCACCCCCGCCAGGACTTGCGCCAGTTCCTCACCGATCAGATCGACCTGAGCCGAATGCGAGGCATAGTCCACCGCGATCCGCCGGACCCGCACCCCATCCTCGGTCAGACGCTCCACCAGCTCCTCGACGGCTTGCACCTCACCGGCCACCACCACCGAATTCGGGCCGTTGACCGCCGCGACCGAGACCCGCCCATCCCAGGACGACAGCCGCTCCCACACCTGCTCGGCCGGCAACGCCACCGACGCCATCGCCCCCAGCCCGGCCAGCCGGTCGGCGATCAGGCGGCTGCGCAACGCCACCACCCGGGCGCCGTCCTGTAGGGACAGGCCACCTGCGACCACCGCGGCGGCGATCTCGCCCTGAGAGTGGCCGACCACGGCGTCGGGGCGGACCCCCAGCGACTCCCAGACGGCGGCCAAGGAGACCATCACCGCGAACGACACCGGCTGGACCACATCCACCCGATCCAGCCCGTCGGCCTGGCGGATCACATCCAGCAGCGACCACTCCACGAACGGCTCCAACGCCGCCGCGCACTCCGCCATCCGACCCGCGAAGACCGGCGACTCCTCAAGGAGACGCCTGCCCATGCCGACCCACTGGGCTCCCTGGCCCGGGAACACCCACACCATCCGGCCGTCCACATCGGACACACCCCGGACCACACCCGTCGCCGACTCGCCGGCCTCGACCGCGGCAAGGCCCGCCAGCAACTCCGCATGGCCGGTCCCGACCACCACCGCACGGTGCTCGAACACCGACCGTGACGTCACCAGCGAAAACGCCGTGTCCACCGGACGCAGATCGCTGTGCGTCGCCACGTACGCGCTCAGGCGACCCGCCTGATCGTGCAGCGCCTGGCCGGTCTTGCCCGAGACCACCCACGGCACCGCACCCGCCATCGGCGTGGGGTCTGTCACGCCCGGCTCGGCCTGCGGTGCTTCCGGCCCCGCTTCCAAGATCATGTGTGCGTTGGTGCCGCTGACCCCGAACGACGACACGCCCACCCGCCGTGGACGACCCGTCTCCGGCCACTCCCGCTGCTCGGTCAGCACTTCCACCGAGCCGGAGTCCCAGTCCACGTGCGAGGACGGCGCGTCCACGTGCAGCGTCTTGGGCAGCACGCCGTGCCGCATGGCCATGACCATCTTGATCACACTGGCCACACCCGCCGCCGCCTGCGCGTGGCCGATGTTCGACTTGATCGAGCCCAGCAGCAACGGGCGGTCGTCCGACCGGTCCTGGCCGTAGGTCGCCAGCAGGGCCTGCGCCTCGATCGGGTCGCCCAGCACCGTACCCGTACCGTGGGCCTCGACCGCGTCCACCTCCGACGGCGACACTCCGGCGTTGGCCAGCGCCTGACGGATCACCCGGCGCTGGGAAGGACCGTTCGGCGCCGTCAGGCCGTTGGACGCGCCGTCCTGGTTGATCGCCGAACCACGCACGATCGCCAGCACCTGGTGCCCGTGGCGCTGAGCCTCCGACAGCCGCTCCAGCATCACCAGGCCGACGCCTTCGGACCACCCGATGCCGTCCGCCGAGTCGGAGAACGCCTTGCACCGGGCGTCCGGCGCCAGCCCGCCCTGCTCGTCGAACTCCGCGAACGCCGCGAGGGTGGCCATCACCGTCACGCCTCCGGCGAGTGCGCGTGAGCACTCCCCGTTGCGCATGGCCTGCGCCGCCAGGTGGATGGTCACCAGCGACGACGAGCACGCGGTGTCCACCGTCACCGCCGGGCCCTCAAGACCGAAGGTGTAGGAGATCCGGCCGGAGGCCACACTGGCCAGCTGGCCGGTCATGATGTGACCGAGAGACTCCTCGCCGAGCATGTAGCTTGAGGCGACGGCACCGATGTAGACGCCGGTGTCGCTGCCCCGCAACGAGTGCGGATCGATGCCGGCCCGCTCGAAGACCTCCCAGGCGGTCTCCAGCAGCAGGCGCTGCTGCGGGTCCATCGCCAGCGCCTCACGCGGCGAGATCCGGAAGAACTCCGCGTCGAACTGGGGCGCGTCGAAGATGAACCCGCCCTTCAGGCCCAGATCGGTGAAGCTCTCCCAGCCGCGGTCGCTCGGGATCGTCGTGATGGCGTCCTGTCCTCCGAGGACCAGCTGCCACAGGTCCTCCGGGGAGTTCACCCCGCCGGGATAACGGCAGGCCATCGAGACGATGGCGATCGGGTCGTCCCCGGTCGAGACCGCGGCCACCGGCAGGATGGCGTCGCCGTGCGCGCCGAGCACCTCGCTCAGGAGGTGCTCTCCCAGCGCGGCGGGGGTGGGGTAGTCGAAGACGAGAGTGGAAGGCAGGCGCAGGCCGGTGGCCAGGTTGAGCCGGTTGCGCAGCTCGATCGCGGTCAGCGAGTCGAAGCCCAGCTCGCGGAACTCCCGCCGGACGTCCACCGCCGCAGGATCGGAGTGTCCGAGGACGGCGGCGGCCTGCGCCCGGACCAGATCGACGACGAACCGGACGCGGTCGGCCTGCGCCAGACCGGCCAGCTGCCGCAGCAGCACCCCTTCTCCGTCGGCGGGCGCCGACGCCGCCGTACGGCGGGTGCTCCGCACGAGCCCGCGCAGCAGCGGCGGGACCAGTTGGGCGGGCATCGCCGGCAGGTTCATCGGGACCGGGAGCACCAGCGGCGAATCCGACCCCAGTGACGTGTCGAACAACGCCATCCCCTGCTCGGGCGTGATCAGCAGTAGCCCCGTGGTGGTCATCCGCTGCACGTCTGCCTGCGTCATGCCCCCGGTCATCCCGGTGGCCTCCGCCCACAGCCCCCACGCCAGGGACAGGCCCGGCAGTCCTTGGGTCCTGCGGGTGGCCATCAGCGCGTCCAGCCACACGTTGGCCGCCGCGTAGTTGCCCTGACCGGCGTTGCCCATCACACCGGCCAGTGAGGAGAACACGACGAAGTCGGCCAGATCAAGATCTGCGGTGAGTTCGTGCAGGTTCCAGGCGGCGTCCACCTTCGGCCGCAGCACCGCGTCCAGCCGCTCCGGCGTCAGCGACGTGATGGTCCCGTCCGCCAGCACCCCCGCCGTATGGATCACAGCGGTCAGCGGATGCTCGGCGCCGATCCCGGCCAGCAGACCGGCCGTCGCTTCCCGGTCGGCCACATCGCAGGCGGCGATGGTCACCTGCGCGCCTCGCGCGGTCAGTTCCTGCTCCAGCTCGCGTGCGCCGGCCGCTTCCAGGCCCCTCCTGCTGACCAGCAGCAGGTGCCGTACGCCGTGCTCGGCCACCAGATGCCGGGCCAGTTCCGCACCCAGAACGCCGGTCCCACCGGTGATCAGCACGGTGCCTTCCGGGTTCCAGCGCCGGGGCATGGTCAGGACGATCTTGCCGGTGTGCCGGGCCTGGCTCATGAACCGGAACGCCTCACGACCCCGTCGCACATCCCACGCCGTCACCGGCAACGGCCGCAGCTCACCGGCCGCGAACAACCCCGCCAGCTCGATCAGGATCTCGTGCAACCGCTCCTGTCCGGCATCTGTCACGTCGAACCACTGATAGACCAGTTCGGGGAACTGGTCCTGCTGGCGGATGTCCAGCTTGCCCAGCTCGATGAACCTGCCGCCCGGGCGCAGCAACCGCGCGGAAGCGTCGATGAACTCGCCGGTCAGCGAGTTGAGGACCACATCGATCCCCCGGTCACGGAACCGCTCCTCGAACTCCAGGGTCCGCGAGGACGCGATGTGATCGTCCGGGATGCCCAGCGAGCGCAGCACGTCCCACTTGGCCGGGCTCGCCGTGGCGAACACCTCCGCCCCCAGCCGCTGAGCCAGCTGAATCGCCGCCATACCGGTGCCTCCGGCACCCGCGTGCACCAGCAGCGTCTCGCCCGGCCGCAACCCGGCCAGATCCATCAGCCCGTAATAGGACGTCAGGAACGCCACCGGAATCGTCGCCGCCTGCTCGAAGGAGATCCCGCCGGGGATCTTCACCAGAGCCGTGGCCTCGGCGACGACCATTGGGCCGAAGGCGCCCTCGGCCAGGCCCATCACCCGGTCGCCCGGGCGCAGGTCCTCGACCTCGGAGCCGGCCTCCAGCACCACGCCGGCGGCCTCGCTGCCCATCAGGCTGACCATGTCCTGGAACCAGCCCAGCGCGTTCAACCCATCCAGCAGGTCCCGGAAGTTGATTCCCGCGGCGTGCACCGCGACGCGCACCTGCCTGGCCCCCAGCGGTTCCGCCACCTTCGGGAAGGGAAGCAGTTCCAGCGCGTCCAGGCTGCCCTTGGCCTGGCTGCCCAGCCGCCACGGCACCCCGGCCGGAGGCACCAAACCCGCCCCCGACACCAGCGACGCCAACCGCGACACCCGCGCCTCACCTGCACGCACCACCGCCTGCGACTCGTCCGAGGACAGAACCGCGAGCAGCACGTCGCGCAAAGCCGCGAGCGAGGACTCCTCACCATCCACATCGACCAGGACGAACCGGCCCGGATTCTCCGACTGCGCACTGCGGACAAGACCCCACACCGCCGCGGCCGCCAGATCGGCGACCGCCTCACCCTCACCCGCCGACACCGCGTTCCGCGTCACGAACACCAACCGCGAATCGCCGAACCGCTCCTCGGCCAGCCAGCCCTGCAGCAGGCTCAGCACTTCAGCGGTCGCCTCATGCGCCGCCGCCACCGCGTCCGCCATCGGCTCGGTGACGACCTCGACCAGCACCGCTTCCGGCGCCGGACCCGCCTCGGCCAGCGCCGGCAGATCACGGTGAAGAGCGACCGACTCCCACGTCCCCGCAAGACCCAGCACGTCCGGCTCAGATCCGGCGAACCCGGCCACCGCCATCGACACCGGAACGGCTTCGGGGACCTCCGGCAGCGGAGTCCAGTCCAACCGGAACAGCCCGTCCCGCGTCGCCGGTGCCCCACCCGCGGCGACCTGATCAGGTGAGAACGCACGGAGCACCAGCGAGCTCACGGACAGCACTGGCTCTCCGGCGGCGTCCACCGCGCTCAGCGACACCGTGTCTTCGCCCACCTTGGCCAGCCGGACGCGCAACAGCGCCGCTCCGGTGGCGTACAGGCTCACCTCCTGCCAGGAGAACGGCAACCGCGTACCCGCCGCGACGTCCAGCCCGGCGAAGGTCGACGCGTGCAACGCCGCGTCCAGCAAAGCCGGATGCACCCCGAACGCACCCGCGTCCGATTGCGCCTGCTCGGGCAGTGCGACCTCGGCGAACACCTCGCCGCCCGCGCCCCACCAGGCCGCCTGCAACCCCTGGAACACCGGGCCGTAGACGAGCGAACTCTCGGCCATCCGCTGGTAGAAGCCGTCCAGCTCGATCGCGGTCGCGCCGGCCGGCGGCCACACCGCCGCATCGAACGGCACGGCTGGGGAGGCGGTGGTCGTCCGGGGTCCGGTGGCCAGCGTGCCGGTGGCGTGCCGTACCCACTTCACCTCGTCGTCCGCGTCGGCGGGCCGGGCGTAGATGTTCACGCTCCGCCTGCCGGTCTCCTCTGGCGCGCCCACCGCGATCTGGACCGCGACCGCGTCGTTCTCGCCCAGCACCAGCGGCGCGACCAGGGTCAGCTCCTCGACCACATCGCAGCCGACCTGGTCACCCGCCCGGACCGCCAGCTCAAGGAATCCGGTGCCGGGGAAGAACACCATCCCCGCCACCAGGTGATCGGCCAGCCAAGGATGCGACTTCACCGACAGGCGGCCGGTCAGCAGCACGCCGTCCGAGTCGGCCAGACTCACAGCGGCACCCAGCAGCGGGTGCCTGGTCGCGGACAGGCCCAGCACACGGGCGTCACCGCTCTGCTGGGCGCTCGGCCAGAACCGCTGGTGCTGGAAGGCGTAGGTCGGCAGATCGACCCGGCGACCGCCCGGCAGCAGTGCCCGCCAGTCCACCGCCACGCCGCGGACGAACAGCTCGGCCGCCGAGACCAGCACCCGGTCCAGCCCGCCCTCTTCTCGGCGCAAAGTCCCAGCGATCACGGCGTCCACCGCGGCCTCGTCTACGCATTCCCCGATGCCGATCGTCAGCACCGGGTGCGGGCTCACCTCGACGAACACGCGGTGGCGCTGCTCCAGCAGTGCCCCGATCGCCGGGGCGAAGGCCACCGTGTTGCGCAGGTTGTCACACCAGTACCCCGCGTCGAGTTCCGGCCCCTTCAGCCACTGACCGGTCACGGTCGACAGCATCGGCACCCGCGCCGGCTGCGGCACCACCCCGGTCAGGACCTGGGCCAGTTCCGCACCGATCAGATCGACCTGAGCCGAATGCGACGCATAGTCCACCGCGATACGGCGAACCCGCACCCCCTCACCCGACCATCGCTCCGCCAAGTCTTCAACGGCCTGCACTTCACCGGCCACCACCACCGAGCGAGGGCCGTTGATCGCCGCGACCGACACCCGGCCGTCCCAGGACGACAGCCGCTCACGCACCTGCTCGACCGGCAACGCCACCGACGCCATCGCGCCAAGCCCGGCCAACCGCTCCCCGATCAGACGGCTGCGCAACGCCACCACCCGGGCACCGTCATCCAACGACAGACCACCCGCCACCACCGCAGCCGCGATCTCACCCTGCGAATGACCCACCACCGCGCCGGGGCGAACGCCCAGCGACTCCCACACCGCCGCCAGCGACACCATCACCGCGAACGACACCGGCTGGACCACATCCACCCGATCCAGCCCCGGAGCACCCTCGGTCTGCCGGATCACATCCAGCAGCGACCACTCCACGAACGGCTCCAACGCCGCCGCACACTCCGCCATCCGACCCGCGAAGACCGGCGACTCCTCAAGCAGCCGCCCGCCCATACCGACCCACTGCGCCCCCTGACCCGGGAACACCCACACCGACTTCCCGACGACATCGGCCACGCCCTCGACCACGCCGCCAGCCGCGGGCTCACCCGAGGCAACCGCGCCCAAGCCCGCCACCAGCTCGCCACGATCGCCGCCGACCACCACCGCACGGTGCTCGAACACCGACCGCGACACCACCAGCGAGGACCCCACATCCACCGGGTCCAGGTCGGCCGCCTCCACATGCGCCGCCAGACGACGCGCCTGACCACGCAACGCCTCCGGAGTCTTCGCCGACAGCACCCACGGCACCACACCCGGCGCCCGGTCCTGCGGAGTCTCCTCCCCTTCTGGTGTTTCCGGTGCTTGTTCGAGGATGATGTGCGCGTTGGTGCCGCTGATCCCGAACGAGGACACACCCGCCCGGCGCGGGTGACCGTTCTGCTTCCACTCCACCGGCTCGGTCAGCAGTTCCACCGCACCGGCCGACCAGTCCACGTGCGAGGACGGTTCCGTCACGTGAAGCGTCTTGGGCAGCACACCATGCTGGAGGGCCAGGACCATCTTGATCACACCGGCCACGCCCGCAGCCGCCTGCGTGTGGCCGAGATTCGACTTGATCGACCCAAGAAGCAGCGGCCGACCCTCCTCCCGATCCTGGCCATAGGTCGCCAGCAGCGCCTGCGCCTCGATCGGGTCACCCAGCGTCGTCCCCGTACCGTGGCCTTCGACCGCGTCCACCTCGGACGGCGAGAGCCCGGCACCGGCGAGCGCCTGCCGGATCACCCGCTGCTGCGAAGGACCGTTCGGAGCGGTCAACCCGTTGGAAGCGCCGTCCTGGTTAATCGCCGAACTACGCATCACCGCCAATACCGGGTGACCGTTGCGCCGCG
Source organism: Acrocarpospora macrocephala (assembly GCF_009687865.1). GTDB lineage: Bacteria > Actinomycetota > Actinomycetes > Streptosporangiales > Streptosporangiaceae > Acrocarpospora > Acrocarpospora macrocephala. The sequence goes on from NZ_BLAE01000020.1 coordinate 73,359, forward strand.
CGTCCGACAACCGCTCCAGCACCAGCATGCCCACGCCCTCGGACCAGCTGGTGCCGTCCGCGGTGTCGGAGAACGCCTTGGACCGGCCGTCGGGCGCCATTCCGCCCTGCGCGCTGAAACCAACGAAGACCATGGGCGACGTCATCACCGTCACCCCACCGGCCAGCGCCAGGCTGCACTCGCCCGACCGCAGCGCCTGCGCCGCCATGTGCATCGTGACCAGGGACGACGAGCAGGCGGTGTCCACCGTCACCGCCGGGCCCTCCAACCCCAGCGTGTACGAGAGACGGCCGGACAACACACTGGCGGCCAGACCGGTGACACCATGGCCTTGGAGATCCGCCTGAGCGTGCATGACCAGACTCATGTAGTCCTGGCCGTTGGTGCCCACGAACACGCCGGTGTGGCTGCCCTTCAGCGAGACCGGGTCGATCCCGGCCCGCTCGATCGCCTCCCAGGACGTCTCCAGCAGCACCCGCTGCTGCGGATCCATCGCCAGCGCCTCACGCGGCGAAATGCCGAAGAACCCGGCGTCGAACTCCGCCGCGTCCGCCAGGAACCCACCCTGGTCGATCGCGCCACCCAGCCCTGCCGTCCCCTCCAGATCCCAGCCCCGATCGGCCGGGGACGGCGAGATCGCGTCCTCACCCTCGATCAGTAACCGCCACAAACCCTCAGGAGAACTGACCCCGGCCGGAAAGCGGCACGCCATCGACACGATGGCGATCGGCTCGCGCTTACCCGACTCCACCTCTTCGAGCCGCCGACGGGTCTCGTGCAGATCGGCGGCGATCGACTTGAGGTAGTCAACGAGCTTCAGGTCTTCCGACATGGGCGAAGCCCTCCAGAGTATCCGCGCATGAGCCGGAAGATCACAGATCCTTGAGGCGGCCCAGCTCGCTTTCGATGAAGCCGAGAATGTCCTTGGTACTCGCCGATTCGAGCACTTCGGCGACTGTAATTTCACTAGTCTCCGTGCCGGTCTCACTCACCGTCGCCAGCAGGTGGCGCAGCCGGGTGACGATGCCGTTTCTCGCGACCTCGTTCAGCGCGTGGCCGGAAAGCGCCATCTCGAAGCGGTTGAGATCGGCCAGCAAGGACAGTTCCGTGGCCTTGTTCTCCCCGGGCGCGATTTCCGCCAGGAGATGTTCGGCGAGGCTCGCGGGGGTCGGGTAGTCGAAGATGACGGTGGCCTGCAGCCGCAGTCCCGTCACCGCGTTCAGCCGGTTGCGCAGCTCCACCGTGGTGAGGGAATCGAAGCCCAGTTCGCGGAACTCCCGTCCCGGCTGGATCGCCTCTGCCGACTCGTGTGCCAGGACCAGTGCCGCCTGCGTGCGCACCAGCTCCGTCACCAGCCGCACCTGCTCGGCCTCGTCCAGTTCCGCCAGGCGGCGGACCAGTTCTTCCCCGCCCCCTGCGGAGGTGGAGACCGCGGAGCGGCGGCCGACGCGGACCAAGCCGCGCATCAAGTGCGGGACCTCGCCCATCGCTCGCAGCACCGGCAGGTCCAGCCGCACTGGTACCACCATCGCCCGGGCCGAGGCGGTGGCAGCTTCGAACGCGGCAAGACCGTGCTCGGCCGACAGCGGCGGCATGCCCGGGCGGGTGACCCGCCGCAGCTCGGTGCCGCTCAACGTGCCGGTCATGCCGCTGTCCTGAGCCCACGAACCCCAGGCCAGCGACAACCCGGCCAGCCCCCGCGCGCGGCGCAGCTGGGCCAGGGCGTCCAGGAACGCGTTCGCCGCCGCGTAGTTGCCCTGACCAGGCGCACCGACGACACCCGCGAGCGCGGAGAAGACCACGAACCCGGCCAGGTCCATGTCCTGGGTGAGCTCGTGCAGGTGCCAGGCCGCGTCCACCTTCGGCCGCAGCACACTGTCCAGCCGCTCGGCCGACAGCGACGGGATCGTCCCATCGGCCAGCACACCGGCGGTGTGAATGATCGCGGTCAGCGGATGTCCGGCATCGATCCCGGCCAGCAGGTCCGCGACCTGGTCCCGGTCGGCCAGGTCACAGGTGGCGATCTCGACCTCGGCGCCGTGCGCGATCAGCTCAGCCCGCAGGTCCACCGCGCCCGGAGCATCCAGGCCCCTCCGGCTGACCAGCAACAGGTGCCGAACACCGCGTTCAACCACCACATGCCGGGCGAACAGCGCACCCAGGCCACCGGTCCCGCCAGTGATCAACACTGTGCCGTCCGGAGCCCACGGACGGGCACCGTCCTCAACCGAGTCGATATCGGAGATGTCAGGGCTATCGGGCAGTACCCGCGCCAGCCGCGGCACCAGCATCTCACCCTCGCGCACCGCCACCTGCGGCTCGCCCGACGCCAGGACCCCGGCCAGCACCGGTGCGGAGATCTCGTGCTCGTCCGCATCGACCAGCACGAACTGGTCCGGGTTCTCCGACTGGGCGCTACGGACCAGACCCCACACCGCGGAAGCCGGCAGATCCGTGACCGTCTCACCGTCACCCGCGGCGATCGCACCCCGGGTGAGGAACACCAGCCGCGAATCGGCGAACCGCTCATCGGCCAGCCACTGCTGCACGACCCCCAGCACCTGGGTGGTCAGCATGTGCGCCGACTCCACCGCTCCAGCCGCCGGATCCGCGGCCACCTCCAGCACCACCACGGGCGGTACCGCATCCGCAGTGGCCGCTCCCAAGCCGTCCAATCCGAACACCGCCACGTCGCCGGTCTCCCCGGTCTCCGGCGTACCCGCCACGGCCTTCCACTCGACCCCGAACAGCGATTCCCAGCCGATGCCGCGGTCCGACACGGCCAGTTCTCCGGCGGAGACCGGCCGCAGCCCCACCGACCGCGCCGACACCACCGGCGCACCCGCCGCGTCGACCGCCGCCAGCTCCACCGAGTCGTCAGCGGTGCGGGCCAGCCGGACCCGCAACACCGACGCTCCGCCGGCCTCCAGGGACACCCCGGCCCACGAGAACGGCACTAGGCCACCCTCGGAATCGTCCAGCCCGGCGAAGATCACCGCGTGCAGCGCGGCGTCCAGCAAAGCCGGATGCAAACCGAACGTCCCCGCCTCCGACTGCGCCTGCTCGGGCAGCGCCACCTCGGCGAAGATCTCACCATCGCGCTGCCAGGCCGCCCGCAGCCCCTGGAACACCGGACCGTATTCCAGTCCTTGGTCTGCCAGCTCGTCATAGAAGCCGTCCAGTTCGACGGCGGTCGCGCCGGTCGGCGGCCAAACCGCCGCATCGAACGACCCTGCTGCCGGAGAACCGGTCGCGAGCGTGCCGGTGGCGTGCCGCACCCACGGCACATCCTCCCCGGCCTGCGCCGAGCGGGCGTAGACGTTCACGCTCCGGTGGCCCGACTCCTCCGGCGCGGCCACCGACACCTGCACCGCGACCGCCTCGCCCTCGCCCAGCACCAGCGGCGCGACCAGCGTCAGCTCCTCGACCACATCGCAGCCGACCTGGTCACCCGCCCGGACCGCCAGCTCAAGGAATCCGGTGCCGGGGAAGACCACCGTCCCGGCCACCGCGTGATCGGCCAGCCACGGATGCGTTCGCAGCGAGATACGTCCCGTCAGCACCATCCCATCGGAGTCGGCCAACCCGACCGCCGCGCTCAGCAGCGGGTGATCCGCGGCGGCCAGGCCCGCCGCCGCCACGTTCCCTCCGCCGGAACCGGCGCTGTCGGGCCAGTACCTGCGGTGCTCGAAGGCGTAGGTGGGCAGATCGACCCGGCCTCCCCTCGGGAGCACCGCCCGCCAGTCCACCGGCACCCCGTGCACGTGCAGCCGGGCCAGCGCCGTCATCACCGCCGTGTGCTCGTCTCGATCCTTGCGCAGCACCGGCACGAGCACGTTGTCGAACTCCGCGGCAAGGGTGTCCTGGGCCATCGCGGTCAGGACACCATCGGGGCCCAGCTCCAGATACGCCCGTACGCCCTGAGTCTCCAGCGTGCGGACGCCATCGGCGAAGCGGACCGCGCCACGGACCTGATCCACCCAGTAGCCCGGCGAGCACACCTGCTCGGTCGTGGCCGCCTGGCCGGTCAGGGTCGACACGATGGGGATACGCGGCGGGTTGTAGGTGAGCCTGCTCGCCAGCGTGCGGAAGTCTTCCAGCATCGGATCCATCAACGGCGAATGGAACGCATGCGACACTCGCAGCCGCCGCGTCTTGACCTTCTGGGATTCCAGCGCGGCGGCGACCTCAAGCACCGCCTCCTCGACACCGGAGAGCACCAGCGAGGCAGGACCGTTGACCGCCGCGATCGACACCTCACCCGAACGCCCGGCCAGCAGATCGGCAACCTGATCCTCGGACGCTTGAACCGCGACCATCGCCCCACCCGCGGGCAGCGCCTGCATCAACCGCGCCCGAGCCGCCACCAGCGCACACGCATCACTCAGGGACAGCACCCCGGCCACGTGCGCCGCCGTGATCTCCCCGATCGAATGACCGGCCAGCACATCCGGCCGCACACCCCACGACTCCACCAGCCGGAACAATGCCGTCTCCAGCGCGAACAGCGCCGGCTGCGCCCACCCGGTCTGGTCCAGCGCCGCCGCTTCGGGCGTGCCCGGCTCGGCGAACAGGACCTCGCGCAACGAACGACCCTGCTCGAGCGAGGGTTCCAGCTCGGCGATCACCTCGTCCAGCGCCTCGGCGAACACCGGGAACCGGTCATACAGCTCGCGGCCCATCCCTGCCCGCTGACTGCCCTGGCCGGTGAACAGCACCGCCAGCTGCGGCTCCGCCCCGGCCACCGCGCGCACCACGCCCGCACCCGGCAGGTCCTCGGCCAGCGCGCCCAAACCGGCCAGCGCACTCTCGCGGTCGCTCGCCAGCACCACCGCGCGATGCTCGAACGCCGACCGCGTCGTGGCCAGCGCGAACGCCGTATCGGCCAGCGCAACCTCACCGCGCTCCCGCACCTGCGAGACCAGCCGCTCGGCCTGCGCCCGCAACGCCTGATCCGTCTTGGCCGAGACCAGCACCGGCACCACACCAGCGGGCGGCGCCTGATCCTCCACGTCCGGACCGGCCGGAACCTCCGGCCCCTCCTCCAAGATCACATGGGCGTTGGTGCCGCTGATCCCGAAGGAGGAGACACCCGCCCGGCGCGGACGGCCGGTCCGCGGCCATTCGGCGGGCTCGGTCAGCAGCTCCACCGCGCCCGAGGTCCAGTCCACGTGCGAGGACGGCGCGTCCACGTGCAGCGTCTTGGGCAGCACGCCATGCCGGAGGGCCAGCACCATCTTGATCACACCGGCGACACCCGCCGCCGCCTGCGTGTGACCGATGTTCGACTTGATCGCGCCCAACAGCAGCGGGCGGTCCTCCTGCCTGTCCTTGCCGTAGGTCTCCAGCAGCGCCTGGGCCTCGATCGGGTCGCCCAGCGCGGTTCCCGTGCCGTGTGCCTCGACCGCGTCCACCTCGGACGGCGACACTCCGGCATTGGCCAGCGCCTGCCGGATCACCCGCTGCTGCGAAGGGCCGTTCGGCGCGGTCAGGCCGTTGGACGCGCCGTCCTGGTTGATCGCCGAACCACGGACGATCGCCAGGACCTGGTGCCCGTTGCGGCGGGCGTCCGACAGCCGCTCCAGGACCAGCATGCCCACGCCCTCGGAATAGCTGGTGCCGTCCGCCGTGTCGGCGAAGGCCTTGCACCGGCCGTCCTGCGCCAGCCCGCCCTGGGCGCTGAAACCGATGATCCCCAGCGGCGAGGCCATCACCGTCGCGCCACCGGTCAGCGCCAGATCGCACTCGCCCGAGCGCAGCGCCTGCACCCCGAGGTGCATCGCCACCAGCGACGAAGAACACGCGGTGTCCACCGTCACCGCAGGGCCCTCAAGACCCAGCGTGTACGAGAGACGGCCGGACAACACGCTGGCCGACAGACCGGTGACGCCATGGCCTTGGACATCCGCCTGAGCGCTCACGATCAAGCTTGCGTAGTCCTGGCCGTTGGTGCCGACGAACACCCCGGTGGAGCTGCCCTTCAGCGAGACCGGGTCGATCCCGGCCCGCTCGACGGCCTCCCAGACCCCTTCCAGCAGCAACCGCTGCTGCGGGTCCATCGCCAGCGCCTCACGCGGCGAAATCCCGAAGAACCCGGCGTCGAACCCGGCCACATCAGGCAAGAACCCGCCCTGATCGGTCGCGCTGCTGCCCCGGCCGTCCGACCCGAACAGCATCTCCATGTCCCAGCCGCGATCGGTGGGGAAGGGGGTGATCGCGTCCTCGCCTTCGGACAGCAGCCGCCACAGCTCTTCCGGCGAGTTCACCTCGCCGGGGAACCGGCAGCTCATACCCACAATCACGATGGGATCGCCCGCGACTCCCGCCTTCTGCGCGGCCACCACACCCGAGGCCACGGCCTGGTCCTGGCGACCCAGCAACTCCGACACCAGGAATCGGGCCAGCACGGCCGGCGTCGGGTAGTCGAACACCAGCGTGGCCGGCAGCCGCAGCCCTGTCGCCGTGTTCAACCGGTTACGCAACTCCACCGCGGTGAGGGAGTCGAAGCCCAGCTCGCGGAACTCCCGCCGCGCCTGGACCGCGTCCGCCGACGCGTGCCCCAGCACCACCGCGGCCTGAGCGCGCACCAGCTCGACCACCAGCCGCACCTGCTCGTTCTCGCCCAGCCCGACCAGCCGCCGTACCAGCTCCGCGTCTCCGGCCACCGAGGTGGAGACCGCCGATCGGCGGCCTACGCGCACCAGGCCCCGCATCAGATGCGGCACCTCAGGGAACGTGCGCAGCACCGGCAGATCCAGCCGCACCGGCACCACCGCTGCCTGGCCCGACGTGGCAGCCGACTCGAACGCCGCGAGTCCTTGCTCGGCCGACAGCGGCGGCATGCCCGCCCGCGCTATCCGGCGCAGCTCGATCGCGCCGAGGCCGCCGGTCATTCCGGTCTCCTGCGCCCACAAGCTCCAGGCCAGCGACAACCCGGGCAGCCCCTGCGCCCGGCGCAGCTGGACCAGCGAGTCGAGGAACGCGTTGGCCGCCGCGTAGTTGCCCTGACCGGCGTTGCCCATCACCCCCGCGAGGGAGGAGAAGACCACGAACGCCGCGAGGTCCAGGTCCTTGGTGAGCTCGTGCAGGTGCCAGGCGGCGTCCACCTTGGGACGCAGCACCGCGTCCAGCCGCTCCGGCGTCAGCGAGGGAATCGTGCCGTCATCCAGCACACCGGCGGTGTGAATGACCGCGGTCAGCGGATGCCCGGCCGGCACCTGCTCCAGCAGGGCAGCCACGTGGTCCCGGTCGGCCACATCGCAGGACGCGATCGTGACCTCGACGCCGTGCGCGATCAGCTCGGCCTGCAACTCCACCGCACCCGGAGCCTCCAGGCCCCGGCGACTGGTCAGCAGCAGATGCCGCACCCCGCGCTCGGCCACCAGATGCCGGGCGAACAGCGCGCCCAGACCACCGGTCCCACCAGTGATCAACACCGTGCCGTCCGGATCCCACGGCCGTTCGACCTCGGGGCCGGGCACCACCCGCGCGAGCCGGGCCACCCGCACCTCATCACCGCGCACCGCCACCTGCGGCTCGTCTGACGCCAGCACTCCGGCCAGCAGCGGTACGGAGATCTCCTGATCGTCCACATCGACCAGTACGAACCGGCCCGGATTCTCCGACTGGGCGCTACGGACCAGACCTCGAGCCGCGGCCACCACCGGATCCGGCGCCGCTTCGCCCTCGGTCGCGACCGCGCCCCGAGTAAGGAACACCAGACGCGAGTCGGCCAACCGCTCATCGGTCAGCCACCGCTGCACCAGATCCAGAACGCGGGTGGTCAGCGCATGCGCCGACTCCACCACTCCGGCGACCGGATCCGAGACCAGCTCCGTCAACACCATGCCCGGGACCGGACCCGACTCCAGCAGGGACGAGAGATCCTCGTGGACCGAAAGTCCGCTCGACTCTCCGGCCGCGTTGTCGCCGGCTGCCCGCAACGCCGCTGCGGCGCCCAGCGTGTCCCGGCCGAGCAGCCCCACCGTTGCCGGCGCCCCAGCGGCCTCCGGCGTACCGGCCATGGGGGCCCACTCCACCCGGAACAGCGTGTCCCGGCCGGCGTCACGGCCATCGAGTGCGAGCTGCTCGGTGGAGATCGGTCGCAGGACCACCGACCGGGCCGACACCACCGGCTCCCCGGCCGCATCCACCGCGAACAGGGAGAACGCGTCGTCCCCTGTCCGAGCCAGTCGTACCCGCAGCATCGAGGCGCCGCCCGCGTGCAGGCACACCTGACCCCAGGAGAACGGTTCCTGGACAGCCTCGGCATCGGCGATCGGCGTCACCTGCAGGACCGCGTCCAGCAACGCCGGGTGCAACCCGAACGAATCCGCTCCGCCGACGTGCTCCGGCAGGCTCAGCTCGGCGAAGATCTCACCGTCAGCACCCTGCCAGGCCGCCCGCAGACCCTGGAACGCCGGACCGTATGCCAGCCCTCGGGTGGCCAGCTCATCGTAAAGGCCATCCAGTTCGATGGCGGTCGTCCCGGCTGGGGGCCACATCGCCGTATCGAACGGCGCGGATTCCGGAGTACCGGTCGCGAGCGTGCCGGTGGCGTGCCGCACCCACGGCGTATCATCGGCCGCGTCCGCCGACCGGGCGTAAACACTCAGGCTTCGGCGGCCCTGCTCCTGCGTGGCGTCGGCCCATACCTGGACTGCGACGGCCTCGCCCTCGCCCAGCGCCAGCGGCGCGACCAGCGTCAGCTCCTCCACCACATCGCAGCCGACCTGGTCACCCGCCCTGATCGCCAGCTCCACGAACACGCTGCCCGGCACCACCGCGGAACCCGCCACCACGTAATCGGCGAGCCACGGCTGGGCGCTCAGCGACAACCTCCCGGTCAGCACCACCCCGTCGGAGTTGGCCAGCGGCATCGCCGCGCCCAGCAGCGGGTGCCTGGTCGCGGAAAGGCCCAGCACGCGAGCATCACCGCTCTGCTTGGCGTTCGGCCAGAACCGCTGGTGTTGGAAGGCGTAGGTCGGCAGGTCGACCCGGCGTCCACCGGTCAGTACCGCCTGCCAGTCCACCGCCACGCCGCGGACGAACAGCTCGGCCGCCGAGACCAGCACTCGGTCCAGCCCGCCCTCGTCACGGCGCAGCGTCCCGGCGATGACCGCGTCCACTGCGGCCTCGTCGGCGCATTCGCCGATGCCGATGGTCAGTACCGGGTGCGGGCTCACCTCGACGAACGCCCGATACCGCTGCTCCAGCAGTTCCCCGATGGCCGGGGCGAAGGCCACTGTGTTGCGCAGGTTGTCACACCAGTACGCCGCGTCGAGTTCCGGCCCTTCCAGCCACTGGCCGGTCACGGTCGACAGCATCGGCACCCGCACCGGACGCGGAGCCACTTCCGCCAGGACCTGGGCCAGTTCCGCACCGATCAGATCGACCTGAGCCGAATGCGAGGCATAGTCGACCGCGATCCGCCGGACCCGCACCTCCTCAGCAGCGAGGTGCTCGACCAGTTCCTCCACTGCGGCGACCTCACCGGCCACCACCACCGAGCGAGGGCCGTTGACGGCCGCGACCGAGACCCGCCCGTCCCAGACGGCCAAGCGCTCACGCACCTGCTCGACCGGCAACGCCACCGAGGCCATCGCGCCGAGCCCGGCCAGCCGGTCGGCGATCAGGCGGCTACGCAGCGCCACCACTCGCGCGCCGTCCTGCAACGACAGACCACCCGCCACCACCGCGGCCGCGATCTCGCCCTGAGAGTGGCCGACCACGGCGTCGGGACGGACTTCCAGCGACTCCCACACCGCCGCCAAGGAGACCATCACCGCGAACGACACGGGCTGGACGACATCGACCCGATCCAGCGACGGAGCACCCTCCGCCTGGCGGATCACGTCCAGCAGCGACCAGTCCACGAATGGCTCCAACGCCGCCGCGCACTCGGCCATCCGGCCAGCGAAGACCGGCGACTCCTCAAGCAGCCGCCTGCCCATACCGACCCACTGGGCTCCCTGGCCCGGGAACACCCACGCCGACTTCCCATCGACGTCGGCCACACCCTCGACCACGCGAGCCGCCGACCCGCCGACCTCGACCGCGGACAGGCCAGCCAGCAGCTCCTGACGGTCGCGTCCGACCACCACCGCGCGGTGCTCGAACGCCGACCGCGACACCACCAGCGAGAACGCCGTATCGACCGAATTCAGATCGCCGGCCTCCACGTGCGCCGCCAGACGACGCGCCTGACCACGCAACGACTCCTCGGTCTTCGCCGAAACCACCCACGGCACCACATCCGCAGCCGGAGCCCAGTCCTCCGCATCCGACCCGGCCTGCTCAGCCTCCGGCCCCTGCTCCAAGATCACGTGGGAGTTGGTGCCGCTGATCCCGAAGGAGGACACACCGGCCCGGCGCGGGTGGCCGTTCTGCTGCCACTCCACCGGCTCGGTCAGCAGCTCGATCGCGCCATCGGCCCAGTCCACGTGCGACGAAGGCGCGTCCACGTGCAGCGTCTTCGGCAGCATTCCGTGGCGCATGGCCATGACCATCTTGATCACACCGGCGACGCCCGCGGCGGCCTGCGTGTGACCGATGTTCGACTTGATCGAGCCCAGCAGCACAGGTCGGTCCTCCGGCCGGTTCTGGCCGTAGGTCGCCAGCAGGGCCTGCGCCTCGATCGGGTCACCCAGCGTCGTCCCGGTGCCATGCGCCTCGACCGCGTCCACCTCGGCAGCGGACAGCCCCGCGACAGCCAGGGCCTGGCGGATCACCCGCTGCTGCGACGGACCGTTCGGCGCGGTCAGCCCGTTGGACGCGCCGTCCTGGTTGACGGCGGAGCCGCGCACGACCGCGAGCACCTGGTGACCGTTGCGGCGGGCGTCCGACAGCCGCTCCAGCACCACCAAACCCACGCCCTCGGACCAGCCGGTGCCGTCCGCGGTGTCGGAGAACGCCTTGCACCGCCCATCGCCGGCCAGCCCGCCCTGCGCGCTGAAGTCGATGAACACCCCCGGCGTGGCCATCACGGTCACGCCGCCGGCCAGCGCCAGATCGCACTCGCCCGAGCGCAGCGCCTGCGCCGCCATGTGCATCGCCACCAGCGACGACGAACACGCGGTGTCCACCGTCACCGCCGGACCCTCAAGACCCAGCGCGTACGCGACACGGCCGGTGAGGATGCTCCCGGCGCTACCGGTGCTGACGAAGGCCATCACATCCGGCGAGAACTCACCGCTCATCCCGTAGTCGTGGAAGATCGCCCCGGCGTACACACCGGTACGGCTGCCCCGCAACGAGACCGGGTCGATCCCCGCCCGCTCGATCGCCTCCCAGGACGCCTCCAGCAGGATCCGCTGCTGCGGATCCATCGCCAGCGCCTCACGCGGCGAAATGCCGAAGAATCCCGGATCGAATTCGGCCGCGTCCGAGAGGAACCCGCCGTAGAAGTCCAGTTCGCCCTGCACCTGCCAGCCCCGGTCCCGGGGCACCGGGGAGATGGCGTCCTTGCCCTCGGCGACCAGCCGCCACAGATCCTCCGGAGAGCTCACCCCGCCGGGGAAACGGCAGGCCATCGAGACGATGGCGATCGGGTCGTCCGCCACCGAGGTGGCGACCACCGGGAGAATCGCGTCGCCGTGCACGCCGAGCAGTTCGCTGAGCAGGTACTCGCCGAGTGCGGTGGGGGTGGGGTAGTCGAAGACAAGGGTGGAGGGCAGGCGCAGCCCGGTGGCGTCGTTGAGCCGGTTGCGCAGCTCGAGCGCGGTCAGCGAGTCGAAGCCCAGCTCACGGAACTCCCGCCGGACATCCACCCCCTCCACGGAGGAATGCCCGAGGACGGCGGCGGCCTGCGCCCGGACCAGGTCGACCAGCAGGTGGATCCGCTGGGGGTGGGCCAGACCGGCCAGCTGCCGGGACAGCGCCTCGCCCGCGCCGCCGCCTCCGGCCGCCGACAGCGCGGCGGCCGTACGGCGAGTGCCCCGGACCAGCCCGCGCAGCAATGGCGGCACCAGCTGAGCGGGCATCGCCGACAGGTTCAGCCGCACCGGGACCACGAGCGGTGAATCCGAGCCGATGGCCGCGTCGAATAGCGCCAGCCCCTGCTCGGTGCTGATCGGTGGAATCCCGGCGGTGGCCATCCGCTGCACGCTGGCCTGCGACATGCCCCCGGTCATCCCGGTGGCCTGTGCCCACAGTCCCCAGGTGAGCGAGAGCCCCGGCAGCCCCTGTACCCGGCGCTGCGCCATCAACCCGTCCAGCCAGGCGTTGGCCGCCGCGTAGTTGCCCTGCCCCGCGTTGCCTATCAGCCCGGCCAGCGAGGAGAACACCACGAACTCGGCCAGGTCCATGTCCTGGGTCAGCTCGTGCAGATGCCAGGCCGCGTCGACCTTCGGCCGCAGCACCGCGTCCACTCGCTCCGGTGTCAGCGAGGGGATCGTCCCGTCATCCACGATTCCAGCCGCGTGAATCACCGCGGTCAGCGGATGCTCGGCGTCGACCCCGGCCAGCAGGCCGGCCACCGCGTCCCGGTCGGCCATGTCGCAGGCGCTGATGGTGACCCGGGCGCCCTGATCGCTCAGCTCCTGGTGAAGCTCTGTCACACCGGGGGCGTCGGGGCCTCGGCGGCTGGCCAGCAGCAGATGCCGCACCCCGTGCGCGGCCACCAGGTGCCGGGCCACCTCCGCACCCAGGCCGCTGGTGCCGCCGGTGACGAGCACGGTGTTTTCCGGGTTCCACCGGCGCGGCATGGTCAGCACGATCTTGCCGGTGTGCCGGGCCTGGCTCATGTACCGGAACGCCTCACGGCCCCGGCGCACATCCCACGCCGTGAACGGCAACGGCCGCAACTCACCGGCCGCGATCAGCTCCATCAACTCGGCCAGGATCTGCTGCAGCCGCTCGGCACCGGCGTCCAGCATGTCGAACCAGTGGTACGTCAGCCCGGGGAACTGCGCCTGGTCGCGGATGTCCAGCTTGCCCATCTCGATGAACCGGCCGCCCGGACGGAGCAGTCGCGCCGAGGCGTCGATGGGCTCCCCGGTCAGCGAGTTGAGCACCACATCGATTCCCCGCTCACCGCGGACCGCGCGGAACTGCTCCTCGAAGTCCAGGGTCCGCGATGAGGCAATGTGATCGTCGGGGATGCCCAGCGAGCGCAGGACGTCCCACTTGGCGGGACTCGCCGTCGCGAACACCTCGACCCCCAGGCGCTGGGCCAGCTGGATCGCCGCCATGCCCACACCGCCCGTGCCGGCGTGCACCAGGAGCGACTCGCCCGGCTGCAGCCCGGCCAGATCCATCAGGCCGTAATAGGCGGTCAGGAACGTCACCGGGATGGTCGCCGCCTGCTCGAACGAAATCCCGTCGGGAATCTTGGACAGGACTGGGGCGCTGGTGACCACCGGGCCGAACGCGCCTTCGGTCAGACAGACCACCCGGTCGCCCGGGCGCAGGTCGTCGACCTCGGGGCCGACCTCCAGCACCACGCCGGCGGCCTCGCCGCCCATCAGGCCGACCTTGTCCTGGAACCAGCCCAGCGCGTGCAGCGCGTCCAGCAGGTCACGGAAGTTGACTCCGGCCGCGTGCACCGCCACCCGCACCTGCCCGGCCGCCAACGGCTCGACCGTCCCCGGGTAGTCAATGAGCTCCAGCGCGTCCAGGCTGCCCTTGGCCCTGCTCCCCAGCTTCCACGCCGTACCGGACGGAGGCAGCAGACCCGCCCCCGACGCCAGCGATGCCAACCGCGGCGCCCGCACCCCACCGCCACGCACCGCCACCTGCGGCTCGCCGGAAGCCAGCACCCCACCCAGCAACCCGCCCAGCGCACCGAGCCGCACCGACTCCTCATCCACGTCCACCAGCACGAACCGGCCCGGGTTCTCCGCCTGCGCGCTGCGCACCATCCCCCACGCCGCCGCGGCCGCCAGATCGGTGACCTCCTCGTCGTCGCCCGCCGCGACCGCGCCCCGGGTGAGGAACACCAGTCGCGACTCGGCGAACCGCTCCTCGGCCAGCCAGCCCTGCAACAGGTCCAGCACCCCACGGGTCACCTGATGCGCCGAGGCCACCGCGTCCACACCTGACGCGGTCTCGACCTCGGCCAGCACCACACCTGGCACCGGGCCCGCCTCGGCCAGCGCCGGAAGATCACGATGAACCGCGACCGAATCCCACGTCCCCGCAAGACCCAGCGCGTCCAGCTCGAACGCCGCGAAGCCGACCATCGCCACCGGCACCGGATCGGCCACCGGAACATCGGAAAGCGCGGTCCACTCCAGCCGGAACAGCCCGTCGCGCTCGGCCGCCTGGCCATCGCCCACAGCGGCGATCTGGCCGGGCGAGAACGGGCGCAGCACCAGCGACCGCGCCGACAGCACCGGCTCCCCGGCGGCGTCCACCGCCGTCAGCGTGGCCGAGTCGGCAGCGGTCCGGCTCAGCCGCACGCGCAGCATCGCCGCCCCGGTGGCGTGCAGGCTCACCTCACTCCACGAGAACGGCAACCGGCCGCCTTCGGAATCGTCAAGACCGGCGAAGGTCACCGCGTGCAACGCCGCGTCCAGCAGAGCCGGATGCACCCCGAACGAACCCGCGCTCGACTGCGCCTGCTCGGGCAGGACGACCTCGCCGAACACCGCACCGTCGGCGCCGCGCCAGGCCGCCCGCAGCCCCTGGAACACCGGGCCGTATTCGAACCCGCCCGAAGCCAGTCCCTCGTACAGCCCGTCCAGCTCGATCGCGGTCGCCCCCTGCGGGGGCCAGACCGCCGCGTCGAACGGTACGGCAGTGGACACGCCGGTCGCGAGCGTGCCGGTGGCGTGCCGCGTCCACGGCACATCGTCGGCGGCTTGCGCCGACCGGGCGTAGACGGTCACGCTCCGATGGCCGGTGTCCTGGGCGGCGCCCACCCACACCTGCACCGCGACGGCATCGGTCTCGGTCAGCACCAGCGGCGCGGTCAGGGTCAGCTCTTCCACCAGATCACAACCGACCTGATCACCCGCACGGATCGCCAGTTCCAGGAATCCGGTACCCGGGAAGATCACCGTACCGGCCACCGCGTGATCGGCCAGCCACGGATGCGACGAGAGCGACAGACGGCCGGTCAGCAGCACCCCGTCGGAGTCGGCCAGACCCACGGCGGCGCCCAGCAGCGGATGATCCGTCACCGCCAACCCCGCCGCGGCCACATTCCCCACCCGGGAAGCCGCCCCGGGCCAGTACCGCTCGTGCTGGAAGGCATAGGTCGGCAGGTCGACCCGGCGACCGCGAGGGAGCACCGCCTGCCAGTTCACCGATACGCCGTGCACGTGCAGCTGAGCCAGCGCCTCGATGACGACCTCGTGCTCATCCCGGTCCCGGCGCAGCACCGGCACCAGCACGTTATCGATCTCCGCAGCAAGAGTGTCCTGGGCCATCGCGGTCAGGACACCGTCGGGGCCCAGCTCCAGATAGGCCCGTACGCCCTGAGTCTCCAGCGTGCGGACGCCGTCGGCGAAGCGGACCGCGCCGCGGACCTGGTCCACCCAGTAATCCGCCGAGCACACCTGCTCGGCCGTGGCCGCGTCTCCGGTCAGGGTGGAGACGATCGGGATTCGAGGCGGGTTGTAGGTGAGCCTGCTCGCCAGCGTGCGGAAGTCCTCCAGCATCGGGTCCATCAGCGGCGAATGGAACGCGTGCGACACCCGCAACCGCTTGGTGCGCACCCCGCGCTTCGCCAGCGCGGCGGCGACCTCAAGGACCGGCTGCTCTACCCCGGAGATCACCATCGAGGCCGGGCCGTTCACCGCCGCGATCGACACCTGGTCTTCGCGCCCGGCCAGCACCTCGGCGACCTCCTCCTCGGAGGTCTGCACCGCCACCATCGCCCCACCTGCGGGAAGGGCCTGCATCAGCCGCGCCCGGGCCGCCACCAGCGCACACGCATCCGCCAGCGACAGCACCCCGGCCACGTGAGCCGCAGTGATCTCCCCGACCGAGTGCCCGGCCAGTACCTCCGGCCGCACCCCCCACGAGGACACCAACCGGAACAGCGCCATCTCCACCGCGAACAACGCCGGCTGCGCCCACCCCGTCTGATCCAGCAGCCCGGCTTGGTCGGCGAACAGCACCTCACGCAACGACCCGTCGAGCAGCGGGTCCAGCTCGGCGATCACCTCATCCAACGCCTGCGCGAAGACCGGGAAGCGGTCGTACAGCTCCCGGCCCATCCCCGCCCGCTGGCTGCCCTGGCCGGTGAACAACACCGCGAGCCTCGGCTCCGCCGCCACCCCGCGCACCACACCCGCACCCGGCCGGTCCTCGGCCAGCGCCGCCAGCCCGGCCAGCAGACCATCACGGTCCCCGGCCAGCACCACCGCACGATGCTCGAACGCCGGACGGGTCGTGGCCAGCGAGAACGCCGTATCGGCCAGCGCCACCTCACCGCGGTCCTGTACATGTGAAGCCAGCCGCTCGGCCTGCGCCCGCAATACCTCTGCTGTACGGGCCGACACCAGCACCGGCAGCGCACCCGCGGCGGGCGCATCGTCCCGCGCCACCGTTCCGGCCTCGATCCGCGGAGTCGTCGGCCCCTGCTCGAGGATGACGTGGGCGTTGGTGCCGCTGATCCCGAAGGAGGAGACACCCGCCCGGCGCGGACGGCCAGTCTGTGGCCATTCGGCGGGCTCGGTCAGCAGCTCCACCGCGCCAGAGGCCCAGTCCACGTGTGAGGACGGCGCATCGACATGCAACGTTTTGGGCAGCACGCCATGCCGGAGGGCCAGCACCATCTTGATCACACCGGCGACGCCCGCGGCGGCCTGGGTGTGACCGAAGTTCGACTTGATCGCCCCCAGCAACAGCGGACGACCCTCCGGCCGGTCCTTGCCGTACGTGGCCAGCAGCGCTTGGGCCTCGATCGGGTCACCCAGCGTGGTACCGGTGCCGTGCGCCTCCACCGCGTCCACCTCGGACGGCGACAACCCGGAAACGGCCAGCGCCTGGCGGATCACCCGCTGCTGCGACGGACCGTTCGGCGCGGTCAGGCCATTGGACGCGCCGTCCTGGTTGATCGCCGACCCACGCAGGACCGCCAGCACCTCATGCCCGTTGCGGCGGGCGTCCGACAGCCGCTCCAGGACCAGCACGCCCATGCCCTCAGACCAGGTCGTACCGTCGGCGGTGTCGGAGAACGCCTTGCACCGCCCATCAGGCGCCAACCCGCCCTGCGCGCTGAACCCGATGAACCCAATCGGGGTGGTCATCACCGTGGCGCCCCCGGCCAGCGCCAGACTGCACTCGCCCGAGCGCAGCGCCTGCGCCGCCATGTGCATCGCCACCAGCGACGATGAGCAGGCGGTGTCCACCGTCACCGCCGGGCCCTCCAGACCCAGGGTGTAGGACAGGCGGCCGGACAGCACGCTGGCTGACATACCGGTGATGGCATGGCCTTCCACGTCTGCCGCGGCGTTCATCATCAGGCTCATGTAGTCCTGACCGTTGGTGCCCACGAACACGCCGGTGGAGCTGCCCTTCAGCGAGACCGGGTCGATCCCGGTCCGCTCGATCGCCTCCCACACCCCCTCCAGCAGCAGCCGCTGCTGCGGATCCATCGCCAGCGCCTCACGCGGCGAGATCCCGAAGAACCCCGCGTCGAACCCGGCCACATCCGCCAGGAACCCGCCCTGAACATCAAGACCCGTCCCGGACACCGACGCCAGATCCCAGCCCCGATCGGCCGGGACCGGCGAGATCGCGTCCTCGCCCTCGGACAGCAGCCGCCACAGCTCTTCCGGAGAGTTCACCCCGCCGGGGAATCGGCAGCTCATGCCCACGATCGCGATCGGATCGTCCGCCACTCCGGCTTTCTGCTCGGCCACCACGCCGGAGGCCACGCCCTGGTCCTGTCGGCCCAGCAGCTCCGACACCAGGAACTCCGCCAGCACGACTGGCGTCGGGTAGTCGAACACCAGCGTGGCCGGCAACCGCAACCCGGTCGCGATATTCAACCGGTTGCGCAACTCCACGGCGGTGAGGGAGTCGAAGCCCAGCTCGCGGAACTCCCGCCGTACCTGGACGGTCTCCGGCGACGGGTGGCCCAGAACCACTGCGGCCTGAGCGCGCACCAGCTCCACCACCAGCCGGACCTGCTCGGTCTCGCCCAGCCCGGCCAGCCTGCGTACCAGCTCCGCGTCCCCGCCCACCGGGGTGGAGACCGCCGACCGGCGGCCCACCCGGACCAGGCCGCGCATGAGCTGCGGCACGTGGCCAAGCGTCCGCAGGACCGGGAGATCCAGCCGTGCCGCGACTACCGCCGGCTGCCCCGAAGTGGCAGCCGCGTCGAACGCCGCGAGTCCTTGCTCGGCCGACAGCGCCGGCATGCCCGCCCGCGCTATCCGGCGCAGCTCGATCGCGCCCAGAGCGCCGGTCATCCCGGTTTCCTGCGCCCACAGACCCCACGCCAGCGACAACCCGGGCAGCCCCTGCGCCCGGCGCAGCTGGGCCAGCGCGTCGAGGAACGCGTTGGCCGCCGCGTAGTTGCCCTGACCGGCGTTGCCCGTCACCCCGGCCATCGAGGAGAACACCACGAACCCGGCCAGGTCGCTGCTCCGCGTGAGTTCGTGCAGGTGCCAGGCCGCGTCCACCTTCGGACGCAACACGCTGTCCAGCCGCTCGGAGGTCAGTGACGGGATCGTCCCGTCGGCCAGCACACCGGCGGTGTGAATCACCGCAGTCAGCGGATGACCGGCATCGACTTGCGCCAGCAGGGCCGCCACCGCGTCCCGGTCGGCCATGTCGCACGCCGCGATCGTGACCTCCACGCCGTGCGCGATCAGCTCCGCCTGCAGCTCCACCGCACCCGGAGCATCCAAGCCCCGGCGACTGGTCAGCAGCAGATGCCGTACGCCACGCTCGGCCACCACATGCCGCGCGAACAGCGCGCCCAGACCACCGGTCCCACCAGTGATCAACACCGTCCCAGCCGGATCCCACGGCCGCTCCGCCGTCTCCGCAGGCGCCAGCCGCGCCAGCCGCGGAACCCGCACCTCACCTCCGCGTACCGCCACCTGCGGCTCATCCGACGCCAGCACCCCGGCCAGCACCGAGTCAGGCAGCTCACCATCGACATCGGCCAGCAGGAACCGGCCCGGATTCTCCGACTGAGCACTCCGGACGAGACCGTGAGCCGCCGCCACCACGGGATCCGGCGCCGCCTCACCAGCGTCGGCCACGACCGCGCCCCGGGTGAGGAACACCAGCCGCGAATCGGCGAACCGCTCATCGGCCAGCCACCGCTGGAGCAGATCCAGAACCCGGGCGGTCAGCGCATGCGCCGACTCCACCACCCCGGCCGCCGGATCCGAGACCAGCTCCGTCACCACCACGCCCGGGACCGGACCCGACTCCAGCAGAGACGAGAGATCCTCGTGGACCGGCAGTCCGCCCGGCTCTCCGGCCGCGTCGTTCCCGGCGGTCCGCAACGCCGCCGTGGCACCCAGCGTGTCCCGGCCGAGCAGCCCCACCGACATCGGGGCCCAAGCGGCCTCCGGCGCACCGGCGATGGCGGCCCACTCCACCCGGAACAACGTGTCCCGCCCAGAGCCACGACCGTCAAGAGCAAGCTGCTCGGTGGAGACCGGCCGCAGCACGACCGACCGGGCCGACAGCACCGGCGCACCCGTCGCGTCGACCGCGCTCAGCGACACCGCATCGCCGCCCGCCCCGGCCAGCCGCAGCCGCAGCATCGACGCGCCGCCCGCGTGCAGGCACACCTCGCCCCAGGAGAGCGGCGACCAGCCGCTTCCCGCCGTGTCCAGCCCGGCGAAAGGCACCGCGTGCAACGCCGCGTCCAGCAGCGCCGGGTGCAACCCGAACTCCCCTGCGCCGCTGACCTGCTCCGGCAAGCTCAGCTCGGCGAACACCTCGCCGTCGGAACCCCGCCAGGCCGCCCGCAGACCCTGGAACGCCGGACCGTAGGCGAAGCCCTCCTCCGCCAGTTCCTCGTACAGCCCGCCCAGCTCGATCGCGGTCGCGCCGGCCGGAGGCCACACCGCCGCATCGAACGGCACGGCAGGTGCGAGGCCCGTGGTGAGAGTGCCCGTGGCATGGAGCACCCACTGCCCATCGTCGTCGCCGTCCGCCAGGCGCGTGTGCACGCTCAGGCTCCGGCGGCCCTCCTGTGGTGCGCCCACCGACACCTGCACCACTACCGCGTCCTGCTCGGCGAGAGCCAGCGGCGCGTTCAGCGTCAGCTCCTCGACCACATCGCAGCCGACCTGGTCACCCGCCCGGACCGCCAGTTCCACGAACACGCTGCCCGGCACCACGACCGAGCCCGCCACCACGTGATCGGCCAGCCACGGCTGCGTACTCACCGACAACCGGCCGGTCAGCACCATCCCATCGGTATCGGCCAGGCCCACGGCCGCCCCCAGCAGCGGGTGCCTGGTCGCGGACAGGCCCAGAACACGGGCATCACCGCTCTGCTTGGCGTTCGGCCAGTACCGCTGGTGCTGGAAGGCGTAGGTCGGCAGCTCGACCTGGCGACCGCCGGGCAGCACGCTCTTCCAGTCCACCGCGATGCCGCGGACGAACAGCTCAGCGGCCGAGACCAGGACCCGGTCCAGCCCGCCCTCGTCCCGGCGCAGCGTGCCGGTGATCACCGCATCTGCTGTGGCCTCGTCCACGCATTCGCCGATGCCGATCGTCAGCACCGGGTGCGGGCTCACTTCCACGAACGCCCGGTACCGCTGCTCCAGCAGCTGCCCGACCGCCGGGGCGAAGGCCACCGTGTTGCGCAGGTTGTCACACCAGTACCCCGCGTCGAGTTCCGGCCCTTCCACCCACTGGCCGGTCACCGTCGACAACATCGGCACCCGCACCGAACGCGGAGCCACCCCTGCCAGAACCTGCACCAGCTCCGCACCGATCAGATCAACCTGAGCCGAATGCGACGCATAATCCACCGCGATACGGCGAACCCGCACCCCATCCCCGGCCAGTCGCTCGACCAGTTCCTCAATGGCCGCGACCTCACCGGCCACCACCACTGAGCGAGGGCCGTTGATCGCCGCGACCGACACCCGCCCGTCCCAGGACGACAGCCACTCACGCACCTGCTCGACCGGCAACGCCACCGAGGCCATCGCCCCGAGCCCCGCCAGCCGGTCGGCGATCAGACGGCTACGCAACGCCACCACCCGCGCGCCGTCCTGCAACGACAGACCACCCGCGACCACCGCGGCCGCGATCTCGCCCTGAGAGTGGCCGACCACGGCGTCCGGGCGCAGGCCGAGCGATTCCCACACCGCTGCCAGCGACACCATCACCGCGAACGACACCGGCTGGACCACATCCACCCGATCCAGCCCCGGAGCACCCTCGGCCTGGCGGATCACATCCAGCAGCGACCACTCCACCAACGGCTCCAACGCCGCCGCGCACTCCGCCATCCGGCCCGCGAAAACCGGCGACTCCTCAAGCAGGGCAGCACCCATCCCCGCCCACTGCGCCCCCTGACCAGGGAACACCCACACCGACTTACCGACGACATCGGCCACGCCCGAGACCACCCGAGCCGCCGGCTCCCCGGCCTCGACCGCCGACAAGCCCGATAGCAGCTCGCCACGATCCTCGCCGACCACCACCGCACGGTGCTCGAACACCGACCGCGACACCACCAACGAGGACCCCACGTCCACCGGGTCCAAGGCGTCGGCCTCCACCTGCGCCGCCAGACGACGCGCCTGACCACGCAACGCCTCCGGCGTCTTCGCCGAGATCACCCACGGCACCACACCACCGGCAGGCTCTTCCACCTCCGGCCGCGTGACACCTTCCGGTCCTTGCTCCAGGATCACGTGGGCGTTGGTGCCGCTGATCCCGAACGAGGACACACCGGCCCGGCGCGGGTGGCCGTTCTGCTGCCACTCCACCGGCTCGGTCAGCAGTTCCACCGCGCCCGAGGCCCAGTCCACGTGCGAGGACGGCGCATCCACGTGCAGCGTCTTGGGCAGGACACCGTGCCGCATGGCCATGACCATCTTGATCACACCGGCGACGCCCGCGGCGGCCTGCGTGTGACCGAGGTTCGACTTGATCGAACCCAGCAGCAACGGCTGGCCCTCCGGCCGGTCCTGACCGTAAGTCGCCAGCAGCGCCTGAGCCTCGATCGGGTCACCCAGCGTCGTCCCGGTACCGTGCGCCTCGACCGCGTCCACTCCAGCGGGAGACAGCCCGGCGCCGGCCAGGGCCTGCCGGATCACCCGCTGCTGCGACGGACCGTTCGGCGCAGTCAGCCCATTGGACGCGCCGTCCTGGTTGACCGCCGACCCACGCACGATGGCGAGCACCTGGTGGCCGTTGCGGCGGGCGTCCGACAGCCGCTCCAGCAGCACCATGCCCACGCCCTCGGAATAGCTGGTGCCGTCCGCCGCGTCGGCGAAAGACTTGCTCCGGCCATCGGGCGACAGGCCTCCTTGGGTGCTGAAGTCGATGAACGCCAGCGGGGTGGCCATGACGGTCGCGCCACCGGCCAGTGCCAGATCGCATTCGCCCGAGCGCAGCGCCTGCGCCGCCATGTGCATCGCCACCAGCGACGACGAGCACGCGGTGTCCACCGTCACCGCCGGGCCCTCCAACCCCAGCGTGTACGAGATACGGCCAGTCGCGACACTCGCGGCGGTACCGGTGCCGACGAAGCCCAGCACCTCCGGCGGGAACTGGGCGTTCATCCCGTAGTCGTGGTAGAAGATGCCGGCGAACACCCCGGTACGGCTGCCCCGCAGTGAGGTCGGGTCCATGCCCGCCCGCTCGATCGCCTCCCAGGAGGTCTCCAGCAGCAACCGCTGCTGCGGATCCATCGCCAGCGCCTCACGCGGCGAAATGCCGAAGAAGCCAGGATCGAACTGCGCGGCGCTCTCCAGGAAGCCGCCCTCGCGTACGTAGCTGGTGCCCCGATGCTCGGTATCCGGGTTGAACAACGCCGCCAGATCCCAGCCGCGCGTGGTCGGGAACTCACTGATCCCGTCCCCGCCCTCGGCCACCAACCGCCACAGATCCTCCGGAGAATGGATTTCACCCGGGAAATGGCAGGCCATACCCACGATCACGATCGGGTCGTCGCTCAACGGCAGGGCGGGCGCGGGAATGATCGCGTCGGCGTGCTCGCCGAGCAGCTCGGCCAGCAGGAACTCCGCCAGCACGGTCGGCGTCGGGTAGTCGAACACCAGCGTCGCCGGCAACCGCAAACCCGTCACGCCGTTCAGCCGGTTCCGCAGCTCCACCGCGGTGAGGCTGTCGAAGCCCAGCTCACGGAACTCGCGCCGGACCTCCACCGTCTCGGGCGAGACATGGCCCAGCACCATGGCCACCTCGGTGCGCACCAGATCCAGCAGAACCTCGGCGCGTTCGGCCGCCCCCAGCGGAGCCAGCCGCTGCAGCAGCGTCGCCGCCACCACCGAACCGGACGCCGCCGACCGCCGGCCACTCCGCACCAGCCCGCGCAACAACGGGGAGACCTCGCCTTGGGCGCGCAGCACCGCCAGCTCCAGCCGGAGCGGGATCACCACCGGCCGCGTCACCCGGCCGGCCGCGTCGAACAGCGCCAGGCCCTGTTCCACCGACAGCGGCGGCATGCCCGTCCGGGCGATCCGCCGCATGTCGGCCTCGCTCAGCGCGCTGGTCATGCCGGTGTCCTGGGTCCAGGCACCCCAGGCCAGGGACAGCGCGGGCAGCCCTTCGGCCCGGCGCGACTGGGCCAAGGCGTTCAGGAACGTGTTCGCCGCCGCGTAGTTGCCCTGCCCGGGTGCTCCCATGACACCCGACAAGGACGAGTACAGGATGAACGCCGCCAGGTCCACGCCCCTGGTCAGCTCGTGCAGATGCCAGGCCGCGTCCACCTTCGGACGCAACACCCTGCCCAGCCGCTCCGGCGTCAGCGACGAGATCGTCGCGTCCTCCAGGACACCGGCGGTGTGCACGACCGCGGTCAGCGGATGAGCGGCGTCGACACCGGCCAGCAGGGCCGCCACCTGGTCCCGATCCGCCATGTCGCAGGCGGCGATGGTCACGTGCGCGCCGTGCGCGGCCAGCTCCCGCTCCAGCTCGGCTGCCCCGGCCGCGTCCAGGCCACGGCGGCTGGTCAGCAGCAGGTGCCGTACGCCCCGCTCGGTCACCAGATGCCGGGCCAGGCTGCCCCCCAGACCACCGGTGCCACCAGTGATCAGAACTGTCCCGTCCGGATCCCACGGCCGTTCCGGCTCCTCGGCCGGTGTCACCCGGGCCAGACGAGGCACCCGTACCGCGCCTTCACGCACCGCCGCCTGCGGCTCACCGGAGGCCAGCACCGCGGCCAGCGACGAGGAGGACAGCTCCGCGTCGACATCGACCAGTACGAACCGGCCCGGATCCTCCCACTGCGCCGAACGCACCAGGCCCCACACCGCCGCAGCCGCCAGATCGGTGACCGCTTCACTCTCACTCGCGGCCACCGCGCCCCGCGTCACGAACACCAGCCGCGAAGCCCTGAACCGCTCGTCGGCCAACCACTGCTGCAGCAGGTCGAGGATGTGGGCGACCAGCTCGTGCGTCGCCTCCGCCACGTTCCCGGCGTCGGCCGACCCGACGGTGACCATGACCACGTCGGGTGCCGAGTCCAGTGCGGCGAGTTCTCCGGTCAGCTCGACCACGCTCGGGACGGTCTCCGTGCCCACCGCCTCCGGCAGCGCGGTCCAGTCCAGCCCGAACAGCGAATCGCGCGCTACGCCGCCACCGCCCGCATCGGCGAACTGCTCGGGGGTGAACGGACGCACGACCAACGAGCGCGCCGACAAGACCGGCGCTCCGGCCCGATCGGCCGCCGACAACGACACGGAGTCGTCACCGGACTTGGCCAGCCGGACGCGCAGCAGCGCGGCACCACTCGCGTGCAGGCACACCTCTTGCCAGGAGAAGGGCAGCAGGCCACCCTCCACCACATTCAACCCGGCGAAGCTGACCGCGTGCAGCGCCGCGTCCAGCAACGCCGGATGCACTCCGAACGCGCCCGCGTTCGACGCCGCCTGCTCGGGAAGGGCGACCTCGGCGAAGATCTCACCGCCGGGGCCGCTCCAGGCCGCCCGCAGTCCTCGGAACGCCGGGCCGTAGCCCAGCCCTCGGGAGGCCAGTTCGTCATACAGTCCATCCAGCTCGATCGCGGTCGCGCCGGCCGGAGGCCACACCTCCGTGTCGAAGTGCGCAACGCCCCGAGTGTCCGTGGCGAGCGTCCCGGTGGCGTGCCGTACCCACTGCGCCTCGTCGCCGGCCTGGGCCGGCCGGGAGAAGACGCTCAGGGTCCTGCGGCCGGTCTCCTCCGGCGCGCCCACCGCGATCTGGACCACGACCGCCTCGTCCTCGGCCAGCACCAGCGGCGCGGCCAGGGTCAGCTCCTCGACCAGGTCACAGCCGACCTGGTCACCCGCCCGGATCGCCAGCTCAAGGAACCCGGTGCCGGGGAAGAACACCATCCCGGCCACGGTGTGGTCGGCCAGCCAGGGATGCGTGGCGAGCGACAACCTGCCGGTCAGCACCACTCCGTCGGAGTCGGCCAGGCCCACCGCCGCGCCCAGGAGAGGATGCTTCGTCGCCGCCAGGCCCGCCGCCGTCACGTTCCCCGCACCGGCGCTCGCACTGCCGTCAGGCCAGAACCACTGGTGCTGGAAGGCATAGGTCGGCAGATCGACCCGGCGCCCACCCGGCAGCAGTGCCCGCCAGTCCACCGTCACACCGCGCACGAACAGCTCGGCGGCCGAGACCAGGACACGGTCCAGCCCGCCCTCGTCCCGGCGCAGCGTCCCGGCGATGACCGCGTCCACCGCGGCCTCGTCCACGCATTCCCCGATGCCGATCGTCAGCACCGGGTGCGGGCTCACCTCGACGAACACGCGGTGGCGCTGCTCCAGCAGTTCCCTGATCGCCGGGGCGAAGGCCACCGTGTTGCGCAGGTTGTCACACCAGTAGGCCGCGTCGAGTTCCGGTCCCTCCAGCCACTGGCCGGTCACGGTTGACAGCATTGGCATCCGTACCGAACGCGGAGTCACCTCCGCCAGGACCTGGGCCAGCTCCGCACCGATCAGATCGACCTGGGCCGAGTGCGAGGCGTAGTCCACCGCGATACGCCGGACCCGCACCTCCTCAGCGGTCAGTCGCTCGACCACTTCCTCAATGGCCGCGACCTCACCGGCCACCACCACCGAGCGAGGGCCGTTGATGGCCGCGACCGAGATCCGCTCGTCCCAGACGGCCAGTCGCTCACGCACCTGCTCGACCGGCAACGGCACCGACGCCATCGCCCCGAGCCCGGCCAGCCGGTCGGCGATCAAGCGGCTACGCAACGCCACCACCCGCGCGCCGTCCTGCAACGACAGACCACCCGCCACCACCGCAGCCGCGATCTCACCCTGCGAGTGACCGACCACGGCGTCGGGGCGGACGCCCAGGGATTCCCAGACCGCAGCCAGGGAAACCATCATCGCGAACGACACGGGCTGGACCACATCCACCCGATCCAGCGACGGGGCGTCTTCGGTCTGGCGGATCACGTCCAGCAGCGACCAGTCCACGAACGGTTCAAGCGCCGCCGCGCACTCCGCCATCCGGCCCGCGAAGACCGGCGACTCCTCCAGCAGTCGCCCGCCCATACCGACCCACTGCGCCCCCTGACCAGGGAACACCCACACCGACTTACCGGCGATGTCGGCCACACCCGAGACCACGCCCGTCGCCAATTCACCGGCACCGACCGCCGACAGGCCCGACAGCAGGCCGCCACGATCACGCCCGACCACCACCGCACGGTGCTCGAACACCGACCGCGACACCACCAGCGAGGACCCCACGTCCACCGGGTCCAGATCGCCGGCCTCCACCTGCGCCGCCAGACGACGCGCCTGACCACGCAACGCCTCCGGAGTCTTCGCCGAGACCACCCACGGCACCGCACCCGGCGCCTGTTCCACCGACTCCGATACTGAAGCCTCCGGCCCCTGCTCCAAGATCACGTGCGCGTTGGTGCCGCTGATCCCGAAGGAGGAGACACCGGCCCGGCGCGGGTGACCGTTCTTCTGCCACTCCACCGGCTCGGTCAGCAGCTCCACCGCACCAGAGGCCCAGTCCACATGCGAGGACGGCGCATCGACGTGCAACGTCTTGGGCAGCACCCCATGCCGCATGGCCAGCACCATCTTGATCACACCGGCGACGCCCGCGGCGGCCTGCGTGTGACCGATGTTCGACTTGATCGAACCCAGCAGCAACGGACGATCCTCGTCCCGATCCCGGCCATAGGTCGCCAGCAGCGCCTGCGCTTCGATCGGGTCACCCAGCGTCGTACCGGTGCCGTGCCCTTCAACCGCGTCCACATCAGCGGGCGCGAGCCCCGCCCCGGCCAGGGCCTTGCGGATCACCCGCCGCTGCGAAGGACCGTTCGGAGCGGTCAGACCGTTGGACGCGCCGTCCTGGTTGACCGCGGAACCCCGGACGATCGCCAGGACCTGGTGACCGTTGCGGCGCGCGTCCGACAGACGCTCCAGCACCAGCATGCCGACGCCCTCGGACCAGCCCGCGCCGTCGGCCGCGTCGGAGTAGGACTTGCACCTGCCGTCAGGGGCCAGGCCGCCCTGCCCCGTGAAGTCGATGAACGGCCCAGGAGTGGCCATCACCGTCACACCACCGGCCAGCGCGAGCGAGCAGTCACCGCCGCGCAGCGCCTGCGCCGCGAGGTGCATCGCCACCAGTGACGACGAGCACGCGGTGTCCACCGTCACCGCCGGGCCCTCCAGACCCAGGGTGTAGGAGAGCCGGCCGGTGGCGACGCTGCCGGCGGTGCCGGTGCCCATGAAGCCCATCACGTCGGCGGGGAAGGCCGTGCTGTTCGCGTAGTCGTGGTACATGACACCGGCGAACACGCCCGTGTGGCTGCCCCGCAGCGAGACCGGGTCGATCCCGGTCCGCTCGATCGCCTCCCAGGTCACCTCAAGCAGCAGCCGCTGCTGCGGGTCCATCGCCAGCGCCTCACGCGGCGAGATCCCGAAGAACCCAGGGTCGAACTCGCCGGCCTCGTGCAGGAAGCCACCCGCCTGGACGTACTTGACGGCTTGGCCCTCGGCTTGAGAGAGCGCGTCACGGTGCCAGCCGCGTGTCGTCGGGAAGGGGGAGATGGCGTCCGCGCCCTCGGTGACCAGCCGCCACAGGTCCTCGGGAGAGTTGACCCCGCCCGGATAGCGGCACGCCATGCCCACGATCACGATCGGGTCGTCCGCCACCGGCAGGATGACCGTGGGGATGACCGCGTCGGCGTCCTCACCGAGCAGCTCGGCCAGCAGGAACTCCGCGAGCAGCGTCGGCGTCGGGTAGTCGAACACCAGCGTCGCAGGCAACCGCAGGCCGGTCGCGCCGTTCAGCCGGTTACGCAGCTCCACGGCCGTGAGCGAGTCGAAGCCCAGCTCGCGGAACTCCCGCCGCACCTCCACCGTGCCGGGGGAGACGTGCCCGAGCACGACGGCCACCTCGGTGCGCACCAGATCCAGCAGGACCTCGGCGCGCTCGGCCGCTCCCAGCGGAGCCAGCCGCTGCAGCAACGTCGCGGCCACCACAGAACCGGACGCCGCCGACCGCCTCCCTCCCCGCACCAGCCCGCGCAGCAGCGCCGGGATCTCGCCCTGCGTCCGCAATGCCGACGGCTCAAGCCGGACCGGGATGAGCAGCGCGTGCTCCAGCGTGGTGGCGGCCTCGAACAACGCCAGACCCTGTTCTGGCGACAGCGGCGGCATGCCCGCCCGTGCCATTCTGCGCATTTCGGCGTCGTCGAGTGTGCCGGTCATCCCGGCGTCCTGGCTCCACGCGCCCCAGGCCAGCGAGAGCGCGGGCAGTCCCGCCGCCCGCCGCTGCTGGGCCAGCGCGTCCAGGAAGACGTTGGCCGCCGCGTAGTTGCCCTGCCCGGCGTTGCCCATCACCCCGGCCAGCGAGGAGAACAGCACGAACGCCGCGAGGTCCAGGCCCTGGGTCAGCTCGTGCAGGTGCCAGGCGGCGTCCACCTTCGGCCGCAGCACCGACTCCAGCCGCTCCGCCGTCAGCGCGGGAATCGTCCCGTCATCCAGCACACCCGCCGTGTGAACGACCGCGGTCAGCGGATGCTCGGCATCGATACCGGCCAGCAGCGCCACCACCTGATCCCGATCCGCCACATCGCACGCCGCGATCTCGACGTCGACGCCGTGCGCGATCAGCTCGGCCCGCAGCTCCACCGCACCCGCGGCGTCCGAACCACGGCGACTGGCCAGCAGCAGACGCCGCACCCCACGCTCGGCCACCACATGCCGCGCGAACAACGCCCCAAGACCACCGGTGCCGCCGGTGATCAGCACCGTCCCCTCCGGATCCCACGAGCGCGCACCGCCCTCGCCAGGATCAGAGGCGCGTGTCACCCGCGCCAGCCGCGGCACCCGTACGCCATCCTCACGTACCGCTACCTGCGGCTCGCCCGACGCCGACGCGGCGGCCAGCACTCCCGGCAGGGCCGGCAGCGACTGCCCGGCCACGTCGACCAGGACGAACCGGCCTGGTTCCTCCCACTGCGCGGACCGCACCAGTCCCCACACAGCGGCGGCCGCCAGGTCCGTCACGGTTTCGCTCTCGCTCGCCGCGACGGCACCCGTGGTCACGAACACCAGCCGGGAGCGGAGACAGCGATCATCGGCCAGCCAGGCACGCAGCAGGTTCAGCGCCGCGGCGGTCAACTCGTGAACCGATGCGACAACGTCGCCGTGCGCCGCGGAGCCGACCGTAACGGTCACCACCTCCGGCACCGTCTCCAGCGCCGCCAGGTCCGATGCCGGAGTCAAGGTCAGCTCGACCGAATCGAGATCGGCGGCGGCCGCCGGCCCGTCGGGCAACGCCGTCCAGGCCAGCTGGAACAGCGAGTCCCGGAGCGGGTCGCGACCACTGCCCCAGGCAGCCTGGTCGGCCGTGACCGGACGCAGCACCAGCGACCGCGCGGAGAGCACCGGTTCCCCTGCGGCGTCCACCGCGATCACCGAGACCGTGTCGCCTCCGGTCCTGTCCAGCCGGACCCGCAGCACCGACGCGCCACCGGCGTGCAGGCACACCTCACCCCAGGAGAACGGCAACCGGCCGTCGGCATCGTCAAGACCGGCGAAGGTCACGGCGTGCAGCGCCGCGTCCAGCAGCGCCGGATGCATTCCGAACGAAGCCGCGCTCGACTGCGCCTGCTCGGGCAGGACGACGTCGGCGAACACCTCGCCGTCAGCACCTCGCCAGGCGGCCCGCAGTCCCTGGAACACCGGCCCGTAGTGGAAGCCGCCCGCGGCGAACCGGTCGTACAAGTCGTCCATCTGGATGGGTGTGGCGTCCTGCGGCGGCCACACCGCCGTGTCGAAGCCGGCGGCGCCGGGCCCGGCCGCGGCCAGCACACCGGTGGCATGCCGTACCCATGGTTCCTCGTCGGCGGCTTCGGCCGGACGGGCGTAGATGCTCAGGTTGCGGCGGCCGGACTCGGCCGCCGAGGCCACCCACACCTGCACCGCGACGGCGTCCCGCTCGCCGAGCACCAGGGGCGTGGTCAGGGTCAGCTCCTCGACCAGGTCACAGCCGACCTGGTCACCCGCCCTGATCGCCAGTTCGAGGAACCCGGTGCCCGGGAAGATGACCGTGCCGCCGACCGCGTGGTCGGCCAGCCACGGATGCGACCGCAGCGACAACCGCCCGGTCAGCAGCACCCCCGCCGAGTCGGCCAGCCCGACCGCGACACCCAGCAGTGGGTGCCTTGCGGCGGCCAGCCCCGCGGCCGCCACGTTCCCCGCCTGGGTAGCGCTGCCGTCGGACCAGAAACGCTGCCGCTGGAACGCGTACGTCGGCATGTCGATCCGGCGCCCGCCCTGGAGCACCGCCTGCCAGTCCACCGGCACGCCGCGCACGTGCAGCTGGGCAAGCGCCGCCATGATCGCGGTCTGCTCGTCCCGATCCTTGCGCAGGACCGGCACCAGCACCGGATCGGCGTCGGAGCTGTGGGCCAGGATGTCCTTGGCCATCGCGGTCAGTACGCCGTCCGGCCCGAGCTCCAGGTAGGCGGTCACTCCCTGCCGGTGCAGCACCCGCACGGCGTCGGCGAAGCGCACCGCGCCCCGCACCTGCTCCACCCAGTAGTCCGGCGAGCACAGCTGCTCGGCCGTGGCCTGCTCCCCGGTCAGGGTGGACACGATCGGGATACGCGGCGGGTTGTAGGTGAGCCTGCCGGCCACCGTGCGGAAGTCCGCCAGCATCGGGTCCATCAACGGCGAATGGAACGCGTGCGATACCCGCAGCCGCCGGGTCTTGCGCCCCCGCTCCGCCAGCGTGCCCGCGACTTCGAGTACGGCCTGCTCAGCCCCGGAGATCACCACCGCGGCCGGACCGTTGACGGCGGCGATCGACACCTCGTTCTCACGACCGGCCAGGAGCTCGGCGACCTCCTCCTCGGAGGTCTGCACCGCCACCATCGCACCATCGGCGGGAAGGGCCTGCATCAGCCGTGCCCTGGCCGCGACCAGCGCGCACGCGTCCCGAAGCGACAGCACCCCGGCCACATGCGCCGCGGTGATCTCCCCGATCGAGTGCCCGGCCAGCACGTCCGGTCGCACACCCCACGACTCCACCAGCCGGAACAGGGCGGTCTCCACCGCGAACAGCGCCGGCTGCGCCCATCCGGTCTGGTCCAGCGCCTCCGTACCCGGCTCGGCGAACAGCACCTCCCGCAGCGACCCATCGAGCAGCGGGTCCAGCTCGGCGATCGCCTCGTCCAGCGCCTGCGCGAAGACCGGGAAGCGGTCGTACAGCTCCCGGCCCATCCCCGCCCGCTGGCTCCCCTGACCAGTGAACAACACCGCCGGCTTCGGCTCGGCCGCAGCCAGCCCGTGCAGCACACCCGCGCTCGGGCGGTCTTCGGCCAGTGCCCGCAGGCCGGCGACCGCGCCCGCGAGGTCGGCGGCCACCACGGCCGCCCGATACTCGAACGCCGAGCGCGTGCTGGCCTGCGAGCACGCCACATCGCCGAGCCGCAGGTCAGGCTCACCGTCCAGGTACGACGCCAGCCGCCCGGCCTGCGCGCGCAACGCCTCCGCCGACCGGCCGGAAACCAGGACAGGCACGGCTCCGGCCGACGCGGACGGACCGTCCTCGGATTCCTGGTCGCCGGGCTCGGCGTCCGGTGCTTCGACCCGCTCGATGATCAGGTGTGCGTTGGTGCCGCTGATCCCGAACGACGACACCGCCGCACGGCGAGGGTGACCGTTCTTCGGCCACTCGGCCGGCTCGGTCAGCAGCTCCACCGCACCGGAGGCCCAGTCCACGTGCGAGGACGGCTCGTCCACGTGCAGCGTCCTGGGCAGCATCCCGTGCCGCATGGCCATGACCATCTTGATCACACCGGCCACACCCGCCGCGGCCTGGGTGTGCCCGATGTTCGATTTGATCGACCCCAGCAGCAGCGGACGGTCCTCCGGCCTGCCCTGCCCGTAGGTCGCCAACAGCGCCTGCGCCTCGATCGGGTCACCCAGCGCCGTGCCCGTGCCGTGGCCCTCCACCACGTCGACGTCAGCGGGAGCCAGCCCCGCGCCGGCCAGCGCCTGGCGGATCACCCGCTGCTGCGAAGGACCGTTCGGCGCGGTCAGCCCGTTCGACGCGCCGTCCTGGTTGACCGCCGACCCGCGCATGACGGCCAGCACCTGGTGACCGTTGCGCCGCGCGTCCGACAGCCGCTCCAGCACCACCAAGCCCACACCTTCGGACCAACTGGTGCCGTCGGCGGCATCCGAATAGGACTTGCACCGCCCATCGGCGGCCAGCCCGCCCTGGGCGCTGAACTCCATGATCCCCATCGGCGAGGCGACCACGGTCACCCCGCCCGCCAGCGCCAGCGCGCACTCACCCGAGCGCAGCGCCTGCGCCGCCAGGTGCATCGCCACCAGCGACGACGAACACGCGGTGTCCACCGTCACCGCCGGGCCCTCAAGCCCCAAGGTGTAGGACAGCCGGCCCGAGAGCACGCTCCCCGACTGGCCCGTCACCATGAAGCCGCGGGCCTCATCTGACGGGATGTAGCCGGACGCGCTGGCGCCGACGTACACCCCGGTGGAGCTGCCGCGCAGCGACAGCGGGTCGATCCCGGCGCGCTCGACCGCCTCCCAGGTGGTCTCCAGCAGCACCCGCTGCTGCGGGTCCATGGCGAGCGCCTCACGCGGCGAGATCCCGAAGAACCCGGCGTCGAACTCCGCGACGTCGGGCATGAACCCGCCCTGGAAGTCCAGCTCGCCGTTCACCTGCCAGCCCCGGTCGAGCGGCAGCGGGGAGACGGCGTCGCGCCCCTCCGTGACGAGCTGCCACAGATCCTCCGGAGAGTGCACTCCGCCGGGGTAGCGGCACGCCATGCCCACGATCACGATCGGATCGTCGGCTACCGACGCGATCGGCGTCGCGGCGATGACATCGCCGTGCTCGCCCAGCAGCTCGGCCAGCAGGAACTCCGCCAGCACCACGGGGGTCGGGTAGTCGAACACCAGGGTGGCGGGCAGCCGCAGCCCGGTCGCGGCGTTCAGCCGGTTGCGCAGTTCCACCGCGGTGAGCGAGTCGAAGCCCAGTTCGCGGAACTCCCGGCGCACCTCCAGCATCTGCGGCGAGGTGTGCCCGAGCACCGTGGCCGCCTGGGCCCGGACCAGGTCGATCACCAGGCGGCTCCGGTCGGCGGGGGCCAGCCCAGCCAGTTGCCGCAGCAGCACCTGGTCGGCGCCCGATACCGGGGCCGCCGCCGTACGGCGGGTGCTCCGCACCAGCGAGCGGAGCAGCGGCGGGACCTCACCGAGCGCCTGCAACGCCGGCAGGTTGAGCCGGACCGGCGCGACCACCGGCGTGCCGCAGCCCAGGACCGCGTCGAAGAGTGCCAGGCCCTCGGCGAAGGAGAACAGGTGGAACCCCGCGGCCGCCAGCCGGCGGAGGTCGGTCTCGCTGAGCTCGCCGGCCATGCCGGCGTCCGCCGCCCACGGACCCCACACCAGGGACAGGCCCGGCATGCCCTGGGCGCGGCGGTGCTGAGCCAGCGCGTCCAGGTAGGCGTTGGCCGCCGCGTAGCCGCCCAGCCCCGGGCCGCCGACCAGCCCGGCCATTGAGGAGTACAGGACGAAGGCGGCCAGGTCGAGGTCCCGCGTCAGCTCGTGGAGGTGCCAGGCGCCATCGGCCTTGGGCCCGAACACGGTGGCCAGCCGGCGCTCGTCCAGCGACGGGATCATGCCGTCGTCGCGTACGCCCGCGGTGTGGACGACCGCGGTGAGCGGGTGCTCCGCGGGCACGCCGGCGAGCAGCTCCGCCACCTGATCCCGATCGGCCAGGTCGCAGGCGGCGATGGTGACCTCGGCGCCGTGGGCGATCAGTTCGGCCGCCAGTTCCACCGCGCCCGGGGCGTCCATGCCCCTGCGGCCGGCCAGCAGCAGATGCCGGACCCCGTGCTCGGCCACCAGATGCCGGGCCAGGCTGCTGCCCAGGCCGCCGGTGCCACCCGTGATCAGCACGGTGCCGCCGAGATCCAGCCGCGGTGTGGCGTCTCCCCCTGGCGTCAGGCGGACCAGCCGGGGCACGCGGGCCACGTGGCCGCGAATCGCCACCTGGGGCTCGCCGCAGGCCAGCGCCTCAGGCAGCGCCGTCAGCGCGGTCTCCCGCTCGTCCACATCGACCAGCAGGAAGCGGTCGGGGTTCTCGGCCTGCGCGGCGCGGACCAGACCCCAGACGGCCGCCGCCGCCGGATCCGTGACCGCCTCGTCTTCCGTGCCGGCGACCGCGCCCCTGGTGACCAGCACCAGCCTGGATTCGGTGAACCGCTCATCCGCCAGCCACTGCCGCAGGAGTTCCAGGACCCGGCCGGTGACCTCTTGTGCCGCCGCCGCGCCGACCGCCATCACGGGCGAGGTGATCTCGACGGCCACGACGTCCGGCACCCGGTCCGGCGAGGAGAGGCCGGACGCGGCCCAGCGCAGCTCGTCCAGTCCGGACCGGTTCAGTTCGGACCAGTCCAGCTCGACGCAGTCCAGCCCGGCCATCGCGTCCGTCGGGGAGACGACCGTCGGCGCGACCGCCCACTCCAGCGCGAACAGCGCGTCCCGCTCCAGCCCTTGAGCGCCGGAGACGAGCATCTGGTCGGCGGACACCGGGCGGAACACCAGCGAGTCCGCCGTCAGCACCGGCGCGCCCTCGGCGTCCACCGCCGCCAGCGACACCGAACCGCTCCCGGTCCTGGCCAGCCGTACCCGCAACGCCGATGCGCCGCCCGCGTGCAGGCACACGCCGGCCCAGGAGAACAGCAGCCGCCCCTGGCCCGGCTCCACGAGGTCCAGGAACGAGGCCGGCTGCAACGCCGCGTCGAGGAGGGCGGGATGCAGGCCGAACGAGCCGGCGTCGCCGACCTCCTCGGGCACCGCGACCTCGGCGAAGATCTCCCCGTCCCGCTGCCAGGCCGCCCGCAGTCCCTTGAAGGTCGGCCCGTAGCGCACGCCGCCCTCGGCCAGCTCGTCGTACAGCCCGTCCAGCGCGATCGGCGTCGCGCCCGCGGGCGGCCACACGGTCGTGTCGAACCGTGCCGTACGCGCGCCGACGGCCAGCACGCCGGCCGCGTGCCGCACCCAGGGCTGGTCCGGCGTGTCGGCCGGTCGGGCGTAGATGGCCAGGTTCCTGCGGCCTGTTTCGTCGGACGCGCTCACCACCACCTGGACGGCGACGGCGTCGTCCGTGCCGAGCACCAGCGGGGCGGCCAGGGTGAGCTCTTCCACCCGGTCGCAGCCGACCTGGTCACCGGCCCGGATCGCCAGCTCGAGGAACCCGGTGCCGGCGAACAGGGCCGTGCCGGCCACCGCGTGATCGGCCAGCCACGGGTGTGTGCGTACCGACATCAGGCCGGTGAGCAGCGCGCCGTCGGAGTCGGCGAGCCCGACGGCGGCGCCCAGCAGCGGATGCCCCGCCGCGGCGAGGCCGAGCCCGCGGGCGTCGGCGATCCGCATCCCGCTCGGCCAGAACCTGTGGTGCTGGAAGGCGTAGGTGGGCAGGTCGATCCGGCGTCCGCCGGGTAGTACCGCCTGCCAGTCCACCGCCACGCCGCGGACGAACAGCTCGGCCGCCGAGAGCAGGACCCGGTCCAGCCCGTCCTCGTCACGGCGCAAGGTCCCGGCGACCACCGCGGTCACGCCCGCCTGGTCCACCGCCTGTTCGATCCCCAGCGTCAGCAGCGGATGCGGGCCGACCTCGACGAACGCCCGGTACCGCTCCTCCAGCAGCCGCTCGATCGCCGGCGCGAACTCCACGGTGCGCCGCACGTTCTCGTACCAGTAGCCGGTGTCCAGTTCGGTGCCGTCCAGCCATTGGCCGGTCGCCGTCGACAGCATCGGGATCCGCGCGGTACGGGGCGACACGTCCGCCAGCTCCGCCAGCAGTTCGTCCCGGAGGGCGTCGACCTGCGGCGAGTGCGCGGCGAAGTCGGCTCCGGCCAGCTGCCAGCGCATCACCCCGTCGGCCGACAAGCGGCGCTCCAGCACCCGCATGGCCTCCGGGTCACCGGCCACGGTCACCACCCGGGGCCCGTTGACCGCCGCGATCGAGATCCGGTCCAGCAGATCAGCGGCGGCCAATGTCTCGCGAACCTGCTCCGCCGGAGCCATCACCGACAGCATCACCCCGCGCCCGGCCAGCCGATCGGCGATCAGGCGGCTGCGCAAGGCCACCACCCGGGCGCCGTCCTGGAGAGACAGGCCACCTGCGACCACCGCGGCGGCGATCTCGCCTTGAGAGTGGCCAACCACGGCGTCGGGGCGGACGCCCAGCGACTCCCACACCGCCGCCAAAGAGACCATCACCGCGAACGACACCGGCTGGACCACATCCACCCGATCCAGCCCGTCGGCCTGGCGAACCACGTCCAGCAGCGACCAGTCCACGAACGGCTCCAACGCCGCCGCGCACTCCGCCATCCGCCCCGCGAAGACCGGCGACTCCTCAAGGAGACGCCTGCCCATGCCGACCCATTGGGCTCCTTGGCCTGGGAACACCCACGCCGACTTCCCGTCGACATCGGCCACACCCGCGACCACGCGAGCCGTCGGCTCACCGGCCTCGACCGCGGACAGGCCCGCCAGCAGTTCCTGACGGTCGCGTCCGACCACCACCGCGCGGTGCTCGAACAACGCCCGCGACGCCACCAGCGAGAACGCCGTATCGAGATCGCTGTGTGCGTCGAGGTGGGCGCTCAGCCGACGCGCCTGCGCCGACAACGCCTTACCCGTACGGCCCGAGATCACCCAGGGCACTACCCCCGCAGGCTCGGCGACCGCCGGTTCGGCGACCTCCTCCGGCCCCTGCTCCAGGATCATGTGCGCGTTGGTGCCGCTGATGCCGAACGACGACACGGCGGCCCTGCGCGGGTGATCGGTCCGCGGCCACTCCCGCTGCTCGGTCAGCACTTCGACCGCGCCGGAGTCCCAGTCCACGTGCGAGGACAGCGCGCCCACGTGCAGCGTCTCGGGCAGCACGCCATGCCGCATGGCCATGACCATCTTGATCACACCTGCGACGCCTGCGGCGGCCTGGGTGTGCCCGATGTTCGACTTGACCGACCCCAGTAGCAGCGGCTGATCGCGATCCTGACCATAGGTGGCCAGCAGGGCCTGCGCCTCGATCGGGTCACCCAGCACCGTACCCGTACCGTGGGCCTCGACCGCGTCCACCTCGGACGGCGACAGACCCGCGACGGCGAGAGCCTTCCGGATCACCCGCCGTTGCGAGGGGCCGTTCGGTGCCGTCAGGCCGTTGGACGCGCCGTCCTGGTTGATCGCCGACCCGCGCACGATCGCCAGCACCTGATGCCCGTGGCGCTGAGCATCCGACAGCCGCTCCAGCATCACCAGGCCGACACCCTCGGACCACCCGATGCCGTCCGCCGAGTCGGAGAACGCCTTGCACCGGGCATCCGGCGCCAGCCCGCCCTGCTCCCCGAGCTCCCCGTACCCCGCGAGAGTCGAGATGACGGTGACGCCGCCCGCCACCGCGAGCGAGCATTCCCCGTTGCGCAGGGCCTGCGCCGCCATGTGGATGGTCACCAGCGACGACGAGCACGCGGTGTCCACCGTGACCGCCGGGCCCTCAAGACCGAAGGTGTAGGAGATCCGGCCGGAGGCCACACTGGCCAGCATGCCGGTCATGATGTGGCCGCGGGACTCCTCCCCTGGCAGGTAACCCGAGCCGACGGAACCGATGAAGACGCCGGTGTCGCTGCCCCGCAACGAGTCCGCGTCGACGCCCGCGCGCTCGAGGACCTCCCAGGTCGTCTCCAGCAGCAGGCGCTGCTGCGGGTCCATCGCCAGCGCCTCACGCGGCGAGATCCGGAAGAACTCCGCGTCGAACTCGGGCGCGTCGAAGATGAACCCGCCCTTCAGGTCGCCGTGGCTCTGCCAGCCACGGTCGGTCGGGAGCGGGGTGATGGCGTCCTGGCCCTCGATGACCAGCCGCCACAGGTCCTCCGGAGAGTTCACCCCGCCCGGGAAGCGGCAGGCCATCGAGACGACGACGATGGGGTCGTCCGACGTCGAGGCCGTGACCACCGGCAGGATGGCGTCGCCGTGCGCGCCGAGCACCTCGCTCAACAGGTACTCGCCGAGCACGGTGGGGGTGGGGTAGTCGAAGACGACGGTGGAGGACAGGCGCAGCCCGGTGGCGGCGTTGAGCCGGTTGCGCAACTCGATCGCGGTCAGCGAGTCGAAGCCCAGCTCGCGGAACTCACGGCGCCCCTGCACCGCCTCCAGCGAAGGATGCCCGAGGACGGCGGCGGCCTGCGCCCGGACCAGATCGACGACGAACCGGGCGCGGTCGGCCTGCGCCAGACCGGCCAGCTGCCGCAGCAGCACCCCTTCTCCGGCGGCGGGCGCCGACGCCGCCGTACGGCGGGTGCTCTTCACCAGCCCGCGCAGCAGCGGCGGCACCAGCTGAGCGGGCATCGCCGGCATGTTCAGCCGTACGGGGACCACGAGCGGGGAATCCGAGCCGATGGCCGTGTCGAACAGCGCCAGTCCGTGCTCGGTGGTGATGGGCGGCAGACCGGCGGCGGTCATCCGCTGGACGTCGGCCTGCGACATGCCCCCGGTCATTCCGGTGGCCTGGGCCCACAATCCCCAGGGAAGTGACAAGCCCGGCAACCCTTGCGCCTGGCGTTGGGCCATCAGCGCGTCCACCCAGGCGTTGGCCGCCGCGTAGTTGCCCTGACCGGCGCCGCCCAGCAGCCCGGCCAGCGAGGAGAACACCACGAACGCGGCCAGATCCAGGTCCTGGGTCAGCTCGTGCAGGTGCCAGGCGGCGTCCACCTTCGGCCGCAGCACCGACTCCAGCCGCTCCGGCGTCAGCGAGGCGATGGTTCCGTCATCGAGGATTCCGGCCGCGTGGATCACCGCGGTCAGCGGGTGCTCGGCGCCGATCCCGGCCAGCAAGCCGGCCACCGCGTCCCGATCGGCCATGTCGCAGGCGGCGATGGTCACGTGCGCGCCTCGCGCGGTCAGTTCCCGCGCCAGCTCACGTGCGCCGGCCGCGTCCGGGCCTCTTCGGCTGACCAGCAGCAGGTGTCGTACGTCGTGCTCGGCCACCAGATGCCGCGCGAACACCGCGCCCAGACCGCCCGTACCACCGGTGATCAACACCGTGCCCTCGGGGTTCCACCGCCGGGGCATCGTCAGGACGATCTTGCCGGTGTGCCGGGCCTGGCTCATGAACCGGAACGCCTCACGGCCCCGCCGCACATCCCAGGCCGTGACCGGTAGCGGCCGCACTTCACCGGCCGCGAACAGTTCCATGAGCTCGGCCAGGATCTGGCGCAGCCGCTCGGGTCCGGCGTCCAGGATGTCGAACCAGTGGTACGTCAGCCCAGGGAACTGGTCCTGGTCGCGGATGTCCAGTTTGCCCATCTCGATGAACCGGCCGCCCGGGCGCAGCAACCGCGCGGAAGCGTCGATGAAGTCGCCGGTCAGCGAGTTCAGGACCACATCGATCCCCCGCCCGCTGAACCGCTCCTCGAACTCCAGGGTGCGGGAGGAAGCGATGTGATCATCCGGGATGCCCAGCGAGCGGAGGACGTCCCACTTGGCCGGGCTGGCCGTGGCGAACACCTCCACCCCCAGGCGCTGGGCCAGCTGGATCGCGGCCATACCGGTCCCCCCGGTGCCCGCGTGCACCAGCAGCGACTCGCCCGGCCGCAACCCGGCCAGATCCATCAGCCCGTAATAGGACGTCAGGAACGACACCGGGATCGTCGCCGCCTGCTCGAAGGAGACTCCATCGGGGATCTTGGTCACCCCGCCGGCACCGGTGACCACCACTGGGCCGAAGCCGCCCTCGGTTATGCCGACCACCCGGTCACCCGGGCGCAGGTCGTCGACCTCGGGACCGACCTCCAGCACCACGCCGGCGGCCTCGCCGCCCATCAGGCCGACCTTGTCCTGGAACCAGCCCAGCGCGTTCAACCCGTCCAGCAGGTCACGGAAGTTCATCCCCGCCGCGTGCACCGCCAGGCGCACCTGACCGGCCTCCAACGGCCCGGCCGCCTGCGGAAATGGGAGCAGCTCCAGCGCGTCCAGGCTGCCCTTGGCCCGGCTGCCCAGCCGCCACGGCACCCCACCACCCGGAGGCACCAGCCCCGCCCCCGACGCCAGCGGCGCCAGTCGCGGCACTCGCACCTCACCGTGCCGGACCGCCGCCTGCGGCTCGCCCGAGGCCATGAGCGCGGCCAATACCGCCGGCAGGGAGGACTCCTGGCCGTCCACGTCGACCAGGACGAAACGCCCCGGATTCTCCGACTGCGCCGACCGCACCAGACCCCACACCGCCGCCGCAGCCAGATCGGTGATCTCCTCACCCGCACCGGCCGCCACCGCGCCCCGCGTCACGAACACCAGCCGCGAGCTCTCCAGCCGCTCGTCGGCAAGCCACCCCTGCAGCAGGCCCAGCACCGCAGCGGTCACTTCATGCGCGCAGGTCACCGCGTCCACGGCCGGATCGGTCACGATCCCGGCCAGCACCACACCCGGCACCGGCCCCGCCTCGGCCAACGCCGACAGATCCGGATAAACCTCGACCTGATCCCTGGCAAGACCCAGCGTGTCCAGACCGACCACCACCACCGGCACCGGGTCGGCCACCGGAGCGTCGGAAAGCGCGGTCCATTCCAGCCGGAACAGCCCCTCCCCCAGCGTCGCCTGGCCGCCACCCGCGGCGGCGAGCTGATCCGGCGAGAACGGCCGCAACACCAGCGACCGCGCCGACAGCACCGGCTCCCCGGCGGCGTCCACCGCCGTCAGCGTGACCGAGTCGGCAGCGGTCCGGACCAGCCGCACGCGCAGCATCGCCGCGCCTGCGGCCTGCAGGCTCACCCCACCCCAGGAGAACGGCAGCCTGCCGCCCTCGGAATCGTCCAGCCCGGCGAAAGCCACCGCGTGCAACGCCGCATCCAGCAACGCCGGGTGCAACCCGAACCCGCCGGCGCTTGACTGCGTCTGCTCGGGCAGTGCGACCTCGGCGAACACCTCACCGCCGGCGCCGCGCCAGGCCGCTCGCAGCCCCTGGAACACCGGGCCGTATTCGAACCCGCTGG
Source organism: Acrocarpospora macrocephala (assembly GCF_009687865.1). Classification (GTDB taxonomy): domain Bacteria; phylum Actinomycetota; class Actinomycetes; order Streptosporangiales; family Streptosporangiaceae; genus Acrocarpospora; species Acrocarpospora macrocephala. Next base: position 114,985 of record NZ_BLAE01000020.1, read on the forward strand.
TGGAGAGCCCTTCGTAGAGGCCGTCGAGGTCGATCGCGGTCGCCCCCTGCGGGGGCCACACCGCCGCGTCGAACGGCGCAGCGGGGGACGCGGCAGCCATGGTGGGAGTGCCGGCGGTCAGAGTGCCGGTGGCATGCCGTACCCACGGCACATCGGCGGCGGCCTCCGCCGACCGGGCGTACACGTTCACGCTCCGGTGGCCCGTCTCCTGCGCGGCGCCCACCCACACCTGCACCGCTACCGCGTCGTCCACACCCAGCACCAGCGGAGCGGTCAGGGTCAGCTCCTCGACCAGGTCACAGCCGACCTGGTCACCGGCCCGGATCGCCAACTCCAGCAACCCGGTACCCGGGAAGATCACCGTGCCGGCCACCGCATGATCGGCCAGCCACGGATGCGACGACAGCGACAACCGGCCCGTCAGCAACACCCCGTCGGAATCGGCCAGGCCCACCGCCGCGCCCAGCAGCGGATGACCCGCTGTCGCCAACCCCGCCGCGGCCACGTTCCCTATCTGGGAGCCTGCCCCGACGGGCCAGTACCACTGGTGCTTGAAGGCGTAGGTCGGCAGGTCCACCCGGCGTCCACCGGGTAGTACCGCCCGCCAGTCCACCGCCACGCCGCGCACGAACAGCTCGGCCGCCGAGACCAGAACCCGGTCCAGCCCGCCGCCGTCCCGGCGCAGCGTGCCGGCGATCACCGCATCTACTGCGGCCTCGTCCACGCATTCGCCGATGCCGATCGTCAGCACCGGATGCGGGCTCACCTCGACGAACGCCCGATACCGCTGCTCCAGCAGTTCCCCGATCGCCGGGGCGAAGTTGACCGTGTTGCGCAGGTTGTCACACCAATACGCCGCGTCGAGTTCCGTCCCCTCCAGCCACTGCCCGGTCACCGTCGACAGCATCGGCACCCGCACCGCACGCCCAGCCACCTCCGCCAGGACCTGGGCCAGTTCCGCACCGATCAGATCGACCTGAGCCGAATGTGAGGCATAGTCCACCGCGATACGGCGAACCCGCACCCCGTCCTCGGTCAGACGCTCCACCAGCTCATCGACGGCCTGCACCTCACCGGCCACCACCACCGAGCGAGGGCCGTTGATCGCCGCGACCGACACCCGGCCGTCCCAGGACGACAGCCGCTCACGCACCTGCTCGACCGGCAACGACACCGACGCCATCGCCCCGAGCCCGGCCAACTGGTCGGCGATCAGACGGCTGCGCAGGGCCACGACTCGTGCGCCGTCCTGCAGCGACAGGCCACCCGCGACCACCGCGGCCGCGATCTCGCCCTGCGAATGCCCGACCACCGCGTCGGGACGGACCCCCAGCGACTCCCAGACGGCGGCCAAGGAGACCATCACCGCGAACGACACCGGCTGGACGACATCCACCCGATCCAGCGACGGGGCGTCTTCGGCCTGGCGGATCACATCCAGCAGCGACCACTCCACGAACGGCTCCAACGCCGCCGCGCACTCCGCCATCCGGCCCGCGAAGACCGGCGACTCCTCAAGCAGGGCAGCGCCCATCCCCGCCCACTGGGCTCCCTGACCAGGGAACACCCACACCGACTTCCCGACGACATCGGCCACACCCGAGACGACGCCACCGGCCGCGGGCTCATCCGAGGCAAGCACACCCAGGCCCGCCACCAGCTCGCCGCGGTCCCCGCCGACCACCACCGCACGGTGCTCGAACACCGACCGCGACACCACCAGCGAAAACGCCGTATCGACCGGGTCCAGGTCATCGGCCTCCACCTGCGCCGCCAGACGACGCGCCTGACCACGCAACGACTCCTCGGTCTTCGCCGACACCACCCACGGCACCACACCACCGGCAGGCTCTTCCACCTCCGGCCGCGTGACACCTTCCGGTCCTTGCTCCAAGATCACGTGGGCGTTGGTGCCGCTGATCCCGAACGACGACACCGCCGCCCGGCGCGGATGGCCGTTCTTCTGCCACTCCACCGGCTCGGTCAGCAGCTCCACCGCGCCAGAGGCCCAGTCCACGTGCGAGGACGGCGCATCGACATGCAACGTCTTGGGCAGCACCCCATGCCGCATGGCCAGCACCATCTTGATCACACCGGCGACGCCCGCGGCGGCCTGGGTGTGACCGATGTTCGACTTGATCGAACCCAGCAGCAACGGACGGTCCTCGTCCCGATCCTGACCGTAGATGGCCAGCAGCGCCTGCGCCTCGATCGGGTCGCCCAGCGTCGTCCCCGTACCGTGGCCTTCGACCGCGTCCACCTCGGACGGCGAGAGCCCGGCACCGGCCAGCGCCTGCCGGATCACCCGCTGCTGCGAAGGACCGTTCGGAGCGGTCAACCCGTTGGACGCGCCATCCTGGTTGACCGCCGAGCCACGGACGATCGCCAGCACCTGGTGCCCGTTGCGCTGAGCGTCCGACAGCCGCTCCAGCACCAGGATGCCCACACCCTCGGACCAGCTCACCCCGTCGGCCGCGTCGGAGTAGGACTTGCACCTGCCGTCGCCGGCCAGCCCGCCCTGGGCGCTGAAATCGATGAACGGCCCGGGGTTGGCCATCACGGTCACGCCACCGGCCAGCGCGAGCGAGCAGTCGCCGCCGCGCAGCGCCTGCGCTGCCAGGTGCATCGCCACCAGCGACGACGAGCAGGCGGTGTCCACCGTCACCGCCGGGCCCTCCAGACCCAGCGTGTACGAAACCCGGCCGGTCGCGACGCTGCCCGTGCTACCGGTACCGACGAACCCCATCACTTCTGGCGGGAACGACACGCTGTTCGCGTAGTCGTGATACATCAGTCCGGCGAACACCCCGGTACGGCTGCCGCGCAACGAGACCGGGTCGATCCCCGCCCGCTCGATCGCCTCCCAGGACGTCTCCAGCAGCAGCCGCTGCTGCGGATCCATCGCCAGCGCCTCATGGGGCGAGATCCCGAAGAACCCGGGGTCGAACTCCCCCGCCTCGTGCAGGAAGCCGGCTTCGCGCACATAGCTCGTGCCCCGGCGGTCCCGATCCGAGCTGTAGAAGGCTCCCAGATCCCAGCCGCGCGTGGTCGGGAAGGGCGAGATCCCGTCCCCGCCCTCAGTCACCAACCGCCACAGATCCTCCGGAGAGGCGACCCCGCCCGGATAGCGGCAGGCCATGCCCACGATCACGATCGGGTCGTCGGCCACCGGCCGGGCCTCGGCGGGAACCACCATGTCGGCGTGCTCGCCGAGCAGCTCGGCCAGCAGGAACTCCGCCAGCAGCATCGGCGTGGGGTAGTCGAACACCAGCGTGGCCGGCAACCGCAGCCCGGTCGTACCGTTCAGCCGGTTGCGAAGGTCCACCGAGGTCAGCGAGTCGAAGCCCAGCTCGCGGAACTCACGACGCACCTCCACCGTCTCCGGCGAGAGGTGCCCCAGCACCATGGCCACCTCGGTCCGTACCAGATCCACCAGGACCTCGGCGCGCTCGGCCGCCCCCAGCCGCGCCAGCCGCTGCAGCAGCGTGCTGGCCGTCGCCGACTTTCCGATGGCGGACCGGCGCCTTCCCCGCACCAGCTTCCGCAACAGTGGCGGTACTTCGCCCAGCGTGCGCAGCACCGCCAGATCCAGCCGGACGGGTGCCACGACCGGTTCGCCGGAACGGAGCGCCGACTCGAACAAAGCGACGCCCTGTTCCGGTGCGAGAGGCGGAGTGCCGGCACGGGCCAGCCGCGCCATCTCGCCATCGCTCAAGGTGCCGGTCATCCCGCTGTCCTGAGCCCACGCACCCCAGGCGAGTGACAGCCCGGGCAATCCGGCAGCCTGGCGGTGCTGGGTCAGCGCGTCGAGGAAGGAGTTGGCCGCGGCATAGTTGCCCTGGCCGGGAGCTCCGATCAGGCCCGCCGCCGACGAGAACACGACGAACTCGGCCAGATCAAGATCCGCGGTGAGCTCGTGCAGGTGCCAGGCGGCGTCCACCTTCGGCCGCAGTACCGGCTCCAGCCGTTCCGGCGTCAGCGAGGCGATGGTCCCGTCGTCCAGCACACCCGCGGTGTGGATCACCGCGGTCAGCGGATGATCGGCGTCCACCTCGGACAGCAAGGCCGCCACCTGGTCCCGGTCGGTCACGTCACACGCCACGACTGTGACCTCGACACCGTGGGCGATCAGCTCGGCCTGCAGCTCCACCGCGCCCGGAGCGTCCAGGCCCCTCCGGCTGACCAGCAGCAGGTGCCGAACACCGCGTTCGACCACCACATGCCGGGCGAACAGCACACCCAGGCCACCGGTCCCGCCGGTGATCAACACTGTGCCGTCCGGATCCCACGGCCGTTCGACCTCGGGGCCGGGCACCACCCGTGCCAGCCGGGCCACCCGCACCTCACCACCGCGCACCGCCACCTGCGGCTCGCCGGAGGCGAGCACCCCGGCCAGCACCGACTCGGACAGCTCCCCATCGACATCCACCAGGACAAACCGCCCCGGATTCTCCGACTGCGCCGACCGCACCAATCCGCATGCGGCAGCCGCCGCCAGATCGGTGACCGCCTCACCCTCACCCGCGGCCACCGCACCCCGCGTCACGAACACCAGCCGCGAATCGCGATACCGCTCGTCAGCCAGCCATCCCTGTACCACGGTCAGAACGCGCGCGGTCAGCTCGTGCGCCGACTGCACCACCGCGCCGTCGCAGATCATTTCGGTCACCACGACACCCGGTGCCTGGTCCGCGTCCCCGAACACCGACGCGAGGTCGAACGTGTGGATGTCCACCGTCGGCGGGACGGGTTCGGTGGACGGCGCCACCCGCGCCGTCGGCAACGCCGTCCACTCCACCCTGAACAGGGGGTCTCGCTCGCTCCTGCGGTCATCCGCACCGGTGTCGCCCGTGATCGGGCGCAGGATGAGCGACCGCGCCGTAAGTACCGGCTCACCCGCCGCATCGGCCACCGCCAGCGAGACGGCATCGCCCTCTGTCCTGGCCAGCCGTACCCGCAGAGCCGACGCGCCACCGGCGTGCAGGCACACCTCGCCCCAGGAGAACGGCAACCGGACGCCCTCGGCATCGTCAAGACCGGCGAAGGTCACCACGTGCAACGCCGCGTCCAGCAGAGCCGGATGTACGCCGAAGGAGCCGGCGTCCGACTCCAGCCGGCTCGGCAGGCTCACCTCGGCGAAGATCTCGTCAGCACGCCGCCAGGCCGCCCGCAGGCCCTGGAACAGCGGCCCGTAACTCAGCCCGCTCTCGGCGAGTTGCTCGTACAGCCCGTCCAGCTCGATCGCGGACGCGCCCTGCGGCGGCCAGACTTCGGTATCGAGTCGCTCCGCGGTCTGGCCGCCGGCGGCGAGGACGCCCACCGCGTGCCGTACCCACGGCTCGTCGTCGGCGGCCTCCGCCGACCGGGTGTAGATACTCAGGTCACGTCTGCCGGACTCCTCCGCGCCCACCCACACCTGCACTGCCACGACGTCGGTTTCGCCCAGGACGAGCGGCGCCGCCAGGGTGAGCTCCTCGACCAGGTCGCAGCCGACCTGGTCACCGGCCCGGATCGCCAGCTCCAGGAACGCGGTGCCGGGGAACAGCACCCGCCCGCCCACGACGTGATCGGCGAGCCAGGCCTGCGACCGCAACGACAGCTGGCCGGTCAGCAGCACGCCGTCCGAAGCGGCCAGCGCCACAGCGGCGCCCAGCAAAGGATGCCCTGCCGCGGTCAGCCCCAGGTTTCGAGCGTCGCCCATGCGCTGGGTGCGGGGCCAGTACAACTCGTGCTGGAACGGGTAGGTGGGCAGGTCGACGTGGCGACCGTGCGGGAGCACCGCCTGCCAGTCGACCGGCACCCCGTGCACGTGCAGTTCTGCCAGCGCCATCATGGACGCCGCCGACTCGTCGCGGTCCTTGCGCAATACCGGGACGAGCACGGCATCCGCGTCGAGCGTGTCGCCGGCCATGGCGGTCAGGACGCCGTCAGGGCCCAGCTCCAGATACGCCCGTACGCCCTGGGCGTGCAGCGTGCGGACGCCGTCGGCGAAGCGGACCGAGCCGCGGACCTGGTCCACCCAGTAATCCGGCGAGCACAACTGCTCGTCCGTGGCCAGTTCGCCGGTCACGTTCGAGACCACGGGAATTTCCGGCGGACTGTAAGTCAGCGTCCGGGCCAGGGCGCGGAAGTCCGCCAGCATCGGGTCCATCAACGGCGAATGGAACGCATGCGACACCCGCAACCGCTTGGTTCGCACCCCACGCTCTTCCAGGACGGCCGCGACGCTGAGGACCGGGCCCTCAACCCCGGAGATCACCACGGCGTTCGGGCCGTTCACCGCCGCGATCGACACCTGGTCTTCGCGTCCGGCCAGCAGATCGGCAACCTGATCCTCGGACGCCTGGACCGCGACCATCGCCCCACCCGCGGGCAGCGCCTGCATCAACCGCGCCCGGCCCGCCACCAGCGCGCACGCGTCGCTCAGTGAGAGCACCCCGGCCACGTGCGCGGCGGTGATCTCCCCGATCGAATGGCCGGCCAGCACATCCGGCACCACGCCCCAGGACTCGACCAGCCGGAACAGGGCCGTCTCCAGCGCGAACAGCGCCGGCTGCGCCCACCCCGTCTGATCCAGCAGCTCCGTCTCGGCGAACATGACGTCGCGCAGCGGCCTGTCGAGCAGCGGGTCCAGCTCCGCGATCACCGCGTCCAAAGCCTTGGCGAATACCGGGAACCGGTCGTACAGCTCCCGGCCCATGCCCGCGCGCTGGCTGCCCTGACCGGTGAACAGCACCGCCAGTTGCGGCTCCGTCGCGGCCTCCGCGCGCACCACGCCCGCACCCGGCAGGTCCTCGGCCAGCGCGCCCAAACCGGCCAGCGCACTCTCGCGGTCGCTCGCCAGCACCACCGCGCGATGCTCGAACGCCGACCGCGTCGTGGCCAGCGCGAACGCCGTATCGGCCAGCGCCACCTCGGGATGGGCCTGCACATGCGAGGCCAGTTGCCCGGCCTGCGCCCGCAGCGCCTCTGCCGTACGGCCCGACACCAGCACCACACCAGCGGCCGGAGCCGGATCCTCCGCACCCGGTTCGGCCGGAACCTCCGGCCCTTCCTCCAGGATCACGTGGGCGTTGGTGCCGCTGATCCCGAACGACGACACGGCGGCCCGGCGCGGACGACCGGTCCGCGGCCACTCCACCGGCTCGGTCAGCAGCTCCACCGCGCCCGCCGACCAGTCCACATGCGAAGACGGCGCATCCACATGCAACGTCTTGGGCAGCACCTCATGCCGCATGGCCATGACCATCTTGATCACACCCGCCACGCCGGCGGCGGCCTGCGTGTGACCGATGTTCGACTTGATCGACCCCAGCAGCAGCGGGCGGCCCTCCGGCCGGTCCTGCCCGTACGTCGCCAGCAGCGCCTGCGCCTCGATCGGGTCGCCCAGCGTCGTACCCGTACCGTGCCCCTCGACCACATCCACGTTGGCGGGCGTGAGCCCGGCGCCGGCCAGTGCCTGCCGGATCACCCGCTGCTGAGAAGGACCGTTCGGCGCGGTCAACCCGTTCGACGCGCCATCCTGGTTCACCGCGGAACCACGGACGACCGCCAGCACCTGATGCCCGTTGCGGCGCGCGTCCGACAGCCGCTCCAGCACCAGCATGCCGATGCCCTCAGCCCACCCCGTGCCGTCCGCCGCGTCGGCGAACGGCTTGCACCGCCCGTCGGCCGCGAGCCCGCCCTGGGCGCTGAAGTCGATGAACATGCCTGGCGTGGCCATCACGGTCACACCACCGGCCAGCGCCAGGCCGCACTCGCCCGAGCGCAGCGCCTGCGCCGCCAGATGCAACGCCACCAGGGAGGAGGAACACGCGGTGTCCACCGTCACCGCCGGGCCTTCCAGCCCCAGCGTGTACGAAATCCGGCCAGTCGCGACGCTCCCCGCGGTGCCGGTGCTGGCGAAGCTCCGCACTTCCGGCGGGAATTCAACACTCGGGCCGTAGTCGTGATACATCACACCGGCGAACACACCGGTACGGCTGCCCTTCAGCGAACCCGGCTCGATCCCCGCCCGCTCGAAAGCCTCCCACGACACCTCCAGCAGCAACCGCTGCTGCGGATCCATCGCCAACGCCTCACGCGGCGAAATACCGAAGAACCCCGGATCGAACTCCCCTGCCCCGTGCAGGAACCCGCCCTCACGCACATAACTACTGGTCCCCCGGCGCTCCCGATCCGCGTTGAACAGCCCGGCCAGATCCCAGCCGCGGGACGTCGGGAATTCCCCGATCCCGTCCCCACCCTCGGCCACCAGCCGCCACAAATCCTCCGGAGAGTTGACGTCACCCGGGAAGCGGCACGCCATCGACACAATCGCGATCGGATCGTGCCTGCCCGACTCGACCTCCTGGAGCCGTCGACGGGTCTCGCGCAGATCGGCGGCGACCGACTTAAGGTAGTCAACGAGCTTCCGGTCTTCCGACATCGGGGCTGACCTCCGAAGTGTTCCGAGGCCAGCCCAGAATCACAGGTCTCTGAGTTGGCCCAGTTCGCTCTCGATGATGCCGAGGATGTCCTCGGTACTCGCCGATTCGAGCATGTCGGCAACCGCGATTTCACTAGTCTCTGAACCGCTCGCGGTCACCTTCGCCAACAGCTGCCGCAGCCGTGTCTCGATACCGTTCCGCGTGATTTCGTCGAGCCCGACCTCGGAAAGCATGTCCTCGAATCGGTCGAGGTCGGCCAGCAACGACGGCTTCTCGGCCGCGGTTTCCCCGGGAGCGATTTCCGCGAGGAGATGTTCGGCGAGGACAGCGGGCGTGGGGTAGTCGAAGATGAGGGTGGCGGGTAGACGCAGCCCGGTGGCGGCGTTGAGCCGGTTGCGCAGTTCGATCGCGGTCAGCGAGTCGAAGCCCAGCTCGCGGAACTCCCGACGGACTTCCACCGCCGCGGGGTCGGAGTGTCCGAGGACGGCGGCGGCCTGAGCGCGTACCAGGTCGGCCAGTAGGCGGACCTGCTTGGGGTTGCTGAGACCGGCCAGCTGCCGGTACAGTGCCTCGCTCGCGCCACCGCCCGCCGCCGCCGACGCGGCCGTGCGGCGGGTGCCGCGTACCAGCCCGCGGAACAGCGGCGGCACCTGCCCTTGCGGCAGTGCGGACGGGTTCACCCGTACCGGGACGACGAATGGTGAATCCGAGCCGATGGCCGTGTCGAACAGGGCCAGCCCCTGGTCGGTGGTGATGGGCGGCAGCGCGGCAGCGGTCATCCGCTTCACGTCGGCCTGCGACAGCCCCCCGGTCATTCCGGTGGCCTGCGCCCACAACCCCCACGCCAGGGACAAGCCTGGCAGTCCCTGGGCCCGGCGGTGGGCCATCAGCGCGTCCAGCCACACATTGGCCGCGGCGTAGTTGCCCTGACCGGCGTTGCCCATCACCCCGGCGAGGGAGGAGAACACCACGAACCCGGCCAGGTCCAGGTCCTGAGTCAGCTCGTGCAGGTGCCAGGCGGCGTCCACCTTCGGCCGCAGCACCGACTCCAGCCGCTCCGGCGTCAGCGCGGGAATCGTGCCGTCATCCAGCACACCAGCGGTGTGGATCACCGCGGTCAGCGGATGCTCGGCGCCGATCCCCGCCAGCAGCGCCGCCACCTGGTCCCGGTCGGCCACATCGCAGGCGGCGATGGTCACCTGCGCGCCCAGTTCCTGCTCCAGCTCGCGTGCGCCGGTCGCTTCCAGACCTCTTCGGCTGACCAGCAGCAGGTGTCGTACGCCGTGCTCGGCCACCAGATGCCGGGCCACCTCCGCGCCCAGACCGCCGGTGCCACCGGTGATCAACACGGTGCCGTCCGGGTTCCAGCGGCGCGGCATGGTCAGGACGATCTTGCCGGTGTGGCGGGCCTGGCTCATGAACCGGAACGCCTCACGGCCCCGGCGCACATCCCACGCCGTGACGGGTAGCGGTCGCAGCTCGCCGGTTGCGAACAGCCCTGCCAGCTCGGTCAGGATCTCCCGCAACCGCTCAGGTCCGGCGTCCATCACATCGAACCAGTGATACGTCAGCCCGGGGAACTGCTCCTGGTCGCGGATGTCGAGCTTGCCCATCTCGATGAACCGGCCACCCGGGCGCAACAGACGAACCGAAGCGTCGATGAACTCCCCGGTCAGCGAGTTCAGGACCACATCGATCCCCCGGTCACGGAACCGTTCCTCAAACTCCAGGGTGCGCGAAGAGGCGATGTGATCATCGGGGATACCCAGCGAGCGGAGGACGTCCCACTTGGCCGGGCTGGCCGTGGCGAACACCTCGACCCCCAGCCGCTGGGCCAGCTGGATCGCCGCCATGCCCACGCCGCCCGTCCCGGCGTGCACCAGCAGCGACTCACCCGGCTTCAACCCGGCCAGATCCATCAGCCCGTAATAGGCGGTCTGGAACACCACCGGGATCGTCGCCGCCTGCTCGAAGGAGATCTTGTCGGGGACCTTCACCAAGGCCCTGGCCTCCATGACGACCACCGGACCGAACGCGCCCTCGGCCAGACCCATCACCCGGTCACCCGGGCGCAGGTCGTCCACCTCGGGGCCGACCTCCAGCACCACGCCGGCGGCCTCGCCGCCCATCAGGCCGACCTTGTCCTGGAGCCAGCCCAGCGCGTTGAGTCCGTCCAGCAGGTCCCGGAAGTTGACTCCCGCGGCGTGTACCGCGACTCGTACCTGTCTGGCACCCAGTGGTTCCGCCGCCCTCGGGAAGGGAAGCAGTTCCAGCGCGTCCAGGCTGCCCTTGGCCTGGCTGCCCAGCCGCCACGGCACCCCGCCGGCCGGAGGCACCAAGCCCGCCCCCGACACCAGCGGCGCCAACCGCGGCACGTGCACCCCACCGGCGCGCACTGCTACCTGCGGCTCATCGCTGGCCAGCACCCCGGCCAGAACCGGCCCGGACAGCTCGCCATCGACATCCACCAGGACGAACCGGCCCGGATTCTCCGACTGCGCACTACGGACCAGACCCCACACCGCCGCCGCAGCCAGATCGGTGATCTCCTCACCTTCGCCGGCCGAGACCGCGCCGCGCGTCACGAACACCAGCCGCGAGTCCTCCAACCGCTCGTCGGCAAGCCACCCCTGCAGCAGACCCAGCACCGAAGCGGTCACCCCATGCGCCGCGCCCACCGCATCCGCCATCGGCTCGGTGACGATCCCGGCCAGCACCACACCCGGAACCGGCCCTGCCTCGGCCAACGCCGACAGATCCGGATGAACCTCGACCTGATCCCTGGCAAGACCCAGCGTGTCCAGACCGACCACCGCCATCGGCACCGGATCGGCCACCGGAACGTCGGAAAGCGCGGTCCATTCCAGCCGGAACAGCCCTTCCCCTTCCGCCCCGCGACCGCCCGCGAGCTGATCCGGCGAGAATGGCCGCAACACCAGCGACCGCGCCGACACCACCAGCTCCCCAGCGGCATCCATCGCCACCAGGGACACGGAATCCGGACCCGTCAGGGCCAGCCGCACCCGCAGCACCGACGCACCTACCGCGCGCAGGCTCACGCCATCCCACGAGAACGGCAACCGGCCGCCCTGCACCGGCTCCAGCCCAACAAAAGTCACCGCGTGCAAGGCCGCATCCAGCAACGCCGGATGCAACCCGAACGCACCCGCCTCCGACTCCGCCTGCTCGGGCAACGCCACCTCGGCGAAAATCTCACCGTCAGATCCACGCCAGGCCCCCCGCAACCCCTGGAACACCGGACCGTAGCCGAACCCGCCCGCAGCCAGGTCCTCGTACAACCCGTCCAGCTCGATCACGGTCGCACCCCGCGGCGGCCAGACCTCGGCATCGAACGACCCGGCATCCGAAGCACCACTCGCGAGCGTCCCGGTCGCGTGCCGCACCCACGGCACATCCTCACCGGCCTCCGCCAATCGGGCATAAACGTTCACGCTCCGGCGGCCCGACTCCTCCGGCGCACCCACCGCGATCTGGACCACGACCGCCTCGCCCTCGCCCAGCACCAGCGGCGCGGTCAAGGACAGCTCCTCGATCTGGTCGCAGCCGACCTGATCACCCGCCCGGATCGCCAGCTCAAGGAACCCGGTACCCGGGAAGATCACCGTGCCGGCCACCACGTGATCGGCCAGCCACGGATGCGACCTCACCGACAGGCGCCCGGTCAGCAGCACACCATCGGAATCGGCCAGACCCACCGCCGCACCCAGCAAAGGATGACCGGCCACCGCCAGCCCAGCCGCCGCCACATTACCCACCCGAGACGCCAGCCCCTTGGGCCAGAACCACTGACGCTGGAAAGCGTACGTCGGCAGATCGACCCGGCGACCGCCCGGCAGCACCGCCCGCCAGTCGACCGGCACCCCATGCACGTGCAACTCGGCCAGCGCCGTCATCACCGCCGTATGCTCGTCCCTGTCCCTACGCAGCACCGGCACCAGCACCACATCCGCGCCGAACGCATCCACGGCAGAGCCATCATCGAGAGTGTCCTGCGCCATGGCGGTCAGAACGCCGTCGGGGCCCAACTCCAGATAGGCCCGTACGCCCTGAGCGTGCAGCGTGCGGACACCGTCGGCGAAGCGGACCGAGCCACGGACCTGGTCCACCCAGTAGCCCGGCGAGCACAGCTGCTCAGCCGTGGCCGTCTCCCCGGTCAGGGTGGAGACGATCGGGATACGCGGCGGGTTGTAGGTGAGCCTGCTCGCCAGCGTGCGGAAGTCCTCCAGCATCGGGTCCATCAACGGCGAATGGAACGCATGCGACACTCGCAGCCGCCGCGTCTTGACCTTCTGGGATTCCAGCGCGGCGGCCACCTCAAGCACCGCCTCCCCGACCCCGGAGAGCACCAGCGAGGCAGGACCGTTGACCGCCGCGATCGACACATGGTCTTCGCGCCCGGCCAGCAGATCGGCGACCTGCTCCTCGGACGCTTGGACCGCTACCATCGCCCCGCCCACAGGGAGCGCCTGCATCAACCGCGCCCGAGCCGCCACCAGCGCACACGCATCGGCCAGCGAGAGCACCCCAGCCACATGCGCCGCCGTGATCTCCCCGATCGAATGACCGGCCAGCACATCCGCCCGCACACCCCACGACTCCACCAGCCGGAACAGCGCGGTCTCCACCGCGAACAGCGCCGGCTGCGCCCACCCCGTCTGATCCAGCGCCTCCGCTTCGGGCATACCCGGCTCGGCGAACAGGACCTCGCGCAACGAACGACCCAGCCCGAGCGAGGGTTCCAGCTCGGCGATCACCTCGTCCAAAGCCTGCGCGAACACCGGGAACCGCTCATACAGCTCGCGGCCCATGCCCGCCCGCTGGCTGCCCTGGCCGGTGAACAGCACCGCCAGCTGCGGCTCCGCCCCGGCCACCGCGCGCACCACACCCGCACCCGGACGGTCCTCGGCCAGCGCGCCCAGCCCGGCCAGCAGACCATCACGGTCCCCGGCCAGCACCACCGCACGATGCTCGAACGCCGACCGCGTCGTGGCCAGCGCGAACGCCACATCGCTGAGCCGCAGGTCAGACTCGCCGTCCAGATACGACGCCAGACGTCCGGCCTGCGCCCGCAACGCCTGACCCGTCTTGGCCGAAACCAGCACCGGCACGACACCAGCGGCCGGCACCTGCTCCTCCGCATCCGGCTCGGCCTGCGGAACCTCCGGCCCCTCCTCCAAGATCACATGCGCGTTGGTGCCGCTGAGCCCGAACGAGGAGACACCGGCCCGGCGCGGATGACCGTTCCGCGGCCATTCCACCGGCTCGGTGAGCAGTTTGACCGCCCCCGAGTCCCAGTCCACGTGCGACGACGGCGCGTCCACATGCAGCGTCTTGGGCAGCAGGCCGTGCCGCATGGCCAGCACCATCTTGATCACACCCGCCACACCGGCGGCGGCCTGCGCGTGACCGATGTTCGACTTGATCGACCCAAGAAGCAGCGGCCGGTCCTCCGGCCGATCCTGCCCATAGGTCGCCAAAAGCGCCTGCGCCTCGATCGGGTCACCCAGCGTCGTACCGGTGCCGTGCGCCTCCATCGCGTCCACCTCGGACGCCGACAAACCGGCACCGGCCAGCGCCTGACGGATCACCCGCTGCTGCGACGGACCATTCGGCGCGGTCAGCCCATTCGACGCGCCGTCCTGATTGACCGCCGAACCGCGGACGATCGCCAGCACCTGATGCCCGTTGCGCTGAGCGTCCGACAACCGCTCCAGCACCACCATGCCCACACCCTCAGACCAGCTCACCCCGTCAGCCGCGTCAGCGAAGGACTTGCACCGCCCATCAGGAGCCAGGCCGCCCTGCGCGCTGAAGTCGATGAAGGCTCCCGGGGTGGCCAACACGGTCACGCCACCGGCCAGCGCCAGCGAGCAGTCACCACCACGCAGTGACTGCGCCGCCAGATGCAACGCCACCAAGGAGGCCGAGCAAGCGGTGTCCACCGTCACCGCCGGGCCCTCCAGACCCAGCGTGTACGAGATCCGGCCGGACAGCACACTTCCGGCGGTCCCGGTCCCCAGGAAGGCCATGACATCCAGAGGGAACTCCAGATGGCCCGAGGTGTAGTCATGGTTGATCACTCCGGCGAACACGCCGGTACGGCTGCCGCGCAGCGAACCCGGCTCGATCCCGGCCCGCTCGATCGCCTCCCAGGACGTCTCCAGCAGCACCCGCTGCTGCGGATCCATCGCCAGCGCCTCACGCGGCGAGATCCCGAAGAATCCCGGATCGAACTCCCCGGCCTGGTGCAGGAACCCGCCTTCACGCACATAGCTGGTCCCGCGATTCTCCCGATCCGGGTTGTACAGCCCGTCCAGATTCCAGCCGCGAGTGGTCGGGAACCCGCTGATCCCGTCCCCGCCCTCGGCCACCAGCCGCCACAGGTCCTCAGGCGAGTCGACCCCGCCCGGATACCGGCACGCCATGCCCACGATCACGATCGGGTCGTCGGCCACCGGCGGCAACACCCGCGGCGCCGCGTCCAGGACTTCCGCCTGCGTGCCCATCAGCTCGTTGAGCAGATATTCGGCGAGGACAACGGGCGTGGGGTAGTCGAAGATGAGGGTGGCGGGTAGGCGCAGCCCGGTGGCGGCGTTGAGCCGGTTGCGCAGCTCGATCGCGGTCAGCGAGTCGAAGCCCAGCTCGCGGAACTCCCGCCGGACTTCCACCGCAGCGGGGTCGGAGTGTCCGAGGACGGCGGCGGCCTGAGCGCGTACCAGGTCGGCCAGCAGGCGGACCCGCTTGGGATTGTCCAGACCCGCCAGCTGCCGGGACAGTGCCTCGCTCGCGCCACCGCCCGCCGCCGCCGACGCGGCCGTGCGGCGGGTGCCGCGTACCAGCCCGCGGAACAGCGGCGGGACCAGCTGAGCGGGCATCGCCGGCATGTTCAGCAGGACCGGGACGACGAACGGGGAATCCGAGCCGATGGCCGTGTCGAACAGGGCCAACCCCTGCTCGGTGGTGATGGGCGGCAGCCCGGCAGCGGTCATCCGCTCTACGTCGGCCTGCGACATGCCCCCGGTCATTCCGGTGGCCTGCGCCCACAACCCCCACGCCAGGGACAAGCCCGGCAGTCCCTGAGCCCGGCGGGCAGCCATCAACGCGTCCAGCCAGGCGTTGGCCGCCGCGTAATTGCCCTGACCACGGGCACCCATCAGCCCGGACAGCGAGGAGAACACCACGAAGCCGGCCAGATCCATGTCCTGAGTCAGCTCGTGCAGCTGCCAGGCGGCGTCCACCTTCGGCCGCAGCACCGACTCCAGCCGCTCCGGCGTCAGCGACGCGATGGTCCCGTCGTCCAGCACACCCGCGGTGTGAATCACCGCGGTCAGCGGATGCTCGGCGCCGATCCCCGCCAGCAAACCGGCCACCTGATCCCGGTCGGCCACATCGCAGGCGGCGATGGTCACGTGCGCGCCCAGTTCCTGCTCCAGCTCGCGTGCGCCGGCCGCTTCCAGGCCCCTTCGGCTGACCAGCAGCAAGTGCCGTACGTCATGCTCGGCCACCAGATGCCGGGCCACCTCCGCACCCAGACCACCGGTACCACCGGTGATCAACACGGTGCCTTCCGGGTTCCACCGCCGGGGCATCGTCAGGACGATCTTGCCGGTGTGGCGGGCCTGGCTCATGAACCGGAACGCCTCACGACCCCGCCGCACATCCCACGCCGTCACCGGCAACGGCCGCAACTCACCAGCCGCGAGCAAACCCGCCAGCTCGGCCAGGATCTCGTGCAACCGCTCCGGCCCGGCGTCCATCACATCGAACCAGTGATACACCAGCCCCGGGAACTGATCCTGGTCGCGGATGTCCAGCTTGCCCATCTCGATGAACCGGCCACCCGGACGCAGCAACCGCGCGGTAGCGTCGATGAACTCCCCGGTCAGCGAGTTGAGGACCACATCGATCCCCCGATCGCCGCACACCTCCCGGAAGCGCTCCTCGAACTCCAAACTCCGCGAGGAGGCGATGTGATCATCCGGGATGCCCAGCGAACGCAGCACGTCCCATTTGGCCGGGCTCGCCGTGGCGAACACCTCCACCCCCAGCCGCTGGGCCAGCTGAATCGTCGCCATGCCCACACCGCCCGTACCGGCGTGCACCAGCAGCGACTCGCCCGGCTGCAACCCGGCCAGATCCATCAGCCCGTAATAGGACGTCAGGAACGTCACCGGAATCGTCGCCGCCTGCTCAAAGGTGATCCCATCGGGGATCTTGGTCAGGTAGTGGGCGCGGGCCAACGCCACCGGGCCGAACGAACCGGAGGCCAGACCCATCACCCGGTCCCCCGGGCGCAGGTCGTCCACCTCGGGGCCGACCTCCAGCACTACCCCAGCCGCCTCACCACCCATCAGACCGACCATGTCCTGGAACCAGCCCAGCGCGTTCAACCCGTCCAGCAGGTCACGGAAGTTCACCCCCGCCGCGTGCACCTCCAGGCGCACCTGCCCGGCCTCCAACGGCCCGGCCGCCTGCGGAATCGGGAGCAGCTCCAGCGCGTCCAGGCTGCCCTTGGCCTGGCTGCCCAGCCGCCACGGCACCCCGCCGGCCGGAGGCACCAAGCCCGACCCCGACACCAGCGGCGCCAACCTCGGCACCCGCACCCCACCGGCGCGCACCGCTACCTGCGGCTCATCGCTGGCCAGCACCCCGGCCAGCACCGGCCCGGACAACTCCTCATCAACATCTACCAGGACGAACCGCCCCGGATTCTCCGACTGCGCCGACCGCACCAGCCCGCACGCGGCAGCCGCAGCCAGATCAGTGACCACCTCGCCCTCACCCGCGGACACCGCACCCCACGTCACGAACACCAAACGCGAATCGCCGAACCGCTCATCGGCCAGCCACCCCTGCAGCAGACCCAGCACCCCAGCGGTCACCCCATGCGCCGTACCCACCGCATCCGCCATCGGCTCGGTGACGACCTCGACCAGCACCACATCTGGCACCGGCCCCGCCTCGGCCAACGCCGACAGATCCGGATGAACCTCGACCTGCTCCCCGGCAAGACCCAGCGGGTCCAGACCGACCACCGCCATCGGCACCGGATCGGCCGGAGAGACTCCAGAAAGCTCCGACCACTCCAGCCGGAACAGCCCCTCCCCTTCCGTCCCGCGACCGCCACCGCCCGCGAGCTGATCGGACGAGATCGGCCGCAGCACCAGCGACCGCGCCGACAGCACCGGCTCCCCAGCGGTATCCACCGCCGCCAGCGACACCGAATCCGGACCCGTCCGAGCCAGCCGCACCCGCAACATCGACGCACCAACGGCGCGCAGGCACACCTCACCCCACGAGAACGGCAACCGGCCGCCCTCCACCTGCTCCAGCCCAACAAAAGTCACCGCGTGCAAGGCCGCATCCAGCAACGCCGGGTGCAACCCGAACGCACCCGCCTCCGAATGCGCCTGCTCGGGCAACGCGACCTCGGCGAAAATCTCACCGTCAGATCCATGCCAGGCCGCCCGCAGCCCCTGGAACAACGGACCGTAGCCCAGCCCTCCGGAGGCCAGCGCGTCATACAGCCCGTCCAGCTCGATCGCGGTGGCACCGGCCGGAGGCCACACCGCCGCGTCGAACGGCACCGCGGCCCGGCCACCCGTGGCGAGCGTCCCGGTGGCATGCCGCACCCACGGCACATCGCCGCCGGCCTCCGCCGAGCGGGCATAGATGTTCACGCTCCGGTGGCCCGACTCCTCCGGCGCACCCACCGCGATCTGGACCGCGACCGCCTCGCCCTCGCCCAGCACCAGCGGCGTGGCCAGCGTCAGCTCCTCCACCACCTCGCAGCCGACCTGGTCACCCGCCTGGATCGCCAGCTCAAGGAACCCGGTGCCGGGGAAGAACACCATCCCGGCCACGGTGTGGTCGGCCAGCCACGGATGCGAAGCGAGCGACAGGCGTCCGGTCAGCACCACCCCGTCGGAATCGGCCAGGCCCACGGCCGCCCCCAGCAGAGGGTGCCTGGTCGCGGACAGGCCCAGCACACGGGCATCACCGCCCTGCCTGGCGTTCGGCCAGTACCGCTGGTGCTGGAAGGCGTAGGTCGGCAGCTCGACCTGACGACCGCCCGGCAGCACGGCCCGCCAGTCCACCGCCACACCGCGCACGAACAGCTCAGCAGCCGAGACCAGCACCCGGTCCAGCCCGCCCTCATCGCGGCGCAGCGTCCCGGCGATCACCGCGTCCACCCCGGCCTCGTCCACGCACTCGCCGATGCCGACCGTCAGCACCGGATGCGGGCTCACCTCCACGAACGCCCGATACCACTGCTCCAGCAACTGCCCGATGGCTGGGGCGAAGTCGACCGTGTTGCGCAGGTTGTCACACCAATACCCGCCGTCGAGTTCCGGTCCCTCCAGCCACTGGCCGGTCACGGTCGACAGCATCGGCACCCGCACGGGCTGCGCCACTACCCCTGTCAGGACCTGGGCCAGTTCCGCACCAATCAGATCGACCTGAGCCGAATGCGAGGCATAGTCCACCGCGATCCGGCGAACCCGCACCTCATCCGCGGTTAGCTGCTCCACCAGCTCATCGACGGCCTGCACCTCACCGGCCACCACCACGGAGCGAGGGCCGTTGACCGCCGCCACCGACACCCGGCCGTCCCAGACGGCCAGCCGCTCACGCACCTGCTCGACCGGCAACGCCACCGACGCCATCGCCCCGAGCCCAGCCAACTGCTCCCCGATCAGGCGGCTGCGCAGGGCCACCACCCGCGCGCCGTCCTGCAACGACAGACCACCCGCGACCACCGCGGCCGCGATCTCGCCCTGAGAGTGGCCGACCACCGCGTCGGGACGGACCCCCAGCGACTCCCAGACCGCCGCCAGGGAAACCATCACCGCGAACGACACCGGCTGGACCACATCCACCCGATCCAGCGACGGGGCGTCTTCGGTCTGCCGGATCACGTCCAGCAGCGACCAGTCCACCAACGGCTCCAACGCCGCCGCACACTCCGCCATCCGACCCGCGAAGACCGGCGACTCCTCAAGCAGGGCAGCACCCATACCTATCCACTGCGCTCCCTGACCCGGGAACACCCACACCGACTTCCCGACGACATCGGCCACACCCGAGACGACGCCACCGGCCGCGGGCTCAGCCGAGGCAAGCACACCCAGGCCCGCCACCAGCTCGCCGCGGTCCCCGCCGACCACCACCGCACGGTGCTCGAACACCGACCGCGACACCACCAGCGAGAACGCCGTATCGACCGGGTCCAGGTCATCGGCCTCCACCTGCGCCGCCAGACGACGCGCCTGACCACGCAACGACTCCTCGGTCTTCGCCGACACCACCCACGGCACCACACCCGGCGCCCGGTCCTGCGGAGTCTCCTCCCCTTCCGGTGTTTCCGGTCCTTGTTCGAGGATGATGTGCGCGTTGGTGCCGCTGATCCCGAACGACGACACACCCGCCCGACGCGGGTGACCGTTCTGCTTCCACTCCACCGGCTCGGTCAGCAGCTCCACCGCACCGGAGGCCCAGTCCACATGCGAGGACGGTTCCGTCACGTGCAGCGTCTTGGGCAGCACCCCGTGGCGCATGGCCATGACCATCTTGATCACACCAGCGACCCCAGCGGCGGCCTGCGTGTGACCGATGTTCGACTTGATCGACCCCAGCAGCAGCGGCCGACCCTCCTCCCGATCCTGGCCATAGGTCGCCAAAAGCGCCTGCGCCTCGATCGGATCACCCAGCGTCGTACCGGTGCCGTGCCCTTCCATCGCGTCCACCTCGGACGGCGACAAACCGGCACCGGCCAGCGCCTGCCGGATCACCCGCTGCTGCGACGGACCGTTCGGCGCCGTCAACCCGTTGGACGCACCGTCCTGGTTGACCGCCGAGCCACGGACGATCGCCAGCACCTGGTGCCCGTTGCGCTGAGCGTCCGACAGCCGCTCCAGCACCAGCATGCCGACACCTTCGGACCAGCTCACCCCGTCAGCCGCGTCGGAGTAGGACTTGCACCGGCCGTCGCCGGCCAGCCCGCCCTGGGCGCTGAAGCCGATGAACGGCGTCGGGGTGGCCATCACGGTCACGCCACCGGCCAGCGCCAGCGAGCAGTCACCCGAGCGCAGCGCCTGCGCCGCCAGATGCATCGCCACCAGCGACGACGAACACGCGGTGTCCACCGTCACCGCCGGACCCTCCAACCCCAGCGTGTACGAGAGACGGCCGGACAGCACACTTCCGGCGGTCCCGGTCCCCACGAAGCTCATCACTTCCAGAGGGAACTCCAGACGGCCCGGGTTGTAGTCGTGATACATCACTCCGGCGAACACGCCGGTACGGCTGCCGCGCAGCGAACCCGGCTCGATCCCCGCCCGCTCGACCGCCTCCCAGGACGCCTCCAGAAGCAACCGCTGCTGCGGATCCATCGCCAGCGCCTCACGCGGCGAAATCCCGAAGAACCCCGGATCGAACTCCCCCGCCTCGTGCAGGAACCCGCCCTCACGCACATAACTGGTCCCGCGACTCTCCCGATCCGCGTTGAACAGCCCGGCCAGATCCCAACCGCGGGTCGTCGGGAACCCGCTGATCCCGTCCCCACCCTCGGCCACCAGACGCCACAGGTCCTCAGGCGAGTCGACCCCGCCCGGATACCGGCACGCCATGCCCACGATCACGATCGGGTCGTCGGCCACCGGCGGCAACACCCGCGGCGCCGCGTCCAGGACTTCCGCCTGCGTACCCATCAGCTCGTCGAGCAGATGTCTGGCCAGCACGGTCGGGGTCGGGTAGTCGAACACCAGCGTGGCCGATAGACGCAGACCCGTCGCGGCGTTCAGCCGGTTGCGCAGCTCGACCGCGGTCAGCGAGTCGAAACCCAGCTCACGGAACTCCCGCCGCACCTCCACCGTGTCGCGCGTGGCGTGGCCCAGCACGAGCGCCACCTCGGTCCGCACGACGTCCAGCAGGACCTCGATGCGTTCCGCGGCACCCAAGGGAGCGAGTTGCCGCAGGAGTTTGCTCTGGCCTTGTGGTGCGACCGCCTTCGTGCGGCGTACGGCGGGGACCAACCCGCTCAGCATCGGCGGTAGCTCCTCGTACGCACGCAAAGCCGGTATGTTCAGCCGTACCGGGGCCACCGCCGATTCGCCGGAGGCGACGGCCGCGTCGAACAACGCCATGCCCTGCGAGAGTGAGATCAGCCGCAGCGCGCTCATCGTCAACCGGTTGACGTCCACCTGCGACAACCGGCTGGTCATCCCGGCCTCCGTCGACCACGGCCCCCAGGCCAGCGACAGCGCCGGCAGGCCCGCGGCTCTCCGGTGCTGGACCAGCGCGTCCAGGAACGCGTTGCCCGCCGCGTAGTTGCCCTGCCCGGACCCACCGAACGTGCCGGACACCGACGAGAACACGATGAAGGCGGCCAGGTCCATGTCCCGCGTGAGCTCGTGCAGGTGCCAGGCGGCGTCCACTTTGGGACGCAACACCTTGGCGATGCGCTCAGGCGTCAGCAGGGGAATCGTCCCGTCGTCCAGGACACCGGCCGTGTGGATCACCGCGGTCAGCGGCCGGTCGGCATTCGCCAGCAGCTCCGCCACCGCGCCCCGGTCCGAGACGTCGCACGCCACCACGCTCACCTGGGCGCCGTCGGCGACCAGGTCCGCCCGTAGCTCCTCCGCTCCCGGGGCGTCCAGGCCCCGGCGGCTCACCAGCAGCAGGTGCCGTACCTCGTGTTCGGCCACCAGGTGCCGGGCCAGTCGCGCGCCCAGGCCGCCGGTCCCACCGGTGATCAACACCGTGCCTTCGGGGTTCCAGGCCCGGACGTCGTGTTCGTCCGGTGACAGCCGGGCGAGGCGGGGAACCCGCGCCTCGAAGTCGCGCACCGCCGCCTGTTGTTCACCGCAGGCCAGCAGGACGGGCAGCGCCGACAGGGCGGTCTCCTGCTCCTCCGCATCGGCCAGCAGGAAGCGGCCCGGATTCTCCGCCTCCGCGCTACGGACCAGCCCCCACACGGTGGCCGCGGCCGGGTTCGACACGGTCTCGCCCGCGCCGGTCGCGACCGCGCCCCGGGTGACGAACACCAGGCGCGAGTCGACGAATCGCTCATCGGCGAGCCACTGCTGCAGCAGGCCCAGCACACGTGTGGTCAGTTCGTGCGCCGATTCCGCCATATTCGCGGAGTCGGCGTCGATCTCGACGGTCACCAGATCGGGCACCCTGCCGGCCGGCAGGTCCAGGGAGTCGAGGTCGCCGGTGAGTTCGGCCACCTCCAACCCGATCACGGCGTCCACCGGGGAGACCGTCATCGGTACGGCAACCCAGTCCAGCCGGAACAGCGAGTCGCGTTCCACGCCATGATCGTGGGCAGCCAGCTGATCGGCCGAAACCGGCCGCAGTACCAGCGATCGCGCCGACAGCACCGGCTCCCCGGCGGCGTCCACCGCGATCAGCGACACGGAATCGTCACCGGCCTGGGCCAGCCGTACGCGCAACGCCGACGCGCCCACGGCCCGGAGGCTCACCTCACTCCACGAGAACGGCAGCCTGCCGCCGGCCGCCTCCATCCCGACGAACGGCACCGAGTGCAGGGCCGAGTCGAGCAGCGCCGGATGCAGGGCGAACAGACCGGCGTCGGCGACCTGCTCCGGCAGGGCGACCTCGGCGAACACCTCGCCGCCCGCGCCCTTCCAGGCCGCCCGCAGGCCCTGGAACACCGGCCCGTAGGCGAGCCCGTCCTCGGCCAGCCGCTCGTACAGCCCGTCGAGCTCGATCGCGGTCGCGCCCTGCGGCGGCCAGGCTTCGGTGTCGAGCCGCTCGGCGCGCCGATCCCCGGGGGCGAGGAAGCCGACCGCGTGCCGCACCCACGGCAGGTGATCCTCGGCCTCCGCCGGCCGGGCGTAGATGTTCACGGCACGACGACCGGAGTCATCCGTGGCGCCCACCGACACCTGCACCGCGACCGCGTCATCCGCGCCCAGCACCAGCGGGGCGGCCAGCGTCAGCTCCTCGACCAGATCGCAGCCGACCTGGTCACCAGCCCGGATCGCCAGCTCAAGGAACCCGGTGCCCGGAAAGAACACCATCCCGCCCACCACGTGATCAGCCAGCCAGGGGTGCGACTGTACGGACAGACGCCCGGTCAGCAGCACGCCGTCGGAGTCGGCCAGGCGAACGGCGGCGCCCAGGAGCGGATGCTCCGCCGCGGCCAGGCCCAGACCGCGGGCATCCCCGATCTTCTTGCCGTTCGGCCAGTACTGCTCCCGCTGGAAGGCATAGGTGGGCAGCTCGACCTGGCAGGCGCCGGGGAAGACCGCCCGCCAGTCGAGCGGTACGCCGTGCACGTGCAGTTCCGCCAGCGCGGTCATGGCCGCCGACTGCTCGTCGCGGTCCCGCCTCAGCACCGGCACCAGCACCGGGTCCGATTCGGCCGCAGAGTCGGCCAGCGCGACGAGGGTGTCGTCGGCCATCGCGGTCAGCACCCCGTCGGGGCCCAGTTCCAGATAGGCCCGTACGCCCCGGGCGTGCAGGGCGTGGATGGCGTCGGCGAACCTGACCGCACCGCGAACCTGGTCCACCCAGTAACCCGGCGAGCACAGCTCCTCGTCCGCCGGTCGTCCGGTCAGCGTCGACACGATCGGGATCTTTGGGGCACGGTAGGTCAGCTTCTCGGCGACCGCACGGAAGTCCGCCAGCATCGGATCCATCAACGGCGAATGGAACGCGTGCGACACCCGCAACCGCCGCGTCCTGACCCCCAGGGACTCCAGCGCAGCGGCCACCTCAAGCACCGCCTCCTCGACCCCGGAAACCACCAGCGAGGCAGGACCGTTGACCGCCGCGATCGACACCTCACCCGAACGCCCGGCCAGCAGCTCGGCGACCTCCTCCTCCGAGGTCTGGACCGCGACCATCGCCCCACCCGCAGCCAGCGCCTGCATCAACCGCGCCCGGGCCGCCACCAACGCACACGCATCCGCCAGCGAGAGCACCCCGGCCACGTGAGCCGCCGTGATCTCCCCGATCGAATGACCGGCCAGCACATCCGGCACCACGCCCCACGACTCCACCAGCCGGAACAGGGCCGTCTCCAGCGCGAACAGCGCCGGCTGCGCCCACCCCGTCTGATCCAACAGCTCCGTCTCGGCGAACATGACGTCGCGCAGCGGCCTGTCGAGCAGCGGGTCCAGCTCCGCGATCACCGCGTCCAAAGCCTTGGCGAATACCGGGAACCGGTCGTACAGCTCCCGGCCCATGCCCGCGCGCTGGCTGCCCTGACCGGTGAACAGCACCGCCAGTTGCGGCTCCGTCGCGGCCTCCGCGCGCACCACGCCCGCACCCGGCAGGTCCTCGGCCAGCGCGCCCAAACCGGCCAGCGCACTCTCGCGGTCGCTCGCCAGCACCACCGCGCGATGCTCGAACGCCGACCGCGTCGTGGCCAGCGCGAACGCCGTATCGGCCAGCGCCACCTCGGGATGGGCCTCCACATGCGAGGCCAGTTGCCCGGCCTGCGCCCGCAGCGCCCCTGCGGTACGGCCCGACACCAGCACCGGCAGCACACCCGGCTCCGCCGCGATCCGCGGAGCCTCCTGGGGGTCGCCCTGCTCGATGATCACGTGGGCGTTGGTGCCGCTGATCCCGAACGACGACACTCCGGCCCGCCACGGCCGCTCCACCTGCGGCCAGGCCCGCTGCTCGGTCAGCAGTTCCACCGCGCCCGCCGACCAGTCCACATGCGAGGACGGCGCATCCACATACAACGTCTTGGGCAGCACCTCATGCCGCATGGCCATGACCATCTTGATCACACCCGCCACGCCGGCGGCGGCCTGCGTGTGACCGATGTTCGACTTGATCGACCCCAGCAACAGCGGCCGGTCCCGATCCTGACCATAGGTGGCCAGCAGCGCCTGCGCCTCGATCGGGTCACCCAGCGTCGTACCGGTGCCGTGCGCCTCGACCGCGTCCACCTCGGACGGCGACAAACCGGCGTCGGCCAGCGCCTGACGGATCACCCGCTGCTGCGAAGGACCGTTCGGCGCCGTCAGCCCGTTGGACGCGCCGTCCTGGTTCACCGCCGACCCGCGCAGCACGGCCAGGACCCGGTGGCCGTTTCGCCGCGCGTCCGACAAGCGCTCCAGCACCACCACACCCACGCCCTCGGCCCAGCTCGTGCCGTCGGCCGCGTCGGCGAAGGACTTGCACCGCCCGTCAGGAGCCAGCCCGCCCTGCTCACTGAAGTCGATGAACGCACCCGGCGTGGCCATCACGGTCACACCACCGGCCAGCGCCAGACCGCACTCACCCAAGCGCAGCGCCTGCGCCGCCAGATGCATGGTGACCAGAGACGACGAACAGGCGGTGTCCACCGTCATCGCCGGACCCTCCAGGCCCAGCGTGTAGGAGATCCGGCCCGACAGGACGCTTCCGGCGTTGCCGGTGCCGAAGAAGCTCATCACATCCAGCGGGAATTCCGCGCTGGACGCGTAGTCGTGATACGTGACGCCGGCGAACACGCCGGTACGGCTGCCGCGCAGCGAGACCGGGTCGATCCCGGCCCGCTCGAAAGCCTCCCACGACACCTCCAGCAGCAACCGCTGCTGCGGATCCATCGCCAAAGCCTCACGCGGCGAAATACCGAAGAACCCCGGATCGAACTCCCCCGCCTCGTGCAGGAACCCGCCCTCACGCACATAACTGGTCCCCCGGCGCGACCGATCGGGGCTGTACAACTCCCCCAGATCCCAGCCACGAGAGGTCGGGAACCCGCTGATCCCGTCCCCGCCCTCGGCGACCAGCCGCCACATGTCTTCTGGAGAGCTCACTCCGCCCGGATAGCGGCACGCCATCGACACGATGGCGATCGGGTCGTCCTCGACCGACGCGAGGGGGGTCGGACTGATCACGTCGGCGTGCCGGCCGAGCAGTTCGTCCAGCAGGAAGTCCGCCAGCACGACCGGCGTCGGATAGTCGAACACCAGCGTGGACGGCAACCGCAACCCCGTCGCACTGTTCAGCCGGTTACGCAACTCCACCGCGGTCAGCGAGTCGAACCCCAGCTCGCGGAACTCCCGTCTCATCTCCAGGGTGGCGGGCGAAACATGGCCCAAGACCATGGCCACCTCGGTGCGTACCAGCTCGACCAGCAGCCGCGTCCGATCGGCCTGGCCCAGGCCGGCCAATCGCCGGAGGAGCGCCCCGTCGGCGATTGCCGACGCCGCCGACCGGCGCACGCCTCGCACCAGCCCCTGCAGCAGATGCGGCACCCACCCCTGCGCTCGCACCGCCGACACGTCGAACCGCGCCGCCACGACCACCGCACGACCCACCGCACCCGCCGCGTCGAACAGCGCCAATCCCTGCGCCGCCAGCAACGACAACATCCCGGCTCGCGCGATCCGCCGCATATCGGCCTCGCCCAGCGCGCCGGTCATCCCGCTGTCCTGCGCCCACGGGCCCCACGCCAGCGACAACCCTGCCCGTCCCTCGGCCCGCCGATACTCGGCCAGCGCGTCCAGGAACGCGTTCGCCGCCGCGTAATTGGCCTGGCCCGCACCACCGAACGTCCCCGCCACCGACGAGAACATGATGAACGCGGCCAAGCCGCCGTCACGGGTGAGCTCGTGCAAATGCCAGGCCGCGTCCACCTTCGGCCGCAACACGCTCTCCAGCCGCTCCGCCGACAGCGACGGAATGGTCCCATCGGCCAGCACACCGGCGGCGTGAATCACCGCGGTCAGCGGATGCTCAGCCGGCACCAGAGCCAGCAACGCCGCCGCCTGATCCCGATCGGCCACATCGCAGGCCGCGACCGTCACCTCGACGCCGTACGCGACCAGCTCGGCCTGCAACTCCACCGCACCCGGAGCCTCCAAACCCCGGCGGCTGACCAGCAGCAGATGCCGCACACCCCGTTCGGCCACCACATACCGGGCGAACAGCGCGCCCAGACCACCCGTACCGCCGGTGATCAACACCGTCCCGTCCGGATCCCACGGCCGTTCGACCTCGGGGCCGGGCACCACCCGCGCCAGCCGGGCCACCCGCACCTCATCCCCACGCACCGCCACCTGCGGCTCACCCGACGCCAGCACCCCGGCCAGCACCGACGCGGAGATCTCCTGCTCGTCCACATCGACCAGCACGAACCGGCCCGGATTCTCCGACTGGGCACTGCGGACAAGGCCCCACACCGCGGAAGCCGGCAGATCCGCGACCTCATCCGCGGCAACCGCACCCCGAGTGAGGAACACCAGCCGCGAATCGGCGAACCGCTCATCCGCCAGCCACTCCTGCACGACCTCCAGGACCCGGGCGGTCAGCTCATGCGCCGACTCCACCACCCCAGCCGCCGGATCCGAGATCACCTCCATCACCACCACAGGCGGTGCAACCCCGGCCACACCCAGAAAGTTCAGGCCCAGCGCCACCACCGGCACGGGCTCGGCCGCCGGGAGCTCCTTCAGCGGTGTCCACTCCACCTCGAACAGCGCATTCCGCTCCACCCCACGGCTGCCACCGGCAGCGGCGAACCAGGTGGACGAGATCGCGCGTAGCACCAGCGACCGCACCGACAGCACCGGTTCCCCGGCGGCGTCCACCGCGAGCACCGACACCGAATCCCCGCCCGTCCTGGCCAGCCGCACCCGCAACAGCGACGCACCACCGGCGTGCAGGCACACACCACCCCAGGAGAACGGCGCCCAACCGCCCTCGAAATCACCCAGACCGGCGAACGGCAGCGCGTGCAGCGCCGCGTCGAGCAACGCCGGATGCACCCCGAACGAACCCGCGCTCGACTCCACCTGCCCCGGTAACACGACCTCGGCGAACACCTCGCCACCGGCACCACGCCAAGCCGCCTTCAGGCCCTGGAACACAGGACCGTAACTCAACCCGCTCGCGTCCAGCCGCTCATACAGCCCATCCAGCTCGATCGCGGACGCGCCCTCCGGCGGCCACACCGTCGCGTCGAACGCCTCGGCCACCCGACCGCCATCCGTCAGCACACCGGTGGCGTGCCGAATCCACGACTCCTCATCGGCAGCCTCGGCCGGCCGGGCATAGACGCCCAGCTCACGCCGACCGGATTCATCGGGCGTCCCCACCCACACCTGAACCGCGACCGCGTCCCGCTCACCCAGCACCAGCGGCGCGACGAGCGTCAGCTCTTCCACCACATCGCAGCCGACCTGATCGCCCGCCCGCACAGCCAGCTCCACGAACGCCGAGCCCGGCACCACCGCCGCACCCATCACCGCGTAATCCGCCAGCCACGGATGCGACCGGAGCGACAACCTGCCGGTCAGCAACACCCCATCCGCACCGGCCAGCCCCACCGCCGCACCCAGTAGCGGATGCCCTGCGGCGGCAAGGCCCGCCGCAGCGACATTCCCCAGCCGTGAACCTGCCCCATCAGGCCAGAGCCGTTGACGCTGGAAGGCGTATGTCGGCAACTCCACCCGGTGCCCGCCCGGCAGCACCGCCCGCCAATCCACCACCACGCCATGCACATGCAGGTGAGCCAGCGCCGCCATGACCGCGGACTCCTCGTCGCGGTCCCTGCGCAGCACCGGTACCGCCACCGCATCCAAGTCCGCGACGGACTGATCCGGGTAAGCGGCGAGGACGTCCTGAGTCATGGCGGTCAGCACCCCATCGGGGCCGAGTTCCAGGTAGGCCTGCACACCTTGAGCGTGCAGGGCGCGCACCGCGTCGCCGAAACGGACCGCGCCACGGACCTGCTCCATCCAGTAACCCGGCGAGCACAACTGCTCGGCCGTGGCCGTCTCCCCGGTCAGGGTGGACACCACCGGAATCTGCGGCGGGTTGTAGCTGAGCGTCCCGGCCAGGGCGCGGAAATCCGCCAGCATCGGGTCCATCAGCGGCGAATGGAACGCATGCGAGACCCGCAACCGGCGTGTCCTGACCCCCTGGGACTCCAGCGCGGCGGCCACCTCAAGCACCGCCTCCTCGACACCGGAGACCACCAGCGAAGCCGGACCGTTCACCGCCGCGACCGACACCTCACCCTCACGCCCGGCCAGCAGGCCGGCAACCTGATCCTCGGACGCCTGCACCGCGACCATCGCCCCACCGGAAGGGAGCGCCTGCATCAACTGCGCCCGGGCTGCCACCAGCGCACACGCATCGCTCAGTGAGAGCACCCCAGCCACATGCGCCGCAGTGATCTCCCCGATCGAATGACCGGCCAGCACATCCGGCCGCACACCCCACGACTCCACCAGCCGGAACAGGGCAGTCTCCACCGCGAACAACGCCGGCTGCGCCCACCCCGTCTGATCCAGCAACCCCGCCTCAGCGAACAAGACGTCACGCAACGACCCATCCAGCAACGGGTCGAACTCGCCGATCACCTCATCCAACGCCTGCGCGAACACCGGGAAACGGTCATACAACTCCCGGCCCATCCCCGCCCGCTGACTCCCCTGACCGGTGAACAGGAATGCGAGCTTGCCCCGCTGCCCGCTCTGCCCCACCACGACGCCCGCGCCCGGCCGCCCCTCGGCCAGGGCCCGTAGCCCAGCCACGGCATCCTCGCGATCACTGGCCAGCACGGCCGCCCGGTGCTCGAAGACCGATCGCGTCGTGACGAGCGAAAGAGCCATGTCGGCCAGCGCCAGCTCAGGCTCGCCGTCGGCGAACGACGCCAGCCGCTCGGCCTGCGCCCGCAGCGCCTCCTCCGTACGGCCCGACACCAGCACGGGCGTCACACCCGCGGTCGCAGCCGCTGGACCTGGGTCCTCCGCTCCCGCCGGCGCCTGCTCGATGATCACGTGGGCGTTGGTGCCGGTAAGCCCGAATGAGGACACCCCGGCCCGCCACGGCCGCTCCACCTGAGGCCAGGGCCTGGCTTCGGCCAGCAGTTCCACCGCGCCCGCCGACCAGTCCACGTGCGAGGACGGCCCGTCCACGTGCAACGTCTTGGGCAGCACCCCATGCCGGAGCGCCATGACCATCTTGATCACACCCGCCATGCCGGCGGCGGCCTGGGTGTGACCGATGTTCGACTTGATCGACCCCAGCAGCAGCGGCCGATCCCGATCCTGACCATAGGTGGCCAGCAGCGCCTGCGCCTCGATCGGATCACCCAGCGTGGTACCCGTACCGTGACCCTCCACCACGTCCACGTCGGCGGGAGTCAGCCCGGCGCTGCCCAGCGCCTGCCGGATCACCCGCTGCTGCGAAGGACCGTTCGGCGCGGTGAAGCCGTTGGAGGCGCCGTCCTGGTTCACCGCCGACCCGCGCAGGACCGCCAGGACCTGACGGCCGTTGCGCTGAGCGTCCGACAACCGCTCCAGCACCAGCATGCCCACACCCTCGGACCAGCCCGTGCCGTCCGCCGCGTCGGCGAAGGCCTTGCACCGGCCGTCCGGGGCCAGCCCACCCTGGCGGGAGAACTCCACGAACGCGCCTGGGGTGGCCATCACGGTCGCCCCGCCCGCCAGCGCCAGCGAGCACTCCCCAGCTCGCAGCGCCTGCACCGCCAGGTGCATCGCCACCAGCGACGACGAACACGCCGTGTCCACCGTCACCGCCGGGCCCTCCAACCCCAGGGTGTACGAAAGCCGGCCGGAGGCCGCGCCCGCGCCCAGGCCGGTCCCGACGTTGCCCTCGAGGTCGGCCAGCGAGTTCACCATCAGGTAGGAGTAGTCCTGCCCGCTCATCCCGACGAAGACCCCGGTACGGCTGCCGCGCAGCCGGGCGGCGTCGATCCCGGCCCGCTCGACGGCCTCCCACGACACCTCAAGCAGCAGCCGCTGCTGCGGATCCATCCCCAGCGCCTCACGCGGCGAGATACCGAAGAACCCGGGGTCGAAGCCCGCGACGTCGTGAATGAAACCGCCCTCGCGCGTGTCGGTTCGCGCCCGGCCATCGGAATCACGCTCGGACAGCTGGTCGAGATCCCAGTCACGATCAGTGGGAAAGCCCGAAATGGCGTCCCCGCCTTCGGCGACGAGCCGCCACAGATCCTCAGGCGAGGCAAGACCGCCGGGGAACCGGCAGCTCATCGCCACGATGGCGATCGGCTCGGTGGTGACCGCGACCAGCTTCTGGTACTGGCGCCGCAGTCGTTCCGCCTCCTTCATGGACGTCCGGAGCGCCTGAACCACCTGCTCACTGGGCGTATCCATCACAACCTCCGTGCATCGAGCGAGGCGGCCAAGGGGAGGGGGGACCCCGGCCGGACCTCGCAGGAAGAAGTCGCCGAGCATGCCATCCGTTGGAGAAGTGAAACCGGTGGCGACCCGGCAAACGCCTAGTCTTTGCACGGCCAGCTCAGCCGGCGGCGCCCACCAGGCCGGGTCCCCGGGAAACTAGTGATCCCCCTAATTTCATCGCGGTACCTTGCGGGCACGCCGACGTCCGGCCACGTAACGACGTTCGCGGCGATGACGGATCCGCCACCGGAGCAGACGCCGGCGTGTCACTGACTTTCTGGCGGTCCGGCTCCCGCCATGGAGGTGTGCACGATGAGCGAGAGCCGCAAGCGGGTGCTGTTCCTCAGCTCCACGGGGCACGGAATTTTCAATCCGTTGCGCGTCATCGCCGCCGAACTGGCCCGGCGTGGCACGGAAGACCTGTGGTTCGCGGCGGAGCAGGAGTACCAGGCGGACATCGAGAACATCAAAGAGGGAAACGGCCTGAACTTCGTCTCCCTCGGTGACCCCCTCCCGGAAATCACCCCCAACTGCTGGGACGACGAGGTGTACCGCAAGGTCACCCAGCGCTCCCGATGGAAGGCGCACCACGCGGTGATACGGCAGATATTCAGCGTGGTGCCGACGCAGAAGAATTACCCGATGGTCGACTCCCTGGTCGACGAGATCAACCCCGCCCTCATGGTCTTCGACACCGTCAACCCGATCGCGATGACGGTGGCCGTCAAGCGGAAGATTCCGTTCATCCTCGTCTCGCCTTTCTTCCCGAGCAACCTGCTCGCGACGGAGACGCCACGCGGCTACCCGATGCTGCACTCCGGGCTACCCCTGAACATGACGTTCCAGCAGCGGGTCTACAACACCTACTTCAAGACCCGGGCCCTGCTGATGTTCCTGCACCCGAGGATGCTGAGAATCGTTCGGCACGTCCTGGCCACCGCGAAGGAACTGGACCTCCCGAAGGAGCTCCTCCGCCCCACGGCAAAAACCGATTTCGCCGAGCGCATCGTGTGCTGCACCGTGCCAGGACTGGACTACCCGATCCCCCTTCCCGAGCACGTCCACCTGGTCGGCGCGGTCATCCCGCCATTGCCGGAGGTGCCGGGCGACCACGACCTTTCGAAGTGGCTGGACGCCAACCCCTCCGTCGTCTTCATGGCATTCGGCACGATCACCCGGCTGACCGGCCCCGAAGTCCACGCGGTGACGGAGATCGCCCGCCGGTTGGACGGCCGGCACTCCGTGCTGTGGAAGCTCCCGAAGGAGCAGCAACACCTGCTGCCGCCGAGCGAGGAGTTGCCGCAGAACCTCAGGATCGAGAGCTGGGTCCCCTCACAGCTCGATGTGCTGGCCCATCCCAACGTCAAGCTCTTCGTCAACCATGCCGGCGGGAACGCGTTCCACGAGGGACTGTATTTCGGCAAGCCGCAGGTCATCCGGCCGCTCTGGGTCGACTGCTACGACCAGGCGATACGCGGCGTGGACAGCGGGGTCAGCCTCACGGTGGACGACCCGCAGACCATCGATGTCGAAGACTGGCTCAACAAGATCACCCGAGTCCTCGACAACCCCACATTCCGTGAACGCGCCGAGCATTTCGCCAAGGCGATGCGAGAGGCGGGGGGCGTCCACGCCGCCGCCGATCTGATCCTGGGCAGTCCGGCGCTGAAATGATCTGACAGGACCTGCCGAAGGACGTGGCGACAGCATGCCAACTAGCGATCCGATCTCCATCGAGTTCCCGACGCGACGGCGCGGGCAACTCTCTCCCCCGGACGAGTACGCCGAACTGCGGGCGCGCCCGGGCCTGGTCAAGTCGGCGCTGCCCAACGGCAGCACCGTGTGGCTGGTCACGCGCCACGAGGATGTGCGCACCGTGCTCACCGACCCGCGAATCAGCGCCAGCCCCACGCACCCGGGGTTTCCGACCATCGGGCGCAACGGGACGGTGCCGCACCCCGACCAGATCCCCGGTTGGTTCGTCGCCTACGACCCGCCGGACCACACCCGGTTCCGCAAGGCGCTGATCCCGGAGTTCACCGTACGGCGGGTGGGCGAGCTGCGCCCGGCGGTCCAGCGGATCGTCGACGGCCGCATCGACGCCATGCTCGCCGGTGGCACCACCGCCGACCTGGTGGCCGCGTTCGCGCTGCCGGTGCCGTCGCTGATCATCTGCGAACTGCTCGGCGTGCCGCGCACGGACCGCGAACTTTTCGAATCCAGGACGCAGGTTCTGGTGACCTTCACGTCGACCGACGACGAACGCGATGCCGCGGCCCAGGACCTGCTGCTCTACATCAACAAGCTGATCGCCATGAAGCAGCGCTTCCCCGGCAGGGATCTGACCAGCCGATTGCTGCGTGCCGGGGTGCTGACCCCCAAGGAGATCTCCGGCGTCGCCCTGCTGCTGCTGATCGCCGGGCACGAGACGACGGCGAACAACATCGCGCTCGGCGTGGTCATGCTGCTGCTGAACCGGCAATGGATCAACGCACCCGGAGTGGTCGAGGAGGTGCTGCGCTACCTGTCCGTGGCCGACCGGGTGGCGCTGCGCGTGGCGGTGGAGGACGTCGAGATCGGCGGGCAGCTCATCAGGGCCGGCGAGGGCATCGTGCCGCTCGGCGCCTCCGCCAACCACGACGAGGGCACGTTCGGGCACGCCGAGCAGTTCGACCCGAGCCGCTCGGCCCGCCACCACGTCGCGTTCGGGTACGGCGTGCACCAGTGTCTCGGGCAGAACCTCGTCAGGATCGAGATGGACACCGTCTTCGGGACCCTGTTCCGGCGGATTCCCACCCTTGAGCTCGATCAGGCGGTCGAGGACCTGCCGTTCAAGTACGACGGCGTGCTGTTCGGGCTGCACGCGCTACCGGTCCGTTGGTGATGAATGTGACACGTATCAATGTGAACGCCCAGCGCTGCATCGGCGCCGGCCAGTGCGTGCTCATCGCACCGGAGGTCTTCGACCAGACCGATGAGGGAACCGTCACGGTTTTGGCCGATACCGTGGACGGCTCGGCCCAGGGGGTCGTGCGGGAGGCCGTCCGTGCCTGCCCTTCCAAGTCCATCTCGCTGACCGAAGGCTGAAAACCACGGTCTGACCGTACGAATCCGACCCGGCCGGGTGTGTCCACCCGGCCGGGTCGAGCTTATTGGGCTCCGCCGTTGAGGGCCGCCCGCACCAACTCGTCGAGCCCCATCGAGTCGAGCGCGTCCTCCTCGCTGGTCGCCGTCGCAGGGCCGTCGGTCAGGTGCAGCAGCGCGTCCAGCACGCCGATCTCCCGCAGCCGGGCCATGGACAGCGACGCGAACAGCGCCCGGACCCGCGCCTCCTCCTCATCGACGCCCGAAATCCCGGCCGTCTCCGGCACAAGCTGGGTGATCAGGTGACCGGCGAGGGCCTCTGGAGTCGGGTAGTCGAAGACGAGCGTGGGCGGCAGCTTCAGCGCCGTCGCCGCCGTGAGCCGGTTGCGCAGCTCGATCGCGCTGAGCGAGTCGAACCCGAGGTCCCGGAACGCCTGGTCGGCGCCGATCGCCCGCCCGGAGGCATGCCCGAGGACCATCGCGATCTGGTCGCGCAGCACGTCGAGCACCGCGCCAGGCCGTTCGGTGCCGGGCAGACCGGCCAGTCTGTCCCGTAGTGCGGACACCGGCTGCTCGTCCACCGAGCCGGTCAGCTCCCGGTAGTGCGGCAGCTCACGCAGCAGCCGGCTGGGCCGCCCGGCGGTGTACGACCGGACGAACCTCTCGTGATCGATGTCGGCGACCACCCCGACCGGTTCGCCGCCCGCGACGAGGCCGCTCAGGGCGGAGACGGCCAGCGCGGGGTCCATCGGCCGCACGCCCATGCGCCGGGACGCCTCCTGCGCCGCGGCCACGTCCGCCATGCCGCCGCCGGCCCAGGCGCCCCACGCCACCGAGGTGGCCGCGAGCCCGCGCTCGCGCCGCCGCTCGGCCAGCGCGTCAAGCACCGCGTTGGCGGCGGCGTAGTTGCCCTGGCCCAGACTGCCGAGCGTGCCGGCGGCGGACGAGAACAGCACGAACACCGGCAGATCCAGATCCTGGGTCAGCTCGTCCAGCACCACCGCCGAACTCACCTTGGCGCGGAACACCGTCTCGAACCGCTCCTGGGTCAGACCGTCCACCACGCCGTCATCGAGCACGCCCGCGGCGTGCACCACCGCGGTGAGCGGGAACTCCGCCGGAATGCCGGCCAGCACGGCGGCCAGCGCGCCCCGGTCGGCCGCGTCACATGCGGCCACGGTCACCTGGGCTCCCAGCCCGGCCAGCTCGTCCCGCAACTCGGCGGCGCCGTCGGCGTCCATCCCCCGCCGGCTGACCAGCAGCAGGTGCTCGGCGCCGTTCCCGGCCAGCCAGCGGGCCAGGTGCCCGCCAAGCGCACCGGTGCCACCGGTGATCAGTACGGTCCCCCGCGGCTCCCACGCGCCGGTCCGGCCGGGAAGACCCTGCACGAGCCGCCGGACGTAGGCGCCGGAAGGCCGGATGGCGACCTGATCCTCACCTGACACCCCGGACAGCACGCTCGCCAGCCGTCGCACCGCGCCACGATCGACGCTGTCTGGCAGATCGATCAGGCCGCCCCACCGCTGCGGCTGCTCCAGCGCGGCGACCCGGCCGAGGCCCCAGACGGCGGCCTGCGCGGGGCTGCCCAGAACATCGCCGGGACCGGCCGCGACCGCGCCTCGGGTGAGGCACCACAGCGGCGCGTCGACACCGGCGTCGCCCAGCGCCTGGATGAGAAGCGTCGTCAGGACGAGCCCGGTCGGCACTCCCGCGTCAGCAGCGGATTCCCGCAGAGCCAGCAGCGACACCACTCCGCTGAACGGCCCGGCTGCGGCGTGTGCACGCAGTCGCTCGGCCAGAGCGGCCCGGTCTTCGGGCATTCCGGTGAGGCCGGGCAGCTCCAGGCGTACAGCGTCCGCGCCCAGGGCGGCGATCGCGTCATCCGTCCAGGCGTCCGCCGCCTGTTCCTCGGGAAGCACGACCAGCCAGGGGCCGGTCGCCGCGGTCCGGCCGGGCGTTCCCTCGCCGTCGCCAGCGAGGGGCTGCCAGGCGATCCGGTACCGCCAGCCGTCGATGGCGGACCTTGGTGCCCCCTCGCCGTGCCACGACGACAGCGCCGGCGCCGGCCAGAACCGCTCGTGCTGGAACGCGTATGTCGGCAGGTCCACGGGCCTGGCGCCGGTGCCGGCGAAGACGGCGGTCCAGTCCGGGCTCATCCCGTGCACGTGCAGCCCGGCGAGTGCGGTGACGACCGCCTCGTGCTCGTCGCGGTGCCTGCGCAGCAGGGGGACCAGCTCGACCTCGGCCTCCGGGGGGAGGATGTCGCCGGCCATCGCGGTCAACGTGCCGTCGGGGCCGATCTCGACGTAGCGGGTCACCCCGGCCTCGTGCGCCGAGCGGATCCCGTCGGCGAACCGGACGGTCCTGCGGACGTGCTCCACCCAGTAGTCCGGCGAGCACAGCTCATCCGTGGCGGGTACGCCGGTCACGTTCGAGATCACGGGGATGCGCGGCGGCGCGTAGGCGAGCCGTTCTGCGACCGCCCGGAAGTCCCCCAGCATCGGCTCCATGAGCGGTGAATGGAACGCGTGCGAGACCCGCAACCGCCTCGTCTTGCGTCCGCGCTCCTCCAGCACGGCCGCCACGTCGAGCACCGCAGGCTCAACTCCCGCGATCACCACCGACTCCGGGCCGTTGACCGCGGCGAGGGAGACCTCGTGCTCGCGACCGGCCAGGAGTCCCGCCACCTCCTCCTCGGCGGCCTGGACGGCGACCATCGCGCCACCGGCGGGGAGCCGTTGCATGAGCGCGCCCCGGGCCGCCACCAGCGCACAGGCGTCTTCGAGTGACAGCACACCCGCGACGTGCGCCGCGGCCAGCTCGCCGACCGAGTGCCCGATCAGCACGTCAGGGGTGAGATGCCAGGACTCGAGCAGGCGGAACAGCGCCACCTCGACCGCGAACAGCGCCGGCTGGGTCCAGCCGGTCTGGTCGAGCAGCCCGGCCTCGGGCGCGTCCGCCGAGGCGAACACGATCTCCCGCAGCGGCCGGTCCAGCCGCACGTCCAGATGGGCCAGCACGGCGTCGAGCGCGTCGGCGAAGACCGGGAACCGGTCGTAGAGCTCGCGGCCCATCCCGACCCGCTGGGCGCCCTGGCCGGTGAACAGGAACGCCGTCTTGCCCGGTCGTCCCGCCCGGCCCTCGATCACGTGGGGCGCCGGGCTGCCGTCCGCCGCCGCGGTCAGGCCGTCCACCAGCTCCGCGCGGCTCCCGGCCAGTACGGCGAGCCGCTGCCGGAAGCTCGACCGGGTGGTGGCCAGGGAGAACGCGAGATCGGCCAGGCCGACATCGGGGTGCTCGGCGAGATGGTCGAGCAGGCGTCGCGCCTGCGCCCGCACCGCGCCCGGGTTATTGGCCGACAGCGGGATTGGCAGGAGGCCCGGACCCGATGCCACCGGTACGGCGGCCGACTCGGCGGGATGGGCCTCCTCGATGATCACATGGGAGTTCGTGCCGGTGGCTCCGAAGGACGAGATCCCGGCCCGGCGCGGACGTCCGGCGTCCGGCCACGGCCTGGCCTCGGTCAGCAGCTCCACCGCGCCGGCCGACCAGTCCACATGCGACGACGGTTCCTGCGCGTGCAGCGTCTTCGGCGCGACACCATGCCGGATCGCCATGACCATCTTGATCACTCCGGCGACTCCCGCCGCCGCCTGCGTGTGACCGATGTTGGACTTGACCGACCCGAGCAGCACCGGCCGCTCGCGGTTCTGGCCGTACGTCTCCAGCAAGGCCTGGGCCTCGATCGGGTCGCCCAGCTTCGTACCCGTGCCGTGCGCCTCAACCACGTCCACGTCCGCGGGGGCGAGACCGGCGGCGGCGAGGGCACGGTGGATCACCCGGCGCTGCGAGGGGCCGCTCGGCGCGGTGAACCCGTTGGACGCGCCGTCCTGGTTGACGGCGGAACCGCGCAGGATCGCGAGCACGCGATGGCCGTTGCGCCGGGCGTCCGACAGCCGTTCGACCACGAGCATGCCGACGCCCTCCGCCCAGCCCGTGCCGTCGGCGGCGTCGGAGAACGCCTTGCACCGGCCGTCCTGGGACAGTGCCCCCAGCTCACCGAACTCGACGAACCCCACCGGGGTGGACATCACGGTGACCCCGCCCGCGAGGGCCAGCGAGCACTCACCGGACCGCAGCGCCTGGGCCGCCAGATGCAACGCCACCAGCGACGAGGAGCAGGCGGTGTCC
Source organism: Acrocarpospora macrocephala (assembly GCF_009687865.1). GTDB lineage: Bacteria > Actinomycetota > Actinomycetes > Streptosporangiales > Streptosporangiaceae > Acrocarpospora > Acrocarpospora macrocephala. The sequence continues at coordinate 153,854 of NZ_BLAE01000020.1, forward strand.
ACGGTCACCGCCGGCCCCACCAGGCCGAGGGCGTAGGACAGCCGGCCGGAGATCACGCTGGCCGCCTGCGCCGTCTGGGCGTGGCCCGGATGGTCCCGGGGCGGCTGGTAGTCGCCGCTGGTGGCGCCGACGTAGACGCCTACGTCGCCGCCCCGCAGGCCGGCCGGGTCGACACCGGCGCGTTCGAACGCCTCCCAGGCCGCCTCGAGGACCAGCCGCTGCTGCGGGTCCATCACCATCGCCTCGCGGGGCGAGATGCCGAAGAAGCCCGGGTCGAAGTCGGCGACGTCGTAGAGGAACCCGCCCCCGGCTGCCGCGCTGCGGCCGCGCCCGTCAGGGCCGCCGCCGGACAGGACGGCGAGATCCCAGTGCCGGTCCACGGGGAACGGGCCGATCGCGTCCACCCCGTCGCCGACCAGCCGCCACAGGTCCTCCGGCGAGCGTACGCCGCCCGGATACCGGCAGCTCATGCCGACGATGACGATCGGGTCGTCGGAGCGCACGGCCGGCACCGCCCCGCTCTCCTCGCGCGGGCCCTCCTCGCCGAGCAGCTGTCCCACCAGGTGCCCGGCGAGTTCCTCCGGGGTCGGATGGTCGAAGACGAGCGTGGCCGGCAGGGTGAGCCCGGTCGCGGCCTTGAGCTGGTTGCGCAGGTCGACCGCGGTGAGCGAGTCGAACCCGAAGTCCCGGAAGGCCCGGCCGGCCTCGATCGCGCCGCCGTCCGCGTGCCCGAGCACCGCGGCCGCCTTGGTCGTCACCAGGTCGAGGACGAGCCCGGTGCGCTCAGCGGCGGGCAGCCCGAGCAGACGTTCCCGGAGCGCGGGCTCGCCGTCGCGGGTGCCGCCGTCCGCCGCCATCGCCTGCTTGGCCTGCGGCAGCTCGTCCAGCAGCGGGGTCGGGCGCAGCGCGAGGAAGGCCGGGGTGAACAGGTCCCAGGCCACGTCGGCGACCGTCACCGCGCTCTCTCCGCTCGCGACGGCCCGGCCCAGGGCGCTGAGCGCGAGCTCCGGCGCCAGGGCGGGCAGCCCGTTCAGCCGCAGGTGCAGGTCCATTCCCTTATCGGTGGTCACGCCGCTGTCCGCCCAGGCCGACCAGGACACGGCCGTCCCCGCCGCGCCTCGCGCGCGGCGCGCCTCGACCAGCGCGTTCCTGACCTCCTCCGCGGCGGCCGCGACCGCACGGCCGGCGACGCCCCAGACGCCGGACAGCGAGCAGAACACGACGAACGCGTCCAGTTCCCAGTCCGCCAGCAAGGAGTTCAGGTTCGCCGCGCCCGCGACGTGCGCCGCGGCGGCCGCGGCCAGGTCCGCGGGCTCGGCTCCGTCCAGGGAGGCGGCGGCCGGCGGTTCGTCGGCGTAGACGACCGCGTCCGGCGGGTACTCCACCAGCAGGGCGGCCAGCGCCTCCCGATCCGCCAGGTCGCAGTGCCTGATCGTCACGCCAGAATCCGCGGGCTCCGCCGAGCCGGGGCGCCCGGCCAGCACCACCCGCTCGGCGCCCGCGTCGGCCAGCCATCGGGCGATGCGCTGGCCGGAGATTCCCGTGTCCCCGGCGACCAGCACCGTGCCGCGTGGCCGCCACGACCGTCCGGCATCTTCTGCCGGGGCCTGGACTAGCCGGCGGCCGAACACTCCGGAGGCGCGCAGGGCGATCTCGCTCTCGCCGTCAGGTCCGCCGGCCAGCATCGCGGCCAGCCGGTCGACGGCCCGCCGGTCGATCGGCCCAGGCAGATCGATCATGCCGCCCCAGCGCTGCGGATGCTCCAGCGCGGCCACCCGGCCAAGGCCCCAGACGGCGGCCTGGCCCGGGTCCGGCGGCGAATCGGAGCGGCCCACGGACACCGCGCCCCGGGTGAGGCACCACAGCGGCGCGTGCACGCCGGCGTCGCCCAGCGCCTGCACGAGCGCGGTCGTCAACGCCACCCCGGACAGCTCGGCCGGGTCCGTCCCGGCGAGCGCCAGCAGGGAGATCACGCCGGTCGGCGCCCGTCCGCCGAGCAGTTCGGCGAGCTGTACGGCCAGCATCGCGCGATCGGCATGCGTGACGTCGAACCGTACCAGCGCATCGGCGCCCGGAAGGGCGGCGCCCACGGCGTCGAGCACCTCCGCCCACGGCCCGTCCGCCGGAACGGCCACCAGCCACGTCCCGGACGGGCCGCCGGGCGGCAGGGCGGCCAGGGGCTTCCACACCACCCGGTACCGCCAGGAGTCCACGAGCGTGCGCTCCCGGCGCGAGCGGCGCCACGAGGACAGCGCGGGCACCACCGTCGAGAGCGAGTCCGCCTCCAGCTCCAGCGTGGCCGCCACCGAGGCCAGGTCGGCACGCTCGACCGCGGCCCAGAACTCGGCGTCCACCGAGTCCTGCGCCAAGCCGCTGGCCGGGGCGACGGCCTCCGGCCAGAACCGCCGCCGCTGGAAGGCGTACGTGGGCAGGTCGACCCGGCGTGCGCCGTACCCGGTGAAGAGGGATCCCCAGTCCACCGGCAGCCCGTGCACATGGAGCCGGGCCAGCGCGTCCACGACCGACTCCTCCTCGCCACGGTCCTTCCGCAGCACCGGCACCACCAGCGTCCCGGCCTCGGTGCCGTCACCCGCGAGGCAGTGCTGCGTCATCGCGGACAGCACGCCGTCCGGGCCGAGCTCGATGAACGTGCTCACTCCCTTGCCGCGCAAGGTCCGCACGCAGTCGGCGAAGCGGACCGCCTCCCGGACGTGGTCGACCCAGTAGTCGGGTGAGCAGATCCGCTCGACGGCGGCCGGCTCGCCCGTCAGGTTGGAGACGAGCGGGATGGCCGGCGGCGAGAACCGCAGCCCGCGGACGGCCCGGCGGAAATCCTCCACCATGGGGTCCATCAGGGGGGAATGGAACGCGTGGCTGACGGTCAGCCGGGTGGTCTTGCGACCCTCGGCCGCGAGCCGGGCGGCGATCTCGGTGACCGCCTCCTCCGCGCCCGCGACCACCACGGCCGACGGCCCGTTGACCGCGGCGATCGACACCTCGTGCTCGCGCCCGGCGAGCATCGGGCGTACCTCGTCCTCGGTGGCCTGGACGGAGACCATCGCGCCCCCGGCCGGTAGCGCCTGCATCAGGCGGCCCCGGGCGGCGACCAGGGTGCACGCGTCCGCCAGCGTCAGCACACCGGCGACGTGCGCCGCGGCGATCTCGCCGATCGAGTGCCCGGCCACCAGGTCAGGCCGCAGCCCCCACGACTCCGCCAGGCGGAACAGGGCCACCTCGATCGCGAACAGCGCGGGCTGCGTCCACTGCGTCTGGTCGATCAGCTCCGCCTCGGGCGAGCCCGCTTCGGCGAACAGGATCGTCCGCAGCGGGCGGTCCAGCTCGACGTCGAGCTGCGCAAGCACCGCGTCCAGCGCCTGTGCGAACACCGGGAACCGGTCATACAGCTCCCGGCCCATGCCCGGGCGCTGGGCGCCCTGACCGGTGAACAGCATCGCCGACCCGCCCGCGACGACGGCGGCCTCGCCACGCGCGATCTCCGGCACTCCGTCGGCGCCGGCCAGCAGCACCGCGCGGTGCCGGAACATCGACCGGCTCGTCAGCGAGTAGCCCACATCCACCGGGTCGAGGTCGCGCGTGGCGGCCAGGACCTGCTCGACCTGGGCTCGCAGCGCCTCTGGGGTGCGGCCGGAGACGACCCACGGCACGACCGCGGGAGCCTTCCGATCCCCGGATCGCCGCTCGTCGGACTGTTCTTCCGGGGGCGCCTGCTCGATGATGACGTGGGCGTTGGTGCCGCTGATCCCGAAGGCGGAGACGCCGGCCCGCAGCGGCCGGCCGTTCCGCGACCACTCCCGGGGCTCGGTCAGCGGCTCGACGGCCCCGGACGTCCAGTCCACATGCGACGACGGCACCTCGAGGTGCAACGTCTTGGGCAGCAGGCCGTGCCGCATGGCGAGCACCATCTTGATCACACCGGCGGCGCCCGCCGCCGCCTGCGTGTGGCCGAGGTTGGACTTGATCGACCCCAGCCACAGCGGGTGATCCCGCTCCTGGCCGTAGGTCGCGAGCAGGGCCTGGGCCTCGATCGGGTCGCCGAGCGCCGTGCCGGTGCCGTGCGCCTCGACCGCGTCGACCTCGGCCGGGGACAGCCCCGCCGCGGCCAGTGCCTGGCGGATCACCCGCTGCTGCGACGGGCCGTTCGGCGCGGTGAGACCGTTGGACGCGCCGTCCTGGTTGATCGCCGACCCGCGTACGACGGCGAGGATCGGATGGCCGTTGTTCCTGGCGTCCGACAGGCGTTCGAGCACGAACATGCCGACCCCTTCGGACCAGCCCGTGCCGTCCGCCGTGTCGGAGAACGCCTTGCACCGCCCGTCGGGGGCCAGACCCCCCTGGACGCTGAACTCGACGAACGCGTCCGGGCTCGACATCACCGACACGCCGCCCGCGAGCGCCAGCGAGCATTCGCCGCCGCGCAGGGCCTGCGTGGCCCAGTGCAGGGCGACCAGGGAGGACGAGCACGCGGTGTCGACGGTGATGGCGGGGCCCTCCAGACCCAGCGTGTACGACAGCCGCCCGGAGATGACGCTCGCGGTGGTGCCGGTGGCCACGTGGCCCTGCACATCCGCGTCAGAGCCCTTGAGCACGGCGACGTAGTCCTGGCCGTTGGTGCCCACGAAGACTCCGGCGTCGCCGCCGCGCAGACCCGCGGGATCGATGCCGGCCCGTTCCAGCGCCTCCCAGGACGCCTCGAGCACCAGCCGCTGCTGCGGGTCCATCGCCAGCGCCTCGCGCGGCGAGATCCCGAAGAACTCGGCGTCGAACTCGGTCGCGTCCCTGAGGAACCCGCCCATGCTCGTGGACGACATCCCCGCGGCGAGCGCCGCCAGGTCCCAGCCCCGGTCGCCGGGGAAGGAGGAGATGCCGTCCCCGCCGTCCACCAGCAGCCGCCACAGCTCCTCGGGGGAGCTCACCCCGCCGGGGAACCGGCAGCTCATGCCGACGATCACGATGGGATCGCCGTCATCGACATGGGCCCGTACGACCGGGACCTGGGCGGCCGGCCCCGAGCCGGACAGCTCGCCCAGCAGGAAGTCCGCCAGCACGCTCGGGGCGGGATAGTCGAACAGCAGCGTCGCGGGCAGGGTCAGCCCCGTCGCCGCCGCCAGCGCGTTGCGCAGCTCGACGGTGGTCAGCGAGTCGAAGCCCAGATCCCGGAACGGGCGGTCCGGCGCTACGCCGTCGGCGCCGGCGTGTCCCAGCACCTTGGCCACCATGCCGCGCAGCAGGTCCAGGACGGCCCGGCCCCGCTCGGCGGGGGACAGCTCGGCCAGCCGCCGCCGGAACGCCGGCTCCGCCGTACCGGCGGGATCCGCCCCGGCACCCATGAGCCCGGCGACCTCCGGCAGGTCGCTCACCAGCGGGTTGCTCCGGACCGCCGCGAACGCGCCGACAAATCGGGACCAGTCGACGTCGGCGACGGTCAGCGTCGTGTCGCCGTGCGCCAGCGCCCGCGCCAGCGCGCGGACCGCCAGGCCCGGGGGCAGCATCCGCAGGCCGGCCCGGCGCAGCCGGTTCGCCACGACGTCGTCCGCCGCCATGCCGGACCCGGCCCATGGCCCCCAGGCGATCGACGTCGCCGCGAGCCCTCGGGAACGCCGGAGCTCCGCCAGCGCGTCGAGCATGGCGTTCGCGGCCGCGTAGTTGGCCTGCCCCGGTGAGCCGAAGGTGGCGGACGTGGACGAGAACAGCACGAACGCCGCCAGGTCCAGGTGCTCGGTCAGCTCGTGCAGGTTGACCGCGCCGACCGCCTTCGATCGCAGGACCGAGGAGAGGCGCTCCGGCGTCATGCCGTCCAGCACCCCGTCGTCGACCACGCCCGCCGCGTGGAATACCGCGGTCAGAGGCAGGTCCTCCGGGATCCCGGCGAGCACTGCGGCCACAGCCTCACGATCTGCGACGTCGCAGGCCACGACGCTGACCTGGGTACCAAGGGCGGCCAGTTCGTCCCGCAGTTCGGCCGCGCCCGGCGCGTCGGGTCCGCGGCGGCTGACCAGCAGCACGTGCGCGGCGCCGACCGCCCAGCGGGCGACCTGCGCCCCGAGACCACCGGTGCCTCCCGTGATCAGTACGGTACCTTCGCCGAACAGCGCGGTGTCTCCCTCGGCGATGTCTCCGCCGAGCGGAGCGTGCACCAAGCGGCGGCCGAAGACCCCCGAAGGACGTACGGCGAGCTGGTCCTCTCCCTTCACGCCAGACAGCACGTCAACCAGGCGGGAGATCGTGACGGAGTCGAGGTCCTCGGGCAGGTCGACGAGACCACCCCACAGCCGCGGCTGCTCCAGCGCCACGGACCGGCCCAGACCCCACACGGCGGCCTGCACCGGCCGGAACACCTGTTCCGAGCGCCCCACCGACACCGCGCCCCGGGTCACGCACCACAAGGGCGCTTCGATCCCAGCGTCCCCGAGCGCCTGCGCCAGCGCGACCGTCAACGCCAGACCGCTGGGGACCCCCGGATGCCCTGCCAGATCCCGCTCGTCCGAGGCCAGCAGCGACACGATCCCGACGGGCCGGGGTCCGGCGGAGCACAGCTCCCGCAGCCGCGCGGCCAGCGCCGCCCGGTCGGGTTCGCGGACCTCGATCCGGTCGGCCTCCGCGCCCAGCGCGCCCGCCAGCGAGGTCACCCATTCCGCACCCGCCGGCACCACCACGAGCAACCGGGCCCGCGGCGACGGCGCGGTGACCGCGGGCCAGGGCAACGGCTTCCAGACGGACCGGTACCGCCAGCCGTCCACGGCATCGGAAGACGCGGGCACGGCGGCCGCCCTGGGTTCCGGCCAGAACCGCCGGCGCTGGAAGGCGTACGTCGGCAGGCCGACCGCCTCGGCGCCGGTGCCGGCGAAGAACCCTCGCCAGTCCACGTCGACGCCACGGACGTGCAGCCGGGCCACCGCCGCCGTGACGGCCTGCTCCTCGGCCCGGTCCCGGCGCGCCACGGGCACCGCCTGGACACCGGGGCGGTCGGTGAGACAGTCGGCCGCGATGGCCGTGAGCACGGCGTCGGGGCCGAGTTCGAGGAACGTGACGACGCCCTGCTCGGCCAGGCCGCGCACGCCGTCGCCGAAGCGGACCGGCCGCCGGATGTGCTCCACCCAGTAGTCCGGCGAGCAGAGCAGCGCCGCGGTCGCCGGCTCGCCGGTCACGTTGGACACGATCGGGATCTCCGGCGGCGCGTACGACAGGCCGCGCGCGACCCGGCGGAAGTCGTCGAGCATGGCGTCCATCCGCGGGGAATGGAAGGCATGGGAGACCTGCAGCCGCTTGGTCATGCGCCCCTGGGCCGCGAAGTGCGCGGCGATCTCCAGGACGGCGTCCTCCTCGCCGGACACGACCACCGACACCGGGCTGTTGACCGCCGCGATCGACATCTGCTCCTCGCGCCCGGCCAGCAGCGGCAGCACCTCCTCCTCGCCGGCCTGGACGGCGACCATCGCCCCGCCCGCGGGCAGCGCCTGCATCAGCCGGGCGCGGGCGGCCACCAGGACGCAGGCGTCCGGCAGGGACAGCACGCCCGCGACATGCGCCGCGGCGATCTCCCCGACCGAATGTCCCATGAGGTGGCCGGGCCTGACGCCCCAGGACTCCAGCAGGCGGAACACGGCCACCTGGAAGGCGAACAGCGCCGGCTGCGTGTAGCCCGTCTCGTCCAGCAGGGCGGCGTCCGCCGTACCCGCCGGGGCGAACAGCACGTCCCGCAGCGGGCGGTCCAGGTGCGCGTCCAGGTGGGACAGCACCGCGTCGAGCGCGTCGGCGAACGCCGGGAAGCGACCGTACAGCTCGCGGCCCATCTCCGCGCGCTGGCCGCCCTGGCCGGTGAACATGAAGGCCAGGGAACCGTGGCCGACGGCTTCCTGAACGCCGGCGCCTTCGGCCAGCGCCCGCAACCCGGCGATGATCTCCTCGCGGTCCCGTCCGACCAGCGCCGCGCGCTGGTCGAGGTGCGACCGCGTGGTCGCCAGGGAGTACGCGACGTCCGTGAGGTGGAGCTCGGCGGACTCCGCGAGCAGGGCCAGCAGCTGTTCCGCCTGGGCGCCCAGGGCCTGCGCGTCCTTGCCCGACACCAGCACGGGGACGACGACCGGCTCGGCCCGCCCCACCCGTACGGCCGCGGGCGGCGCCTCCTCCAGCACCGCGTGGGCGTTGGTGCCGCTGAGCCCGAACGACGACACCGCGGCCCGGCGCGGGCGTCCGGCGCGCACCCATTCCCTCGGCTCCGTGAGCAGCTCGATGGCACCCGTGGACCAGTCCACGTGCGACGACGGCGCGTCCACGTGCAGCGTCCTCGGCAGCAGGTCGTGCCGCATGGCCAGGACCATCTTGATCACTCCGGCGACGCCGGAGGCCATCTGGGCGTGCCCGATGTTGGACTTGACCGAGCCGAGCCACAGCGGGTGATCCCGCTCCTGGCCGTAGGTCGCGAGCAGCGCCCGCGCCTCGATCGGGTCCCCCAGCGCCGTGCCGGTCCCGTGCCCCTCCACGGCGTCGACCTCCGCCGGCGCGACCCCGGCGTTGGCCAGCGCCTGCCTGATCACGCGCTGCTGCGCCAGCCCGCTCGGCGCGGTCAGCCCGTTGGACGCGCCGTCCTGGTTGATCGCCGACCCGCGGATGACCGCGAGGATCGGGTGCCCGTTGCGCTCGGCGTCGGACAGCCGCTCCACCAGCAGCAGGCCGACCCCCTCGGCCAGGCTCATCCCGTCGGCCGAATCGGAGTACGCCTTGCAGCGGCCGTCGGGGGCCATGGCCCGCTGCCGGCTGAACCCGATGAAGGCGTCGGGGGTGGACATCACGGTCACCCCACCGGCCAGCGCCAGCGAGCTCTCGCCGTCGCGCAGCGACTGGCAGGCCAGGTGCAGCGCCACCAGCGACGACGAGCACGCCGTGTCCAGCGTGACGGCCGGGCCCTCAAGCCCGAACAGGTACGCCACCCGGCCGGACAGCACGCTCGGCACGGTGCCGGTGACCAGGTGGCCTTCCAGGCCCTCCCCCTGGCCGGCCATCGCCAGACCGTAGTCCTGGTAACTGGAGCCGATGAAGGTGCCGGTCACGCTGCCGCGCAGCGACGACGGGGCGATCCCGGCCCGCTCGACGGCTTCCCATGCCGTCTCCAGCACCAGCCGGTGCTGCGGATCCATCGCCAGCGCCTCGCGGGGCGAGATCCCGAAGAAGTCCGCGTCGAACTCCGCCGTGTCGTAGAGGAAGCCGCCCCGCGTGGAGTACGTCTTCCCGGTCCGGCCCGGGTCGGGGTCGTAGAGTCCTTCGGCATCCCAGTTGCGGTCGCCGGGGAACTCGGAGATCGCGTCGACCCCGTCGACCACGAGCCGCCACAGCTGCTCCGGCGATCGGACCCCGCCCGGGTAGCGGCAGGCCATCCCGATGATCGCGATCGGCTCGTCCGAGCCGGCCCGCCCCTGGCCTGCCACGGCCGCCGGTCCGGCCTGGGCCCCGGCGATCTCCGCGCGCAGGAACTCCGCCAGCGCCGCCAGGTTCGGGTGGTCGAACACCAGCGTGCTCGGCAGGGATAGGCCCGTGGCGGCGGCCAGCCGGTTGCGCAAATCGACCGCGGTCACCGAGTCGAAACCCAGGTCGCGGAACGCGCGCCGCTCGGCGAGGGCGTCGGCTGAGGCGTGCCCGAGCACGGTCGCCGCCTGGGCGCGCACCAGCTCAAGCAGCAGGCGGTCCCTCTCGGCCGCGGGCAGCCCGCGCAGCCGGGTCACGAACTCCCCCGCGCCCGCGGCGCCGACCGGCCGCTCGGCGGTCTCGGCCAGCCGCCGTACGGCAGGCACCTCGCTGAACAGCCGGCTCGCCCGTACGGAGGTGAAGACCGGGAAGTACAGCTCCCAGTCGATGTCGGCGATCGCCAGCACGGGCTCCGCGCCGGCCAGCGCGTGCCGGAACCCTTCGAGCGCCAAATCCGGCTCCATGAACACCAGACCGCTGCGCCGGATCTGCTCGGGATCGACCCGCCCGAGCTCGCGGTCGTCCGACCAGATGCCCCACGAGATCGAGGTGGCCGGCAGCCCGCGGGCGCGCCGGTGCTCCGCCAGCGCGCCGAGGAAGGCGTTGCCCGCGACGTACGCCGCGTGCCGCCCGCTGCCCCACATCCCCGCCGTCGAGGAGAACAGCACGAAGGCGTCGAGCTCGTCGGCCAGCAGCTCGTCCAGGTGGCGGGCGCCCATGACCTTGGCCCGCACCACCTCGGCGAACGCCTCGATACCGGTGTCCTCCAGTGCGTGCAGCTCGATGGAGGCGGCGGCGTGCACCACCGTACGGACGGTGTGGCCCTCCGCCCGCAACCGCGCGAGCAGGCCGGCGAGCGCGTCGCGATCGGACACGTCGCAGGCCGCCACCGTGGCGGTCGTGCCCAGCTCGGCCAGCTCCGCCACCAGTTCGGCCGCGCCGGGGGCGGCCATGCCGCGGCGGCTGACCAGCACCAGGTGCTCGGCTCCCTGGGCCGCGACCCAGCGGGCCACGTGCGGGGCGAGCGTTCCCGTGCCCCCGGTCACCAGGGTGGTCCCGCGTGGCGTCCAGGCGGGCGCCGGGCCGGCCGGCGACGGGGCCGGCACCACGCGCCGGGTGAACACTCCGGAGGGCCGAATCGCGAGCTGGTCCTCGCCGCCTGCGGCGCCCCCGAGGACGCTCGCCAGGCGCCGCGCCGCGCGCTGGTCGAGCGTCCCGGTGAGGTCGACCAGGCCGCCCCACCGTCGCGGGTGCTCCAGTGCGGCCGTCCAGCCCACGCCGTGGACCTGGGCCTGGACGGGGTTGGTCACCGGATCCGACCGGCCGGTGGAGACCGCGCCACGGGTGAGGCACCACAGCGGCGCGTCGATGTCCGCGTCGCCCAGGGCCTGGACGAGCGCGACGGTCAGCGCCAGGCCGACGGCCAGCTCCGGGTGGCGTTCGGCCGGCTGTTCGGCCAGCGCCAGCAGGGACACCACGCCGGAGACGTGCTCCTCCTGGCTCAGCATGCCGGTCAGCACGGCGCGGTCGAGGCACGCCTCGTCGAGCACGAGCCTGCGGACCCGTGCGCCGTACGCGGTGAGCGTGCCGGCGACGTCCTTTTCCTTAACGTCCTCGTCCGCGACGCCGTCGGTGGTGACGAGCAGCCACGTACCCGACAGGGGGGTGGCGGCGAGATCGGTCACCGGTCGCCACACGACGCGGTAGCGCCAGGAGTCGGCCGTGAACTGTGCCTGTTGCCTGCGCCGCCAGGAGGACAGCGCGGGCACCACTTCGGCCAGCGCGGGTGTGCCCACGTCCAGCTCCGAGGCCAGCGAGTCCAGGTCCTGCTGCCCCACCGCCGCCCAGAACCGCTCGTCCGCCGGGTTCGCCGCGCCCGGCGCCGGCGCCTCGGCGCGCTTCGTCCAGAGCCGCTCGCGCTGGAAGGCGTACGTCGGCAGCTCCACCGGGCGGGCACCCGTGCTGTCGAAGGCGGCTCGCCAGTCGACCGGCACGCCGCGCACGAACACCTCCGCCAGGGAGGTCAGGAAGCGCTCCGCGCCGCCCTGGTCGCGGCGCAGCGTCCCGGCGACGACCGTGCTCCCACCGGCGTCCTCGGCCGTCTCCTGGATCGCGCCGGTCAGCACCGGGTGCGGGCTGACCTCGATGAACGCCCGGTGTGCAGCGGCCAGCAGGCGGCGCACGGCGGGTTCGAACCGGACGGTCCGCCGCAGGTTGCGGTACCAGTAGCCGGCGTCCAGCTCCGTCCCGTCCAGCCAGTCCTCGGTCACCGTGGACAGGAACGGCACCTCGGCCCGCCGCGGCCGGATCGCCGACAGGGACTGGGGCAGCTCATGCTGGAGCGGCTCGACGTGAGCGGAGTGCGACGCGTAGTCGACCGCGACCCGCCGGGTCCGCACGCCCTCCTCGGTCAGCCGCCGCGACAGCTCGTCGAGCGCGCCGGGATCGCCGCCCACCACGACCGTACGCGGTCCGTTCACCGCCGCGATCGAGATCTGCCCGTCCCAGGGCCGCAGCCGCTCCTCGACGTCCGGTAGCGGCAGCGAGATCGACATCATCCCGCCGGCGCCGGCCAGCGACCGCGCGATGGCCTGGCTGCGCACCGCCACCACTCGGGCGGCGTCGTCCAGCGACAGCGCGCCCGCCACGCAGGCGGCGGCGATCTCGCCCTGGGAATGCCCGATCACCGCGTCGGGCTCGACCCCGTGAGCACGCCACATCGCCGCCAGCGCGACCATCACCGCGAACGACACCGGCTGCACGACGTCCACCCGGTCCAGCGACGGCGCGCCCTCCGCCTGGCGCAGCACGTCCAGCAGCGACCAGTCGACGTACCGGCTCAGGGCCAGGCCGCACTCGGCGACGCGCTCGGCGAACACCGGGGACTGCTCGAGCAGCCGAGCGCCCATGCCCGCCCACTGCGCGCCCTGCCCCGGGAACACGAAGACCGTTCTGCCCTCGACGTCCGCCATGCCCTGGACCACGCCCGGCGCCGGCTCGCCCACGGCCACCGCCTGGACGGCGGCGCGGAGCGCGTCGCGGTCACCGCCCACCGCAACCGCGCGGTGCTCGAACATCGACCTCGATGTCACCAGCGAGAAGCCCACGCCGGCCGGGTCCAGCGCACCGTGGTCGGCCACGTGCGCGGCCAGCCGCTGCGCCTGCGCGCGCAACGCCTCCGCCGTCCGGCCGGACACCACCCACGGCACCGCCCCGGCACCGGAAGCGGCGGCATCGGCACCGGGACCCGCATCGGCGCCGGAGCCGGCGAGCGCGACGTCGCCGGTCGGCGCCTGTTCGAGGATCGTGTGGGCGTTCGTGCCGCTGATCCCGAAGGAGGACACGGCGGCCCGGCGCGGCCGTCCGGTCTCCGGCCACGGCGTGGCCTCGGTCAGCAGTTCGACCGCGCCCGCCGTCCAATCCACGTGGGACGAGGGCGTGCCCACCCCGAGCGTCTTCGGCAGCAGGCCGTGCCGCAGAGCCATGACCATTTTGATGACGCTCGCCACGCCCGCCGCGGACTGGGTGTGGCCGATGTTCGACTTGATCGACCCGAGCAGGAGCGGGCGCTCCCGGCCCTGCCCGTACGTGGCGAGGAGGGCCTGGGCCTCGATGGGGTCGCCCAGGGCCGTACCCGTGCCGTGCGCGTCGACCGCGTCGACCTCGGCAGGGGACAGCCGCGCGCTCGCCAGGGAGTGCCGGATCACCCGCTGCTGGGAGGGACCGTTGGGCGCGGTCAGCCCGTTGGACGCGCCATCCTGGTTCACCGCGGAACCACTCACCACCGCGAGGATCGGGTGGCCGTTGCGCTCGGCGTCGGACAGCCGCTCCACCAGCAGCAGGCCGACACCCTCCGCCAGGCTCATCCCGTCCGCCGAATCGGAGAACGCCTTGCACCGGCCGTCGGCGGCCAGAGCCCGCTGGCGGCTGAACGCCACGAAGGCGGCCGGGGTGGTCATCACCGTCGCGCCGCCCGCCAGGGCGAGGGAGCTCTCACCGTTGCGCAGCGACTGGCAGGCCAGGTGCAGCGCCACCAGCGACGACGAGCACGCCGTGTCGACCGTGACCGCGGGCCCTTCCAGGCCGAGCACGTACGACAACCGGCCGGACAGGATGCTCGGGCTGGAGCCGGTGACCTGGTGTCCCTCGGCGTCGGCGGCGTCCGAGCCGTACTCCTGGTAGCTGGAGCCGATGAACGTGCCGGTCGTGCTGCCGTGCAGCGATGAGGGGGCGATCCCGGCCCGTTCGATGGCCTCCCATGCGGTCTCCAGCAGCAGCCGCTGCTGCGGGTCCATGGTCAGCGCCTCGCGCGGTGAGATCCCGAAGAATCCGGGGTCGAAGTCACCGGCGTCGTGCAGGAACCCCCCTTCGACCGAGTACGTCGTGCCGGAGTGATCGGGGTCGGGGTCGTAGAGTCCCGCCGCGTCCCAGCCCCGGTCGGCGGGGAATCCGGAGATCGCGTCGACCTCGCCGGTCACCAGTTCCCACAGCTGTTCTGGAGAGCCGACGCCGCCGGGGAAACGGCAGGCCATCCCGATGATCGCGATCGGTTCGTCGGTGTGGGCCGCCATCGGGACCCCGGCGACGTCCGCGTCCGCCGAGCCCACGACCTGCGACCGCAGGAACTCCACCAGCGCGGCCGGGTTCGGGTGATCGAACACCAGCGTGCTCGGCAACGCCAGGCCGGTCGCCCCGACCAGCCGCTTTCTCAGCTCCACCGCGGTCAGCGAGTCGAACCCCATCTCGCGGAAGGCGCGCCGCTCGGAGACCGCCTCGGCCGAGGCGTGCCGCAGCACGGCCGCCACCTCGGTGCGCACCAGATCCAGCAGCCCGCGCCGCTGCTCCTTCTCGGTCAGCTGCCGCAGCCGCGCGACGAACTCGGGGTCGTCGGAGGTCGCCGCCTTGTCCGCGCTCGCGAGCTGTGCCCTGACCTCCGGGAGCTCGCTGAACAGGTGGCTGGGCCGGGCCGAGGTGAAGATCGGATAGAACCGGTCCCAGTCGACGTCCGCGACCGTCACCACCGCGTCCCCGCCGCTGACCGCCCGGCTCAGCTCTTTGATCGCGAGGCCGGGCGGCAGCAAGGCCAGCCCGCGTTTGAGCAAGTAGTCGGCCATGGTGTCCGCTGTGGTGTCCGCTGTGGTGTCCGCCACGGCCAGGCCGGCTTCGGCCCACGCGCCCCAGGCCACCGACGTGGCGGCGAGACCTCGCCCCCGCCGGTGCTCGGCCAGCGCGTCGAGGTAGGCGTTGGCGGCCGCGTAGGCGCCCTGCCCCGCGCTGCCCCACATCCCGGCTATCGAGGAGAACAGCACGAAGAAGTCGAGCTCGCGGTCGCCGAGCAGGCCGTCCAGGTTGGCGGCGCCGGCCACCTTCGCCGTCATCACGTCGGCGAGCTCGGCGGCGTCCGCCTGCCCGAGGGGCGCGACGGCCTGGCCCACACCGGCCGCGTGCACGACCCCGGTGAGCGGGCGCTCGGCCGGGATCGCGGCCAGCACGCCCGCCAGTGCCTCGCGATCGGCCACGTCGCAGGCGACGATGCTCACCTCGGCGCCCAGCGCGAGCAGCTCGTCCCGCAGCTCCGCCGCGCCGGGGGCGGCCATGCCGCGCCGGCTGGTCAGCACGAGATGCGCGGCGCCAGCACGCGCCAGCCACCGCGCGGTGGCCGCGCCGAGCGCACCCGTCCCACCGGTGACAAGCACGGTCCCACCGGTCGCGTGCGCCTGACCGACCGGATCGGGAGCGACCGGATGACGCCGCAGCCGCCGGCCGAACACGCCCGACGCCCGCACCGCCACCTGGTCCTCGCCGTCCAGGCCCGCCAGCACGCTCGCCAGGCCCAGTGCGGCCCGCCCGGCGACGACCTCGGGCAGGTCGACCAGGCCGCCCCACCGCTTCGGGTGCTCCAAGGCGGCCACCCGGCCCATGCCCCACACCTGCGCCTGGACCGGGCTCGTCACCCGGTCCCCGGGAGCGGCCGACACGGCGCCGCGGGTGAGGCACCACAGCGGTGCGTCGATCTCCGCGTCGCCGAGCGCTTGGAGGAGCGTGACCGTGAGCGCGAGACCGCTCGGCACCGCACCACCGTCCGCGACCGACGCGAGCATCGACACCACGCCGGAGATCTCGCCCAGCTCACGGAGCCGGGCGGCGAGCGAGGCACGGCCGTCCGTCCCATCCAGCAGGAGCCGCTCCACGTGTGCTCCGTGGCTGTCCAGCGCGGCGACCACGTCGCCGTCCACGATCCCGGCCGCGGTCGCCACCAGCCAGGTACCCTCCAGCACGGCCAGCGAAGGCGTACGGCGCGGCTTCCACTCGACCAGGTAGCGCCAGGAGTCGAGCGTCGACGCCTCGCCCCGGCTCCGCCGCCACGACGACAAGGCCGGGAGCAGGCTGTCCAGCGAGGAGGAGTGCTCGTTGCCCAAGCCGAGGATCGCGGCCACATCCCCGGCGTCGCCGCGCTCGACCGCGTCCCACAGCCGCGCGTCCGCCGGATCGGCGACGGTGCCGTTCGCGGCGGGCGGGAGCTCCGGCCAGAACGACTCATGCTGGAACGGGTACGTCGGCAGGTCCACCCGGCGGGCGCCGCGGAGCAGGGCCGGCCAGTCGACGCGTACGCCGTTCACCTGCAGTTCGGCCAGCGCGGTCATGAGGGCGGTGCTCTCGTCGCGGTCGCCGCGCAGCACGGGAAGGACCAGCGTCTCCGCCTCGGCGGGAAGGGTGTCCAGGGCCATCGCGGTCAGCACGCCGTCGGGGCCGATCTCCAGGAACGCGGTCGTGCCCGCCCGGTGCAGCTCCCGCACGCCGTCGCGGAACCGGACCGCCTCCCGCACGTGCCGCACCCAGTAGGCCGGTGAGCACAGTTCGTCCGTGGCGAACTCGCCGGTCACGTTGGAGATCACCGGGATCCGCGGGGGTTCGTACGCGATCGTCTCGGCGACCGCCTGGAACTCCGCGAGCATCGGCTCCATCAGCGGTGAATGGAACGCGTGCGACACCCGCAGCCGCTTGGTCCTGCGTTCCCGGGCGGCCCACCCCGCGGCGACCTCCAGCACCGCGGGCTCGGCTCCGGCGATCACCACCGACGACGGACCGTTGACCGCCGCGATGGACACCTCGCCCTCGCGCCCGGCCAGCGACTCCAGGACCTCCTCCTCGCCGGCCTGGATCGCGACCATCGCCCCGCCCGCAGGCAGCGCCTGCATCAACCGGCCCCGCGCGGCCACCAGCGCGCAGGCGTCCGCCAGGGTCAGCACCCCTGCGACGTGCGCCGCGACGAGTTCCCCGATCGAGTGCCCCGCCAGCGCGTCCGGGCGCACACCCCACGACTCCACCAGCCGGTACAGCGCGACTTCCAGGGCGAACAGCGCCGGCTGCGTGTATTCCGTACGGTCGAGCAGCTCAGCGTCGGAGAACAGTGCCTCCCGCAGCGGACGGTCCAGATGGGGGTCCAGCGCCGCGAGCACCCCGTCGAGGGCCTCGGCGAACACCGGGAACCGCGCGTAGGTCTCCAGGCCCATGCCCACGCGCTGAGCGCCCTGGCCGGTGAACAGGAACGCCGTCTTCTGGTCGTCCCTGGCCCGGCCGCGTACGACTCCCGGCGCCGCCTGGCCGGTGGCCAGCGCCCGCAACCCGGCCAGCGCCCCGGCCCGGTCCCCGGCCAGCACCGCGGCCCGGTGCTCGAACGGGGAGCGGGTGGTCGCCAACGAGAACGCCACGTCGGCCAGGTCCGCCTCGGGACGGCCTTCCAGGTGGGACAACAGCCGCGCGGCCTGCTCCCGCATCGACTGTTCAGTCTTGCCCGAGATCGGTAGTGGCAGGCCTGCCATCGGCGGCGTCCGCTCGACGATGTCCTGCCCGGTGTCCTGCTCGATGATGAGGTGGGCGTTGGTGCCGCTGAAGCCGAACGACGACACGGCGGCCCGGCGGGGGTGGCCCGTCTCCGGCCACTCCCTCGCCTCGGTCAGCAGCTCCACCGCGCCCGAGGACCAGTCCACGTGCGCGGACGGCGCGTCGACGTGCAGGGTCTTGGGCACGATGCCGTGCCGCATGGCCATGATCATCTTGATCACGCCCGCGACACCCGCCGCCGCCTGCGTGTGACCGATGTTCGACTTGATCGACCCGAGCAGCAGCGGTCCCTCCGGCCGGTCCCGGCCGTAGGTGGCCAGCAGCGCCTGCGCCTCGATCGGATCCCCCAGGGTGGTCCCGGTCCCGTGCCCCTCCACCACGTCCACCTCGGCCGGGGCGAGCCGCGCTCCGGCCAGGGCCTGGCGGATCACCCGCCGCTGGGAGGGGCCGTTCGGAGCGGTCAGCCCGTTGGAGGCGCCGTCCTGGTTGATCGCCGATCCGCGCACCACGGCGAGCACCTGGTGACCGTTGCGCCGGGCGTCGGACAGGCGTTCGAGCACCAGCACCCCGACGCCTTCGGCCCAGCTCACCCCGTCCGCGCGGTCGGCGAACGATTTGCACCGCCCGTCCGGGGACAGCCCCCGCTGCCGGGAGAACTCCACGAACGCTCCGGGCGTGGCCATCACGGTCACCCCGCCGGCCAGCGCGAGCGTGCATTCACCCGAGAGCAGCGCCTGCGTCGCCAGATGCACCGCGACCAGCGAGGACGAGCAGGCGGTGTCGACCGTCACGGCCGGGCCCACCAG
The DNA here is from genome assembly GCF_009687865.1 of Acrocarpospora macrocephala. GTDB lineage: Bacteria > Actinomycetota > Actinomycetes > Streptosporangiales > Streptosporangiaceae > Acrocarpospora > Acrocarpospora macrocephala. The sequence goes on from NZ_BLAE01000020.1 coordinate 171,985, forward strand.
GCCCAGGGTGTAGGACACCCGCCCGGAGACGACGCTCGCGGCGGTTCCGGTGCCCCGGTAGCCCTCGTACTCAGCCGCGCCGAGCATGCCGCTGTAGTCGGTGTACATCACCCCGGCGAACACGCCCGTCCGGCTGCCCCGGAGCGTGACCGGGTCGATTCCGGCCCGCTCGACCGCTTCCCACGAGGTCTCCAGCAGCAGTCGCTGCTGCGGGTCCGTCGCCATGGCCTCCCGCGGGCTCATCCCGAAGAAGTCCGCGTCGAATTCCGCCGCGTCGTGCAGGAAACCGCCCTGCCTGGTGTACGAGCCGCCCACGTGGTCGGCGTCCGGATGGTAGAGCGCGGCCAGGTCCCACCCACGATTGGCGGGAAATTCCGTGATCGCGTCACGGCCCTCGGCCACCAGCCGCCACAGGTCCTCCGGCGAGGCGACGCCACCCGGGTAGCGGCAGCTCATCCCGACGATCACGATCGGGTCGTCGGCGACCGGCGTGACGGCGGCGGGAACGGCCACGTCGTGCTGCTCGCCCAGCACCTCGTCCAGCAGGAACTCCGCCAGTACGGCAGGCGTGGGATGGTCGAACACCAGCGTGGCCGGCAGGCGCAACCCCGTCGTCGTGCTCAGCCGGTTGCGCAGTTCGACCGCGGTGAGGCTGTCGAAGCCCAGGTCGCGGAACTCCCGCCGGATGTCCACCAGCTCCGGCGAGGGGTGTCCCAGCACCAGCGCCACCTCGGCCCGTACCAGGTCCGCCAGGATCCGGACCCGATCGGCGCGCTCCAGTCCCGCCAGGCGGCGGACCAGTGCGCTGCCGGACATCGACGTCGCCGACCGGCGTGGCGCGCGTACCAGCCCGCGGAGCAGGTGCGGCACCTCGCCGTGCGTCCGCACCGCGGCAAGGTCGATCCGGACCGGGGCCACGACCGGCTCCCCCGCCCGGAGGGCCGCGCCGAACAGCGCGAGGCCCTCGTCCGGAGTGAGCGCGAACATCCCGGCGCGGGTCATCCGCCGGGCCTGGACGTCGTCCAGCGCGCCGGTCATCCCGGTGTCCTGGGCCCAGGGCCCCCACCCGAGCGACAGCGCGGGCAGTCCTTCGGCACGGCGATGCCCGGCCAGCGCGTCGAGGAACGCGTTGGCCGCCGCGTAGTTGCCCTGGCCGGGAGCTCCCATGGTGCCGGCCACCGACGAGAACAGCACGAACGCGGCCAGATCCAGGTCGCGGGTGAGCTCGTGCAGGTGCCAGGCCGCGTCCGCCTTCGGCCGCAACACCGCGTCCAGCCGCTCCGGAGACAGCGACGGGATCGTCCCGTCGTCCAGCACGCCGGCGGTGTGGATGATCCCGGTCAGCGGGTGCTCGGGGGCCACCCGCGCCAGCAGCGCCGCCACCTGGTCGCGGTCGGCCACGTCGCAGGCGGCGATCGTGACGTCGGCGCCCTGGGCGATCAGGTCGGCCCGCAGCTCCGCCGCACCGGGCGCGTCCGGGCCCCGGCGGCCGGCCAGCAGCAGATGCCGTACCCCGCGCTCGGCCACCAGATGCCGGGCGAACAACGCCCCCAGGCCACCGGTGCCGCCGGTGATCAACACCGTCCCTTCCGGGTCCCATACACCGTCCTGGACATCGCCAGCCGCCACGCGCGTCAGGCGGGGTACCCGCACCTCGCCCTGGCGGATCGCCGCCTGCGGTTCCGCCGACGCCAGCACCCCGGCCACCGTCCCGGCCAGCACCCCGGGCAACGCCGACATCGCCGACGCCTCGTCCACGTCCACCAGCACGAAGCGGCCGGGATTCTCCGACTGCGCGGCACGGACCAGACCCCACACCGCCGCGGCCGCCAGGTCGGTGAGCGAGTCCCCCGCCCGCGCCACCACCGCGCCCCGGGTGAGCACCACCAGGCGGGAGCCGCCGCAGCGCTCCTCGGCCAGCCACCTCTGCATCAGATCCAGCACATGGGCGGCCAGCTCGTGCGCCGACTCCACCACCCCGGCCGCCGGATCCGAGACCACCTCGGTCAGCACCGCGTCCGGCACCGGCCCCGCCTCCGCCAGCGACGCCAGATCTGTATGAATCTGCACGAGATCCCCGCCGGGCCGCCAGGCGGCGAGCGTACCCAGAGCCCCCACGCCCAGCACCGCCACCGCACCGGTCACCGCCGGGGCAGGCTGCGGCGACACCGTCCACTCCAGGGCGAACAGCGGGTCCCGCCCGCTCCCGCCGGGAAGGTCATCGGCCGAGAACGGGCGCAGCACCAGTGACCGCGCCGACAGCACCGGCTCCCCGGCGGCGTCCACCGCGCTCACCGAAACCGAATCGTCGCCCGCCTTGGCCAGCCGCACGCGCAGCACCGACGCGCCGGCCGCGTGCAGGCACACGTCGCCCCAGGAGAACGGCAACCGGCCGGGCTGCGCGTCCTCCATCCCGGCGAACGACATCGCGTGCAACGCCGCGTCCAGCAGAGCCGGATGGACCCCGAACAAGCCCGCATTCGACGCCGCCTGCTCGCCCAGGGCGACCTCGGCGAACACCTCACCGCTCGCACCCCGCCAGGCCGCCCGCAGCCCTTGGAATACCGGTCCGTAATGGAACCCGCCCTCAGCCAGCCGCTCGTAAGCCCCCTCGACGTCGATCGCCGACGCCCCTGGGGGCGGCCACACCGCCATGTCCGCGATGCCGGGCTCCTCTTGCGCGGTGCTCGCCAGCACGCCGACCGCGTGCCGTACCCAGCCGTCGTGCTCGTCGGCCTCGTCCTGCCTGGCGTGAATGCTCAGCTCACGCCGGCCCTGGCCGTCCGCGGGCCCCACCCGCACCTGCACCGCGACCGCGTCCCGCTCACCCAGCACCAGCGGCACGGTCAAGGTCAGCTCCCGCACCAGATCGCAGCCGACCTGGTCACCCGCCCGCAGGGCCAGCTCCAGGAATCCGGTGCCGGGGAAGACCACCGGCCCGCCCACCGCGTGATCGGCCAGCCACGGGTGCGACCCCAGGGACAGCCTTCCGGTCAGCAGCGCCTCATCGGAGTCCGCCAGCCCCACGGAGGCCCCCAGCAGCGGATGCCGGGCCGCTGTCAGGCCAAGCCCTCGGGCATCCCCGGACGAAGTGGGACTCAGCCAGTACCGCTGCCGCTGGAAGGCGTAGGTGGGCAGCTCAACCCTGCCGGCACCGGGGAGCACCGAGCGCCAGTCCACCGCCACCCCACGCACGTGCAGGGCGCCCAGCGCCGACACGGCCGCGGACTCCTCGTCGCGGTCCCTGCGGAGCACCGGCACCGCCACTGCATCGGGGGCGAGAGTGTCGGCGGCCATGGCGCTCAGGACCGCGTCGGGACCGAGTTCCAGGTAGGCCTGCACACCTTGAGCGTGCAGAGCGCGCACCGCGTCGCCGAAACGGACCGCGCCACGGACCTGGTCCACCCAGTAGTCGGGCGAGCACAACTGATCCGCCGTGGCCGTCTCCCCGGTCAGGGTGGAGACGATCGGAATCCGCGGCGGGTTGTAGCTGAGCGTCCCGGCCAAGGCGCGGAAGTCCGCCAGCATCGGATCCATCAACGGCGAATGGAACGCATGCGACACCCGCAACCGCCGCGTCCTGACCCCCTGAGATTCCAGCGCGGCCGCCACCTCAAGCACCGCCTCCTCGACACCGGAGATCACGGTGGAGGCCGGGCCGTTCACCGCAGCGACCGACACCTCACCCTCACGCCCAGCCAGCAGCCCGGCGACCGCATCCTCGGACGCCTGCACCGCCACCATCGCCCCACCGGACGGCAACGCCTGCATCAACCGCGCCCGAGCCGCCACCAGCGCACACGCATCGCTCAGGGACAGCACTCCGGCCACATGCGCCGCCGTGATCTCCCCGATCGAATGACCGGCCAGCACATCCGGCCGCACACCCCACGACTCGACCAGCCGGAACAGGGCGGTCTCGACCGCGAACAACGCCGGCTGCGCCCACCCCGTCTGATCCAGCAGCTCCGCCTCGGCGAACAAGACGTCACGCAACGACCTGTCCAGCAGCGGGTCCAACTCCGCGACCACCGCGTCCAGCGCCTGGGCGAACACCGGGAACCGGTCATACAGTTCCCGGCCCATCCCCGCCCGCTGACTCCCCTGACCGGTGAACAACATCGCGAGCTTGGCCTGCCTGCCATGCCCCTTGATCACTCCGGCGGCGGCACCCCCATCCGCCAGCGCCGCCAGACCCGCACGCAACCCGGCACGATCGGCGGCCACCACGGCCGCCCGATGCTCGAAGGCCGACCGTGTCGTCGCCAGCGAGAAGGCCACATCGGCCAGAGATGTCCCGGGCACACCGTCCAGGTACGCCAGCAGACGCGCCGCCTGAGCGGACAGTGCTTCCTCCGTCCGTCCCGACACCAGCACCGGCAGCACCCGCATATCCGCCGTGGCCACCGCCACCTCAGCCGGCGGCGCCTCCTCCACCACCACATGAGCGTTGGTGCCGCTGACTCCGAACGAGGACACCCCCGCCCGGCGCGGACGGCCGGTCTCCGGCCAGGCGCGTTGCCGGGTCAGCAGCTCGAGCACGCCCGAGTCCCAGTCCACCCGCGACGACGGCGCGTCCGCGTGCAACGTCCTGGGGAGCACCCCATGCCGCATCGCCAGGACCATCTTGATGATCCCCGCCACCCCGGCGGCCGCCTGCGTGTGACCGATGTTCGACTTGATCGACCCCAGCGACAACGGGCGATCACGGTCCGTGCCGAACGTGGAGATCAACGCCTCGGCTTCGATCGGGTCGCCCAGCGCCGTGCCCGTCCCGTGCGCCTCCACCACGTCGATGTCCGCCGTCGACAGCCGCGCGTTGGCCAGGGCGTCGCGAATCACCCGTTGCTGCGACGGACCGTTCGGCGCGGTCAGACCGTTGGACGCGCCGTCCTGGTTCACGGCCGACCCGCGTACCACCGCGAGCACCTGATGCCCGTTGCGCTGCGCGTCCGACAGGCGCTCCAGCACCAGGACGCCGACGCCCTCGGACCAGCCCGTGCCGTTGGCGCCGTCGGCGAACGCCTTGCATCGCCCATCGGGCGACAAGCCACCCTGGCGGTTGAACTCGATGAAAGTGCTGGGGTTCGTCATGACGGTCACCCCGCCGGCGAGCGCCAGGGTGCACTCGCCCGTACGCAGCGACTGAACGGCCCAGTGCAACGCGACCAGGGACGACGAGCAGGCCGTGTCCACCGTCACGGCCGGGCCGACCAGGCCGAGCGTGTACGAAACCCGGCCGGACAACACGCTGTTGGCCGTACCGGTGAGCCCGAAGGCGTCGATGTCGCGCGGCAGGCTCTCGCGGTAGTCGGACGACATCGCCCCGGCGAACACCCCGGTCAGGCTGCCGCGTAGCGCGATCGGGTCGATTCCGGCCCGCTCGACGGCCTCCCATGACGCTTCCAGCAGCAGCCGCTGCTGCGGATCCATGCCCAGCGCCTCGCGCGGCGAGATGCCGAAGAAGCCGGCGTCGAAGTCCGCCGCCTCATTGAGGAAACCCCCGGCCAGCGACTGTGGCACGGCCTCGCCGTACTGATCCCGAAGCCGGTCGAGGTCCCAGCCGCGCTCGGCGGGCGGCTCGGATATCGGATCACCGCCCTCGGCGAGCAGGCGCCACAGATCCTCCGGCGAGGCCACGCCGCCGGGGTACCGGCAGCTCATCCCGACGATCGCGATCGGCTGCAGGTTCTGTTCTTCGAGGTCGTGGACGCGTTGCCGGGTGCGCCGGAGATCGGCCGTCGCCCGCTTGAGGTATTCGCGGAGTTTCGCCTCATTGTCCATTTCAGCTCAACCCTTTTTCGACGACCGGATCGCGGAGCCCAGTCTCAAACCCGGGCTCCCTGAAAATCACTAGAACCGCCCGCCATCACGCGGCCGTCGAATCTGGGGAAAAGACCAGCCGAGCGGACCATACGCTCGCGCAATGGCCGGTCAGCTCCACATCACCTCAGTACTGTCCGACTACGCCCGTACGGTGTCGTTACGGGAGGACGAGATCCTGCGCTCCCTGCGCGAAGCGACCGCCGCCCTGCCCATGGGAAGGGCGATGCAGGTCATGGCCGAGGAGGGGCAACTCCTGGCGCTGCTGGTCCGGCTCACCTCCGCGCGCACCGTCCTGGAGGTGGGCACCTTCACCGGCTACAGCACGCTCTGCCTGGCCCGCGCGGTCGCCCCCGGTGGCCGCGTCATCACCTGCGACATCACCGACCGGTGGCACAGTGTCGGCGTGCCGTACTGGCGCAGGGCCGGAGTGTTCGACCGGATCGACTCGCGGATCGGCGACGCGTCGGACACCCTCGCCACCCTGCTGTACGAGGAGGGGCCTGGCTCCGTCGACTTCGTGTTCATCGACGCCGACAAGCCCGGCTACCCGAAGTACTACGAGGCCGCTCTCGCGCTGGTCAGGGAGAACGGCCTGATCGTGGTGGACAACACGCTGTACTTGGGCAAGGTCGCCGACCCGGCGGCGCAGGACGCGGACACCGAGGCGATTCGCGCGTTCAACGCCATGCTGCTGGAGGATCTCCGGGTGGACGTGTCGCTGCTGCCGATGGCGGACGGCATCACCCTGGTGCGTAAGAAAGAGCTCTAAGGGAGGACATCGGAGAACCGGTTCTCGGGCACTGCCGTGAGATCGGGCGCGATGAGGCGCATCGTGGTGGGCGGGGCCTGCGGCACGGGGACGAGGTGCAGCCGTTGCAGGCCGCTGACGTCGCCGGCGGGCAGGCTCGCGAGACACGGGCAGGTCTCGCCGGTGAACCCGCTGAACCGGTAGGCGATCTCCATCATCCGGTTGCGGTCGGTCCTGCGGAAGTCGGCCACCAGGTGCGCGCCGGCCCGCGCGGCCTGATCGGTCAGCCAGCGCAGGATCACCGAGCCCGCGCCGAAGGACACGACCCGGCAGGAGGTGGCGAGCAGCTTCAGGTGCCACACGTCGGCTCCCGACTCCACCAGCACGACCCCGACGGCGCCGTGCGGCCCGAACCGGTCGCTCATCGAGGTGACCAGGACCTGGTGCCCGTGATCGTCGAGGAGCAGCCCGGCCAGCGCCTCCCGCGAATAGTGCACGCCGGTCGCGTTCATCTGGCTGGTACGCAGGGTCAGCTCCTCGACCCGGGCGAGGTGCTCCACGGTCGCCTGCTCGATGCGCATCTCCAGGTCGAGGGAGCGGATGAACTCCTCGTCGGGGCCGGTGAAGTCGGACTTCGCGGCCTGCCGCCGGAAACCGGCCTGGTACATCTCTCTGCGGCGCCGGGCGTCCTGGGTCACCGTTTTCGGGTTGAACTCCGGCAGCTCGGCCAGCCCGGCGACCTCATCGGCGGAGTAGCACCGTACGTCGGGAAGGTGGAATGCCACCTCGGCCTGCTCGGCGGCCTGGTCGTCCACGAACGCCATCGTGCCGTAGGCGAACCGGAGTTCCTCGGCGATGCTCCGGATCGAGCCGGACTTGGGCGACCAGCCGATGTGCGGCAGCACGAAATACTCCGCGACGCCCAGCTCCTCGAGCTTCGCCCAGGCATGGTCGTGGTCGTTCTTGCTCGCGACGGACTGCAGGATGCCGCGGGCGTCCAGGAGCTGGATGAGCTCGCGTACGCCGGGGTAAAGGCGTACCTCGCCGTCCTCCAGCAACGTGCCCTGCCACAGCGTGTTGTCCAGATCCCAAACCAGGCATTTCACTGTCATGGTCGTGTCGGCCACGTGTTACTCCTCGTCTCCTTCAGCTCGCCTGGGCGACCGCGTGCTGGGCGAGAATGATCTGGCAGATCTCGGTGCTGCCCTCGATGAGCTCCATGAGCTTGGCGTCCCGGTAGGCCCGCGCCACGACGTGGCCGTCCTGCGCTCCCGCTGACGCCAGCACCTGCACGGCCGCCGCCGCACCGCGGGCGGCCTCGGTCGAGCTGACGTATTTGGCCAGGACCGTGGCGATCACCAGCTCCGGCGATCTCGCGTCCCAGCACCGGCTCGCGTGCTCGCAGACCCGCGTCGCCACCTGCTCTGCCGCCGCCAGCTCGGCCAGGTGCCGGGCCACGAGCTGGTGCTCGGCCAGCGGCCGGCCGAACTGCCGGCGCCCGCGCGCGTGCGCGCCCGCGGCCGAAAGGCACGCACGCAGGATCCCGGCGCAACCCCAGGCGACCGAGATCCGGCCGTACGCCAGAGCCGTGGTGACCAGCAGCTGGAGCGACTGCCCGCCGCCGCCAAGCACGGCGGTCGCGGGCAGCCGTACGGCGTCGAGGACGACGTCGGCGTGCCCGGCGGCCCGGCAGCCGCTCGGGTTGGGCACCGGCCGGATGGTGACCCCCGGCGCGCCGGCGGGCACGAGAACGACGCCACCGCCGTCCCCGTACCGGCCGAAGACGGCGATCACGTCGGCGTATCGGGCCGCCGTGGTCCACGACTTGCGTCCCTCGACCACCACCGTGTCGCCGTCGGAGCGTATCTCGGTCGCCATCGCCGTGACGTCGCTGCCGGCATCGGGCTCGCTGAACGCGACCGCGGCCAGCTCGCCGCCGGTCAGCCTGGGCAGGTACTCCCGCCGCTGGCGGGCATCGCCGAGCCGCTGGATCGTCCACGCCGCCATTCCCTGTGACGTCATCACGCTGCGCAGGGACCCGCAGAGGCTGCCCACGTGGGCGGTGAATTCGCCGTTGTCCAGGCTTCCCGCGCCGACGCCGCCGTGTTCGACCGGCACCTCGGCGCAGAGCAGACCCGCCTTGCCCAGGGTTCTGAGCGTCTCCACGGGGAGGACGCCGGCCAGGTCCCAGGCCGCGGCCTGGTCGCCGACCAGCCGCGTGACCCGTTCCCCGGCGTCGGCGCGCCAGTCAGGCATGGTCCGTCACCGGCGCGTCACGCAGCCGGCACACCAGCGACGTCATCCGCTCGACGGTGCGGAAGTTGTCGAGCTTCAGGTCCTCCCCGACGATGGCGACGCCGAACTCCTGCTCCAGGTGGACGACCAGCTCCATGGCGAACATGGAGTTGACGAGTCCGGAGGCGAACAGATCCTTGTCGACGACGATGTTGGTTTTGATCCGCTCTTCGAGGAACTCCCGGATCCGCTGCTGAACCGACTCCGCTGATCCCGTGGTCACGACAGCACCTTCTCGTAATCGTAGAAACCCTTGCCGGACTTGCGTCCGAGGTGTCCTGCGGCGACCTTCTCCCGCAGCAGTTCGCAGGGCCGGAAACTCTCCTCGCCCGTGCGCTCCCACAGGGTCGACAGCGCGTCGACCAGGTTGTCAAGCCCGATGAGGTCGGCCGTGCGCAGGGGCCCGGTGGGATGCCCGAGGCAGCCCCGCATGAGGTCGTCCACCGACTCGGCGGTGGCCACGCCGGCCCCGACTATCCGGGCCGCCTCGTTGATCATGGGGTGGAGCAGCCTGCTGGTGACGAACCCGGGGGCGTCCCGGACGACGATCCCGCGGCGCCCCATCCGCGCCAGCAGCCCGGTGACCGCGGCCATGGTCTCGTCGCTGGTCCGCGCGCTCCTGATCACCTCCACCATCGTGATCAGGTAGGCCGGATTCATGAAATGGATGCCGAGCAGTTCGTCCGGGCGGCTGACGAACCTGCCCAGCTCCCCGATCGGGATGCCCGAGGTGTTGGAGATGATCGGGGTGCCGACCGCGAACAGGCTCGACGCCTCTTCCAGCACCTTCGCCTTGATCTCAGCGTCCTCGGTGACCGCCTCGATGACCGCGGTGGCGCCGGCGACGGCCGCGAGTTCCACGGCCGTCGTCAAACCGGCCGCGTCCCGCGCCGGCACCGACCCCATCAGCCGCGCATGCCGGAGCTGGGCGTCGACCCGGCGCCGGGCATCGGCGAGCCTGTCCTCCGATACGTCGACGAGCACCACGGGGATACCGTGGCCGATCGCCAGGGCCGCGATCCCCGTGCCCATCACGCCCGCGCCCAGCACTCCCAGCGGGGCACTTGCCGCTTCACTCATCCCTGATCCCAATGATGAGCTCACCAACTCGATGCGAGGATGAGGTCTCCCAGCTCCCGCTCGCGCGAGACGTTCAGGAGATCGGACTCCACCATCATGTGGATGAGCTGCTCGAAGCTGACGGTCGGCTCCCAGCCCAGCTCGTCTCTGACCTTGCCGGGGTCGGCGCAGAGGGTCTCCACCTCGGCGGGACGGACGAGCCCCGGGTCGATGACGACGTGGTCCCGCCAGTTCAGCCCGACGTACTCGAAGGCCATCCGTACGGCGTCGTACACCGAGTGCGTGCGACCGGTGCCCACGACGTAGTCGGTGGGCTCGTCCTGCTGCAGCATGAGATGCATCGCGCGGACATAGTCACCGGCGAACCCCCAGTCACGGACCGCGTCGAGGTTTCCGAGATACAGCTTGTCCTGCCGGCCGAGTTTGATCTGGGCGACGGCCAGCGAAATCTTCCGCGTCACGAATTCCGCGCCCCGGCGGGGCGACTCGTGGTTGAACAGAATGCCGGAGACGCCGTACATGTTGAACGACTCACGATAGTTCCGGGTGATGAAATGGCCGTAGGTCTTCGCCACCCCATAGGGGCTGCGCGGGTGGAAGTTCGTCATCTCGTGCTGCGGACTCTCCACGACCTTGCCGAACATCTCCGAAGACGACGCCTGGTAGAAGCGGATCTGACCGGTGCTGCTGCGGGACTTGTCCAGCCCGCACACCAGGCGGATCGCCTCCAGCGTCCGGAGCACGCCCATGCCGTTGACGTCGGTGGTCAGCTCGGCCTGCTGCCACGACATCGGGACGAAGGAGATGGCCGCGAGGTTGTACACCTCATCGGGCTGCACCAGGTCCACCGCCGCGACCAGGCTCCCCTGGTCCAGCAGGTCGCCGTTGACGAACGACACGTCGCTGACAAGGCGGCTGATGCGGGACTTGCGGGGATTGGCCTGCCCTCTGATGAGTCCCCAGACCTGGTATCCCAGGGACAGCAGATGCTCAGCCAGATAGGAGCCGTCTTGACCGGTGATACCGGTGATCAGCGCGCGTCTGGACATGCACTTTCCTTTCGCCCGGAGCCGGCGGGAGGCCGTGACGGCTACCCGTCGACCCAGCTGTGTGTCTGCGCGAGGCCGACGAGGCATTCGCGGACGCCCAGAATCTGCTGCGCAGTCATCGTCGGCACGGCCGCGAGCACGGCTTCCGTGATTTCCCGCGTGAATTCCTTGACGGACAGCACGTCGCAGAAACCGGTGTCGTTCGCCTGACGATCGAGGGTGGCGACGGCCGGTCCTGGTGACACCATCGCCGCGATCGTCGCAGGTGTCGGCGTGGTTTTCGGTGCGGGGCTCGGCGGAGGGGGCGAGACCAGGGTGACCTTCGGTGCGCTGTGCCGGTCGAGCACGCGGACATGTGAGGCCTTCAGGCCTTTGCCCCCGTTCTCGACCATGAATTCAACCTGCGCATCGACCGAGATAAGACGTTTGTCGCTGTCGAGGTCGTTGACATGCATGAAAACGTCTTCGCCGCCTCCGTCCGGGGCGATGAAACCGAAACCCCGGAATTCGTCGAAGCTGATTACCTTGCCAATTGCCATGACCACACCTCACCAGAACCACGCTCCCCGAAATGAGGAGCCCTGCCAGGAGAACCACCCCGGGTTCCGCTCGAAGTTCGGCCGTGCGCCGGACCACCGGCGACACGACACATAGGGTCCCGCTCGTTTCGGGAACCGACTTACTCGGCGATTTTGGTGCGTTCGGACCATTGGAACACCGGGAGATTCTCTCCGTCGAGCTCCAGGAACTCACCGTTGTGGACGAAGTGCTCATACCCCGAGCCGAGGAGAATCTTCACCTTCTCGTAACCGTCGTCCGCCGGCCGCACGCGGCCGTGTTTGAACTCCGGTCCACCGTCGAGCACTATTCTTGTACTGGTCACGATGACACCTCCCTGACAATGGCAGGCCTATGGAGAGAATGTGATCGGATCAAGCCATCGGATCAATGGCCTGTCCCGTCGGCCACCTGGACCTATTTCACGAACTCGGGCAGCACCCGGGGCGGCCAGGAGCCGAGCCGGAAAATGCCCATGGAGTATGCCTTGGACACCAGGGCCGGGCGGTTGCTGGCCTTCATCTTTCGCAGCAGCGTCGTCACGTGGTATTCCACACCGCCGCGGCTGAGATAAAGCATCGACGCGAGCTGCACGGTCGACACGCCCGCCGCGACCCCTTCGATGACGCGTGCTTCCATGGTGCTCAGCAACTTCTTCCGGCCGATCAGCAGGTCGTCTCGCTGCTCCCGGTCGGGCCGCACCAGCACCATGATGCTCTCGACATAGCCGGCCTCTCCGTGCAGCGCGAGGCCGGTCAGCTCACCCCCGAGCACGGTGTGGTCCGGCCGTACGGCGAGGACGCGTTCTTCGAACCGGGCGCGGTGGTGGTCGGTCAGCCGGGTGAACTGCTGTCCCATCTTGTCGCGGACGCTCGGATGCAGCAGTTCGCAGAACGCCCGGCCACGGATGTCCGCCAGGGATCGCCCGAACTGCCGGGTGAATTCGAGATTCGCCTCGATTACTCTGGTCGAGTGGTCGAGACTCGCCACGCATATTCCCGGCTGGTCGAGGAATGAACGGTACTGGCCTATACTGTCATTGACTTCTTGACCAACCGGCAGAAATACCGGTTCCTCATCAATGAGGGCGGCTCCGACATCGATGCTCATCTGATGACCACTCTCCTCTGGTGACAGACGATGCTCTGTTAGCTTCGGAGCAACGATCGAATGATCTATTTGCATGATATTAACCCGCCCGAAACCAAGTCAACACAGATGCGGCACAAACGGTAAAAGACTGTGGTATGCAAGAGGGTTGGTTCGGAGCTTGCGGTGCGGCCGTGCGGTCGCGTTCGGTACCGAACTCCCGCTGCTCATGACGGTTCGCGTCCGTGCCGCGGAAAAGCGGCACCGGAGCCGGCCGGCAGGCCATTTAAAATTAAAGTATCGCAGATCGCGTAGGGCCGGCGAACGGCGAAGCCCGTCGCCGCCGGGGCGGTTCCGCGGCGACCCGCACCGCCGGAAAAAATAAAGGCGCGGCCTTTGTGTGGCCTATTCGCCAGTGTTCGGTGCGCTCAACTCTTCGATGAGCGCCGCCCGGCCGCTCACCCCGAGCTTGCGATAAGTGCTCGTCAGACTTTTTTCGACGGCCCGGCGGGTCACCCCGAGAGAATCGGCGATCTGCTGATTTGTCCAGCCCTGCAGCACGAAGGCGACGACCGTTTCCTCAGCCTTGGTCAGATCACCGCGTTCCGACACGACCAGCCGCAGCGCCGGGCCGTTCAATTCCGAATCCTCGTCGCCCTCGGCCCAAGAAACGCCCCGTTCCTGGGCGATCCGCCTGCCCTCGGAGCTGAACTCCGCCGCGCTGCCGGAACCTGTTTCGGCAAGCCTTCTGCCGAGGAGCGTGAGCGCCCGGGACAGCTCGATCCGATCCTCAGAGCAGCGAAGCGTGTCGACGGCCCGGCGAAGGAGGTCGACACCCTCCGGACCCGGGGTGATCATGCCACGCAGCCGCAGCGCGCGGCCGCAGGCCGCGGGTGCGCCCCAGGCCCGGGCGAAGACGTGCTCCTCCTCGGCCAGCTCGGCCGCGAGCTGCGTGCGCCCGAGCCGGTGACTCACCGCCGCGGCCCACACCCGCCAGGGGTACAGCGCCGTGTTCGTCCATCCGCAGCGCGACAACTGCTTGCCACTGTCGAGGAACCTGTCCAGCGCGGCAGGCAGATCACCCCGTACCGTGTCCAGCATCCCCCGCACCATGCGATGCGCGACGAGCACGCGGAGGTCGCCGTTCTCCGGGCTTGTCTGGATCACTCGCTCGCCCAGTTCGACGTCCCGTGTTTCGAGCGCGACCATGGCGAGCGTCCAGATGGCCAGCGTCGTCGCCTCCGGCCAGGCCGGGTCGGCGTTGTCGAGCACGCTCAGCGCGGCGCTCTTCGCCTGGGGCAGCTGTCCTGACGCGCGAAGGACCGCGCTCCGCTCCGCGTTGACCAGCGCGGTGACTCCCTCGGGTGCCTGGCACTGCGCCTGGTCCCGCGCCGCGTCCAGCCACTGGGCCACCGGTGCCGCCGCGTCGGCGAGCACAAGGGCCGGGATCAGCAGGGGGAGGGCGGTGTAGGCGTGCCCGGCGCGCGGCGCCTCGCGCTCCAGGATCCGGGTGCCCAGGACGGAGATCTCACCGGCCGTGACCCCGCCGGCCACGGCCGCCGCGTACGCGAGCACGGCCAGCAGTTCGCGCCCCGCACCGGTGGAGACCGGCGCATCCGCGCCGAACCCCCACAACCGGTCGGCCGCCACGCCGAGCTGCGCGGGGTCCTGGAGACGGAGGTAGCGGGTACGGGCTTCCAGTCGCAGGGCGAGATCGCCCCCGGCGTACGCCGAGCCGAGGTCGTGCAGCCGGCGCGACGTGTCCTGAACGAGCGCGTCCAGCGACGGGTTGCCCGCCGCGAGCGCGGGCGGGATCCACAGTGCCGCCGCCGCGCGTTCCGTCGCCGAGGTGAGCATCGGCACGGCCTGCGCGATGTGCGTGACCGAGGACGCGAGGTCGAACCCCCGCTCGGCGGCGGCCAGGTCGACCAGGCGCCGGCCCCGGACCTCGCTGTCGGGCGGGCTGTGCAGCAGCGCGTGCCGGAGATAGCGAACCGCCTCCCGCGCGCGGCCGCGTTCGAGCGCGGTACCGGCGGCCGCCCGCAGCGTGTCGATCTCCCACGGCTCGTACCCGGAGGTGACCAGCAGGAGCTGGTCGGCGACATGCTCGGCCGGGTGCCCGGCGTTGTGCAGCAGCGCCGCCGCCCGGCGGTGCAGCAAGGTTCGCGTGTTGACGCTCATCGCCGATTCGATGCCGTGCCGCACGCTCTGGTGGACGAACAGCGGGGAGTCACCGGGGGCGAGCAGCCCGAGGCGATCCAGGGTCTGCGTCGCGGACTTGTAGTCGATGCTGTCCAGGCCGGCGAGTTCGCTGACGAGCTCTGGCTCGGCCAGGTCTCCGAACACGACCATCGCCTGCGCGAGCTCCCGGACGATCGCGGGCTGGATGCTGAGGCAGAACATGCGCCGGTCGCGCAGGAGCGGCTGGCTCGCGTCGTGCAGCTCACCGGCCTGCGACGCGACCGGGTGGAAGCCGGCCGTGCGCAGCCCGCGAAGCATCGCGACCAGTGACGCGGGGTTCCCACCGGACACCTGGTGACAGGCCCGGGCGAAGTCGGGGTCGCACGGCTCCCCGAACTCCTCGCCGATCAACTGGCGCACTCCCCCGGTGGACAGCGGCATCGGGTACAGCGTGCGAGCCGCCGAGGCGGCGATCTCTCTGAGCAGCATCTGGTCGGAGGCCGCGCATTCCTCCGACCACGCTCCGGCGACCAGAACCCGGGCGCCGCCCAGACGCTTGGCGAGGTACGCCAGCCAGCGCAGGGACAGCGGGTCCGCCCACTGGAGGTCGTCAACCATGATCAGCAGGGCTTGGTCCTTGCTCAGATTGACGAGGAGCGAGTTCAGGCCCTGCAGGATCGCCTCTTGCCCGAGCGACTGGTAGGAGCCGATGGACCACGACCCGCCGAAGAACATCTCCCGCACCATGCTCGCCCCGCCCCCGAAGCAGGCCGCCCAGAGGGCCTCCGGCGCTCCGGCCACGAGCGGTTCGAACAGCTGCTGGGCGATGCCGAAGGTGAAGTCCTGTTCGACCAGCGTGCCGCTGGCGCGAAGGACCCGCGCGTGCGGGGCGGCCGCGTCGGCGACGGAGCGCAGCAGGGCCGACTTGCCGGCACCGGGCGAACCGATGACGACCATCATGGATCCGTCACCCGCCACGGCCAGGCGGAGCGCCTGTTCCGCGCGCGCCAGCTCCTTTCCACGTTCCAGCAGCATGGAGTCAGTCACCCACGTTCCGCGCCGCCGGGATCGAGGCCAGGCGCGAGCCGAGCTCGTTACGGCTGGTGACGGCGAGCTTGCGGTAGATCCCGGTCAGCCGCAGCTCCACGGTTCGCACGCTCACCGACAGGATGCTCGCGATGGAGGCGTTGGAGCGGCCCGCGGCGGCGAGGACGGCGACGCGTTCCTCCTGAGCGGTCAGCGGGTGCGGCGTTTCCTTGGCCTCGGCGCCGCTCAGCACGCGCGACGCGCACCGCTGCGCCGACTCCAGCGTGCTGGGGGCGCCCCACTCCCGCGCCCGCTCGACGGCCTCCATCGCCAGCCGTCTGGCGGTCGCACTGTTCCCGCAGGCGCTGTGCGCCGCGGCGGCCACCGATCGCCAGGACAGCGCCGCGGGATTCGTCCACCCTCTGGACAGCAGGACCCGCCCGCACTCGTTGATGTCGGGCAGCGCGGCCTCCGGATCGGCCAGTTCCATGTGCACTCTGGCCCGCGCGTACAGCAGCATCGCCCAGGCCGAGCCCTGGTCCGCCCCGGCCGGCAGCTCCTGGGCCAGCGCCTGCTTGGCCTCCTCCACCGACTGGCCGGCCAGGTGCAGGCCCGCCTCCATCGCGATGAAGTACGGCACCACTCGCGGGTGCCACGAGGTGAGCGGCAGCTCCGCCCGGGCCGCCTCGAAGTCCGCCACCGCCTGCCCGAGGTTACCCCGCCGCAGCTCGCATCGGCTGCGCTGGAGCAGCGCCAGCGCGGCCGAGGCCCGCGCGCCACAACGCCGGGCGTCGGCCAGGACCTCGTCCAGGCCGATCACCGCCTCGGCCACCTCATCGGCCAGGCACAGCGCCCTGGCCGCGTACATCCTCGGTCCGAACGGCTGGTCCTCGCCCTTGAGCCGGAAGGCCGCCCTGGCCAGGTCCCGCGCCCGGGACAGCTGCCGGCCGCGGGCGGCCAGCAGCCAGGCCGCGACGCCCGCCGGCACGGGATCTCCCGACCGGTCGGACGGGTCCGGGAACGACCGCCCGGGCAGCACGGGGTCGGTCGTGCACTCGTTCTCCGCCAGCCAGCCGATGGCCGCCAGCGATCCGACGTCCGCCCCGCCGCCCTCCCGCCGCGCGTAAGCCGTCGCGACAGCGCGGTACGTGGCGGACGCGTCGCCCCTCGAGTTGAGCAGATCGGCCGCCTGGACGAGCACCGATACCGGCACCTCGGGTCCGCTGTTCAGCAGCACCTGCTGTAATCGCCGGTCGCTCGTCGCGGGGCTGCGGCCCGCCTCCGTCATCGCGAGCTCGATGAGCAGCCGCTGCCGTGGCTCGCCCTCCACCGGCTCCCGCAGCGCGCGGCCGAGCAGGGCGGCGGCACCCTCGTGATCATCATCGAGACGACGCCGCCTGGCCACCCGGCGCAGCAGGTTCACCACCCAGCCGGCACCGACCGGCGGAGCGTTGAGCAGCAACCGGGCCAGCCGGTCCTCCGGAATCACCGCCCGGTACCCGAGTTCGACAGCGCGCGCCGCCAGCGCCTGCCGCTCTCCGGCGTCCATCCCGGCCAGCGCCGTGTCGGCGATGAGGGGGCTGACCGGCCGCGGGTGCTCTCCGCCGGTCACCAGATCCAGTCGCAGGAGGAAGGAGAGCGCCTGCTCGGGAGACATCTTCCGCGGTGCCGCCAGGGACGTGAGCAGGTCGAAACCGAGGCCGCCCGCGCAGACCGCTATCACGCGGAGCAGCGCGAGGGCGTCCGCGGGCAGGCGGGAGAGGGAGCCCGCCACCCGATCGCCGGTCACCTCGGCGGCCCGCTCCAGCAGGACCGGGACATACCGTGCGACCGGCGGCAGGGAGGCCAGCGCGAAATGATCGAGTACGGCGAGCAGGACCGCCGGGCTGCCCGCCGTGGCCTCGGTGGCGGCGGTCACGAATGCTCCGTCGACAGGCCCGGCGTACCGGGAGGCGATGACCTGCCGGACCCCGCGCTCGGACAGCGGCGGCACGTGCACAACGCTGTGGGCCACCGGTCCTGGCTCGGTGGCCAATCCGGCGGCGACGCCTTGGGCGAGTGTGCTGGCCTGAACCAGGAGTATCGGAACATCGCGCAGCCGGTGTGCCATGGCCGCCAGCCACGCCTTCGATTCCCCGTCGGCCCACCGGGCATCGTCCAGGGCGATCAGCAGCGGGTGCTTGCGGGCGAGCGCCGCGAACGCCCCGCAGAGCGCCGGGATCAAGCTCGGGACCGCCTGCTCTTCCGCCCATAATCGCCGCGACGAGGCCAAATATCCGGCGCCGGCCAGCCCAGCGGTGATCTGCGAGACCACGCCGAAGCGGAGATCGGCCTCAGCGGGCGAGCAGCGGGCGAGGACGGCCGGCAAGCCGGCCTCCCTGGCGCGTGTGACAGCCGCCCTGAGCAGGGCGCTCCTTCCCGTGCCCGGCTCTCCGAGCACGGTCACCAGGCCAGACCGTCCGAGTTGGAGCTCGGTCACCTGCCTGCCCAGCCGATGGATCTGATCTTCCCGCTCGGCCAGGAGCTCCGGTGCTTCGGAGAGCTCGGTTACAACCGCGTCAACCCCGCGGGCTGGCAGAAGCATTGTGCCCGTCGGCCCCGCCGGCCCACTTGTGACCCCGATTCCGACTGCATGTCCACTTCCGCTGGGCATTTCCGCACCTCAAATCGACGATGCATGCGCCTGATGCTCAAGCACCCCAATCGCCTAATGAGCAAACTTTAATCATCTCCTGTTTTGTTTGCAAGCATTTGGGCGTTGTTTTGCATGTGGTCTCCTTTGTTTGCCTGTGATCCTGCCTGCTCACAGCGGGATGTTGGTGTGGCGGCCTCGGCGCGCCGGAGCGGCGGCCAGCACCTCGCCGAGCCGCGACCGGGTCCACGCCGGATCGATCACGTCGTCGACGACGCCCATGCTCACCGCCCTGGCCACGCCCCCCGCGTTCCTTTCGTGCTCGACGGCCAGGCGGGACAGCAGCTCCTCGCGCTCGTGCTGCGCCGCGGCGGCGAGCTGCTTGCGGTGCAGGATCTCCACCGCCGCCTTCGCCCCCATGATCGCCACCTCGGCCTCCGGCCACGCGAGCACGGCGGTGGCGCCGAGCGAGCGGGAGTTCATCGCGATGTAGGCGCCACCGTAGGACTTGCGCGTGACCAGCGTGACCCGCGGCACGCTGGCCTCGGCGAACGCGTGCAACAGCTTCGCGCCCCTGCGGACCACGCCCTCCCATTCCTGGCCGACGCCGGGCAGGAAACCGGGAACGTCGACCAGCACGAGCAAGGGCACGCCGAACGAGTCGCACATCCGGACGAATCTGGACGCCTTTTCCGCAGATAGCGAGTCGAGGCAACCGCCCTTGCGCAGTGGATTGTTGGCGATCACCCCTACCGTCCGCCCGGCGAGTCGGCCGAGCCCGATCACCACGTTCGGCGCCCACTTGGGCTGTAACTCGATGAATCCAGAGGCTCCGTGCTCCTCGTCCAGAATCGCCTTGACCAGCGGGCGCACGTCGTACGCGCGCCTGGGCGAGTCGGGGAGCAGGTGGCGCAGTGGCTTCTCCTCCCGCACCGAATCCACGTCCACGAATCCCGGCTTCGCCAGCAGCGTGACGAGCTGGCGGGCGTGGGCGAAGGCGGCCTCCTCCGAACCCGCGGCGATGTGGGCCACTCCGGACTTCTGGCCGTGCGCGTCCGGCCCGCCCAGGCTTTCCATGTCGATCTGCTCGCCGGTGACCGCCCGTACGACGTCCGGGCCGGTGACGAAGATGCGGGCGGCATCAGACATGATCACAATGTCGGTCAGCGCCGGGCCGTAGGCCGCGCCGCCCGCCGCGGGGCCGAGTACCACCGACAGTTGCGGAATCTCGCCCGAGGCACGGACCATCGCGGCGAACATCTCCCCGATCCCGTGCATCGCCGAGACGCCTTCACCGAGCTTCGCGCCGCCGGAGTGCCACACGCCGATCACCGGGCAGCGGTCGTGCACCGCGAGATCGATGGCCTTGACGATCAGCGGGCACTCGTCGATCCCGATCGCGCCGCCCTTCAGGGTGGCGTCGGTGCAGTAGACCACCACTTTCGCCCCGTTGATCCGCCCATAGGCGACCACCACCCCCACGCCGTCACGGCGGTGGATGATCTCAAGTGAGCCGGGATCCACCAGCCGTGCCATCCGGACCGCCGGCACGCGGTGATCAAGGCTCGGCTCGTCTCGGTCCACCACGGCCAGTGTGGGAAGTGTCATCGCTCACCTCTGCGAATCGCCCGTTTTCCGAGTCGCAAGTGAACCAAGAGCGGTGCCGAGAAAACCCTAGTTTTGGCCGGCGCCCACGCCTCCCGTCAGGCCAGCCGGCGCAGCCCTTCGTACACCCGTATGATCAACTCGAGCGAGGGCTGACCGTCGACCTCTGGGGGCGGCGGCGCCTTGAGCAGGTTCCAGCCGATCGCATCGCCGATCAGGACGAAGGCCGCCCCGATCGGCACCCTGAGGCGAGCCGCGATCTCGACTACGGGCGTGGGCCGCTGGCACATGTCGAAGATCTGGCGATATTGCTCAGACAGCGTGGAGCTGTGGGCGGTGATGGCGCCCTCGGGCGTCAGCGAGATCAGCGAGTCGATGCGCAGCAGGTCATCACGGTGGGGAGGGCCCCCGGCGAGGGCGAGAACGTACGGCCGCAGTTCGATCGGCCGCTGGTGCTGCACGAGGTCCGCGGTGGCGTCACCACCCCGCGCGCCGTCCGGCACCACGGCGTCCAGCACCTCGTGGTCCGGCACCTCGCCGTCCAGCACCTCGCCGTGCAGCACCTCGTCGTCGGGTACGTCTTCGATGGGCTTAGGCAGGAACTGGTGCTCGGCCCAGGTCTTGTAGTCACCCCAGCCGCCGAAGGCGAATGGGTGAAACTTCGGTCCGTCGGCGCTTCGCCGTCGTCTCCTCCTATGGGCGGACATCGGGGGAATTTCACCTGCTCTCGCCACTGCCAAGTCTGCTGATTGTCTCCATCAATTCCTAGGCATTTGCGCAGTCTTCACAGAATCCGTCACCCGGCTGTTGGCGTGTTCCGGCCCACCTTCCCGAGCAAGTCCAGCGCCCGCCCCAGGTCCGTGCGGCCGCTCACGTCCAGCTTCCTGAAGACGCTGGTCAGGTGGATCTCGACGGTGCGCACCGCGATGCGCAGGGCGTGGGCGATCTCCCGGTTGGTGGCGCCGGCCGCCGCGAGTTCCGCGACGCGCCGCTCTCCCGTGGTCAGCACATCCTTGACGCCGCCGACCCCCTGGTTCATCCAGCCGCCCGCGGCGACCAGCCGATCGCGCGCCCGCGCGGCCAGCGCGCTGAACCCGCACCGCACCGACAGGTACACGGCCTGCCGGAAATGCCGGCGGGCGCCTTCGCGATCGTCCTTTCGCAGCAGCGCCTCGCCGAGCAGGCTTTCGGCCCGGACCCGATACCAGCGCGCCGAGGTGCCCGCCAGCGTCTCCGCCGACTCGGCGAGCAGGTCCACCCCCTCGCTCCCTTCCGTGATCGCCCCCCTCGCCAGCAGCGCGAATCCCCGGCCGGAGGCGTCCCCCCAGTCCGCGGCGAGTCGCTCACCATGCTCGACGAACTCCTCCGCCTCGTGCCGGCGGCCCAGGTCGGCCAGCACACAGGCCGCGTCCAGCCACCACGGCATGAATTTCGGATTCCTGACGCCGGCATCGGCCAGCAGCGCGCCACAGGCGGTCAGTGCCGACAGCGCGCCTTCGAGGTCGCCTCGCGACACCGCCAGGTGCGACCTCGTCATCAGCACCCACGGGTAGTCGAGGAAGGACTCCGTCACGTCCAGCGCGGGCAACCGCCTCAGCACGGAAGCGGCCTGGTCGATGTCGCCGCGCTGGACGAGCACCGCCGCCAGGGCCGCCCGTGACGCCGAGACGCCTTTCGACCACGACCGCTCATCCGCCAGCTCGACGGCACGGGTCGCGTCCGCCAGGGCCCTGTCGAGCTCGCCCGCATCGCCCAGGATCCGCGACCGCGTGGACAAGGCCATCATCCAGACCCAGTCGTCGCCGTGCTCGGTGGCACGCGCGATTATCGGGTCCATGGCCTGAACCGCTTCCTCAACCTTGTCAGCGAGCGAGAGCACGCAGGCGGCCGGGCCCAATGCCCAGATGCCATCCCCACCGCTCAGTGCCCGGCGGGCCAGCGCGACGCAGACCTCGGCCGAGGAACCGGACATCGCCCAGATCATCGATCGCATGGCGAGCGACTCGCGCTCGCCCGCGGCGGGCGCCTCCGGCATCCCCATCGCCAGCACGTGCTCGGAGATCACCTTGCCGGACCTGCGCCTGCCTCCGACCATCGACAGCGCCGACCAGACCAGCTTCCGCAGCTCGTGATTGTCGGCGACCACACCGTCGAGTTCCGGCACGCTGTCGCTTGGATCGTCGTGCCCGATCAGCCGCGCGAAGTCGGCCTGCGCGTCGATGTCGGCGGGATCGGCCACCACCATCCGGCCCAGGTAGCGCGCCGCCGTCCCCAGCGACCCGTCCCGCTCGGCACTGCGCGCCGCCGCCCGAAGCGCGTCCCGCATCCAGGGCTCGGGAAGCCTGGGCAGCAGCGCCAGCTGCGCACCGACCTCCTCGACCGGCCGGCCGCCGTCGTTGAGCAGCCGGGCGGCCCGGCTCCGCCACCGGTCGAGCGTGCCGGCCGGCATGGCGCTCAGCACGCTGGTGCGTACCTGATCGTCGGTCAGCTCCGCCAGGCCGGCGTCGATGATCCCCTCGTCGCGCAGGATGTCGATCGCGGCGGCTACCAGCGGCTCCGAGACCCCGCACAGCATGCCCGCCAGTTCCTCGTCGGCCTGCCCCAGCACCGCGAGAGCCTCCACGACCTTGCGCACGTACTCGGGCTGCCGGTCGAGCGTGGCCAGCAGATGCCCGGCGAAGAGTTCGGCGCCGAGCTCCTGGGCCCTGAGCTCGCCCCGGGCATCAGCTGGTACGCCCTTCTCGCTCAGGCGTGCGAACAGCCGGACGAGAAGTGCTGGATTGCCACGGCAAACGCCGTGGCACACCCGGACGAACGGCTTCTCCGGTACGGCGTCCCACCACTGCCGGGCCAGCTCTGCCGCGTCCTCCCCGAGCAGTGCCCCGAGGTCGATGGTGCGGTGTCCGCGCGCGGCGACACCGGGCACCGCCTGCCGCCAGTTCACCAGGCCGGAGCGGTGCTGGGCGAGCAGGACGAGCAGCGGAAGGTGGTGCCCGCGGTTCATCAGGAAGTCCAGCCAGGCCAGCGACTCCTCGTCACACCATTGCGTGTCGTCGAGCATGATGGCCACCGGTCCCGCCGCGGTCGCCTTGGTGACCCGCCGGAGCAACCGGTGGGACAGCGGCACAGCGGTGCTCTCGGCGTGCGGCGGCGCCCCGCAGAACAGGCTCTGCGCGGCGTGCCAGGGCAGGCTGGCCCCGGCGGGCGAGCAGGCGCCGCGCAGAATCGTCGCTCCCGCGCGCCGGGCGTGCCGCTCCAAGGCGTCCAGCAGAGCGGTCTTGCCGGACCCCGCCGGACCTCGCATAAGGATCATGCACGCCGACCCCTGTGCGGCTTTGTCCAACCCGGACGCCAGCGCGCGTAACTCCGCTTCCCTGCCCACCAACCTGGAGCTCACCAGCCCTCCCGCACCGCCCTTCGCGCTTCGTCGGGGTCACGGGCCGCCAGGGCGAGTTCGGCGTTGTGCCGGCACTGGGCCAGGGAGTGACGGGCGAGGGCATCCCGTACGGCGGGCACGCTCCGGGCCGACATGGACAGGCTCGTGACGCCGAGCCCGACCAGGACGGTGGCCAGTAGCGGGTCGGCGGCGGCCTCTCCGCAGACTCCCACCGGCTTTCCCACGGCACGCCCCGCCTCGGCGCACTGCGCGATCAGGTAGAGGAGGGCCGGCTGCCAGGAGTCGAGCAGGTCGGCGAGGTCGCCGTGCTGACGGTCCGCGGCGAAGGTGTACTGGCTGAGATCGTTGGTGCCGATGCTCAGGAAGTCCACCTCGTCGAGCAGCCGGCGGGCGTGCAGAGCCGCGGCCGGAACCTCGACCATGGCGCCGACGTTGGCGAGTCCCCGGGACCGGGCCCGTCGCGCGAAGTCGGCCGCCTCCCCTGGCGTGGTGACCATGGGCGCCATCACCCACGGTGAGGCGTCACTCCCGGCGGCGGCCTCGGCGATGGCGTCGAGCTGGGCGTCGAGCACGTCCGGCTGGCGGCGCGACACGCGGAGCCCCCGGACCCCCAGCGCCGGGTTGATCTCGTCGGCGAGGCCGAGGAAGGGCAGCGGCTTGTCCGTGCCGGCGTCCAGGGTCCTGAGGACCACCTGCGCGCCGGGAAAGGCGTGCAGGACCGCCGCGTACGCGCTGGTCTGCTCCTCATGCGTGGGGGCCGTGCGACGGTCGAGGAAGAGGAACTCGGTGCGGAAGAGACCGACGCCCTCCGCGGCCACGCCGGCCTGGAGATCCGCCACGGATCCGATGTTCAGCAGCAACTTGACCGGATGCCCGTCGGCGGTCCGGCCCGGGCCGCTCGCCGTGCCCAGCCGGTCGCGCTCGGCGAGAGCTCGCCGCTGGATCTCCCCGGCCGCCTCCTCGCCGATGCCGGTGCCGACCTCGCCGGTGTCGCCGTCGACGTACACCCACGTCCCGTCGGCGATGCCGGTGGCGCCATGGCACGCCACCACGGCGGGCAGCCCGAGGGCCCGCGCGAGGATGGCGGTGTGGCTCGTCGGCCCGCCCTTCTCCGTGACCAGGGCGAGCACCACGCCGGGATCGAGATTCACGGTGTCGGCGGGCGCGAGATCCTCAGCCGTCAGGATGAACGGGTGGCCCGGCGAAGGGACGCCCGGCATCGGCAGGCCGAGGGCGGCCGCGACGGCGCGGTTCCTGATGTCGTCGAGATCGCTCGCGCGTTCCGCGAAGTAGCCGCCCGCGGACAGCAGCATCTGGCGGTGGTGGGCGCACGCGGTGTCGATCGCGTGCGCGGCGTCCATCCCCGCTCTGACCTGCTCGTCGACCGACTCGCGCAGCATGGGGTCAGCCGCGATCGCGGCCTGCGCCTCCAGAATGTCGCGGGCCGCGGGATCGGCCGCTTTCGCCGCCCGTTGGGCCAGCTCCGCCGCGGCTTCCGCCAGCCCCCGCACCGCCCGGGCGCTCTCCGCGACCGGGTCCGTGACCGGGACGGGGTTCGGCAGCAGCGGCGGGCCCGCCATCCGGTACACCCGGCCCGCGGCGCGGCCGGGGCTGATGCCCAGGCCGCGCAGCGTCTCGGTGGTCGGCACCGGCTCAGGCATCGGGCACCGTCTCGGCGTCCAGGTCCTGGGCGAGCAGCTCGGCGAGGGACGCCAGCACCGCGTCCGCGTCCGGCCCTTCCGCGTCAAGGGTGACCTCGGTGCCGTGCCCGGCGCCGAGTGACAGTACGGCCAGGATGCTGTTGGCGGGGACCGGCTTGCCGTCACCCACCCGGATGCGCACGGCCATTCCCTGCCGCGCCACCGCCTCCACGAAGATCTTGGCGGGGCGCGCGTGCAGACCGGACCGCGAGGCGACGGCCACTGTCCTTTCCGGCATCTGCGGACTCCTTTCAGGGCTCGATGGTCACCTTGATCGCGGCACCACGGCTCACGATGTCGATGGCGTCCAGGACCTCCGCGAGGGGGAGGCGATGTGTGATCAGGTCGGACACCGGCACCGCGCCCTCGGCGATGAGCTGGAGCGCTCGCGCGTTGTGTGCCGGGCTGGACCCGTTGGCGCCGACGATCGTCAGCTCCCGGTAGTGCACCAGGTTGGAGTCGACCGAGATGATCGGGTCGTCCTTGGGCAGGCCGCCGAAGAAGCTGATGCGCCCCTGGCGGGCAGCCATCTGCAGCGCCTGCTGCTGGGCGATTCCGGAGGCGGCGGCGGTGATGACGACGTCCGCTCCCCTGCCTCCGGTCAGCTTCAGCACCTCGTCCACGGCGTCCGTGTCACCGGCGCAGATCGTGGCGTCCGGCCGGACCAGACCGGCCGCCATCGCGAGCCGGTCGGCGTTGAGATCGACGAGGAACACCCGCCCGGCGCCGCGCGAGCGCGCCAGCCGTACGTGCAGGCAGCCGATGGGGCCCGCGCCCATGACGACCACGTCGTCGCCCTCGCCGACCCGGGCCAGTTCCTGGCCGTTCAGCACGCAGGCCAGCGGCTCGGCCACCGAGGCCTCGGCGAAGCCGAGCCCGTCGGGGATGCGGTTGAGACCGTTCACGGCGAGCACCTTGGCCGGCACGATCATGTACTGGGCGAAACCACCCTCGTAGTGGTAGCCCATCGACTCCTGGTTCGGGCAAACCGTCATGTGGCCGCGGCGGCATTCCTCGCACCGGCCGCACGGGATCGCGGCGATCACCTGCACCCGGTCGCCCGGTTCCCACCCGGTCACGCCCTCGCCGACGCCGGCGATCTCGCCGGCGATCTCGTGGCCCATGACCCTGGGCGGCCTGATGTGATGGTGGCCGTGCTTGTAGATTTTGACGTCCGTGCCGCACGTCGAGCAGTTGCGGACACGGATCTTCACCTCACCGGCGCCCTCGACGGGCTCCGCAACGTCCTCGATGCGGATGTCGCCGGGAGCGTGGAAACGGGCGACCTTCACTAGGGAGCTTCCTCTCTTGAGGGTTGCAGCAGGTCAACGACCGCGGAGATCTCCGTCGCGTCCCGCAGGGCGCGGGCGCTGTCCGGATCGAGCAGGATCTGGGCGAGCTCGGCCAGGAGCCGCACATGGCCGTCGCCCCGGGCCGCGATGCCGACGCAGACGGTGACCTGCTCGCCGTTCCAGTCGACGCCGTCGGGGAAGCGCAGCACGCAGATCGCGTCATGGCGGACGGCGTCCTTGGCCGCGAGGGTGCCGTGCGGGATGGCCACACCCTCACCGACGTACGTGGAGATCGAGCGCTCTCGCTCGATCATGGCGTTGATGTATCTCTCGTCCACGGCGCCCACGTCGACGAGGGCCTGTCCGCACTGGCGGATCGCCTCATCGCGGCTGTCCGCGACGGCGGCGAGGCGGACGGCCCGCGGATCGAGAGGGAGCGGGGCCGTGCCGGGCAGGTCAGCCATCGATGGTGCCGCCGTTCTTGAGTACCGTCACCAGCCTGGTCACCGCCGGATCGCCGATGAAGATCTGGAACGACACCAGCACCACACCCGGAGCGCTCACCCTCGCCCGGTCCGCCAGCCCGACATGGCTGACGATCACATCGGCGTCCTTCGGGATCGAGTTGACCGGGGTGTGCACCACCTCCACCTGAGTGCCCTTCAGCTGCTTGCGGAGCTGGCTGGCCAGCATGACGCTGCTGCCCATCCCCGCGTCGCAGGCCACGACGAGCTTGCGGACGTCCTTGCCGTCGATGCTGGCCATCGCCTTTACGCCTCCTGTGCTGCGGGTTCGGTACTGGGTGTCTCTTCGTCGTTGCTGCCCCGGCCGAAGCCCAGCAGCGCCGACGCCACGATGAACGACACCCCGGTCGCGACGATGATCCCGAGGATGACGCCGAACCAGCCGCCCTTCGGGGTCACCGCCAGATAGGCGAAGATGCTGCCCGGCGACGGGGTGGCCACCAGCCCGGCCCCGGTCACCAGGAAGGTCAGAATCCCCGAGGCGCCGCCGGCGATCACGGCCAGGATCAGGCGCGGCTTCATCAGCACATACGGGAAGTAGATCTCGTGGATGCCGCCCAGGAAGTGGATGATCATCGCCGGCGGGGTGGAGGGCCGCAGCGACCGCGGCCCGAACAGCATGTAGGCGATCAGCAGGCCCAGACCGGGGCCGGGGTTGGTCTCCAGCATGAACAGGATCGACTTGCCGGTCTCGGCCGCCTGCGCCACGCCGAGCGGGCCGAGCACGCCGTGGTTGATCGCGTTGTTGAGGAACAGCACCTTGGCCGGCTCGATCAGGATCGAGGCCAGCGGCAGCAGCTGCTGCCCGACCAGGAAGTCGACGATCTCGCTGGCCCGCTCGGTCAGCCATTCGACCACGGGCCCGATGCCGAACACTCCGGCCACCGCCGCCGCGCCGCCGATGATGCCGGCGGAGAAGTTGTCCACCAGCATCTCAAAGCCCGCGCGGGTGCGCGCCTGGGTGAACTCGTCCACCTTCTTGATGATGTAGGCCGCCAGCGGGCCCATGATCATGGCGCCCAGGAACATCGGGACTTCGCTGCCGACGATCACCCCCATGGTGGCGACCGCGCCGACCACGGCGCCGCGCTGGCCGTGCACCATCCGGCCGCCGGTGTAGCCGATCAGGATGGGCAGCAGAGAGCTGATCATGGGGCCGACCAGCGCGGCCAGCGTCTCGTTCGGCAGCCAGCCGGTGGGGATGAACAGGGCGGTGATCAGGCCCCAGGCGATGAACGCGCCGATGTTCGGCATGATCATCCCGGCCAGATGGCCGCCGAAACGCTGGATGGTGGCCCGGATGCCGGTTCCCTGAACCGTGGGGGTATATGGTGTGGCCAACTGATGTACTCCTTCGGGGTGGACGGCCC
>NZ_BLAE01000021.1 GCF_009687865.1 Acrocarpospora macrocephala
GTGGAGGGCGCGTGGGTGGAGTCGGCGTCATGGGTGGGGTGGCCGGTGATGGGGTCGGTGGTGGTGGGGTGGTCGTGTGTTGGGTGGTCGGTGGGGAGGGATTCGGCGCGGACCAGGACCAGCAGTTCGGTGGTGACCTTTTTGCTCAGCAGCGCTGACAGGGCGTCGGCCTGGCGGACCCGGAGCGGGCGGTCGTCGTCCTTGCCTTTCGGCCGGGCGTAGGCGGCCAGGAACTCGCGCAGCCGGGCGCCGGCCTCACGCGGCAGCCGGAACTCCCCCTCCACACCACCCGTACTGGACGGGCGCACCAGCAGGGAACGGGTGACGTAGTCGGTTTCGGCGTCATCGTCCAGGGTGCCCGGATCCAGCAGCTCCCGCAGGTACTGTCCGGCCTTGCGAATCTCGGCCGGGGAGGCGCTGTCGGCCAAATCCAGCAGGATCGGCTCGGCCAGCGCCGCCTGCGCGTCGGTCAGGTGGGCGGTGACCTGGCAGATCGTTTCGACCGACCCCTCGGCCAGCGTGCCGGAGGCGAACCGATCCCGGACGACAGGCAGGCGGGCCAGCTGGGTGGCCAGCCGGATCAGACGAGAGGCGCCCGCACCGCTCATCCCCGCCGAGGCGCGCAGCCAGGTACCGGTGGAGGCGTGCCCGCCGCTTCCGGCGCTCCTGGCCTCACCGGTGGCGTGGACGCGCCCCACCCGGGCGGCGATCGCCGAACTCAGCCGGTCCTGGGAGAACAGCAGGTCTTCGGTCTCGCCCACGCACAACCCGGCATCCTCGGGCAGGTCGGTCACCGCAATCCGGGAGGCGAGCCGCCGGAACTCGGCCACCAACACCCCCGAACCCACCGACTCGCCCCACACCTCCGGCCCCGCCGAGCGACCAGGATCGGTGCAGCGACCGGCGTCGGTGGAGCGACCAGGATCGGTGGAGCGACCAGGATCGGTGGAGCGACCAGGATCGGTGGAGCGACCAGGATCGGTGGAGCGACCAGGATCGGTGGAGCGACCAGAGTCGGCCGAGCGGCCAGGATCGGTGGAGCGGTCGGCGTCGGCCGAGCGGCCAGGGCCGGTGGAGCGGCCGGTGTCGGGGGAGCGGCCGTGGAGGAACTGCTGCCGTGCGTTCTGCCGCGGAGTGTTCTGCTGCCCTGCCTCGCCGTATGGGTCGCCGTATGGGTCGCTGTGCGCGTCGTCGTGGGTGTCGTCGGCGGAACGCCGGGGCGGGACGTAGTCAGGATCCAGCACGGTGCCCTTCAGGAACGCGGGCAACTCGCGTCCGCGGACGCCCCCCGCACGGGAGGGATCCCGCACCTCGATCGGAGAACCGAGCATGAAGGCGCCCCCCTTTCGCACCGGCGGATCCGAACAACCACCCTCACGCTATCCAGCAGCTACGACAAAACCGGGCCTCAGTCCGCGACAAAACCGCAGGTCACGCGCCCCGTGAAAAGATCTACCTACCCGCCGCCATCCGAAGATCCATCCGCCACGCCCGATCAGGAGCAGCGCACCAACCCACAGACCCTCAACTCGCGAGGAACAAGCGCTCGTCTCGGCCAAACGCCACTGGACAAGATCATGAGACAGCGGACGTCAAGGCGGGGAGGCATCGAGCAGATAAGTTCGGGTCCTGCGGTTAGAGGGGCCAGCGTGGCACCGACGAGCTCAAGCGATATTCCTAGACCAGCGAGGGCAGCATTTCCAGAGCAGCGAGGTCAGCGGAGGCCGACGATCTCGGCGTATCTGGTCATGTCGCGTTCGTAGGCGTCGTCGCCGATTCTCGGGGAGACCACCACCTCGTCGAGGCCCAGTTCGGCGCAGCGGCGGATGTAGACGGCGTCGTCCTCCCAGTCCTTCTCCGTTTTCCCCTTGGCGCGGCGGCCGACCCGCAGTGACACGTCGGCGCGGCTGCGTCCGGCGGCGACCAGGCGGCTCTCCAGTTCTTCGGTGAAGCGGGCGATGTCGTCGTAGCTCTGGCTGTAGCCGGCCCAGCCGTCGCCGAGTTCGACGATGCGGCGGAGGGTGGCGGGGCTGTTGCCGCCGACGATGATCGGGGGGTGCGGGCGCTGGATCGGTTTGGGGAAGGCGTACAGCGGGGGGAAGTCGACGAACTCGCCGTGGAATTCGGTCAGTTCGTCGTCGGCCCAGGTGGCTTTCATGGCGCGGAGGTATTCGTCCATGCGGGCGCCGCGGCGTTCGAAGGGCACGTCGAGGACCGCGTACTCCTCGGCGGACCAGCCGACGCCGACGCCGAAGTTGAAGCGGCCGCCGGAGAGCTGGTCCACGGTGGCGATCTGGCGGGCGGTCACGACGGGGTTCCGCTGCGGGACGACCATCACGTACGTGCCGATGCGGATGCGCGAGGTGGCGGCGGCGATGGCGCCCGCCAGCACGAGCGGGTCGTGCACGCCCCTGGTGGCGTTGACCTCGACCGCGCCCCCCTGCTCGTACGGATACTTGGAGGTGTAACGCGGCATGAAGACCACGTGCTCGGGCAGCCACACCGAGTGGAAGCCGAGCCCCTCGATGAGCTGGGCCGACTCGATGGACCAGCGCCCGGCGCGGGGACCGGCCCCCGGGTACCACTCACTGATGCCGATCTTCACAGCGTGCTCCCTTCGGGGTTCAGGAACGCCTCGCGCAGCACGTGTTTCATCACCTTCATGCTGGAATTGCGGGGCAACGCCGCCACGAAGAAGATCCTCCGCGGCTTCTTGTACGAGGCGAGCCGCTCCTGGACGTACTCCACGATCTGCTCTTCCGTGAGCGTCTCCCCGGGCTTGACCACCACGGCGACCGAGACGGCCTCACCCCACCGGTCGTCGGGGAGACCGAAGGCGGCGGCGTCCGCCACCGAGTCCATGGTGAGCAGCACCCGCTCGACCTCCGCCGGGTACACGTTGGCGCCCCCGGTGATGATCAGTTCCTTGGAGCGCCCGGTGACGTAGAAATACCCCGCTTCGTCCTGGTAGCCCAGATCGCCGGTGTAGTACTCGCCGTCGCGGAAGACCTCGGCGGTCTTCTCCGGCTGGCCCTGGTACCCGGAGAACATGGTGTCGCACTCGATGACGAGCTCGCCGACCTCCCCCACGGGAACCGGCTCGCGGTCGGCGTCCACCACCCGGACCGCGGCCGTGGGCAGCGGGCGGCCCACCGAGGCGAAGATGTCCTTGGCCTGGGTGCGGCCGGTCCAGTCGGCGCGGTTGGTGATGGTGATCGGCCCGACCACCTCGGTCATGCCCCACGTCTCGACCAGCCGGTCGCCGATCACGTCCACCAGCGTCCCGGCCAGTTCGGGTGGGAGCGGTCCGCCCGAGTGCAGCACGGACAGGAGGGTGTCGAGAACCTGCGGATAGAGCCGCAGCGCCTCCAGGAGGCCCGGGATCAGCGGGGTGAGGCCAAGCGTGAAGGTGGAGCCGCGCTCGGCCATGTGCGCGCCCCACTGCTCGGGGGTGGCGCCGGGGATGAAGGAGACCGTGCCACCGGTGTAGAAATGCGGAAATATCACGCCCCAGATGCCGGACACGAAGGACCAGCCGCCCGGGAAGGCGCAGTGCCCGTGCAACGGCAGGCGGTAGGCGTACGGGACCAGCTTGGTGCAGCCCGCGACGGCGCGGTGCGAGGCGAGCGCCCCCTTGGGGAAGCCGGTGGTTCCGCTGGTGTAGCCGATGATGGCGATATCCGAAGGGGTGGCCGTGGGCGGCAGCGGTTCGTCGCTCGACCCGCGCAGCGCCTCGGCGTAGGACTCGCCGCCGTCCCCGCCGATGGCCAGCCACGCCGCCAGCCCGGCCGCCGACCGGGTGCGCGCAACCGTGGCGGCGACCCCGTCGGTGTGCACCAGGGCCCGCGCCCCCGAGTCGGTCAGCACGTAGTCGATCTCCTCGGCGGTGAGCCGGTCGTTGACGTGCACCACGGGGTAGCCGCCGAGGGCCAGCCCGACGTAGACCTCGAGGGACTCGATCCGGTTCTCCAGGAGCGCGGCGACATGGGTCCCCGGCGCCAGCCCGCGCGAGCGCAGCGCATGAGCCAGCCGCCGCCCCGCCGCCACCACCTCCGCGAAGGTACGGCTGGCGCCCTGCGACTCCACCGCGACGTGGGGGCCGAAGCGCCGGCCGGCCTTCTCGAAGATCTCTCCCATCGTGTCGCTCATGACAGCTCCTTGAGGTTGAAGACACGGACCGCGTTGGCGGCCAGAAACAGTGCGAGTTCCTCCGCGGCCAGGACGGGCGGCTCCCCTGCGTACGGCTCCGCCAGGCTGGCGACCCTATCGATCCAGGTCATGAGCTCCTCGCCCCGGGGGTCCGACCGGTCGCCGCGGATGATGTCGGAGCCGAAGATCAGCCGATGCGCCCCGAGCTGGGCGCGCATCCTGGCGACGCGCCGGCGGAACTCGGGGTAGTCGGCCAGCGCGCAGCGCTGCCACAACGACAGCTCCAGGTAGGCCCGCTGCCAGCCGGTGGCGGCGTCCAGGGCCTCCGCCCACCAGGCCTCGAGACCGGCGTGCGCGAAGACGACGGTCATCGCCGGGTACCTGGCCAGCAGGGCGGCCACCTCGGCGGGCCGGGAGCGCACGGTCTGCAGCGGGTCGCCGCCCAGCGGGGAGGTGTGCACGACCACGGGCAGGTCCAGCTCCAGGATCCGCTCGAACAGCCACGCGTGGGCCGGGTCGCCCAGGTCCCAGCCGGCCGCCGGGTAGAGCTTCACCCCCCGGCAGCCGGGCATCCGGGCCGCGTGGTCCAGGATCTCGGCGGCGTCGGGGTGGCGGGGGTCGATCCCCGCGCAGAAGAAGAGCCTGCCGGGGACCGCGTCGGCCAGCACCTGGTTGCGGGCGTGCAGGTCGCGGATGGGCAGGTGCTCGCCCGCCGGGCGGCCGACGATCGTCCAGTCCACGACCGGCATCACCCCGGCGGCGACCCCGGCCCGGTCGAAGGCGGCGATGGTCAGCGCGCCGTCCGGGTCACTCTGCCCCATCCCGACCCGGGGGAAGATGTCGGCCGGGTCCCGTTCGGGGTGGCTGCGCCCGGCGGCCTGCCGCGCCCACGCCCGGCGCAGCCCTTCGGGCAGCCAGGACGCGTCCAGGATGTGCATGTGGCCGTCGACGACGTTCATCCGGCGGCCAGGATGTGCACGGTGGAGGCGGCGGTCTCCCAGTCGATGACGCCCCCGCCGATCTGGGCCAGGCCGACGCGGACGTGGGGCAGCTGGAGCTCGCCCGCCTCGCCCCGGATCTGCTGGGTGATGTCGTGGACCTGGGCGAGGCCGCTGGCCCCGAGGGCGTGACCACGCCCGACGAGGCCGCCGGAGACATTCACCGGCATCGCGCCGGACCGTTCGGTGACGCCCGTCATGGCCCACTCCTGCTCCTGGCCGGGCGCGCAGAGCCCGAGCTCGCTCCAGGTGAGCAGCTCGTACGCGACGGACGCGTCGTGCACCTCGGCGAAGTCGACGTCCCCAGGGCCGAGCCCCGCCTGCTCGTACGCCGCCAGCCCCGCGGCCTTGGCGGCACCGGGCGCGCCTTCGACGCCCTTGGGCGGGCGGGTGGCCAGCCGGGAGGCCAGGATCCTGACGTCGCGCGGCGAGGAACCCGCCCGGGTCACCACCACAGCCGCCGCCCCGTCGCTGATCGGGGAGCTCATCAGCACGGTGAGCGGATCCACCACCACCCGGGCCTTCAGCACGTCCTCCGGGGAGCCGCCGAACCTGCGGTGCGCCATCGGGTTGAGCCGGGCGTTCTCCAGCGACCGCGAGGTCACCCTGGCCAGGCCCGCCATGCTCACGCCGCGCTCGCCGAAGAGCGTCCTGGCCAGGCGCGCCTGCCGGTCCACGAACGGGCTGCGGTCCTCCCCCGCGCCGTCGCCGACCGCGAACCCGTCCTCCACGTCCATGCCCGCGCCGAACGCGCGGAACGTCCGGGTACGGTCCTCGTGATTGGCCTTCTCCACCCCCAGCGCCAGCACGGTGTCGTGCATGCCGGAGGCGACCGCCAGCCACGCCAGGTGCAGCGCGTTGCCGCCGGAGGCGCAGGCGTTCTCCACGTTGTGCACCGGGATGGTGCCGAACCCGAGGGGGTAGGTGACGGTCTCGCCCCTGATGCTCTCCTGGCCGGTGATGAGACCGGCGAGCGCGTTGGCGAAGAACACCGCCTGGATGTCGCCGACCTCCATCCCGGCGTCCGCCAGCGCGGCCCGCGTCGCCTGCCGGCCCAGGTCCTTCATGGAGGAGCCGAGGAACTTGCCGAACGGGGTCATGCCGACCCCGCGGATCACCACGTCGTTTCGCACGGTCGTCTATCCCTTCGTTAATTAGAAAGTCGTGATCTGGACGGCCGCAGCGGTGAGTCGCCTGGTCGGCGGCGTTGCGGCTGTCTATGGGACGGGTTTCTGATTAAGAGGGGGTGGGCCAGGAGGCGCTGACGCCGCCGTCCACGATCAGGCTCTGGCCGGTGACGTAGCCGGCGTCGTCGGAGGCGAGAAAGGCCACGGCGGCGGCGGCCTCCTCGGGGCGGCCTTCGCGGCCCATCGGGACCACGGCGGCGCGCGCGGGCGCCCCCTCTTCGCCGAACTCGCGCCGCACCAGCGGCGAGTCGATGACGCCGAGCACGACCGCGTTGGCGCGGATGCCGCGCGCGGCGTAGCGGACGGCGATGTGCCGCATGACGGCGAGCTGCGCCGCCTTGGTGGCCTCGTACGACAACGACCGGCGGCTGCTCAGCAGCCCGGCGGTGGAGCCGACGAAGACGAACGCGCCGCGCGAGCGGGCCAGCATGGGCTCCAGCGCGGCCTGGGCGGTGAGCCAGTGCGAGCGCAGGTTGACCGCCTCGGAGTACTCCCACTCCGCGACGCTCTGCGCCTTGATCGGCTCCCGCCCGGAGACGCCGACGTTGCAGACCACGATGTCGAGGCGCCCGAAGGAGCCGAGGGCGCTCGCCACGGCCGCCTGGCAGGACGCGGCGTCGGCGGCGTCCACCGCGACCGCCAGGCCCGGCCCGGCCTGCGCGGCCACGGTGGCCTGGGCCCGGCCGAGGTCGATGTCGCCGACCACCACGGTGGCGCCCTCCGCGGCCAGGCGCAGGGCGATGGCCCGGCCGTTGCCCATGGGGAGCGGCTCGCCGGGCCGGGCGGGGCCGTGGCTGCCGCCGCCCAGCACGTACGCCACCTGCCCGGCCAATCTGCCCTCAAGAGCCATGAAAGCCCCTCAGTACGAGCGCGGCAGGTCGAGCACCTGCTGCGCGATGAAGTTCAAGGACATCTCCTGGCTGACCGGGGCCAGCCGCATGATCCGCGCCTCGCGCCAGTAGCGTTCGACGTGGAACTCGTGGGCGTAGCCGAGCCCGCCGTGGGTCTGCACGGCCCGGTCGGCGGCGTCGTAGCCGGCCTGCGCGGCCAGGTACTTGGCGATGTTGGCCTCGGCCCCGCAGGACAGGCCCGCGTCGTAGCGCTGGGCCGCCACCATGGTCATCTGCCAGGCCGCCTCCAGCCGGGCGTAGGCGTCGGCCAGCGGGTGGCTGATGGCCTGGTTGGCGCCGATCGGCCGGTCGAAGACCTCGCGCACCCGGGCGTAGTCGGTGGCGCGGCGCAGCGCCGCGTAGCCGATCCCGACCGCCTCGGCGGCGATCAGGATGCGCTCGGGGTTGAGCCCGGACAGGATGTGCTTGAAGCCCTTCCCCTCCTCGCCGACCAGCCGCCAGCCCTCGACCGGCAGCCGGTCGTAGAAGGTCTCGCAGCTGGCGACGGCGTTGCGGCCGGCCTTGGGGATGGGCCGGATGTCGACGTGCTCGCGGTCCAGGTCGATCAGGAACAGGCTGAGGCCGTCGAACCTGCGCCGCTCGTCGCCGGGGGCGGGGGCGGTGCGGGCCAGGATCAGCGCGACGTCGGACTCCAGCGCCTTACTGGTCCAGATCTTCTGGCCGGAGATCACCCAGTTGCCGCCGTCCCGTTCCGCGGCCGTCTTGATGCGGGAGGTGTCGGTGCCCGCGTCCGGTTCGGTGACCGCGAAGGCGACGTGCAGCCTGCCCTCGGCGGCCGGGGGCAGGAACGTCTTCCTGAGCCGCTCGTTGCCGTACTTGAGCACCGGCTGGAGCCCGAACAGGTTCATGTGCAGGGCGGTGCAGCCGTTCATGGCCGCTCCGGAGGCGGCGACCTCGCGGAGCAGGATCGCCGCCTCGGTGACGCCGCGGCCGGCGCCGCCGTACTCCTCCGGCAGGGCGATCCCCAGCCAGCCGCCCTCGGCCATGGCGGTGAAGAACTCCCACGGAAAGCGGTGCTCGGCGTCGCAGGCGGCCCAGTACTCGTCGGGGAACTCGGCGCAGCGTTCGCGGACCGCCTCGGCGATCAGCGTGTGGTCGGGGTCGTCGAAGCCGCTCCCGAGGGCACCGCTCACGGGGTGCCCGTGAGGAACTCGCCGACGAGCTTGCGCGCGTCCGCCGACTCGTACGGGACCATGTGCGCGGCGTCGGCCACCACCTCGCTGCGCGCGTGCGGCAGGTGGCCCGACCACAGCCCGGCCAGCGAGGGCGGCACCACGCCGTCCCGCGCCCCCCACACCAGCAGTACGGGAACCCCGGCGAGCCGGTAGAGCCGCTCGGCGATCCCGGTGTCCGGGATGGGGAACAGGTAGTTGCTCGCCGCCCCGAGCACCTGGACCCGGCGGATGACGGCCAGCCCGGTCTCGTGCGCGTCGGCGGGCCTGGGCTGCTGCGCGGCCGCGACCGGGCCTTCCGGATCGGCGTAGATCAGCGGGTTGAGGTCCCTGGGCAGCAGCGCGAACATGTCGGCGCCGGGGTCGGCCTCGTCGAACATGCCCCAGGGGGCCATCAGCGCGAGGGCGGCGACCCGGGCGGGCTGGACGGCGGCCATCTCGGCGGCCAGGGTGGCCCCGAGCCCGTGCCCGGCCAGGCGCACGCCGCCCACCTCCAGGCGGTCCAGCGCCCACCAGAGGGTCAGAGCCAGGTCGGGCAGGCTGGCGGCGGCGCGGACCGAGGTGGAGACGCCCCAGCCGGGCAGGTGCACGACCAGAACTCGGGCGCCGTCCAGCAGTTCGCCGGAGAGCGGGGGCTCCTCGAACGCGCCCCACTCGCTGTGCAGGTAGACCACGACGGGTCCGCCGGGCGTGCCGTGCTCGTCGACGACGGTGACGTCGCCCTGGTGCGGGCCTTCGAAGGTGTGCCTCATCGTGCCACCGCCACGGGAGCCACGGCCGCCGGTTCGAAGCCGGGGATGGGTTTGGGCCACCAGTGGTGCTCGTACTGGGAGAAGACCCCGGACAGGCCGGGCTTGACCTTGGTGGCGAACAGCTCGATGTTGTTCATGGCCTTCTCGCGCGGCATGTCGCCGATGTGCATCAGGGCGATCCAGTTGCCGATGCGGTTCGTCGAAGACAGGTGCTCCAGCTTCTCCCGTACCGTGCTGGGGCTGCCCGCGATGATGATGCCGAGGTTGATGAAGTCCGCCCACTCGTAGTCCCTGGCCGCGCGGAAGCTGTCCGGCCGTGCGGTCGACTTGGCGCCGGGCGGTGGGAGCACCGCGCGAAGCGACTCGACGCTCTTGTAGCCGGGGGCCTCGGCGAAGCCGGGGTAGGTGTGGGTGCACCGGCGGTAGAAGTACTTCACGTGGTCGGCGTACAGGCGCTCGGCCTCCTCATCGGTGTCGGCGACGAGGATCGGCTGGAACATGCCCACCCGGTACGGATTATCGTCCACGCCCGCCGCTTCGGCCCGCTCCCAGAAGCGGCGCAACATCGAGCCGGAGAACTCGGTGCCGAAGTAGGAGAGGAAGAAGAACGGGAAGCCGCGCCGGATGGCGAAGTCCATGGTCTCCAGGGAGCCGCTGCCGGGCACCCAGATCGGCGGGTGCGGCTGCTGGAGCGGCTTCGGCCAGGGGTTGACGTAGCGGAGCTTGGTGTAGCGGCCGTTGTGGCTGAACACCTCCTGGGACTGCCAGGCCTTGAGGATGAGCTCGAAACCCTCGTAGTACCGCTCGCGCACGGTGGCGGGCTTGATGCCGTAGGCATAGTTGGTGTCCTGGCTGCTGCCGAGGGGGAACCCGGTGATGAGGCGGCCGCCGCTGATCACGTCGAGCATGGCGAGCTCCTCGGCGATCCGGATGGGCGGGTTGTACAGCGGCACCGCGTCGCCCATGACCAGGATCTTGGCGTCGGTGTCGGCGGTGCGGCGGGCGAGCGAGGCGGCCATCATGTTCGGGCTCGACATCAGGCCGTAGGCGTTGCTGTGGTGCTCGTTGACGCCGATGGCGTCGAAGCCGGTGCGCGCCGCGTGCTCCAGCTCGTCCAGGTAGTCGTTGTAGAGGTGGTGGATGCGCCGCACGTCCATGAGGCGGGGGTCGATGTCGACCCAGACGCTCCGGTGCCTCTGGGCGAAATCCTCTGGCAGCCCGTCGAAGGGCATCAGGTGGAAATAGGTGAACTTCACGCTTGTCCCTCGTGTGGTTAGGTGTCCGGGACCAAAGTTTATCAAACGCTTGCTTTACTTTACATCGAACGCTTGCTTTACATCGCGGCCGAGCGAGCTCAGGACAGCTGCCGTACCAGCAGTTCCAGCTCCTGCTGGAAGGTCTCGACGACGGTCGCCTCGGTCAGGTCGTTGATCCGGTGCCAGTTGTCGCGGATCTCCTCCGGCGACACCGACCGGGAGAAGTAGCCCGGCGTCTGCGCGACGACCACTCGCGCCACCCGGCCGCCGCCCACGTTGTACACCTCGCCGGTGACGTCGCAGGCGGGGTCGGCCAGCCAGACCACCAGCGGCGAGACCAGCCCGGGGTCGAGCCGGTCGGCCAGCTCGCCAAGCAGGTCCTCGGTCATCCGGGTGCGCGCGCCCGGCTCGATGGCGTTGACCGCGATGCCGTGGCGGGCCCCCTCCAGGGCCAGCGTCCTGGTGACGCCGACGATGGCCGCCTTGGCCGCCGCGTACGCGGTCTGGCCGAAGTTGCCGAACAGACCGGCGGCGGAGGTGGTGTTGACGATCCGCCCGTACCGCCGCTCGGTGAAGACCGGCCAGGCGGCCTTGGTCATCCAGACGGTCCCGCCCAGATGCACCGCGAGCACCGGGTCCACCTCGTCGCGGGTCAGCTTGGCCATCGTACGGTCGCGCAGGATCCCGGCGTTGTTGACCAGGATGTCCAGCTGCCCGAAGGTCTCCACCGCGAGGTCGACCACCCGCTGGGCGCCCTCGGGCGTGCTGATGTCGGTGGCGTCGGCCACCGCGCTGCCGCCCGCCTCGGTGATCTCCTTGACCACCTGCCCGGCGGGGGTCAGCTCGGCGCCGACCCCGTCCAGCGCCGCGCCGACGTCGTTCACCACGACCGCCGCACCGCGCGCGGCCAGCAGCAGCGCGTGCGCGCGGCCGAGTCCCCGGCCGGCGCCTGTGACGACGGCGACCTGCCCGTCCAGTCTGATCTCGTTCACAGGGGTGCCTTTCTAGCCGAACAGGGCGGTCATGATCTCGGGGCGCGACCGCAGCTCGTCCGGCTCGCCCTCGGCGACGATCCGGCCCCGGTGCATGACGTAGACGTAGTCGCTGACGGCCAGGGCCAGCTCCGCGTTCTGCTCGACCAGCAGGATGGTGGAGCCCGTCTCGTGCAGCGTGGAGATGGTGGTGAACAGCACGTCCACGATGGAGGGGGCCAGGCCCATCGACGGCTCGTCCAGGACCAGCACGTCCGGCCGGGTCATCAGGGCCCGGCCGACTGCCAGCATCTGCTGCTCGCCGCCGCTCAGCAGCCCGGCGTACTGGCCGCGCCGCTCCGCCAGCACGGGGAACAGGTCGTAGACCCGGCCGATCTGCTGCTGGAAGTCGGCCTTGTCGCGGCGCTTGGCGTACGCGGCGAGTTCGAGGTTCTCCAGCACGGTGAGCGAGGGCGCCACCCGGCGGCCCTCGGCCACCAGCGCGACGCCCGCCCGGACCAGCCGGTGGCAGGGCCAGCCCGTGACGTTCCGGCCGCCGACCAGGACCGTGCCGGAGGACGGTTTGTGCAGCCCGGCGATCGAGTTCAGGGTGGTGGTCTTGCCGGCGCCGTTGGCCCCGACCAGCGCCACCAGCGCCCCCTTGGGCACCTGGACGTCGACGTCGCGGACGGCCTCAACCACGCCGTGCGCGGCGCAGAGTTTCGATACGGCGAGCATCGGATCGCTTGCCAAAATAGGCCTCCCTGACATCGGGTTGTTCCAGGCACGCCGCGAGCGTGCCGACGGCGAGCACGGCGCCGGAGTTCATCACGGTGACCTCGTCGCAGAACTCCTCGACCAGCCGCATGTTGTGCTCGATCAGGACCAGCGTCAGCCCTTCCGCGCGCAGGCCCAGCAGCAGTTCGCCGACCTGCCGGGACTCGGCGTCGTTCATCCCGGCGGTGGGCTCGTCCAGCAGCAGCACCCGCGGCTCGGCGGCCAGCGCCCTGGCGATCTCCACCCGCCGCTGGTCGCCGTAGGAGAGGGTCTCGGCCAGCGCGCCGGGCGAGGCCGTGATGCCCACCCGCTCGATCAGCGCGAGCGCCTTCGCGGCCACCTCGGCCCGCTCCCTGCGCTCGGCGCGGCTGAGCAGCACGGCCCCCAGGATGGTGGAACGCCGCCGGTGGTAGGCGCCGGTGGCGACCGTCTCCAGCACGGTCATGCCGGGGAACAGGCGGATGTTCTGGTAGGTGCGGGCCACCCCCTCCCGGGCGATCCGGTACGGCGGCAGCCCGTGCGTCTCCCGGCCGTGCACCCGGATCACGCCCCGGTCCGGCGCCAGGAAACCACTGATGATGTTGACGACGGTGGTCTTCCCGGCTCCGTTCGGGCCGAGCAGGCCGTAGATGCTCCGCGGCGGGACGCGCAGGTCCACCTCGGCGACCGCGCGCAGCCCGCCGAAGGTCTTGACCAAGCCCTCGACCTCGATCGCGAGAACCTCACTCATTCCGACACCACCGCCTTCCCGCGGCCGCGCAGCAGGCGGAACCGCCGTAGGTCGACCAGCCCCCGGGGCAGGTAGACGATGATCACGACCAGCAGCAGGCCGGTGACGATGGAGTCGAACTCGCCCAGCGGGCCGCGCAGCAGCTCGGGCAGGGCGGTGAAGACGACGGCGCCGATGATCGGGCCGAGCCAGTGGTAGGCGCCGCCGAGGACGACGGCGGCCAGGGTGGTGAAGCCCAGGTGCGTGTAGAAGGTGTCCGGGCCGATGAACTGGAGGAAACTCGCCTGGAGCACGCCCGCGACCCCGCCGAACACGCCGGAGAGTGTGAAGCCCACCAGCTGCACCGCGCGCGGGGAGATCCCCAGCGACTGCGCCACGGCCGGATCCTCCCGTACGGCCGAGGCCGCCAGCCCGAACCGGGAGCCGCGCAGCCGGGCCAGCACGTACGCGGCGGCCCCCAGGCAGCCGAGGCACCAGAACCAGGTCCCCAGGTCGCCGGGGGCGAGGGTGCCCGCCACGCCGCCGGTGAAGCCCTCCATGTTGATCACCAGCACCCGGCCGATGAGGACCAGCGCGATGGTGGCCATCGCCAGGTAGTGGCTCTCCAGCCGGAGCACCAGGAAGGCGGTGAGCACCCCGAGCAGCCCTCCGCCCACGGCGCCGAGCGCCAGCGCAGCCACCGGCGTCAGCCCCAGCGTCATCGTGGCCCACCCGAAGGTGAAGGCGCTGACCGCGCCGAAGAAGACGGGCGCCAGGCTGAGCACGCCGGTCCACAGGGAGGCGTAGATGCTGAGCGCGAAGAGCGCGCTGACCCCCGCGAACTGCAGGGTCGTGTTCCAGGCCGCGAGGTTCATGCGCGCACCAGCCGGCGCTCGCCGAACATGCCCTGGGGCCGGGCCACCAGGATGACCAGCAGCACCCCGAAGGTGATCGCGTCCCGGAAGCCCGAGGAGATGTACTGGGCGCTGACCACTTCGAGGATGCCGATCAGGAAACCGGCCAGGGCGGCCCCGCGGATGTCGCCGTACCCGCCGACGACCACCGCCGCGAAGCCCTTGAGCAGCAGCGCCTCGCCCAGGTCGAAGGAGACGTTGTTGGAGGAGAGCCCGGCGAGCACGCCCGCGAGACCGGCGATGGCGGCCGCGGTGAAGGCCACCACCCGGAGCGTGCGGGCGGCGTTGACGCCGACGATGGTGGCCGACCTCGGGTCGGCGGAGATCGCCCGCACGGCGGCGCCGAACCGGGTCCTGGCCAGCGCCAGATGCAGCCCGAAGGCGACCAGCAGCGCGGCGGCGATGTTGAGCAGCTGCGCCGGGAGGATCACCAGGCCGCCCAGCCGGATCGGCCCGGCCGGGATCGCGCCGTCGGGAAAGCTGGTGGCCGAGCCCCCGCCGACCGCCTGCGCCACGGTGAGCAGCACGATCCACATCCCGATGGAGGAGATGATGGGCGCGAACGTGCCGGCGCCCCGGCGGCGCAGCGGCTCGAAGGCCACCAGGTCGGTCAGCACGCCGATGATCCCGGCGGCCAGCACCCCGGCAGCCAGCGCGAGCGGGAAGGGCAGGCCCAGCTCGGCCACCGCGAAGTAGGCGACTAACGCGCCCCAGGTGGCGAACGTGCCGTGGGCGACGTTCAGGATGCCCATCTTGGTGAGGATCAGCGCGAAACCCACGCCGAAGAGAGCGTAGACGGCGCCGAGGGCGAGGCCGTTCACGAGTTGTTGGATGACGAGTGTCACGACCGCTGCCTCCAGGAACACCACAAATCAAGCGCTCGCTTTACCGGAAGCTATCCACGTGCCGCGATCCGTGTCAAGGTAAATCAAGCACTTGCTTCACTAGCGGGCCGACACTACGGTTAGGCGTTGCCCGTACGACGATTGGCTGCCCCTCATGCCACTTCCCGCCACGCTCCCGCCGGGCAAGGCCATTCGCCTGCTCCCCGCGAACGCCCGCGTCGTGGGCGCCCCCGGCTGCGGCACCCCGGAGACCCTGCTCCGCGCCCTCGGCGAGACCGCGGACCTGCTGCCCGCCCCCACCCTCTACTCGGGACTGCAGCTGGGCGGCTACCCGTTCCTCGACGCGGTGCGCCAGGGCCACCTGCGCTACCTCACCTGGCACCCCTACGGTCCCGCCCGGCGTCTGTCGGAGTACGTCCCCGCCCGCGCCTCGGCCGTCCCCGCCCTGCTCGACCACTGGCAGACCGACGCCGCGCTGGTACGGGTCTCCCCGCCGGACCGGAACGGGTACTGCAACCTGGGCCCCTCGGCCAGCTACGTCCGGGCGGCGGTCACCCGGGCCACGGTCGTGCTCGCCGAGGTGGACCCGCTGGTCCCCCGCACCCACGGCGACACCGCCGTGCACGTCTCGGAGATCACCGCGCTGGTGGAGGCCGACACCCCGATGTGCGAGTACCACGAGGCGGACCGCGACCCGCTCAGCGACCGCATCGCGGCACACGTGCTGGATCTGCTGCCGGACCGGCCCGTGCTGCAGTTCGGCCTCGGCTCGGTCCCCGAATCCCTCATCCACGGACTGGCCGGCCTGCGCGGTGCCCGAGTGGTAGGCATGGCCACCGACGCCATGGTGGCGCTCTTCCAGCAGGGCGTGCTCAGCTCGCTGGACATGATGCCGTGCCCTGCCATCTCGGCCGTGGAACTGATGGGGACCAGGACGCTGATGGAGTTCGCCGACGGCAACCCGTCCATCGGCGTCTTCGAC
This sequence comes from Acrocarpospora macrocephala, assembly GCF_009687865.1. GTDB lineage: Bacteria > Actinomycetota > Actinomycetes > Streptosporangiales > Streptosporangiaceae > Acrocarpospora > Acrocarpospora macrocephala. Next base: position 15,624 of record NZ_BLAE01000021.1, read on the forward strand.
AGCCGGACCGGCCACGCGCCGCGCCGGCTGGGCGGCCTGCCCGGCCTGGTGTCGGTCAACTCGGCCGTCGAGGTCGACCTGCTCGGCCAGGTCAACGCCGAGACCGTACGAGGCAGGCAGGTCAGCGGGGTCGGCGGCGCCGCCGACTTCGCCGAGGCCGCCCACGGCTCCCCCGGCGGCCTTTCCGTCATCGCCATGGCGTCCACCACCCCCGACGGGAAACACAGCCGGATCGTGCCCGCGCTGGCCCCCGGCGCCGCGGCCACCATCCCCCGGCACACGCCCGACGCGGTCGTCACCGAGTACGGCGTCGCCTGGCTGCGCGGCAAAACCACGGCCGAGCGCGCGGAGTCGCTCGCCCACGTCGCCCACCCCGATCACCGGGCCGAACTAACGAAATGAGAACAAGCGTGACCGTACACACCAGGCGCGGGCTCTACTTCGAGGAGATGCACGTCGGTGACATCTTCAAGCACGAACCCGGCCGAACCATCACCGAGGCTGACAACGTGCTGTTCTGCAGCATCACGATGAACACTCAGACCCTGCACCTGGACGCCGTCCGGTCGGCCGAGAGCGAGTTCGGGCAGCGGCTGGTGAACAGCCTGCTCACCCTGGCCATCGTGGGCGGGATCGGGGTCGGCGACCTGACCCAGAAGACCACGGTGGCCAACCTCGGCTTCGGCGAGATCGCCTTCCCCGCGCCCGTGTTCATCGGGGACACCCTCTACTGCGAGAGCGAGATCATCGGCAAGCGGCCGTCCGCCTCGCGCCCGGGCCAGGGCATCGTGACCCTGGAGCACCGGGGCCTCAACCAGAACGGCGTCGTGGTCTGCCGGGCGCGGCGGACCGCGCTGGTCAAGTTCCTCCCGGACGAGTAGCTCAGCGCGCTCGGGCACTGCCCAGCACCAGCGTGCCCGAGCTCATGAACATGCCGCCGACTCCGGTGACCAGGCTGACCTCGACCCCGGGGACCTGCGCCGGCGCGGTTCCGCGCAGCTGGCGCACCGACTCCTGGATGGCGAACATGCCGTACATGCCGGTGTGGGTGTAGGAGAGGCCGCCGCCGTTGGTGTTCATCGGCAGCGGCCCGCCGGGCGCGGTGTTCCCGTCGGCGATGAACGCGGGCGCCTCGCCCCGCCGCACGAAGCCGAGGTCCTCCAGGCCGTAGATCGGGACGTGCGCGAACGCGTCGTAGATCATCAGGTGGTCCACGTCGCCGTGCGAGATCCCGGCCTGCCGCATGGCCGCCGCGCCGCCCCGCTCGATGGCGCGGGAGGAGGTCAGGTCGCGCAGCCCCGAGACGACCGAGGACTCGCTGGACTCTCCCGCGCCCAGCACGTGGACGGGCGCGCGGTGGTCGCGGGCACGCTCGGCCGAGGTGAGCACCAGCGCGCCGCCGCCGTCGGTGACCAGGCAGCAGTGCAGCAGGTGGATGGGGTCGGCGATCATCGGGGAGGCCAGCACGTCGGCCACCGTGATCGGGTCGCGGAGCTTGGCGCGGGGGTTGCGCGCCGCCCACTGGCGCTGGACGACGGGGACCGTGGCCAGTTGCTCCTCGGTCATGCCGTACATATGCATGTACCGGCGCACGCCGATCGGGAAGAGCGCGGGCGCGCCGATCGGGCCGTGCGGGACCTCGAACTGCGCCATGTACGACTGCGGGGCGGGCGCCCACGGCACCATGCCGACCCGGGACCGCCCGGACTCGCCGTGGGTGACCAGGACGGTGGTGCAGAGCCCGGCGGCGATGGCCGCCATCGCGTGGCGCACGTGCAGCATGGACGAGCTGCCGCCGACGTTGGTGCCGTCCAGGTATTCGGGGACGATTCCCAGGTAGTCGGCCACGTCCACGGGCGACTCCCCCGCCGAGGCGACCCCGTCCACGTCGGCCGGGGTGAGGCCGGCGTCGCGCAGGGCGTTGACGGCCGCCTGGGCGTGCAGCTCGAGCGCCGACATGTCGGGCACCTTGCCGATGCGGTCGGTCTCGGCCGCGCCGACGATCGCGACCTTGCCTCGGAGACTCATCCGGCCGCCTTCCTCATCCGAAATTTCAGGACATTTCGCTCGCCCCGGGGCTCGAAGAACGCGTCCAGCTCGCCGTCTACGGCGGGTTCGCCCTCGATGCCGGCGAACAGCGTGGGGCCTTCGGCCAGCCGGATCACCCCCACGACGTACGGCGCGTCCTCCTCGAAGCCGGGCGCGGGCCGGTGGTTGACCACGTACGACTCCAGCGTGCCCCGCCCCGAGACCGGCTCCAGGGCCACCTGGCCGGACGTGCAGAACGGGCAGTAGGCGCGCGGATACAGGAAGAACCTGCCGCATGCGCCGCATCGGGGCACCGTGAGCCGGCCCGCGTCGATGGCCGCGAAGAACGCGGCGGTGTCGGGCGTGGGCAGGGGCAGGGGTCTCACCCGGTCGGCCTCCCGTCGATTTCCGGCAGCAGCAGATGTTTGCGAAGCTTCCCGTTGGCCCCGCGCGGCAGGGCGGCCACGATCTCAATGCGCCGGGGCAGCTTGAAGCCCGCCAGGCGCTCCCGGCAGAACGCGACGACCTCCTCGCGGAAACCGGGCGCGGCGGCCCGTTCCCTGGCGTCGTCGGCGGGCTGGATGACCGCGCAGACGATCTCGCCCCACTCCCGGTCGGGCACCCCGACGACCCCGGCGTCGGCGATGCCGGGGTGTTCCAGCAGCGCGGCCTCCACCTCGGCCGGGTAGACGTTGACCCCGCCGGAGACGATCACCTCGGCGGTCCTGCCGAGCAGGAAGAGGTACCCGTCCTCGTCGAGGTGGCCGAGGTCGCCCACGGTGACCCAGCCGTCAAGGACGCTGGACCTGGTCTTCTCGGGGTCGCCCCGGTACTCGAAGGCCCGGGGGCCCAGCTCCAGGTAGACCCGTCCCCGCTCGCCGGGGCCGAGTTCACGCCCGTGCTCGTCCATGATCTTCACGGCGGTCCCCGGCTGAGCGCGGCCCACGCTGCCGGGCCTGGCCAGCCACTCGCGGGCCGAGATGACCGTGCCCGCGGCCTCGCTGGCCCCGTAGTACTCGTAGATCACCGGGCCGAACCAGTCGATGACGCCGCGCTTGACCGCCGGCGGGCAGGGCCCCGCGCCGTGGATCAGGTTGCGCATGCTGGAGACGTCGAAGGAGCCGCGCACGGCGGGGTCGAGGGCGAGCAGCCGGTGCATCTGGGTGGGCACCACGTGCGTGGTGGTCACCCGCTCCCGCTCGACGAGCCGGAGCATCCCGGTGGCGTCGAAGCGCTCCATCAGCACCACCCGGTGCCCCAGGTGCAGGGAGGCCAGCGCCAGCCCGTTCACCGCCGTGTGCGACAGCGGCGAGGTGACCAGGTGGGTGCCGGCCGCGAACGGCTCGACCTCGAACATGCCCAGCTGCCAGGCCGACCCGGCGGCGTAGACGTCGTCGGGGTCACCGGCGGCGAGCGCCCGGAGCACCCCTTTCGGGCGGCCGGTGGTGCCGGAGGTGTAGGCCATGAACGCGCCAGGCGCGCGGTCCTCGGCCCACTCCCCCGAGTACGGCGTGGCGGCCTCGGCCAGCACGCGGAAGCCGTCGGCGGGTCCGGTGGCGAACCGGCGTTCCGCGGCGACGCCCGCCTGGTCGAGGGCGGCCCGGACGGTGTCGGCGTACCTTGCGGAGGTCACCACCGCGCCCGGCGCGCAGTCGCCGATGATGTGGGCGATCTCGGCCGCGCTGAGGGCGGTGTTGACCGGCACCAGGTACCACCCGGCCTGGTGGCAGGCGAGCACGGTCTCCAGCGCGGCGACCTCGTTGGCGGCCACCAGCGCGACCCGGTCCCCGCCGGTCAGGCCGAGGTCGCGCAGCAGACGGGTGATCCGGTTCACCCGGGCCAGCAGGTCGCCCGCCGTCACCGTGGTGCCGTCCGGCTCGACGGCCGCGACGTTCTCGGGGGACCGGCGGGCGATCCGCCAGAAGCCCAGCTCTGCCAGGTTCATCGGGCCGCCTCCCTGGCCAGCAGACGCACGGCGAGAGAGCGCCGGTGCTCGCGGGCGGTGCCGTAGGCGGCCGAGAGGGCCATCGCGCGTTTCAGCCAGAACTGGAGGCCGTATTCGAGGGTGAACCCGATCCCGCCGTGCAGTTGGAGCGCCTCCACGTCGGCCTGCCGGGCGGCTTCTCCCGCGTACGCCTTGGCCACGGCGGCCCGTACCTGGGCGTCCGGGGCGCCGGTGTCGCGGAAGGCGGCGAAGGACGCGGCCTGCGACAGGTCCACGCCGGTGGCGACGTCGGCCAGCTTGTGCTTGACCGCCTGGAAGGACCCGACGGGCCGGTCGAACTGATGGCGGGTCTTCACGTATGCCACGGTCATGTCGAGCAGCCGGGTGCTGACACCGGTGAGCAGACAGGCGGAGCCCGCCACCATCCGAGTCCAGGCCCGTTCCACGGCTGGGGCGTCCAGGCTTACCTGCTGTCCCGTTCCGGTGACTCGGTAGAGAGGGTAGAGCGGGTCGACCGCGTCCTGCCGTTCGACTACGAGTTCGGCTGCCTCGATGGCGGTCACGCCGCCGCCGCAGACCAGGAGGAGATCCGCCGAAGCCGCATAAGGTACGACCGGGGTGCGGGGCCCGAAGGACAGGGCCGCCACGGCGTTGCCGGAGGCGATGCGGGGGAGCCAGGTTGCGGCGAAATCCTCGGGGCAGGCCTCCTGGATGAGGAGGGCGGACACCACGGTCTCCAGGAAGGGCTCGGGGACGGCGAACTCGCCCAGCAGGTGCAGGACGGGGGCCAGCACGTGGTCGCCCAGGCCGGCGCCGCCCCAGCGTTCGTCCAGCACCAGGGAGAGCAGGCCGAGGTCGGCCAGCCGCCGCCACAGATCAGGATCGTGGGCGGCGTCCAGGTTCATGCGGCGGCGCAGGTGGGCCTCGCCCGCGTGCTCCTCCAGCAGGCGGCGGGTGAGCTTGAGCAGGTCGCGTTGTTCCTCGTCGAGGGGGACGGTCAGGGAAGAATTCATCGCCGGGGCTCCCTGGGCAGGCCGAGCAGGCGCTCGCTGATGATGTTCCGCTGGATCTCGGAGGTGCCGCCGAAGATCATGGCGGCCCTGGCGTACCAGTACCGGTGGTGCCAGTCGGTCCAGATCCCGGCGGCGCGCGGGGTGAGCGCCTCGCGCAGCACGGGCGAGCCGCCGCCGAGGGCGGCCAGCCCGCCCAGCAGGTCCAGGCCCGCCGCGAAGATGTGGTGCTGGGCCTCGGTCCAGTAGAGCTTGTTGACGCTGGCCCGCAGGTCCAGGTCGGCGCCGCCCTCGGCCAGCTCGGCGAGCCGGTACACGTTGGCCCGGTACACCTCGGTCGCCACGAAGAGCCGCCCCAGCTCGTCCAGGGCCAGCGCGTCGCCCGCCAGGCCGCGGGCCCGGACCAGCTCCGCGAAGGACTCGACGTCGGCGGAGTACTTGGCGTGGTCGCCGAAGACCGCGCCCCGCTCGAAGCCGAGCGTGGACATGGCCACCCGCCAGCCCTCGCCGAGCTCCCCCACCGCGTTCGCGACGGGCACCCGGACGTCGGTGAAGAACACCTCGGCGAAGCCTTTGGTGCCGTCCACCATGGCCAGCGGGCGCACCTCGACGCCGGGCGAGCGCAGGTCCACGCAGAGGAAGGTGATGCCCCGGTGCTTGTTCTCCCGGCCCGCCTCCGGGTCGGTGCGCACCAGCGCGAAGATCCAGTCGGCGAAGCCGCCGAACGAGGTCCAGGTCTTCTGGCCGTTGACGACGAACTCCTCGCCCTCGCGGACCGCCTGGGTGCGGAGCGAGGCCAGGTCGGAGCCGGAGTCGGGCTCGCTGAAGCCCTGGCACCAGATGTCCGCGCAGGACAGCAGGCGGGGAATCCAGCGGCCGCGCTGCTCCGCCGTGCCGTACCGCATGAGGATCGGGCCGAGCAGGTAGAGGCCGCCCATGTTGACCCGGGCGGGCGCCTTCGCGCGGTAGTACTCCTCGGCGAAGGCGATGGTGTGGAAGAGGCCGGCGCCGCGCCCGCCGTACTCCCGCGGCCAGTCGACCGCCGCGTAGCCGCCCTCGAACAGGACGCGCTCCCAGGCGCGGTGCCGCGCGAACCCCTCGGGGCTGGTCCAGGAGCCGAGCGGCTCGCGCGGGACGTGCTCGGCCAGCCAGTCCCGAGCCTGGGCGCGGAACTCCTCGACGTTCATGCGGCCAGCCCGAGCGCGCGGGAGACCTCGCGCATCGTGTCCGGGTAGGTGGCGGGGGTCATGCGCAGGGAGAGGTTCACGCTGTCGGCGCCGAGTTCCAGGTACCGCTCCACGGCGGGGCGCAGGTCGGCGACGGCGCCGTGGAAGCGGAGCCCGGCGATGACGTGGAAGTCGGCGCGGGATCGGCCGTGCTCGCGCAGGCCGGCCTCGATCTCGGCCAGGTGGCGGGCGAAGTCGCCGGTGGTGAGGTTCCAGGGATACCAGCCGGTGGCGTACCTGGCGGCGCGGCGGATAGCGGGCCTGGACTGACCGCCCACCAGCACGCGAGGCAGCGGGCGACCGGTGCCGGGCATGCCCTCGCCAGCCCACAGTTCGGAGATTGCGGCCAGGTTGCGTTCAAAGCGCGCGCCGCGCTCGGCGAAGGGCACCCCGGCAGCGGCGTACTCCTCCGCCGACCAGCCGACCCCGACGCCCAGGTCGAAGCGCCCGCCGGTGAGCAGGTCGAGCGTGGCCAGCTCGCGGACGAGCAGGCGCGGGTCGCGCAGCGGCAGCAGCAGCACCGAGGAGCCGACGCGCAGCCGCGTGGTGTGACGGCAGAGCTCGGCGGCCGTCTGGAGCACGTCGAGCAGGCCCTGCTCCTGGGCCGCCTCCACCCGGGGCGCGGACCCCGCGCCGTAGGTGTGCACCTCGGCCACCTCGGGGTTGGCCGGGTTCGGCGCGGCCGGGTAGGGGTAGGCGGAGTCGTACTCCTCGAAGAAGACCAGGTGCTCGGGCAGCCACAGCGAGGAGAAACCGGCCTCCTCGGCCGTCCGCGCGAACGCGCGCAGGTAGGCCAGGTCCCGCTGCGCCGATCCGTCGAACAGGTCAACCAGGCCGACCCGCATCGCCGCTCCTTTCCGAGAGCTCATATCAGGGCCCGCACCCGCTCGGGCGCGGGCAGCGTGCCGAACACCGCGACCAGCTCGTCCACGCCCAGCGAGGGATCCGCGGACACTATGTCCCTGGCCTGGGCGAACTCGTCACCGGGAACCAGCCAGGTGCGCCTGACCTCCACCGCGGGCCGCCCGGCCTCGCCGAGCGCCGCCGCGAGCCCGGCGAGCGCGGCGGGCAGCTCGTCCGCCGGGACCAGCCAGCCGAGCCAGCCGTCCGCGTGCCGGGCGAGCATCCGCAGGACGGCCGGGTCACCGTGGCGGACGTGGACCTTCAGGCCGCCGCCCGCCGGGCGGGGGAGGGCGATCGCGCCGCGGAACGCGACCCGCTCGCCCTCGAACGCCGCCCGCGGCTGCGACCACAGGGCCCGCATGGCGGCCAGGTGCTCCGCCGCCGTCCGCGGATTCGTTTCGCCGGAGTCCTGGTCGAGCACGGCACCCAGGTCGAGCCCGTACTCCAGCCGGCCGTCGCTGAACCAGTCCAGCGTCGCGAGCTGCTTGGCCCGCACGGCGGGGCTGCGCGCGGAGAGCACGTCCCCGCTGAGCCGGAGCCCGAGCCCTTCGGTCGCCCGCGCCACGCACTGCAACGCCAGGACCGCGTCGTGCCCGCCGGAGACGGCCTGCTCACGGTCGCCGCTCGCCCACCAGGTGGCGAACCCCGCCTGCTCGGCGGCCTCGGCGGCCGCCTCGATCTCGCCGAGCAGGCCCGGTCCCACGGTGGTGATGTCGCACGCTATGCCGAACTCCACCAGGATGTCCTTCCGCCGTTCAGCCGTTGCTGAGCGCGCTGAACTTGCCGTCCGCGGTCCACTCCAGGTAGACGCCGGGCGATTCGAGGATCGCCTGGCCGCCCTCGTATCGGAGGCCGCCGTAGACGGACTCCTGCGTGGCGACCTTCGCCAGACCCTGCCCGACCGCCTCGGGGGCCGCGCCCGGGCCCGCGTTCTTCAGGCCCATGGCCAGCAGCCACATCGCGGTGTAGCCCTGGGCGGCGAACATGTCGGGGGCCGTGTTGAACTTGGCCCGGTAGCGCTCGGTGAACTTCCTGGCCGTGTCGTTGACGGGATGGTCGGCGGCGAAGGGGGTCGCGAAGGCCAGCCCCGCGAGCCCGGCCCCGCCGGCGTCGAACAGGGCGGGCCCGGAGGCGCCGTAGCTGGACAGGATGCGCTTGTCGTAGCCGCGGTCGCGGAGCGAGCGGGCCAGCAGCGCGGTGGGCGTGCCCAGGGTGCTGGCGACCACCACGTCCGGGGTCTGGGCCTCGATCTGGGTGGCGGTGGCGGTGAAGTCCCGGTCGGCGGAGCCGACGGCGATGGTCTCCAGCACCTTGACGCCGTTGCGCTCCAGCGCCGCCTGCCACACCTTGCCGTCGGCGACCATGGCGTCCACGTCGCCGTTGACGACCACGACGGCCGTCTTGTACGCCTCCGCCTTCGCCATGCTGTCGACGAACTTGTCGTACACGCCGCCCGGGGAGGAGGGCAGGACGACGGGGCGGAACAGGTGCGGCGGGGAGGCGAGCCCGTCCAGGATCGCCGAGGTGACGATGGCGGGCACCTTGCTCTGCCGGATGACGGGGGCCAGCGCCCCGGCTTCGTTGGAGAGGCCGCAGCAGAGCACTCCGGCCGCGCCCTCGGTGGCGTACTGGCGGTAGAGGGCGATCGCCTTGGCCGGGTCGGACTTGATGTCCTCCACCTTCAGGTCGACGGTCGCGCCCTGGCCGAGGAACGCGGTCTGGTTGATCTCCTCGACGGCGACCTGCGCGCCCTGCACGATGGGCTTGCCCGCGAACGCGGCGGCGCCGGTGAGCAGCGCGGGGAAGCCGACCTTGTAGACCTGGCCCTCGGCCGCCGCGCCCGGGGCGTCGTCGCCGGACGAGCCGCACGAGGCGAGGATCATGACGGCGGAGAGCGCGGCGCTGACGACGGCCAGGCGTGTTCCTCTCCATGTGGTGGTTTGACGAGACACGATGCACCCTCCTGGGTTAAGGCCCTGACATCCGGACCCCCGATGCTGTAAAGCAAATGCTTGCTTTTAAAGCAACTGCTTGATTATGTGTGAGGTGAGAACGGACAGGCAAGGGGTCGGCGGCTGCTTTTCGGTCACGGTCCGGCCAGGACGGCGCCGCCCCGGTCGATGACCGTGCCGGCGTCGGCCGAGGTCAGGAAGCGCACCTCGGCGCCGTCCCGCCAGAGCGCCACCGTGAGGGTCTCCCCCGGGAGCACCGGCCGCGAGAAGCGCCCCGACATCCCGCGTAGCCGGGTGGCGTCCCCGTCGCAGAGCCCGTTCACGATGGCGCGGGCGGTGAAGCCGTAGGTGCACAGGCCGTGCAGGATCGGCCGGGCGAAGCCGTACCTGGCGGCGAAGGCCGGGTCGGAGTGGAGCGGGTTACGGTCGCCCGTAAGCCGGTAGAGGAGCGCCTGGTCGGGCCGGGTCGCCAGGCGGATCACGGCGTCCGGCTCGCGGTCCGGCGGCGACCACTCCGTGCGGGGCCCGCGCTCCCCGCCGAAGCCGCCCGCCCCGCCCAGGTAGGCGCAGGAGCGGGCGACCGCGAGCGGGTCCCCGGTCGCCGCGTCGGCCGTCCGGGTCTCGGTCCAGACCAGCGCGTCCCTGCCCTTGTCCCACATGTCGGTGACGGTGACCGTGGACACCGCCCGGCCCTCCGGGGGAAGCGGGCGTTCCAGCTCGAAGTGCTGCTCGGCGTGTACGGCCTTGCCCGGGTCGTACGTGCCGATCTCCGGCAGCCCGCCGTGGTAACCGAGGAGCACGGCGAAGCTCGGGATGACCTGCTGCGCGATCCCGGCGCTGTGCTCGGTGGTGAACTGGAGTTCCTGCGCCCCCGCGCCCACGGCGAGCGCGTAGAGCAGCGTCTCGCGGGCGGTCCACTCGGTCGTGAAAGGGCCTACCGTACTGCCGATGTAGCCGGGGTCCAAAGGCATGCCTTATCTCCGTTCACACACTCAACCGTGTCCGCGGGCCCGCCTTGAGCAGCCGGGACGGCAGCTCGCGGCCGACGATCTCCTGCGCCAGGGCGGCGACCTCCAGCAGCGCCTCCAGATCCACGCCCGTGTGCACGGACATTTCCTGGAGCAAGTAGACCGCCTCCTCGCTGGCGATGTTGCCGGTGGCCCCCGGCGCGTACGGGCAGCCGCCGAGGCCGCCCACGCTGGCGTCGAACTCGGCCACGCCCAGTTCCAGGCCCGCGACCAGGTTGGCCAGGCCGGTGCCCCGGGTGTCGTGCAGGTGCAGGGCGAGGCGGCTATCGGGGGCCTGGTCGCGGAAGAGGCCGGTCAGCCGCCGGACCCGGGGTGGCGAGCCCATCCCCGTGGTGTCGCCGAAGCACACCGAGTCGGCCCCGTCGGCGACGGCGCGCAGGGCGAACGCGGCGACGCGCTCGGCGGGCACCTCGCCCTCGTACGGGCAGCCGAACGCGGTCGCGACGATCACCTGGCAGGTCGCGCCGCTGCGGTGGGCGAAGTCGATCACCTCGGCGATCCCGTCGAGTGATTGCTCCGGGGTGCGGTTCACATTCCGCAGGTTGTGCGTCTCGGAGGCCGACACGACGACCTCCAGGTCGGTGAAGCCGGCGGCCAGCGCGCGGCGCGCGCCGTTCAGATTGGGCACCAGCGCCGAGTACCCGACACCGGGGGCGGGCGCCACCGCGGCCCACACCTCGGCCGCGTCCGCCATCTGCGGGATGGCCTTGGGGTGCACGAACGCCACCGCCTCGATGCGGGACAGGCCGGTCGTGCCCAGCGCCGCGATCAGCTCGGCCTTGCGCGCGGCGGGCACCGGGGCCTCGTTCTGCAGCCCGTCGCGCGGGCCCACCTCGCGCAGCACGACGCTGGACGGGATGTCGGACATGGCTACACTCCGAGGGCGCGGGCGACGATGTCGCGGTGGTGTGCGGGGGTGCCGAAGAGGGCGAAGCCGGTCAGCGCGCGCCGGAAGTGGTGGGAGAGCTCGTGCTCCCAGGTGAACCCGATCCCGCCGTGCACGTGGATGGCCTCCCTGACCACGTGCAGCACGGCGTCACCGGCGCGCGCCTTCGCCATGGAGGCGGTGAGCTCCCAGCCCGGTTCCCCGGCGGCGGCCTGGTCGAGCGCGCGCTCCACCGCCGACCTGGCGGTGGCCGTCTCCGCGTACATGTCGGCCAGCTTGTGCTTGATCGCCTGGAAGGAGCCGATGGCGCGGCCGAACTGAGTGCGGGTTTTGGCGTAGTCGACGGCCAGCCCCAGGCATCGTTCGCCGATGCCGAGGGCGTCCGCCGCGGTCAGCAGCGCGCCTTCGGTGAACGCCCGCTCGGCCAGCTCACGCGCCCGCGCGCCCTCCGCCAGCACCTGCCCGCGGGTCTGGTCCATGGTCAGGATCGCCAGGCCCCGGCCGTGGTCCAGGGCCCGCATCGGCTCGGCCAGCAGGCCGTCCGCGCCGCGCTCGACCAGGACCAGGGCGGTGCGGGCCAGCACGATGAAGTGGGTCGCCGCCTCGCCGGCCGCGACGAACCGCTTGCGCCCGGAGATCCGGCACTCGCCGTCCCCCGGCTCCACCTCGGTCCCCGGCGCGTCCAGCGCCACCCCGGCGCTGTCCTCGTGCAGGGCCAGGGCCACCACCGCGCGCCCGGCCACGATCTCGGCCAGCAGGCCGCGGCCCGGCTCGGCGCCGGACCTGGCCAGCAGCGGCACGGCCAGCCCGGCCGTGACCAGGAGCGAGGCGGGCAGCCCGACCCGGCCGGCCTCGATCAGGGCGGCCCCCAGGTCGGCGATGGATCCGCCCTGGCCGCCCGCCCGCTCGTCCAGCAGCAGGCCGGGCAGGCCCAGCTCCTCGGCGAGCGCCCGCCACAGCGGCTCGCCCGGCCCGCCGAGGGAGTCCCGGCTGACCGCGACCGGGCTGCGGGCGTCGAGGAACCGGCCAACGGTCGCCCCGAACTCGGCGCGGAGCGCCGCGTCCTCCCTCATGCGGATCCTTTCGTACTGCCGAGCAAGCAATTGCTTCAATCTTGGACCAGGCCGCGGCCCCTGCCGGGGGCGGCCCCGGCTCAAGGAGCCGGGACGTTCACCCCGTTCAGGAGCAGCTCGGTCTCGATGTGGATGATCTCGTCGATGGTGATGGGCCCGTCAGGGTCGAACCAGCGGATGATGGCCTGCACGGCGCCCATCACGGTCCGGTACACCATCCGCGCGCTGAACTCCTTCCGGAAGACGCCCCCGGCCATGCCGGCGTCGATGACGTCCATCCAGATCTGGGCGATCTCGTTCTGGCCGCGGGAGATACTCGGGAAGTCCTGCACGTAGTGCCAGTCGTTCTGCAGGATCAGGACCTGGTAGCGGTTGCGGGCCACGCTCAGCAGCGCCCGCGCCATCAGCTCCCGCAGCGCCTCGGCGGGACCCGCCGCGTCCGCGACCGCGGCGCGGTACTCCCTGATCACCGTGTCCAGGTAGTCCAGGAGCACCTGCTCGACGATCGCCTCCTTGGAGTCGAAGTAGTAGTAGAGGCTGCCGGAGAGCATGCCCGCCTCGTCCGCCACGTCGCGCACCGTCGCGCTGGAGAAGCCCTTCTCGGCGAAGACCTTGGCCGCGGCGAGCAGGACGCTCTCCTTGCGCGCCTGCCCGATGGGCGACCCGGTCGACTTGCGCCGGTTCCCGGTAGCGCTCTTGGTGGTCTTTCCTGGAGGGGTCATCGAGTGTCCTACCTCAACTGAACAACGGTCAGGGAAATCGGGCGTGTTCGCCCCGGTGGCTCAGGGCGCTCGATCCGACACGATCGAGACGGCGCTCACGAGCGCGCCGGGACTGCCTCCTTGATTCTGCACCAGGCCGAACCCGGGATTGGCTACTTGACGTTCCCCGGCCTCGCCCCGGAACTGCAGCCACATCTCGAACAGCATGCGCAGCCCGCTCGCGCCGACGGGATGACCGAAACTCTTCAGGCCCCCGTCGGGATTGACCGGCAGCGCGCCGCCCAGGTCGTAGCGCCCGGCCAGCACATCCTCCCAGGCCCGGCCGCGAGCCGAGAAACCGAGTTCCTCCATCAGCACCAGCTCGGTCGGCGTGAAGCAGTCGTGCACCTCGGCCAGCGAGATCTGGGTGGCCGGGTCGGTGATCCCGGCCTGCTCGTACGCCACCCGGCTGGAGTTGACCACCTCGGGCAGGTCGGAGTAGTCGTACCGGTCGTCGTTGCGCCCGGTCGCGGCACCGGCGCTGAGCGCGAGCGCGTGCACGTACAGCGGGCGGTCGGTGTACTTGCGGGCGTCCTCGGCCCGGACGATGACCGCCGCCGCGGCGCCGTCGGCGACCCCGGAGCTGTCGAAGACGCTCAGCCGCCCGGCGATGGCCGGGGCGCGGGCGATGACCTGTTTCGGCACGCTCTTGCGGAACTGCGCGCGCGGGTTCAGCGCGCCGTTGGCGTGGTTCCGCCAGGCGATGTGGGTCATCGCCTCCTTGACCTGCTCCTCGGAGATCCCGTACCGGCGCGCGTAGGACGGCACGATCATCGAGTACATGGCGGGCGCGCTGAGGTTGGCGGGCGTGCCGTCGCCGGGCACGCTGGGCATCTCCAGGCCGGAGAAGCCGAAGTCCTTCAGCTTCTCGCCGCCCACAGCCATGACCGTGTCGTACGCCCCTGAGGACACGGCGTAACACGCGTTCCTGAACGCCTCGGAGCCGGTGGCGCACATGTTCTCCACCCGGGTGACCGGGCGGTCGGCGATGTTCATCGGCCGGGTCAGGGTGAGGCCGGAGACGCCGGAGGTCATCGTGCCGAGCCAGAAGGCGTCCACGTCGCCGAGCTCCAGTCCTGGCACGCTCCCCACGGCGCCGAGGGTCGCCTCGACCAGGAGGTCGTCGACGTCTTTGTCCCAGAGCTCGCCGAATCGGGTGCAGCTCATGCCGACGACGGCCACCGGGTTCTTCAGGGCGTGGGCGGGCATCAGGACTCCTCCTCGTGGGGGCGAACCTTCCAGATGTAGTTGCGGATCTCGTTGGCGGCCACGCCGGCCAGCCGGAAGACGGGTTCCACCCGGTCCCCGATGGCCACCTCGCGCCCGGGGGCGTCGGTCATCTCGAACTCGAACCGGCCGCCGCCGTCGAAGTCCACGGCCACCGCCTTGGCCGGGAGCTGCACCGACTCGGAGAGCCAGTCGTCGGTGAAGGTCGCCACGGTGCCGAGCAGGTCGCGCAGGGACACCGGCTCACCCCGGTCGGCGGCCCCGCAGCCGAGGCAGACCCGGCGCGGCGGCAGGTTCCTGGTGCCGCAGGCGGCGCACTGGGCCGCGGTGAAGGAGAACTTCCAGCGCATGTTCCGCCAGGAGGCGGGCGGGGCGGGGGCCTTGGCCTCCGGACGCCGCGGCGGCTCCCGGTCGAGCAGGCCCCGCCAGGTGAGGTACTCGGCGTAGCGGAGCGGGAGCACCGCGCGGGGCTCCGGCGGGACGGCCGCCCGGTAGGCGGCCAGCTTCGGCGTGGCGCGGAACACGAACGCGTCGGCCCCGTCGGCGGCCAGCACGGCCAGGATGGTCTGCCCCGGCTCGGCCTGGTCCAGCGCGGCGCAGAGCCGGACGCCGAAGTCCGCCGCGCCCGCGTAGCCGGCGTCGGCGGTGAGCCCGGCCGCGAGCCGGGCCGGCTCGAAGCGGCGGCGCGCCTCCCGCACGGCCCGCGCGTGCGGACCGCTGATCACGACGTGGTCGATCTCGTCAGGTTCCAGCCCCGCCTCCTTGGCCGCCGCCGCGGTCACCGCCTCGACGGCCTCCAGGTAGTCCTCGACGCCGAAACGTTCCTCCCAGGTCCTGGTGCGGATCGCGCCGGGAACCCGCCAGCGGTCCAGCAGCTCCATGGTGCGGGACGCGCCGCCCAGCAGCTCGGCGATGGGATCGTCCCCCATGGTGAAGGCGGCGGCCGCGTCGCCGCCGAGCAGCTCGTCCTCCGAGCCGGGCAGCCCGTATCTCAGGTCGGCCAGCGCGACGACGGCTCCATCGCCGCGCAGGCCCGCCCGGAGGGCGCCCGCGCCGGACCTGATGGCGCCGCCCGCGTCGAAGGCCGCCAGCTCCTCGGGCAGGCCGAGCGCCATGGCGATCGCGGCGGCGTTGCCGCGCTCCAGGTAGGCGGGGCGGGTGCTGGCGAACCACAGCTCGGCGGCCGGGAATCCGGGCGCGCGCCGCAGGGCGCGCCGGGCCGCCTCCACCGCGAGCGTGGTGCTGTCCTCGTCGTGCCCGGCCACCGCGCGCGCACCGCTCAGCCCCGGCAGCCCGAGGGAGGCGCCGATCTCCCCCCGGTCCAGCCGGTACGCCGGGACGTACACACCGTAAGAGGTGATTCCGCTCATCAAGGCTCCTCTTGGTCCTGGTACGCGTCCCGTGAGCGTGTAAATCAAGCGATTGCTTTGCTAGCATAGCCAGACCCGGACGGCGAGAGCAAACAGCCGCCCGACCGACCTGGAGGACCATGAACCGGCTATCGGAGGAGGAGTTCCACCGCGAGGCGGCCGAATTCCTCGACTCCTACACCTCCCGCCGCTCCGGCGGGACCGGCCGCCCGGTCTGGGGCCAGGGCGACGACCGGGTCTCGGTGGTCGCCGAGCGGGCCGAGGGCGAGCAGGAGGAGATCGCCCGCCTCAAGGACTACCGCGCCGCCCTCGACCGGGCCGGGCTGGCCTGGATCAACGGCCCGGCCGCCTACGGCGGGCGCGAGCTGCCCACCCCGTACGCGACCGCGTTCCGCGAGCTGGAATCGCAGTACGACCTCCCCGACGACGGCTACACCCGGTTCAGCGTCTCGACGTTCTGCCCCGCGCTCCTCACCCACGGCTCGGACTTCCTCAAGACCACCTACCTGCGCCGCCTCAGAACCGCCGGCCTCCTCGCCTGCCAGCTCTTCTCCGAACCCGGCGCGGGCTCCGACCTGGCCGGTCTGACCACCCGGGCGGAGCGGCGCGGCGACGGGTGGGTCCTCAACGGGCAGAAGGTGTGGAGCTCCGGCGCCCACTACAGCGACCTGGGACTGTGCATCGCCCGGACCAACCGCGACGCGCCCAAACACGCCGGGCTGTCCACCTTCCTGGTCGACATGCGGGCGCCCGGCGTCGAGATCCGCCCGATCCGGCAGCTGACCGGTGGCGCCTCGTTCGACGAGGTGTTCCTCACCGACGTGTACGTGCCCGACGACCACCGCCTCGGCGAGGTGGACCAGGGCTGGCGGGTCGTGGTGGACGTGCTGCTCAACGAGCGCGGCGCGATCGGCCTGGAGAGCGGGCTCGACGAGGAACTGCTGGCCCGCCTGGTGGACCTGGCCAGGCACACCGGCGCGGCCAGGGACGCGCGGATCCGCGACGCCCTGGCCGACCTGCACATCAGGAGCTGGGCGGCGCGCGAGACCACGGCCCGGATGCTCAGCGGCGGGGTCCCCGGCCCCGAACTGGCCGTCACCAAGCTGATCCTCACCGACCTGCTGCGCCGGGCCGGGGACATCGCCGCGGACGCGCTCGGCGCCGCCCTGGTCGCCGACACCGGCGAGTGGGGCACCTACGCCTGGTCGGAGCTGATCCTCGGGCTGCCCGGCCTGCGGGTCGGCGGCGGCACCGACGAAATCATGCGCAACGCCGTGGGCGAGCGCGTGCTGGGACTACCGAAGGACGCCCGATGAAGATCGACCTTGGTTTGATCGGTTCCTCCGCCGCCGTCTGCGGCCCGGCCGCGGCGTGGGCCGAGCGGGCCGGTTTCGACGGCGTGTGGGCGAGCGAGAGCGTGACCGACGCCTTCCTGCAGTCGCAGGCGGCCCTCATGGCCACCAGCGGGACGACGGTCGGCACGGCCATCGCGGTGGCCTTCGCGCGCAACCCGATGTCCACCGCGTACCTGGGGTGGGATCTGGCCGCGCTGTCCGGCGGGCGCTTCGTGATGGGCTTGGGCACCCAGGTGCGGGCGCACGTCGAGCGGCGCTTCTCGATGCCGTGGGGCAGCCCGGTGGCGCGCATGCGCGACTTCCTCACCGCGCTGGACGCGATCTGGAGCGCGTGGCGCACCGGGACGAAGCTGAACTACGAGGGGCCCTACTACCGGCACACGCTGATGTCGCCGGTGTTCACGCCGGACCGGCACGAGCTGCCCATCCCCGTGATGATCGCCGCCGTCGGGGATCGGATGACCGAGCTGGGCGGGGAGCTGTGCGACGGCCTGATCCTGCACGGCGTGACCACCGCGGCCTACCTGGACGAGGTCACCCTGCCCGCGCTGGAGCGCGGCCTGGCCGCGGCCTCGCGCGATCGGTCGCGGGTGTCGCTCTACTGCCCCATCTTCATGGTGATGGGGGACACCGAGGAGCAGTTCGAGGCGATGAAGCGCAAGACCAGGGAGCAGATCGCGTTCTACGCCTCCACCCCCGCCTACCGGCGCGTGCTGGCCAGCGTGGGATACGAGGAGCTGCAGCCCGAGCTGCGCGAGCTGTCCCGGGCGGGCGAGTGGACCAGGATGGGCGACCTGATCGACGACACGCTGCTGGGGCACATCGCGGTGCTGGGACGGCCCGAGGAGATGCCGAAGCTCTGCGCCGAGCGGTTCGGCGGGCGGCTGGACCGGATCTCGTCCTACTACCCGTGGCCGGTCGAGGACGACCGGCTGAGCGACATCCTCCGCGGCTTCGCGGACGAGGGAAAGCGAGAGGTGGCCCGATGAACGATTGGCGGGAGGCGGCCGACAGGCAGGCCGTCACCGAGGTGCTGCTGGCCTACTGCGACCTGGTGGACCGGGCCGAGGTGGACGAGCTGGCCAGCATCTTCACCGAGGGCGCCTCCTTCGACTACGGCAACGGCGCGGTGTTCACCGGCAGGGAGTCGCTGCGCGCCCTCTTCGCCGACCGGCTGGGGCGCTATCGCGCCACCAACCACCACCTGTCCAACATCCGGGTGGAGCTGTCCGGCGACGCCGCGTCGGCCGTCAGCTACGTGTACGCCTGGCACGAGAGCGCGGCCAACGGCGAGCAGCTGCACATCTGGGGGCGGTACGTCGACACGCTGGCCCGCTCGGGAGCGGGCTGGCTGCTGGACACCCGCCAGGTGCGGGTGGCCGGGGCCGCGACCCACCCGGCCTCCCCGCTGCCGGAGCGGTTCGAGCGGTATCCGCGCCGCGACCTCGGCTGAGCTGGTCAGCGCGGGCTGAGGCGTGGGGTGATCGGGGTGATCTCGTGGTAGCGGCCGTCCGCGTAGACCAGCGGGGCGTTGTCGCCCGCCCCGTCCACCTGGGCCTCCACGACCAGCCCGATGACGATCGTGTGATCGCCCGCCTGGAAGCGCTCGGCCAGGCGGCACCTCGCCCAGGTTCCCACCCCGCGTAACAACGGCTCGCCGGACGGGAGCGGGGTCCACGACTCCGGGTCGCTGAAGCGCTCGTCCGCGCTGCGCGCGAACCGGTTGGCCAGGTGTGACTGCCCGGCCTCCAGCCAGTGCACGAGCGCGGTGTCGGCCTGGGAAAGCGCTTCCAGGCTGGAGGAGGTGTGGGCGATCGCGAACGACAGCAGCGGCGGGACGAGCGACACCGAGACGACCGAGGTCGCGGTGAAGCCCACCGGACCGCCCGGCGACTCGAACGTCACCACGGTGACCCCCGCCGGGTGGTGGCGGAACACCGAACGGAACAACTCACCAGACACATGCTCATGCGTCACAGCAACCATCCCGAGCACTTCCAAATCGGTGATCGATTTCATTGCACCAGCAGATCGAGGCGTCCTGGTTAGGGCGGAAACACCGTCCCTACGGACATCTCGACCTTAGAAGGCAGCGCCGCGCGATGTCAAGCAATTGCTTGCTTTACTAGGACCAGCCGGATCGGCCATAGCGCGCGGCACTGCTAGGGTGGCTAGCTGTGATCGAATTGCGGCGAAATGGAGCGGATGCGTTCGTCGCGGCGCTGGATGCCGTGATCGACATCTACACGGCGGCGATGCGGCCGCCGCCTGATCAGCTCTCCGGGCGCATGGCCATCATGCGCAATCACGCGACTTATCCGGATTTCGTGTGCGTGTTCGCGGCGGCGCCGGAGATCGTAGGGTTCGCCTACGGATTCCGGGGGGCGCAGGGGCAGTGGTGGCACGACGTGGTGCGGCGGGCGCTGTTCGAGCGGGCGGGGCCGGTGATCGCGGACGACTGGTTCGGGAACGCGCTGGAGCTGGCCGAGATCCACGTCCGGCCGGACTTCCAGGGCAAGGGCATCGGGCGCGCGATGATCAAGGCCATCTGCGCGGACCGGACCGAGCGGACCGCCGTGCTGTCCACCCATGACGCGCCCACGGCGGCCCGGCATCTCTACCGGAGCGTCGGCTTCCTCGACCTGATGACCGAGTTCGTCTTCCCCGGCGGGTACGAGACGTACGCGATCGCCGGGACGCGACTCCCCCTCCCCTAGACCCTCGCCTCGTGCGGTGTCCAGCAACGCTCACCGGCTCGGAGCGTCGCGATCGCCGAGGTCGGTGAGGCACTGCGACCGAAGGTTTGTGGACACCGCGCTAGAGGATGCCTACACGATCGCGGGCACCAGCGCTTGGAAGACCTCGCGGGTCGCGCTGGAGCGGTTGAAGGTGATGAAGTGAATGCCGGGAGCGCCCTCGTCCAGCAGGGTCTGGCAGAGTTCCGCGGCGTGTTCGATGCCCAGACGGCGCACCGACTCCGGATCGTGGGCGACGGCCTCGAACCGCGCGGCCACCTCGGGCGGGAAGGGCGCGCCTGACAACTGTTCCGAGCGGGCGATCGTGCTCATCTGGGTCACCGGCATGATGCCGGGAATGATCGGCGTATAGCAGCCCTTGGCCGCCACCCGGTCCCGCAGCCGGAGGTAGTCGTCGGCTTTGAAGAACATCTGGGTGATGGCGTAATCAGCGCCTGCACGGCATTTACGGACGAACTGCTCGGTGTCCGACTCGATCGTCGCCGACCGCGGGTGTTTGTACGGGAAAGCCGCCACACCAACGCAGAATTCCCCCGACTGCCGGATCAGCCGGACAAGATCCTCCGCATACTCCACGCCTTCCGGATGCCGTACCCAGGTCCCCATCGGATCCCCCGGCGGGTCTCCCCGCACGGCCAGGATGTTCCGCACTCCGGCGTCCGCGAATCGCCCCACCAAATGCCGCAATTCCCGAATGGAATGATTGACGGCGGTGAAATGCGCCACAGGCGTGAGCGTCGTGCTGTGCGCGAGCCGCTCGACGATGGACACCGTGTGATCCCGGTTCCCGCCGCCCGCGCCGTACGTCACCGAGACGAAGGTCGGGCGCAGGGCCTCAAGCTCCCGGATCGCCCGCCACAGCTGCCGCTCCCCCTCGTCGGTCTTCGGCGGGAAGAACTCGAACGAGAACGACCGCTCGCCGGCGGCGAGCAGGTCCTTGACCGTCGGAACACGGTCAGGCAATCGCGACGGAAGACCTAGAGACATACCCCACAGGTTACAGGCCTGTCCCGGGAAACAGAGATCCACAATGTCTCATTCATGATCTTAAGTCCCATCCGCCCCGGGGGAAGGGGATAAGGATCAATGGAAGATACCCTCTCATACATGACAAAAGTCACGGGTCCGCTGGAGCTCATCCGCCCGGATGTGGACCGCGCGCTGCAGCGGTTCCTCGACCGGCAGCGCCCCGCGTTCGACGATCCCGACCTGATCGCGGTGATGTCGGCGGCGGAGGACTTCCTGGCGGGCGGCAAACGGCTGCGCCCGGCCTTCTGCTACTGGGGCTGGCGGGCGGCAGGCGGCGGCGCGGACCCGGGGGTGTTCACAGCGGCGGCCTCCCTGGAGCTGCTCCAGGCCAGCGCGCTCGTGCACGACGACGTCATGGACTCCAGCGACCTGCGCCGCGGCATGCCGTCGGCCCACCGCCGGTTCGAGAAGCTGCACCTGGACGCGGAGTGGAGCGGCTCGGCCCTCCAGTTCGGCGAGGGCGCCGCCATCCTGCTCGGGAACCTGATGCTGATCTGGTCCGGCGAGATGTGGCGCACCAGCGGCGTGCCGGTCGCCTCCCTGGCCGCCGCCCAGCCGGTCTTCGACCACATGCTCACCGAGCTGATGAGCGGGCAGTACCTGGACCTGCTCGAACAGGCGCACGGCGAGAACACCTTCGACAGCGCGCTGCGGGTGGCCCTCTACAAGAGCGGCAAATACTCCGTCGAGCAGCCCCTCCGCCTCGGCATGGTGCTGGCCGCCCGCTCGCGCGAGCCGTGGATCGACCGGTTCTGCGCCGAGTACGGCCAGAAGGTGGGCATCGCCTTCCAGCTCCGCGACGACGTGCTGGGCGTGTTCGGCGACCCGGTCGAGACCGGCAAACCCGCCGGGGACGACCTGCGCGAGGGCAAGCGCACCATGCTGATCGCGCGCACGCTCGCCGCCGCGTCCAAGGCGCAGGCGCACGACGTGCGGAACCTGCTCGGCGACCCGAAGCTGGACGCCGAGGGGGTGGCCCGGCTGCGCGAGGTGATCGAGGACACCGGGGCGCTGGCCTACTGCGAGGACATGATCGGTCGCTACCTCCGCGACGCGCTGGACTCCCTCCAGACGGCCGGCATCACCGCCGACGCCCGCGAGGCCCTGGCCGCGCTCGCCGTGGCGGCCACCGCGCGCCGGACCTGAACCCGGCTAACGCGCGCTACCTCGGGCCACCCGGCTATCCCGGCCCCCTAGGCCAATCGCGGCCACCCCGCTAGGAATGCCCAACAGAATGCCGCCGCCGCTCTTGGCGCCGGTGCGGCGAGAACCGTCACCTGCGTGAACGGCGCCGGATAACGGCGAGTAACGCGGCGACCTGCTCATCCTGTTAGGCGCTCTAAGCCCGGCTGAGACGGCGCTTGAACTCGGCGGCGGCGGCCTTCGGGTCGTCGGCCTCGGTGATGGCCCGGACCACGACGACCCGGCGTACGCCGTACGACAGGACCTCGTCGAGGTTGGTGAGGTTGATGCCGCCGATGCCGAACCACGGGCGGGGCAGGCCTGCGGCGTGGCGGAGCAGAGCGGGTCCGGCGGCCGGGCGGCCCTGTTTGGTGGGGGTGGGCCAGATCGGGCCGCAGCAGAAGTAGTCGACCCCGGGCTCGACGGCGGCGGCCGACGCCTCGGCCTCGGCGTGGGTGGACCTGCCGATGAGCACGCCGGGGCCCAGGATCGCCCGGGCGGCCGGGACCGGCAGGTCGTCCTGGCCCAGGTGCAGCACGTCGGGCGCGAACCCGGCCAGCCCCGCCGCGTACGCGACGTCGGCCCGGTCGTTGACCGCCAGCAGCGCGCCGTGCCGGTCGCAGGCCGCGCGGAACCGTTCGAGCAGCGCGAGCTCCTCCCGCGCCTCCAGCCCCTTCTCGCGCAGCTGGAGGATGTCCACCCCGCCCGCGAGCGCGGCGTCCAGGAACTCGTCCAGGTCGCCGCGGTCGCGTCTGCCGTCGGTGCACAGGTACAGGAGGGCGCGCGAAAGACGCCGCCGGGCGCTGTGGAAGTCTTCGTTGGAGTCTTCGGTCACCCGACCACGATGTCATGCGCTGAGAAGCCCGGGCGTCAGGAGCCCGGGCGTTAGAAGCCCAGCGCCTGGGCCCGCCTCTTGACCTCCGTGTGGCGGCCCGCCACGATCGCGTCGATGGGCGCGCCGGGGAGCGAGTCATCGCTGGTGAACAGCCAGCGAATGGACTCGACCTCGCCGTATCCGGCGTCCGCCAGCACGGTCAGGGTGCCGGGCAGGCCCTTGATGACATCGTCTCCGGCCAGGAAAACCGCCGGGATCTGCGGCTCGCCTCCGCCTCTGCGGACTCCGACGAGCTTCTTGTCCTTGATGAGCTGCTTGGCCCGGCCGATGCTCAGGCCCAGCTTCTCCGCGACCGTTGAGAGCGGAAGCCAGTCCCCCACCAGTTGGTCGGTCTCTCGGTCGATCTGCGCAACAGTAAGCGTCACGCCACCACCATTACCACATGGCGCGCGCCATGAAACACTTCGATTACGCCACAGTGCAATCACGCAGGGTCACGCCGGGGTCGGCGAGCCGTACCACGTCGACCCTCTGGCGGCTTTCGACGAGCCGGCGGCCCTGGAGCAAATCGCGCGGGCGGTCGACGGTCAGGATGGCCGTGAGGCGGTGGTCGTCGGTCAGCCAGCAGACCGACCAGCCGGCGTCGCGCTCCGGGTCGCCGCGCAGGATCATGCGGGCTCCGGCGTGGTGGCCCGCGTACTGGACCATGTGGTTGAACTGCTCGGACCAGAAGTAGGGGACCGGGTCGAAGACGGCGGACTCCCCCATCAGGGTGGCGGCGGCCACGTCGGGGCCGTTGAGGGCGTTGTCCCAGTGCTCGATCCGCATCCGGCGGCCGAAGCGGCGCGACCACCAGTTGGCGCAGTCGCCGACGGCGACCACGTTGGGGGCGAACGTGCGCAGGTGCTCGTCCACCAGGACGCCGTTGTCGAGCTCCACGTCGGAGCCCTCCAGCCAGGCCACGGCGGGCCGCACCCCCACGCCGGTGACGACGACGTCGGCTTCGATCCGGTCGCCGGTGAGCAGGGTCAGGCCGTCCGGGTCGACCGTGCCGACCTTGGTGCCGAGGAGGAGCTCGACGCCCGCCTCCGCGTACCACGGGATGGTGTAGGCGCCCACCGGGAGGGCGCCGGCCAGCGGCGCGTCGTCGGCTTCGACCACGGTCACCTGGCAGCCCGCGCGGGCGGCGGCGGTGGCCACCTCGGCGCCGATCCAGCCCGCGCCGATGATCGCCACCCGGGTCTCGGGGAGCAGCTTGGCGCGCAGCGCCAGGGCGTCGTCGATGGTCCGCAGGACGTGCTGGTGGCCCTCCCCGCGGAGCAGGATCGGGGCGGCCCCGGTGGCGACCACCAGGCCGTCGAACTGGAGCTCGCCGTCGGTCGTCTCCACGACGCCGTCGCGCAGGCCCTTGGCGGCCGTGCCGAGCCGCAGCGTCACATCCAGCGCGTCCAGGTCGGAGTCGACCACCGAGGAGTCGGCGGCGCCGAGCAGCACGGCCTTGGAGAGCGGCGGGCGGTCGTAGGGGCGATGGGCCTCCTCCCCGACGAGCGTGATGCGGCCGGCGAACCCGTGGGCTCGCAGGGCTTCGATACTCCGAATACCGGCCAGGCCGGCTCCCACCACCACGACGTGATCCACGCCCTGACCATAGATTGCCTACGGGGGCACTCGCCAATGGAGATTGGGTAACAAATTGGGTAAGTACCGCGCACAGTATGTAAATGGCGTGTTGTGCGTTGCGGGTGCGGACCCGAGTAGGCTGATGCGGTAAGACGCGCGGGAGTCCGGCTGACCGGGCTGAGAGGAGAACTCTCCAGGTTCTCGACCGCTATGACACCTGATCCGGATAATGCCGGCGAAGGGAGCGCGGTGCCTGAATCCGCAGTTTCGGAAAGTGGCAAGAATACCGATTTCGACGTGGCCGTCGTCGGGGCCGGTGTGGTCGGCCTCGCCATCGCCTGGCGGGCCGCCCTGCGAGGACTGCGGGTGGCGGTCGTGGATCCGGATCCCGGGCGTGGCGCGACCTACGCCTCGGCGGGCATGCTGGCGCCGGTCAGCGAGGTCACCTTCACCGAGGAGCCGCTGTTACGGCTCGGTCTGGAGTCGCTGGCCCGGTGGCCGTCGTTCCGTACCGAACTGGAGGAGGCGAGCGGCCGGACCGTCGACTACCGCACGGACGGCACGCTGGAGATCGCCTACGACTCCGACGACCTGGCCCAGCTGGACGACCTGGCCGGCTTCGAGGAGACGCTGGGCCTGCGGGTCGAGCGCCTGACCGGCCGCGAATGCCGTAAGCGCGAACCCATGCTGGCGCCGTCGGTGCGCGGCGGCCTGCTGGCCCGCGACGACGCCTGGGTGGACCCGCGCCTGCTCGCCCCCGCCCTGTGCGCGGCGCTGGCCCGGGCGCGCGCCACGTTCGTCCCGGAACCGGCGGTGAAAGTCCAGTCCGGTCTGGTACGGCTGGCGGAGGGCGCCGTCCGGGCCGAGCAGATCGTGGTCGCCTCGGGTGCCCGGTCCGCGGCGTTGCTGCCCGGCCTCCCGGTCCGCCCCATCAAGGGCCAGATCCTGCGCCTGCACGGCCCTCGCGGCTTCCTGTCCGGATGCGTGCGGGGCTGGGTGCACGGCGTGCCGGTCTACCTGGTGCCGCGCGAGAACGGCGAGATCACGCTCGGCGCGACCATGGAGGAGCAGGGCTTCGACCCGAGAGTCACCGCGGGCGGGGTCTACCAGCTGCTCAGGGACGCCCGCGACCTGGTGCCCGGCATCGCCGAGCTGGAGCTCGCCGAGACCAGGACGGGCTTCCGGCCCGGCACCCCCGACAACCTGCCGCTGATCGGCGCCACCGGCCTGCCCGGCGTGTACGTGGCGACGGGGCACCACCGGGCGGGCGTGCTGCTCTCGCCCATCACGGCCGACGCGGTCGCCGCCCTGCTCACCGGCGCTCCGCCGCCCCTGAGCCTGGCCGCCTGCGACCCGGCCCGATTCGATCGAGGAAACAGATGCGAGTGACGATCAACGGCAGCGGTCACGAGCTGCCCGAAGGGGCTTCGGTGGCGCATGCCGTACTGGCGCTGACGGGGCGGACGCGGGGTGTGGCGGTGGCCGTCAACGACGAGGTGGTGCGGCGGGGGGCCTGGGACTCCACGGCGCTCGCCGACGGGGACCGGATCGAAGTGCTGACGGCGGTGCAGGGAGGATGACGGGCGTGGATGACGATGTGCTGGTGCTGGGCGGCGAGAAGTTCGGGTCCCGGCTGATCATGGGCACCGGGGGCGCGCCGTCGCTGGAGGTGCTGGACCGGGCGCTGGTGGCGTCCGGGACCGAGCTGACCACGGTGGCCATGCGGCGGCTCGACCCGGCCGCCCAGGGGTCGGTGCTGGACGTGCTGCGGGCCAGGGACATCCGGGTGCTGCCGAACACGGCCGGGTGTTTCACGGCCGGGGAGGCGGTGCTGACCGCCCGGCTGGCCCGGGAGGCGCTCGGGACCGACTGGGTCAAGCTCGAGGTCATCGCCGACGAGCGGACCCTGCTGCCGGACCCCATCGAGACCTTCGACGCCGCGGAACGGCTGGTCGCGGACGGGTTCACGGTGCTGCCGTACATCGGGGACGACCCGATCCTGGCGCGGCGGCTCGAGCAGGCCGGGTGCGCGGCGGTGATGCCGCTGGGCGCGCCGATCGGGTCCGGGCTCGGCGTGCGCAACCCGCACAACATCGAGCTGATCGTGGAGTCGGCCCAGGTGCCGGTGATCCTGGACGCCGGGATCGGCACCGCAAGCGACGCCGCGCTGGCGATGGAACTCGGCTGCGACGCCGTGCTGCTGGCCACCGCCGTGACCCGGGCCAGGCGCCCTGAGCTGATGGCCGCCGCCATGCGCGACGCGGTCAGCGCAGGCCGGCGCGCGCGCCTGGCGGGCCGCATCCCCCGCCGCCACTACGCTGAAGCGTCGTCACCCGCGCGTGACCGGAGCGATCCAAAAAGCCAGTAAAGCTTTTTATGGGTCTCGGTTTGGGATTCCCACGCTCTGGGGGTGGCAAATCACCCGTAAACTCTGGGCCGTGGACACGACGCTAACCGACCCACTCGTAGGGCACACGCTCGACGGGCGTTATCGCGTCGAGTCCCGGATCGCCCGGGGGGGTATGGCCTCCGTTTACCTGGCTCTGGACATCCGGCTCGACCGCATGGTCGCCGTCAAGGTGATGCACCGCTCGCTGGCCGAGGACCCGCAGTTCGTGCGTCGGTTCATCGGCGAGGCGAAATCCGTCGCCTCACTGTCGCACCCGAACGTGGTGCACGTCTTCGACCAGGGCACCGACGGGGACCACGTGTACCTGTCGATGGAGTACTTCCCGGGCAAGACGCTGCGCGACGTCCTGCGGGAGCGCGGGCGGATCCCCGCCCGGGAAGCCCTGGAGATCATGATCCCGGTGCTGGCCGCCCTCGGCGCGGCCCACCAGGCCGGGCTGATCCACCGCGACGTCAAGCCGGAGAACGTGCTGCTGACCGAGGACGGCCGGGTCAAGGTCGTCGACTTCGGCCTGGCCCGCGCGATCGAGGCCAGCAACCAGACCAAGTCCGGCATCATGATCGGCACCATCGCGTACATGTCGCCCGAGCAGGTCATGGCGGGCGTCGCGGACGTGCGCGCCGACGTGTACGCGGCGGGCATCATGCTGTACGAGCTGCTGACCGGGCACCAGCCGTACGAGGGCGAGTCGCCCATGTCGGTGGCCTACCGGCATGTGCACGACACCGTGCCCGCCCCCTCGCAGCTGGCGCCGGAGACGCCTCCCGCGCTGGACCAGCTGGTGCTGTCCGCCACCGCCAAGGAGCCCGACCGGCGGCCCGCCGACGCGGCGGCCATGCTGGTCGCGGCCGTCGAGGCGCATCGCGGCCTGGCCCGCACCAGCGGGCAGCACACGGCCCCCGGCGTTCAGGCCCCGGTCCAGCACACGACCATCCAGCCCAGCTTCGACCTGCCCGCCGCCGCGCCGCGCGCGAAGAAGAACTCGCGGCCGATCTGGTTCATCGCCGGGCTCGCCGTGGTGATGCTGGTCGGGATCGCGTTCAGCGGGTGGTATTTCTCGCAGGAGCGGACCCTGAAGGTCCCCAACCTGGTCAGCCAGAACGTGAAGCTGGCCGAGCAGCAGGCCCGCGGCCTCGGCTTCCAGGTCAAGATCGGCGAAGCCCGGTTCGACGGCAAGGTGGCCAAGGACATCGTCCTGGAGACCGAGCCGGCCGGCGGCCAGGAGGTCGACAAGGGCACGGTCCTGACCATCATCGCGTCGGCCGGTCCGGAGACCGTCCCGGTGCCGAAGACCGAGAACCTCAGCGAGGCCGACGCCCGGCTGAGGATCTCCGAAGCCGGTCTGACGGTCTCGCGCGTCCGCAAGACCGCCAGCGACAAGATCGCCCGTGGCCTGGTGGTCCGCTCCGACCCGGTCGTCGGCAAGCGCGTTCGCAAGGGTTCCTCGGTCATCCTGGTCGTCAGCGCCGGGCTCCTCGCGCCCGACGTGACCGGCATGATGCGCGATCAGGCCCAGCAGTTCCTGGCCAGCAAGGGTTACCCCACCGACTGCGTCAACGAGGTCACCGACGACGCCGCGCCCGGCACGGTGATCGCCCAGGACCCCGCCGGCGGCGCCGAGATGGAAGCCACCACCAAGATCTGCATGACCGTGTCCAAGGGCCCCGACACCCCGTTCTGGCCCTGGGAACGCGATCCGTCCATCGCCGCCCCCGACTTCGTCACCGTCCCGGACGTCCGCTTCAAGGACGTCAACGACGCCCGTAAGGAACTCCAGGCCGCGGGCTTCGATGTCCGCGTCCGCAAGGTCGTCGGCGGCCGCAGAGTGATCTCCCAGAACCCCGTGGGCCAGGTCCCGCAGGGGACGAGGATCACTCTCTGGCACTGATCTCGAACCTGGAGGAGTTGTCTCGTGCGGAGAGTCACATAACGGGCTCGGCAGAAAGTCGGGCTATCCCTGTGTTTCAAGCGAAACGTCGTCCGTCGGTCGACAACGGACCATCGCCGAAGGAGGGCAGATAGTGGCGGAAGAAGATGTCCGCGACGAGTGCCCGCCGGCTGCCCAGACCGGTCTTGACGAAAACGCTTTTGAGGTGATCCTGAACCGTGTGAGCGCTGATATTCAGATGCGCGGCGATCCGCTCGGTGGAGTGACCACGCATGGCCTGCTGGGTAATCTGCTGCTCCCGCTCGCTCAGGCCGTACGCGCCGAGAATCACCGCGGTGAGTTCACCGGGTTCGGGTGGGCCGAGGGAGATGGCGACGAGTTGCTCTTCTCTCTGATCCATCGACCACGCCTGAAGCGCCACCCATTGGCCTGACCGGGTGAGGGCGCGAGAACGCGCTACCCCAGACCGTCGCGCCGCGGAGATGACCGCGCGTAGGGGGCGGGCCTGACCCGGGGCTCCGTCTTGAAGCAGTTCCAGCCAGGAAAGCGCGGTTTGCGATGCGGTTCGGACAGTCGCGTCTCGATCGACCACGATGAACCCTGGCGCATCCGGGATCCTGCCCTCATCCACCCCGCTCAGGAGCAGAGAGCGCCGTAGCGCCACCGTCGCGGGACGGCTCACCTGCGCGGCGACTGCCTCATCCGCGGCCGTGTAAGGCGCCGCCCCAGATTCGCGGCACATCACGATCATTCCCCAGACACGGGGGCCGTCGCGCATGACGACGCGTAGTTCATCACCCAGTCCCTGCGGACGCAGGATTTCTTGGTAGTACTTGCTGACATCGAGCCGACCCGCCGTCGAGCGGCTCAGCAGGCTGGTCATAGCAGCGCTATTCGCGAGATCGCGCAGGTTACCTGGATCGTCTGCTTCTAAATGCTCGATCTCGAACAGGCGGGTGAGGTACTCATCGGGGAAACCCGCCACGTTTTGGCCGCCAGTGTCAAGCAACGTGGAGGGGTCGAGCAGGACAGTGCACCACACATCAGCGGGCACCCGGTTAAGGACCTCTGAAGCAGTAACGCTGAGCACGTCAAGAGCACTGTGCTGTCGGGCCAGCTTCTGTTCGAACCCGACCATGTCGGCTTTCATGCGCCAAAGTCTAGGTGCCGGCCCGTAGATATCCCAGAAAACTGGGATACAAGACGCCATCGGCCGCAGGTACATCTAGATAGACGAACGGCTCCTCCAGAGGTGAGTTACCTGTAGCCACCCGTGGAGGTCTTCAAGCGGCTCCTCAATGCAGTCTTGCACGACGCCAATTCCGCACCATCCACCACTAGCATTTTGCGCAATTGAGGAAGGTAGGGCAGAAATGGACCCCACCATCATCGTGGCGATCATCACCGGAGTCACCGGCTTGATCGCCGCGCTCGCACGCGCGAGCGCGCAGCGCCGACGGTCAAGCGCCATCGTCAAGGCGGCGTCGATCCTGGGAGCCGCCACCGTCGGAGGCATCTTCCTCAACTCCAGGAACAAGAGGAACCGGTCTCGGTAACCAAGGGGTTCGCGCGCAGGTCATCGCCTCGTCGGGGGCCGCGGCGGCCAGAGCGGCCCTCCCTGCCGCCTGGCCGCCGTGCATCTCACTCTCGAGACCGCCGCGAATTTCCGGCCATAGCCGCGGCGGTAAGCCACCGCCCGCTGGTGCGCCCATTGCCAGCTGAAGTATCTCCAGGATCAAGACGAACGGATCAATTCCCTATACCGCAATGCGGTCCAGATCGTGCATGGAGGGCTGGCCGAGGTCGAGAGAGAACGACTCGCCCTCGCTGACGCGCGAAGGAGAGTGGCAGCACTTGCCGGCATGCTCGACGCGGCCTAATGAAAAGCACCCGCGGCAAAGAGCGGAACCGCGGGCCGTTCTCGACGGAGAGTGATAGTGAGCCTGGTGGAATGGATAGTCGTCGGCGGCGTGATCGTGGGCGCGATCATGTTCGCGAGACGATCACGCTCGCGTACCGTATCCGGCTCAGACACAGCCACCCCTCTCGAAACAGAGACCTGGCGAGAACGCAGCAGAGGCACGTATGTGACCGGCCAGGGCATCCTTGGGGAACTGACCGTGGAGGCCATCGCCAGCTGCGAGCCGGACAACGCTGGGGAGGTGCGCCGGGCATGGCTGGAGGATGCGATCAAGCGCGCCAGGAAGGCGAGTCAGACGGCGTCGGCACTGTCGGCGGAGGCCACCACGTCCAACGGCCGGCACGCCTCCGACATGATGGCATCCGCCATGGTCGAGCTTGCCGAGGCCGCCGCCGCGATGCTCGAAGAACCCGGCGTGGTCGGCGCGGAGCAGCGGCTGACGAATGCTCGGGCCAGCACACGGGCGTCGCTCACCGTCATACGCGCGGTCACCTGACAGGCGGAGTGGCGAGCGGTTAATCACTTCTGGGGTTGTGCGCCGCGACCTTGTCCACCAGCGGGGATCGCCGGCCGATACCCGAGCATCGCACCCAATCGCAGGAGCACGCCGATCGTCGCGACGCCGATGAACCACCCATGCCGCGCGTAGGGCGCGGCGCGAACCGAGGCCGTGGATGATCACGCTCACCCCCGTCGGTGGATTGCCCGGTCCGACGGGGGTGGCGCTTCAGGGTTTCGTCAGTCGCGCAGGCCTGGCACGTCGATGACGATCACCTCGGTGTCGTCGGCGCGGCCCGGGATGCGCCCGTCGTTTCCGGGGAAGTTGTTGTCGTTGGCCACCACGACCCGGTCGCCCGACAGCGGCAGCACCGATTCGACCGACTGCAGCGGGAAGGAGAACAGGTCCCCGACCCCGTACTCGCCCGGCCGGGCCGGCGTGGACACGCCCTTCGGGTCGGCGATCCGCAGCAGGTCCACGGCGGTGCGGCGGGGCAGCACGCCGTCCGGCCCCGCGGCGTCGAGGTCGGTCACGACCAGACGCTTGATCTGCGAGCTCGGGCCCATGTTGTTGTCCCGCTCGATCAGCAGCAGCCGCCGGCCGTCGAGCACCGACGCGTCGCCGACGAAGAGCCCCGGGTCGTCGACCCGGAAGGACCAGGTGCGACCGGTGTACGCACCGGCCCGGACGTCGAACTCGTAGACCACGCGCCGGCGCTGGTCGGGATCGTTGGTCTTGGCGCCCTCCAGGATCGGGTACAGCGTCCAGCCGTCCTCGCTGGCGGCCATGGCCTCGAACCCTCGGCTGGCCGGCAGGGTGGGGCTTTCACCCGGGGCCAGATCGGGCGACTGGGGAGACTTCGTGCCGTCCGGCAGCGGGATCGGCGCCCGCAGCACCTTGCCGGTCCGGTCGGTGTTGACCAGGTACGGCCCGAACTCCTCACCGATCCACAGGGTGCCGTTCGCGTCCCAGGCCAGCGACTCGATGTCGAAGTCGGCCCCGGTCAGCAGCCGGTCAGGGGTGTCCTGGTTCACGATCGGGAACGGCACCTTGCGGTCCGGGTCGCGGAAGCTGATGTGGCTGCGCACGTCGATCTCGCCGCTCCGGTAGTCCGGCTCGATGACGTACGCCCGCAGCAGGAAGTCGGCCGAGTTGTTCTTGGCCCCGAACCCGTTGTCCGGCATGGCGAGCAGCCGGTTGGCGGACTTGGAGCCCCGGTTGACCGGGATCACCGCGGAGAAGCCCGGGATCGGCTGGCCGGGGAACGGCGGGGTGATCCCGTTGACGGTGGTCGGCGCCAGCTGCGTTCCGGACACGGGGCCGGGCTGGTAGTCGGTCGCGGACAGCAACGCCCGGTCCCGCAACCGCGCCTCGTCCGGGATCCGGACGCTCAGTTCGTACACCCGGGTGATCTGCGTCGCGCTGTTGTTGTCGTCGGAGATCAGGTAGAGGATGCGGGTGTCGTCCTCCAGCCGGTCGCCGAGCGCCATGCCCTCGATGTTGTCCAGCAACGGGTTCGGCTGGGGCTGCTTGGCGGTCGCCCCGGACGGCGGGCAGTCGACGAGGTCGGCCAGCAGCCGCTTGCCGAGCCAGGCGCGCGGGTCGGTCAGGGTGGCCAGCGAGGCGACGCCGGAGACGTCCGGCACGCCGGTGGCGGAGACCCGGTACACCCGCACGGTGTTGCCCACGCCCGCGGTGAAGCCGCGCTCCAGCGCCAGCAGCTGGTCGTCGCCGAGCGCCACCAGTTCGACCAGCCCGAGGCCGGGGTCGGTGCGGTAGGCGTACTGGGCGGCCGGGGTGTAGGTGCCGCCGGAGCTGCCCTCATACCGCAGGATCCGCTGCCGGCCTGAGCCCGCCGCGTCGCGGCCGTCGGCGGACAGCGGCCCTTCCATGCCGGCGTACAGCACCTTGCCGTCAGACGTGGCGGTAAGCGACTCGAAGGTCTGGTTGACCTGCGCCTCGCCTGCCGGAGTGACCCGGAACCTGGCCGGCACGTCGAAGGATGCGACCTGCCGGCCGTCGGAGAGCCGGAACCGCCGGATCGACGGCTCGGTCTCGGAGCTGGCCAGGACGGTCTTGCCGTAGGGCTCGATGATGAGTCCCTCGCCGTCGAAGTCGGCGCCGGTGTACGGAACGCCGTCCGGCCGCCGCAGCGTCGTCATGTCGCGGACCTCGGCCGAGAGGGGTTTCTTCCCGGGGGTGAGGGCGATCTCGTACAGGCGGGCGGGGACGGTGCCGGTGTTGTCCACGAGGGCCAGGGCGCGGTCATCGCGGAGCAGCGCGAAAGCGGACAAGCCCCCGACGGGGGTGCCCTCGAACGTGGTCTTGTCCAGGCTGTCGGTGAAGCCGCGCAGGGCCACGTCGGCCGAGCAGGGGACGCCGAGATCGGGTTTGGAATCGTGTGTCGTCGCGCCGGCTGCGGGGACGGTCACGCCAAGCATGGCGATGACCGCCGCGGCCGCGAAGGCCGGGGCGGGCCACCTTGTGCTGAGCACAAGTACCTCCGAAATTTGTCAGTGCGGGTGAAGCAACCGCTCCGACTGAGCGAAGACCCCGCAGCCCGCCAACGCAGAACCAGACATCAAACGCATCATGAATATCTGCGATCCCATGCGCCTACATGCCCGGCTGCGAGCGCGCATCTACGCTCTCGCTGGGTTTATCGTGCGGGCGCGCACGACCAGCTCGCTGTGTTGCCGGCACGCGATCCCGCCGCCCACGTCGCCCTACCGTCCGGCGTGGGCCGCCTTGGCAGCGCTGTGCGGCAAACGCTGAGCCTGCCCGCCGGCTCCCGGGACTATCGCAGGGGCTGGACGTCAGCCCGTTCGCGGCCGTCGGGCGGGCGGCGGTGTCATTGCCCCGGTGAAACCCTCGCGTCGAATTCGCCGTGCTTTACGCCGCCGAGGAAGGCGCGCCATTCGGCGGAGGTGAAGGTGAGAGCGGGGCCGTGGGGGTTCTTGCTGTCGCGGACGGCGACGATTCCCGGGATGTTGACAGCGACCTCGACGCACTCTCCGCCGTTGTCGGCGCTGCGGGAGCTCTTCTTCCACACGGCCTTGGAGAGATCCACGCTGATCACATCCTTTGTTTCCATTGATCCCGTGCTTCCTTGATCATGCCGAGCGACTGCGTGGACGGGCACACGTCTGCTCGTATCCTGTCATATCGATTCCACATCATGGAGACGAACTCGTGCTCCGCTGACACCTCGCCACGACCTGCCGATTCGACCGATGCCACGGTCGGAGCGTTGACCGACTCGGCGATGCTGAAGGCCGATGCCCAGCCCGCCGTACAAGGAGCTTCGGGGGCCAGGATCTGGATCAGGATGTTCTGGCGGGTGGCCAGTGACGTCAGGCGGTCGAGTTGTTCGTACATGACCTCGGGGCTTCCGATGAGGCGGCGTAGCACGCCCTCGTCCATGAGTGCCCACACCGAGGGGGGTTTCTCCCTTTCCAGGATTAGCTGGCGGCGCAGGCGGGCGCTGACGCCGTCTTCGACCTCTTGCTCCGATGTGGCCAGGGCGCCTTGGAAGACCGCCCGCGCGTACGCCTCGGTCTGGAACAGGCCGGGAACCAGCAGCGGATTCCAGCTGCGCAGGACTCGCGCGCCGGGCTCGATCTGTTCCGCCCAGCGGACGTACCATTCCGGTCCCGTGGGGGATGTGATGTTCCGGCATAGCTGGCCGAAGAGGTTGCCTGTGCCGAATATCTGATCGCATCGGGCGGCGAAGTCGGGCTTGGGATTCCGGTCGCCGATCTCGATGTGCGCCACCAGTGAGGATGAGCATTCCAGGCGCTTGCCGAGACGCGCCTGGGTCAGGCCCGCTTCTCTGCGGACGCGCGAGAGTTCCCTGCCGAATCGCTGAGCCGGCGTAAGACGCGGACCGAGATCATTTTCCATGTACGCCCCTGCTTTCACGCTCACCGCGTACTGACAAATTCTGACGGTTATTGACACCCAGCCCCATTCGACTGGGCTTATTCGTGACATCTTTGTGCGAGGTGTTCTCCTACTAATAAAGCGTGTCTTTGGCCAATCTGGAACCCCTCAGAATTATTTTGCCAATGCGGATATGACAGCAATCCGACAAATGCACCAGATGATCGGGTCGGACATGACGTGGCGTCACATTTGGCCCGAAGTTCGGAGAGAGGACCATGGGCGTGTCAGTCGCTTTGTCGCGGAGCGTGCTGTGGTATGCGGATCTGCCTGGCGTGGCGGAGTCGGTTCCGCTGGCCCGGCGATACGTCCGGGACGTGCTGGTGAGCGCGGGGTGCACCCGGATCGATGACGCGTTGCTGCTGACATCGGAATTACTGGGGAACGCGATCCGGCATTCGGATTCGGGGCGTGAACCGGGCGGCTCGGTGTCCGTGGTGGTCTGCCGGGAGGTGGGGGTCGTCCGGGTGGAGGTGATCGATCAGGGGTCGCCCAGCAGTAAGCCCGAGGTCGTCGTGGATCCCAATGGGGAGGGTTGCGGGGGCAGAGGTCTCTGGCTGGTGAGTCAGATCGCCTCAATGTGGGGCTGGCATGAGGGGGTGACGGGCCAGGTGGTGTGGTTTCAGCTCGCGGAATGAAGCGCGCTCGCTGAAAGTCGTACTCACTCAAGAAGGAAAAGAGATGACGGATACGTGGACCGAATTCGAGCGGCGTCGTGCCGCGCAGATTTCGCACTACGCGCGCGCGACAGAAGCGCCGGATTCCCGCGCGTTGCGGGTCGTCCCGTCCGGCAAGACCGGCGGCCCTGCGCGCGCCCTCGCGTAGCTCGCCGCTGGTGATCCTCCTCGCCATGGCGAGGAGGCGGCCTGCGGGAAGGAGAACAGTGATCGATGACGAAGCCCTGACACTCGCCGCCGAAGCCATAAATGGCCGATCTGGCCATGGCTGACAGGTTGTAACAACCGATGGCCAGAACGACGATTTGCGGAGAGGGGTCTCTCCTGGTCCCCATGCGTGATCCCGGTGGGTGACTGATCGGTTCCGGCAACCAGGCGGTCGCCGTACGGCAGAATTCCCCCATGCATTCTGGCTGGGCCGCTGTGGCCGAGGTCGACTGGTCGCGTCTGTTCCATGCGTACGGCGTGGCGTCGGACACCCCGGCGCATTTGCGGGCGTTGACCGGTGATGACGAAGATGCGAGGGAAGAAGCCCTCGATCACCTGTGGAGCGCGGTGATCCACCAAGGCACGCCCTGGTCGGTCACGCCGCCGGCAGCCTTGGTCGTGGCGGGATTGCTGGCCGATCTGGGATCGGCGGAGCCCGCCAGCGACTCAATCTCGGCCGCCGCCGGGTTCCAAGCCAAGCCGCTGCGGGGCTCCATGCTCCGCTTTCTCGCGGCGGTGGCTGAGGCGGCAGAGCCGGACACCGCGGAAGAGGAGATCAGGGCCGTCGCGTACCCGGAAGATCGCGAAGACGAGATCGACACGGCGCTGGAGGCGATTCTGGCCGGGGATGAAGGAGCGTGGGGGGACGAATCGATCGATGCGATCATGGCTCGGGTCGTGCTCGACATCCGGGCGATCGCACCGGTTCTCCTCGGCTCGGCCATCGCATGTCTCGACGACCCGGATCTCCGGGTGCGGGCCGACGCCGTCGGGGCGGTCGGCGCCCTCGCCCTGGTCCCCGGCGCCATCGCGAGTACCGATGATCTCGTCGTGCGCCTCGAACAGGCCGCCGACCAAGCCAAGGATCACAATGAACGCTGCGCCATCGTCTTGACGCTTGGCGAGGTCGGTGCCACACCCCGGGCCTTCCTCACCGATCCCCATCCCGCCGTACGCGCCTGCGCGGCACTCGCCCCCACATTGGCCGACGACGACGCCGCGACACAGGAGATCCTGACCGCTCTACGGAATCCGACCGAGGCGGATTCATGGCTCGACGACCACCCTCGTCAACTCTCCGGCTTCCTCCGATTCGCGCTCGTCGCCGCCGCCGTGCAACGAGCGAAGTCCTTCGACGAACTACTGCCGTCCGCACTAGCGATCGCCTCGATGACCAGTCACTGGACCGTGGAGTCCGACTGGGGGCCATTGCTCGCGGCGGCCTTCCCCGTCCCTGTCGGCGAGCCACCCATCCTCACGGACGCGCAGCGAATCTACCTTCAGGCCCTCGTCGCCAACGACAAGGTCTGGGATCCGGTGATGGGCAACCCTGTGCCGTGGTTCCAGCGGATCGGGCTGTCATACGACCGGGACTCCTGCCGGAACCTACTCTCCATAGCCTGACACCACCGTCGCACTATCACCACGCGCTCATCCCCCGTCCAGTTTCGCCGGCAGTTCACCCATCCGAAGCTGGACCGGCTGTCCGGGCGAGGCTGCGTGGATGGGCGATTAACGCTCGCCGAAACCGTGCAGCAGGGTGTCGACGAGGCGGGTGGCCAGGGCGTCGGCATCCAGGCCTTCGTCCGGTGCCGTCGCAGCCTCGTGAATGAGCGCGTAGTAGACGCGGCGCACCCAGGTGAGATCGGCGCTCGCGCGGAGCAGGCCCGAGTCTCGTGCCCTGCGGAACATCTCGTCGCACCGATCTCGGACCTCGGCGTGCACACGCGCGACCTCGGGATCGGCCGAGGTGGTCCGGTTCATCGCGTATCCCCAGTCGATCTTGATGCGGAGTACGTTCGCGGTCACCTGGTGAAGCGTGACCAGGGGCGGAGCCGTGGTCGTGTAGGACGACTCGACGGCCTCGGCGAACCGCCGTGTGGCCCAGGCGGTCATCGCGTCGACGAGCGTGTCGCGTGAGGCGAAGCGGCGGTGCACGGTCGTGCGGGCGACCCCGGCGGCCTCGGCGATCTGCTCCATGCTCGCCGCCGGATTCCGGCTGAGGACGCGTTCGGCCGCCTGCAGGATCGTCCCCACGGTCCGCTCTGTGTCCGAGCGCATCTTGCTCACCTCGACAGGCTACATCAACGTCCTTGGTTGATGAGAACTTGCAACATTGCTGTTGCATCTTGTAGCGTCAACGCATCGGAGGTGTTGCGAGTGAACGGAAGGGCTCTGTCATGGATCTAGGACTGAACGGCAAGACCGCAGTGGTCACCGGTGCCAGCCGAGGGATCGGCCTGACGATCGTGCGGGCGCTGACAACCGAGGGAGTGCGGGTGGTCGCCGGAGCGCGTACGCTCACCGCCGAGCTGAAGGAGACGGGAGCACTCGT
This sequence comes from Acrocarpospora macrocephala, assembly GCF_009687865.1. GTDB lineage: Bacteria > Actinomycetota > Actinomycetes > Streptosporangiales > Streptosporangiaceae > Acrocarpospora > Acrocarpospora macrocephala. The sequence continues at coordinate 53,689 of NZ_BLAE01000021.1, forward strand.
CGTGACCGCCGACCTGGCCACCGCCGACGGCGCCACCACGCTGGGCGAGCGGGCGATGGCCGAGTTGGGCGGCGTCGACATCCTGGTGAACAACGTGGGCGGCGGCGAGGGGGACGGGCAGGCCGGCGGGTTCCTCTCCTTCGACGACGAGTACTGGCTGGAGACGTACAAGCTGAACGTCCTCAGCGCGGTACGCGTCACCCGGGCCGCGATGCCCAGCCTGGTCGAGCGGGGCGGCGCGATCGTGAACATCTCCTCCAACAGCGCCCGGCAGCCGAGCGCCGGACCGGTCATCTACACGACCGCGAAGGCGGCGCTGACCGCATTCGGGAAGGCGCTGAACGAGGAGTTCGGGCCGCAGGGCGTGCGAGTCAACACGGTCTCGCCCGGCCCGTCGCTGACCTCGATGTGGGAGGGAGCACAGGGATACGGCGCGCAGCTGGCCAGCAGGCTGGGGGTGCCGCACGAGGAGCTGCTCCGGGCACTGCCAGGACAGGCGGGTATGACGACGGGCCGGTTCGTCGAGCCCGCCGAGGTAGCCGCACTGGTCGTCTACCTGGCCTCGCCGCTCGCCGGCAGCATCGCCGGTGCTGACTACCTGATCGACGGTGGCGCGATCAAGGCAGCCTGACTTCCCGACGCGATCAGCTCAGGAGGGCGAGGGCGGGCCGACTCGCCCAGTCGTAGCGCTCCAGCATGGCCTCGACCTGCTCGGGAGCCGGACCGAGGACGCCGACATAGAAGCGGGGCCCGCCGCATCTGGTGGCCGAGCTCGCGGAGGATCGCCGCGGCCTCGGCCACACGGACATCCATTCCAGTCTCCGTGCGCAGCCTAGGTGTTCGGCCAAGAGCTGGTGGAGCGTGGGCCGGGGAAATCGGTTGGGAAACTGTCGGAGGCTGGTGATAGACAACAGTTTCGATGTTGTCGCCGATATGGGCTGGGGGGAGCCGTGGCTGTGACGACCAGCAGTTCGGAGTTCTCCGTTTCGGGGCCGCCGTATGACCGGCGTGGGCCGGTGCGCTGGCTCTGGTCCCATCTGCGCCGCCATCCGATGCATCTGGTCGGGTTCCTCGGCGGGTCGCTGGTCATGGTGGTGCTCAACGCCGCGGTTCCGCAGCTCACCGGGGTGGCCTTCGACGCGGTGCTGGGCGAGCGGGGTGAGCCGTCGTCGGCTCTGGGGGTGATCGCGCTAGCGCTGGTGGCGATCGTGGTGGTCCGTGGGCTGTTCGATGTCGTCGCACGGCTGTCGAGTGAAGTCCTGGCCAAGCGGCTGGAGCGCGATGCCCGTGACGAGCTGTATGTGAGCTTGCTCGGCAAGAGCCAGACCTTCCACAACCGGCAGCGAGTCGGCGACCTCATGGCGCGGGCCGCCAACGACATCCGGCAGCTGTCCATCATGGTCACGCCGGGAGCCGACCTGATCGTCGACTCTGGCCTCAACGGGCTGGTGCCCTTCTTCTTCATCGTCGTGATCGACCCGCGGCTTCTGCTGGTGCCTGGAGTCTTCGCGGTCGTCTTCGCCGTCGCGCTCTGGCACTACATGCGGCAGCTCAACCCGGTGGCGACGCGCATGCGTGAGCAGTTCGGGGAGCTGAACGCGGGGCTGAGCCAGGCGGTGCGCGGCATCGAGGTCATCAAGGTGACCGCGCAAGAGGGGCAGGAGCGGCGGAGGTTCCGATCTCAGGCGCGCCTGTACCGTGACTCTTTCGTCGCCAACGGTCTGGTCCAGGCCCGTTATCTGCCCACTCTCCTGTTCGCCTTCGCGATGGCGGGGGCGCTGTGGCACGCCATCTACCTGCATGGCACGGGAGCGATCACCATCGGCGAGGTGGTCGCCTTCATGGGGCTCATGGGCATGCTGGGCTTCCCGACGCAAATGTCGACCTTCACTTTCTCGCTGCTGCAGATCGGGATCGTGTCTGCCCGCAGGATCCTGACCATCGTCAACTCCGAGACGGAGCTGGAGCAGCGGGCCGACGGCCACGCCGCCCCGATCAGCGGGGAGATCGTCTTCGATGACGTGACGTTCGGCCATGAGGAGGGGGAACCGGTGCTGCGCGGGGTGACGTTCACCGTGCGCCCGGGCGAGACGGTGGCGATCGTCGGCGAGACCGGTTCGGGCAAGAGCACGCTGACGAAGCTGGTCCCCCGGATCTACGACGTCACCTCCGGCCGGATCCTCGTGGACGGCGTCGACGTGCGTGACTGGGATCTCGACTCGCTGCGTTCCCAGATCTCCACCATCGAGCAGGACATCGTGCTCTTCTCCCGGTCGGTGGCCGAGAACATCGCCTTCAGTCAAGGCCAGCGGGCCGATCGCGAGTCCGTGGTCAGGGCGGCGGAGGACGCCCAGGCCGCCGAGTTCGTCGCCGAGCTCGACGACGGCTACGACACCGTCATCGGCGAGCGCGGCGTCACTCTTTCGGGGGGCCAGCGCCAGCGCCTGGCCATCGCGCGGGCGCTGCTGACCGACCCGGCGATCCTCGTGCTCGACGACTCGACCAGCGCCATCGACTCCGCCACCGAAGACAAGATCCAGCAGGCGATCGGCCGCGTTCTCGACGGCCGCACCACGCTCATGATCACCCATCGGCTCTCCCAGATCCGCTGGGCGGACAAGGTGCTGCTGCTCAGGCGCGGCGAACTGGTCGACTACGGCACGCACGACGAGCTGCTGGCGCGCAGCCGCCTTTACCGGCGCATCTTCGCCCACTACGACGAAGTCACGGACACGCCCGAGGCGCCGGTCCTGGCGAGCGAGCAGGGAGGGGCGCGCTGATGGGCTTCCTCATGGACGGCCTCGACGCCGAAGATTACGACCGCAGCTACCGCGACCGTGACCTGCTCCGCCGGATCGCGTCATACTTCCGGCCGAAGCTTGGTGCGATGTGCCTGGTGGCCGTCATGATCGTGCTGGCCTCGACGAGCCAGGCGGCCATGCCGCTGGTGGCCAGCTGGGGTGTGGACGCGATCGAGGACGGCACGATCGCCGAGGTGGGGTGGCAGCTCACGGGAGCGCTCCTGCTCGCGGGCGCGCTCGGCTGGCTGTTCAACTTCGTGCGGCAGGCCTACAGCGCGAGAGTCACCGGCGACGTCGTCCTCAGCCTCCGCGAAGACGCGTTCGACGCGGTGCTGGAGCGCGATCTCTCGTTCTACGACGAGACGCCGTCAGGCAGGATCGTCAGCCGGGTGACGTCCGACACCGACGACTTCGCCACGGTGTCCACGCTGACGATGGACCTGATCAGCCAGGTGCTGATGGTGGGTTTCGTCACGGTCCTGCTGTTCCTGCGCAGTGTCGAGCTCGCCCTGCTGACCCTGCTGGTGGTGCCGGTCGTGATGGGCCTGGCGCTGCTCTTCCGGCGCCTGGCCAGGGCCAGTACCCGCAGGGCGCAGCGCTCACTGAGCCGGGTCAACGCCAACCTGCAGGAGACCATGGGCGGCATCGCGGTGGCCAAGAACTTCCGCCAGGAGCAGCAGGTCTACGACGAGTTCCGGCCCATCAACCGGCAGAGCTACCAGGTGACGCTCAAGCAGGGATTCGTCTTCTCCACCATCTTCCCGGTGCTCTTCCTGGTGGCCGGGCTGGCGACGGTCGCGCTCGTGTACTTGGGGGGCACAACGGTGCTCGCGGGCGGCGTGTCCGCCGGTGACTGGTATCTCTTCCTTCAAGGGGTGTCGCTCTTCTGGATCCCGCTGACGTCCATCGCCGCCTTCTGGTCCCAGTTCCAGCAGGGCCTGTCCGCTTCAGAGCGGGTCTTCGCGTTGATCGACGCCCCGCCCCGCGTGGTGCAGACCGCCGCGGAGCCCGCCGGGACGCTGGCGGGCCGCATCGAGTTCCAGGACGTCACCTTCGGCTACGATCCGGCCAACCCCGTGCTCCGGGATTTCAACCTGATCATCGAAGCCGGTGAGACCGTGGCGCTCGTCGGCCACACCGGCGCGGGCAAGTCGACGCTCAGCAAGCTGATCACCCGGTTCTACGAGTTCCAGGAAGGCCGCCTGCTGATCGACGATCGTGACGTCCGCACCCTGGACCTGACCGGTTACCGCCGGCAGATCGGCGCGGTCCCGCAGATCCCGTTCCTGTTCAGCGGCACGGTCGCCGACAACATCCGCTACCCGAGACCCGAGGCCGACGACGAGGAGGTGCTCACCGCCGCTGCGGCCGTCGGAGGCGGCGACTGGCTCGACGCCCTCCCCCACGGCCTGCGCACCGACGTCGGCGAGCACGGCCGCGCCCTGTCCATGGGCCAGCGCCAACTCGTCGCCCTAGCCCGCCTGCTCATCCAGGATCCCGCGATCGTGGTCCTGGACGAGGCCACAGCCAGCGTCGACCCGCTGACCGAGGCCCAGATCCAGGAGGGGCTCGACCTGGTCCTGGCCGGCCGCACCTCCATCGTCATCGCGCACCGGCTGTCCACGATCGAACACGTCGACCGCATCATCGTGCTGGACCACGGCCAGATTGTGGAGGAGGGCGACCACACGACCCTCCTGGCTCGCGGAGGCCGCTACTGCCAGGTCTACAACACCTACTTCCGTCACCAGTCCCCCAACTACCGGGCCGGCACCGGATTCGTCCCCGTCGGCAGCAGCCCGACGCCGCGATAACAGGCCGCGCCGCCGAGTGACCATGGCTTGGCGCGTGCCCCCGATCCGCCCCCGCCTGCGAGGTCACTCACATGTAGCGCAGAAGCGGGCCGGAGGTGACGCTGCGCCGATCCGCCCCGCCTGCGAGAGTCATTCGCCCGCGCGGAAGGCGGCGGCGGTATCTCCAGGACTCCCCGGTTTTCTTGCGATCGCTAGCCTCTCGCCGCCCACAGCCTCCGTAGGCAACCAGACCCGCCCTGAAGATCGGCCATGCTGGTGATCAACAACTGCGGCGATCACGCCTCGAATAGGTGAGACAAGCGGCCCGAGTGGCGGCGGCTGGACGTCCTTGGTTCGCCTGTGATGCGACGAAAGAGTTCGATCATGATTTGCCGACGTCAGAGCGAGGTCGTCCCGACGGGGCCGACCCAGCGCAGGTCTGGCAGGTTGACGACGATCGCCTCCTGTGTGGTGCGCGCGATGACGACCACAGCCTCCTCATCGGAGTCGGGGTTCTCCTCGCGGTGCGGCACCCACGGCGGAACATAAATGTAGTCGCCGGGACCGGTGCGCAGCGTGGTCTCGCGTGGCTCGCCGTCGCCGGTCTCGTCGAGGAAGACGAACTGCGGATGGCCGCTGACCACGTAGATCCCGGTCTCGGAGCGGCCGTGATGGTGGTTGGCAGACGCGGTGGCCGGTGCGACATGGGTCTGCCCCATCCACAGGTTCTCCGAGCCGACGGTCCGGCCGGACACCGCCTCCAGTCGCCGCATACCCTCGGTCTGCGCCGTCTGCCCGGAAAGGGACTCATGCTTCACCTGGTACAGACTGCGGTGGAATCCATCTTCAGAGGCAATCACGTGCGGCCCTTTCGATAACGCGCCAACGATACGACACCGAGGCCACGCTCTCGCTGCCATGAAACAGGTTTCAGCCCCGATGGATACCCGCCCGGGCAACAGGTGCTCACCGCGCTGACGCCCGCCCGGTCGGTACGGTGGCGGCGACCACGGGACAGCGCCGCCCGCCACATCCGCACCCTCATAACTGAAGTTGCCCCGGTTTGGTAGACACATCAGGGCTTGCGGCTACGCGGCAGCATAGTCGGCTTCTTGAGTGTCGTTGGACGCATGCCGGCGTTCGTATTCGGCGGGGCTGAGCTGGCCGTTGGCGGAGTGGCGGCGGCGTGGGTTGTAGAACCCCTCGATGTAGGAGAAGACCGCCCGTTCGGCCTCTGACCTGGTGCGGAATGAGCGCCGGTCGATCAGTTCGCACTCCAGGGAGGCGAAGAAGCTCTCGGTGATCGCGTTGTCGAAACACGTCCCGGTCCGGCCCGTCGACGGGCGGATGCCCGCCTGCTCACAGCGCCGGCCGAACGCGATCGAGGTGTACTGGCTGCCCTTGTCGCTGTGATGGATCACCCCGGCGTCGGGGCGGCGCTGGTGGATCGCCATCGCCAACGCGTCGGTCACCAGTTCGGTGCGCATGTGATCGGCCATCGCCCAGCCGACGATCCGCCGGGAGAACACATCAAGAACCACCGCCAGGTAGAGGAATCCCTGCCAGGTCGGCACGTAGGTGATGTCAGCGGTCCAGATCAGGTCCGGCCCGGCCGCGGTGAACCTCCGTCCGACCAGGTCGGCGGCAGCGATGGCCTGCCTGTCAGTGATCGTGGTCCGGCAGCCCTTGCGGCGGGTCACTCCAGCGAGCCCGGCCGCCCGCATCAGCCGGGCCACCCGCTTGCGCCCGACACCGATGCCGTCGATCTCCCGCAGGTCGGCGTGGATTCGCGGCGCCCCGTAAATTTCATCCGAGGCTCGATGATGGTCGCGGATCCTGGCGGTCAGCTCGGCGTCGCGGCGGGCCCGGGGCGAGGGACCGCGTCGTTGTCGAGCCGCCCAGGCATAGTAACCCTGGCGCGACACACCCAGCACCCGGGCCAGCAGGGAGACATCATGGTGGTCCTTCTCCGCATGGATCAGCCGGAACCTCATCTCGGCAGATCCGTCTCCCGCGCGAAGAAAGCCGCGGCCTTACGCAAGATCTCCTTCTCCTCACGGAGAATCCTGTTCTCGCGTCGCAGCCGCGCCAGCTCCTCACGCTCGGCGCTGGTCAGACCGTCTTGGCGGCGACCGTCATCAAGGTCGGCCTGGCGCACCCAGACACGGATCGACTGCGCGGAGGGCTCGAACTCCTTGGCGAGCTCCTCCGGCGACCGTCCGGCGCGCACCAGTTCCACCATCTGCCGGCGAAACTCCGGCGGATAGTTGTTCGGCACAGTGGACTCCTTCTTCCGGGAACCAGGGTTCCCCAGAGATCAGGTGTCCACCAAACCGGGGCAAGATCATAACCGTCTCGTTCAGTCTAACTACCTGAAACTCAGGATCACCTACGGGGCCAGCGAGGGCGCCGACGGGCCACTTCGGAATCCGTCGCTCACCCGAACGCTTTCGGGAGGGACATCATGCCGCTGTGAAGCATGAATACGATGATCAGGTAGAAATTCCCCCGCAGGCCGGAATCCGCTCAGCCAGGCCGACCAAGGCTTGAGTCATCGAGGCTGGTTCTCGCTCATCGGTACGGCTCCCGCCTGCCTTCGCGGAGCCGTGCACGTTCGGCTAACTCCTCCAGCGCACGCGGCGATTCAGGTAATGTCCGGATGGTGAAGCTGGCTTCCCGAGTCGCCGCGGCTGGAGTCTGTTTGGTCATGCTGACGGGGTGCTCCGAAGCGCAGCCGCCAACGCTCGCGATGGCGACCCAAAATTTGGTGACCGATGGGGAAGAACTTCTCGCGTCTTACCTGATCCAACGCGTGGGGCAGTTCCGGATAACCGAAAAAGCCGAGAAAGATTCAGACACCGCCTGTGTCCCCGGGTCGAAACAACGGTTCTTTCGCGCGCAAGCGAACTTCCTCAACCCAGAACGGCCAGATCCTGGTGCCGCGGCGGGGGCCGTACAAGCCCAGCTTGGCGTGATGAGCTACGACAAACTAGTTGATGATCTTGATTTTTGGGACAACGACCTGTCCGTGGCTGTCTTCCACAAGCCCGAATCCGCAGTGACATTCATGGTCGCAGCACGGATTACCGAACCGCACATCCTGATCGTCGGTAAGACCGATTGCATCAAGCCCGAGGAGTGACAGTCGATGTCAGGGCGTGGGCAGCATCGCGGTCGCGCGAAGGTGTTCGGCCGTCCGCCGAAGATTCCGCGCGGTCGCCCGGCAAGTCTCGATGAGCTCGGCAATCCCCGCGTCGAGAGGACGTGCCACGTTGGCGAATCTGTCCGCAGCGGCTCCGAGCCAGTAGCCATCGCTGCTCCCTGATGCTGGGGGGATGCCCTTGAAAACTAGCTCAAGCTCTCCGGCACGGCTTTCGAAAATCGTCGCCAGAGCCTCCTTCTCCGCGGCTTCCTGAAGAATCCGGTGTGGATTGTCCGCCACGATCTCATCCTCCCCGGGCTTGGAGAGCCTTTACCAGCGCAGGGTAGAGGCGTCCTTGGAATGCCTGCCGGAGCAGTTCCCAATCTTCAATCGTGAGTGGATCATGTACATGCCGCGCCAGCGAGTCCTGCAGTTCCTGCATCTCGAGGTCGATGATCCTCCCGGCGACGACGTCAGCCGTGTCCGAGGTTCGTGAACCCAGATAATCCTGGACGAGATCAGCCAGCGCGCCTTTCGGGCCATTCGTGGCGTGATCGATGGCGGTGCTATCCAGCGGTGTGGCCTTCTTGGCGGCCCAGTTGACGCCGAAAGTCACCGGCAGCAGAGCGGCGTCGCTGAACGCGTCGAGGAACTCGTCGTCGCTGAACTCCGCGTAGGTGGAACCACCCAGCAGCAGGTTGGAGAGACCACCTGCCTCAGCGCTCACGCGGGTGTATCTGGCACGCTTCTCCGGGTCGGGGTTGAAAGGATGCACCTTGCCGATTTCAAGACGCTGGACATAAGCCTGGAAGTCGGCCTGCAACCGCTTGGCGGCGGCGGGGTCCAACATGAGCGCGCCAACAAAACGAGCCGCCACGTCCTCGTGCAGGCCCTTCCACACACCGTGCGGGACAATGCCCAGCTCAGGAGACGTCGCCTGAACTTGACCACGGGCCAGTTCGCCCAGATAGGGAGCCAGCCGCTCTGCCAGCACCTTATTGAGCGAGGAGTCCCTGAATGAGGCGAAATGACCTGCAGGATCCTCCGCCCCGTCATAGCCGACCCCGTTGATCAGGTTGACCCAGGCTCTCTCCCGCGTTGCCGCCGAGCCGATGCCCGGGTCCAGCGCGCGATCCAAGGCCGTGGCGAGCAGGGCAGGGAATTCACTAGTCCCACTGCCCCGGACCAACTCTGGCCGCAGCAACTGCCCAGCTATTTCCTTGTGCTCGGCCAGGAACTTCTGCAGGGCCACGGGGTTGGCGGTGTAGGCGCGGGCCACCAGGACACTGTTCCAGTCCGGGCCCATCATGAGGGGTGCCGAACCTGTGGCGCGTGAGCCGAACTGGCGGACGCCGACCTCATTGAGGAATTCCTCGGAAGGGCGGGCGAGCGCCACCATGGCCGACAGGGTGGCCGGATCGGCGCGCGACAGCACGTTTTCGCGCCAGCCCGCCGGAAGGCGGCCGGATGCCTCCGCAGCGGTGAAGGCGATCGCCAACGCCCCGAGCGACTCCTGCGCCGTGTCCCAGATCTCCGCGCGAAGGCCGCGGCGCGGGCCCGCAGCGTGGAAATCCATCCACTTCCCGAAGATCGTGTGCACGGTCTCGATTCCGCCCAGCGCGCGTAGGAACGCCGCCGCGTAGGCGGGATCGCGCGTCTGGTCGAGACCTGCGGCGGCCAGTTCCGCATCCACCTTCGCCCAGGACAGCGGTGTGTCCTCCGTCAGGTGAGCGGCCAGTGCGCCGGCCAACGCCATTCCCGCGCGCTTCCCCGCTGCCGCCGCCTGCTCCTGGCCCGCGAACGGCAGACTCACCGTCGCCAGCCCGAGCGGCCGATCGGGCAGCACCTGCTGCAGCACTTCCAGCCGCCATCGCAGGTCCGCCTGTGACTCATGAAAGAACGCCCACGCCCGGTGCATCGCCGTCACCCCGCCCGCACCGGCCCAATCCGCGCCCGCCTCGGCGATCGCGGCCTCCAACCCCGGCCGCACCCCCGCCAGAACGCTCTTCCCCGATTCCAGCCGCCGGATCAACGCTTGCACCCCGGCTGGGTCCATCCCCATGAACTCGGCCACCGCGCCTCCCGCACCAGAGACTAATCAGCCAGGCCCTGGTGGTCCGCAAGACCAACGACATGGAGTCCCAGGTACTTAAAGAGTTGCTATGGGGCTACATGGGTGAGTCTGTGCCGGTCCGATCGTCTTCAACGCTTGCGATCAAGCACCTGTGCGTCTCAGCATCCGAGAAACTCCGTCAACCTGGCCGTGCGGGGGGTTCCTGGTCAGGGTGGTGTAGCGGGTGGTTAGGTCGCGTTCGGCTTTTTCGGTGAGGGTGCCGAGGAGGCGGAGGCGGGAGAGGCCGCCGTCGGGGTAGATGTCGAGGCGGGCGTGGGTGATTTTGCGGGGGCTGTCTAGGCGGAAGCGGTGGGGGGTGTCGGGTTGGAGGCGGGTTTTGGGGAGGAGGGGGAACCATTTCGCGGTGGTGGGGGGGATTTCGGCGCGGGAGTCGGTGGCGGTGATGGCGGCCCAGCCGGGGGCGTTGAAGAGGAGGTTGGTGGTGTCGAGTTCGGCGATGGCGACGCGGCCGGGGGCGGGGAGGCGGACGATCAGCCAGTCGTTGGCGTTGTCGCGGCGGCGGGCGGTTTCCCAGCCTTCTGACTGGTTGCGGGGCAGGCCGGGGGCGATGACGTTGGCGGGGGTGGAGTAGAACTCGTTGGAGCAGGCGACGATCGTGGCGCCGTTCTGGAGGGCGGCCAGGTCGATGGTGAGGCCGGTGAAGAAGCGGGGGTCGGGGACGACCTCGCCGTGGACGCGGAGGCGGGCGACGCCGCCGTCGGGGAAGATGTTCAGGCGGACGTGGGTGAAGCGGCGGGGGTCGGCGACCTCGAATTCGTGGGCCGTGTCGCCGTCGAGGGCGGCTTTGGGGACGATTTCTACCCAGTCGGTGAGTTCGACGGGGGCGAGGTGGCCGTCGGCGGCGCAGGCTTCGACGGAGGCGTACGGCGGGTAGTTGCCCTTGAACCAGGCGGTGTCGATCACGATGCCTTTGATCACGCCGGGGAGGCCGAGGCGGATGATCGCCCAGTCGAAGCCGGGGGCGCGGCGGCGGCGGGTTTCCCAGCCGTCGTAGACCTGGCCTTTGGGGCCGAAGGTGTGGGCTTGGAAGAGCGGGTTTCCGGGGCGGATGAGAGCTTCGCGTTCGGCGAAGGATTCGTCGTTGGCGGCGATGACGGCGCCTCCATACGTCCGCAACGCCAAGTCTGGAAATTTCGTGAAATCAGCCATTGGTGCCTCCCAGGTTGGTCATGTCCGCCCAACCAAGTGCGGTCGTGATTGGTGCGCTGCGCCCGGCACTACAGCGGGCCGGGCGACAGTCCTGCGTGATCATGTTGGCTGGTCCAGAACGCGGCCGCCGTGAATGGCATGCTGCGCCCGAGCACGAAAAACAGGCACGACCATGGGTGACCACGTTGGCTGGTCCAGAACGCGGCCGTCGTGAATGGCATGCTGCGCCCGACCGCGAACGACAGGCACGACCATGGGTGACCACGTTGGCTGGCTCTGAGCGAGACAGTCGCAAATGGAGTGCTGCGGCCGAGCGCGAACGACGGGCACAGTTCTGCGTGATCATGGTGACTGTCCGGAGTGGGAGCTTCGCGAATGGCGCGGTGCGTGCGAACGCCAGTGACGGGTCGTGATTTCGCGTGATCATGATTGGTGGTGTGGAGAGAAGAGGAAATGGCCCTGTGCCTGGTCGTTGATGGTTTGGCCGCGTAGCCAGGTGGTTTGGACGATGCCGGTGAGTTTGTGGCCGTCGTAGGGGGTGACGGGGTTCTTGTGGTGGAGTTTGGTGGCGTTCACGGTGAACTCGCCGGTGGGGTCGAAGGCGACCAGGTCGGCGTCGTTGCCGATGGTGATTGTGCCCTTGGTGGGGAGGCCGACCAGGGTGGCGGGGGCGGCGGACATCCACTTGGCGACGTCTGGGAGGTCGTACCCGCGGGAGAGGGCTTCGGTCCAGATGATGGGGAGGCCGAGTTGGAGGGAGGCGATGCCGCCCCAGGCGGAGGTGTAGTCGTGGGTGGTCAGGCCTTTGAGGTCGGCGGGGCAGGGGGAATGGTCGGAGACGATGCCCATGAGGGTGCCGGTGGCGAGGCCGTGCCAGAGGGTGTCGCGGTTGGTGGATTCCCTGATGGGAGGGCAGCACTTGAAGGCGGGGCTGGTGACGTCCTCGGCGCTGAGGGTGAGGTAGTGGGGGCAGGTTTCGGCGGTGACACGGATCCCGGACTGCTGGGCGCGGCGGAGGGGTTCGACGCAGGATCCCGCTGAGATGTGGACGATGTGGGCGCGGCAGCCGGTCAGGGCCGCTGCGTCGATCACGCGTTCGACCGCGCGGAGTTCGGCGTCCTGGGTGCGTGAATCCAGGAATTCCGGATATGTCGGGCCGAGGGGGTCGGTGAGGGTGGCGGGGTCTTCCGCGTGGACGATCAGCAGGCCGTCGAGGGTGGCGAGGCGGCGCATCGCCTTGATGAGCTGGTCGGGGTCGAGGGCGGGGAACTCGTCGACACCTGACGGCGAGAGGAAACATTTGACGCCGAAGACGCCGGCACCGAGGAGGGGTTCGAGGTCGTCGAGGTTGGCGGGGATCGCGCCGCCCCAGAAGCCGACGTCCACGTGGCACTGGCCCTCGGCGGCCTTCTTCTTGATCTCCAGGGCGGACACCGTGGTCGTGGGCGGGAGCGAGTTGAGCGGCATGTCGACGATCGTGGTGACTCCCCCGGCCGCCGCCGCCCGGGTCGCGGACGCGAAGCCCTCCCAGTGGGTACGGCCGGGTTCGTTCACATGCACGTGCGTGTCCACCAGGCCGGGCAGCAGCGCGACCTCGCCGAGATCCACCGTCTCCCGCGCGGGCGGCGGCTCGTCGTAGTCGGCGAGGGCCGCGATCCGCCCATCCCGTACGGCTACCGCCAGCGCCCGCTCCCCATCCGGAAGAACCGCCCGCCGCGACCGCACAACCAGGTCGAACTCACTCACCGATATCTCCCAACCGCCAGCGCCCAACCCGGGACAACCGCCCGCCGAGACCGTACGACCAGGTCGAGCTCACTCACCAATCCCCCAACCGCCAGAGCCCAACCCGGGAGAACCGCGCGCCGAGACCGTACGACTAGGTCGAGCTCACTCACCAATCCCCCAGCCGCCAGCGCCCAACCCGAGAGAACCGCGTGCCGAGACCGTACGACCAGGTCGAACTCACTCACCAATGTCCTCCAACCGGGTCGTGGCGATACGTACAGCGAGACGTTCCAATAGAGGACCTGGCGTGGTCATGCAGACCTGGACGTCGGGTTCGATGTCGGTCAGTGCGTACGCCTCTTCGATGCCGGCCTTGCGGAGGGCCTCGTCTGAGATGGTGCGGCGGCCGCAGACGGCGACGACGGGGACGCCGTGGCGGGCTGCGGCGTTGGCGACGCCGATGGGGGCCTTGCCGCGCAGGGACTGGTCGTCGAGGGAACCCTCGCCGGTGATCACCAGGCGGGCGCCTTGGACGTGGTGGTCGAAGTCCAGCAGGTCGAGGAGGTATTCGATGCCTGGCCGGATCTCGGCGTGCAGGAAGGCGAGCGCCGCGAATCCGACGCCGCCGGCGGCCCCTGCTCCGGGCTGCCCGGCCACGCCCATGCTGCGGACGACGCCGTCATGCTCGATCGCCCCGGCGAGCCCGTGGGTGTGCGCGGCGACGGCCGCCAAGCGGGCCAGCCCGGCCTCCAGGACCTTCACCTGGTCCGGATCCGCCCCCTTCTGCGGCCCGTAGACGGCGGCGGCCCCGAACGGCCCGAGCAAGGGATTGTCCACATCGCTGGCGACCACGAACTCCAGCCCGGCGACGGCATCGCTCGCATGATGATGCCCACCCTCATTTCCCGAAATTTCGCGAATTCTCGCCATAAATCCGGAAATGTCGATGTGGGTGAGGTCGCGGAGCGCCCCTCCCCCGAACGGGAGCTCATTGCCAGTTTCATCCAGGAATCGTGCGCCGAGAGCCTGCGCCAGCCCGGCCCCTCCGTCCGTGCACGCGCTCCCCCCGAGCCCGAGCACGATCCTCCGCGCCCCACCCCGAACCGCGTGCGCGATCAGCTCCCCCGTCCCATAACTCGTCGCCGCCAGCGGCGCGAGCCCCCCGGACAACCTCCGCAACCCGGACGCGTCAGCCATCTCGATGACCGCCGTCTCCCCCTGAGTCGCGTACGAAGCCACCACCCGCTCCCCCGTCGGCCCCGTGACCTCCACCTCTACCCGTACGAACCCACACGCCACGACAGCGTCCACGGTCCCATCGCCCCCATCCGCCACCGGAAGCAGCACGGCGGGCACCCCCAGTCCCGCGGCCACATGAGCGGCCACCTCCGGCGCGGTCAACGACCCCTTGAACTTGTCCGGCGCGATGACGACGTGATCTCTCATGACGGCGACCTCAGACTCGGCAGCGGATGGCCCCTCATCATCCCGCCCCCGGCGACGCCCGCCCCACCCAGCCCACCATGATCAGTTCCCCAGCAGCCGCCGATGCGCCACCGCCCCCGCCTCGGCGGCGACCTGATCGCTCACGGTCCGCAGCTCCCCGTCCTCGACCACGGTCTTCCCCCCGACGATCAACCGAGCCAGCGGCGGCGTCTGCCCGTACGCGAACGCGACCACCGGATCGTCGATCGCGGCATAGAACCCATCCACCCGCCACAACGCGACATCAGCGAGCTTGCCCGCCTCCAGCGATCCGATCTCGTCCGCCCGCCCGAGACACCGCGCCCCGCCCATGGTGGCCATCTCCAGCGCCTGCCGCGCGGTCAGCGCGTCCGGCCCGTACCGGGCGCGCTGGAGCAGCATGGCCATCCGGATCTCCCCGGCCAGCGGCGTCATCTCGCTGGAGGCCGCGCCGTCCACCCCGAGCCCGACCGGCGCGCCCGCCCGCATCAACTCGCTCACCCGGGCGATCCCCGCACCGAGGCGCCCGTTGGAAGACGGACAGTGCGCGGTCCCCGTCCCGGTCGCCGCGAAACGCCGGATGTCGTCATCGGTGAGGTGCACGCAGTGCGCCAGCCACACATCAGGCCCAAGCCAGCCGAGCGACTCCAGATACTGCACGGGCAGCATCCCGAACTGCTCCTTGCAGTGCTCGTCCTCGTCCAGCGTCTCCGCCCCGTGCGTGTGCAGCCGCACCCCCATCGACCGCGCCAAATCAGCCGACTCGAGCATCAACTGCCCGCTCACCGAGAACGGCGAGCACGGCGCGACCGCGATCCGCAGCATCGACCCGAACGACGGATCATGATATTTCCGGACTGCCGCCTCGGTGGCGCTCAGGATGTCGTCCATCGACTCGACGACCTCGTCCGGCGGCAGCCCACCCTGCGACCGCCCCCGATCCATCGACCCCCGCCCCGGATGGAACCGCAGCCCCACCTCCCGCGCCGCCTGAATCTCCGCGTCGAAGAGATCCCCACGCCCCTTCGGAAAGATGTAGTGATGATCGGACGCCGTCGTGCACCCCGACTTCGCCAGCCACCCCAGCCCCGCCGTCGCCGCCCCGTGCACGACCTCGGCGTCCATCCGCCCCCACAGCCGGTAACTGGCCACCAGCCACTCAAACAACGTCCCGTCGGGCGTCACCCCCTGCGACGCCCACTGGTACAGATGGTGATGAGTGTTGACAAATCCAGGCGTCGCCAGGCACCCCCGCCCGTCGACGCGTTCCCCTTCCCCCTCGTACGCCCCCGCGCCCACCGCCACGATCCGATCCCCATCAATGGCGATATATCCGGACGGAATCTCCGCCCCGGTCACCGGCACGACGTACACGTTCTCGATGACGATCACGACGCGGCCTTCCTGGCGGCCGCCAGCCGCACCGCGTCAAGGATCTTCTCGTACCCGGTGCACCGGCACAGATTCCCCGCCAGCGCCTCCCTGATCTCCGCGTCCTCCGGCACCCCCGACGACGACGCGATCAGCGAGTGCGCCTGCACGATCAGCCCCGGCGTGCAGAACCCGCACTGCACGGCCCCGCACTCGACGAACGCGCGCTGCACCTGATCTAGATTGTCCCCGTCGGCCAGCCCTTCCACGGTGATCACGGACCGGCCTTCGGCCTGCCCGACGGCTACCAGGCAGGCACACACCGGCACGCCGTCCAGATAAACCGTGCAGGACCCGCATTCACCCTGCTCACAAGCGTTCTTCGCACCCGGAAGCCCCAGCCGCTCACGCAGCGCGTACAGCAGGCTCTCGCCCTCCCACACGTCGTCGGCGGTCATCGCCTCACCGTTGACGGTCACGTTCACCCGCATCAGGTCCCCCTGTATTCCGTCCAGGCCCAGCCAAGCGTGCGCCGCGCCATCACGGCCAGCGCGTGCACCCGGTAGTCGCGGGTCCCCCGCACGTCGTCGATCGGCGACGCCGCCTGAGCGACCAGCTCGCCGAACCGGCGCACGGTCTCCGGCGGAACCGGAGACCGCCCAGCCCAGTCCAGCTCACCCGCCAGGAACTCCTCGGCTTCCGGGGCCCGGCGCGGGGTCGGCGCGGCCGAGCCGATACCAGTCCCCACCGCGCGCCGACCCGGGTGCAGGGCGATCGCGAACGAGCAGACCGCGATCACCATCGCGTTCCTGGTGCCGATCTTGGAGAAGTACTGCGGCCCGCCCGCGTACGGCACCCGCACGGCGCGGATCAGCTCATCCGGTTCGAGCGCGTTGCGCTTGACCCCCGTGTAGAAGTCACCGATCCGAATCATCCGGACACCCCGCACCGATTCCGCCTCAACGATCGCGTCCGAGGCCAGCAACGGCGGATGGCTGTCCCCGGCCGGGGAGGCCGCGCCCAGATTGCCCGCCACCGTCCCCCGATTACGGATCTGCGGCGACCCGACCGTGCGGGACGCCTGGGAGAGCCCCGGCAACCAGCCGCCGAGCTCGTCGATGAGCCGCGTGTAACTAACCCCCGCCCCGATCCGCAGCCAGCCGTCCTCGGACGTCCAGTCCCGGAGCTCGGCGATCGGGTTGAGGTCGAGCAGCGCGGCCGGACGCCCCTTGTCCAGGTTGATCTCGACCATGACATCGGTGCCGCCCTGGATAGGCGTGGCCTCCGGGCGTTCGGCCTTGACGGCCAGCGCCTCCGCCCAGGTGGTGGGTCGCAGGAAGTCCATGGCCTACTCCCACGCCGGTCCGGCGTCGGGCGCGCCCTCGCGCAATACCGCACCCTCGATCAGCCCGTACGGACGATCGGCCGCGAAGAACACCTCACCGTCGTTGTCGAGCCCGAACGGCGACAGATCCGCCAGGAAGTGGTGCTTGTTCGGCAGTTCGAGCCGGACTTCGGCGATCTCGGGGCATTCGGTGAGGACACGGGAGCCCATCGCGTACAAGGTCTGCTGCAGGGACAGGCTGTAGGTGTCGGCGAAGGCGGCCATCAGCGCTTGGCGCGCCTTCTCGTAGGACTTGTCCCAGTCCGACGTGCCGGAATGCCGCCACGTCGCCGTCACGGCCGTCGCCAGGATGCGGTCCCTGGTCTCCGGCAGGGTCGTGTACTCGTCCCGGACGAAACCCCAGAACTCGGAATTGGTGGTGTTGAGCAGCACCAGATCCTTCAGCCCGGAGACCACCCACGCCCGGTCGCCGTCGTAGTGCACGACGCAGGTGCGGGTCTCCCGGCCGTTGCGGGCGAAGGAGTGGCCGCCCCGGCGGTCCCAGCCGTACTCGTCGATGGCCACCCGCGCCCGGTGGATCGTGGGCTGGGAGTCGACGAAATGCCGGGCCAGCAGCAGCGCGAAGTCCTCGGCCGCGCCGATGCCGTGCTTCTTGGCGAACGCGAACACCGTGTTCTTCTGCGTGTCGGTGGCCAGGATGGCGGCGTTGTCGCCGGACAGGTGCACGTCGGTCATGTCACCCGACAGCGCCGTGCTGACGTTGAGGTCCTTGATGTGGTGAGCGTCGCCGTGCTTGGTGACGCGGACCACCCGGGTCTCGGCCTTGCCGTACCGGTTCGGGCCCAGGACGAACAAACTAACTCCCCCGATATGTCGAGTAACCGAACGGGCTCAGCAGCAGCGGGACATGGTGGTGGGCGGTGGCGTCGCCGATGGTGAAGACGATGCTGACCTCGGGGAAGAACGCGTCCTCGCCGAGGTAGCCGGCCGTGTCGAAGACCAGCCGGTAGGTGGCCTCGTCCAGCTTGCCGGTCCACTCCCGGCCGAGCGGCGACCACTCCCTGATCCGGCCGTCCTCGTCGGTGCGGCCCTCCGCCAGCGGCACGAACCCGTGCGCGGCCCGGCAGGACAGGCGGACGAACACATCCTTGGCGGGACATCCGCGCGCGGTGTCGAGCACGTGCGTCGAGAGTGTCATCGGCCCTCCCACAGCTTGGCCAGCCGGAGCTTGACGATCTTGCCGAGCTCGTCTCTGACGATCTTCCGTTCCACGTCCGGGTCGTTGGCGAGGCGGGCCAGCAGCAGGTCGAGCATCTCCTCGGCGGGGCGGCCGGTGGCGCAGATCAGGTAGACGTGGCCGAACCGCCGCTCGTACGCCTCGTTGCCCTGGCGGAGCGCGCCCAGGATGGCGGCGTCGGCGTGCGCCGTGCCGGCCTGTTCCGAGCGGGACCAGGACGCCTCGCGATCGCCCCCGGCGGCGCGGTCCCCGATCCTGGGATGCGCGGCCAGCGCCTCCAGGACGTCCTCCCAGCTTAGCCCGGCCAGCGCCGCCTCCCCCGCCGCCGTCAGCTCCCCCGATGTCCGGTACGGCGCGAGCGCCAGCACCGCGTCGGCCCACCGCGGGGACGCGCAGCAGGCGAGCAGGTCAGGGCGGCCGAATTCGCGCATGGGAGCAAGTAGACACCGGACGGGCGGCCAGGGCTAGGAACCGGAACTCCGAGCCTGCGGCCCTGTCGCCTGGCCGGTTTTGTAGCTTGCTCCAACTACGCTGGAGCCCACTATGACGAACAATCGCATTGGCGGGCACGTGTCCGTCGCGGGCGGGCTGGCCACCGGCGGCCTGCGGTACGCGGCCGAGATCGGCGCCGAGACGATCCAGGTCTTCGTCACCAACCCGCGCGCGTGGGCGGTGAACGAGGGCATTCCCGCGGAGGACGCCAAACTCCGGGAGGCCGGACTGCCGGTTTTCGCGCACACGCCGTACATGGTGAATTTCGGTTCGCCGACCGAGGCCACCATGACGGGCTCGGTGACGCTGGTCCGGCACACGCTGCGGCGGGGCGCCGAGATCGGCGCGCGAGGCGTGGTCGTGCACACCGGGTCCGCGGTCAGCCAGACGCGGGAGGCCGCGCTGCGGCAGGTGCGCGAGCAGTTGCTGCCGCTGCTGGACGAGATCCCGGACGACGGGCCCGACCTGCTGCTTGAGCCGATGGCCGGGCAGGGGCAGATGTTGTGCGCGACCGTCCAGGATCTGGGGCCCTACCTGGAGGCGCTGGACTTCCACCCGCGGGCCTGTATCTGCCTGGACACCTGCCACATGTTCGCCGCCGGTCACGATCTGGCCGCCCCCGGCGGGGTGGCGAAGATGCTGGAGGAGCTGAACCAGGTGGCGCCCGGCCGGTTGAAGCTGATCCACGCCAACGACTGCAAGGACGTGTGCGGGTCGAAGAAGGACCGGCACGAGAACATCGGGGCCGGTCACATCGGCGCGCAGCCGTTCGCCGATCTGATGCGCCATCCGGTCGCGGCCGGGGTGCCGCTCTGCATCGAGACGCCTGGCAAGGCCGACAAGCACCGCGAGGACATCGACCTGCTGAAGAAGCTGCGCGGGTGACGGGAACGCCCGCGGCCCTCGATCCGGCCTCCCCCCGTATGGCCGGATCGTGGCCGCCGCCGCGGGCGCTCCCGTCGCGCCGCGCCGCCGTCCTACCCCCCCGAGTGAGGTCGGCGGCGCGGCTCGCGAGGCGAAACATTACGGCGAGTGATCAGAGGGGTGAAACCCGCTTCGGACGAGTGGTCGGAAGTTCGCGTTCTGCGGGTCCGGCTACCACGACGAGCGGCTTCCGGTGAGCGACGAGCGGTCGATTTCCGGAGTCGCGAGCTCCTCCGGCAGGTGCATCCTGGTCAGCAGCGCGGCCGTGCCCGCGGGCACCCGATGCCGCGTGACCAGCGAGATCGCCACCATGACCGCGAACGCGGCGGGCACCGCGACCAGCGCGGGGTAACGCCAGAGGGGCGTGAAAGAGGGGCTGGCGAATCGCACGGCCACCAGCGCGGCCGTCACCCCCGCCCCGGTGAGCAGCCCGGCCAGCGCGCCCGGCACGGACAGGCCCCGCCACCACACGCCGAGCACCAGCAGCGGGCACAGCGTGGCCGCCGACAGCCCGAACGCCAGCAGCACCAGCAGGATCGACGCCCCCGGCGGGGTGGCCCAGACGAGCACGAGCGCGCCCCCCGCGACCAGCAGCGCCCCGCGCCGGAAGCCGCCCACGCCGCCGTTGAACAGGCTGGTGGAGAGCGTGCCGCCGACCGCCACCAGCACCCCGCAGGAGGTCGCCAGGAAGGCCGCGAAGGCCCCCGCCGCCAGCAGCCCGGTCAGCACATCCCCGAGCCATCCTGGGGCCATCAGGGAGGGCAGCAGCAGGAGCACCTGGTCGGTGGGGATCCGGGGCGGCGCGTACCAGCGGCCCAGCAGGCCGTACACGGCGGGCATCACGGAGAACACGCTCAGCATGGCCAGCACCCCCACCACGGTACGGCGAGCCGCCCGGCCATCCGGATTGGCATAGAAGCGCACCACGATGTGCGGCAACCCCATCACCCCCAGCGCGGAGGCCGTCAGCACGGTAACCAGGCCCAGCGTGGACGGATCACCGGCCCCCGCGAGCGTCTGCGTGACATAGACCGGGCCTGACGGCGGGTGGCTCGGACGGTTCCACCAGATCACCCCGAGCACGGCCGCCACCCCGGCCAGCGAGCCGAGCTTGAACCAGAACTGCAGCGCCTGCACGCCGGTACTGCTGCCCATCCCGCCCGCCAGCGCCACCACCAGCACGACGACGGTGACGGCCAGCCAGCCGGTCCACGGCGGCA
This sequence comes from Acrocarpospora macrocephala, assembly GCF_009687865.1. Lineage (GTDB taxonomy): Bacteria > Actinomycetota > Actinomycetes > Streptosporangiales > Streptosporangiaceae > Acrocarpospora > Acrocarpospora macrocephala. Next base: position 74,489 of record NZ_BLAE01000021.1, read on the forward strand.
GGCCGGTCAGCAGCCGCAACACCAGCCCGGCCGCGTGCAGCTGAGCCACCAGATGGACCAGACCGATGAACAGGACGAGCACGGTCACCACCCGCCGCACGTGCACGGAACCCAGCCGCCACTGGGCGAAGTCGGCCAGCGTGTACGTCCCGGACCTGCGCAGCGGCGCCACCACCAGCACGAGCAGCACGACGAACCCGGCCGCGGCCCCCACCGAATACCAGAGCATCGGCCGCCCGTGCGCCGCGATCAGCCCGACCAGGCCGAGATACACGGCGGCGGAGGTGTACTCCGAGCTGATCGCCGACGCGTTCCACCACGGCCGGACCGCGCGGGCCGCGACGTAGAAGTCCGCCGGGGTCGAATACCGCCGGGGCCGTATCGTGCCGACCACCACCGACGCCACCAGCACGCACACCACCCCGCCCAGCGTCGCCGCCACGGCAGTCCACATCAGCCCTCCCGCTCCCGGGCCTCGGCGCGCTCCGCGCGGCGGACATGCCACCAGGCCACCGCCACCCAGATCGGCGGCACGCCCGCCCCAAGGATCACCCAGGTCGCCGCGGACCCACGCGGGAGCACCGCCAGCAGCGCGGGCAGGGCCGCGAAGACGCCCGCCACCACCGCCAGCGTGCGCAGCGCCTCGCGGAGCTGGCGGCGCATGATCGAAGCCGTCAGGGCGTCGTCGCGCTCGGCGGGAGTCACTGCCCGTCCCCGCCGCGGTACTGGCGGACGAGCTGCTCGCGGACCTGGCGGGTGTGGCGGCGGCTGACCGGCAGGGTCTCGGTGCCCACCCGGAGCAGCGCCCGGCCCGCGTCGAAGCGCAGCTCGCTGACGTGCCGGGCGTTGACCAGCGTGCTGCGGTGGGCGCGGATGAAGCCGGAGCCGGCCCAGCGGCGTTCCAGCGCGCTCAGTGACATCCGCACCAGGAAGCCGCCGTCGGCGGTGTGCAGCCGCACGTAGTCGCCCTGCGCCTCCGCGTACCAGACCGCCTGCTGGGGGATGAAGCGGGTCCGGCCGCCCAGCTCGACGGGGATCACGTCCATGGCCGCCTCGTCGGCGCCGGGCGCGGCGATGGACGCGGACAGGCGGCGGACCGCTTCGGTCAGGCGCTCCGGACGCACCGGCTTGAGCAGGTAGTCCACCGCTTCGAGCTCGAACGCCTGCACCGCGCAGTCGTCGTGCGCGGTCACGAACACCAGCCGGGGCGGCGCGGGGAAGCCGCCGATCAGGCGGGCCAGGTCGAGGCCGTTCAGGCCCGGCATGCGGACGTCCAGGAAGACGCCGTCCAGCCGCTCCCCCGCGCCGATCATCTGGACCATGTCCTGCAGCGCCTTCACGCCGTCGGGGGCCGTGGCCACATGCCCCACCCGGGCGTCCTCGCGGAGCAGGTAGGACAGTTCCGACAGCGCCGGCGCCTCGTCGTCAACGGCCAGAACACGCAGCATCTGCACACCGTGCCGCGCGCGCGGCGCGACCGCAAGCGACACGCCAACATTCAGTAATCATTTGGCTACAACGAGCCATGGGCTGGGCGATATTTCGGCACTCGCAGCCGGATCCTGGTGCCCTTCCCCGGCGCGGTCTCGACCACGAGCCCGTACGCCTGGCCGTAGATCTGCCGCAGCCGCGAGTCCACGTTGCTGAGCCCGATCCCGCCCTCGTGATCCTCGGCCAGCACGGCCTGCACGCGGCCCGGCTCCATGCCCACCCCGTCGTCCTCGATCGAGATGTGCGCCTCAGGACCGGCGTCCCTGATCACCACCCGCACCTCGCCCGGCATGCCGTGCTTGATCGCGTTCTCCACCAGCGGCTGCAGGCACAGGAACGGCACCGGCACCGCCAGCACCTCCGGCGCCACCTGCACGCTGAACCGCAGCCGGTCGCCGAACCTGGCCCGCTCCAGCAGCAGGTAACGGTCCACGCAGGTCAGCTCGTCCGCCAGGGTGGTGAAATCCCGGGCCCGGCGCAGCGAATACCGGGCGAAATCCGCGAAGTCCACCAGCAACTCCCGCGCCCGCTCCGGGTCAGTACGGACGAACGACGCGATCGTCGTCAGCGAGTTGTACACGAAATGCGGGGAGATCTGCGCCCGCAACGCCCGGGTCTCCGCGGCCATCGCCCGCCGCCGCGACTGATCCAGCTCGGCCAGCTCCAGCTGCCCCGACACCCAGCGAGCGACCTCGATCACCGTCCGCACCAGCGCCGCGGTGACCTCGGCGTCGGAGGCGACCAGCGCCCCCACCACCCGCCCGGCCACCACCAGCGGCACCACCACGCCCCCGTCCACCAGGTGGGTCCGCCCGCTCGCCAGCACCGCCCGCGCCCCCGCCAGCGCCTGCGCGTCACCCGGCCGCCGCTCCCCCGCCCCCGCGAGCACCTGGTCGGTCGAGGTCACCACCAGCGACGCCGTCCCCAGCAGGCACCGCAGATGCCGGACGGCCTTGCGCGCCGACTCACGGGTCAGCCCCGTACGCAACGAGGGCGCGGCCCGCCCCGCGACCCGCAACGTGGCGAACGCGGCCGGCTCACCCGCCGGAGGCCGGCGCCGGGAGACCCAGAACCCGGACAGGCCACAGAGCGCGCACACGAGTAACCACACGGTGACGGACACGCGGGCCACCGTAGCGGCAGGCGGCCCGCTAGGGCGGTCCCTCGCCCGGGTCCTCCTGGTATGAGTACCGCTGCTCCCGCCAGGGGTCGGCGATGTTGTGGTAGCCGCGCTCCTCCCAGAAGCCGCGCCGGTCCTCGGTCAGGTACTCGATGCCGCGCACCCATTTGACGCTCTTCCACGCGTACAGGTGCGGCACGACCACCCGGACCGGGAAGCCCCGCTCGGGGCTCAGCGGCTTGTCGTCCAGGTCGGTGGCGAACAGGGTGGTCTCGCGGTCGAAGTCGCTCATGCGGAGGTTGGCGCTGTAGCCGTACTCCGCCCAGACCATGACATGCCGCACGCCGGGCGCGGGGGGCACCGCCGCCAGCAGGGCGCGCGCCGGGATGCCCGCCCACTCGTTGCCCATGATCGAGAACTTGGTCACGCAGTGGAAGTCGGCCATCACGGTGGTCCGCGGCAGGGCCGCGAACTCCTCCCACGTGTACGCGGGCGTCTGCCCGCCGGCCGTGGCGCCGAAGACCTGGAAGCGCCACGTCTGCGGCCGGAACGCCGGCACTCTGCCGTAGTGGATGACCGGCCTGCCGCGCGGAATGTACTGCCCGGGGGGCAGGCGGCTCTCCTCCTCAGGAAACTCCGGCACCCGCCCATCCTGCCATCCACCAGAAAGCGCTCACCCACCGGGTCATTTCCCGCCATCTCACACGTTGATCAACTCACTGGCCCGGGCCGGAGGGGGTGCGATATATTTCCTTCCATGCATAGCGTTTTCTCGTTTTGGTATGGCGACGGACCCGTGAGGACCGTTCGCCACCGCGTGTTGCGCTAGCAGCCAACGGCGAACGAAAGCCCCGGGTCCGGATCGGACTCGGGGCTTTCCGCGTATGAGGAGAGAAATCATGGTCATCGTCATGGCCCCCACGGCCACCCTTGAGGACATCGAGGAGATCGTCTCCCTGGTCGGCACGGCGGGGGGTGAGGCGTTCGTGTCGCGCGGCGTGAGCCGTACCATCATCGGGCTCATCGGGGATGTGGAGCGGTTCACGGCGCTCAACCTGGGCGGGCAACGCGGGGTCGCCGAGGTGATGCGGGTGTCGACGCCGTTCAAGCTGGTGAGCCGGGAGAACCATCCGGAACGCTCGACGATCCGGGTGGGCGGGGTGCCGATCGGACCGGACACGGTCACGCTGATCGCGGGGCCGTGCGCGGTGGAGACGCCGCAGCAGACGCTTGAGGCCGCCCAGATGGCGAAGGCGGCGGGGGCGACGCTGCTGCGCGGGGGCGCGTACAAGCCGCGGACCTCGCCGTACGCGTTCCAGGGGCTGGGCGAGGCGGGCCTGCGCATCCTGGCGGAGGTGCGGGAGCAGACCGGGCTGCCGATCGTGACCGAGGTGATGGACGCCCACGACGTGCCGCTGGTGGCCTCCTACGCGGACATGCTCCAGGTCGGCACCCGCAACACGCAGAACTTCGCGCTGCTGCAGGCCGTCGGCAAGGCCGGGAAGCCGGTCATGCTCAAACGCGGCATGAGCGGCACGATCGAGGAATGGCTGATGTCCGCCGAGTACATCGCCCAGCGCGGCAACCTCGACATCGTCCTGTGCGAGCGCGGCATCCGCACCTTCGAAACCGCCACCCGCAACACCCTGGACGTCTCCGCCGTCCCCGTCGCCCAGCGCCTCTCCCACCTGCCGGTCGTCATCGACCCGTCGCACTCCGGCGGCCGCCGCGACCTGGTCCTCCCGCTCACCCGCGCCGCCATCGCGGTCGGGGCCGACGGCGTCATCATCGACGTGCACCCGCACCCGGAGCAGGCGCTGGTGGACGGCCCGCAGGCGCTGGTCGACGGCGACCTGGACGAGCTCGCCGAGATCATGCGCGCGTTCCCGCCGCTGCTGGGCCGCACCCAGGTTTCGGACGTCCTGCCCGCGTGAGGATCCCTGGCCCCGCTCCGGCGGGGCTCAGGCGTCGAGCTTGTACGCCTGGATGGAATCGGCGAGCTGGGACGCGAGTTCTTCGGCGTCCAGACGGCGTTCGATGAGCTTGAGGTCCTCGATCTTCGCGGCGAGTTCCGGGTTCCTGGCGGCCAGGAGGGTGCAGCAGTCCTCGTCCGGGAGTTCGGAGATCTCCAGGGTGCCGATGCGGCGGGCTTCGGCGATCACCTCGGATTTGTCCAGGCCGATGAGCGGGCGCAGGATGGGCAGGTCCACCGCGCTCTCCTGGGCGACGATGTTGGCCATCGTCTGGGAGGAGACCTGGCCGAGGGAGTCGCCGGTGATCAGGGCGCTGGCCTTGTGGCGGCGGGCCACCTCGGCGGCCGTCTTGAGCATCAGGCGGCGCTGGGCGATCATGGCCAGCCGGTCCTGGCCCGAGGCGCGGATCGACTGCTGGGCCTTGCCGAAGGGGACCACCCAGAGGCGGGACCTGCCCTGGAAGGCGTCCAGGCGGCGGACCAGCGCATACGCCTTGTAGATCGACTCCGAGGTGGTGAACGGGATGCCGGAGAAGTGCAGGAAGTCCACCCGCAGGCCGCGGCGCATCATCCGGTACGCGGCCACCGGGGAGTCGATGCCGCCGGACATCAGGACCAGGCCGCGGCCGCTGGAGCCGACCGGGAGGCCGCCCTGGCCGGGGCGGCCGTTGGTGTAGAGGAAGACCTCGTCGCGGTCGACCTCGATGGAGACGGTCAGCTCGGGGTGGCTGAGGTCGACGGGCAGGCCGTACGCGTCGTGGAGCTCGCCGCCGACGAGGCGGTCGAGCTCGCTGGAGCGCAGCGGGAAACGTTTGTCGCGGCGGCGGGAGCGGACCGCGAAGCGGGCCCTGCGGGCCACCTCGGGGGTGTCCCTGACCAGTTCGAGCGCGGCTTTGGTGACCACGGAGGGGTCCTTGGCGACGCGCCAGGCCAGGTGGACCAGGACAATGCCGGGGACCTCGCTGACCCGGGCCGCGACCGCCTCGGCGATCTCCACGCCGGTGCCCTCGGGCAGGAACAGCGCGACGACGCCGTGGCGCTGCCGGATGTCGATCTGATAGTCCTTGAGCGCGAATTTGATGTTGGCCCGCAGTCGCTGCTCAAAGACCTCGCGGTTGCGGCCCTTGAGGATGATTTCGCCAAGCTTGAGGAGCACACAGGGCTCGCCCAGCGCGGTCATGGTCATTGCTGCGTTCCTCCGGAGGGTGCGACCTTCCCACTTTAGTCCAGGTCGGCCAGGCCCTTTTCGATCGCGTATCGCACCAGCTCCACCCGGTTGTGCAGCTGGAGCTTGCTCAGCGTGTTCTGCACGTGGTTCTGGACGGTCCGGTGGGAGAGCACCAGGCGTTCGGCGATCTGCCGGTAGGAGAGCCCTTTCGCGACCAGCCGCAGGATCTCGGTCTCCCGGTCGGTGAGGCGCGGCCCGTCGTCCTCGGCGGCCTTGGGCTGGGCGGCCAGCCGCCGGTATTCGCCCAGCACAAGACCGGCCAGGCCGGGCGTGAACACCGCGTCCCCGTCCGCGGTCCGCTTGACCGCGTCCAGGAACTCCTCCCGGCTCGCCGATTTCACCAAATATCCGGACGCGCCTGCTTTGACGGCTTCGAGGACGTCGTCCTGCTCGCCGCTGGCCGACAACACCAGGACCCGAGGCGGATGCTCGGAAGCCCCCAGCCCGCGCGCCACCTCGACCCCGGGCAGATCGGGCAACTGCAGATCGAGGATCACCAGCTCCGGCCGGACCGCCGCCGCGATGCGCAGGGCCTGCCGCCCCTCCCCCGTGGTCGCGACGATCTCGTACCCGGCTTCGCCGAGGTCCCGCGCCACACCTTCGCGCCACATCGGATGATCGTCCACCACCATGACCCTCATGCCCGTCACTATTAACAAGAAAACCGTCCCATAGCCAGCCGCATCACCGCCGATCAGACGACTCACTGTGGCGGCCGTCCAGATCACGCCTTTCTTGTTAAAACGGCACCGACATCTCGATCTCGGTGCCGTCCGACGAAGAAAGGATGGTGACACTCCCGCCGAGGTCGGCGACCCGGCCCCGGATCGACTGGGAGACCCCGAGCCGCCCGTCGGCCGCCGCCTCCGCCAGCCGCCCTTCGGGGATGCCGGGCCCGTCGTCGCGGACGGTCACGATCACCCGGTCCGGTTCGCTCTCCACCAGGATCCAGGCGCGGGCGTGCTCGCCGCAGTGGCGGCGCACGTTGTCCAGCGCGTTGCCGACGGCGGCGGTGAGCTCGTCCACGGCGCGCGGGGAGAGCGGCACCGGGTCGGCGGGGGTGGCCACGGTGACCTGGGCGGAGCCGTACCGGCGCAGGGCGTCGCCCAGGTCGGCGCGGTCGGCCGGAGCGCGGCGGGCGGGCACGAAACGGCGGCGCGAGCGCAGGGAGCGGTCGGGGCGAGGTCCGGAGCGGATGAGTTCGCGCAGCACGGCCTCCTGCTCCCCGGCCAGGCGGCCCAGGTCGGCCGCCTCGCCGCCGATCTCGGCGCCGCGCCGCTGGACCAGCGCCAGCACCTGGAGCACCGAGTCGTGGATGCCCCGGGCCAGCCGTTCCCGCTCCCGTCCGGCGGCCTCGATCTCGATGGCCCGCTGCATGCGCTCCTCCGCCTGCTTGGCCAGCCGGGCCACGTGGCCGATCACGATCCCGGCCAGGAACAGCAGCACCGCGCCGTTGACCGGCACCGCGGCCAGGTCGAAGCCGCGCACGCCGCGCAGCCACAGGTCGGCCACCGACATCACGGCCGCCGCGACGCCCCCACCGCGACGCCCGGAGTACACGCCCCAGGCCAGGACCGGCGCGGCCACCCAGGTGGCGGTGACCGGCATGGTGTTCGCGGTGGCCTGGGGCCCCTGGACGTACACGGTGGACAGCAGGCAGGCGGCGCTGAGCAGCAGGTCGAGCGTGAGCAGCGGCCAGCCGCGCAGCGCCTCGACGGAGTAGGCGTAGGTCGCGGCGGCGGTCCAGACGGCCATCACCCCGAGGACGATCCACCCGGTCACCGGGTGGGCGTAGCCGCCCGACTGCAGCAGCAGGATCGCCGCGTATCCCAGCGACGCGATCCGGAAGACCGCGATGGCCCGCCAGAAAGGCCCTTCGATCCCCATCGCCACGCTCCCAATGTACGGCTCCGACAGATCATCCAAACAAACCGACAATGATCACATAAAGGCGTGGACATCATTTGTCGCCGAGAAGTATGACAAACCGTAATCAATCACAGCGATATTCGGCACTTTCGGCTGACATAATCCAAAATTCAACCGTACAAAAGGAGCATGTATGTCACATATCAACCACTTTGCACATGGGTGGGTGACGCCCGTGCTCGCCTACCTGATGTCCGTGGTTGGATCGCTCCTAGGACTCATGCTGACCGCGCGGGCGCGATCGGCCGAGGGCTCGGCGCGGGTGCGCTGGCTGATCGGCGGCGCGCTCTCGATCGGCGGCACCGGGATCTGGGTCATGCACTTCATCGCGATGATGGGCTTCGACGTCCCGGGCACCCTGATCCGCTACAACGTCCCGCTCACGATCGTGTCCTTCGTGATCGCCGTCGCGGTCGCCTTCGGCGGCCTGCTGGTGGTCTCGCGCGGCGGCGGCCGGGCGCTCCCGCTGCTGGTGGGCGGCCTGATCACCGGCGTCGGCGTGGCCGCCATGCACTACACGGGCATGTTCGCGATGAACATGTCCGGCCAGGTGAACTACGACATCCTGGTCGTGGCGATCTCCGTGCTGATCGCCGTCGTGGCCGCGACCGTCGCCCTCTGGTTCACCCTGCGCGTCGAGGGGGCGCTGGCCACCATCGGCGCGGCCCTGATCATGGGCGTCGCGGTGAACGGCATGCACTTCACCGGCATGTACGCGATGAGCGTCCGCCTCCAGGAAGGCCTGTCCACCGGCGGCGCCGAGGCGATCGACTTCCTGCTCCCGCTCCTGGTGGGGATCAGCCTGCTGACCGTGGGCCTGCTGCTCGCGGTGCTGCTGTCCCCCTCGGCGGCGGAACTGCGCGAGGACGCCGCCATCCTGGCCCGGCTGGAGAGCCGCCGCCAGAACGGAACCCTACCGCCGCCGGTCCAGGAACCCGCGCGCAACGACTCGTTCTTCACACCCAGGAACCAGTAGGCCCGCGCCCGCCAACCGGGCGCGAGCCGTGTGTTCGATCTAGCCGAAGAAGACCTCGGCCTCCTCGTAGCGGTGCGGCGGAACCGTCTTGAGCTCGGCCGTCGCGGCGTCCAGGCCCACCCGGACGATCTCGGTGCCCTGCAGGCCGACCATCTTGCCGTAGTCGCCGTCGTGCACGGCGGTGATCGCGGCCAAGCCGAAGCGGGTGGCCAGCACCCGGTCGTACGCGGTGGGGGTGCCGCCGCGCTGGATGTGGCCGAGCACGGTGGTCCTGGCCTCCTTGCCGGTGCGGCGCTCGATCTCCTGGGCCAGCCGCTCGCCGACGCCGCCCAGCCGGACGTGCCCGAACGCGTCGAGGTCGCCCGTCTGGACCGCCATCTGCCCCTCGATCGGGTGCGCGCCCTCGGCCACCACGATGATCGGCGAGTAGCGGGTCTTGAAGCGGGACTCCACGTATTCGCAGACCTTGTCGATGTCGAACGGCTTCTCCGGGATGAGGATCACGTTCGCCCCGGCGGCCATGCCGGCGTGCAGCGCGATCCAGCCCGCGTGCCGGCCCATGACCTCGCAGATCAGCGCGCGGTGGTGGGACTCGGCGGTGGTGTGCAGGCGGTCGATGGCCTCCATCGCGATGTTGACGGCCGTGTCGAAACCGAAGGTGTAGTCGGTCGCGTTCAGGTCGTTGTCGATCGTCTTGGGCACGCCGACGACCTTCACGCCCCGGTCGAAGAGCTGCTTGGCGACGCCGAGCGTGTCCTCACCTCCGATGGCGATCAGCGCGTCCACTCCGTGGGTCTCAAGGTTTTCCTTGATCCGCTCGACGCCACCCTCGATCTTGATCGGGTTGGTCCGCGACGATCCCAGGATCGTGCCACCGCGCGGCAGGATGCCGCGCACCGCCTGGACGTCCAGCGTCATCGTGTCGCCTTCCAGGGGACCTCTCCAGCCGTCCCGGAATCCGACGAACTCGTGACCGTAGACGCCGGCCCCCTTCCGCACCACCGCGCGGATCACCGCGTTCAGGCCGGGACAGTCCCCACCACCGGTGAGCACTCCAATACGCATGTCGGGTTCCTCCATATGGATAACGCGGCCAGACTAGTCGGGACGCTGACGGGAGGCATTCTGCCTCCTGGTGACAACAATGGTCTAGACCAAAAAGTGAGGCTCCGTGGGTGTTTTGGCGATAGACGCTGGCACGACCGGGGTCACCGCCCTCGTGGTGACCGAGGATGGGCGAATCGACGCCCGCGGGTACGCGGAGTTCGCTCAGCACTTCCCGGAACCCGGATGGGTGGAACACGCCCCCGAGGAGATCTGGCAGGCGACGCTGGCAGCCTGCCGTACCGCCCTTGACCAGGCAAGTACCCCGCCCCGGTGCGTCGGAATCACCAACCAGCGGGAGACCGCGGTGCTCTGGGACCGGCGCTCGCTGGCCGCGCCGCGGCGGGCGATCGTGTGGCAGGACCGGCGATCTTCGGCGATCTGCGCGCGGCTGCGGGAGGCCGGGCACGAGCCTCGTGTGACGGAACTCACGGGGTTGCGGCTCGACCCTTACTTCACCGGGACCAAGCTCACGTGGCTGGCGGAGAACGATCCGGTCGACGGGGATCCGGCGATCGGGACGGTGGATTCCTACCTGATCGCCCGGCTCACGGGCGGCGCGCGGCATGTGACCGATCCGTCCAACGCGTCCAGGACCCTGCTGTACGACATCGTCGCGGGCGCCTGGTCGCCGGAGCTGTGCGAGCTGTTCGGGGTGCCGATGGGCGCGCTGCCGGAACTGGTCCCCAACTACGGGGAGATCGGCCGGACCGATCCGGATTCGTTCCTGGGTCTCGACCTGCCGATCAGCGGTCTTGCCGGCGACCAGCAGGCGGCCCTGTTCGGGCAGACGTGCTTCACCCCGGGCGACGTGAAGTGCACCTATGGAACGGGCTCCTTCATCCTGGTCAACACCGGCGACCAGGTGGTCAGGTCGGACGCGGGGCTGCTCACGACGGTCGCCTGGGAGGACCCTTCCGGCAACCGGACGTACGCCCTGGAAGGTTCGATCTTCGTCACCGGTTCGGCGATCCAGTGGCTCAGGGACGGGCTCGGAATCCTGGACACGGCGGCCGAATCGGAGGCCGTGGCGGGGTCGGTGCCGGATTCCGGCGGGGTGGTCTTCGTGCCCGCCCTGACCGGCCTCGGCGCGCCGCACTGGGATCCGGAGGCGCGCGGCACGATCTTCGGCCTGACCCGGGGGACGACGAAGGCGCATCTGGTCCGCGCCACCCTGGAGGCGATCGCGTTCGAGGTGCGCGACATCGTGGCGACCATGGACGTCAGGGTCATGAAGGCCGACGGCGGGGCGAGTGCCAACGATCTGCTCATGCAGCTGCAGGCCGACCAGCTGGGCATCCCGGTCGAACGCCCGGTCATCCAGGAGACGACCGCGCTCGGCGCGGCCTTCCTGGCCGGGCTCGGGATCGGCGTCTGGGCCTCCCCCGAGGAGCTCCGCAAGACCTGGCACCTGGACCGGCGCTTCGACCCCGGCGCCGACGACGGCACGGCCTACGCCCGCTGGCGGCGCGCCGTGGACCGCTCACGCGCCTGGGCCTGACCCCACCACGCAACTCGGCGACCCCAGGAGGATCACCGCGCCGGTCGGCTCGGGCACACCATCGACCAGCCGGAACTCGGCCACTTCGCCGGAGTGCTGGTTGGCGACGTAGAGCTTCCCGTCGGCGAACGCGAAGTGCCGCGGCCAGGTCCCTCCGCTCGGCACCTCGGCGACCAGCTCCAGGGTCTCCGGATCGAACACGGAGATCGTGTTCGGCCCCCGGTTTCCGACGTAGAGGTGCTCGCCGTGCAGTTGCAGGTGCGAGGGGTGGTTCTGGAGGTCGGTCCGGGTCGCGGGGGTCCGCGCGAGTTCCTTCCAGTCCGTGTCGTACGCCCTGACCACCCCGTCCAGTTCCCCCACGAGATACCACCGGTCGTCGCGGCAGTCCATGTGCCGGGGTCCCGAGCCGGGGGTGAGCCGCACCGGCGGCAGCACCTCGACCTCGTCGTCCACCTGGTAGCGCCGGATCTCGTCGGTGCCCAGGTCGCTGACGTGCAGGATGTTGTCGGGGTCGAAGACGGCCTGGTGGGCGTGCGGGCCGAGCTGCCGGTCCAGGTCGGGGCCGGAGCCGTGGTGCGGGAACTCCAGGGCGGGGCCGTCGAAGCGGCCCTCGGCGTCGAGGCGGTGCAGGCTGAGCACGCCGTCCATGTAGTTGGACACGGCCAGCCAGGCTCCGGCGGGGTCGACGGCGGCATGGCAGGGGGAGGCGCCGCCGCTGGACCGCGATTCGATGGTCTCGAAGCCCTGGACGACGGAGATCCGACCGTCGTCGATCTCGCTCACCACGTACAGCAGGGGAAGTTTCGGATGCGCGGCCAGGAACGAGGGAGCGGTCACCGGGATCTCCCCGACGACGGCGAGCTCGCCGTCCACCACGGAGACCTTCGACTCATAACCACCGACATACACACCCACGCAGAGCTCCTTGTTTCAGCCGACAGGCCCGCACATTAGCCCACTGGGGCAATCCAGGCTATCGTTGCCTAAGGCAACGGATTCGTTGAGGAGAGCAATGGATATGATCGCCGAGGTACGGGCCTTCAACCGCTTCTACACGGCGGTGATCGGGATGCTCCGGTCTGGAATGCACGACTCGCCCTACTCGCTCACCGAGGCGCGGGTGCTGTTCGAACTCAACCGGTCCGCCGGAGACGTCGAGGTGGGCGAGATCAAGCGCTTACTGGGACTGGACGGCGGCTACCTCAGCCGGGTGCTGGCCCGGCTCGAAGGCGACGACCTGGTCCGGCGCGAACGGTCGGCAGCCGACGCCCGCCGCCAGGTGGTCACCCTCACCGCCCAGGGCCGCGACACCTTCGCCCACCTGGACGAACGTTCCGACGCCGAGGTCAGCGCCCTGCTCGACGCCCTCCCCGAGCGCGACCGGGCCCGTCTGGTGGCCAGCATGGGCACGATCCGCGAGGTCCTGGGCGAGAAAACCGACAAAGCCCCCTATGTCATCAGACCTCCGCGCCCAGGCGATCTCGGCTGGGTGGTCGCCCGCCACGGCGCCGTCTACGCCCGCGAGTACGGCTGGGGAGCCGACTTCGAAGCCCTCGTCGCCCGCATCTGCGCCGACTTCCTGGACAACCAGTCCGACCCCGGCCAATCCGGCTGGATCGTCGAAGTCGACGGCCACCGCGCGGGCTGCGTCTTCTGCGTGCGCAAGGACGCCACCACCGCCCAGCTCCGCCTACTCCTGGTCGAACCCTCCGCCCGCGGCCTGGGCATCGGCTCCCGCCTGGTCGAGGAATGCCTCCGCTTCGCCCGCGACACCGGCTACCAGACCATCATGCTCTGGACCCGCGACCCCCTCACCTCCGCCAGAAGGATCTACGAATCCGCGGGCTTCAAACTCACGGCCGAGGAGCCCGGCAACGGCTTCATGGAGCAGTTCTGGGAACGTCCGCTCTAATTACCATCTTTACAGATAGGAATTAGGGGATACGCTCCCCGTATGCGGTTCGCCTTTCGCGCTGACCCTCGCCGCGGCATGACCGCGAAACCGGCCATGCTCCGGGCCGGAGCCGTCCTGGTCCTGCTCGCCGCCTGGCAACTGATCGCGATGGTCCGGATCTGGCCGCCCGTCTTCGTCCCGGAACCGGCCGCGGTCTGGCGGCAGCTGGTCCGCACCTCGACCGAGGGCTACAGCGGCTACACCCTCGCCGAGCACCTCCTGGTCAGCCTGCGCCGCATCCTCCTCGGCTGCCTGTACGGCGTGACCGGCGGCATCGCCCTGGGCCTGCTGATCGGCATCGTCCCGACCGTGCGCACGCTGCTCGGCCCGCTGGTCACGTTCGTGCGGACGCTGCCCCCGCTGGCCTACCTGAGCCTGCTCGTCATCTGGTTCGGCATCGAGGAGGAGCCGAAGATCTGGCTGCTGCTGCTCGCCTCGCTCCCCCCGGTGGCGGTGGCCACGGCGGAAGCCGTCCGCGGCGTGCACGAGGACTACCTGAACGCCGCCAGGTCGCTGGGCGCGAGCCGGTGGGAGGTGCCGTTCCGGGTGGTCCTGCCGAGCGCGCTACCGGAGATCATCACCGGCATCCGGGTCGCGGTCGGCGTCGCGTACACCACGGTGGTGGCCGCCGAGACGGTGAACGGGGTGCCGGGCATCGGCGGCATGGTCAGGGACGCCCAGCGCTACAACCAGACCGACGTGGTGATCCTCGGGATCGTCGTGATCGGTCTTTCCGGCCTGCTCATCGACTTCCTGCTGCAAACGCTCGACCGCCGCCTCGTGCCCTGGCGCGGGCGCGGCTGACCCCGGAGGAACCCCCTGTGAAACCCTTACTCAAAGCCCTGGCCCTCGTCGCCGTCCTGGCCGTCTCCGCGTGTGGATCGGGCGGCGAGGAGGCCGCGGCCCCGGGCACGCCCGCGAAGTTGCGCATCGGCTACCAGCTCATCCCGAACGGCGATCTGATCGTGAAGGATCAGCGCTGGCTGGAGCAGGCGCTGCCCGGCACCGAGATCGTGTGGAGCAAGTTCGACTCCGGCGGCGACGTGAACACCGCGATGATCTCCGGGGCGATCGACATCGGGCTTGCGGGCAGCAGCCCGGTCACGCGGGGTCTGTCCGCGCCGCTGAACATCCCGTACCAGATTCCGTGGATCTTCGATGTGATCGGGGACAACGAGGCGCTGGTGGTGCGGAAGGAGATCACCGAGGCGAAGGCGCTGGCCGGCAAGACGATCGCGACGCCGTTCAGTTCCACCTCGCACTACAGCCTGCTGGCCGTGCTCGCGGAGGCGGGTCTGGCCGAGTCCGACGTGAAGATCGTCGATTTGGAGCCGCCGGACATCCAGGCGGCCTGGCAGCGCGGCGACATCGACGGCGCGTACGTGTGGACGCCGATCCTGGCCGAGCTGGAGAAGGACGGCGCGGTGCTGGTCACGAGCAGGGAGCTGGCGGGGCGGGGCAAGCTCACCGCCGACCTGGCGGTGGTCAGGACCGAGTTCGCGCGGCAGTATCCGGAGGCGTTGAAGGTCTGGCTGCGGCAGCAGGACCGGGCGGTCAAGCTGGCCAGGACGGACAACGCGGCGGCCGCGGCGGCGATCGGGCGGCAGCTCAACCTGAGCCCGGCGGAGGCCGGCCGGCAGCTCGGCCAGCTGGTGCTGCTGGACGCGGCCGAGCAGCGCGGGCCGGACTACCTGGGCACGCCCGAAGCTCCCGGCAAGTTCGCGGAGAACCTCCACAGCGCCGCCGAATTCCTGAAATCTCAGCAGAAAGTGGATGCGGTCCCTGAGTTGAGCGTGTTCCAGAAGGGGCTGGCCACGAGGGAACTCGCGGATGCCTTCGCCGGGAGCTGAGGCCGTCGAGGTCCGCGGGGTGACCCGGTCGTTCCGGGGGAAGCGCGCGCTGGGGCCGGTGGATCTGGTGGTCGAACCGGGGGCGTTCGTGACGCTCGTCGGGCCGTCCGGGTGCGGGAAGAGCACGCTGCTCGGGTTGATCGCCGGGTTCGCGCGCCCGTCCGACGGATCCCTGCGGGCCTTCGGGGAGCCCGTCGGCGGGCCCGATCCCTCGCGTGGGGTGGTGTTCCAGGAGCCCCGGCTGTTCCCCTGGCTGTCGGTGGCGGCCAACGTGGCGTTCGGGCTGCGGTCGCTGCCGAAGGCCGCGCGGCGGGAGCGGGTGGCCGAGTTGCTGGAGTTGACCGGGCTGGCGGAGGCGGGGCGGCTGCGGCCGTACGAGCTGTCGGGCGGGATGCGGCAGCGCGCGGCGATCGCCCGCGCGCTGGCGCCCCGGCCGCGGCTGCTGCTGATGGACGAGCCGTTCGCGGCGCTGGACGCGTTCACCCGGGAGCGCATGCAGGACGAGGTCCGGGCCCTGTGGCAGCGGACCGGGACGACAGTGCTGTTCGTGACGCACAGCGTGGACGAGGCGGTCTACCTGGGCACCCGGGTGGTCGCGCTGAGCGGGTCGCCCGGGGTGATCGTGCTGGACGAGCGGTCGAAGTTGCCCGCGCTGGAGCATCCGCGCGCCGATCCGGGCTTCGCGGAGCTGCGGGAGCGCCTCACCGAGGTGGTCCGGGCGGCGGCTCAGGTGCGGAACGGGCCGGTGACCTCGTAGGTGACGCCGGAGCGGTTGGAGCCGGTGGTGCCGCGCTGGGAGGAGAAGTAGAGGCGGTCGCCGTCGGGGGCGAAGGCCAGGCCGGTTATCTCGGATCTGCCGTGGCCGACCAGGCGGAGGAACGGGGCGACCTCGCCGTCGGCGGTGATGATGTTGATCTCCATGTTGCCGCCGTCCTCGGCCACGAACAGGTCGCCGGAGCGGGAGACGTACACGTTGTCGACGCCCTTGAGGGGGGCGTTGGCGTCGTAGAGGATGGAGAGTTCGCGGGCGGCGGCGTCGTAGGCCCAGACGCGGTTGTCGCCTTTGGTGGTGAAGTAGCAGAAGCCGCCCGAGTAGTAGCAGCCCTCGCCGCCGTTGAAGCGGATCGCGTTCTCGACCTGGTCGCGGGTGGGTTCGTACGACGCGGACGGGTTGGGGATCCGCCGCCACCGGACCGGACCTGGGCCGTCGCCGACCATGACCTCCAGGACGCCGGTGGTCAGATCGCCCCAGTCCTGCGGGCGGAACCGGTAGAAGCAGCCGTCCGGCTCGTCCTCGGTCAGGTAGACGACCTCACGGTCGGGGTCGCAGGCGGCGGCCTCGTGCTTGAAGCGGCCCATGGCGAGGCGGGGGGCGGCGGCGCGGTAGCCGTACGGGTCGCATTCGAAGACGCGCCCGCGGACGGTCTCCTCGCAGGACAGCCAGGTGTTCCAGGGGGTCGCGCCCCCGGCGCAGTTGCGGTCGGTGCCGGACAGGATGCGGTAGCCCGTCTTGATCGTGCCGTCGGGCCCGAAGCGGAGCGCGGAGACGCCGCCGACCACGGGGACCTCGGAGTTGGAGACGTAGATCCAGCCGTCGCCGTCGGCGAAGCAGGCCCCGCCGTCGGGGGCGGGATGCCAGGTCAGGCCGCCGACGCGCTGCCCGGAACGGCCGACCACGCGGCTGGTGAACCCTTCCGCCAGGGCGATGGCGTTCTTGTCGGGTTTGGCCAGCGCGCCGTAGGGTCCCTTGCTGCGTACGGGGCGGGCCGCCGCCGTGGGAGCGGGCGACGGGACGGCCGAAGGCGTGGCGGCGGGGGCGGGCGCCGCGCAGGCGGACCGCCAGAGTGAGCCGGTGAGCGCGGCCAGGGCCCCCGAGCGGACGAACGTGCGGCGCAACATAATCTCCTCCCACTACGGCACGCTACGCGCGACGGGTCTCGCCAGTCGATCGAACGCGCATGAACGCCCGGGGAATCCGCACGGTTCTTGCGCTCAAACTTTGCGCAAACCGTGGCCACCCCCCTGGTGAACGGCCCTTACAGTGATCGTCGCCATGCATTACCGCGGAGCGCCGAGATGACCAGCGCCATCACCGACAGAACCAGCTCGCCCACCATCACCAGGCGGAAGGCGCTGGTCTTCCTCGACCCCGACGAGCCCGGCCGGCGTGCCCCGGAACCGGCGCGGCGGCTGGTGAGCGCGCTGCGCGGCTGCGGGTTCGAGGTGGACGCGCCGCAGAGCCTGGACAGCCGGGACCACCAGCGGCTGAGCGCCTTCCTGGACGAGGGCGCGCCCGGCGACCTGCTGCTGGTGCGCTGGCCGCGCACGGCGCTGTGGAGCGGCAGCGACTTCACCACGCTGATCCGCGGCTTCGGCGCCAGGGCCGGGGACTCGGCGGCCTCGGCGCTGCTGATGGTGGTCGACTTCGGCTGGATCGGCGGCGCCGCCGCGGACGAGCCCACGGTCAGCACCCTGCTCACCCCGCCGGGCGTGGCCGCCGCCGCCCTCACCACGGGCCTGGCCATCGGCGCCGAGGTGCGGCCGGGCGGCCTCTCGCTGACCGAGGTGGTGGCCACCGGCCTGCTCGACGGCGCGACCGACCTGGACCGGGACGGGGTGATCTCGGTCGGCGACCTGCTGGCGCACGCGCTGGCCGTGTTCGGCGAGGACGCCGAGTTCCAGCCGCGCCTGCTCACCTCGGCCGAGGGCCTGGAGATCCCGGTCGCGCTCACCCCGCCCGCCCCCGGCTCCGGCATCCCGCCCGAGCTCGCGCCCGCCCGCGACCGGGTGAGCGGCCGGCCCACGTCCGCTGAGCGGCTGGTCGGCATGGTGTACGACGAGTATCTGGGCGCGGACGCCCAGGCGCTGCTGCGGCGCGGCTCGCTGCTGGCCGACGACGAGGAGCTGACGCCGGAGGTGGCCGGGCTGCTGACCGGCCGCCCGGAGGCGCGGGCCGAGCTGGCCGAGTGGCGGCTGCTCGGCACGGGCACGCCCTTCGTGCATCCGAGCGTGGCGGAGGCCGGTCGGGCCCGGCTCACGGCGGCCGAGCTCGACGAGGTGCCCGGGGTGCTGCGCCGGTGGCGGGCCGGACGCCGGACCGTGCAGCCCCGGGCCCGGCTCACCCCCGACCGCTGGACCATCGACGACGACCTCGGCCATCGGGTGTACGCGGAGGCGATCGCCGCGTTCGTCCGCCATCCGGAGACCAGGCCGCCGCTGACGATCGGCATCAAGGGGCCGTGGGGCACCGGCAAGACCTCGCTGATGCGGATGATCCAGAACGATCTGGACCCGGGGGCCGCGACGGGGAACCCGGGGCCGATCCAGCTGCCCAGGCCGCTGCCGGCCCGGCGTCCGTCGCGGCTGCTCACGCTGATGGGACGGCTGTGGCCCGGCCCCGACCGGGTGACCAACGCGGAGGTCCGCAACTGGGCGAAACGGCCGCCTGAACCACCGCCCGAGGCGGTGCCCGGGGCCAGCGGGTGGCGGCCCACGGTGTGGTTCAACCCGTGGATGTACCAGAACGGCGAGCAGGTGTGGGCCGGTCTCGCGCACGAGATCATCACCCAGGTCACCGCGCGGCTGCCCCGGGCCGAGCGGGAACGTTTCTGGCTGCGGCTCAACCTGGCCAGAATCGACCGGGAGGCGGTCCGGCGCCGGGCCTACCGGCTGGCGGCGCTGCGCCTGGTGCCCGCCGCGCTCGGCCTGGCCATGGCGCTGCTGCTGGCCGGCGCGTCCCAGCTGGCCACGCCGCTGCTCCCGGCCCTGGAGGGCACCGCCGCCGCGATCTCCTCGGCGGGCGCGCTGGCCGCGGTGGCCACCGGCTGGGTACGGCTCGCGCGTTTCTTCACCGAATCCGCCGACACCGCCTTCACCACCCTGGTACGCCCGCCCGACCTGTTCGCGCCCCCACCGGAGACGGGCGACCTGCTCGCCGAGCCCGGATACAGCGCCAGGACCGGCTTCCTGCACCTGGTCCAGACCGACATGCGGCACGTGCTCGGCCTGGTGGCGACGGAGGAACGCCCGCTGGTGGTGTTCGTGGACGACCTGGATCGGTGCTCGTCCGGCACCGTGGCCCAGGTGATCGAGGCGATCAACCTGTTCCTGGCCGGGGAGTTCCCCGACTGCGTCTTCGTGCTGGCCATGGAGCCCGAGGTGGTGGCCGCCCACGTCGAGCTGGCCTACCGCGACCTCACGGAGTCGATGCCGGAGAGCCTCCGCCAGGGCATCGGCTGGCGGTTCCTGGAGAAGATCGTGCAGCTGCCGCTGTCGGTCCCGCTCCTGGCCGACGACACCCGCCTACCGGCATATGTCCGAGCTTTGATGGGAATTTCGGACACACCACGCATGCCCGAAATGCGGGTACCGCAGCAGCAGCCGCAGAACCTCGACCAGGAGCTGGTGGCCCGGCTCGAGCACGCGATCCGCGCCCGGCGGCCCCAGGCCGACACCCTCGACTCGATCGCCAGGGCCACCCAGCACGTCGTCGGCGCGCCCGCCGAGACCGCGGGGACGCTGGGCGGGCTGTGGCGGGAGACGCGCGCCGCGGCCGACCGGGTCTTCGACGACCTGTACAGCGACGAGAACGCCTACCGCGCGATCGAGGTGGCGCTGCCCGCCCTGTCGGCGAGCAACCCGCGCGAGCTCAAGCGCTACGTCAACGTGTTCCGCTTCTACTCGTTCGTCACCTACCGCCAGCGCCTGGCCGGGGAGCGCCCGGCGAGCGACGCCGAGGTGGCCAAGCTCTCGGCGCTCACCGTGCGCTGGCCGCAGCTGCTGTCCCTGCTGACCCGGGACTGCCCGGTGCGGAACGAGACCACGCTCGGCCTGCTCGAACAGGCCGCGCGTGCGGACGACTGGGCGGAGACCGCCCAGCTGGTCGGAGTGCCGGCGGAGGCGAGCGCGCCCCTCAGGGCGCTGCTCGCCTCCGGCCCTCCGGTCGCCGATCTGGCCAGGCGCCTGCTCTAACGCTGGGCCTGGATCATCCAGTGGTGCTTCTCCAGGTCCCGGGTGAGACCGATGAGGAGATCCTGGGTGACCGGGTCGGGCCGCTCGGTGGCGTCGATCCGCTTCCGCATCCGCCGGATGATCGACTCCAGGATGTCGGTCATCGCGGCGATGACCTTGCCGTCCTCGATCGGCCCGGCGTCCAGGTGCGGCACCTGGCTGTCGTTGGCGATCGTGGTGGCGCGCCCGTCCGGGCTGACGCCGATGGCGACGGCCCGCTCGGCGACGAGGTCGGCCGTCTTCCTGGCCATCTTGACGATGTCGTCGAGCTGCAGGTGGATCGAGCGGAAGAAGCGCCCGGTCAGGTTCCAGTGCGCCTGCTTGCCCACGAGCGACAAGTCGAGGAGGTCGAGCAGGGCGCCCTGCAACGCCTCCCCGGTGATCTTCTTGTTCTCGGCGGTCAGAAGGCTGGTAATTGGAGCCATGCTTGTTCCTTCCATCGAGATTGAGGGTTATTCGAAAGGAGCCCGGCGCGGTTCAACGAGTCGCGCCGACCTGCTGGGACGCCACGAGGGCGAACTTTTGAATAATCCTCATTGACCTATTTCGGTCAACCCGAAAAGAGTCGACCCTGTTCCGTAGTTGACACTGTCATCGTGACAGTGTCACTGTTGAACCATGAGCGAGACCTGGACCATCGGCGAGCTGGCCGAGCGCGCGGCCGGCGCGCTCGGTTCCGACGCGCGCGTCAACGGGCGGGTCAGGGACATCCCGAACGAGCGCCTCATCCGGTGGTACGCGACGATCGGCCTCCTCGACCCGCCCCTGGCCCGGCGCGGCCGAGTCGCTCTGTACGGGCCGCGTCACCTGCTGCAACTCGTCGCGATCAAGCGCCGCCAGGCCGCCGGTCGCTCGATCGCGGACATCCAGATCGAGCTGGCCGGAGCCCCCGACTCGGCCCTCCAGAACATCGCCCTCATCTCCCCATACCCAGCCGAACCCGAAAATTCCTCCCCTGAGCCCGAACATTCCTCCCCCGAGCCCGCCCGCGCCCGCTTCTGGGCCGCCACCGGTGAGCGTTCAACCCCCACACCACCGGCCGGCCCACCGCCCGCCGCGCGCGTGCACGGCGTGCGGATCGCCCCAGGAGTGGCTCTGGTGCTGGACGCCGCCGACCGGGCACCGTCGGACGCGGACCTGGTCGCGCTGGCGGCGGCGGCCCAGCCCTTGCTGGCGGCGCTGAGCGAACTCGGCCTGATCACCATGAAATCGGAAGGGACACCGTCATGACCGTTCCCATCACTCCGCTGCGGCCGGAGGAGTACGCGCCGGTGCCCGACTCCGGGTTCGGCGCCCTGGAGACCGAGAAGGGCAACCTGCCGCTGGAGAGCGTGGCGGTGACCGCGCACCTCAGCGGCCTGACCGCGGGCGTGGAGGTGGCGCAGGGCTTCCGCAATCCCTACGACGTCTCGCTTGAGGCCACCTACGTGTTCCCGCTCCCGCCCCGGGCCGCGGTCACCAAGTTCACCCTGGAGGCCGACGACCGGGTGGTCGAAGGGCTGCTCAAGGAGCGTGGCGAGGCCAGGGCCGACTACGACCGCGCGCTGGCGCAGGGTCAGCGGGCGGCGATCGCCGAGGAGGACCGGCCGGACGTGTTCACCATCCGGGTCGGCAACATCGTGCCCGGCGAGCGGGTCACCGTGCGGCTGACGCTCAGCCAGCCGCTGCCCTACGAGGACGGCGCGGCCGAATTCCGCTTCCCGCTGGTGGTCGCCCCCCGCTACATCCCGGGCGTGCCCCTGGAGGGCGCGCAGTCCGGCGGCGGCGTGGCCGCCGACACCGACGCCGTCCCCGACGCGTCCCGCATCACCCCGCCGGTCCTGCTCCCGGGCTTCCCCAATCCCGTACGGCTGTCGCTGGCCACCACCATCGACCCGGCCGGTCTGGACCTGCGCGAGATCCGCTCCAGCCTGCACACCGTGGACACCACCACCGGGGAGACCATCACCGTCGAACTCCGGCCGGGCGAGCGCCTGGACCGGGACTTCATCCTGCGCCTGGCCTTCGACGCGTCCACGTCGCTGGCGCTGACCCCGGACGACGAGGGCCAGGAGGGCACCTTCACGCTCACCCTCACTCCCCCGGCCGACGCGGCCGCCACACCGGCCCCCCGGGACGTGGTGCTGCTGCTCGACCGTTCCGGCAGCATGACCGGCTGGAAGATGGTCGCCGCCCGGCGCGCCGCCGCCCGGATCGTGGACACGCTGACCGCGCACGACCGGCTGGCCGTGCTGGCCTTCGACCACGACGTCAACCGGGCGTTCACCGGCGGGCTGGTGGCGGCGAGCGACCGGAACCGTTACCGGGCGGTCGAGCACCTGTCGCGGCTGGACGCGCGCGGCGGCACGGAGATCCTCGCGCCGATGGAAGAGGCGCTCCGGCTGCTCGATGATCCGAACAGGGACCGGGTCATGGTCCTGGTGACCGACGGGCAGGTCGGCAACGAGGACGAGATCGTCGAACGGGTCGGCGCGAAGATCACCGGCGACTCGGGGATCCGGATCCACGCCGTCGGCATCGACCGGGCGGTCAACGCCGGGTTCCTCGGGCGGCTGGCCATGCTCGGCTCCGGCCGGTGCGAGCTGGTCGAGTCGGAGGACCGGCTGGACGAGGCGATGGAGCACATCCACCGCCGCATCGGCTCCCCGCTGGTCACCGACCTCACCCTGACCGCCGTGGACCTCGATCTGGTCGAGGACACGCTCACCCATGTGGGTTCCCTCTTCCCGGGGGTGCCGCTGGTCGTCTCCGGGCGGTTCCGGGGTCGTGGGGAGAGCCCGGCGATCGCCGTACGGGGAACGGCCGACGGCGAGCCGTGGGAGCGTACGGTCGAGGGCCGCGGGGCCGGCGCGCCCGCCGCGCGGGCGGTCTGGGCGCGGGCCGAGCTGCGCCGCCTGGAGGATCGGTACACGATCGGCGAGCGGGAGCTGGAGTCCCGGATCGTGGCGACCTCGCTGCGGTTCGGCGTGCTGTGCCGGTTCACCTCGTTCGTCGCGGTCGACTCGCGGGTGGTCGCCGACGGCAAGCCGCGGCACCACGTGATCCAGCCGGTCGAGCAGCCCAGCGGCTGGGAGATGCCGATGAACATGTCCGCCGTCGCGGCCGCCGCGCCGATCCGGATGGAGAAGGCCTCCTTCGCCATGGACGAGACCTTCGGCGGGGCGGCGCCCGGCGCGCCCGCGCCTCCGCCGCCACCCGCTCCGCGCATGATGCGGCGGACGCCCGCTCCGGACACGCCGTCCCAGCCGTTCGCCCAGCCGCCCGGCGCGCCGCCGGCGCCGATCCCGTCCCCCGGTCCGGGCGCGGGACCCCGGGCCCGCGGACGGAGCGTTTCGCCGGGACCGATGAGGCCCCACCCGGGCCGGGAGCGGCAGCCCAGCCTGGACAGCGTGCGCGCCCTGCTCGCCGAGGAGCTGGTCCGGCTGCGCGCGGCGGCCGGGCGGCCGGATCAGGAGCGCCGGCGCTACCTGTCCGACCTGGCCAGCCGCCTGCGGGTGATCGACCAGATGGCGGGCGGCCACGCCGACCTGGCGTCGCTGGCCGCCGAGCTGGAAGGGGCGGAGCGTGCCGACGCCGACCTGGCCCGGCTCTGGCAGCGCGCCGTCGATCTGCTCGGCCGCCTCACCGGAGGCGCGGCCGACGCTCCCGCGCCGCCGGATTCGACCCGCGCCCGCCGCCCGTTCTGGAAGCGCACGTAGACTGCGATCATGACCATGCCGCGCCAGGGGTTCCGGGGAAGGCCATGTGGCCGGGCCCTGTCCCCTGGCGACGGGAGGGCATCCCGCGCACGGAATACGGCACCGGCCGCCGCCCGGCGGCCGGTCGCGGGCTCTGGGGTTCTAGCCGTGGACTTCGCGGGCCGCGCGGATCATTTCGACCTTGGCGCTGGCGGCGTATTTATCGACATATTCCTGGCCGGAGAGCTCCATCAGCGCGTACATGATCTCGTCGGTGACCGCGCGCAGGACCAGGAAGTCGTTCTCCATGCCGTAGTAGCGGGAGAAGTCGAGGGGCTTGCCGTACTTGACGCCCGGGCGGATGCCGAACTTGGGGATCGGGCGGCCCGGCGGCATCATCTCGAAAGTGTTGATCATGGCCCAGGGGATGACGGGCGCGCGCGACTCCAGGGCGAGGCGGGCGACGCCCGTCTTGCCCTTGTAGAGGCGGCCGTCGGGCGAGCGGGTGCCCTCCGGGTAGATGCCCAGCACGCTGCCCTCGCCGAGGACGCGCAGGCCGGTCCGGAGCGCGGCCTCGCTGGCCTTCCCGCCGGAACGGTCGATCGGAACCGTGCCGACGCCCGAGAAGAACGCCCGGCTGACCAGGCCCTTTATGCCGCTACCGGTAAAATAGTCAGACTTGCCGAGCGAGATGACCTTGCGCGGCAGGAAGAGCGCCCCGAAGAAATGGTCGGCGAACGACAGGTGGTTCCCGGCCAGGATGACGGGCCCCTCCTTCGGCACGTTCTCCACCCCTTCCGCCCACGGACGGAACACGAAATGGAGGAACGGCCAGAGGATGGCCTTCACCACCCAGTAGAACACTCGGGGCTCTCCTTCGGTTGTTTTCAGTGGAGTCATCTTCGCACGGCTGACCCTCTCGCACGACTGAGGCGTAACGTGCGACTATCGGGCAATCTTTCCGATTTTGGAGGAGACATGCCGCTGCTGCCGGGCGCTGAGCCGTACCACCACGAAGGCGGTCAGATCGGCGTGCTGCTCTGCCATGGTTTCACCGGGACGCCGCAGTCGCTGCGGCCCTGGGGGGAGTTCCTGGCCGAGGCCGGGATCACCGTCTCGCTGCCCCGGCTGCCCGGGCACGGCACCACCTGGCAGGAGATGAACCGCACCCGCTGGGAGGACTGGTACGCCGAGCTCGACCGCGCCTTCGCCGAACTGAAGGCGACCTGCGCCGAGGTCTTCGTGATGGGCCTGTCCATGGGCGGCTGCATGGCCCTGCGCCTGGCCGAGGTGCACGGCCCCGCGATCCGGGGGCTGGTGATCGTCAACCCGTCCGTGGTGAACGACTCGCCGATCCTGCTGCTGGCCCCGGTGCTCAAGTGGGTGCTGCCGTCGGTGCCCGGGATCGGCAGCGACATCAAGAAGCCGGGCAGCGTCGAACTCGCGTACGACCGCACGCCCGTGCGCGCCGCCGCCACGCTGCCGCGGCTCTGGAAACTGGTCCAGTCCGAGCTGGACCGGATCGGCCAGCCGGTGCTGGTCTACCGGAGCACGCAGGACCATGTGCTGAAACCGGCTAACGTGGAGTTCCTCCGGACGCGTATGGGGGACAATCTGGAGGTCCGGGAATGCGTGGACAGCTATCACGTCGCGACCCTGGACAACGACGCTCCGGCCATCTTCTCGGGGAGCCTGGACTTCATCCGCCGTTACGCGTCTGTACCCTTGACGAAGGACTCTTGACCTGGGATCGATGTGACGCCACAGAGTGATGAGGACGAGGTCTGGCGTCAGATCGTCGCCTCTTATAACGACACACCCGACAACGGCTCGGCCGATCAGCCATGGCCGGATCGGGAGAACGTGCCGGCGAGTCCGGCGACCGTGGAGGTGGACGGCGAGTCCACCGGCGCGGTGGTGGCGGACGACGCGGCGGACACCGCGGCCGAAGCTCAGCCCGATGAGGACAACGACCACTACATCCCGCCGCCGCCTCCGCCGCTGCCCAAGACGGACGCGCTCACGAAGGCGTCCTGGCTGGCGCTGTTCGGCGGGCCCGCCTACCTGCTGCTGGCGGCGCTGCTGAGCTGGCCGATGGATCCGTGGATCGTGTTCACCGCGGTCGCGGCCTTCATCGGCGGGTTCGTGGCGCTGGTGGTCCGGATGGGGGACGGCCCGCCGAACGACTCCGGCTGGGACGACGGCGCCGTCGTTTAACGTTCCGCGACTGGACCGAAGGTTTCGACCAGGTCGCCGTAGCGGTTGGCTTTGTCCAGGACGTGGCCGACGGCCATGGTCAGGTCGCCGATCCGGGTCACGGCCTGAAGCCGGACCGTGCGCCGGCTGGTGGCGGGCTCGCCGCGCAGCGGTTCCCAGCGGCGGCCGGTGAACTTGAACAGGAACGCCTCGTCCGGGCGGGCCGGGTCGTGGCCGGAGGCCCAGTAGCCGCCCTCGCCGTCGCCGGTCACGCCGTAGAGCTCGGCCTCGGCGATCGGGAGCTCGTCCTTGGTCCAGCGTTTGCCGTCCCACCGCAGGATCAGCGGCTCGATGCCCTCGTCGCCGTGGAAGACCCCGCCGACCGCGACCGCCCGCTTGGCGCTCTGCAGGTAGACGTCCCGGAGATACCCGCCCTTGATCGCGGGCACGGACACGGATTTCCACCCGTTCCCGGTCAGCCGCATCACCAGCGGCCGGGACCCGGTGTCGCCCACCGCCCAGCCGTCCTTGCCGGACAGCGCCACCCCGTGCAACGCGCCCGCGGGCCCGATCGTGGCGGTCCAGCTGCCCGCGCCGGTCGCGATCAAGCTGCGCCCGCCCCGGCTCCCGACCGTGACCACCCGCCCCGGCTGCGCCGCCACCGCCCGTAGCCAGTCCCCGCCCCGCACCGGCGGCACGATCACCCGATCGAACCCGCCGCGCCCGCCTTTCCCGATGTACGGCACCCCGTCGTGCCCGTCCCCGACCACCCACAACTCGGTGGCCGACACCGCGCTGATCGACCGCAACGGCCCGACGCCGGTGACGTCGCCCCTGGCCCCCACTTCGGTCCAGGCCCGCCCGTCCCACCGGGTCACCACGCCCCGGTTCTGCCAGACGTCCCAGATGCCCTCCTGCCCGACCGCCCACACGTCGGTTTCGGACAGCGCGGCCACATCGGAGAGCGAGCTCCCGTTGCCCAGGCGCGCGGACGTGGCCTGCCGCACGATCTCGTCGGCGACCGCCCTGGGGCGGGTGGGAGACGGCTGAGCGTGCGCGACCGATGTGACGTGAGGTAGTTGCCCGGCCAGAAGCCCGGTGAGAAGCCCACACAACGGCACCACGCGCCGAGTCAGGCAGCGGGTCATAGGGGAATCGTACGGGCCGACCGCCCGTCCGGGGGCGAGAGACGCCATTTCCGCCCCCGAAAAGCGACAGTTCGATCCGCCCGAATCCTCACGCGAGGTCAAGCGGACCGTGAGATCTCCGCCGCCACCGGCCGGTGGTCGGTGGCGGCGCGCAGGTCCTCGAAGGCGGGGATCACGTCGGCGTCGCCGCAGGCGTGCACGGTCAGGCCGGGGCCGGCGAAGATGGCGTCGATGCGTTTGTCGGGTTTGCCCGCGTGGTAAGTGAAGCCGTCGCCGCGTGGGGCCACCGCATAGCCGTCGGTGAAACGGCGGGACAGGTATCGCCAGGCCGGTTCGGTGGGCTGCTCGTTGAAGTCGCCCGCCAGGACGGGGAAGGCGTCGTGTTCGGCGGCGGCGGCCTGGATCCGGGCGGCCACCTCGGTGATGTGCCACATCCGGGCGCCCGAGTGGAGATCCAGGTGGACCGAGCCGACGGCCAGGCGGGTTCCCTCGACCTCCACGATGGCGATGGCCATGGCTCGCCATTCCAGCCCGAAGAACCACCGCAGCCGGTGGTGCTCGACGTGCGCGACGCGGGCGCGGGGGCCGACCAGGACGGCCACGCCGCTGGTACGGCCACCCGCCGCCAGCCGCATTCCGGTGACCCGGGGCAGGGCGCGCCGCCGCCGCCACAGGTAGAAGGGCGGGACTTCCTGAACGCACAGCACGTCGGAGCGGAGGACGGAGATGACCCGGGCCAGCGCCCTCTGATCGTCGCGCAGCGCGCGCACGTTGTAAGACGCGACCCTGATCACCAATCCACGCTAACCCGCGCTCAGGGCATGCGGGCGCCGCTCGGCGGCCTTACCGCTTTGGCGCTGCAAGCTGACCCGCGCTCACGGCATGCGGGCCAGGTCGGCCGCCCCCACCAACCCCGCGGAAGGCCCGAGCTCGGCGGTCCTGATGTCGGCGAGCGGGCGATGCCCCCGGCCGGTCAGGCGTTCGGCGAAGGACTCCTTCACGCCGTCCAGCCACAGGTCGGCCGCCGCGGAGACGCCGCCGCCCATGATGAAGCAGCCGGGATCCAGCACCGCCGCCAGGTCCGCGAGGCCCTGGCCGATCCACCCGGCCAGCCAGGCGTAGGCTTCGAGCGCGACCGGGTCGCCCGCCCGGGCCGCCTCGGTGATCTCGCGGCCCTCGATCCGCTCGGGCGTGCCGCCGGCGATCTCCAGCAGGACGGACGCGCGGCCAGGGTCCATGGCGGCCAGGCGGCGGGCCTCGGCGACCAGGGCGTTGCCGCTCGCGTACTGCTCCCAGCAGCCGAGGTTGCCGCAGCCGCAGCGTTTGCCGTCGGGCACGCTCTGGATGTGGCCGAGTTCGGCGCCCATCCCCCAGCGGCCGCGATACAGCGCGCCGCCGACCACGACGCCGCCGCCGATGCCGGTCCCGACCGTGACGCACACGACATGCGTCTCGCCGCGCCCGGCCCCGAAGCGGTATTCGCCCCAGGCGGTCGCGTTGGCGTCGTTCTCCACCACCACCGGCAGCCCGACCAGATCGGCGACCTTCTTCTGCAGCGGCTCCTCGCGCCAGGCCAGGTTGGGGGCGAACCGGACGACCGACCGGGTCTCGTCCACGAACCCGGCCGCGCCGACGCCCACCGCCTCGACCTCGTGCCGGGAGGCCAGCTCTTTGATCGCCTCCGCCACGACGCCCGCCACCAGCTCGGGATTGTCAGCGGGGGTGGGCCGGAGCAGGCTTTCGACGATCTTCCCGTCGTCGTCCACCACCCCGGCCGCGACCTTCGTTCCGCCGATGTCGATGCCGATGGTCAGCGTCATGCCGTCCCTCTTCCGGTCTCAGCCCAGATCGATGTGCTCTACTCGCGAGTCATCGTGCCGCCGGGACGTGGCCGGGCGCTGCAGGGAGTCGACCGCCTGCCGGAAGGCGGCGAGGAGCTCGCCACCCGCCGCGATCAGGTGGTCGGCGACGTCGCCGCCCGACTCCCTGCGCGCGGCGATCACCCGGCAGACCGGGCAGGCCCGGCAGATGTACTCCTCGTGATCATGCCCGGAAACCGCCTCCCCCCACACATCCTGCTGCCTGCCGCGGCTCCCGCCGCCGCCGAACGCGTTGCCGATCCCGCTCCCGGCGCCCTTGACGAACCCTTTGCCGAGCTCCCGGCCCACCCGCTGCTGCAGCGAGTCGAGAAACTTCATCGCCTCTTCAGCGGCGGAACCGAGCGGATCCGGCCGATCATTGCTTTCCGTCATATCTCGAACGTTACCCGGAGGTGGCCGTCCTGGAGCGCCGCCGAGGCGACCGTCCGGCGGGCGAGGGCGGCCGGGAGCGCGATGACCCGGCGGTAGGAGCCCGCGGTGACGATGAGCTCGTCGCCCTTGCGGGCCAGATCGACGTCGGATTTGTCGGCGAGGGGGAGCCAGAGGGTGAGTTCGTCGGCGCTGATGCGCATCGGGGGTTCGCCGGTGGGGGCGGCGAAGGGGTCGTGCTCGCCGTACAGGGCGTCGCCGACCTCGGCCAGCGCGTCGACGCCGACCGGTTCCGCGGGCAGGTACGGCACGGTCAGGATGGGCAGCGGCGCGAACGAGGCGTGCACGTCGGCCAGCTGCCTGGTCTGGGCTTCGACCCAGCGGGCGCGCCATTCGTCGGCGCCGCCGGCGGGGAAGACGCGGTTGGCGATGACGGCGTCCACGCGGTAGCCGTACAGGCTGAGGGAGGTGAGGGTGCGGCGGGCCTCGGCGACGACGACGGCCTCGGGGGTGAGCACCAGGCGGACGGAGGCGTTGTCGCCGGTGAGGAGTTCGCGGACGGCCAGCAGGCCGCGGTGCAGGCGTTCCCCGGCCGAGAGCACGCTCTCCTCGGGCGCGCTGACCTTGGCGACGTGCCGGACGAGGGGGCCGAGCGCCTTCAGCAGCCGCCGCCCGATCGGCAGCAGGCGGCTGACGTGCCAGTCCAGCGCCTCCGGCAGGGCCAGCAGGCGGAGCGTCTCGGCGGTCGGCGCGCAGTCCACGACGATCACGTCCCACCGGCCGGTGCGGGCCTGCTCGCGCAGTTCCAGCAGCGCGATGATCTCCTCGGCGCCGGGCAGCACGGTCACCTCCTCGGAGGTGATCTCGTCCAGGCCGAGCTCGTGGAAGGCCGACCTGGCGTAGTCCTGCAGCTCGCCCCAGTGCCGTTCGAGCGAGCGCTGGGTGTCGACCTGCTGCAGGTAGAGGCCGGGCGCGGCTTCGACCGGTTCGCCGGAGGGCGGCACGGCCAGCGCGTCGGCCAGGGAGTGCGCGGTGTCGGTGGACACGACCAGCGTCTTGAGGCCGCGCCTGGCGGCGAGCGTCGCCGTGGCCGCGGCGGCGGTGGTCTTGCCGACGCCGCCCTTCCCCGTGAAAAGCAGGATCCTCATGCGCCCTCGACGCGTTTCTTCAGCCCTTTCAGAGCGGTGTCGATGATGACCTTCTCGGCCTTGCGCTTGATCATGCCGATCATCGGCACCTTGAGGTCCACCGCCAGCTCGTAGGTGACCTCGGTGCCGCCGCCCCGCTCGGCCAGGCGGTAGCTGCCGGTGAGGCCGGACACCATCCGGCCGCTGTCGACGATGTGCCAGCTGACGGCGGCGTCGTCCCAGTCGTAGGCCAGCGTGTACTCATCGCTGATCACGCCCGCGTCCAGGACGAACCTGACGGTCCGCGGCCGGCCCTCCGCGTCGTCGCTCAGGACCTGCGCCGACTTCACCTGGCCGGCCCATTGGGGGTACGCCGCGAAGTCGGCGATCACGGTCATGATCGTTGACGGGTCTGCGCCGATCGTGATGCTCGACGTGGTGCGATCAGCCATGGGCTAACCGTACTTCACCATTCGAGAGTGAACGGCGTCCCGCGACCCCGGAAATGCCCGACATTTACGCATTCGGTGCGGCCGATTCTGGTGCGGCGGGCCAGTGGCTGGTGCACGTGGCCGAACAGCGCGAACCTGGGCTGGATGCGGCGGATGGCGGCCAGGGTGGCCTCGCTGCCGCGTTCGAACCGCCGGGCGACGGTGTCGTACAGGAGCTCGGGGACGGCCGGGGGGATGTGGCTGCAGAGCACGTCCACGTGGCCGAGCGCGTCGACCTTGCGCGCATACTCCTCGTCGTCTATCTCGTACGGCGTGCGGTAAGTGGTGCGCAACCCGCCGCCGACGAACCCGAAGGTCAGCCCGCCGATCTCGGCCGTCTGGCCGTCCAGGATCTGGTGCCCCGGGCGGGCGTACTCCGTCCAGAGACCGGGCAGGTCCACGTTGCCGTAGGTGAGGTAGGCGGGGGTGGGCATGGCGGCGAATATCTCCGCGTACTGCGCCCGGACGGCGGTCTCGATGTGCTCGCGCGGGTCGCCGCCGCGCTCCGCCCACAGGGCGGCCGACAGGGCTCTGGCCTCGTCGAACTGCCCGGCCGTGCGCAGACCGACGTATTCGCTGGCCCGGGCCGCGCCGAACAGGTCGGGGAAGATGCCCTGCGAGTGGTCGGCGTAGTCGACGAACAGGAGCAGATCCCCCAGGCAGATCAGGGCGTCGGCGCCCTCGCCCGCGCGGGCCAGCGCGTCGGCCCGCCCGTGGACGTCGCTGACGACGTTGATCCGCATGCCCGCAATCCTAACTAAACGCTTGGCTCCGGGCCTCGACCCGGCTTGGGCCTGCGCGTCGCAGCCATGATCCATATTCAGGCTGATAGCGTGAAATCGCCCGGATAACGCCTGGGTGACGGACCTACCAACGCGTAACTTCTCGGGGTAGCGTCCGGTGCAAAACTTACCCAGCGGTGTCCCAAAGGAGTGACCGTGCGCGAGTACAGCGTTCCCGTGCTGGTGGACGTTCCACTGTCGGCCAACTGCACCGACACGGTGTTCCAGCGGGCGGTGGACGAGCCCGGCGCCGTGTCCATCCGGCGCAAGGTCGGCGAGGACTGGGTCGCGGTCACCGCCGCGGAGCTCCGCGACACGGTCGCGGGCGTGGCGAAGGGCCTGATCGCGGCGGGCGTCGAGCCGGGCGACCGGGTCGCCCTCATGTCCCGCACCCGGTACGAGTGGACGGTGGCCGACTACGCGATCTGGGCGGCGGGCGGCGTCGGCGTGCCGATCTACGAGACGAGCTCGGCCGACCAGGTCAAGTGGATCATCTCCGACAGCGGCGCCAAGGCCGCGTTCGTGGAGACCGCCGCGCACGAGGAGACCGTCCGGGAGGCCGCGCCCGACCTTCCGCTGCTCTGGAACATCGACGGCGGCGCCCTGGAGTCGCTGATCGAGTCCGGCGCGTCCGTCAGCGACGAGACGCTGACCGAGCGCCGCACCGGGCAGAGCGGCCGGGACCTGGCCACGATCATCTACACCTCGGGCACCACCGGCATGCCGAAGGGCTGCCGGATCACCCACGACAACCTGCTGTTCACGGCGCGGAACGTGGCGTTCGGCCCGCTGGAGAGCATGTTCACCGTGGACGACAGGGCCGCCCTGCTGTTCCTGCCGCTGGCGCACAGCTTCGCGCGGATGGTGCAGATCGTCCTGCTGGAGACCGGCACCGTGCTCGCGCACACCCCGAACATGAAGAACGTCGCCCCCGACCTGCAGGGGTTCAAGCCGACCTTCCTGCTGGGCGTGCCGCGCGTGTTCGAGAAGGTCTACAACGCCGCCGAGCAGAAGGCCACCGCGGACGGCAAGGGCAAGATCTTCCACACCGCCGCGAACGTGGCCATCGAGTACAGCAAGGCCGAGGCCACCGGCGGCGCCGGTCTCGGCCTGCGGCTCAAGCACACCGCCTTCGACAAGCTCGTCTACACCAAGCTGCGCGCGGCCACCGGCGGCAAGCTCACCGCGGCCGTCTCCGGCGGCTCCGCGCTCGGCGAGCGCCTGGGCAACTTCTTCCGCGGCGTCGGCATCGAGGTCTTCGAAGGCTGGGGCCTCACCGAGACCTCCGCCCCGTCCACGGTCAACATCCCCGGCGCCAACAAGGTCGGCACGGTCGGCAAGCCCTTCCCCGGGGTCACCATCGGCATCGGCGAGGACGGCGAGATCCTGGTCAAGGGACGCCACATCTTCGACGGCTACTGGAACAACGAGAGCGCCACCGCCGAGGTGATCGACTCCGACGGCTGGTTCCACACCGGCGACGTGGGCGAACTCGACAAGGACG
This sequence comes from Acrocarpospora macrocephala, assembly GCF_009687865.1. Classification (GTDB taxonomy): domain Bacteria; phylum Actinomycetota; class Actinomycetes; order Streptosporangiales; family Streptosporangiaceae; genus Acrocarpospora; species Acrocarpospora macrocephala. The sequence continues at coordinate 107,798 of NZ_BLAE01000021.1, forward strand.
GCTACCTCAGGATCACCGGCCGCAAGAAGGAGATCCTCGTCACCGCCGCCGGCAAGAACGTGGCGCCCGCCCCCCTTGAGGACAGCATCCGCGCACACCGGCTGATCAGCCAGGTCATGGTGGTCGGCGACGACAAGCCCTTCATCGGCGCCCTCGTCACCCTCGACCCCGAGGCCCTGGCCCAGGTCACTCTCACCGACGAGGAACTCCACGCCGAAGTCCAAAGCGCCATCGACAACGCCAACCGCATGGTCTCCAAAGCCGAACAAATCAAAAAATTCATCATCCTAGAAAACGACATAACCGAAGAAACCGGCCACCTCACCCCGTCCCTCAAGGTCAAGCGCAACCTCGTCATGCGCGACTTCGCCAAACAAATCGACGAACTCTACGGCTCCTGACGCCAGGAGACGCCAGAGCGACAGCCCAGGAGGAGACCGGCGAAGCGAGTAGCCATCTCGTTCCAGGTCCACTCACGTTCAATCCAAGCGCGGCCACGTTCGCCCACGGCCCGGCGGTGGCGGAATCTAGGAACAGGGCGGCAAAACAGGCGGCCACCTGGTTCCAGGCCCAGCCGCGTTCGATGAACTGCACGTCTCCTCACGCCAGGAGACGCCAGAGCGACGGCCCAGGAGGAGACCAGCGAAGCGAGTGGCCACCTCGTTCCAGGTCCACTCACGTTCAATCCAAGCGCAGCCACGTTCGCCCACGGCCCGGCGGTGGCGGAATCTAGGAACAGGGCGGCAAACAGGCGGCCACCTGGTTCCAGGCCCAGCCGCGTTCGATGAACTGCACGTCTCCCGACGTCAGGAGACGCCAGAGCGGCGATCCAGGAGCAGGGTGGCGAAACGGGCGGCCACCTGGTTCCAGGTCCATTCGCGTTCGATCCAGGCGCGGCCGCGTTCGCCCATGGCGCGGGCGGTGGCGGGGTCCTGGAGCAGGGTGAGCAGGGCGGTGGCGATGGCGTGGGGTTCGGTGCCGTCGACGACGAGGCCGGTCTCGCCGTGGCGGACGGCGTCGGGGGCGCCGCCGGAGGAGCCGGCCACCACGGGGAGGCCGGTGGCGGAGGCTTCCAGGTAGACGATGCCCAGGCCTTCGACGTCGATGCCCGCCAGGCGGGTGCGGCAGGGCATGGCGAAGACGTCGCCGGCGTCGTAATGAGCGGGCAGCGCGGACCAGGGCACGGCTCCGGTGATGACGACGCTGTCGCGGTGCCCGGCGGCGGCGCGATCCAGGGATTTGCGGGCGGGGCCGCCGCCGACGAGCAGCAGGGCGGCGTCCGGGACCCGGGCCAGGACGTGGGGCCAGGCTTTGATCAGCATGTCCTGGCCCTTGCGCGGGACCAGGCGGGAGACGCACACCACCACCGGGCGGCCGGTCAGGCCGAGGTTCGCCCGGACCTGGGCGCCACCCGCCCCCGGGCGGAACAGGGCGGTGTCGACGCCGGGCGCCAGCCGCACCAGCTTGGCCGCGGGGATCTGCGTGCTGAGCCGCGCCCGGGTGTACGCCCCCAGGTAGGTGACGATGTCGGCATGCTCGCCGATCCGGCGCAGGAGATCACGGGCGATCGGCAGCCGCGCCCAGGACGCCTCATGCCCATGCGTCAGCATGATCACCCGCTCGGCTCCAGCGGCCCGGAGCGCGGGACTGAGCAGGCCCAGCGGGGCGGCTGCCCCGAACACCACCGTGGTCCCCGGCTCCACCAGCCGCGCCGCCCGCCGCGCCACATCCCGGGTCGGCAACATCAACTTCCCCGGATGCCGCACCACCTCGTACGGCTGCCGCGCGTCGAACTCCCCATCCCCCGCCCACCGCGGCGCGTACACCACCACCGAGCCAGGCGGCCGCCGAGACGCGAGCGCGTGCACAAACGACTGAATACCCCCGGGCCGCGGCGGAAAGTCATTAGTGACAATCAGCGTCCGACCCACGCGGACCCCCGTCCAGCAGCGGCGGGTGAAGGGCAGGGGCGCGGTCCAGCCCACGCGAGCACCCGTCCGATGGCGGCAGGTGAAGGGCAGAGGCTCCAAGACGGCCCCACCCACGCGGCCTCCCATCCGATCGCGGCAGGTAAAGGGCGAAAGCGCGGCCCTGCCGACGCGGGCACCCATCCGATGGCGGCAGGTGAAGGGCAGAGGCTCCAAGACGGCCCGGCCCACGTGGGCACCCGTCCGATGGAGGCAGGTGAAGGGCAGGGGCGCGGCCCAACCCACCCGGACTCCCATCTGATGGCGGCGGGTGAAGGGCAGAGGCGCGGTTCGGCCCACGTGGGCCCCCGTCCTGTGCCCTTGGCCGGGGTCACGGTTCCTTGACGCTGTTCAGGAGGGCCCAGGAGCGCGCCATGGCGATGCGCTGGGGAGCCGTTGGGTGCGAGACGTAGAGCACATATTCCAGGATGTCCGGGGACAGGTCGGAGATGTTTCTGGTGGCCAGGCGTTTCTGCATGGCGGTGAAGGTGACGGGGTCCCGGGTGAGTTCCAGGGCGTGGGCGTCGGCGCGGGCCTCGATGTGTCTGCTCACCAGGTTTTGCGCGGGTCCGGATAGGAACGTGCCGAGGGAGATGAGCCCGACCAGCAGGCCGACCGCCCGGGGATCCCCGAGGGCGGGAACCTCCGTCCGGCGGCGCAGGCCCTGGGCCACGAGGAACAGCAGGCAGGTGCCGAGGGCGGCCCCGAGGCCTCCGACGAGCGTGCCGTAGAGGACGTCACCGTTCTTGGCGTGGCCGAGCTCGTGGGCGACGATCAGCTCGGTCTCCTTCGCGGGTTCCTTGAGCAGGTTGTCGTACACCACGATCCTGCGCGTCGCCCCGAACCCGGACACGTACGCGTTGAGCGCGGTGGTCCGCCGGGACGCGTCCGCGACCAGCACATCGTTCACCGGAACGCCGTCCCGCTCCGCCATGGCGAGCAGATCGGTGCGCAGCTGCCCGGCGGGGAGCGGCGCGAAGTCGTTGAACACGGGCTCGACCAGCACCGGATACGCGAACGACAACCCGACGGTGAGCACGAAGGCGCCCGCCGAGGCCGGAATCCACCAGCGCCTGGGCCACTTCCTGGCCAGCGCCACCACCACGAGAATCATGATCGCCGAGAGCGCCACCTGCAGACCGAAGTTCTTGAGCCGGTCCCCCGTCCAGGCCGCCCACGTCTGGGTGGACAGGCCATACTCCCGGAGAACGGTCTCGGCCCACATGCCGAGCGGCCATTTCAGCGCCAGTGAGACGCCGTAGACGGCGACCACCCCGCTCAGGACCCGCACCCACCACGGGCCTCTGAGCCGGGCCAGCGCCCGGGTGCCGAACGGCGTGAGCACCAGCACGCCCGCCACCAGCAGCGTCACGCCCAGCGACAGGTAGGACGGCACGCTGGTCGCCGCGTCGAAAGCCTGAGCGCGGGCGATCTCCTGGGCACTGAAGTCCCGCGCCGGATCCGGCTCCGCCGCGGGCGCGCCGGAGAGCACCTGCCACGGCGTCGTCACCGCGACCACCGCGATCAGCAGGACGCCCAGCCCCGCCAGCGCGAAGGCCGCCCCCCGCGTCCCCGACCGTTCCACCGGCCACCTCCCCCGACTCGCAGACCTTCGTATCACACCGGCCCGACAAGCTGCCGCCGCACGTACTGACGCCAGCCCTTGGTGAAATCCCCCATGTTCCCCCCAAGGGTGCGTGCCATCGCGGTGTCCGGATCGCCGTCCCGCGCGGCCCGGTAGAGCGCCACCAGCCGTTCCGCCCCGTAACGCTCGGCGATGTAACGGCATGCCAGCCAGGCTTCCTCGTACACCTGCGCGATCCGCGCGGAACCGGCCTCGAAGGCGTCGCGGCCCGGCAGCTCCCGGGGCAGGACACCGGCGCGCACTTCCTCGGCCAGTTCGGCCGCGGCCACGCGCGGCGAGAGCCCGCTGTCCAGATATCCGACATAGTCAGCGAATCCCTCCACCAGCCACATCGGCATATCCCCGCTCGTCGCCGCCCCTGTCGCGACATGGGTGAGCTCGTGGGCCAGCACGACCCGCCGCCCCACCTCGGAGAGCCGCCCGAACCCCTCCGGCTCGATGATCACGTGATCCACGTCCGCCAGCGCGGCCATCCCTCGTACTCCGGCGGGTTCGGCCAGCACCGCCGCGTCCTGCGTCGATCGCGGCACCAGGACCACCGCCTCCGCTACCTTCCACACCCGGTTGACCGCCCGGCGGGCCCGCTCGACCTCCTCCGCGAGCGCCGCCGCACCGGGGGCGCCCCGCGCGATCAGCAGCAGCGATCCGCCCGTGCGAATAATCGTGGCGTCCGTCCAGAACCGGGGATGTTCGCGGGCGATCGCGCGGGCCTGGACGAGCAGGTCGTCGGGGGGCGCGGCGGCGGACGCCGTCAGCAGGGCCGCCAGCAGGGCGGCGGTCAGCCGTACACGCATGGCAGGCATTGATCCAGCCGAATCGGCAGACGTCAGCCGTACGCGCATGGGAGGCATGCTATGCGCGGCCAGGACCTGGGACGGCTCCGCCCAGCTCTGGGGAGCTGGGCGGCTGTCCGCTACGCGACGATTCCGCGGGTCATCCGGGGACGCGGTGGTCCGGCAAAGGCGGCGCCTATCCGCGGTCGGCCAGTGCGGCGGCGGTCCCGACGAATCCGAAACGGTTCCTGATCATGCTGAGCGGAGGTTCCTTCGTCACCGATCGCCTCCTTCGGTCACAGGGTTATTCGGTTAGGGCACGACCACGTGGAAGGGGACATCGTGGGCGCCGCCGGTGGTGTAGCCGGTGCCGACGAAGACATGGCGTCCAGTGCCGCACGCGGTGTTGCCGGAGTAGACCAGGACGGTGGCGCTCCAAGGGGCGCCCCACATCTTGGTGGCGACCGGGATCGTCTTGGTGGCGTCGATGTTGGGCTCGAGGTAGACGCAGTACTGACCGGTGGCGATCCTTCGTACGGCGGTGACGCCGGTGGAGCGCACCACGGCGCCGTTGGCCTTGACGACGGCCGCGGCGGTGGCGTGGGGAGTGATGGCTCCCCCGATCGTGGCGCGGACGGTGGTCTTGGGGGTGCTGTCTCCCCCGATCGCGGCGTTGGCGGCGACGCCCGCGCCGATGCCCAGAGCGGTGGCGGCGGTCAGCATGAGGACGGTGGTCTTGTTCGGCATGACGATCCTCCTGATGTGGGGGACGACCGGCCCGGCCAGACGACATTGGACCGATCCAGTTCACTACTCAGAATAATCAGTCGACTACTCTCAGTAACACTACCCGAATGGTGAGGCGACCGTCGCCCTACCTTGCTCGCCATTCGCCCTGCTCAGGAGGTTAAGAACTACTCGCCGTCAAAAAGATCAAGGATCATGGGTGGCCCTCTCACCGACTCTTCGCTTCCTTGCTGGGTCGGCCCAGCGACGCCCGGACTCGGGCCGATCACTCAGGACGGCAGGGCGATGGATGCTGCTTCACAGCGACCGCGCCCCGCTACCGGACCCGTCTCGCGTCCCACCGGAAACGGACGCGTTACGGGAGGACGACGATGCGCCCGCAGGGGCGGTGCGGCTCGGCGCCTTCTTGGAGGCGGTGGGATCGGGCGGCCTCGGTGAGCGGCAGCCGTGTCCCGATTCGGGAGACCAGGGTGCCGCGAGCCAGGAGATGATTGATCGCCGTAGCCGCCGCGGCGAGTTCAGCTACGGTGGCGTTGCTGATCACAAAGCCCCGGAGGCTGGCGTTGCGCGTGTAGAGCTGTCCGACCGGCAGCACAGGGGTGGCGCCGAGACCAGCCAGGATGATCATCCGGCCACCGTGGGCGAGCAGCGGGACGGTCTGCTCCAGGTGGTGCTGGCCGGCGGAGTCCCAGAACACGTCCACCCCGCCGGGAGCGAGTTTGGCGATCTTCACGTACATATCCGGGTCGTGGTAGTCGACGACTTCGTCGGCGCCGCACCGCCGGCACCAGTCGAAGTCGTCCGGGCGTGCGGTCGCGACGACCCGCGCCCCCGCGGCCGCGGCGAGTTGAACGGCGGCGGTGCCGACCCCGCCGCCCGCACCGGTCACGACGACCGTCTCCCCGACCCGCAGGCCCGCCTCCTTGAACAGGCCGATGTACGCGGTGGCGGCGGTGTGCAGGGAGGCGACCGCGTTCTCCGGATCAACGCCGCCGGGCAGGAGGTAGAGCCGGTCTGCGGGCACGGCGGCGTACTCGGAGAAGGACCCCTGGCGACCGTCGAACCCCAGGCTGTTGCACCACACCGTGTCGCCGGGAGCGAACCCCGTCGCCGCCGTGACCACGGTCCCCACCAGGTCACGGCCGATGATGAACGGGTACGGCAGGCGTGTCCGGTAGGCGCCGGAACGGACGAAGGTGTCGACGTGGTTGACCGCGAGTGCCCGCACCTTCACCAGCACCTCCGACGAGCCGAGCTCGGGCACCTGGAACCGGCCGATCCGTATCTCGTCCGCCGAGCCGGGTCGCGTGATGTACGCCGCGGTCATGGTCTCCTGGTCGCTCGTCATTCCTCTTCCAGGTCAGCGAGGTACGTACGCGCCCACGCCTGCCTGAGATCACCCTCGTCGGCGCCGCCGAAGGTGTAGGCCGGAGACAAGATCGGCAGCGCCCTCTCCACGTGCACCAGAATCGCGCGAATGGCGGGATAGCCGGGACCGTTCAGGTCGAGCAGCCACGCGTGCAGCCACTCGTACACAGGATCGCCAGGCTCGCGGAACTCCGCGGTGCCCTTGAACCGGTAGCCCCGCCTGCGGAGAAAGTCGATCGAGTTGATCTCGATACGCGGATCGCGTTCGAGGTTGCCGACCGTGTTCGGGGACGCGATGTCCATGAAGGCGATGTGCTCATCGTCGTAAACCCGCATCGATCCCTTCGGCGAGAGATTCGGCGAGCCATCGGAACACACGGTGGCCACAAAGGACAAGCGCGAGTTCTCCACGATCAGGCGCATATCATCATCGATTGTCTTCATCATCTCCCCTTCAGTGAGGCCCAAGCTTCGCCCTCAGGGAGGAGGTCAGGTTCCACACTTCCCGCGCAGGTCACGCCTTGATCGGTCGGATGACGAACGATCACCCACACCGGTTACCTGCCCAGCTCAGCTCTCCATCAAGCCAACGCGGCCGCCCGCCAGGTCGCGCTCACCCTGCTGCCGCCTCCGCTCGCACCAAATGGATCAGACCGTTCTTTCCCGCGCGAATTCCCCCTGCGCGGAGCACCATGGACGGGTGACGGAAATCGAGCCGCACGACGCGCGGGCCCTCGCCGAGAGCCTGCGCCAGGTGTACGACGCGGTCGCCCAGCGCATCACCGAGGACAACGCCAGCTCTCCGCTGGTGACCAAGGTGACCGAGCACCTGGGCTGCCCACTGAGCGACGTGGTCGTGGTCGAGGAGAAGTACCGCCTCTACGAGCACGTCGCCCTGCAGACCGGCGCCGACCGCTACCTGCGCGCGCACACGCCGGACGCGCGCTGGTTCGGGGTCGTCGGCGGCGAGCGGCGCTGGGAGAGCATGATCAACATGCTGCTCGGCGCCATGCGGGACGGCAGCCGCCTGCTCGGCCTGCCCGACTACGGCACCGCGCCGGTGGACCATGACGCGACCATCGAGGTCCTCCAGCTCGGCCTGGTCGCCACGCACGCCCCCGACGGCACGCCGGTGATCCTCGGCATCAGCGACCGCGAGGACTACAGCAAGTTCTGCCTGATGACGGTGATCGCGGCCGACCGGGCGGCAGCGGGAGCCGTACGGGACGAGGTGGACCGGCTCAAGCGCGAGCACGACCCGTTCCGGGGAAAGGTGCTCAGCTTCGGCTTCAGCGAGCACCGCGAGAACGAGCTGCTGACCTTCCTGCCGCGCCCCGAGCTCACCCAGGACGAGGTGGTCCTGCCCAGCGGGCGCCTGGAGGCGATCGAGGAGCACGTCGTCGGCATCGCCCGGCAGGCCGGGCAGCTACTGGAGGCAGGCCAGCATCTGCGGCGCGGCCTGCTCCTGTACGGCCCGCCCGGCACCGGCAAGACCCACACCACGCGCTACCTGATCGGCGCGCTGAAGGACCACACCGCGATCCTGATGACCGGCCCGGCCATGCGGTACGTCGACTACGCCGTGGCCCTCGCCCGCAAGCTCGCGCCGTCGGTCATGGTGATCGAGGATGTGGACCTGATCGCCGAGGACCGCAGCCACCACGAGACGTCGCCACTGCTGTTCTCGCTGCTCGACGCCATGGACGGGATCGCCGGCGACGTCGACGTCACGTTCGTGCTCACCACCAACCGGGTGGAGTCGCTCGAGAAGGCCCTCGTGCAGCGGCCCGGCCGGGTGGACCTGGCGGTCGAGGTGCCCAAGCCAGACGCCGACGCCCGGGAGCGGCTGATCCGCCTGTACGCCCGCGGCCGCGCGATCGAGGCCGACGTCACGAAGGTCGTCGCGGCCACCGACGGCGTGACGGCGTCGTTCGTCAAGGAGCTGCTGCGCCGGGTGGTCCTGATCGCGCTGCGCGCGGAGGAACGGGCCTTGACCGACGACCACTTCGACACCGCCCTGCAGGCCATGTCGGGCGACGCCCAGGCCCTCACCCGGGCCCTCCTCGGCGGCACCCCCGCCGGTCAGGAGCGCACCCCGACGCGTCTGAATCCTCCCTGCTGATCCAGCGGTAGGGGGATGCGCCGACGTCTCGGACGCTGGCCCTTCACGTCCGAGACGTCTCATCTCCCTGAGCTTGTGATGTGCCTGGCGCCGAGCACGGACGCCAGGCGAGACAACGCATCGCGCTCTTCATTCACGGAGCCGCGATCAATCCGAATAGGTGGTGGGAGGAATGGTTTCGTACTCCGGTGCCTCTCCGCTGGAGAGGGCTCTCTTCTCCTCCGTGGTAACGCTTTCACCCCAGTCGGGCACGCTCACGCGGGAGAAGAAGATTCCCTTCCTGCAGTTGTCGCACCAGAATTCCGCCCAGCCGACCGACCGATCCGTCCTATGGACATTGAACAGCAGTCGAAGGCCCGGCCGACCACAGCTGGGACAGGGCCGGGTCCTCAAGGATCGAGGATCATTGAACACCCGGCCGTACTCCCGGAGCCATTTCTCGTAGATTTCACTCATCGGCGTTCAGTAACTCATGTTCTTCGGGTTCAGGCTGCGCCGGTCAGCAACTCGATCTTCCACCCCAGATCCGGGATGGTCTTGTAGGTGCCGGAGGTGCGATCCTTGACGATCTGCGCGGACCTGCCGTCCACGTTCAGCACCAGCTCAGACTGGGTCAGATCGTTGGTGGAGTCACCGTCGTTGAGATCGGGAGACTCCCAGCAGACGTGGTTGCCGCCGTCGGCGGTCTCCGCGACCCAGATCTGGTTGGCTTCCTCGTCGTAGTAATAGACGTCGCAGCGACGGAAGCGTCGTTCGATGAAGCCCGCGTTCAGCTCCCAGCCGCGCCGACCACGCCGGACTGGTTCCTGCCCGTCGATGGACGAGGCGTCGTAGCTGAGGGACAGCCCGGGCCCGCTTCCGCCGGGTGATGGCGGTTCGGAGATCGGCAGGTCATAGGAGAACACGCCGCCCGAGGCCCCGGCCTGCCAAGTCCCGGACGGTTTGAGGTCGGTAGCGGCGAAACTGCCGTCCGGGCTGGTCAGACCCGCCGCCAGCAGGCACACGACGTCTGTGCCCGTCGTCGCCCTGCCGACTCTAGGCGAGCACGGTAGCTTTCTCATCGGTGTTTCGCCCGTGAAAAGTAGGCGAAACACCGATGAGACAGCGAGAATCTACAACGGTGTAGCGTCCCGGCGTAACTGACATGTGGCAGCCCTGTGACCCGCATAGGTGCGGCTTGTCTCAGAGGGATGTCATCCCAGTTCGTCTCAACGCCATGACATATGGAGCTTGTGGACCGAAACCCCGGCCCCAGCCGCCTTGACCGATCACCACCCGTGACCTGCGGCAGCGTTGTCGCCGCATCAGGGGCTAGGGACGCTCTTGGAGAAGACCCCTCGAGACGGCACGACGTTCGACTTCGTAGGTTGCGGCCCGGTGCCCGTCTGGGGTCAGGGTGTAGTAGGTGCGGCGGCGGCCCGGGCCGCATCCGTTCGGGGCGCGGTCGAGCCATGACTGATCGTCTTCAAGGCGGCTGGTTAACCAGCGCGCTTGCTTCAGGCGGTTGAGGAGCGGATAGAGAGTGCCTTGGTCGAGGCCGGTCCGGGCACGGATTTGGGCTCCATAGAACTCTTCGCCCGGGTGGTCGAGAAGGTGGCGTAGGAGTGTGAGTGTGGAGGAGCCGACACGGATCCGTTCGACGGGGATGTCGTCGAACGGGACCATAGGCCCTGGTGGGCGTCGTGTGGTGAGGCTTTCTGTGGCTTGCGCCAGGACGGCAGAGCCGGGCATGGGCGGGATTGAGCTGCCGCGGAGTGCGGCGTTCATCGAAGCTTGGACACGGTCGTTCTGCAGATCGTGGAGAAGAGCGTGGCCGCGTGTGGTCGGGCGCTGGGGCTTGGCGAAGGCGGATCGGTGGAACAGCGGCTCGCCGATGTCGTGTTCCAGTCGCTGGAGCTGTTTGACCAGGGCGTTTTGGTTGGCGTTGAGGTAGCTTGCGGCCGTTTTCTGGTTCGGGAACTGCATGGCGATCTGGAAGCGCCGCAAGCGATGCCAGCCGTGCAGGCTCCCTTCGACGGCCGCCCGGACGTCGGCCGGGATGTGCGGGGCCAGGACGGCGTTCATCTGCGGGAAACCGGCGACGCCTTGCGGCCGTAGCGGGACGCCGAGGCGGCGCAGGGCCCGGTTGACGGTCATCTGCGTTGTCCCGAGTTCGGTGGCGATCTCGGCGGTGGAGCGGTGCCGGTCGCAGTACTGCTCGCGCAGCCAGGCTGGGTCGATGGGGAACGGGGTTGCCGCTTTGGCCAGGGTGATACCAGCCTGCTTGGCGAACCGCGCGATGGTTTTTCGGTCGAACCCGGTCTCCTCGGCGATCTCTTTCAGGCGGCGGCCGCGTTGGAGGTATTCGCGCTCGAAGAAGTCCCTGGTGAACAGCTGTGCGGCCTGTTGTTCGCGCAGCCAGGCGTTGGGGACTGCCCCCCTGCTCCACTGTCGTTGTGGCCGGTCCAGGCGTTCCAGCGCGATCCGGATGTGCTCGATATGGACGCCGAGGGCTACTGCGGCGTCGCCGAGAGGCCGGTGTTCGTCCACGACGAGGCGGCTGACCGTGTCCATGTCCAGCGTGTCGGTGTCGATGCCGGGCAGATCCACAAGGTCCTCGGCGAGTTCGGCAGGCGGCGACCAGGTCAGCGGTTCGGCGATGCCGAGATCGGCCAGAAGCGATGTTGCATGTGCCCGCAGCGCGCGGCGCAGAGCCGGGGTCAGTGAAACGGCGAAGTCGACAAAGCGGTTGCGGTCGCCGGGGTCGCGGAATGCCAGTTGGTGACGTCGGTCGGCGAGATCGGCGCCAGACAGCAATTGGTGCAGGTGCCGTTGGGCGTGCAGGTGACGCCCTTGATCGGGGCGGTCGCCCGGGTGAGCCCCGGCTGAGCAGGCCAGGGCTCGCCATTGATGCCAGCCGAGGGGCGCGGCCGGGATCTGCTCGCGGCGGCGCTGGTAGTCGATCGGCGAGCCGACCTCATCGAGGTAGTCGGCGATCCGGCAGAGCAGGGCGAGGACCTGGCTGTGGGATGATCCGGGCAGGTCGGCGAACCCCTGGAGAAGGCCGGAGATAATGTGGCTGCTGACCCGGGGGTTGAGGGGCGCGGCGACCCCGGCGAGATCGCGACGAGGATTCCCGGGAATCAGCAGGCAGGCACTGATCGCCGCGCGGAACAGCTCGGGGAGGAAGCCAGCAACAGGCAGAAGACGCCCCGACCAGTCGGGCCAGAACATTTGCGGGATCGCCCGGACCCGCCCGGTGACATCGCCGGTCGGGCGTGCGGCGGTGGCGAGGGCCGATTTCATACGCAACCGCTGCAGGGATGACAGGTCGGTGTCGGCGGCTCGCAGGAACCGGTTCGGGAACGTGGGTGCCAGGGAATTCCATCGCCGTGCCGACATACCCGGCGGCGGGACCCTTCTCCTGGTCTCCAGGCTCGACAAGACACTGCGTAGCGTGGCTGTGGCCCTGTCGCCATCAGGTCCGAGAATGGTTTGTGCGTGAATGAGGAGGGCCGCGGTCAACGGCGCGCCGGTGCGGGGCCGGCGCCCGGTGCCGCGGTCGGCTGTCAGCGTCTGCGGAAGTCCGCGGGCGAGGCGATTCGCGGTGGTCTGGAGTTCACCGCGCTGATGGCGCAGCAGCCAGGAGACCACAACCGGGAGGTCGGCGAATAAGCTGCTGGCCGCGAGTCCGCCAGTTCCGGCGAGTTCGGCGATCAGTTGGTCGATCCAGTTCTGAACCTCCAGGACCGCAGATCCGGCCCGGTGCGCGGGCGCGGTCGTCAACTCCGCCCCGCAACGCCGGCGGGAGCCCTTGGGCAGATGCGTGCAGGTCGCCGGCGGAATCGGCGTGGCACCGCCAATGACCGTCCTCCTCGGCACGGCGCCGCAAGCCGGGCACCCATCATGGAGCAGCAGCAGGTGCCGGCGGCAGGCGACCGTCCAGTTCAGCCGCCAGGAAACCTGCCAGCCGTCATGGTCGGCCAGGCACCGTGGGCAAAACCGTGATCCACCCGAGAGCAATGGAGTCACTACCGCGATCGCGTCGCCGACGGCGCTGTCCAACCGCCGCTCCTGCAAACCGGTGGCCTGCTCGACGCGGCGCCAGAGCGCCGGGTCGATTCCGTAGATCAGCCTGTTGGTGAAAGTGACGCGAGTGGGCGGGGGTAGTCCGAGGACCGGCAGCAGCGGACGCGGCGCGATCTTGTGACGGCGGGCCAGCCTCTCGATCCACGAGTCGACGCTCTCCCCTTCGGCTATGCCGACGCGCAGCGGCAGCGTCCTGACCGCCGTCAGTGCGTGCTCCGTGCGAGGATGCCCGTCAGCCGGGCCCGCGGTGCGTAGCCCGGTCACGCTGTTCGCTTCTTAGGCTTGCTGGTCAGCTTTCCGGCGGCGAACGCGGTCTCGAGTTCGAGGCGGCCTTTCTCGGAGGCGGCGTCGATCTTGACCTGATCCAGGAGACTGACATCCAGGCGTTCGGTCCCGGTGCGGACGGCTCGTTGGCAGCCCCGGTTGATCAAGGTCATCAGGGAGCCGATGTGTCCCGTGCTGCGGGCGAACAGGTAGTCGGAGAGCTCATCGGCGATCATTCCTGGGAACTTGTCGGCCAGTACGACGCGTTGCTCGATCGCCAATAGGGTGTTGCGCCAGTTCGTGCGGCCTCCGTCGGTGTTGATGAGGAAGGGGTCCATGCCGAGCCGGGTGGTGCGGCGGCCGGTCTGGGCCAGGACCGCGTCCTCGTAGCTGTCGCCTTCCTCGAACAGTCCTCGCTTCTGCAGGCCAACGCCGATCATGAGCAAGGTAATGGGGAACTCGTTGGCGATGTATTTGAAGTGGTTGCTGACCTCGATGCCGTTCTTGCTCCTCCACCCCAGAAAGTGCAGGTCATCCACGATCAGCAGCTGCGCCTCGCTGGACAGGATGGTGTCCAGTGCGCGGAAGCCGAAGTCGGCGGCGGTGCCGCGGATACGGCCCGGGTGGCCGTAGAACTCCAAGATGGCGCGGTTGAAGTCCCGCATGCTGGTGTTGCTGGTCAACCCGACCCGGCAGACCGGCCATCGCTCGTCACCGGGCTCGGTGTACTCCCCCTTCTCCTCGATCTCGCGGCGATGCAGCTTCTTGGCGAAGGCCAAGACGGCGGTGGTCTTGCCGAGCCCGGGGAACGCGTCGATCGCGACCCCACCCTTGACCTTGTCGCCATCCTGGTCGTTGCTGTCGAAGATGTCCCACAGATCCTCGTGCAGCGCCGCCATCTGCGGTGTCTGGATCGGCCCCAGGTTCGCGTGATGCTTGCGGCGTCGTTTGTTGTACTCCGCGAGAGCCGGTTCACCCAGGTTGTTGAGCTGGCGGCGGGCGAGTTGCTCGGGCCGCTGCCGAGCAGGAGCCTCCACCAGGCGTTTGAAGCCTTCCTTGCGCGACAGCGTCAGATGATCCAGCTTGGACCGCAGATCATCGTCAGGCTTTTGGGGTTGGCGGCGCTCAGTCATCGACGTCCTTGAGTGCGGTCGCGTAGAAGTCGTCCTCAAAGTCGCTCACCGGATCGCCCATACCCTCGGTGCCGTCGGAAGTCCGATCCGGCGGGGCCAGGTCGAGTTCGTCGGCGTCGTCATCGTCGCCGGCCTCCTGCGCCGGTGGCGGCTGCGACTGGTCGCCTGCCTCGGCCGGACCGCCGAGTGCCTTGCGGACCGAGGCCGGCGACGGCACGGGGTCGGCGTCCAAGTCGGGCAGTTCGACGGCAGCTTGTTCACGTGACAGCCGCAGGGCCATCCGCCGCTCCGTCCGGCTCATCTCCAGCCCGAGATTCCAGCGTTTGAGGAGGTCCGCGAGGGCGAGCTTGTCGTCGGGGTAGGTGTACTTCGCCGCGGCGAGCCTGCGGGAGAACTCCAATGCCTCCAGGCTGAAGGGCATATCCAGCATCGGCGCGTGCTCCCAGTCCAGCGCGTGCCACTGGCGTGTGTCGGGATGCCGGAAGTAGATCTTGGTGATGTCGTCGATGTTGACGTGGAAGGGCCAGCGGCCCTTGGCCGCACCCAGGAAAGGGCTGGTCTTGCCTCGGAAGTCCTCCAGCACGTCGCCGTTGTAGCGGCAGCGGTTGATCTCCACCCCATAGTGATGGACCGGCAGGTACTCCACTTTCAGGAACTCAAAGCCCAGGTCCGGGTTCCGCGGCACCTCCACGTAACCGGACCGGGCGACTCCGTGCTCGAACATCATCGCGGGGGACAGCTTCAGCCCCGGCATGTGCGGGTCGACCAGACTGCGGTGCGGCCTGTGGTGGTAGACCACCGCGATCCACTTGGCGATGATCGCCTCGAGTTCGTCCAGGAACAAGAACGCCTGCCCCTCGGGGTCAAGCCCCCGGGAGTAGACATCGGGGCCCTTGTAGCCAGGCAGCCGCTCCAGCAGGCCCTGCCGCAAGGTGCGGAAGAATCGCTCGATCGGGCCCTTGTCGCGGCCGGTGCGCAACCTCGCGGGCTGGATCGAGATCCCCAACCGACGGCAGACACTGGTCACGTGCGCCGACGCGAACACCTTGCCGTGGTCGATCACAATGGTCTCCGGAACCCGCGGCGCCACCGCAGCCGCACGGACTGGTGTCGAAGTGAAAGCGTCCACGTCCATCAGCACGCCTCTGGGAAGGCCATGCTCGGGCCAGACGGCGTGCGCCGGCCAGTTCTTGCCCACCGGGCGGGGTCGGAAGGTCTGGTAGAGGATGCCGCCAACGTCCACGGCCTTGGTCGACACCGGCGTCACCCGCAGCCCGGTGATGGCCCGGTCATACCAGTCCATAGCGACGGTGATTTCGGCCTGCACCCACCGCAGCGTGATCGGATCCAGTGCAAACACATCCGACCGGGTGGTGTCCAGCAGCACATACTCGCCGGGCCGTGTCGGCCGAAGCCGCCCGTAGGCGGTCTTCGGCCGGTCAGCGCTTTCCCGGCGCCGCTTGGAGCTGCCGTGAAACGTCGGAACCCTGTGGTCCAGCTCTTCCAGATATCGGTAAGAGCTCGCACGGCTGGGCATCTTCACCACATCCGCCCCGTAACGGGCCTGCAGCCGGGCTGCGGTCTGCTCGGCGACCAGAGCCATGGTCGGCTGGGACTCGCTGGTGTACTCAGCCATCACCTCCAGAGCCATCTCGACCCAGCGGGGATCGGCCTGGCCCAACCGCCCGGCTCCGTGCGGTTCCATCCCTTCGGCCAGACCGGCCTGGTGGAACCGCCTGTAGTCGTGGACCCAACGCTCGACTGTCCTGGGAACGACCCCCAACTCCTTCGCCTTGGCCGCATATCGTGTGCCCAGCGGCAGATCCGGGTCATACTCGGCTCTGGGCTCACCTGGCCCTACCAGCTCCTCGCTGCCGGAGCGATAGCCGGTCAGTACCTCTTCCAGATGCGCTGCTCGCTCAGCCACCCGTGCGAGTTGTGCGGGAGTCAGTCGGCCCAGAACTGTGCCAGCGGTCTCATACGGATCATCGGGTTCCGGCCCGTCGACGTCCGGGATCACCCTGGCCCGGTCGGAAAACAGCAGCTCCCGTTGGGACATACGCCGTCTCCCGCCGCGCATGTCCTTCACGATGACCTCGTTGCCCGCTTTCGTCGCCACCAGTTCGACGATCTCGACCGTCTCACCGTCCAGTACCAAACGGGTCCCGACCCCGAACCGCACCCCGGCCCAGCTCATCGTGCTCTCTCCAGCACGTGATCGCCTGACAGCACAGCCGTCAGATCCACGCGATAGACCTGCGTCCAGAGCAGGTGAAGTAGGTGAGAACGAGTAAGCCGCTGCGGCCACCCGGTGACGGCCCCCAGGGCCTCGCGCAGCGTGCGTCCTGCGAGATCCGAGCTGATCAACGCTTCGAGCAGATCGGGGTTGAACAGCCAGCTCCGGCGGAATCCCGCCAGCAGCCTCAGATTCGCCAACTCCGCTGTGGGGGGTTCGGACCACACCTCATACCGCCAGTTGCGGTCTTCGACGACCTCCCTAGCCCACGCCAACGTGAACGCGACCTTCTCCTTCTCCAGCCGCTCACGAGGTTTGACGTCCACCACCACCGGCCCTGCATCTGTGAACAGCAGAAAGTCCGGCACATGCCGTCGGATCTTCCCTTCGACCTGCGCAGTGAGCAGGAACGGCTGAGCCTTGATCCAGGCCACGCCCAGGTCGAAATCGGCGTACAACAGCCTCGCCAGCTCCAGCCGAGACTCATAGATCACAAGGTCGAACATCGTGACAGACCAGTAGAAACCAGGGAAATGCTGCTGCCCGTGATGCCAACGGAACGTCCGCCATGGTGTGGCCGCCTGCAAACGTTCAACGCTCACAAGCGGCCACTCCAGGCCGTCCTCGTTGGTTCCGTCCTGGGCACGCACAGACACCGTCGCCGACGTGTATGACAACTTCGAGACAGCCGATCCACTGATCACAATTCGCACTCTTACATAAGCAAAGAGTGATTGGTGGTGAAACCGCTAAGATCACCCGAAGATCCACGACATCGGCTGGGACGCCGACGACATCCAGACGACAAGATCCTTGAGAATACGACATTCAGATTGAGAACCTACAAACGGTCAGAGACCGGGTCTTACCGCACCGACGAAGGTGCGCTTGCGGTAGGAGTTCAGCTTGTCGATGCGAACGCGGGCTCCGCTGTGCGGGGAGTGGACCATCCTGCCTTTGCCGACATAGATGCCCACATGACCGCCGCCGCTGGTGAAGATCAGGTCTCCGGGCTTGAGGTTCTTCCAGGAGATCTTCTTCTTCACCGCGCGACGCTGGGAATAGGTGGTTCGCGGGAGCTTCACGCCTGCCTTGCGCCAGGCGAACACGGCCAGACCGGAACAGTCGAACGCGCCGGGACCGGTGGCTCCCCACCGGTACGGATCGCCGATCTGTTCCTTGGCCACCGCGACGGCCCGCCGAGCCTTGGACCGCTGGCGTGCGGCCTTGCTCATCGTGGCGCGTTGCTTCACCGAACTCTTGGCCCGGCCGGCGGCCGGAAGATCGGAGCTGGGAACGTTCCCAGTGGTGGCCTGGTCGGCCGTTTCGGTCTTCGTGAGGGTGACTGTCGTCGTGTCAGCCGCCACGGGCTGCGCCGCGAACACTCCGACCGAGGCCGTGAGAGCGACGCCGCCCAGGGAGAGACGGGCAAGACGGGACAGACATGCGGGGGTGGTTGACAGGATCGCTCCTATGATCTTCCACGTACGCCTACCGGGTTAGCTGACGGATTCGGGCGGGGAAGTCGCCCTACGGTGGAATTCACACCGATTCACCCCTTGACTCCTGCGTACAGAGCCTTTTGGGTCCCCGGCTCCATGCCTCCTGACTGCATGGACTCGGCCGGTCGCATTTGTGACATGCGACACACGGATCTTTATGGAGACATCAGCGCATTCGGCTGACATGGTGGCGACGCCATGGCTTGTACGTCGCGGCCCAGAAGCTACCGAGCTTCACCACGTTTATGCAAAGCTTTCTCCAAAGATAAAGATCAGATAACTAGATTTTATTTGCGAAAGCCCTGCATACACCGGCATTTCAATGCCCATTGTGACTCTGGTCACACTTCACGAAACAGAAGCTGAACACGGCACCAGAAGCCCCATCAGCCCCACAGGTTCATAAGATCGTTCCAACCGGCCAACGCCCGGACGAATCAGGCAACTTGCCCACGGATGGACGGCCTCGGACGTGCCGACAGACAGATGACCTTTGAACGTGCCGACAGACGGACAGCCGTGCCTACGGGCGGACGGCCTTGTCCGGGTTGTACTCACCGACGGGGGTGACCTTGACCACGTCACCCGTCTGCGGCGAGTGCACGACCTTCCCGTTACCCGCATAAATTCCCACGTGCCCGAACCCGCTGTGCCACACCAGATCGCCCGGCTCCAGCGCGTTCACCGACACCCTGCGGTTCGCCCCCCAGGCCCACATCTCGTAGCTCGTCCGCGGCAGGCTGACCCCACCCTTCCGCCAGGCCGCCTGAACGAGCCCTGAGCAGTCCCACGAGCCCGGACCAGTCCCCCCATACCGGTAGGGCTTCCCAATCTGCGCATACGCGAACTCAAGGGCCGCCAGCGCGTTCCCCGACGCGGGCCCGGTGTAGATCTGCCCCGTGCTGTTGGTATTGCCCGGGTTGTACGCACCGAGCTCCCGGAGCAGCTTCACCTGCTCGGCCACCATACGGTCGGCCTTTTTCTTCTTCTTGACCAGCTCGTCCTTGACCTTCGCGGCGTCCTCGTAGGTCTTCTTCTTCGCCTCACGCTGGGTCCGCAACCCCTTGATCGCGACCTCGAACTCGGTCAGCGACTGGGTGCGCCCGGCGGCGAGCTGATCCATCAGCGTCATCCTGTTGAGCATCATGTCCGGGTCGTCGGCGGTGAACAGCCCGCTCAGCGTCCGGAAGTCACCGGTCTGATAGTTGGTCACCGCGACCCCGACGACACCCGCGCGTAACGCCTGGACCTGAAGGTCCTGCTTCTTGAAAGCGGTGTTGACCTTGTCGTACTGCTTCTTCGCCTTCTTCCACTTCTCGTTGGCGCCGTTGTAGTCGTCGACGATCTCGTCCATCTGCTTGTTGAGCTTCTTCAGCTTGGCCTGCGCCTCGGCGAGCGTGGGCTTGGGATCCGCCTGCGCACCGACTACCGGCAGGAGGATGACGGCTGCGGCCAAACCCGCCGCGACCGATGCTCGCCCACGCACAAGAACCCCTTCCAGACGGACAGACCTGGTCGGGAACTCTAGTGAAGCGATCTTGCCCGCTCAACCGATTCGGGCTATTTGCCCAGTTCATCACCCATTGCGATCAATTGATCACGCACGGCCAAGTCTCCGCAGCAGCAGGGTGGCCGGGACCGGCCTGGCGCCCATCCGGCGCACCGACTCGGCCACCTCCCGATCGGAGGACACCACCGCGATGGCCCGCCCGGGGGGCTCGATCCGGACCAGCTGCCGGATCAGGTCGTCGGCGATCTGGCCGGGCGCGCTGAACGCCACCCGCACCCCGCGCGGCGCGGAGACCTGCACGGGACCGTCCAGCTCGGCCCCGTCGAAGACACACGTGATCTCCACTTTGACCTGCACGGCCAGGCCGCCGAGCCCGGTCAGCAGCCGGCTGCGCTGATCGACGAGGGTCAGCGCCCCGTATCCGGTCTTGGTCACGTTGTAGCCGTCCACGACCAGATGCAGATTGGGTATCGCCAGCAGTTGATCGAGCAGCTGCGGATCGTCGTCGGCCAGCGCCCGCGCGGGCACCGCCCGCACGCTGGGCGGCCCCGGCGTCACGGCCGTCACGTAGTCGGCCGGCCTGCTGATCGACGTCGGCAGCGACAGCTCCCTGCGCAGCCCCTTGGCGGCGTCCTCCAGCGCGTCCATGAGCACCCGGATCCGCGCGTCCTCGACGCTGCGGCCCTCGCGGGCGGCCCGGCGGCTGGCCTCCAGATGGCGTTCCGCCTCGGCCAGCCGCTCCTTCAGCTTGCGGATCTCCGTCTCGGCGGCGGCCCCCGCGCCCGCGACGCGGTTGCGCGCGTCGGCGGTGGCGGCGTCCAGCTCCTGCGCCCGCAGCTCGGCGGCCTTGGCCCGCTCCCTGGCGTCGTGCAGCTTGCGCCGCAGATCGGCGTTCTCCGACCGCGCGGCCCGCAGCTGCTCCCTGACCCGGTCGATCTCCTCCTTGGCCGCCGTACGCTGGGCCGCGAGCTGCTCGCGCAGCCGGGTCTCGGCCTGCTCCCGCTGGTTGCCCAGCGCCGCCGCCCGGTCGATGTCCTCGCGCGCCTGCTCGACCAGCTCGGCCCAGCCGGGCGGCCTGGTCAGGTAGGCGGCCGCCGCCACCAGCACCGGCTCGGCCGCGGGCGGCACGGTCTCCTCGGCCAGCGCGGCCACCAGCTCCGGCCAGGCGGCCGTCAGCGCCTCCGCGACGAGCTCGCGGAACTCCTTGTCGTTCTCCAGCTGCGCGGCGATGGGCGCGCTGCCCAGCCGCGCCCGCTTCCGGGGATCGAACTTCGCGATCCCCCGCAATGGCGGCGGAATCGTCCCGCCCGGCATCGCGCCGAGCACTTGGGCCGCCAACTCGACGACATGCGCCCGAACCTGCTCGGGCAGGGGACGAGACAGGCCCTCTCCGGCTGAACTCATCCCTGGTCGCTCCTCGTTCTGGTCTTTCATTCAAGGGTACGGCTCTGCGGCGCTACCACATCACTTTCCGCGACCTTGCCATCCTCCCCCGCCTGAAACAGTGGATTTCACCCGCAACCACCCACCGCGGGACCTCCTTCGCGGAACAGCCCATCCCTGCGATGACCTGCGCGATGATCGAATCCCTGCTAACCACCACCCCCTTCGTCAACCAGGACGATCTATCACATACCGTGCACTTAGGGCCTCCGCCGTGTGCAGCTGCGGCCACGGCGGGGGCCCGCCAGCAACCCCTGGAATACGGTCGCTAGGGCGGAATGCCGTCATTTAGTGTGGTCGGATGCTCAAGCCCGCGTACCCCATCGAGACCCCGCGACTTCTCCTCCGGCCGTACGAAATCGACGACGTCCCCGCGGCGCACGCGTTCCACTCGCTGCCCGAAGTGACCAGATATCTCTACTGGGAGCCCCGGGACCTCGATCAGGTGCGGGAGCGGGTCGCGGAGAAGGCGCAGGTGCGGGAGCTCACCGACGCGGGCCAGGTGCTCTGCCTGGCAGTGTTCGAACGGGAGACCGGCGCCCTGGCGGGCGAGGTCGTGCTGTTCTGGCAGAGCCGCGAGCACCGGCAGGGCGAGATCGGATACATCTTCAATCCCGCCTTCCACGGCAAGGGCTACGCCACCGAGGCGAGCCGGGAGATGCTCAGGCTCGGCTTCGACGACCTGGAACTCCACCGCATCGCCGCGCGCTGCGACGGCCGCAACACCGCCTCGACCAAGGTCATGGGGCGGCTCGGCATGCGCGAGGAAGCGCATCTGATCGAGAACGAGATGGTCAAGGGCGAGTGGACCGACGAGATCGTGTACGCGATGCTGCGTCGCGAATGGGACGAACTCCCGTAGACGCGACACGCGGGACGGCGGGGATGCCGGGAAGTGTCGGTCCGCGTCTCTATGGTCGTGGGCGTGGAACAGGGCACGCTAGATGATCTCGGGACCCCGCTCGCCGGCGTGACGTTCGTCGTCTTCGACCTGGAGACCACCGGCGTCTCGACGTCCGAGCACGGCGTCACCGAGATCGGCGCGGTCAAGGTGCGCGGCGGTGAGGTGATCGGCGAGTTCGCCACCCTGGTGGATCCCGGTGGCCCGATCCCGCCGTTCATCTCGGTGCTGACCGGGATCACCGACGCGATGGTGATGGCGGCGCCGCGGATGACCGAGGTGCTGCCGAGCTTCCTGGAGTTCATCCGGGGGTGCACGCTGGTGGCGCACAACGCGCCGTTCGACATGGGCTTCATCAAGGCGGCCTGCGCGGGCCAGGGTTACCCGCCGCCGGTGAATCCGGTGGTGGACACCGCCGATCTCGCCCGCCGGGTGCTCAACCGGGACGAGACGCCCAACTGCAAGCTCGCCACCCTGGCCAGGTTCTTCCGCAGCGCCACCGAGCCGTGCCACCGGGCGCTGGCCGACGCCCGCGCCACCGTCGACGTCCTGCACGGCTTGATCGGCCGGGTCGGCTCGCTAGGGGTCCACACGCTGGAGGATCTGCGGGGTTTCGTCCGCATGCCGACGCCCGAGCAGCAGCGCAAGCGCCATCTCTCCGACGGCGTGCCCGCCCGCCCGGGGGTGTACATCTTCGAGGACGTCCGGGGCGAGGCCCTCTACGTCGGGAAGAGCTCGAACCTGCGGAACCGGGTCCGGAGCTACTTCACCGCCAGCGAGACCCGGCCGCGCGTCCGGGAGATGATCGGCATCGCCGAGCGGGTCCGGCACATCGTCTGCTCGACCGCGCTGGAGGCCGAGATCCGCGAACTCCGCATGATCGGCGCCACCAAACCCCGCTACAACCGGCGCTCCCGCTTCCCCGAGCGGGTCGTCTGGCTGAAACTGACCAACGAGCCGTTTCCCCGGCTCAGCATCGTGCGTGAGCTCAAGGACGACGGCGGCACCTACCTCGGCCCCTTCGGCAGCAGCCGCACCGCCGACGAGGCCCGCACCGCCATGCACGAGGCCCTGCCGCTGCGGCAGTGCGGCGAACGATTATCGCCGACGGTCTTCCGCAGCGCGTGCACCCTGGCCGAACTGGGCAAATGCGGCGCTCCCTGCGACGGCCGCCAAAGCCAGGCGGCGTACGGGGTGCACGTCGCCCAGGCCCGCCACGCCATGGAGCACGACGCCGGCCTGGTCTTCTCCGCCGTGGAGGCCCGGATGGACCGCCTCGCCGCCGAGCAGCGCTACGAGGAGGCAGCGGTCGACCGGGATCGCCTCGCCGCGTATGTCCGGACGGCGGCGCGCATGCAGCGGCTGCTCTCGCTGACCCGCATCGAGCAGATGGTGGCCGCCAGCCCGGCCTTCAACGGCGACTGGGACATCCACGTCATCCGCCACGGCCGCCTGACCGCCGCCGGGGTGATGCCACGCGGCGCCCACCCGGTGCCGTATGTGGAGGCCCTGGTCGCCACTGCGGAAACGGTCGTCCCCGGACCCGGGCCGACCCCCGCCGCCAGCGCCGAGGAGACTGAGACGATCCTGCGCTGGCTGGACACTCCGGGCATCCGCCTGGTCCGCGTCGAGGGCGGCACCTGGAGCCTCCCGGCGTACGGCGCAGGGCGGCTCAAGGGGAGGATCGACCGGGCGTACGAGAGCCTGCGGGCCCACCAGCCGAGGGAGGGTCGGCCGCTGCGATAGGTTCTGATCAGTCCGCAGGAACGGGAGAGCGCATATGGTCACCGCGATCGTGCACATCAACGCCGACGTCGATCGTATTCCGGAGGTCGCGCAGACCATCGCGGAACTCGACGGCGTCAGCGAGGTCTACTCGATCACCGGGGAGTTCGACCTGATGGCCATGGTCCGCGTGAAGGACTACGAGGAGATCGCCGAGGTCATCCCCGGCCGGTTGAACAAGGTCCCGGGCGTGCTCCACACCGAAACCCACATCGCCTTCCGCGCCTACTCCCGCCACGACCTGGACGCGGCCTTCTCCATCGGCCTCAGCGACGCCGACTGATCACCGATTGGGGGCGGGCAGCAGCCACACGCAATACGCCTACCGGTTCCGGGCGAGCAGCCGCACGCGGAGCGCCCATCGCTTCCGGGCGAGCATGCGCATCCAGAATGCGCACCGATCCCGGTCGAGTATGCGCGCGGATTTTCACCGATTCCGCGTGATCAGCAGCCGCACCCGGACCTCGAAGCCACTCGATACCGCCCGCGATGCGACAGAACCGCCGAACAGGGCGGCGCGTTCCCAGATGCCGAGCAGCCGTTCCCTCGGCAGCCCGTCGTCCCGCACGCTCAACTCCAGGACGCCGCTCAGCCACCGCAACTCGACCGTGGCCGTAGTGGAGTGCCCGTACAGCACCGCGTTCCGCAGCGTCTCCTCCACGATCCGGTAGACCGACAGTTCGAGCACAGGACCGTCCGCCCTGACCCCGTCCTCCCGCAACGTCACCGCGAGCCCCCCGGCCCGATACCCGTCGAGCAACACCGGCAGATCCGCCAGCCTCGGCTGCGGCCCCTTGCTCACCCCGTCCACCCGGAGCAGCCCCAGCATGCGCTGCAGGTCGCTGAGCACCTGCCGCCCCGACTCCTCGGCCTCCCGCAACGTCTGCCTGGCCCGCTCCGGATCGCGGTCCATGATGACCCGCCCGGCCCCCACCCCCAGCGTCATCACGCTCAGGTCATGCGCCACCACATCATGCAGCTCACACGCGATCCGCAGCCGCTCCCGCGCCACCACATCCGTCGAATCCCCCAGCCACCGGCGAACAACCCACGACCCCACCAGCCAAGACACAAGATGACGCATCATGCGGGCAACCTAAGCCGCCGCCTGTCGGATTACGTCCCCTCGCAGATGGACCCCTCATCCCCCGCAGGACTGACGGACGATCTGCCTACTTGGTGGATTGGCTGATTTCTATCCAGCGGTTGAGGGTGGTGGCGGCGGTGCCGGAGTCGATGGCGTGGGCGGCGCGGGTGTAGTTGTCGCGGAGTTGGGTGTTGAGGGTTTCCGTGGTGGGGCCGTCGAGGGCGGTGAGGGCGGCGGCGGCGTTGAGGAGGGCGGCGTCGCGGATGGGGCCGGGCTTGCCGCCGAGGAGGTCGTGGATGGCGTTGGCGTTGAACTCGGGGTCGCCACCGCGCAGGTCGCCGGGCTGGGAGCGGGGGATGCCGATGTCCAGGGGGTCGAAGGTGGTCTTGGTGGCCACGCCGTCGCGCACGACGTACACGGTGGAGGGGGCGGCGGTGGAGAGTTCGTCCAGGCCGTCGTCGCCGCGGAAGACCAGGGCGGAGACGCCGCGCTCGGCGAAGACGCCGGCCACGACGGGGAGCATGCGGGCGTCGAAGACGCCGATCGCCTGGGCGACGGGCTGGGCGGGGTTGGTGAGCGGGCCGAGGAAGTTGAAGACGGTGGGGACGCCGATCTCCTTGCGCGGCGGGCCCGCGAAGCGCATGGACGGGTGGTAGACGGGCGCGAAGAAGAACGCGATCCCGGCTTCGGCCACGATCCTGGCGGTCGCCTCGGGGGACGCGTCGATAACCACGCCGAGATGTTCGAGCACGTCGGCCGCCCCGCACAGGGAGGACGCGGCCCGGTTGCCGTGCTTGGTGACCCGCGCCCCGGCGGCGGCGGCCACGATCGCCGCCATCGTCGACACGTTGACGGTGTGCGCGCGGTCACCCCCGGTCCCGACCACGTCCACGGTCGCGCCTTCCACGGTGACCAGGGCGGTAGCGCGGTCCAGCATGGTCCTGGCCATCCCGGACACCTCCGCGACGGTCTCCCCCTTGGCCCGGAGCGCGACCACGAAGGCCGCGAACTGCGCGGGGGTGGCCGCGTTGGACATGATCTCGCCCATCGCCCACGCGGTCTCGTCGGCGGTCAGATCCTCGCCGGAGAGCAACGCGTGGAGAAGCGACGGCCAGGTGGTGCGAGCGTCCATGGCGTTCCTTGATAAGCGAAGAGGGGCAGAAAGGCAGCGAATCCCAACCGAATCGCCCGGATGATCGTGCTATGCCGGTGGGCCGGTCGGTTCAGGGACGGCGGGCAGACCGGGTCAGGCGATCGCGGGCCGGCGGCGGAGCAAATCCGCCACTGTCTCCGCTACCGCCATCGGGTCGAGGGGCTGGGACACGACCGCGTCGGCGCGCGACCAGTTGGCCAGCCAGCGGTCGTCCCGGCGGGCGATGATCAGCAGGATCGGCGGGCAGTTGTGCACCTCGTCCTTGGCCTGGCGGGCGATCCCCATCCCCCCGGCGGGCGCGGCCTCGCCGTCGAGGATCGCCAGATCGAAACCCCCCGAGTCCAGGTAGCGGAGCACCGCGGGCTGGGTGGCGCTCTCCACGATCTCCACCTCGGGCAGATCCGCGGCCGGACGCCGCCCGATCGCCGTCCGCACCTTCTCCCGGGTGCTCGCGTCATCGCTGTAGATGAGAACCTTCACGTCGCAACACTCCTATTAATCAGAAAGTCGTGATCTGGACAGCCGCGGCGGTGCGGCGCCTGGTCGACGGTTGTGCGGCTGTCTGTGGGACGGGTTTCTGGTTAATAACCGCCTGTGGTCAAGCCGATGGTATCGGCCCTGCCCGACCCCCCGCGCGCGACCATACCCGGCAACACAGCCCCCCGAAGAGGCGACCGGGCAGGTTAGCCGCAATAATGCTGGGCGTGGCGACAGCATCCGCAATTACAACGACGACGGCACCACACGCGTCCCGCCGGCCCAACCTGGTCAGCGTGGGGACGATCGTCTGGTTGTCCTCTGAGCTCATGTTCTTCGCGGCGCTGTTCGCGATGTACTTCACCATCCGATCGGTCAGCCTCGACCAGGGTCTCCCCTGGCCGAACGCCGACCTGAACATCCCGTTCGCGACGGCAAACACCATCATTCTGGTCCTTTCCAGTGTGACCTGCCAGTTCGGCGTATGGGCCGCGGAGAAGGGCCAGGTCAAGAAGCTCCGGTTCTGGTACCTCGTCAGCTTCCTCATGGGCGCGGTCTTCGTCGCCGGGCAGCTGTACGAGTACAACGCGCTGGTGCACGAGGGCACGACGCTCTCCTCCGACGCCTACGGCTCGGTGTTCTACCTGACCACGGGCTTCCACGGGCTGCACGTGACGGGTGGGCTGATCGCGTTCCTGTTCATGCTGGGACGCACGTACGCCGCGAAGCGCTTCACGCATGAGCAGGCCACCAGCGCCATCGTCGTGTCCTACTACTGGCACTTCGTCGATGTCGTCTGGATCGGCCTTTTCGCGACCATCTACATCATCAAATGATCGGAACGGGGATATCGGTGAACTCGATCACCGCGCGACGGCGGCATCCCCTCGCGCGTCTCGCCGTCGTGGCGCTCGCGCTGGGCCTCCTCGGCGGAGGATACGCCCTGTTCGCGCCGAGCAACTCAGCGGACGCGGCGATCGCGTCCGGTAAGGCCGACGACGTGGCCGAGGGCAAGAGCCTGTTCGTGGCCCACTGTTCGAGCTGCCACGGCATGAACGCCGAGGGCACCAAGATGGGCCCGCCGCTGGTCGGCGTCGGCGCGGCGGCGGTGGACTTCCAGGTCAGCAGCGGGCGTATGCCGGCCGGCGGCCCTGGCCCGCAGATGGAGCGCAAGCCGCTCGGCGAGTGGGTCACGCCGGAGGCGATCACCCAGCTGTCCGCCTACATCCAGTCCCTGGGCGGCGGCCCGCAGCGGCCCACCGCCGAGATGGTGGACCCGGCCAAGGGCGACGCGGCGAAGGGCGGCGAGCTGTTCCGCGCGAACTGCATCCAGTGCCACAACTTCGTCGGCGCGGGCGGCGCGCTCACCTACGGCAAACACGCGCCGAACCTGAACGAGGCCACGCCCGAGCAGATCTACGAGGCGATGGTCACGGGCCCGCAGGCGATGCCGGTCTTCAACGACTCGATCATCACGCCCGAGGACAAGCGAAACATGATCGCTTACATCGTGCAGATGCGTGAGTTGCAGGACCCGGGAGGTTTCGGCCTCGGCCGGATCGGCCCGGTGACCGAAGGCCTCGTCGTCTGGATCGCCGGTCTCAGCTTCATGTCTATGACCGCCATCTGGATCACCGCGAAGAAGCGTAAGAAATGACCTCCAACGAGCATTCGAGCCACGAAGAGGACGCGCGCGTGCCCAGGCGCGTCATCGGCACCCCCGCCGCGGGCACCGCGGTGCTCGGCGACTCGCCACCGCAGCCTCCCGTCGAGGACCCGGCCGTCGTCTATCCGGACCTGGCCGCGGCCAGGCGGGCGGAGCGGCTGGTCGCCCTGCTCTTCCTGGTGACCTTCCTGTCCGGCGTCGCGTTCATCGCGTCGTATGTGATCTTCCAGGTCGGCACGGTGGACAGCACCGCGGCCTCCAACCTGGCCCTGGGCACCAGCCTCACGCTGGCGCTGCTCTCGCTGGCCGCGGGCATCGTGCTCTGGGTCCGCCGGATCATGCCGAAGTACACGCTGGTCCAGGAGCGCCACCCGATGGTCTCCGCCCCGGACACGCAGGAGTATGTCGCCGACACCTTCGTGGCGGGCGCCAACGAGAGCGGCTTCGTGCGGCACAAGCTGCTGCGCCGCACGCTGCTGCTGGCCGCCGCGCCGCTGGGCCTGGCCCCGCTGATCCTGCTGAAGGACCTGGGCCCGCTGCCCGGCACCTCGCTGCGGCACACGGTCTGGAAGAAGGGCCTGCGGCTGACCGTGGAGGGCACCGGCGCCCCGATCCGGGCCGCCGACTTCAACTCGCCCGGCGGCATCCTGTCGGTCGTGCCGCAGGGCTACGAGCACGACCTGAACGCGCTCGCCAAGGCCACGCTGATCCTGATCAAGTTCCGTTCCGACCAGCTCAAGGCGGGCACGAACCAGAACTGGACCCACGACGGCATCGTGGCCTACTCGAAGATCTGCACGCACGTGGGCTGCCCCGCCGCCCTGTACGAGCAGACGACCCACCACATTCTCTGCCCCTGCCACCAGTCCACGTTCGACGCCACCGACGGTGCGAAGGTCATCTTCGGCCCGGCCGCCCGGCCGCTGCCGCAGCTGCCCATCGGCGTGGACAGCGAGGGCTACCTCATCGCGGAAGCCGACTTCGACGTCCCGGTCGGCCCGAGCTTCTGGGAACGCGGCGACGCCGAGGCCGAGGCCAGGGAAGCCAGGGAGAAGGCATCATGACCACCCTGAAAGAACCGGCCCTGACGGAAACGCCCAAGCTGATAGCCGGGCCCGCGAGTTATCTGGACGACCGGCTGGGCGCGGGCAGTTTCCTGAAGCGGAACCTCCGCAAGGTCTTCCCCGACCACTGGTCGTTCCTGCTCGGCGAGATCGCGCTCTACTCGTTCATCATCCTGCTGCTCACCGGCACGTTCCTCACGTTCTGGTTCAAGCCGGGCATGGGCCATGTGGAGTACCAGGGCCCATACGAGCAGCTGCGCGGCGTCATGATGTCGGAGGCGTACGCGTCGACCCTGAAGATCAGCTTCGAGGTCCGCGGTGGTCTGCTGATGCGGCAGATGCACCACTGGGCGGCGCTGCTGTTCGTGGCCGGCATGACCGTGCACATGCTCCGGGTGTTCTTCACCGGCGCGTACCGCAAGCCGCGCGAGCTGAACTGGATCATCGGCGTCCTGCTGCTCACGCTGGCGCTGGCGGAGGGCCTGACCGGCTACTCGCTCCCCGACGACCTGCTCTCCGGCGCCGGTCTGCGGATCACCGAGGGCGTGGCGATCTCGCTGCCGCTGGTCGGGACGTATCTCACGTTCTTCCTGTTCGGCGGGGAGTATCCGGGCGAGGATGTGATCGCGCGCTTCTACTCGCTGCACATCCTGCTGATTCCGGGCATCCTGCTGGCGCTGATCTCGGCGCACATGATCCTCATGTGGGTGCAGAAGCACACCCAGATGCCGGGGACCGGGCGGAACAACACCAACGTGGTGGGAGCGCCGTTCTACCCGGCCTTCATGGCGAAGGCGGGGGCGTACTTCCTGTTCACGTTCACGGCCATCGCGGCGCTGGGGACGTTCGCGCAGATCAACCCGATCTGGTTGTTCGGTCCCTACACTCCGGCGGATATCTCGGCGGGGTCGCAACCGGACTTCTACATGGGCTTCCTGGAGGGCGCGCTGCGGCTGATGCCTGCCTGGGAGATCAACTTCCTGGGTTATACCCTGCCGCTGAGCGTGCTGATACCCGCCCTGGTGCCGATGGGCATCATCATGACGGGCCTGGCGCTCTATCCGTTCATCGAGCAGTGGGTCACCGGGGACCGGCGCGAGCACCACATCGCCGACCGGCCTCGCAACAACCCGCACCGCACCTCGATCGGCATGGCGGCGGTCGTGTTCTACGGCCTGCTGTGGCTGCTGGGCGCGAACGACGAGATCTCGGCCTTCTTCCACATCGACCTGTACCATACGACGATCTTCGGGCGCTTCGCGGTGTTCCTGGGTCCGGCGCTGGCGTACGTCGTCACGTACCGGATCTGCATGGGCCTGCAGCGCAAGGACGCCGAGGTCATGTCGCACGGCGTGGAGTCGGGCGTCATCAAGCGCATGCCGAACGGGCAGTACATCGAGGTCCACGTGCCCCCGGCCGAGGACATCGCCGACCACCTGCGCGGCAAGGCGCGGCTCCCGATCCTGCCCGGCGAGGCGGACATCGAGGGCATCCCGCCGAAGGGCGCCCGCTCGATCCTGGGCAAGGCGCGGGCCGTGTTGAGCAAGAAGTACGGCACCGAGCACGTCCCGCTCGAAGAGGAAGGCGGCCACGGGCACGCGGCCATCGGCTCGGGTGAGGACAAGCACTAGCCAGACCATGGGGAAAGGGCCCGGAGATTCATTCTCCGGGCCCTTTTCACATGCTGTCGGTCTCGGCGGCGCGCAGGCGGCTCCACTTCAGCCACTCCGGCCAGGACTCCTGCCAGTGCCCCCAGCCGTTCAGCGGCTCCAGCACGCGCGGGCTGCCGGTGATGATGATCGGGTCGCCGATGAGCGTGTTGTCGATGAACCAGCGGGCGTTCTCCGGGCTGATGTTCACGCAGCCGTGGCTGACGTTGGAGTAGCCCTGCGAGCCCACCGACCAGGGCGCGGAGTGCACGTACTCGCCGCTGTTGGAGATGCGGACGGTGTTGTAGACGGTCTGGGAGTAGTAGCCGGCCTGACCGGGGCCGGCGTCGGGCGAGGTCATCACGGTGACCGGCTCGCGGGACATGGCCAGGTGAATGCCGTTAGTGGTGTGATATTTCGTGACACCACCCTTGCCGGCGCTGATCGGCACGCTGCGGATCAGCTTGCCGTCCCGCTTGATCTTCATCATGTGGGTGAGCACGCTGGCCGTGCTGATCTGGGAGCGCCCGATCTTGAAGTCGCGGACGTAGTCCTTCACGCCGTACATGCCGTCGGCGCCGCGCACGCCGGACAGGCGCGCGGTGAAGCGGACCTTGGTGTGCGCGGGCCAGAATTCCTTGGGCCGGTAGGCGATGGTCTTGTTGTCGAACCAGTGCCAGGCCCCCTCGACCGGCCTGGAGGCCTGCACGAACAGGTTCCGCTCCACCGAGACCCGGTCGGCGATGTCCTTGTCGAAGCTGACCATGATGGGCATGCCGACGCCCACCGTCAGGCCTGATATGTCCTTGTTGGGGATGATCTGCTCGATGTTGTAGACGCTCTTGGGCTTGAGGGTGGAGAACGCGCTGCGGGCTGACCCGGCCGCGGTGGTCGCGGCCACGCTGTACTGGGTGTCGGCCAGCATGGGGCGCAGGCTGCGCCAGCGGGTCCTGTCGGCGCTGAAGATGCCCGGCACCGCCTTACCCTTGGTCGTCACCGTGACGGCCGTGAGAGCGCCGTTGGCGGAGTCGACCCTGATCGGGTGCCCAGGCAGCAGATCCCTGCCTCCGTTCGCCGGAGAGATGTACAGGGCCGGCGCGGACCCCTTCTTGGCCTTCTGGTTCTCCTCGACCGCGGACGCGGCGGAACATCCTGTCGCCATCAGCAGGGCCAGCGCCCCAGCACCAGTAGCTCGCACGTTGCGTACTCCCCCGTCGGTTTGATCCCTTTCGTAGGGTTATTACCCAGTTACAGGCGGTACGTCCGACGGGCGAGTAAAAGAAAAGCCCCGGCGTGCTTATCGGCACGCCGGGGCTTGGTGAAACCTAAGTAATGGACCTCAGTGGGAGAAGTTCCCCCGGTAGTACTGGAAGACGAAGCCGATCGTGCTCATGATGAGCGCGAACATGCCGATCATGAACAGCCACCAGCCGATCACGAAGCCGAAGAAGGCCAGCGCCGCCGACAGAGTGGTGAACAGCGGCCACCAGCTGTGCGGGCTGAAGAAGCCCAGCTCACCGGCGCCGTCGCTGATCTCGGCTTCCTTGTTGTCCTCCGGCTGGTCGCCGATCCTGCGGGCCGTGAAGAGCAGGTAGTAGCCGATCATGAAGGCGAGCCCGACCGAGATCGCCATCGCGGTGGTGCCGGTCACTTCCTTGGACCAGAACCAGTAGACCAGGTCCGCCGCGGCGAAGAAGACACCGCAGAGGATGAACATCCAGCCCTGGACCTTCATACTTTCTCCTCGATGGGGGGCTTGGCCGGCAGATGCGGATACTTGGCGTCGAACGCCGGGCGCTCGGACCTGATCCTGGGCAGCTCGTGGAAGTTGTGCCGCGGCGGCGGGCAGGACGTGGCCCACTCCAGCGAGCCCGCGTAACCCCACGGGTCGTCTACGAGGACCTTGGGCGCGGTCCGGTGGGTCAGCCAGACATTGTACAGGAACGGCAGCGTGGAGGCGCCCAGCAGGAACGCGCCCACCGAGGAGATCATGTTCAGGTCGGTGAACCCGTCCACGGCCGAGTAGTTCGCGTACCGCCGGGGGAAGCCGGCCGCGCCCAGCCAGTGCTGCACCAGGAACGTGAGGTGGAAGCCGATGAACAGCGTCCAGAAGTGCCACTTGCCCAGCTTGTCGTTGAGCATCTTGCCGGTGAACTTGGGCCACCAGAAGTAGAACCCGGCGAACATCGCGAACACGACGGTGCCGAACACCACGTAGTGGAAGTGCGCCACCACGAAGTAGGAGTCACTGATCTGGAAGTCCAGCGGCGGCGAGGCCAGGATGACGCCGGTCAGGCCGCCGAGCAGGAACGTGATGAGGAAGCCCACCGCGAACAACATCGGCGTCTCGAACGAGAGATGGCCGCGCCACATCGTGCCGATCCAGTTGAAGAACTTCACCCCGGTGGGCACCGCGATCAGGAACGTCATGAACGAGAAGAACGGCAGCAGGACCTGCCCGGTGACGAACATGTGGTGCGCCCAGACCGTCACCGACAGGCCGGCGATGGCGATGGTGGCGCCGACCAGGCCGATGTAGCCGAAGATCGGCTTGCGGCTGAAGACCGGCAGCACCTCGGTGATGATGCCGAAGAACGGCAAGGCGATGATGTACACCTCGGGATGCCCGAAGAACCAGAACAGGTGCTGCCAGAGCATCGCCCCGCCGGTCGCGGAGTCGAACACGTGCGCCCCGAGTTTTCGGTCCGCCTCCAGCACCAGCAGCGCCGCCGCCAGCACCGGGAAGGCCAGCAGCACCAGGATGCTGGTGAGCAGGATGTTCCAGGTGAAGATCGGCATCCGGAACATGGTCATGCCGGGCGCGCGCATCGTGATGATCGTGGTGATGAAGTTGACCGCGCCCAGGATGGTGCCCAGGCCGGACAGGGCCAGACCCATGATCCACAGGTCGGCGCCGATCCCCGGCGAGGTGACCGCGTTGGACAGCGGCGAGTAGGCGGTCCAGCCGAACGCGGCCGCACCGCCGGGGCTGAAGAAGCCGCTCACCGCGATGATGCTGCCGAACAGGTAGAGCCAGTAGCTGACCATGTTCAGCCGGGGGAACGCCACGTCGGGCGCGCCGATCTGCAGCGGCATCAGCTCGTTGGCGAAGCCCGCGAACAGCGGGGTCGCGAACATCAGCAGCATGATCGTGCCGTGCATGGTGAACAGCTGGTTGAACTGCTCGTTGGAGACGAACTCCATCCCCGGCTGGGCCAGCTCGGCCCGCATCACCAGCGCCATCACGCCGCCGATGAGGAAGAACACGAACGACGTGATCAGGTAGAGGTGCCCGATCACCTTGTGGTCCGTGGTGGACAGCCAGCTCGTGATGAGCCGGCCCTTGCGGTAGGGCCGCGGGGGAAGCGCGGCCGGTTCCGGAATGGCGGTCACTGGGCGCCCCCCGCCTGACTAGCGACATACTGATCGAATTCGGCCTGCGGGACGAGTTTGACCGAGAACAGCATCCTGCTGTGGTCGACTCCGCAGAGCTCGGCGCAGCGGCCGAAGAAAGTGCCGGTCTTGTCGAGGGTGTCGATCTCGAACCGGTTGTTGAAGCCGGGCAGCACGTCCTGCTTGAACAGGAAGGCCGGCACCCAGAAGGAGTGGATGACGTCCGGCGAGTGAAGCAGGAACTCCACCTTGGACCCGGCCGGCAGCACCAGCTGCGGGCCCTGCGGGTTCTCCAGGGACTGCTTGGCCAGGTCGGCGGGAACCCCCGCGACGACGACCGTCTTGCCCTGGTATTCAGTGGTGAAGCGCCAGCTCCACTGGAAGCCCTCGACCTTGACCTTCACGGGCGCGGTCCCGGTGACCTTCATGATCTCGGTCTCGTCGCGCGCGGTGAAGTAGAAGAACACGGCCACCATGACCAGCGGCACGAGCGTGTAGAGCATCTCGATCGGCAGGTTGTACCGCACCTGCGGCGGCAGCTGCTGGTCGGAGTGCTTGCGCTTCCGATGGAAGATCACGGACCAGATGATCAGGCCGAAGACGACGACGAAGGTCGCGAGCGCGGCGATCCAGGAGCCCAGCCACAGGGTCAGCATCGTATTGCCCTGGTGGGTCTGCGGCTCGGGCATGGCCCCGCGGGACCATTCTTCGGCACTACACGCCGACGCGGACGCGACCAGCAACGCCACCACGGCGAGGCTGGGCAACCGGCGGCGGGCCAACGGTCGCCGTGTCGTACGGCGGGTCGGACTCACGGATCGCCTACCCCACAGATGAAGCCCAAAGGACTCTTCCCCTGGGCGTTTCTCAGATTCCACTGCAAACGGGAGATCTTCTCGCCCGCTTTACTTGATTCACTTCAATGCTGGGGGACACATTAGCGCGGACTGGCACTGCCCCTCTGAGCAGCCCCCGTTAATGTCCTCACTGTGGCGTACCTCGATGCGGCTTCCACCGAGCCCCTGCATCCCGCGGCCCGCGAGGCCCTCCTGGCGGCCCTGGACGTGGGCTGGGCCGACCCCGCCCGGCTGTACGGCTCAGGACGCCGGGTCCGCCTCCTGCTCGATCAGGCCAGGGCGGAGGTGGCCGAGATCCTGGGCGCCCGAGCCGACGAGGTCTCCTTCACCTCCTCCGGCACCCAGGCCGTGCATCTGGGCGTGCTCGGCGGGCTGGCCGGCCGCAAACGCGCAGGCCGGCGCCTGGTGGTCAGTGCCGTCGAGCATTCCAGCGTGCTGCACGCGGCCGGGGTGCACGAACGTGACGGGGGAAGCGTCGAGACCGTGGGCGTGGAGATCACCGGCCGGGTCTCCCCCGCCGCCTTCGCCGCCGCGGTCGCCGAGCCGGGCACGGCGCTGGCCTGCCTGCAGACCGCCAATCACGAGGTCGGCACCCTGCAGCCGGTGGCCGAGGCGGGCGAGGCCTGCCAGGCGGCGGGGGTGCCGCTGTTCGTGGACGCGGCCCAGTCGGCCGGACGGCTGCCGATCCCGCCCGGCTGGTCGATCCTGGCCGCCAGCGCGCACAAATGGGGCGGCCCGGCGGGGGTGGGCGTGCTGGCCGTCCGTAAAGGGGTGCGGTGGCGCTCGCCGTACCCCGAGGACGACCGGGAGAGCCGACGGGTGCCAGGGTTCGAGAACGTGCCCGCGGTGGTCGCCGCCGCGGCGGCGCTGCGCGCCCGCGTGGCCGAGGCGGCGGCCGAGTCGGCCCGCCTGTCCGCCCTCGTGGACCGGATCCGCCACGAGGTCCCGCGCCTGGTGCCCGATGTCGAGGTGATCGGCGACCCGGTGGAACGTCTTCCCCACCTGGTGACATTTTCCTGCCTCTATGTAGAAGGTGAGGCGCTCCTGACAGAGCTGGACAAGGCGGGTTTCGCCGTGTCGTCAGGAAGTTCATGCACGGCGAGTACGCTTCGACCGTCACATGTGCTTGAGGCGATGGGCGTGCTTACGCATGGGAACGTCCGGGTATCGCTGCCCCGTGGCGTTTCCGCGGATGATGTGGAGAGATTCCTCACCGTCCTGCCGGATATCGTCCGCCGCATCCGTCATAGTCTGGGAGTGCACTAGATGTTCGGGGACATCATCATCCGGGGGTTCCAGTGATGTGGCGCCGCAAGCCCGCTCCGCGGGAACTGCCGCAGGAATCCGCGGCCGCCCGCCCCTCCGCTCCCCCGGCCACCGCCCTCACCATTGACGCCCTGGGCCGCAAGTGCCCCATCCCCATCATCATGCTGGCCGACCAGATCAACACCGTCGGCCTCGGCGCCGTCGTCGCGGTCCTCGCGGACGACCCGGCCGCGTTCACCGACATCCCGGCCTGGTGCCGCCTGAAGTCCCACGAGCACGTGGCCAGCTACGAACTCCCCCAGGGCGGCTGGTCGATCCATGTGCGCCGTAACTATTAACTATTAATCCCCGCCGACGGGGTACGTAGCGATTGAAACCGGACAAAAAGGGGGAAATCGCCATGACCACGGCACGGGAGATCATGCACTTCGGGTGCGAGTGCGTGGGCGAGAACGAGACGCTGGACGTCGCGGCCAAGATGATGCGCGAGATGGACGTCGGGGCGCTGCCCGTGTGCGGGACCGACGACCGGCTCAAGGGGATCATCACCGACCGGGACATCGTGGTGCGGTGCATCGCGGCGGGGCACGACCCGGCCAAGGTCAGGACCGGCGACCTGACCGAGGGCACGCTCGTCTGGGTGAACGCCGACGCCGATGTCGACGACGCGCTCACGGCCATGCAGGAGAACCAGATCCGGCGGCTGCCGGTGCTGGAGAACCACCGGCTGGTCGGCATGATCAGCGAGGCCGACCTGGCCGCGCACCTGCCGGACGAGAAGCTGGCCATGACCGTCGGCCAGATCTACGCGCAGGAGTGACGCCACGCTGAGCGGGCCACCTCGCCGGTGGCCCGCTCAGGCGGGTCAGGGGTGGTAGCAGCGCACGTGCTCGGCCACCTCGGCGGCGGCGGCCTTGCCGTACGCCCCGGAGAAACGGTCGAGGAAGGTCTGCTGGCCCAGCTCGTACTCCTGGCAGCCGATGCGCTCCAGGACGTGGGTGGCGGTCAGGTTGCCGACCTGGCCGCAGCGCTCCAGCGACAGGCCCCAGGCGAGGGCGGACAGGAAGCCGGCCCGGAACGCGTCGCCGACGCCGGTGGGGTCGGCCTTGCCCAGTTCCGGGGCGGGCGAGATGTGCAGCGAGGGCTCGCCGACCTGGTCGATCCTGGCGCCCTTCGGGCCGAGCGTGGTGATCCGGACGCCCACCCGGGACAGCACGTCGTCGTCCGACCAGCCGGTCTTCTGCTCGATCATGCCCTTTTCGTAGTCGTTGCTGAACAGATACGCCGCGCCCTCGATGAGCTGGCGGATCTGGTCGCCGGGCATCCGGGCCAGCTGCTGGGAGGGGTCGGCCGCGAACGCGATGCCACGGCTGCGGGACTCGTCGGTGTGCCTGAGCATCGCGTCGGGGTCGTTGGGGCTGATCAGGACCAGGTCCAGGCCGCCCAGCCGGTCGGCGATCGGGCCCAGTTCGATCTCGCGGGCCTCGGCCATCGCGCCGGTGTAGAAGGAGGCGATCTGGTTGTGCTCCTCGTCGGTGGTGCACAGGAAGCGCGCGGTGTGGCGCAGCTCGGAGACGTGCACGGAGGCGCAGTCCACGCCGTGGCGCTCCAGCCAGGAGCGGTAGTCGGCGAAGTCGGCGCCGACGGCGCCGACCAGGATCGGGGTCAGGCCCAGGCAGCCCATGCCGAAGGCGATGTTGGCCGCGCAGCCGCCCCGGCGGACCTGCAGGTCGTCGACCAGGAAGGACAGTGAGACACGGTCGAGCTGTTCGGCGACGAGCTGGTCGGCGAACCGGCCCGGGAAGGTCATCAGTTGGTCGGTGGCGATGGAGCCGGTGACGGCGATGCGCACGGGGTCATTCTCCTCGTTGTCAGCAGCGCGTTCTTGAGCCCGCCAGATCGCGAGCCACGCAAGAATACGCGACTTCGCGCCCGCCCGAACTCACGATCCGGACACATGCCACCACCCTGTACGGCACGCGCCGTACAGGGTGGGTTAACCCGGTCCCCGTTAGTTGAACGAGTCGCCGCAGGCGCAGGAGCCCGTGGCGTTCGGGTTGTCGATCGTGAAGCCCTGCTTCTCGATCGTGTCCACGAAGTCCACCGTCGCCCCGATCAGGTACGGCGCGCTCATGCGGTCCGTGACGACACCGACGCCGCCGAAGTCGGACACGACGTCCCCGTCCATCGACCGGTCGTCGAAGTAGAGCTGGTAGCGCAGGCCCGAACAGCCGCCCGGCTGCACGGCGACGCGCAGCTGCAGCCCTTCCTCACCCTGCTGGTCCAGCAGGCTCTTGACCTTGGCGGCGGCCGCGTCAGTCAGGAGGAGCCCCTGCTGCGTGGTCTGCTCGCTGCTCTCAACCGTCATGTAGTGACTCCCACCGTCTGCTTCAGCCACCCATGGGAGAGCGGCCGATTGATGTCGTCCTTAGACGCTACCAACACCTCGCCCTCGACTGACATTCCCCCATCCCCTACCCCGGGGAATAAACACCCCCAACTCGTGTGTAATCATTAGTCGTCAGTTCGACGATAAGTCCCCGAAGGGGGTGTGGTCAGTGACGACCACGAGTCTTCCGCTCTTCGTGCTCGGCCAGGGCACCGATCCGCACAGCGAACGTGGGGTGGACTGTCCGGGTGAACTCCCGCCGGCCTCCGACCCCACGCTGGTGGCCCGGGCCAGAGCGGCGAAGGATCGGCTCGGCGACCGGCTGTTCGTGCTGGGGCACCACTACCAGCGGGACGAGGTGATCCAGTTCGCGGACGTGACCGGCGACTCGTTCAAGCTGGCGCGCGAGGCCGCGGCCCGGCCCGGCGCGGAGTACATCGTGTTCTGCGGGGTGCACTTCATGGCCGAATCCGCCGACATCCTCACCTCCGACGCGCAGCGCGTCGTGCTGCCCGACCTGGCAGCCGGGTGCTCGATGGCGGACATGGCCACCTTCAACCAGGTCGAGGAGTGCTGGGAGGCGCTGGAGGAGGCGGGCATCGCCGACCAGGTGGTGCCGATCACCTACATGAACTCCAGCGCCGACATCAAGGCCTTCTGCGGGCGCCACGGGGGCGCGGTCTGCACCTCCTCCAACGCGCGGCGGGCGCTGGAGTGGGCGTTCGAGCAGGGCAGCCAGGTGCTGTTCCTGCCGGACCAGCATCTCGGGCGCAACACCGCCGTGCTGGAGCTGGGCTTCGGCCTGGACGACTGCGTCGTCTACAACCCACACCGGCCCAACGGCGGCCTCACCGACGCCGCCCTGCGGGACGCCCGCATGATCCTGTGGAAGGGCCACTGCTCGGTGCACGGCCGCTTCACCGCGGACTGCGTGGACGACGTACGGGCCCGGATTCCCGGCGTGAACGTCCTGGTGCACCCCGAATGCCGGCACGAGGTCGTGACCAAGGCCGACTTCGTGGGCTCCACCGAATACATCATCAAGACCCTCGAAGCCGCCCCCGCGGGTTCCTCCTGGGCGATCGGCACGGAGCTGAACCTGGTCAAGCGGCTGGGCACCATGTTCCCCGACAAGACGGTCACGTTCCTCGACAAGACCGTCTGCTACTGCTCCACGATGAACCGGATCGACCTGCCGCACCTGGTCTGGGCGCTGGAGTCGCTGGCCGACGGGCACCTGGTCAACCAGATCACCGTCGACGCCGACACCACGCACTGGGCGAAGGTCGCGCTGGACCGCATGCTCGCGCTGCCGTAACGGTCATCAGCCCGGCTGGGGCGAACCCAGCCGGGCCGATTGATCACTTCAGCTCGTACGTGAGAGTGACGGTCACGCCCACCGACTGGCGGCCCGGCGAGATCGAGGCCTTGTCGGCCACGGCCATCGGGCCGTGGTAGGGGATCGGGCCCGGGACGTCGCCGCCCTCCTCGCTGACCGAGACGATCTTGCCCAGCCTGCAGCCGGCGAGCTTGGCGTACTGCCTGGCCTTGGCGATGGCGTCCTTGAAGGCGGCGTCCCTGGCGGCCACCAGGATGGCGTTCTGGTCGGAGATCTCGAAGTGGATGCCGTTCAGGCGGGCGTCCTCCCCCAGTCCGGCGGCGGCGTCGATGACCTTGTCGGCCTGGGTCAGGTCGCGGACGACCGCCTCGACGCCCTGGGTGGCGCGGTAGCCGATGATCTTGGGGTAGTTCTCGTACTCGGGGCCGAGCGAGAGCTCGCTGGTGCGCAGGTCCTTCTCGGCCAGGCCCGCGCCGAGCAGGATCTTGGTGAGCTTGGCCGCGGCCGACCTGGCCGCCTTGAACGCCTCCCCGGCCGTGGCGCGGCGGATCTCGACGCCCGCCTGCAGGCGCATCAGGTCGGGCGGGGCGGAGACGTTGCCGTGGCCGGTGACGGAGATACGCGATCCTTTCACCACGACACCGGCATACCCGTCGGGTGCGGCGGCGAACGCGGGAGTGCCGAGAAGCCCGGTCACGACGAACGCGGCGGCGGCCGCGTGCCTAAGGTTGATCATGGGCGGATCACATCAGCGGCCGATCGCCCCGCCGGGGACCGCCACGCGCTCTTGGCGATCAGATTGCGGAGTGGTCGACCCACCACTGCAGCAGCTTGACGTCGCCCTCGACCGCGTAGTCCTGGTAGCTGCGCCGGCGCCAGGCCAGCAGCATCAGGTCGGCGGCGGTGGCGGTGCGCACGGTGACGTCGCCGGGGGCGCTGGAGTGCTCATAGCGGAAGCCCTCCGGGGTCAGGGTGATCAGCCAGGCCGCGCCGGTGTCGGCCTGCCAGGCGATGCTGTCGCCGCCGCCGTGCAGGTCGGCCAGCTGCGGCCGCCAGCGCGCGTACGGCAGGACGTCGAGGAACTCCTCCACCCCGTCGGCCGCGATGCTCTCGTCGATCTCGGGCGCGATGCCGAGCGCCAGTTCGGCGTCCACCCGGTGGATGACGCTCTCGTGCAGCTGCCGGCGGGACCAGAATCGCACGTGCCGGTCGCTACCCCAGGACCACATGGCCGCGTCCGGGGGCTGTGACCTGAGCGCCTCGGCCAGCGGCGCGGCCCCCGCCTCCAGCCAGGAGGCGTGCTCGCCGGCGAGTTCGGGGATGCCGAGGTCCATCTCGGCGCGCTCATAGCGCGTCGGCGTGAGGTCGCGGACCATCGCGGTGACCCAGCGGTGGATGCTCCCGGTGTGCACGACGAGTTCCCGCAGATCCCAGGCCGGGCAGGTGGGCACCGGCGTGGCCGGATTCCGGTCCCGTACGGCTTTCGCCATGCGGATCACCTCGGCGGCGATCGCGTCGGTTCGCGCGACGTGGGTCCAAGCCTTCACAGTGCCTCCCCTGGGCAGCCAGCTGATGCCCACATTCCACACCATCAGACGCCGGGAGCGCCCCAGACCGGGAACCAGCGGGAGAGATCCGGCTCGATTTTCAGCTCGGCGGCCAGGACGCCCCGGGCTTGGAGCTCGAGCGCGTTGTCGCGGCGTTCGCGGTCGAGGGGGGCGAACGGGTAGAACGTGCCCTGTTTGTACAGGTAGACCAGGGCCAGGCGCCGCCCGGCGGGGTCGGTGAAGGACACCAGTGTGCACAGCAGGGACGGTCCGAACCCGGCCGACTCCAGGGTGGAGTTGACCGCGTGCAAATCCGTGACAAGTGCCGAAATATCGTCGTTTCGGGCGAGCAGCCACGTGTAACCGTACGAGTCCTGAGAAATCTCGACCTTGCCGAGCAGGGCCTGGATGTCCGACTGGAGCTCGGCGAAGGCGGCGCCCTCGGCGGCGCGGAAGCAGACCGAGCCCTGCCCGGCCGGGGCGAAGGCCATCGCGACCTGCAGGCTGATCGCGGCCGACGGCAGCGCGAACAGCGCGTCCAGATCCGGCCGGGCGGGCTTGGAGCGGCCCAGCAGCGCGTCGAACCAGCCCATCAGCGGCGGCCCAGCTCGGCGGAGATCCGGGCCAGCTGCTCCAGCCTGCGGTCCAGCGGCGGATGCGTCGCGAACAGCGTGGCGATGCTGGCGCGGGACAGCGCGGGCACGAAGAAGAACGCGTTGAACGCCTGGTTCGCCCGCAGGTCCCTGGTCGGAATCCTGGCGATGTCCCCGGTGACCTTCGTCAGCGCGCTGGCCAGCGCGGAAGGCCGCTGGGTGAGCAGCGCTCCGGCTCGATCCGCGGCCAGCTCGCGATAGCGCGACAGCAGCCGGGTGAGCAGGAAACTCACCGCGTACACGATCCCGGACACGAGCAGGATGATCAGCCCGATCGGCGGCCCGTTCTGGTTGCGGCTGCGCCCCAGCCCCGAGTACAGCGTGAACCGCGTGATCAGCCCCGCCAGCACGCCCAGGAACGAGGCGATGGTCATGACGGCCACGTCGCGGTGGGCGACATGAGAGAGCTCGTGGGCGAGCACGCCCTCCAGCTCCTCCGGTTCCAGCCGCCGCAGCAGCCCGGTCGTCACGCAGACGACGGCGTTCTTCTGGTTACGCCCGGTGGCGAAGGCGTTCGGCACATCCGAGTCGGCGATGGCCACCCGCGGTTTCGGCATGTCGGCCAGGGCGCTCAGCCGGTCGATCACACCGTGCAGCTCGGGGGCCTCCTGCGGCGAGACCTCCCGCCCGTGCATCGCGAACAGCGCGATCCGATCGGACAGGAAGTACTGCGCCAGCAGGAAGCCCACGGCGATCACCGCGACGACGATCGCCTGCGTCCCGACGGCGATGAGCACCGCCATGAACGCGACGTACAGCAGCCCGAGCAGGAACATGGTCGCCACCATGCGCCCGGTCAGCCCCCGATCGGGTTCGAACCTGGTCATCGGAACCTGGTCACCCGGGGATGAGCCCCGAGTCCCCGAGCATCTCCCTGACCTCCTCGATCGAGGCGTCAGCGGGAGGCAGGATAAGCTCGGACGCCTCCAGCGAGTCGTCCGGGAGCGCCTTGCCCACATGCCGGACCTTGTCCAGCAACGCGTGCAGTTTGGTGCGGAAGATGGCCTCGTCGTCGGCCTCGATGGCCCGCTCGAGTTCGGTGTCCAGGGCGTTCAGGACGTCGAGATCACCGTCGCCGATCTGGACCTGGCCCTCTCCCATGATTCGTACGATCACTGTGCCTCCCCCGGCTGGCGGATCTGCTGGGTGTGCTGCTGCCCGGCAGGCTGGCCCTGCTCGATCGCGCTCTTCGGCGCCGGCGCCTGCCCCAGTTCCGCCTTCATTCTGGCGATTTCCAGCTCGACGTCGCTGCCGCCGCCCATCCGGTCGAGCTCGGCCTGGATGTCGTCACGCTGCCCGGTGAAGTCGTCGAGCGCGCCGCTGGCCAGCAGCTCGTCGATCGCCCCGGCCCGCGCCTGCATCTGGGCGGTCTTGTCCTCGGCCCGCTGGATCGCCAGACCGACGTCCCCCATCTCCTCGGAGATGCCGGAGAACGCCTCGTTGATCCGGGTCTGCGCCTCGGCCGCGGTGTAGGTGGCCTTGATCGTCTCTTTCCTGGTACGGAAGGAGTCGACCTTGGCCTGGAGACGCTGGCTGGCGAGGGTCAGCTTCTCCTCCTCGCCCTGGAGGTTGTTGTACTGGATTCGCAGATCGGCCACTTGGGTCTGGATCGTGCCCCGCCGGGCCAGCGCCTCCCGGGCCAGGTCCTCCCGGCCCGAGGACAAGGCGGCCTTGGCCTGCTGCTCACGCTTGGCGGCCTCGGCTTCGGCCTGGTTGATCTGCAACTCGACCCGCTTGCGGCTGGTCGCCACATCCGCCACGCCCCGGCGCACCTTCTGCAGCAATTCCAGCTGCCTCTGGTAGGAGTAGTCCAGGGTCTCCCGCGGGTCCTCCATCTTGTCCAGGGCCTTGTTGGCCTTGGACTTGAAGATCATGGAAAGTCTCTTCATCACGCTCATGCGCGTCGGCCGTCCCCTTCTTAAGGTTGTGCGGGGGTAACCCCAGTCGTTCAATTGCCCCGACAAGCGGGTTGACCGCCTAGGTTCACCCTACGCATAACGCACGGGGGCGTCACTAAGTTGCACTCCCGGTACGCTGGACAACGTGTTCCGACGTCGTACCCAGCCCACCACGGACGACTCCCCCGTCCCTGTGGAAGATCTTAGGCCCCAGGGGACTCCGGCCAAGGGGCGTCCAACCCCCAAGCGGAGCGAGGCGCAGGGGCGCCGCAGGTCGCCGGTGACGGCGCCGTCCAACCGCAAAGAGGCCTACAAGCAGGCCCGGGAGCGGGATCGGCTGCTACGGGAACGCGCCCGGGAGGGGATGCTCCGCGGCGAGGAGAAATATTTGCCCGCCCGTGACCGTGGCCCGGTCCGCAAATTGGCCAGGGACTTCGTCGACTCGCGCCGGTTGCCGGGGCAGTATTTCCTGCCCGCCGTGCTGCTGATCATGCTGGCGTCGATGGTCCCGTTCCCGCCGGAGATCCGCCGGTGGGTCCTCACCCTCTACACGATGTC
Organism: Acrocarpospora macrocephala; assembly: GCF_009687865.1. GTDB lineage: Bacteria > Actinomycetota > Actinomycetes > Streptosporangiales > Streptosporangiaceae > Acrocarpospora > Acrocarpospora macrocephala. Next base: position 152,258 of record NZ_BLAE01000021.1, read on the forward strand.
GCTGCCGCTGGTCATGGTTCTGGTGCTGGTGAGCTCCTTCTACGTGGCCGGCCGGGTCAAGAAGGAGGCGGCCCGGAGGTATCCCGATGAGAACCTGAAGGGCGTCGGCTTCTACGCGGCCATGCGCTCCTCGCAGATCCGCAGGCTGCGCTTCCCCAAGCCGACCGTGCTGCCTGGGGGTAAGCCGGTGCCGGTCAAGAAGTGAGTCTGTTTTACTAACCAGAAACCCGTCCCATAGACGGCCGCGAGGCCGCCGACCAGGCTACTCACCGCTGCGGCAGTCCAGATCACGACTTTCTAGTTAGTAGGGTGCGGTAATGGAATTCCGCCACTTGGGCCGCAGCGGTCTGCTCGTCAGCGAGATCAGCTACGGCAATTGGATCACCCACGGCTCGCAGGTCGAGGAGGAGGCCGCGCGCGACTGCGTGCGCGCCGCCCTCGACGAGGGGATCACCACCTTCGACACGGCCGACGTCTACGCGGGCACCCGTGCCGAGGAGGTCCTCGGCCGCGCCCTCAACGGCATCCGGCGCGAGTCGCTGGAGATCTTCACCAAGGTCTACTGGCCGACCGGCGCCGGCCGCAACGACCGGGGCCTGTCCCGCAAGCACATCATGGAGTCGATCAACGGCTCACTCCGCCGCCTTGGCACCGACTACGTCGACCTCTACCAGGCCCACCGCTTCGACGTGGAGACCCCGCTGGAGGAGACCCTCCGCGCCTTCGACGATCTGGTACGGCAAGGCAAGGTCCTCTACGTGGGCGTCAGCGAATGGACAGCCGACCAGATCGCCAGGGCGGTGAAGATCGCCGACGAGATGGGCTTCGACCGCCTGGTCTCCAACCAGCCGCAGTACTCGATGTTGTGGCGGGTCATCGAGGCGGAGGTCGTGCCGCTCTCGGAGCAGGAGGGCATCGGCCAGATCGTCTGGTCGCCGATCGCGCAGGGCGTGCTGACCGGCAAGTACCTGCCCGGCCAGCCGCCGCCGGAGGGTTCCCGGGCGACCGATCCGTCCGGATCCGGCTTCATCGGCCGGATGATGGGCGACGAGGTCCTCCGCCGCGTCCAGGACCTGAAGCCGATCGCCGCCGACCACGGCCTCACCATGGCCCAGCTCGCGGTCGCCTGGGTGCTCCAGAACCCGAACGTCTCCTCCGCCATCGTGGGCGCCACCAAGCCGGAACAGGTCCGCGACAACGTGAAGGCGTCCGGCGTCAAGCTCGAAGCCGACGCCCTGAAGCAGATCGACGACGCACTCGGCTCCGTGGTCGAACGCGACCCCGCAAAGACCGTAAGCCCCAGCCGCCGCCCCTGAGCAGGTGCTCTGGACATGGGGTCCTGGTCAGATGCCCTGAGCATGGCACCCTGAGCAGGTGTCCTGAGCATGGTGGCCTCTGAACAGGTGCCCCTGATCCGCAGGTTCCGAGCACGAGCCCAGCCCGAAGTACGGGCTTCGGGGGTCTCGACGGATGAGTTCCCTTGAGCACAGGGGCCTCTGAGCACGGCATCGGGCGGGTCCTCTGAGCACGGCCCCCGCGCTTCCCGGCAGATGGGTTCCGCTGAGCACAAGAAAGCCCACTGGATCATTCCTTTTCCGGAATATCCAGTGGGCTTTTTATTTCCGGACTATTGGGGACGCAATGACATGCCGGTGTATTCCGGTCGGTCGTCTTCCAGCAAGGTGACCTGCTCAACACCGGATTCCAGCAGGTCACGCCAGATCTCGCCGAGCCACGACTCGGCATCGGCCTGGCTGGTGAAGACCTCCCGCGGCAAAGGACGATCGGTTACCTCACCGCCGTTCGCGTTTTCATAACGCCAACGCCATGTCATGCCATACGCTCCTTATCGCGCGGTCCGGGTCACCCCGGATACAACTCAGCGGAATCCGCGAACCCCCGAACCCGCCGGGACCCTTCGCAGGGGCCAAGCCCGGCAGATCTGAACAACCCTCGGGTCCACGAACCCTATAACGCTGAGATATCCCTCAAACACGGAGGCCATTCGCGGCGCCCTCCCGCCGGGTTATCCACAGGCGTGATTTGGCCCCCCTGGCGCCGCCGCTATCCTGCGGAGGCACGAGAAACGGGGGACTCATGAAGGTGCTGCTGACTGGAACCGCCGGTCCCGGAGGATGGCCGGAAAAGGGCTGCCGCTGCGCGTCCTGCGGCCGGGTCACGACCCCTCGACGCCCGTTCTCCGTGGTCATCGACGACAACATCCCACTCACCCACCACGACCTGACCCGCACCCCCGACGGCGACTCCGTGATCGCCCCCGACGGCGACCGCCTGCTCTTCGCGAACGGCGACCGAGCCAACACCGACCAGCCCAACGCCCACCGAGCCAACACCAGCCAAGCCAACGGCCACCGGGCCGACGGCGACCGAGCCAACGATGATGGGGCCAACGCGGCCAACGATCACGGGTCCAACGCACCAGGCACTAAGGGACCTCACGGACGTGATGTCCTTGACCGGACCAACGCGCCGGGCGCTGAGAGACCCCATCTCTCTCAGGGACGGGATGGACTTGATCGCACCGACGCGTCGGGCGCCGAGCCTTACGACATCGTGCTCATCGATCTTCTTGAGCGACCCGACCATCTGGGCGACCTGCGGCGTCGTGGTCTGGTCGACGAGGCCACTCAGATCGTGGCGGTCGGTCTCGACCATCGGGCGCCCTCAGAAGCGGAACTGGAGCGCAGGCTTCGATTCTGGGGAGCGATCACCGTCCCGGACGGAACGGTACTGGACACGAAAGCCCCCCCAGATCGCGTGCGTCCCCGGACGCTGCCCCGCCGGACCCTCCTCCTGGGCGGCTCCCGCTCCGGCAAATCCGCCGAAGCCGAACTACGCCTCGCCGCCGAACCCGAGGTGACGTATGTGGCCACCGCCTCCCCCGGCCACGACGACCCCGAATGGCAAGCCCGCCTGAAAGCGCACCAGGCCCGCCGCCCCGCCCACTGGCGAACCCTCGAAACAACCGACCTCGCCCACCTCCTGACCACAGAAACCGGCGTCCTCCTCATCGACGGCCTCGGCACCTGGCTAACCGCCACCATCGACGCCCACAACGCCTGGCCCCCCGCCAGCCCCGAACCAGTCCACACCGAATGCGCCAACCTCCTCCAAGCCTGGCGCCAAACCACCGCCCACATCGTCGCCGTCACCGAAGAAGTAGGCCAAGGCATCGTCCCCCCAACCCCCAGCGGCCGCCTCTTCCGCGACCTCCTAGGCACCCTCAACCAACACCTCACCACCGAATCCGAAGAATCCGCCCTAATAACCGCCGGCCGCATCACCCCCCTCCCAACCTGACACCTCTCCCCCACCCCAACGCCACGCCACCTGCCCGGCAGATGTGGATGGTGGTGCTCCCTCCCACTCCACGCGGACGTGAACGCTCATGCACCCTGCGATCCCACCCTCGGCCTTGGAATTCCCGGCTACCGCCCGTGGAGCCGAAGGTCGTGGCCCTTCCCACACTCTGGGGTGCTCTGCTCCTCACCCGCATGGCTGTAAGCGCCCACTCACCCACCTCGGCGTTCCCACTTCCCGCCTTCACGGAGGTGACGGTCATGCCGCCCTCCCTCCCCCCGAAGCGCTCGACGCCACCCCCAAGACGACAGGCCACGCCCAACTCGCACGCCTCGGCGCTCCCCGGCCTTCCGCCTCATGGAGGTGACAGTCATGCCGTCCTCCCGCAGCCTGGACGGCGCGGCTTCTCATGCGGCAAGGGGGAGGTGAGGGGGTGATGCGGGTGGTTTGGGCGGGGTGGTTGTTGGCGGTGGGGATGTTGAGTGTGTTTCCTGTGCGGGTGCGGGAGGTGGATCGGCGGGTGGCGGGGTGGGCCATGGTGTTGGCG
>NZ_BLAE01000022.1 GCF_009687865.1 Acrocarpospora macrocephala
TTTGGGGATGGCGGCGAAGATACCGCCGACCGGACGCCGTCTTCCGCGTTCGAGAATGCGATCCATCAGCTCGAGACTGCGAATATGCAGACCGACTATGCGGACGAACGAGGCGGGCTCGGTTTCCTTCTCCAGGACGAGTACCCGCACATCGTGCAGCCGCAGTTCGGCGGCCAGCATCGCACCGGTCGGCCCGCACCCGGCAATGATCACATCGAACACGGGGACGTCGCGCTCGACCCTGTCGTTCGACGACGGCTCGGCGGTGACCTGCGGAAAGTTCATAGGTGTTGCCTTTCGGGAGTGCCTTGTTGGCGAGGCGCTCCCGGCGACACCTACGTCAATCGCCCGACCGTGACGGGAAGGGGGAGCACCCACATCGATACAGCGTTCATGGGTCTCACCTCCTCGGGCGATGTCTCGGTCAACTGCAAGCTACAAGCCCGGGCATCACCCCGTCCAACCCTTTCCCAGCCACGTGATCACGACTCCAAACGGGCCCGTTCGACCGCACGTCTCGGCATGGGACGCGTTCGGGAGCGGGGGTCGCTGCGATTGCCGAGCCGGTCGCGAATCCTGTGGAGCGCGTAGTCGTGACCCGCGACAGTGCCGCCTCTCCAACCGGGTGGGGGAGGCGGCATTGTGGAGAACTCGTCAGGCGTCGACGGTGACCGGCGCCGGTTCCGTACGGAGGGTGACCGCGGCGGCGACCGCGAGGCCGAGAAAGATGACCGCCCCGACGGCGCCGACCACGTTGAGCCCGCTGGTGAAGGCGGTCCGCGCCGCGTTGAGCAGCCCGGGCACGTCGTCGGCGATCGCGACCGCGGCGGTCAGGCTGCTCTTGGCCGCCGCCGGGGCCCCGTCCGGCAGGTCCAGCACCGAGCGGTACACCAGGGTGCCGAGGCTGCCGAGCGTCGCGATGCCCACCGCGATGCCGAACTCGCCGCTGGTCTCCGAGATCGACGCGGCCGAACCGGCCTTCTCCGGCGGCGCGGCGGCGAGGATCAGGTTCATGGTGAGCGCCATCGGGAAGGAGATCCCGGCCGAGGCGAGCACCAGCCCCACCACCAGCAGACCGGCGTCGCCGCTCTCGACCTGGGTGACCACGAGCAGGCCGAGGCCGGCGAGGGTGAGCCCGAGAGCGGTGACCGTGGCCGACGGCAGCTTCCTGGCGAGCGCCGGGGCCACCATCGAGCCGATGACCATCGCCACGTTCTGCGGGATCAGCCGTACGCCGGTCGCGAGCGGCGACAACCCGGCCACGTCCTGCAGGAACAGGCTGGACAGCAGCGACAGGCCGGCCATCACGACCCCGCCGAGGAGCATGATGCCCAGGGCGGTGCTGAAGACGCGGTTGGCGAACAGCCGCAGGTCCAGCAGCGGCTCGGCCAGGATGCGCTGGCGGCGGACGAACACCGCGCCGAACGCGACGCCGACGGCGACCGCGGCCAGCGCCGGGGCGTGCCAGCCGTCGCGGGCCAGGGCTTTCAGGCCGTAGATGACCGGCAGGATCGCGGCCAGCGACAGGGCCACGCTGGCCAGGTCGATCGGGTGCTCCGGCCTGGCCGGCTTGTATTCGGGCAGCAGGATCGGGCCGGTGACGAGCAGCAGCACCATGAACGGCACGCCGAGCAGGAACGCCGAACCCCACCAGAAGTGCTCGAGCAGCAGGCCGCCGACGAGCGGGCCGAGCGTCATGCCGCCCATGAAGCAGCTGAACCAGACGCCGATGGCGACCCCCATGCGCTTCGGGTCGGGGAACATGTTGCGGATCAGGGCCATCGTGGACGGCATCAGCGTGGCGCCCGCGATGCCGAGCAGGGCGCGCGCGGCGATGAGCAGGGCCGGGCTCGTCGCGTACGCGGCCACGATCGACGCGACGCCGAACGCGGCGGCGCCGATCAGCAGCAGCCGGCGGCGGCCGATGCGGTCGCCGAGGGCGCCCATCGTGACGAGGAAACCGGCGAGCATGAACGAGTAGATGTCCAGGATCCACAGCTGCTCGGTGGCGTCGGCGCGCAGGTCGGCGCTGAGTTGCGGCAGGGCGACGTACAGGACGGAGACGTCGAGGGCGATCAGCAGCGTGGGCAGGGCGAGGACGGCCAGGCCGACCCAGGGATTGGTCTTCACCGGTCTTCTCCGTTTTACGTGCCGGCTATGCCAGCGCCGCGGCGAGCCAGTCGCCCCAGATACGTTCGGCGTCAGCCTGGTCCACGTCGCGGAAGATGTGGTGGCCGGTGAGCACCATCCCGCCGCCGCCGACGAACCGCAGCAGCGCGTCGTCGGTGCGCACGCCCAGGAACGACGGCTCCAGCACGGTGTCGACCACGCCGTCGATCGCTTCGCCGTCGACCGTAAAGTGCACCTCGTCGCCCTCGCGGACGTCCTTGGACAGCCCGGTGGCGCGGGTGACGGCCGCCCAGACCGTGTCCTGGTCGGGCTGCTGCGGGCCGAACGCGGCGACCGGCACCGCCGTACGGCCCGGGAAGTGCTTGACGTACTGGGCGAGGGTCCGCAGGTAGAGGGGGTTACCCTTCTTCAGCGCGTCGTACTCGGCCTCCCAGTCGCCGGTCAGGATGCCGCTGTGCACGAACCGCAGCGTGGTGGTGCCGTCGTCGCGGCCCTCGATGAGGTACTCCATGGCCATGAACGAACCGTCTTCCGCGGCCTTGCCGCGATAGGCGAAGCGGCGGCCCGGTTCCCAGGCGGTGACCGTGGACTCGCCCGTGAAGCCGGGCATCGTCATGGTGGCGACGCCGCCCTCGCGGGGTTCGACCTCGTTGCGGCCCATGAACCAGGAGTCGATGCCCGGTCCGGTGGCGATGGCGGCCCACACCTGCTCGGGGGTGGCTTCGAGGTCGATGTCGTGGGTCAGCTGGAATTCGTGCGACATGTCGGGACTCCTTATTTTTCGTTGGTCTTCTCGAGGCCTGCCGGGCTCTCCGGCTTGGCTCTCGGGTGGATGGCGACGATGACCCGGTGGTCACGGCCGTTCTCGTCGTGGTAGCGGCTCACCAGGGCGGTGATCTCGGTGGTGAGCTCCTGGACGAAGGCGGCGCGGTCGGCGGCGGAGGCGAACCGCACCGTGCCGTCGAGCGCGAACGTGGCGACCGGCTTCCCGGCACGCGAGGCGCCGGTGATGAGCTGGCCGACCTCCTTGACCAGCCGTGCGGCGATGGCCAGCAGCCAGCGCGCGGAGAGCCGGTCGGGGTCGAACATGCCTTCACGCTAGCCACCGACAACTAGAACTGTCAAGGACGAAAAAAATTGTCGGTTCTAGGCAGCGCCTGGCGCGGCACGGGGGTTCGAAAGATCACGCCGAAGGTAGGTCGTCGGCCATGTGGTAGGCGCCCTCTTCGAGGCGCGCGATGAGCCGGTGCATCCAGGCGGTACGGCTGTCGGCGGTGTGCAGCCAGAGTTCGATGACGGCGCCGACCGGCCCCCAGGTCTCCAGGTCGGTGCCGGGCGGGAGCTCGCTGGTGATGCTGTCGCGCCACTGGTCCATCACGAGGGCGCGCCGCCGGAGCAGGTCGATCGCCTCGGCGCGGGGGAGGTCGTCGATGAGGCCGACGGCCGCGGCGAGCAGGTCCAGCCGGGGGTCGCGGCTGGAGAGCGCCTCGCGGAGCAGGGTGAAGTAGGTCTGCTCGCCGTCCTCGGTCAGCTCGTACTCCATGCGTGGGGGCCCGCCCGCCTCGCTGGGGGAGGTCTCATGGGCGAGGAGCAGGCCTTGGCCGGTCATGGATTTCAGGGCGTGGTAGATCGAGCCGGAGGTGGCGCTGGACCATTCGTGCGCGCCCCAGGACTCCAGGTCGGCGCGTACCAGATAGCCGTGGGAGCGGCCGCGCCGCCGGACCGCGCCGAGCACCAGCAGCCGGACCACGGACATGCGCTGTTCCCTTTCAGGCCGGAGGCAGCGTGGCCGCCAGGTCGTCGAGGCCGGCGAGAGTGCCGGCGAGCGTTTCCCGGTCGGCGTCGGACAGGGGGACCTCGCCGGCGCTGGCGAGGAGGTCGCGGGCGAGTGCCGGATCCTCGGCCCGCAGCGCGAGTTCGGCCCGGTAGGCCAGGGCTTCCAGCAGGTCGGCCGGTGACGCGGTGTCCTGCTCCCGGCGGAGCGCCGTGTCCAGAATCCTGGCCGCCTGGAGGTGGTCGCCCTTGGAGTCGCCCAGGACTACGGCGTTCCGCAGTGTGGTGGCGAGCTTGCCCAGGGCCGGTTCCGGTTCAGCCGGCCCGGCCGAGGCGGCGAAGATCCTGATCCAGTTGCCGCCCGGGTCGACGATCGTGAACCCGGCCATGTCGCCGGAGTTCTTCCGCTTGCGCGGCCGGGTCATCCGGGGAATCCCGGACACCAGGAGCTTGCCGTAGGCCGCGCGCATCCCCTCGGCGAACGCCGCGTACAACGCGCCGGTGTCAGGCACCAGCACCAGGCACGATCCGTAAGAGTCCTCGGGCTTGAAGTCCGGCATGCCGAAGAAGCCCAGCTGGAGATCCTCGCGCTTCAACGACACGTACGGATTGGGGCGTACCTGGTAGTAGGTCTTGACGAAGCCCAGCGCGCCGTAGAACTCCACGATCTCGTCGACGGACCGGCAGGGCAGCAACGGCACGGTCTTCTCGTGAGCCATTCATCCCCCAACTAGCCAAATTTGGCTACTGCGCTTCCAGCGTACCAGGGGGGGTCGCTAAGCACCCAGAACTCGCCTGGGCCGTCGTACAGGCTCCAAGCAAGACGGCGCCGGCGGTCGCGATCGATCCGGACAGCAACGTCCGCCTCGATCATGGGATCAACGCTAGGAAGCCAGCGTTCGTAGGGCGACGCTCCGCGGACTGATCTCCAAACGCCGGGCTGTACGACTCAGGTCTGACGTCGGTCCACCCGCGGGGTGTACTCGGGCAGGGCTGGGGGCTTGGCCTGCACCAGGCGTTCCAGCGTGCTCATCACCCGCATCAGCGGCAGCCGGGCGACGGTGTCACGCAGCCGCCTGCCGCCCGAGGTCCTGGGCACCATGAGGCGGACGTTCGTACCGATCCGCTGTTTCTTTTCGACCAGGGCGCGGTGGCCGGCATGGTAGGCGGGGAAGGCGATCCGGTGATCGCCGCCGGCCGCCGCGAGCTCTCCGGCGAGCCGGTAGGCGCCGATCAGAGCCAGTTCGGCGCCCGCGCCCGAGGCGGGGGAGGCGCACCAGGCGGCGTCGCCCACCAGCGCGACCCGGCCGGTGGACCAGGAGTCCATCCGCACCTGGCTGAGCGCGTCGAAGTAGAACTCCGGGTCGGCCAGCGCGGCGCCGAGCAGTTCCTGGACGTGCCAGGAGGTGTCGCTCGCGAACGCCTGGCTCACCAGGCGCTTGTGCCGGCCGACGTCGCGGAAGTCGTAGCTCAGGGGCGCGGAGCGGAAGATGAAGTACGCCTTGGCCTGGGCGTGGTTGCCGGAGCGGTAGATCCCGGCCATCTTGCCCGGCGTGTTGTACATCGTCACCCACCGGTCCTCACCCAGCGCGGCGTCGGCGTCGGCGAAGGCGAAGTAATGGTCCTTGAACCGGACGAACCGCTCCTCGGGGCCGAAGGCCAGCCGCCGGACGTTGGAGTGCATGCCGTCGGCGCCGATGACCAGGTCGAAGCGGCGGCCGCCGGCGTGGTCGAAGGTGACGGTCACGCCGTCGCTGTCCTGCGCCAATGCCCGGATGGAGTCGCCGAAGAGGTATTCGATGTCGGTGTGCCGGTGCAGGAGCGCCACCAGGTCGCCACGCATGAGCTCGACGCCGCCGGGGTCCTGGATGCCGATCCGGGCCACCGCCCGGTCGCGGGCGTCGACGAACTTCATGCCCCGCACGTCGGTGGCGGCGGCCCGGATCTCCGGCAGGATCCCCATGCGCTCGGCGACGCCGATGGCCTGGTCCCGTACGTCGACGCCGTTGCCGCCCGCGCGCGGCCCGCACCCGGATTCGACCACGGTGGGCTGGAAGCCGTGCCTGGCCAGCCAGTGCGCCAGGGTCAGCCCCGCGATGCTCGCTCCCGAGATCAGGATCCGCTCGTTCATCGGGTGTCTCCCATGAAGTAGAATGCCTATTCCACTTATATGGAAGGCGCATTCCAGATGTCAATGCCGGGCCGCCGGGCCGATGCCGTACGCAACCGACAGCTCGCCCTGGAAGCGGCCACCGCGTTGCTGGCCGAACCCGACGCCGCACTCACCGTCGAGGCCATCGCCAAGAAGGCCGGCCTGGGAGTGGGAACCGTCGTGCGCGCCTTCGGCGGCAAGGACGCACTGCTGGACACCGCCGTCGCGCACCTGCTCGAACCGGTGGTACGGCGGGGCCGCGATCTGCTCCAGCAGTACGGCTCCGAACAGGCACTACGCGCCTTCCTCACCGAACTGATCGCCTTCCAGGCCGCCCACCACCCCATCAGCGACCAGCTGCGCGGCCTGACCACACCCGCCACGACCGCGCTGCGTGCCGACCTCGTCCAGGTCGTGGCGGAGATGCTCACCGGAGCCCGGCAGGACGGCGTCATCCGCACCGACATCGACCTCGCGACCACCACCGCCCTGATCAGCCACCTGGCCTTCGCGATCGCCCGCGCGCAACCCGGGAACCCGCAACTCGCCGACGCCTTCATCACCGTCGTCATGGACGGACTCCGACCCTCGTAGCCGGGCCCAGAAAACCGGATTTCGCCGCCCAGAAACCCATCTTTCGGCCAGCGGGTAACCGCCAGCGGAAGGGTCGGTGAATTGGATCGTCGCGTATTGCCGGGTGTGGAGCGATCACTGCAGGGTTGGGGAACGACCGCCGTTTTCCCCCCAAAGACGGAAGTGCTTCCCCGTGCGTCTACTGGCGTTCCTCGCCGCCCTTGTTGTCACGCTCCTCGCCGCGGCTCCGGCGCAGGCGCACGTCCGCGCGACCACGGTCGCGGTCGACCTGCGCGGCCAGGGCGACGGCGTCACGGCCGTCGTCGACGTGGAGTACGACGTCCTGGCCCGGCTGCTGGGTCTCGACGGTGTCCTGAGCCCGGACGCGGACGGCGCCGCCGTCGAGGTGCCGACCGAGGTGCGGCGCGGTTCGCTGGACGCGCACGCGAGCGACGTGGCCGGGTACGTCGGCGAAGGGCTGCGCCTGAGCCGCAGCTCGATCGGGTGCACCGCGGCGGACGGCGCCCGCGTCGAACTCGCCGACTCCGGCGCGGTGCGGATCGCGCTTGCCTACGACTGCCCGGCGTCCGGCGCGCTCACCGTCCGCAGCGACATCTTCCGCGCCTCCGACGGCGTCGTCGACGACACCCGCACGATCGTGGCCTACGACGTCGACGGCCTCCGCGGTTCGACGTTGCTCGACACCGCCCACACCAGCGTCACGGTGGGCAACACCGACCTGCTCAGCGAGATCCCGCGGTTCGTCCGGCTCGGGGCGGAGCACCTGCTCTTCGGGCTCGACCACGTGTTGTTCCTGCTGGCGCTGCTGCTGGGCGCGAAGCGGCTGCGCGACGTGGTCGAGGTCGCCACGGCCTTCACGGTCGCGCACTCGGTGACCCTGGTGCTGGCCGCGATCGGCTGGGTCGGCGTGCCCGGGTGGATCGTCGAGCCGCTCATCGCGCTGTCGATCGCGTTCGTCGCGCTCGACAACCTGCTCTCGCCGAGGACGAGCCACCGGCTGCCCGTGGTCTTCGGCTTCGGGCTGCTGCACGGGCTCGGCTTCGCGGACGCGCTCAGCGTCGACGGGCCGCTGTCGGCCTCGACGCTGGCCGGCCTGGTCTCCTTCAACGTCGGCATCGAACTCGCCCAGTTGACGATCATCGCGCTCGCCTTCCCGGCGCTGCTGTTCCTGCGCAGGGCCGCGACCAGGCCGGTCGCCGCCCGCGCTCTGACGCTCGGCACCGTCGCGGCGGCCGTCGCCGTCGCCGGTGCCGGTCTGGTCTGGTTCGTGGAACGCTCCCCGCTTCTGACCTGACACCCACCTCTCCTCACCCCCCGAAGGATCCTGATGTCCGCGTTAACATGGACGCGCGCGCGCCTGCGCGTCGTCCTGTACACCGTCACGCTGGGGCTCGCCGCCAGTGTCGTGGCGGGCCCGCTCACGTCGTACGCGGCGCACGCCATCGACCCGCCAGAGGCCACCGTCAGCGGCGTCGTGTACGTCGACGCCAACGGCGACGGCCAGCGCAACCCCGGCGAGGCCGGCCTGGCCGGCGTGCGCGTCTCCGACGGCGCGGCCGCCACCACGACCGCCGCCGACGGCTCCTACTCACTGACGATCTCCACCGACCGTCGCACGACGGACATCGTGTGGGCCGGCCAGCCGCGGGGCTACCGGTTCGGCCTGGACCAGTACAAGGAGCCGAGATTCTGGGCCAACCTCGGCCAGCTCGCCGACGACGCCACGCCGACCGCGGACTTCGCGCTCGTCCGTGACCGCCTCTCCGACGGCGACACCTTCTCCTGGGCCAACATCGCCGACCCGCACGTCAACGCACAGCTGCCCGACCAGATCCGCGAGATCAACTCCACCGGCACCGACCTGCGCTTCATCGCGGTCAGCGGCGACCTCACCAACGACGCCAGCCAGGGGCAGTTCGACACCTATCGTCGCGGCACCCAGCAGTCGGCCGTCGGCGTGTGGCCGGCCGTCGGCAACCACGAGTACGCGAGCGGGTCGGCGTACGCGGACAGGATCGACAACTACCGCAAGAACGTCGGTCCGGAGTGGTACTCGTTCAACTACGGCAACCGGCACTTCGTGGTGCTCGAGAACAACGGCTCCGCGCCGTTCGACGAGGAGCTGAACTGGCTCAAGGACGACCTCGCCGCGAGCGTCCCGCTCGACGACGACCCGAGTAACGACATCGAGGTCGTCGTCCTCACCCACCAGCCGATGAACGTCCCGTTCGGCTCGCCGTCGACGTACGACGCCTTCGGTGACGTGCTCGAGCAGTACAAGGCGCAGCTGATCCTGGTCGGCCACGAGCACTCCAACCACGTCGAGAACAACTCGGCGTTCGCCTCGACCGCCAAGCACATCCAGACCGTGTCGAGCTCGTACACGATCGACAACGCGCCCCGCGGCTTCCGCTACATCCACATGGCGGGCCCGGGCTTCGACAACCCGTTCCGGATGTACGGCGAGAACGAGCGCATCACCATCGTCAACCCCGCGCCGGGCTCGAAGGTGCCGGCCGCGGGGATGCCGGACGTCCAGATCAACGCCTACGACACCGGCGACGAGGTCGTCTCGGCGCGCTTCCAGATCGCCGGCGACAAGAACTGGAGGCCGCTGTACCGCAGCGGTGAGTTCACCTGGCGCGGCAACCTGCCCAACAGCCAGCAGACGCCCGGTGCGCACAGGATCGACGTGCAGGTGGTCGACGCGACGGGCAAGACCTGGACCAAGTCGGCGGACTTCACCCTCACCAGCGAGCCAGAGCTCAAGCCGGTCGCCGGTGGTGACTGGGACCAGCACCACGGCGACCAGTCCCACTCCGGTGTCGCGCCGGCGCAGGAGGCGGGCCGCCGCCTCGCCTGGAGCTTCCGCACCGAAGGCACCTTCCTCACCGGGTCGCCGGTCATCCACGACGGCGTCGTCTACGCGGGCACCCGCGACGAGAACGGCGACGGCAACAGCCGGATCCACGCCGTCCGGCTCAAGAACGGCAGGGAGCTGTGGAACGTCGAGGTGCCGCAGTCGATCCACGGCAGCCTCGCCTACGGTGACGGCCTGATCTTCGCGCCGACCCTCGGCTCGGAGCTCTACGCCGTCGACGCGGAGAGCGGCAAGCTGCGCTGGAAGGCCGTGCCGGAGCAGGCGCCGGCCCCGAACAACCAGCGCACCTACGGCTACTACTCGCCGGCAGTCTCCGGCCACACCGTGCTCTGGCCCTACCAGACCCGCTTCGGCATCGGCAGCCAGGGCGTCCTCAAGGCGCTCGACACCCGCACCGGGCAGCAGATCTGGGCCTCCCCGATGTCCGGTGCGACCATGAGCGACGGCACGCCCGCCGTCCTGGACGGCACCGTGTACGTCGGCAACGAGACCGCCGACCGCGTGCTCGCCTACGACCTGGCCACCGGCGCCCGCAAGTGGACCGGAGCCGAGTCGCTCGGCAGCTGGCAGGACGGCGTGCCGACCGCGGCCGAGGGCAAGGTCTTCATCGGCGCCAACAACGGCATGGTCGCGCGTGACGCCAAGACCGGCGCGACGCTGTGGACCTACCAGAGCCCGCGTTCCTCGCTCGTCTCGAGCGGCTCGACCCCGAGCGCCGCGGCCGTCAAGGACGGCGTCGTCTACATGGGCTTCCCGAGCGGCGCCGTCGTCGCCCTCGACGCCCAGACCGGCAACGTCTTCTGGGAGCGGGTGCTGCCCGGCGACATCTACCACGGTGGCGTCATGTCCAGCCCGGTCGTGGCCGGCGACACGCTCTTCGTCGGCGCCAACAACGGCAGGTTCTACGCCCTGGCCACCGACACCGGCCAGATCCTGTGGAGTCACGAGATCGGCACCTGGGTGGGCGCCGGCCCGGCCGTCAGCGGCAACACCGTCGTGGCGGGCGCCTGGGACGGCAACCTGTACGCCTACGTGCCGGGCGGCGAGTCCGCGCCGCGCTGGGCGACGGTGACCGGCACGGTCAGCGACGCGGAGACGGGCGCTCCGATCGCCGGCGCGAAGGTCACCGCCGTCGCCGCCGGTCAGGACACCGCGGTGACCAGCACCGACGCTAAGGGCCACTACCGGATCGGCCTGCCGGTGTCGACCTGGACCGTCACGGCGGCCAAGCGCGGCCTGATCGCCGACGACCGCTCGACGGCCGGCGTCACGGTCGGCGCCACCGGCAACACGACGGCCGACCTGAAGCTGATCAAGGTGACCCACCCGGTCGCCGGCAAGTCGACGTACGCGCCGGACTACGGCAACGGCAGCACGCGCACGGACGTCGTCACGGGCAAGGAGTACTACTACCTGGCCAACGACAAGATCCGGGCGTCCGTGACGCCATACGCCGCCGGCAACAACGGTGTCGGCGGCAACAACGGCGTCGGCGGTCTGGGCCAGGGCGCGCTGTCGGACCTCATGCTCAACGACGCCAACGGCGCCGAGACCCTGGACTGGGGCGAGATGCTGCTGCGTCCGAGCCTCACGCCGCCCGACTCGTGGGACCGGCCGAACGACCAGCTCGACCTGCCCGACCTCGTGGTCGACGGCACCGCCGTGGTGGGCAACGGTCAGTACCGGGCGAACCCGGCCATCAAGGCGCAGGTCCGCTACGAGACCCTGCCCGACGCTCCGATCGTGAAGATGACGGTCACGCTGACCAACACCGGCACGGCGGGCTACCAGGGCTACTTCAACTACATGATCGACCCCGACAGCTCGGTCGACAACGGCCGGATCCCCGGGTTCAGCGGCGTCAACCCGGGTCTGAAGACCTCGGGCTGGACCGGGAACTACGTCTACGTCGGTGCTGACGCGGCCACCACGAACGGCCAGGCCGCCCACGGTCTCGCGTGGGCACTGGACACGCCGGCCGCAGTCGGCGCGTACGGCTACGTCGAGGGTCTCTACTACGACGCCACGATGGCGCCCGGTGCCACCAAGCAGTTCAGCTTCTACCACCTGACCGACTACGCGACCGCCGGTGGCGACCCCACCCGCACCATCGCGAAGTGGGCCGACGAGATCGACCTGCACGACGCGGCCGTCCCGGACGCCGCCCGCGCGGCCGGCACGATCACCGCGGGCGGCGCCGCCGTCCCCGGCGCCCGGGTCGCCCTCGAGCAGGCCGGCACGGTGGTCGCGACCACGAGCACCGACGCCCAGGGCAAGTACCTCGCCAAGGCCCCGACCGGTCAGTACGACGTCCGGGTGTCCAAGCTGGGCTACCAGACGGCCACCGGCACGGTCACCGTGCCGGCGACGGGCAGCGGCGTCGCCGACGTCGCGCTGAGCCCGGTCACGGTCGAGGCGAGCTACGGTAAGCAGATCGGCTCGGGTCTGGTCGAAGCGGGCTCCAGCGACGTCATGCTCGAGAACGACAAGCTCTCGATGGCGATCGCCGACGCCTACAACGATTCGCAGCTCTCCGGCGGCACCCGCGGCAAGCCGGTCGACATCGCCGTCCGCGGCATGGCCGACCAGTTCGACTGGATCAACCTGCCCTACGTCTCGGCGACCCAGCCGACCGGCGGTAGCGCGTGGGACATCCGGTCGGTGGCGGCGACCGGTGTCCAGATCGTCCAGGCGACCGGCGACAAGGCCGTCGTCCGGGTGTCCGGGCCGGTCAACGGCTTCACGGGTCTGACGGCGACGACGACGTACACGCTGAAGCCGGGCGACAATTTCGCCACGGTCTCGACGGAGTTGAGCAACTCCGGCTCGGCTCCACTCAGCGTGTGGACCGGTGACGCGATGGACCACGACGCGGCCGGCCAGGCCAGTGTCATCCCGGGCGCCGGCATCGTGACGCCGGGTGCGACGGCGGCGTACGCCCCGACCAAGCCGTACATCGGCATGACCGGAACCGACCCGCAGGTCTTCGGTCTCGTCTACGGCACGCCGGCCAGCGCCTTCGACGTCTACGCCGCGGGCAACTGGGTGATGACCCGGTTCAACGTCGACGTGCCGGCGGGCGGCTCCTACACCCTCACCCGCAAGCTCGTCGTCACCCCGGGCACCGACGCGGTGAGCATCCTCGACGGAGTGTCCGCACCGTAACGCGCACCCACCCCACCACATGGCCGGCCCGGAATCCAACCGGGCCGGCCATGAGCCGTGGAGCGGGCGGCCGACATGAGAGAACGAGTACTCCCCCTGACGTCGTCAGCCCTTGCGGACCTGCCCATTGCCGTGCCAGGCCGTCACTGCACCGGCGGAGGTGGAGACCAGATAGTCGAAGCGGCGGTCACCGTTGACGTCCTCCAGGAAGACCTGATCACGGGTCGCCCCGACGCCGGTCGCGATCTCACCCTGGATGAGCCAGTTCGGACCCCCGCTACCCCGGTTGTTCCGCCAGGCCCAGATCCGCCCTCGATCGTTGACCGACAGGTAGTCGTCGCGGCCGTCACCGTCGATGTCGGCAAAGGTGATCATCGAATTGTGCAGGCCGATGCCCGAGGCGATCTCACCCCATTCGGTCCATATCTTGGAGGGGAAGGCGTTGCCCCAGGCGCGTACCTGTCCCTGGGGCCCGACCATCAGGTAGTCGTCGCGGCCGTCGCCGTCGATGTCGGCGAACCGTAACCCTTCCCGTGTCCCGCCCGGTACACCGGCGGCGACCTCGCCCCATGGGGTCCATATCTTGGAGGGGAAGGCGTTGCCCCAGGCGCGTACCCGTCCCTGCGGGTCGACGAGGAGGTAGTCGTCGCGGCCGTCACCGTTGAGGTCGGCGAACCGCAACTCCTCCCGCGTCCCGCCCGGTACACCGGCGGCGACCTCGCCCCATTCGGTCCAAATCACGGAGGGGAGTCTGTTGCCCCAGGCGCGTACCCGTCCCTGCGGGTCGACCATCAGGTAGTCCGCCTTGCCGTCAGCGTTGAGGTCGGCGAACCGCAACCCCTCCAGCGTCCCGCCCGATACACCGGCGGCGATCATGCCTTGAGGATCCCAGCGCTCGGGCCCGGCGAACCGCTCGCCCATCCACGCCCAGACCTGCCCGGCGGCGTTGATCGTCAGATAGTCGGCGTTGCCGTCGCCGTCGACGTCCGCGAACTCGACGTTCTCCCTGGACACCCCGGCACCGGAGGCGATCTCACCCTGGACCAGCCATGGCTCGCCACCGGACTGGCCGAAGGTGTTGAGCCAGGCCCGCACCTTCCCCTGCGCGTTCACGACCAGGTAGTCGTCGCGGCTGTCACCGTCGAGGTCGGTGAACCGCACCTCCTGAGGGGTCGCTCCGACACCCCAGGCGACGACGCCCAATTCGGTCCATATCTTGGAGGGGAGTTTGTTACCCCAGGCGCGTACCTGTCCCTGCGGGCCGACCATCAGGTAGTCGTCTGCGCCGTCACCGTCGATGTCAGCGAACCGCAATCCCTCTCGCGTCCCGCCCGGTACACCGGCGGCGACCTCGCCCCATGGGGTCCATATCTTGGAGGGGAAGGCGTTGCCCCAGGCGCGTACCCGTCCCTGCGGGTCGACGAGGAGGTAGTCGTCGCGGCCGTCACCGTTGAGGTCGGCGAACCGCAACTCCTCCCGCGTCCCGCCCGGTACCCCGGCGGCGACCTCGCCCCATTCGTTCCAAATCACGGAGGGGAGTTTGTTGCCCCAGGCGCGTACCCGTCCCTGCGGGTCGACCATCAGGTAGTCGTCGCGGCCGTCGCCGTCGATGTCGGCGAACCGCAACTCCTCCCGCGTCCCGCCAGGCACCCCGGCGGCGATCATGCCCCCAAATCGCTCAAATCGGTTCCAGCCGTCCATGCCGGCGACCGAAGGGTCTTCAGGGGGCGTCGAGCCGCACGCTCCGGGAACGCCGTTCTTGGCGGTCAGGAAGCCGCCCGACCGTAGGACGGCGCTGATCGTCTTGTCGAAGGCCACGGCCATCTTCCGGTAGCCGTTGGCGTTCGGATGCAGGGAGTCGGTCATGTCTCCCGGTGTGACCGCGCTCATGTCGACCAAGTGCACGCCCCGGCCCGCGGCCTGGAAGTCGGCGACGATGCCCGGGATCGCCGCGTTGTACTGCTGGATGCGATTCATGATCGCCGGTGTCGTCGACGGAATGAGAGTGGAGACCAGGACCGTGGTCTCCGGGCCGGCGGCGAGGATCTGGCGGATGAGGCCGCGCAGCCGTTCGGGGGCGCCCGCCACATCGATGTTGCGGTCCATGTCGTTGGTGCCGATGTGCAGCGTGACGACGTTCGGCCGGTATTCACGCATCGTGCAGGACGTGATTCCGCTGATCTGGCTGATCGTCCAGCCCTGATGCCCCTCGTTGTCCCGGTCCGCCAATTGGCCGGTTCGCTGGGCGCCGACGTAGTCGAGACGGTCGACGTCATCGGCGAGGAGAAGACCCCACAACTGGGCCCGGTAGCTGGAGCTGTCCGGCGTCCCGTCTCCGTAGGTGATCGAGTCACCCAACGGCAGGACCCGGAGATTCACCGCGGGAGGGCCAAGCTGGCTCAACGCGTCGAGGAGACCTTGGCCGAACGTACGGGTTTCGGTGACCATTTTCGCGCCGAATTGCTGCATCTGACGGCCGACTCCCTCCCAGAAGCCTGTGAACGATCTGCCTGTCGCGACGATCCACGCGCCCGCCGACCCGAACCATCCCGGTAACACCGTCCCGGCGAATGTATTGATCCCTCCCTCCCAGCCGATCGCTTGCACCGCCCCGAACATGGCCTTCCCAAGCGCGTTCCCCCAGGCTCTCCAGTCCGTCTCACGGCCCTGGGTGAAGATCACGATCGCCTGGTAGACGAACGTCTGCATGAAACCGCCCATGGCCGCGCAGAACACGATGGCGGGGAGAGCCGCCGTGCCGCCGCTGCCGGCGGCGAAAGCGCCGACGCATATGGAGCGGAGCACGATTCCCAGGAGAAGGGTGGCACCGTAAACCAGTACGTCCTCCCACCAGCTCAGGTCGTTGGCCTGAACGGCGTCGGCCTCGATGGTGAGCGACAGCGTGGGACCCGACAGGGAGAGGTAGCCGTCGAAGTCCCGCTCCACCATGAAGTCCGGGCCCCCCGGAAGAACAAGCGGGTAGAGATCGGACTGCTCCCGCATCGCGTCGCTCAGGAGAGCATGACGGTTGTTGAGATCGTCCAGCAGGCCCTGGAGTTGGGCGCGGTCGACGTTATCGGACAGCCGGTAGGTCATCGTGTAGGTGGTGGGCAGGCTCTCGGCCGCTTGAGCCGGCTGCGCCAGATTCACCACCAGCGAGACCATGACCATGATCGCGACCGCTAATCGACGCCACCCGCGAGATCGGGGCGGCCGCCAATGTCCCCGCGCTCCGACGTTGCCGACCAAACTGACAGCCATGCTGCCTCCATTCATGAAATCAAAGCCCATCGACGGAAATCGGGGGCTCTCGCGTAAACCTCAAAGGAGCACCGTGTGGTTTCCTGACAGCCCAGGCCGGGCCGACGGCCTGCTCCTTGTTTCGGCGGGTACCGCCCGGTCACAGCCAGGCTGATGTGATTACTCGATCGTGACCGCGGCCTCGCCGGGGGCAGATGCAACCTCTGTCCGCCCCCGGCGAGGCCGGAGTCAACACATCTTCACGCTCGTGCGACTCACCATGAGTTGCGCGGGGATCTCAGGCGGGTGTTTACCAGTCGAACTGCCAGTGCTCGTTCTGGTAGTTGCCGGTGATCTGCGAGTAGACAGCGCCGGATACATCGGTGAACAAGGTCCACTTCTTGCTGGGATTGCCGTGCCACTGGTAGAAGACGACGTCCCTCCAGCCCGTGCCCTGCGCATACCACTCGGGGTCGAGAGCGGAATTGGCGTTGCTGCACTCGGAGGTCGTCTTGATCCTGGAGCCCGAGTAAACGAACGCGAGACACATCTTTGTCGCCTTGTTCTTGAGGGCGACGATGTCATATGCGGGGCCGCCGGGGCCGCTGCGCAGCTGAAGGAGCGGCTCCCAGATCTGGTGGTCGTTGGTGCCGCGGGCGCTGCACGGCAGCGTGTACACCTGCCCGGCGAAATTGCTGTCCAGGCACTGCTTGGTCAACCTGCTCCGCAGGATGCTCTCGCCGACGTACCCCGCGGCCTGGGCGGGCGCGGGCAGCGTCACACCCGCGGCCAGCGCAACGGCGGCGGCCGCGATCACCCTCCGGACACGGTGATGAGCCGGCCGGCTCATCACCCAGTTGATAGCGCTACCAGACATTTTCCCTCGCTGTCGGTTCAGGAAGGACACCCCCTGTGGGTGTCGCGGATTCCCTAAACGCGCATACAAGCCGGGCTGGAGTGCCGTGTGGTGTACGGCAGATGAACGATTCATCAGCGCTAGATGACGATAAAGACGATTGATGCCGAGATTTCGCGATGAGTCGCCATTTGACTGCTTTGAGTGATCATGCTTCCGGTAGGTTAAATGGCGTCGCCAAAACGCAGGAATCCGCTCCTGTCAACATGAGAATGACTCGCCGAACATGAGAACATCACCAAGCCCGCTCGTCACTTCCGAGCGTTAATGAACGATCACCATGCGCAGTCTGCCGCGTTGCCATAACGGCTCTACCGGGCAGATTTCCCGGTGTCAATGTTTGAGATCTTACAGCGTCCTTACGGCTTCCTCACCAGCGGATTCTGTCGTCAACTGGGGCACTTCACCACAGCGACGACAAGGCGAAGCCGCAGTGACATCCAATTCAGGCAAAAGGCGGAAAAGAAAAGCCGCACCGGACTGGCGGCAAACTCCGCGCACCAAATCGGCGGCAACCATCAACCGATGCCACCGCGACACTGATTTCCATCACATTTGGCCGGAGTGGCGGAGTCCACGCCTCGGCGACCACCTGCGACCATGCTGATCGACCGGAATTTCGCGCGGACATTCCGTTCATTTTCAGGGAGGAAAACGGCGGGGCAGGCACTCGCAGCGGTGAACGATCCGACCGGTGCCTTTCCCGCGTTCTACACGGTCGTTTCAGCACGCCCGTCGCGATACTGCTGAAGCCCCCTTTCGTCTTCCTCGCGGGGTCGGCTCCTTGCCGGTGGAGCCGGGTGGTGCCGGCATGCCTCAGGTCGTGCGGACGCCGACTGTCGAGGCGCCCGGCCCGGGTGGCGAAGTACTCACACGCCTGCACCGCCCCCGACGGCTCCTGGATGACCAACCTGCCTCTCACGTCCCGGCGAGGGCGGCCCGCAGTTCGTCGGTCGCCGCGTCCAGGCAGCGGCCGAAACTCGCATGTCCCTTGGCCTCGATCCAGTGCCGGAAGGCGTTCTGGAAGGCCACCGTGGCCAGTTGCGCGACCAGTTCGGCCGTCCCGGCGTTCACCTGACGCCGCTTCAGGGCATCGCGGATCGCCTCGGTGATCGCTGCCGTCTTGGTCCGTTCACGTTCCTGCAGCTCCGGGCTGGCGTCGATCACCGCCCGGCGCTCCGCCGCGCCGTCCACCTGCTCGACGAGCTGGGCACCGACTCGCGCCAGCGCGTCGAGGGCGGCAGCGAGCGGAGCCGCGTCCGGGTTTGCCGTCAGGACCGCCTCCGCCAGCGCCGGGGGCAGGCGCTCCGAGCCGGCGAACAGGACCTCGCGCTTGTCCGGAAAGTAGCGGAAGTAGGAGCGCCGGGTGAGGCCGGCCCGCTCGGCGATATGGGTCACCGTCACGTTGTCGTAGCCGCGCTCCAGGCACAGCTCCAGAGCCGCCCGCTTCAAGCGCTCCTCGGCACCCGGATCCCACCTCGCCATACGCCGACGGTACCAGGTGATGTCCCGCTGTGCCATCAGTGCTAGCCTGCAATCACGACACACTGTGTCATCACTGGGGCACCCGTTCCCGGTGCGGCCCGGAGCAGGCAGGGTGAGGTTCGCATGACCGAGACCAGCGAGACCGGCGGGACGACCGGCGAGAGCAGGACGAACGACGAGGTATGGATAGTCGGGGCCACCGGCCGTGTCGGCCGAGGCGTGACCGCGCGACTGGCCGCGCGGGGACTGAAGGTCGTGCCGGTCGGCCGCAGCCGGGAGCGGATGCTCGCCGCCGGGGCCGAAGCCGGTCTGCCCGGGGACGCGAAGGTGGTCGTCGCCGACTCGGCCGAGCGGATCGCGGACGAGATCGTCCGCAAGCGCCCGCGGGTGGTGGTGAACACGATGGGCGCCTTCGCCGCCACGGCACCGGTGCTCGCCCGTGCCTGCATGCCCGGCGGCCACTACGTCGACCAGGCCAACGACGTGGTCGCCGTGGAGGGGCTGCTCGCCCTGCACGAGGAGGCGGTGCGGGCGGGCAGCACCCTGGTCACCGGTGCCGGATTCGGCGTGCTGGCGACGGAGGCGGTGGTGGCCAAGCTGTGCGAAGGCCGGCCCACGCCGCACCGGGTGCGGGTCGACGCCGTGGCCTCGGTGGCCGTCGAGGCGGGCGCGCTCGGTGCCGCCTTGGCGGCCAGCGTCGTGGACGTGCTCACCACCGGCGGACGGCGATACGAGAACGGGCGGCTGATGACATCGCGCCTCGGCGCGGATCCGCAGCAGCTCACCTTTCCGGACGGGGAGTCAGCGAAGTCGGCAGGTGTCTCGTCCGGCGAGCTCGTCGCGGCGCACGCGGTGAGCGGAGCACCGTTCGTCACCGCCACGTCCGCTCTCGTGCCGACCGCTCCGCTGATACGTGCCCTGCTCCCGCTGTTCGGCCGCCTGTTGTCGGTTCCGGCGCTGCGACGCCTCGCCGTCGACCGGCTCGGCCGGGTCCCGGTGAAAGCCGCGCCCCGTCCGCGCGAGCACTCCTGGGGACACGCCGTCGTGGAGTGGGGGGACGGCACCCGGCACGAGGGATGGCTCCGCGCCGCCGATGGCATGGACTTCACAGCCGACGTCACCGCCACCGTCACCGAACTGCTGGCCCGTGGCGTCGGCAGGCCCGGGGCCTGGACACCGGCAGCCGCCCTCGGGGCGGACCTGGCGACGGCCGCGGGCGGCACCTTCATACTGGACTGAGGACTCCGCCGTCCCCAGGCCCAGTGCACTACTGGGCGATGCCAACGGGTCGTGAATGGTTGGCGGCCGGAGTTTCCGTACCGGCTGGTGGCG
Organism: Acrocarpospora macrocephala; assembly: GCF_009687865.1. Lineage (GTDB taxonomy): Bacteria > Actinomycetota > Actinomycetes > Streptosporangiales > Streptosporangiaceae > Acrocarpospora > Acrocarpospora macrocephala. The sequence continues at coordinate 19,669 of NZ_BLAE01000022.1, forward strand.
TGCGGCGGTGCAGTAGGAGGGCGGTCAGGGCGCCCGCGACCAGGCCCCAGAACGCCGCGCCGATGCTCAGGATTGTCATGCCGGACGCGGTCACGACGAAGGTCACCACCGCGGCCTCGCGGCCGTCCGGCTCGGTCACGGCGCTGGCGAGGGATGAGCCGAGGGCCGGTAGCAGCGCCAGGCCGGCGACGGCGATGACCAGGACCGGCGGGGACAGCAGGACCAGGGCCATCGCCAGGCCGGCGCCGAGGCCGAGGGTCAGCTGGCCGGCGCCCAGGGCGACCGTCGCGATCCAGCGGCGGCGCGGGTCCGGGTGGGTGTCCGGGCCCGCCGTGAGCGCGGCGGTGATCGCCGCCAGGTTGAGGGCGTGCCCGCCGAACGGGGCCGCCGCCGCGCTGGCCAGGCCGGTCGTGACGAGGACGGGGAGCAGGGGCGGGGTGTACCCGTAGGTCGCCATGACGGCCATGCCGGGGACGTTCTGCGCGGCCATGGTGACCAGGAACAGCGGAATGGCGATGCTCACCACTACCGAGAGGTTCAGCGCGGGGGCGGTCAGCTCGATCGAGGGGCGCAGCGCCACGCCGGAGAGGCCAGGGCCGTGCGCCACGATCCCGATCACCGCGGCGACGAGCGCGCCCGGGACGGCCCACTGCCGTCGGTAGCGCTGGAGGATCGCCCAGGTGAGGACGACCGGGATCGCCAGGAGGGGGATGTCGACGACGGCGCGGACCGGTGCGGTGCAGAGGTTGAGGATGACGCCCGCCAGCATGGCCCCGGCGATCGGGCGCGGGATGGCGGCGATCGCGCGGGCCAGCCACGGCGACAGTCCGGCGAGCACGATGAGGGCGGCGCACACGAGGAACGCGCCGACGGCGGCGGGGAAGCCGCCGGGGACGGGGCCGGTCGCGGCGAGCAGCGCGGCGCCCGGGGTGGACCAGGCGATGCTGATCGGCATGCGGTAGCGCAGCCCGAGGAAGATCGCCACCGCGGCGATGCCGACGCAGAGGGCGAGCAGCCCGGACGCGGCCTGGCCGGGGGTGGCCCCGACGGCGCGCAGGCCGGCGAGGACGACGGTGAACGAGCTGGCGTACCCGACGACCGCGCTGACCAGCCCGGCCACGATGGCTTGCATCCGCATGCGCACTCCCTCCGCCGGGCGTTCCGTTTACGGAACGATAGGGTACGCGGAGGTGCCGGACAAGCCCGCCATGTCACGATGGCCCGGTGGACGAGCGTGAGGCGGGTGTCGGGAGCCGGCTGCGGCGGTTGCGGGAGGCGCGCGGGATCTCGCTGTCGGCGCTGGCCCGCAGTGCCGGGATCGGCAAGGCCACGCTGTCCGGCCTGGAGCTCGGCTCCCGCAATCCCACGTTGGAGACGCTCTACGCGGTGGCGGGGGCACTGGGCGTACCGCTGACGGCGCTTGTCCTGGAGCCCGGCGCGCCGCCCGGGGACGCCGCCGACGTGCGCGGCGCCGCCGTGACGGCCACCCTGCTTGAGGTCTTCGAGGAGCAGGGCGTGACGTTCGAGCTGCTGCGCGTGCGGGTCCGCCCCGGCGTCGTCCAGCAGTCGCCGCCGCACGCGCCAGGCGTCACCGAGCACGTGACGGTCTATGAAGGCGTGCTGCGCGCCGGGCCGGCCGACGCGCCGCTGCTGGCCGCGCCGGGCGAGCACATCTCCTGGCGGGCCGACGTGCCGCACGTGTACTGCACGGTGGGCCCCGATGAGGTGGTGGCGACCCTGCTGATCCGCTCGCCCAGGGGTACGCTCGAAGAATAGCTTTCATTGTGAAAGCCAGTCCCCCCGCGTACGAACCGAAGGGGGAGATCCGATGGCAAGCCCCGTCGCCGACGTGGCATACGAGGCCCACCGGCTGATCGTCGACACCGGCGCGCCGTTCGAGGAGTTCCGGGAGCGATACGAGCGCGCGGTCCCCGCCCTGGACACGCCGCTGTTCGAGCAGTTCATGGAAGAGGACGCGGACTGGTCCACCGTGCAGCGCGCCACCGACCAGAACGCGCCGCACGGCTTCATCATCTACTGGAGTTTCGACAACACCGCGCTCCTGCGCCTGGCCGGTGACCGGTGGCGCAGCGTGCAGTACCTCATGGGCAACCACACCATCGCGCAGCGGATGTTCCACCACGACCCCGCCGTCATGCTGTACGCCCCGCTACGGACGGAGATCTACCAGGACGCGGAGGGCGTGACGCGTTTCGCCATCGACCGGCCGAGCGCCCAGTTCGGCGGGTTCGGCGACCCCGCGATCACCGCCGTCGGGATCGAGTTGGACCACAAGGTCGCCGCCCTGCTGGAGTTCCTCGGCGCCCCGGTGCCCGAGCAGCTCACCGACGGTCACAGCGCTCCCGGCGCACCGGGGAGCACCAGGCCGAACAGCTCCTGAACGCGGTAGGTGGCGGGGAGCTTGCGCGCCTGGCCGGTCTGGACGTTCAGCGCGTACGAGGTGACCGTCTCGTACGGCGGGTCAGGACGAGGATTGGGCCCGTCGGGGACGGAGGGTTTGCCGGTGCGGCAGAACTGGTTGGGCTCCGCCAGGGCGGTCACCTCGGTCGGGCTCAGCCAGGTGCGCAGCGAGATGTTGTGCGTGTTCATGGGCAGGCCGCGCACCTCGACCTTCCGCAGGATCCGGCCGGTCTTGGCGTCCATCTGAACAAGCGGGGCGGGCACGCAGGAGTCGGACTGCGTCACCCGGTTCTCCATCGCGGCGATCATCGTGCCGCCAGGCGCCAGCGGGCTGAAACGGTAGTTCTTCGGCAGGTTGACCGTGCGGCTGTTGCCCGCGGTGGCGGTCTTCCAGAGCCGGGTCATCGTCTGCAACCGGGATTTGGGGGAGTAGTCCACCATGGTCATGGTGTCGCCGTCCGCGGTCAGGCCGACCGGGTTCCAGCCGTTGGGCAGCGGGCGGACCATTCCCTCGCGCATATCGATGAGCATGGCCGGGTCGTCCAGCGCGGGCTTCTTGGTGAAGGCCAGGAAGCGGCCGTCGGCCGACAGCAGCAGGCTCATGATGCTGCCCAGCCAGGCCCGGGGGACCTTGACCGGAGCCGTCGTGAGCTGACCGGAAGCCAGATCGCGGACCTGGAAAGTGCCTGCCTTCGGGGCGTAGTAGGCGATCTTGCCCCCATCGGCGCTGATCGCCACCTGGCTGTCTCCGATGCCCGAGACACCGTCGTGGTAGTTGATGGCGGGCAGCGCCTGGTCGAGGTGGTAGGTCTGCCCGGCCGTCGTGACCACCCGCCAGGCGCCCACCCGGCAGTCGCCGGGGGCCTTGCCGGTGATCGGATTGCAGAAGGTCCGGTACGCGTGACTCAACGGCCCCACCCCCTTCGCGGGCAGGTTCTCAACCCTGCCCGGCGTGGACACCTGGTCCTTCTCGCTCCCGCCGGGCAGCAGGCGCACCGTGGCCGTCGCGCCCAGCACGATGACGGCGACCGTGGCCGCCGCGATCAGCGCGGCGCCGGTCCGCCGCCTGCGCTCGTAGATTCTGATCGCCTCGTCGGCGAGGTCCACGTGAGGGGAGTCGTCGGCGATGTCGGCGAGCACACCCCGCAGCCAGGTCATCGGCGTGCCTCCTCAATCGCGAGTTGATCCAGTTCCTCGAATTTGGGCGCCAGCTCGGGGGCGAGCTCGCGCAGGCGGGCCAGCGCGTGGTGGGCCTGGCTCTTGACGGTCCCGAGCGAGCAGCCCAGCAGGTCGGCGGTCTCGCGCTCGGTGCGATCCTCGTAGAAGCGCAAGATGATCACGGCACGCTGCCGGGGGGCCAGCCGCATCAGCGCCTGGCGCATCACGATCCGGACGACGGCGCGGTCCTCCGTCCAGTACGCGTGCTCGGGTGGGGCCGCGCTCGGTAATTCGCTCGCCGTACGGCGCCGGCGCCAGGAGATGTGCTGGTTGAGCAACGCCTTACGCGCGTAGGCCTCCGGGTGCTCCAGGCGCGCCACCTTCGGCCACCGCCCCACCAGTTTGGCCAGGACGCTCTGCAGCAGGTCCTCGGCCAGGTGGGCGTCCCCGGTGAGCAGGTAGGCCGTACGAATCAGCGACTGCTGGTGCGTGGCGACGAACTCACGAAAGCTGTCATTGCGATTCACCCTGTCTCCTCTCGCCCGTTACAACGCCATCCAGGACGCAAAAGGTTGGCTCAGCCCGGTGGCCATCACCAGGCGCAAGGAGCTTGACATATGGGCGAGGTATACTAGGGACACCGAGGACATCTCGTGCGTTGGCACTCAAGTCGGCGTCGCCCGCGGCGATAGACGGCATCGGCCCTATTCGGGCACGGACAGGTCAGACGACCATGACGCCCACGATTCTCTCGCATCTCAAGCCGCTGAGTTCCGTCACATCCGCGATCCCGGCCGTCGATTCCGCGATCCGGCTCAGCCTGAACGCCGTACCAGACCGGCGAGCGGCCGTGGACGGGGCCTGGTGGCCCTACTCCCGTGACGCCGCCGCCGAACTGCCCGGCCTCATCACCGCCGTCGATCAGCGGATCGGCCGGACCACGCTGCGCCTCAGCGTGTACGCGGACGCCTGGGACCACATCCCACGGCGCATCCCGGCCCGGGGACGTCAGGTCAGGATCGGCTCCTTCCAGAGCGGCGATCCGCACGTGATCACCTTGATTCTCGCGGGTGCCGAACCCATCAGGCTGCTGGTCATCCCGGCGGGCACCGCCGAGGGGGCGCTCAAACTCACCGGCTTCGCCCCGGCCGACCCTCCCACGATCGCGCACCTGCCCGCCGTCGTGACCGCCGAGGACGAGCCGCACCTAGCCTCTCTTTCTCCGATCGGAGAACCGATATGACCGTTATCGACATCGCGCCGCTCGCCAGAGCCGGCCCGTCGGCGCCCACGACCATTCGCCTGCACGGCGACATCGACATCTTCACCACCAAGGCCCTACGCCTGCGACTATTGAGCGCCCTGCGCTACAGCACCAGCATGCTGATCCTGGACATGTCGGACGTGTCGTTCTGCGATGCCTCCGGCCTGGGCGTGCTGGTCGGCATCCGGAACCGCGCCCGAGCCCAGGGCGTCACCCTCGCCCTGACCGGGATCCGCCCGTCCCTCACCAGGATTCTGCGCATCACCGGCCTGGACCGCAGCCTGCCGATCATGATGTGACCGGACTCTTAGGAAATATCCCTGCGTTCGTTGGGCTCTCTGTGACGTCAGCGGGAGTTCCACCGGCCGCTCCCGAAATGGAACGGGATGTCCTGCGGTGGGAACGGCGCGGAACGCCTAAGGAGGTAAAACGACTCATCCTTCTTAGGGGAACTCATGAACAAGAACATCTCGCGGCTCGGGCGCGGCGTCGCGCTCGGTGCCGTCATGGCCTTCGCCGGACTCGGGCTCGCCGTCACTCCGGCGAACGCCGCGGCCAACACGGCGGTCATCGCCATCACCAAGCAGCCAGGAGATTACTTCAAGGTCAACATCGATGTCGTGATTGGCATGACCCCATACCAGGCCCAGCAGTTGAAGAACACCGGCCACCCGATCGCCCTCAGGGTCTGGGGCGAGGACAAGATCAACGATGTCCGCTACGGGCCCGACTCCTTCAAGAACTACGACGTCACCTTCCGGGGCATGGAACTCCACACGTACTACTACTTCAAGCGCGGCACGACGCTCAACGAGGACTCGCGCTGGTACGAAGGCGACGTCGACGACATCTTCGTCGAGGCCCGCCTGCTCAACCTGTCGGGGAGCACCCTCCGGTCCGTGAACAGCAACACGGTGCACGGCGAGTTCTGACCCGGTGCGGGTACTTCCCGGGCCCTCGCTCCCATGAACAGGAGCGGGGGCCCGGCTCATATGCGATGGGAGGATCACCGTCGATGAGGTGACCCGCCCGGGAGCGGATCTCGGCTAGTGGTTCCTGATGGAGAAGCCGGGGACGCGATGGTCCCAGGGCATGGCGTGTTCCAGTTGGGTGGCGGTTTGGAAGAGGAGGTCCTCGCGGCCGTACGGGGCGATTAGCTGGACGCCGATCGGCAGGCCGGTGGCGCTGTGGCCCAGGGGCAGGCTGATCGCCGGGTGGCCGGAGACGTTGAAGACCATCGTGAACGGGCTGTAGTCGAACATCGAGTCCAGCCATGTGGTGAAGGTGTGGCTGGGGTCGTTGTAGCGCAGGGTGCCGTGGGGTGCGGGGAGCCGTCCCAGGGTCGGGGTGATGAGCAGGTCGTATCGGGTGAAGAATGAGGCCACCGATCTGGTCACCCGGTTCTGGGCGTCGAAGGCGTTCATCATGTCCAGCGCCGTGTACTCGCTCGCCAGGCTGAGCAGTTCCCGGGAGACCGCCTCGAGCTGGGCCGGGTCGGGTTGCCTGGGCGCCCGGAGCAGCATCGAGGCGATCGCGACCCCTTCGGCCACGCAGCTCGCCAGGACGTCGTTCCAGCTGAGTTCCGGCCGGTCCGCCATGACGGGATGGCCCAGCCGTTCCATCATGCGACCGGTCTGGATCGCCGCCTGGGCCACCTCGCCGTCGACGCTCGTGCCGGACCAGGGTTCGGTGGTCACAGCGACCCGCAGCGGGCCGGGCTCGCGTTCGTCGGCGTACCGGCCGCGTGGGGGAGGGGCGGTGTACTTGTCTCCGATGCCGGGCCCCTGGACCGCGTCCAGCAGGTGGGCGGCATCGCGGACGGTGCGCGTCAGCGCGAATTCGTACGCCATGCCCAGCATCGGTTCGCCCAGGTCAGGCCCGCACGGCACGCGCCCGCGGCTGGGTTTCAGCCCGACCAGACCGCAGCAGGAGGCGGGCACCCGGATGGAACCGGCGCCGTCGCTGGCGTGGGCGAGCGGGACGGCGCCGGCGGCGATCATGGCGGCGGCGCCGCCGCTCGACCCGCCCACCCCGCGGTTCCGATCCCACGGGTTGTGGGTCGGCCCGTACCGGAGTGACTCGGTGGCGAAGCTGAGCACCAGTTCAGGCACGGCGGTGAGGCCGAGCGTGACCAGGCCCGCGGCCCGGAAGCGGGCCATGAGATCCGTGTCGCGCTGGGCGAGGATCCCCGGGATGGCCCGGCTGCCGAGGAAGAACGGCACGCCCTCCGCCACCGGCCCGTGGTCCTTGATCAGGAACGGCACCCCGGCCAGCTGGCCGTCCGCGGCGTGGTGCAGCGCCGGGCTGAACGGCGGTAACGCCAGCCCGTTCAGCTCGGCGTTCGCGATCGCGATGGCTTCCCGCGCGACCGCCTCGACCTCACCGGCGGTGACCTCGCCCGCTCTGATCAGGTCGCGGAGGCCGACAGCGTCGTAACGCGCATATTCGTGAAGTTTCATGAAATGAGTCCCTTGTAAACACATCAGATCGATTGGAGGCGGCCTGAACAGGGGTGATGGTCGATGACCATCCCCTGTGGGATCGATGTGTTACTACGCTCGGGACATCGGGCTCATCGTGCCAGTGGCGATTCCCGACTGTCGAACGAATATCCGCCGTCAGGGGCTCAGCCTGATCCGCCCGGCGTCCGAGAAGTACCCTTTACTGGTGTTCTCGCCTCAAGGCCCCTCGCTGCGTGAACTGACGGTCCAGGCGCTGTCCTCGGTCGAGCGCGGCTACGACCTGCTCGCCCCGAAGTTCGACCACACGCCTTTTCGCACCTCCGATGGCGTTCTTGACGCAACCGCCGACGCGCTGCGCCCGCTCGGGCCCTTCGGGCGGGGACTGGACGTGTGCTGCGGCACCGGCGCGGGCATGCGGATCCTCGAACCCCTATGCCAAGGACGGATCACGGGCGTCGACTTCAGCACCGGCATGCTCGCGCAGGCGCGCCGAGCGCACCCGGACGCCGAGTGCGTCCAGGCCGACGTTCGGGCCCTGCCCTTCGCCGAGACCTTCGACCTCGCGGTCAGCTTCGGAGCGCTCGGACACTTCCTACCCGCCGAACGGCCCTCGCTCTTCGCCGGGGTGTACCGCGCGTTACGGCCTGGCGGGCTCTTCGCCTTCCCGATCGGCGCGCCGCTGCCCATCACATCGCGCTGGTACTGGGCGCTGCTCGGATTCGACCTGGCCATGCAGGTGCGAAATGCCGTGTGGCGTCCCCCCTTCGTCATGTACTACGGCACCTGCCGGCTGCAGGCGGTTCGCAACGACCTGACAGCAGCCGGATTCACCGTGACAACAGTCCCCTTGACGGCCCTGGGCCGACGCGAGGACGGCAGCCCGCGGTGCCGGCTTGTCCTCGCACGCAGAACTTAGGTGTACGCGCGGACGAGGGCATACTCGAAGCCATGCGTGTGGGGATAGCCCATCATCTCGGTTGGGCCGTGGCAGTCACGGCGTCGGCCGAGTACCAGGTGGTGGACCGCCGGCGGATCGCACTGATCGAGCCCGGCATGGCGGCGGCGCCCATCCACCACGAAGGCAAACCTCTCGACGATGCCGCGATTTCGGAGCTGGTAACCCAGGTGCGGCAGTCGGCAGCCCGGGCAACGTCAGCCTCGCTGGACGAACTCGCATCCGCGCTGCGAGAACCGATCGTCTCGGTTTCGCTCCGAGCCTGGCCTCTCGACTTCCCCGAAGACATCGCCGTCCAGCGACGCGCACCGTACGAGTCCCACGCCGACTCCATCATGTACCGCCAGATCCTGGCCGAGCTCGCACACGCACGTGGCTGGATCGTCCACGCCTATGACGCCAAGAACGTGGAGAACCTAGCGGCCAGATTCCTGGCTGAGCGGACCGACGAGGTCCTGTACGGCCCGCGGGCAACACTTGGGCCGCCCTGGGCGAAGGACCATCGAATGGCTCTCGCGGCGACAATCGTGGCCGGTCCGATGGTCCGACCCCGCCACTGACGCGCGCTCAACCTCATCGATGGGTGCCCGATCAGGGCCGTTCCCGTCCGGTGCGGGCGGCGCGTTCGCTCAGCGTGCGGGCGGTGTGCAGGCACCAGTCGCGTATCTCCCGCTCCAGACGGCATCCGCCCAGGCAGGACAGGTACGGCCCGATGCGGTCCCCCTCACGCAGGAACGACTCCTCGTCCAGGTCACCACGAAGGCGGCTGAGCATCTTCTCGAACAACGCGAGCTTGGCCGCGGCCTCCTCCGCCCGCTCGTGGAGCTGGGCGATCACGGGCGCGGGGTCGAGCAGGTCCACGGCGTGCACTCTGACGGCCAGGTCGTCACGGATGAGCAGCGGTTTCGGCGGCACCGCGGCGAAGGCGCCCAGCTCGCCGACACCGGCCTCGGTGACCGTGAACACCCGCTTGTTGGGGCGGCCTTGCTGGGCCACCTCCCGGCCCGCGACCAGGCCGTCGGCTTCCAGCTTGGCCAGCTCGGCGTACAGCTGCTGCGGAGCGGCATACCAGAAGTTGGAGACCCCCACGTCGAAGATCTTGGTCAGCTGGTAGCCGCTGTATTCACCGTCGAGCAGTGCCACGAGCACCGCGTGCCGCAAGGCCATCCGCTAGTCATGTCCATGAGTAGTCATAGACATGACCGTAGTAGGGAACACCGTCCCGGCGCAAGCAGCAGTGTTGACCCTGATGGTGCTCGACGGCGTGCTCATCGCGGTGCTGTTCGAGCGGGTCAGCCCGGAGCTGCGGGACCCGACGGCCGAGATCGTGGCAGCGGCCCGCTGAACACCACCGCCGCGAGCAGCACCAGCCCGCCGAGTACGGCCGCGACGGTGAGGCGTTCCCCGAGGAAGGCGACCGCGATGGCCGTGGCCACCAGCGGTTCCACCAGCGCGACGACCGAGGCGGTGGTCGAGGGGACCACCCTCAGCCCCGCGAAGAACAGCCCGTACGCGAGCGCGCTGGGAACCACGCCCAAGTAGGCCAGCAGCATTACGACGGTCACCGTGAAGCCTCCCTCGGGACCGAGTCCCGAACCCAGCGCGAACGGGAACAGGCACAGCGATCCCACGGCGAAGCCGATCAGCGCGCTACCGGCCGAGTCACCGGTGCCGATGGCCCGGCCAAGCAGGATGGTTCCCGCGTAACCGACCGCCGACAGCAACGCGAGCCCGATACCCAGGATCGGAACCGTGGCTCCCACGACCTGATCTCCGCTGGACACCAGCCCGGTGGCGGCCGACCGAGCCGAGGTGGACACGATGGCCGGATCTCCGCCGGATACGGGCGCAGTGGAGTCGACGGCTGGATCTCCGCCGGATACCAGCAGTATCAGGCCCGCCAAAGCCGAGCCGATGATCAGGGCTCCCCGGCCGCCCAGGCGCTCGCCCATCCACAGGCGGGCGCCCACGGCGACCAGGATCGGCCCCGAGCCCAGCGTCACCACGGTCGCGACCGCGACACCGGCGTGGTCGACCGCCGCGAAGTAGGCCGTCTGGTAGACGGCCATGCCCACCCCGGTCGCCAGGAACCTAGCTTTTTCCCGGCGGAACCGGCCGACTAGCGAGAACGTGCCTTCGCCGCGCAGCAGCGGCCAGGCCGCGGCGAGCGCGAGGGCGCCGCCGAGGAAACGCCAGAACGACACGGTGAGCGGGTCGAGCCCACCGGCCGAATAGAGCATCGCGGCGACCGCGCCACCCGTGCCCCACGCGCTGGCCGCGAGGGCGATGGCGAATATGGCCCTGCCGAAAGACAGGGGACTTGCCCGAAACATGATCATTCCCTGGGGGTCGTTGTCTCGACGAGAAAGGTCATCCGCGGACAACGACAGGACACGCCGGGGCACGATCGCCCGGCGTGCCAGAAAAGCGCCGCCCGCTAGCGGGCGGGCGGCGGGGAAACGATCAAACGCATGGCGCCGATCCTAGCAACCTTGCCCAGCAAGGGGCGGCCGGAATACGCCGGAAAGGGATCGTGGTAGACCGTTCTTGCAGGTCAACGCTGTGATCATCCACGCCCGGCCCAACGCTGGCCGCACCTTCCTCAGGACATGAAGTAGTGGCCCTTCTCCAGGTCCTCGATCAGGCTTGGCTGGGTCGGTTGCCAGCCCAGCAGTTCGCGGGTCAGTTCGCTGGAAGCAGGGCTGTCGAGGGCGAGGAAACCCGACAGCCAGGTGAAGTGCTCGGCCGCGTCGTCGGGGGAGACGGAGCGGGTCCGCAGGTTGAGGTGGCGGCCGATGGCCTCGGCGATCGAGCGGATCGGCACGCCCTGGTCGGCGGTCGCGTGCAGGACCGATCCGGCCGGGGCGCTCTCCAGGGCGAGCCGGAACAGGTGTGCGGCGTCGATACGGTGCGCGGCAGGCCAGCGTTGGGAGCCGTCGCCGATGTAGCCGGAGACGCCCTTGTCGCGGGCGACGCCGACCAGAGCCGCCATGAACCCGGGGTCGCCCTCGCCGTGCACGGTCGGCGGGAGCCGTACGACGGACGAGCGGATGTTGCGGTCGGCGAGAGCGAGGGTCAGGTGTGCGGTGCCCATCCGGGTCTGCGGGCCGCCGGTCAGGTGCGCGGGCAACGCGTCGGACGTGCGGCCGTCCTCTTCGGTGGCCACCCGGCCCGGGGCAAGTCCGGCCAGCCCGGAGGCGAGCACGAACGGCCGAGCGGAACCGGCGAGGGCCTCCCCGAATGCCTCGACGGCGCGGCGGTCGGCGTCGGCGGCGCTCTGGAAGCCTCCCTGGAAGGCGATGTCGTGCTTGAACGCGAGGTGGATCACCCCGTCCGACGCGGCGGCCGTGTCGCGCAGGACGTCGAGGTCGTCGAGCGTGCCGTGGACCACCTCGGTCCCGGCCTTGGTGAGGGCGGCGGCCGAGGCGTCCGAGCGGGCGAGCCCGACGACCTGGTGACCCGCGCCGATGAGTTCGGGTATGAGTGCCGAGCCGATCCATCCGGATGCCCCGGTGACGAAAACGCGCATGAGTAAGCCTCCAGCGTAGGCCGGTCGTCCTCGCGCCGCGGGTGGGCGCCGGGCGACCGAGCGATGTCAGTCACTGTCATCACACCGTAGCAGCTGATGTCAGTCACTGTCATCAGGTAGGATTCCGGGCATGGGTCGATGGGAGCCGAACGCGCGCGGCCGGCTCGAACGGGCGGCACTGGAGCTCTACCTCGAGCGCGGCTTCGAACGGACCTCGGTGGCGGAGATCGCCGAACGGGCGGGGCTGACGGAGCGGACGTTCTTCCGGCACTACACGGACAAGCGCGAAGTGCTGTTCGCGGGTTCGATGGCGCTGCAGGAGCTTCTCGTGGACACAGTCGCCCGTGTTCCCGAGCCCGCCACCCCGATGGACGCCGTGACGGCGGCCCTCGGGGCTGCCGCGGCTATGCTGCAGGAACGCCAGGAGCATGCCCGCCGGCGCCAGGCCGTCATCGCCGCCAACGCCGAACTGCAGGAACGCGAGCTGATCAAACTCGCCTCGCTGTCGGCCGCGCTCGCCGACGCGTTGCGGCAGCGCGGAGTCGACGACGCCTCCGCGAGCCTTGCCGCGGAGGCGGGCATCGCCGTCTTCAAGATCGCGTTCCGGCGTTGGGCCGGGCAGGCCGGGCAGGCCGGGCAGGCCGGGCAGAAGGACTTGTCTCAGTTCATCGGAGAGTCGTTCGCAGGGCTCAAGGCGGTGACCGCGGGCACCTGACTCGCGGTGCCCGGCCAGCTCGAATTCCGGGAGACCAAGCAACTCCGCACGTGGAGACGTTTGGTCAGGACGGAGTCCGGTGATTACTCGGCACGCCGATTCTCTGACGGAGCGCGACGATGTCGGCGCCCGGCACGCCGCAGCCACACGGCGTCCAGCGCAAACTTGGCAACCACCGGCCCGAAGTTTTCGTGCTTTTGCGCCTCAGTGTCCGCTATGACGAGGCTATGCATACGGCCGATCGCAAGCCGCGCCGAATGCACGACCTAGGTGACGAAGGCCGCACCCTCTACGGCCAACTCGAAGCCGATCACGCGGAGCTGATCAGACGTCGCGGAGGCGTACCAGGAGGCCTCCGGCCAGGAGCGCGGCCGCGGCCCAGGCGGCGAGGACGCCGAGTCCTGGCCACGGGCCGATCGGCAGCAGGTCCAGGTTCATGCTGGACTGGATGGCCAGCCCGGCGTTGGTTGGGGAGATCCGGAAGAGCAGCCGTTGCCAATCCGGGTCGGAGACCAGGTGGATGAGGATCGGGAAGAGGTAGAACAGGCCGAGCACGACGCCCATGGCCGCCGCCGAGTCACGGACGATCGCGGCGACTCCGAGGCAGAGCACGGCGATCAGGGTGAGGTAGAGAACCGAGCCCGCCGCCGCGCGGAGAACCAGGCCGTCGGTGAGGGACAGCAGCGGGTAGCCGTGCGCGGGCGTGAAACCCCGGCCGGGCAGGATGAGCCGCCCGGCCAGCACCGACCCGAGCACGCCGGCGATGGCCGCGACCAGGGTCGGACCGGCGAGGACGGCTGCCTTCGCGCCGAGGACGGTGAACCTGCGGGGCATCGCCGTGAACGTCGTGCGGATCAGGCCGGTGGTGTGCTCGCCGGTGATCGCCAGCACGGCGAGGACCGCGACGACCACCTGGCTCAGCTGCACGCCGGTGAGCGCGAGCTTGACGGCGTCGTGATTGCAGCGCGCCGACGCGCAGGTGGTGGCGGCACCGGCCGCGACGCCCAGGGCGACGGTCAGAACCGGGATCGCCAGCAGCACCCAGCCGGTGCCCGGGAGCGTGCGCAGTTTCGTCCACTCGGCATGGATTTCGCGCTTCACGCGTCCCTCCGGCGGAGCAGGAGGACGGCCAGGCCGAGAGCCAGCAGGGCATAGGCGCAGAGCACCGCGAACCCAGCCCAAGGCGCCAGCGGATAGTAGCCCATCTGCGGCACATAATGCCCTTCGACCTGCGAATATTCGGGAATGCTCTGCTGGATCGCGAACGCGGCGGCCGGGGTCACCCGCAGCAGCCACTGCGACAACTCCGCCGGCAGGACCGACGCGGTCGTCAGGACGTGCGGGACGACGATCACCGCGATGGCCGTGATGACGGCCACCGCGCTGCGCCGGATCAACGCGCCAATGGCGAGCGCCAGCACGGCGGCGACGGCCAGCAGCGCGGCGGTCCCGGCCACGACGCGCAGTTCGGTGGAGGTGCTCACCGGCAGGAGCTGGTTGCCGTTCGCGCGGAGAATCCTGCTGCACAGGGGAACCGCGATGACCGCGGCGATCAGGCCGACGACGAACGTGACCACGCCGATCACCAGAGACTTGGCGACGAGCACGCGCCCCCGGCGCGGGCTGGCCAGCAGGGTGGTGCGGATCAGCCCGCGCCGGTACTCGGCCGTGATGAACATGACCGCCACCACGATCACCACGATCAGCCCCGTGTACGCCCCCGAAAGGGTGCGCTCGACGATCTGCCCGCCCTCGATCCCGTACGGCCCGACATCGCCGGATCCGGACATGGTGAACGTGCCGCCGGACTCGCGGAAGGTGCCCTGGGAGAGCGCGGGCGCGCCGGTATGGCCGCCGAGGTCGTCGTAGGTCCACGGGTTCCCGGCCAGGCTGACGTGGTCGAAGACGGCGGTGGCCTGGGTGAGCCGGCACTTCCCGATGGTTCCGCCGAGGTCGCCTTGCGTCACGGTCAGATCACACGGAGAGGCGACGAAGAGCCCCATCAGGGCATTCTTCTGCAACCCGGTCAGGCGGACCGTGCTGACCGTGGTCCAGTGGGTGCCGTCGGCCGACTCGGCACCGGTGATCGTGTCGCCGGAGCGGGTCAGCCGCAGCCAGCGCGCCTCCCGGGAACCGGCCACGTCGTGCTCGTAGTTGTGCTGCATCCGCGCCCCATGACCACCGGTGAGCATCATCGCCGCGTACGCGGACCCCGGCCGGACGCTTTCCTTGATCATGATTCCGGCCTTCGCCCACGGCACCACGCCGGGCACGATCTTGTCGTGATCCGGCGGTGGATAGGTGATGATCCCGGTCAGCGACGCCACCCGGGCGGTGACGCTGCCGTCGCCCGCCAGCGGCTGGTGCGCGAAGGAGAACCGGTCGTTCACCGCCAGACCCTCGGGGCCGACCGGCAGGGCCGGGCAGACATCGCCCTCAGGACCCGAGCAGGAGCTGTGACTGCCGGACGCCGTGAACACCCCGAGCAGGACGGTGATCAGCACCGCCAGCGCCATCCCGAGCACCCAGCCGCGCACCGTCCTGAACTTGGTCCACTCCCCGCGCAGCAGGCCCGTCATCGCGCACCGTCCGCGCGAAACTCGACCGCGTCCCTGGTGAGCTCCATATACGCCTCCTCCAGCGTGGCCCGATGCCCGGCCACCTCCGAGAACGGCACCCCATGCGTGGTGAGCAGCGCCACCACACGCTCGGCCGCCAGCCCGGCGACGGTGAGCGTGTCACGATCGGTGACGGCGACGGTGGCCCCCGCGTCGGCCAGCACCGTCATCGCCTCCGGCCGCGCCGTGGTCCGTAACCTCACCCGGTCGCCGGACGCCGCCGCGATCAACTCCGCCACGCTCGCGTCCGCGACCACCCGGCCCCGGCCGACCACCACGACATGCCCGGCCGTGTCCTGAAGCTCGCTCATCAGGTGGCTGGACACCAGGACGGCCCGGCCCTCGGCGGCCAGCGACCGCAGGAACCCGCGCATCCACACGATCCCCTCCGGATCGAGGCCGTTGAACGGCTCGTCGAGCATGAGCACCGGCGGGTCGCCGAGCAGGGCGGCCGCCACGCCGAGCCGCTGCCGCATGCCCAGCGAGTAACCGCCCGCCTTCCGCCGCGCCGCGGATCCCAGCCCGACCAGCTCGACCACGGCGTCGACCCGGCCCGCGGTCAGGCCCTGGGAGTGGGCCAGCCAGAGCAGATGATTGCGCCCGGTCCGGCTCGGCTGCAGCGCGGCGGCGTCCAGCAGCGTCCCGACCTGGCTCAACGGTCTCCGCAGCGTGCGATACGGCTGCCCGCCGATCAGCGCGCGGCCCTCGTCGGCCGCGTCCAGACCGAGGATCACCCGCATCGTGGTGGACTTCCCCGCGCCGTTCGGCCCGACGAAGCCGGTGACGTGCCCAGGCGTCACGGTGAACGTCATCCCGTCCAGGGCCAGAACCGGGCCGAACCGCTTGCGCAGCCCGCTGACCTCGATGTTCGCTTCCATGCCAGGCAGACTAGGCAACGCCGTACGGTGCGGTCGTCACGCGGCGGAGCCATCTTCCCCGCCCGGCCATCCCACGCGCGGGGGATGCCAGCGGCTCCCGGACCAGGGACAATGCTGGGGTGGACCGAACGTACGACCCGCGGATCGTCATGGTCGGGGCGCCTCTGGTGCTGCTGGCGGTGATCGAGTCGATCGGGCATGTCCGGGGTCCGGCCGGTCCGGACCTCGCGTTCGTGCTGTTCGCCGTGGCGACCACGCTGCCGCTGGTGCTGCTGTGGACGCAGCCGTTCGCGGCGGCCCTGGTCGTGTCCGCGGCGGCGGTCCTGTCGGTCACGGGTTTCCAGGCCTTGACGGTAGCGGGGATGGGCGCGCAGCTGGTGGCCGGCTACCGGCTCGGGCGCACCGGCTCGCCCTGGGCGGCGTTGCCGCTGGCCGCGCCGTTCCCGATCCTGGCGCTGGCGGGTGTGGAGGCGCGGACGATCACGATGGTGCTGGCCTGCCTGGCCCCGGCGGCGGCGCTGGCCGGGATCGCCCGGCGGGCCCACGGTGACGCGGCCGCGAACACGGCGGCCCGACAGGTGATCGCCGATTCGCTGCTGGAGCACACCGCGCGGGGTGAACGCGCGCGCATTGCCCGCGAGCTGCACGACGTGGTCGCGCACCATATCTCCATGGTGGCCGTGCAGGCGGAGAACGCCCGGCTGACCACCCCCGGCATGCCGCCCGCCGGGGCCGAACGGCTGTCCGCGATCGGGGACACGGCCCGGGCGGCGCTGACCGAGATGCGGCGGCTGCTCGGCGTCCTGCGCGAGGACACGACGGCGGGGGAGCGGCCCCGTCCGGAGCTGACTCCCCAGCCGGGGCTGCGCCTGCACGAGGTCAACGACCTGCTGGACGAGGCCAGGGACGCGTCCGGGACGGGCACCCGGCTCATCTTGCGCGGGTCACCGGTCACGCTCGACCCGGGCGTCGAGCTCGCGGCGTACCGGATCATTCAGGAAGCGCTCACCAACGCGCGGCGGCACGCGCCCGGCGCGGCCGTTGATGTGGAGCTGCACTACGCGGGAGACGCGCTGCGGCTGTTCGTCCGCGACAACGGCCCCGGCCCCGCAGCCACGAGCCACGGCCACCCCCATGAAGACGATCACGAAGGCAGCCGCAAAAACGGCCACAAAGACAGCTTCGGCCACAGAGCTGGCCACGAAGGGGGGCATGGCCTGGCTGGGATGCGGGAACGGGCCACGGCCGTCGGTGGCGACCTGCGCACCGGCCATGCCGCCGGCGGCGGCTTCCTGGTCGAGGCCAGCCTGCCCGGAGAGGCGGCCGGATGAGCGTGATCCGGGTCGTGGTCGTCGACGATCACCAGGTGGTGAGAACAGGGTTCGCCGGGCTGCTGGACACCCAGCCGGACTTCCAGGTCGTCGGCACCGCCGGGGACGGCGCCGAAGCCATCCGTGTCTGCCGCGAAACCGCGCCGGACGTCGTGCTGATGGACATCCGCATGCCCGGCATGAACGGCATCGAGGCGACCAGGCAGCTCACCGGCCCGCGCGTCCTCATCCTCACCACCTTCGACCTCGACGAGTATGTCTACGACGCGCTCCGCGCCGGAGCCAGCGGTTTCCTGCTCAAGGACGTCACCGCCGAACACCTCTTCGACGCCGTCCGCGTCATCGCCGACGGCCAAGCCCTCCTGGCCCCCGCCATCACCCGCCGCCTCATCACCGAGTTCGCCCACCTCACCCCGAAACCCGCGAAATCCTCAAAAACCCTGAAACCGCCCACTCCCAACACCCTCACCCCCCGCGAGACGCAGGTCCTGCGCCTCGTCGCGGAGGGCCTTTCCAACCAGGAGATCGCCACCCGCCTCATCGTCACCGAGGAAACCGTGAAAACCCACGTCAGCCGCGTCCTCGCCAAACTCGGCCTACGCGACAGAACCCAGGCGGTCATCGCCGCGTATGAGACCGGCTTGGTCGTCCCTGGTGCGCAGGACCCGGGGTAGGTTGCCGGGAGTCGAGATCTCGCCGCCCGCCGTTGTACGGTCTGCGGCGCGGTTGAGGGTGTCGGTCAGTTCGGTGATGCGCTCGGTCGTGGCCCAACGCCTGCCACAGCGGCGCGGCCTGATCGGGCGTGGTGCACGACTCGGTGATCAGCCTGGACCGGTGGGAGCTGGTCTACTAGAAGCTGCCCGACCAGCAGGTGGACAGGGCGCTGCTGGTGGTGCTGTACAACACGCCGCTCAACTTGGTCCTCGGCCCCGACACGCTGGGAGAGCACGGCGCGGATATCGCCGAGCTGCAGCGGTTCTTCGCGCCGCTGCACCAGGCCGCCGGCGCCGAGCCGATGACCGCCTTCCGCTGAGTGACCGCCGACCACCAGGTGCAGCAGACCCGCTTCGGCGGCGGGACGCCGGCCGTCACCGCGAACTTCGGTGACCAGGAGTACCAGGGTCTCCCGGGCGGCTGCGCCGACGCCCGCCTCCGCGGCGACAGCACCCCCCGCCAGCTGTGTCCGGGCAACAAGCCGAGGGCGACTGTCAACCCAAGTCTGTCGCTCTGATCTGGTCATTCGATCGACAACGATCCGGCGGTGACGCGATCGTACGGCAGGCACGAGGGAGGGCCGATCGCCACGATCAGCCCTCCCTCAACTGCCGTCGACCTCACCGCACGCGGGGTACGTGAACAACTTCCTGCTTATCCGCAGTAGCTGATCCCCCACTGGATGTTGTCGGTGATCGCGTTACTCGGCGCCGAAGCGTTCCCCGCAGCGTCGACCGCCACGATGGTGACGGTGTTGGGCCCGGAGATCTCCGTGTAAATGATGATTCTGCCCGAGATGCCCTGGAAGACATCGCTGATGGTGCCGTTGATCCGGATCTCGTACTCCACGCCCGTGGCCGGGGTGACGTCGTCAGTCGCGGCCGTATAGTTCACGAGCAGTTCCTCAGGGCACACACTGGTGCCGACGCCCCCGGCCTGGGTCAGGGTGGGAGTCGTGGGCGCCACGGTGTCGCTGGCGGCATCGGTGGTCACCGTGATCGGGGCGCTCGCCGCCGACGCGTTGCCGCCGCTGTCCACGGCGCGTACGGACAGGTTGTACGTGGTTCCAGGCTCAAGTTGCCGGACCCATGCCTTGGACACGGTGGTGACCGGGCTTCCGGCCGGCCTGGTGTCGAAGACGTTCGGGCTCGGCACCCCGTTGACCAGCACCTGGTACTTGATCGGTCCGAAGTCGTCGGTCGAGTTCGTCCAGGTCAGCAGGATCTTGGACGCGGTAAGGCCGTCGACGGGGGACCCGTGGACGCTGTTGGCCAGGGCGAGGCCGGAGGGAGCGGAGGGGGCGGCGACGTCGGGCTGGGTGGTGACGTTAAGGATGCTGCTCGGCCCGGACGCGCGGATGCCGTCCGAGGCGTGGACGCGGAAAGCGTACGTCGCCCCTGGGTGCAACCCGCTGATGGTCGCCGTTGTGGTCGGATGGTTGACGAGCACGACGGCGTCGAGTCCTGGCGCCCACACCGAATAGGAGACCACTCTGACATTGTCGGTGGAGGGGCTCCATGCCAGTGTCACCGCGGTTTGCGTCACTTGGGTCGCCCGTAGATTCCCGGGAATGGACGGCGGCTTGGTGTCGGGTGCGGCGACCGCCGGGCTCGTGGCCAGCAGGATCAAACCTGCGGCGACCGCGAACGACTTCAGGGCTGTGCGCATGCGTAAGCCTCTCTCGTGATGTCCGCGCGTATGTGTTACTTCTGCCAGCCCGTTACGGATTCACCCACTTGTAACAGCTTGGTAACACCAGCCTGAACCCCCCGTTTGCGGCGCTCCTTCCGTCCTGGTGTGCAGGGTTCGAGATAGTTCGGGGTGACGTATGGACCTTGCCCTTGGGTGAAGGCGCAGCATCGTGGTGCCGGTTCTTCCGACCGGTGCGAGGAGGGTTGGTGTGGGGCTGCTGACGATCGGGGCGTTCGCCCGGGCCGCGCGGTTGTCGCCGAAGGCGCTACGGCTGTATGACGAGCTCGGACTGCTCCCACCGGCCGCGGTGGACGGGGAGTCGGGGTATCGCTTTTACGATCCGGCCCAGCTGGAGCGAGCCCGGCTGATCGCGTGGCTGCGGCGGCTGGGCATGCCGCTGGCCCGCATCCGCCAGGTGTGCGAGCTCGAACCGGAGGCCGCGGCCGAGCAGGTCGCCGCCTATCGGGCGCAGATCGTGGCGGAAACCGCCGCACGCGAACAGCTGGCCACCTTCCTCGTCGACTACCTGTCAGGACGGGGCAGCGCCGTGGACAACACCAAAACCATGATCGGAATCCGGTACGCGGCCCGATCGGATGCGGGGCCGGTCCGCACGAGCAACGAGGACGCCGCCTACGCGGGCGCCCGCCTGCTCGCGGTGGCCGACGGAACGCGCGGTCCTGGCGGGAATCTCGCCAGCGCGGCCGCCATCGACGCGCTCAAACCGCTGGAGGCGCTGGAGACCCTGACCTCGACGGCCATGCCCGCCGGTGACCTGCTCGGCGCGCTCGCCGACGCCGTCAACCAGGCGGACAAGGTCATCCAGGGCATCGCCGAGGCGACACCCTCGGGTGAGGCGGTCACGACGCTGACCGCGATGTTGTGGTCGGGCTCCCGGCTCGCGCTGGTGCACATCGGCGACACCCGGGCATACCTGGTGCGCGACGGTGAGCTCTTCCAGATCACCCACGATCACACCTACGTGCAGTCGCTGGTCGACGACGGCCGCCTCAGCCCGGCGGAGGCCGCCTCGCATCCGCAACGTTCGCTGCTGGTCCGCGCGCTCACCGGAACCGGCGGGCCGCAACCCGACCTGTCCGTGCACACGGCCGAGCCCGGCGATCGCTACCTGCTGTGCTCGGACGGGCTGTCCACTGTTGTCGCGCCCGAGTCCCTGCGGCACGTGCTGACCGGCACGGCGGACCCCGAGCAGGTCCTCGACGAGTTGGTCGGACTGGCCTACGCCGCGGGTGCGCCGGACAACATCGCCTGCGTGGTGGCCGACGTGGTGACGCTGTAACCCGCAATGACCTACACAGTGGATCGGCGTCCCCTGAAGATCCCCGCCTTCCGGCGGTTGTGGGCCGCTTCGGTGGTCGGCGCGGTCGGCGGCTCGTTCAGCGTGGTCGCGGTGCCGACCCAGCTGTTCACGATGACCGGTTCATCCGCGACCGTCGGTGCGGCGGCCGCGGTGTCGTTCGGTGCCCTGGCCGTCGCCTCCTTATGGGGCGGAGCCCTCGCCGACATGGTGGACCGCAGGCGGCTGCTGCTAGCCGCGCACGGCGGTCTCGCCCTGACCTACCTGGCGCTGTGGGCGCAGACGGCATGGGGTGGACGCTCGGTCCCCGTCCTGCTGGCGCTGGTGGCATGCCAGGGCCTGACCTTCGGGGCGATCATGGTGACGTTGGGCGCCGCGGTGCCCCGGGTCGTCCCCATCGACCTGCTGACCGCGGCCAACAGCCTGAGTTCGCTCGTCAGGTACGGCGGATCGATCATGGGCCCGCTCCTGGCGGGATTGCTGATTCCGGTCGCCGGGCTCGGCACGCTCTACCTTTTCGACGCCGTGGCATTGCTGGCCGTGCTGTGGGCGGTCGCCAAGCTGCCACCGATCCCACCGAAACCCCGCCAGGCCACGGCGCCGGGGGACCGGCGTCCGGCCACGTTCGGGCACGTGCTGGCCGGGTTCCGCTACCTGCTCACCAGCCGGGTTCTGGTCGCCGTGCTGGCGGTGGACCTGGCCGCGATGGTCTTCGGGATGCCCGTCGCACTCCTCCCCGAGCTGGCGGAACGCACCTACGGCGGCCCGGCCGGAGGAGGGGTGGAGCTGGGCCTGCTCTACGCCGCGTACCCGGCCGGGGTCTTCGCGGCCGGGCTGATGTCGGGAACGTTCACGCGCGCCCGCCGTCACGGCGCCCTGATGGCGTCCGCCGCCGCCGTCTGGGGCGCGACCGTCGTGGTCCTCGGCCTCGCGCCGCACCTGTGGCTCGCGCTCGCGGCGCTGACGCTCGGCGGCGCGGTCAACTTCGTGCTCAGCACCTTCCGCAAGGCCATCTCCCAGGCGTACACCGACGACGCCCTGCGCGGCCGGATCCAAGGCTCGCTCACCGTCGTGCTCCAGGGCGGCCCGCAACTCGCCCACCTGCTCCACGGAGCCGCCGCCTCGGCGTTCGGCCCTCAGCTGACGATCTGCGCCGGCGGCCTGCTCACCGTGACGACCGTCGCCGCGATCGTACGGCTGTCGCCGCACCTGTGGCACTACATCGCCGACGACCCGCAGGGCCGTTGAGATTCGGAAGTCAGGCGCGAGCGGTTTCCTCTTCCGGGGCAGGGCCCAGGAGTTCGGCGTCGGCCGCCTCGATGGCCTTCTCGCGGCGGTGCTCGCGGGCTGAGTAGGCGACCGCCGCCGCCCACAGCGCCGCGATGGTGACGTACGCCACGGTCTGGACGCCGCCGGGCGCGTCCACCCATTCACCGCGCAGCAGCGTACGCACGTTGGTCAGGACGATGACGCCGCCCACCGCGGAGCCGAGGATGCGCGGCGGGATGTGGCGGACCAGCCAGGCCGCGATCGGGGCGGCGATCACGCCGCCGAGCAGGAGCACGCCCACCCAGGCGAAGTCGATGTTCTCCGAGCCGAGGCCGACCAGGAAGCCGGCGCTGGCCGCGATGGCGACCAGGA
Source organism: Acrocarpospora macrocephala (assembly GCF_009687865.1). Lineage (GTDB taxonomy): Bacteria > Actinomycetota > Actinomycetes > Streptosporangiales > Streptosporangiaceae > Acrocarpospora > Acrocarpospora macrocephala. The sequence goes on from NZ_BLAE01000022.1 coordinate 42,365, forward strand.
ACTCGCTGGCGTCGATGGAGCCGATCACCTTGCGCGGCGGGATCCGGCCGCTGGCCAGGATGGCGGGCGTGCCGACCGGGCCCCAGCCACCGCCGCCGGTCGCGTCCACGAAACCCGCCACCAGGCCGAGCGGGGCCAGGAACCGTTTGCGCAGCGGCTTGCCCAGGTTGCCGCGGGGCAGGCCGTACGCGGTGAAGCGGATCAGGACGTAAAGCCCCAGGGACAGCAGGATGATCGACATGATCGGGGCGGCGAACTCGGTGGACAGGCTGGACAGGAAGGTGGCCCCGGCGAAGGCGCCGAGCGCGCCCGGGACACCGATCTTGCCGACGACCTTCCAGTCGATGTTGCCGAACCGCCAGTGCGACAGGCCCGAGGCGAGCGTGGTGCCGATCTCGGCCAGGTGCACGGTGGCCGAGGTGGCCGCCGCGCCGGTGCCCGCGGCGAGCAGGAGCGTGGTCGAGGTGACCCCGTAGGCCATACCGAGGCTGCCGTCGACGAGTTGAGCGGCGAAGCCGACCAGCCCGAGCAGGATGAGCGACCGCACCGCATCACCTTTCCAGTAATTCCTACTTTCCCGATGGTAATTATTGTTTACACGCCCATATGTCCGTCAAGGCCCGTCTCAAATTCGCGTGTTGCGGAGCGGAACTGTCGGTGACGGAGCGTAGCGTGCCATGCAGACACCGAGAGGAGCAGGACATGCTGCGGGGGCTCGCCACGATCAGTTTCTTTACCGACGACATGCCGGCGGCGGTCGACTGGTATGCCGAACTGCTGGGCCTGGAGCCATGGTTCACCCGGCCGGGCCCCGACGGGCGGCCCGCTTACGTGGAGTTCCGGATCGGCGACCATCAGCAGGAACTGGGGCTCATCGACCGCCGCTACTCACCGCACGGCCAGCTCAGCGGCCCGGGCGGCGCGGTCGCCTACTGGCACGTGGACAACCTGGACGCCGCCTGCGAGCGGCTGCTGGCCATGGGCGCCAAGGAACACGAACCCAGGACCGAACGGCACCAGGGGTTCGTGACCGCGTCGTTCGTCGACCCGTTCGGCAACATCCTGGGCGTCATGATCAATCCGCACTACCTGGACATGCTCAGGTGAGGTGGGCGCCGAGCGCGGCGAGGAACTCGGCCGGCTTCTCCAGGTGCGGGCTGTGGCCGCAGTCGTCCAGGACGACCTCGCGGTAGTTGCCGTAGGCGGTGAGGGCGGCCCTGGTCTGGGTGACCATCGGCTGGCCGGGCGTGCCGGGGGAGCCGGGGATGACGCCAAGCACGCCCAGGTGGGCCAGGTCGAACAGCGAGGTGTCGGAGACGATCACGTCGTCGGCGCCGCGGATCCACAGGATGGGCGGCTTGGGGTCGATCTCGGTGAGATCCAGGCGGAAGTGGGTGGGCGCGAGGCAGTTCAGGACGCCGCGCGTGCCGGGGGCCAGGCCTGGCCACGCGGTGGAGGTGGCGGCGTCGCCCGGGTAGTGGCCCTCGCCGACCCGCGTGGTCAGCATCGAGTCGACGTAGAAGTCCTCGTCCTCGATGACCGCGCCCGGCTTGACGTAGGCGGTGCGGAAGACGTTGCGGGGAGCCAGCGGGGACTCCTCCGACCGGTCGCCCTCGGCCAGCAGCTTGACGAAGTCGGGGTTGGCGCCGCCCGCGCCGGACCCGGTCCCGTCGGCGTGGGTCAGCGTGCCGTCCGCTCCCTCGGTGCCGCCGAACCCGTACGGCGAGACGGGATTGACCAGCGTCACGCTCGCCACCACCGCCGGCCGATCCCGCAGCGCCTGCAGGACGACCCCGCCCCCCATGCTCCAGCCGACCAGGTGCACCCGGTCCAGCGCCAGCGCGTCGATCAGCGCCAGCACGTCGTCGGAGTAGTCCCGCAACCCCCGGGTGGCGTCGACCGGCTCGGGATCGGTCTCCCCGAACCCACGCAGATCCACCGCCATCGGCCGGTGCGTGCCGGCCAGCGCGCGCAGCGCGTCCCGCCAGAAAGCGCTCGATGACACGTTGCCGTGCACGAACAGCACGGCCTCACCCTCCGCTCCGGGCACCGTCAGGACGTTCTGGGTCAGGCGGGACGTGGCGATCCGCTCGTTTTTCATGCCACCGGCTCCTTTGTCGCGTGGGTTGGCTCACCGTACGCAGCGGACCGCCGCCGCGACTATGGCGATTCGGTACATACCTCACGCACCTGCCATGGGGTCAGGGGCCATCCCGCAGGCGGTGCAGGCGCAACGCCAGCTGGATCTCCAGGGCGCGCTCCGGCTCCTGCCAGCCCGCGCCGAGCAGCTGGCCGATCCGGTCCAGGCGCTGGGTGACGGTGTTGACGTGGATGTGCAACGTCTCGGCCGTACGGGACAGGGAGCCGCCGGAGCCGAAGTAGGCGGCCAAGGTCGCGCGCAGCTGGGTGCCGCGGCGATCGTCGTAGTCGACGACCGGGCCGATCGTGCCGGCCAGGAACGCGGGCACGTCGCGGCCCTCGCCGATGAGCAGGCCGACGAAGCCCAGTTCGGCCGCGCTGGCGCCGTCCCCGCCCCGGCCCAGCGCCCGCAGCGCGTCCGCGCACCGCTGGGCTTCCTGGTACGCCTCCGACAGCGGCCCGCCGAGCACCGCCGCCGCTCCTGCGGTGGCCGGCTGGCCGAGCGAGGCGGTCAGTTCGGCGGCGGCACGGCGCGCCAGGACGCCGGGTTTGTCGCCCGGCAGCAGCAGGATGACCTCGTGCCCGCGGGCGGCGGCCAGCCCGTGCGCGAGCGCCGCCTGCGCCGAGGCCCAGAACGCGGCGCGTTCCCGCTGGCCGTCGTGGCGGGCGACGACCAGGACGTGCGGCTCGTCCAGGTGCACGCCCAGGCGGCGGGCCCGGTCGTGCAGCCCGTCGAGTTCCGGCCGGAAGACGAGGTCGTCCAGCAGCTCGCCGCGTACCCGGCCTTCGGCGTCGGCGACGCTGCGGCGGAACAGCAGCAGCAGCGCGGTGACCTGCGCGGCCCGTTCCAGGATGCGCTGGTCGGCGTCGGTCGGCCGGGCCGCGGTGCGCAGCACCAGCGTGCACAGCGGGGCCGCGCCCACGTCCACCGAGGCCACGAACACCTCGCCGCGCCGGACCGTCCGGCCGAGCGCGCGGGACGAGCGCGCCGCCTCCGACACGCCCGCGTCCAGGTCGGCCGCGTCCCCCACCAGCGGCCGCCCCTCCTCGTCGAGCACGGTCAGCCGCCCGCCCAGCACCTCGGTGACGACCGCCGCCACATCCTCCACGCCGCCGCCGCGCAGCACCAGGCCGGTCATCCGGTCGTGCGCGGCCGCGGCCCGCTCGATCGCGTCGCTGTGCGCCCGGATGAGCGTGTTCGCCTCGCTCAGCTCGGTCAGCGCGGCCCGCGTCTCCTCCAGCAGCCGCGCCGTGTCGATCGCCACCGCCGCGTGCGCGGCCAGCGAGGACAGCAGCGCCACCTCCTCGGGCGCGAACGGCCGCGCGCTCCGGTTGGCCGCGAACAGCACCCCGATGACCTGCGCCCCCAGCCGCAGCGGCACGCCGAGAATGGCGACGAGCCCCTCCTCGTGCACCGCGTCGTCGATGGTGACGGTGTGCCGGAACCGCTCGTCGGCGAAATAGTCCGCCGTGTTGTACGGCACGCCCGACTGCGCCACCAGCCCGCCGAGCCCCGCCCCCATCGCCAGCCGCAACCCACGGAACCGCGCGGCCGAGGACCCGTCGGTCACCCGCATGAACGTGTCCCCCCGCTCGGGGTCGTTCAGCGTCATGTACGCGACGTCGGTGCCCAGCAGCTGCCGGGCCCGCCGCACGATCGCCGCCAGCACCGCGTCCAGATCCCGCAACCCCGCGAGGTCCCCCGCCGTGTCGAACAGCGCCGACAGCTCCGCCTCCCGCTTGGCCCGCCGCCGCAACATCCCCCGCACCCGCAGGGCCGCGACCTTGTCCCGCTCCAGCCGCTCCAGCGTCTCCGCCCCGGCCCCCTCGGCCCGCGCCCGCAGCACCGGCCCTTCGAACTCGACGGCCGAGGCCTCCCGTACGAGCAGCTCCAGGAACACGTCCATGTCAGGCGCTTCGGCGGGCCACGGGCGGGTTGGTACGGATCTGCTGGATGCGTTGCTTCGTCAGGCCGAGCAGCTCGCCGATATCGGCGTCGGACAGCCCGAGCCCGGCGAGCTGGTCCACGCGCGCCTTGGCCGTCCTGCTGTAATCCTCGGCGATCGCCGCCGCTTCCCGCTGCAGCCGCGCGAACGCCCGCAGATCCTCCTCGGTGAGACCCGGCAGGGTGTAATGGAAGACCGGAACGGGCAGCTGATCGCGATCACCGAACAGGAAGGGCAACCCTTCGGCGATGTCCGCCTGGAGCTCCTTGAGGGAGTGCGCGGACATGCCGCCCGCCACCCCGGACAGCACGGCCAGCCACAAACTGCCCGTTTTGGAAACATGAACATCAACATGAGGCTCGTAGGTCGTCATCAGTCCTCCAGCCAGTCTTCGCCGAACAGGGGCGCCAGACCGCGTTCGAGGGCTTCCACCAGAGCTGGCGTCTCGCCCGGATAAAGTGGCACGGCGGCACGGGCTGCGACACGGCCCTGAGCGTCCCACAGCAGCAGGAATCGCTGGCGTTTGGTCGATTCGGCCCAGTCACAGCGCAGCCCATGGGCACGGGCCAGCCCGACAATCCGATCCCGGATGGCCGCGTAGTCGTCTCGTTCCACCACACCCGGCAAGCTATATCTCTTGCCTCACACCGGCAACATCACTTGTCGATTCGGCATCAACCGGCAGCGGAATCACGATCGTGGACGACATCCGACTGGGTTCGGCCTCGGGCATGCTGATGGCGGCGACGTCGGCTCGCCGTTGGTGGAGAGACCGGGACAGAGGACGAGGTGGAGTATCTGACCGCTGGCCGTTGACAATGAGCCACCGCGAAAGCACCTCTGGTCGGTCGTCATCACCGATCGAGCCGGTGGGCTACCAACGGCCCAGACCCCACCCGGTTGATCCGCGCCGCAGCTCATGTGCGTGCTAACAGCCAATTATCACGTAAGTCTCCGGGAAATCAGCGGTCATGGGTTATCTCTCCCGGTGTGTCGTGACCTGCCGTACGGGTGGGGTCTGGCGTAGATCTATAACTACTGTGCGTTAACGCTTCGGGGGTTCTCATGCTCGACACCGTGGCCGCCGCGATCGAAGAGATCGCCGCGGGGCGTCCCGTTCTGGTCATCGACGATGAGGACCGGGAGAACGAGGGGGATCTGATCGCGGCCGGGTCGCTGATGACGCCGGTGCTGATGGCGTTCCTGATCCGGCACAGCGGTGGCGTGGTGTGCGCGGCCATGGAGGGGGCTGACCTGGACCGGCTGCATCTGCCGCCCATGGTGGCCCTCAACGAGGACCCCCGGGTCGGCGCGTTCACCGTCTCGGTGGACGCCGCCGACGGCACCACCGGCATCTCGGCGGCCAGCCGCGCCAACACCCTGCGCCTGCTGGCCGACCCGGCCACCGGGCCGCGCCAGCTGACGCGCCCCGGCCATGTCTTCCCGCTCCGCGCCGACGAGGGCGGCCTCGCCGCCCGCCAGGGCCACACCGAAGCCGGCATCGAGCTGGTACGGCTGGCCGGGCTGCCTCCCGTGGCCGCCCTCACCGAGGTGTTCAACCCGGACGGCACCCTGGCCCGCCTGCCCCAACTGCGGGTCTTCGCCGACGAGCACGGCCTGGCGCTGATCTCGATCGAGCAGCTGATGGCCCACCGCGCGGCCGTCCCGGCCGGGGTGTGACCCCGGTGCGTGCCGTCGTCTTCGACCTCGACGACACCCTGGTCGCCAGCGGCCACGTCTGGGACCGGATCTGGCGCGACTACCACGCCCGCAACGGCGGCCGGAACGGCGACATCGGCGCCCTGGTCGGCAGCGGCGACTGGGCCGCCCACCTGGCCGACGCCTGCGGCACCGACCCTGCCCAGGTGCACGCCGAATGCACCGAAGCCGCCCTCACCGCCCTGAACGACGGCAGGATCGGCCTGCTGGACGGCGCCTACCAGCTCCTCACCGCCGCCGCCCTGTGGGTTCCGGTGGCGGTGGCCTCGGCGGCCCCGCACCGCTACGTGCACGCCGCCGTCACCGCCCTCGGCCTGACCGGCCACGTCACCGCCGTCATCGCCGACGAGGACGTGCCGGTCTCCAAACCGGAACCCGACGCCTACCTGCTGGCCGCCGAACTCCTCGGCCTGCCCCCCGCCGAATGCCTGGCGGTCGAGGACTCCACCCCCGGCATCCGCGCCGCCCACGCGGCCGGCATGACGGTCCTGGCCATCCCCAACCGGCTCCGCCCGCCCGCCCTCGACACCCTCGCCCTCGCCGCCCACCAGGCCGGCACGGCGACCGCCGCCCTCCCCGTCCTCACCCGCATCATCGCCCACGGCGAAGTAAGTGTGTGACCCGATTCGACGTCCGCGGCCTCTGCAGGCGGTTGATCTCCTACCTGGTTTGCCCGCTTTTCCCGGGTCTGGAGTCGTGGGAGCCCATTGTGGCTTACGACCGGTGGGCGTATCGGCCTTTCCGGCGATCCGCAGCCGACCGGCGTTTTATTAAATCAGCGGGGGACGCTACTTCGACCAGACCGTGACTCGCAGAAACTCCAGGAAAGGCATGGAGATCAGGAGTACGCACACCAGGATCTGCAACGAGAAGCACAGAATCACCGGCCTCATTCCTATCCCCGGCCCCGCGCCTCTTCTCGCCAGCGACCACAGCGCGATGAGGGTGACCACTGAGAATATCAATGGCGCGAGCGGAGCGGCCGCCAGCATCGCCACGTTCGCCCCGTCCTCCGACATCAGTCCGAAGGAAGGAGTGCGCATCGTGTTCCAGAGGCCCTCTACTTCCAGGCCTTTCTCCCTGGCCAGCGGCACCACCGTGACGATGCAGGCATAGTACTGGGCGAGCATGAAGTAATAATATCCGCCAAGAAAAGAATAGAATATACTTGCCCCGATGAATATATGACTCGGCGGGGGCAGCCGGTGCGATCCCGTGGCCTGCCTCAGCTCATAAACAGCTGCGAATATAGCGAAAGTCGCCGTCAAGAAGAATCCGAGCAGATTCGAAACGAGCAACACCTCCAGGTGATTCGCGCGGCCCAGCAGAGGGGTTATCGGATCAAGCGGAGGAGTAGGAGACACCGGGAGCTCCCAATATTCGGGCAATGCGTCGCGTTGGGATGCGAACATATCACCACGAGGTGCCATGATTAGCGCCCACCGCTATCCGGACGGCCAAATCTGTAGCTTCCGGACATTTCTAAACCAGTAACATTCTCCGGGGGTTCTGCCAGGTGAACGTGGCCCAGCGGCATTCCCCGGACAGAGCAGTCCAGGGAACCCGCGTCAGCCGGTTCGCGAGGACAAGGTGGCTGGCGGGTGCTGGTGTGGCTACCGTGGCCCGCATGAGCGGACCGGTGGGCGTGCTGATCGTGGATGAGGATCCGCGGTCGCGGGCGGGGCTGCGGTTGGTGCTGGGGGCCGCGGCGGATCTGCGTGTGGTGGGGGAGGCGGGCGACGGGGCGCAGCTCGTGCCGATGGTGGAGCGTCATGATCCGGATGTGGTGTTGATGGACATCTGGATGTCGGCCTGGGATGGGCTGGCCGCGATCGTGGTGTTGCGGGAGCGGCCGGATCCGCCGGAGGTGATCGTGTTGAGCGCGGCCGACGCCGATGAGCGGGTGTTGCGGGCGCTGCGGGCGGGGGCGGCCGGGTTCCTGCGTAAGGACACCCCGGCGGCGGAGGTGGTGAGCGCGGTCCGCCGGGTAGCACGGGGGCAGCCAGTGCTGTCTCCGGCGGTCGCCCGGCGGCTGGTCGCGCGGGTCTCCGACTCCGATCGTGATCGGCGGCGGGCGGTGGCCCGGGCGGGACTGGCCTCGCTGACCGCGCGGGAGCACGCGGTCGCGGTGGCCGTCGGTCAGGGGCGCAGCGACGAGGAGATCGGAGTGCTGCTGTTCTTGAGCGTGGCGCAGGTCGAGGCGTACGTGGCGAGCGTGCTGGCCCGGCTGGGGCTCAACAACCGGGTCCAGATCACGCTGCTGGTGCACGACGCGGGCCTGCTGGACGGTCAGGGCTGAGCGCGCTACCGCGTCGTCCATCGTCCTGGTCTCCAGCAGCCGCAGCTTGAGGCGGTCCTTTTCTTAAACGCGGGTCATGATGGAGTCGTAGCCGCATCCGTCCGGGTAGACCCAGGCGCCCGCCATCGTGTCGTCGTCGAACTCGCCTTTGAAGTAGGCGGGCGAGCCCGGTTCCCCGGCCCAGATCGTCAAGGTGTCGCCGTCGAGTTCGTACACGTAGTCGAAGGTGTTGCCCTGGTTGTCGTAGTAGCGGGACCTGATGTCCCGGCCGGGCTGTTCGGCGCCGAACGGGCGCTCCCGGCCGATGATCTCCAGGCCGGTGACGGGCTGGCCGAACTGTGCCAGGCGCACGTCCTGGGCGAGGAAGAAGCCGCCCGCCAGCCACCGGTAGGTGACCGTGCCGGTCGCGCCGCCGGTCACCGTCCAGGTGCCGACCAGGCGGTCCAGGGCGCGCAGGGCGGCGTCGGGCGTGCGGGTCTCGTTGGAGTAGGTCATGGTCTGTCCCTTGTCTCGCGGTGTGCTTCACCCCACCGGCGCGAGACAAGGTCTAGCCGCCGCCAGACGCGGCCTAGCCGTGGCGGGCGCCGCTGACGGGCGCCCGCCACGGGTCGCCTAGTCCTCCTGCAGTACGGACAGGATGTTGCCGGCCGGGTCCTTGAACCAGGCGATGAGCGGGCCGCCCCGCCGGAAGACGCCGTCCTCGTCGACGCCTTCGTAGGTTTCGAAGGTGATGCCGCGCGCCCTCAGGTCCGCCATCGCGGATTCGATATCCGGGACCGGGAAGTTGAGGATGGTGAACGTCGCGGGCGTGTGCTGATCGCCCTTCGGGTAGACGAGGGTGTCCCGGTCCCCGGCCAGGTGCAGGAACAGCAGGCCGTTGCGCTCGCTGACGTTGAGCCCGAGCGTCTCGCCGTAGAACTTCCTGGCCTCGGCGATGTCGTCCACGGAGAACCCGCTGAACGCCTTGGTGTTCTCGAACATGATGTTCCCTCCTGCTCTCGGTCTGTTTCTCGATGGAGACGTAGAAACCAACGAGCCGGTTTCGACATGGTGGGTGTGGAAATGCCGCTACCCAGGAAGACACCGATGAAATATCTGATCCTGATCTACACTAACCCGGCCACCCGCGAGGTCTGGGACGCTCTTCCCGAGGCCCAGCGCGAGGCCGGCTACCAGGCCCATCTGGCTTTCCGGGAGAGCCTGGCCGACTCCGGCGAGCTGATCGTGGCCGAGGCGCTGGCCGATCCGGCCACCGCCCGGCGGATGACCACGACCGGGGGCCGGACGAGCACCGCCGACGGCCCGTTCGCGGAGGCGAAGGAGCTGCTGGCCGGTTTCTACCTGATCGAGTGCGAGAGCCTGGAACGCGCGATCGAGCACGGCTCGCGTGTCCCGGAGGCGGAATTCGGCCTGGTAGAAGTACGCCCAATCCTGGACCTCCACGCGCCGTGAACCCATCGGATTCTTCTGGTTCTTCCGGCGTCGAAGGGCTGCTCCGCGCGCTCGCGCCGCAGGCGCTCGGCGCCCTGGTCCGCCGGTACGGCGGCTTCGACACCTGCGAGGACGCGGTCCAGGAGGCCCTGCTGGCGGCGGCCGTGCAGTGGCCGCGCGACGGAATCCCCGCCAATCCGAAAGGATGGCTGATCACGGTCGCCTCCCGCCGCCGGATCGAGCTGTGGCGGGAGGACTCGGCCCGGCGCCGGCGCGAGGAGAGCGCCGCCGCGCTGACCCCGCCGGATCCCGATCCCGCGCCCGCCGCCGACGACACCCTCACCCTCCTGCTGCTGTGCTGCCACCCCTCGCTCACCCCGACCTCCCAGGTCGCCCTGACCCTGCGCGCCGTGGGCGGCCTGACCACCGGCGAGATCGCCCGCGCCCTGCTCGTGCCGGAAGCCACGGTCGGCCAGCGCATCAGCCGCGCCAAGCAGCGCATCAAAACCAGCGGCGCCGAATTCCGCCTGCCCCCCGAGGCCGAACGCACCGCCCGCCTCGACGCGGTCATGGAAGTCCTCTACCTGATCTTCAACGAGGGCTACACCGCCAGCTCGGGCCCCGACCTGAGCCGCGCCGACCTCACCGCCGAAGCCATCCGCCTCACCCGCCAGCTGCGCGATCTCCTCCCCGGCCACGGCGAGGCCGCCGGACTGCTCGCCCTCATGCTGCTCACCGACGCCCGCCGCCCGGCCAGAACCCGCCCCGACGGCGCCTTGATCCCCCTGGCCGAGCAGGACCGCACCCGCTGGAACGCCGACGCCATCGCCGAAGGCGTCGAACTGATCACCCGGACCCTCGCCACGGCCCCCATCGGCCCCTACCAGCTCCAGGCCGCGATCGCCGCCGTCCACGCCGAGGCGCCCCGCCCGCAGGACACCGACTGGCGCCAGATCCTCGGCCTGTACGACCTGCTGCACGCCCTGGCCCCCGGCCCGATGGTCACCCTCAACCGCATCGTCGCCACCGCCATGGTCGACGGCCCGCGCGAGGGCCTGGCCAGGCTGACCGAAGCCGAATCCGACCCGGCCCTGTCCGGCCACCACCGCCTGGCCGCAGTCCGCGCCCACCTCCTGGAACTCGCCGGCGACCTGCCCGCGGCCCGGACCTGCTACCGCCTCGCCGCCCGCCGCACCCTGAGCCTCCCCGAACGCCGCTACCTCGAGTCCCGCGCCAGCCGTCTCACCCGTTGAGGGGGTTATCGCGGTCCCGGGTCGTACCGGCAGGTGGTGCCCGTCCGCACGGTGCGGTCGAGGTGTTCGCCGAGCTCGGGCAGGACCTCGCCGATGCGGCGGATGGCGTCGCGGATCCGGGCGGTGACGGCCTTGCGGGCGCGTTCTGCGGCCGTGGCCGCGAGCGGGCGCGAGCCGCCGCCAGGGCGGGTGGCCCGGCGCAGCTCGGTGAGGAGTTGCTCGCGTTCGTCGGTGGCGCGCCGGGTGCGGCCCAGATCGGCGTTCGCCTGCGCGGTGGCGAGTTCGTCGTCGAGCTCCGCCAGCCGCCGCCGGTAGGCGGCCAGGGCCGTCCGGTCGAGGATCGGCTCGGGTCGATCCGCACCGGCGTGATGAACCGGGTCGCCGCCGGCCAGGTCCAGCGCGGGCCGGTCGTCGCCGGGCCGGGCCAGCAGCGCCGCGAGGTCGTGCAGTCCCTTGAGGTCGCGGAGGTAGGCGCTCTGCCCGCGGTAGGTCGCCTGCCACATGTCGCCGACGCGGCGAAGCCGCGGACCGCCGGTGTCTTCGTGCGCGGTGTGCTGCGGTGCGCCGTCGAGGGCCGCCAGGGCGCGCTGGGTCTCGGCCTGCCAGGCGTGGGCGCCGAGCCGGCGGTGCACCTTGAGCGCCCGGTCCAGCCACTGCCGGGCCGGTGCCGGCTGGCCGAGGGCGGCGTAGAGGAGCCCGACCCGGTGGGCGTGCGCGCCCATGAAGCAGACGAGGGCTCCGTTGACCGCGCAGCTGTCGGCGACCGGGAGCAGGTCGTCGAGGAGCCGCTGGCAGAGCGGGCGGTCGTCGAGCGCGATCGCGGCGACGGCCAGCTCGCCGACGAAGATGGACCACAGGTAGGAGCGGTCGGTGCGCCAGTCCCGCAGCGCGAGGACGGTGTCGAGCTCCCGGCGGGCGGTGTCGAGGTCACCGGCGCGGGCATGGAACCCGGCGGCGACGGCGTGCGCGTGCGCGGGGGCGCCGATCCACCAGCGGACCGCCTCGGCGGCCATGTCCCGCAGTTCGGCCGGATCGTCGCGGGCCCGGACGATTTCGAGGCGCTGGGACATGCGCACGTTGCCGGCGTCGCTGTCGCCGACGGCCCGGCCGAGGGCGTCGGCCTCGATGGACAGCCGCTCGCCGGTGGCGATGTCGCCGTCGAGCAGGGCGAGCGCGGCCTGCCGGGTGCGCAGCAGGTAGTCGTGGCGGGGCTGGCGCAGCCGTTCGGTGCGGTGCTGGTACTCGGCGAGGGTGGCGCGGAAGGCCGCCGAGGCGCTCTCCAGCTGGGCGGTGGCCAGCAGGAGCAGGGCCTGGGCATGCCGTTCCGGGTCACCGGCCTGGCCGGCCAGGCCGGCGATCTCCGCCGAGATCGCGGCCCGGTCGGTGGCCGTGCCCGGGGTCCACAGCGTGTCGTGGTGGGCGAGCAGGCAGCTGGCCAGCGTGGCCGGATCGTCCAGGGTACGGGCGATCGCGACCGCGTTTTCGGCCAGCGGCCGGGCTCGGGGACGGTCGGCGGGGACGGAGTGCTGCAACTGGCGGGCCAGCGCCGCGGTCACCTGCGCCTCAACCGGCGTGCTCGTGCCGGCGAGGGCCTGCCGGGCGGTGTCGAGGATGGCGATCAGGTCGGTGCGGGGCATGGCGAAGCGGGCGCCGACCCGGTCCAGGCCGAGCGCGACCGCGCCGAGCAGGTCGCCGCGGCCGGTGGCGGTGGCCCGGGTCCAGGCGGTGCCCAGCAGCGCGCGGGCCCGGGTGGTATCGCCGGCCCGCAGCCGCAGCTCCGCCTCCTTGGTGAGCAGGTCGACCTGCTCGTCCTCGGCCAGCGGCTGCCCGGCGTCGCTGACCGCCGACCGGACCCGGGCGAGATGGCCGGCGGCCTCGGCGAAAGCGAACCGGTTACTGTCGGCGTCGGCGGCCAGCCGCGCCCAGGCCATCGCGGGCGCCGGGCCGGTCAGCTCGACAGCGGCGGCGAAGTGGAAGGCCAGCTCGGCGGCGAACACCTGGCCGCCCCGCTCGTGGCGGCGCAGTAACGCCGCGGCGACCCGCTGGTGCAGGTCGAGCCGCCGCCCCGGCGGCAGGGTGGTGTAGATGGTCTCCCGGTAAAGGTCGTGGGTGAACCGGCCGGGACCGGCCTCGTGGGCCGGGGTGAGGATGCCCGCCCGGCTCGCCTCGGCGGCCAGCTCGACGATCCGGGTCGGGCCGGTCCCGGCCACGTCGGCGAGGACATCGGGCAGCACGACGCTGCCGGCGACGGCCGCGGCCTCCAGCAGCTGCGCGCACTGGCCGGTCAGGCGGGCCAGGCGGCGGCCGATGACGTCCCGGACCGCTGCCGGAATCTCGGTGGCGGGGCCGCCGGCGGCGAGCAGGCGGCACAGCTCCCGGGTGTAGAAGGGGTGCCCGCCGCCGCGGCGGTTCACCAGCTCGGCCCACCGGTCCGCTGCCGCCGCCCCGGCGACGGCCTGGATCAGGTCGGCGACCTCGCCCGGGGACATGCCGTGTAACGGCACGAGCTCGGCGGTGGTGGCCAGGTCGGCCAGCGCCGCGGCGACGTCCGCCGCCGGCTCCCGCGGCCGGTAGGCGCCCACCAGCAGCAGCGCGCCGGGATGGTGCTGGCCGGCCAGGAACCGCAGCAGGTCCACGGTGGACAGATCGGCCCAGTGCAGGTCGTCCAGGATCACCACCACCGGAGCGCCGGTGGCCGCGCCGGCCAGCAGGCGGCCGGCCGCCTCGAACACGCGTACCCGCGCTGTTGTGTCGGCATCCGCCGCATCGGGCGCGTCGGCGGCCAGTTCCGGGACGATCGCCACCAGTTCGGCGGAGGTGGTGGCGCCGAGCCCGTCGCGCCGCTCGAGCAGCGCCCGCAGCGCCTGCGTCCACGGCCACCACGCCGGCGCCTGGTCAGCGTCCCAGCAGGTGCCCCACACGACCGTGGCGCCAGCGGCCGCGGCCTCCTCCGCGAACCGGGTCAGCAGGGCGGTCTTGCCGATCCCGGCCTCACCGGTGACCAGCGCCAGCCCCACCCGGCCGCCGGGCGGCGCGGTGGTGAGGGCGTGGTAGGCGGCGGTCAACCGGGCCAGCGGCTCGATCCGGCCGACGAAAGTGAACATGTCTGACATCTTCCGCTGGCGCCAGGCGAAAGTGCTAGCCGGTTTCTGGCGGGAGACAGCCGCGTTCTGGCGCGTTCCGGGTATGACCCCACATCTGCACATCATGACCGGCACATTTGAGACAGGCGGCCGGCGATGACCACCGTGAAGATCGCCGCCGTGCAGGCGGCGTACCTCCTGATGGACCAGAAAGCCTGCCTGGACAAGGCGGTCGAGCTGCTGCGCCAGGCGGCCGCGGCAGGAGCCGGGATCGTGGTGTTCCCCGAGGTGTTCATCCCCGGCACCCCGATCTGGATCGACTCCCGCCCGATCTGGGACGGTGACGACGACTGGTACGCACTGCTGGTCGAGCAAGCCGTCACGGTCCCCGGCCCGATCACCGACGCCCTGGCCGCCGCCGCCGGCGAAACCGGCACCTACCTGGTGATCGGGGTGAACGAACGCGAACCGCACGGCGCCACCATCTACAACACCACCCTCTACTTCGGACCCGACGGCACCCTGCTCGGCAAACATCGCAAGCTGATGCCCACCGGCTCGGAACGCACCGTGTGGGGCATGGGCGACGGCTCCACCCTGCCGGTCATCGACACCCCGTACGGCCGGCTCTCCGGGCTGATCTGCTGGGAGAACTACATGCCCCTGGCCCGCTTCTACCTCTACAGCCAGGGCGTGGACATCTGGACCGCCCCCACCCTCGCCCAGGGCGACGGCTGGCTCGCCGCCATGCGCCACATCGCCCATGAGGGCCGCTGCTACGTGATCGGCGTCAACCCGTGTGTCCACATCGACCAGATCCCCGCCGACTTCCCCCACCGCGACCGAGTCTGGCGCGCCGAGCAGGAATGGGTCGAACCCGGTAACAGCATCATCATCGATCCCACCGGCAAGATCCTCGCCGGGCCCGCCCGGCACGAGGAGACCATCCTCTACGCCGACATCGACCTGGCCGCGGTCCACGCCGCCCGCCGGTACTTCGACCCGGTCGGCCACTACCACCGCCCCGACATCTTCCAGCTCGCCGTGGACACCAGCCCGCGCCCAGCAGTCGTGACCCGGCAGGGCATGGTGTCCGCAAGTGAGCCGGCCGATCCGAAGCCCCCGCCGGCATGACCCTGGGGTGTCAGCCATCAGTTTCGCCGTGGGGGCCGAGCTCAGCGCTCGATTGCCTCCCTCAGCGGGGTTCTGGCGACATCGCGCGGGCACCGGTGACGATCCGGCTGCTGGGCCCGCCGGCCATCGAACGCGACGGCCTGCCGGTCCGGCCGCCGCGGGGCCGCAAGACCTGGGCGCTGCTCGGCTATCTGCTGCTGGCCGAGCGGCCGCCCAGCCGCAGACGGCTGGCCAGCCTGCTCTTCGGCGACGCCGAGGATCCGCTCGGAGCGCTGCGCTGGTCGCTCGCCGAGCTGCGCCGCGCCATCGGCGTGCCTGGGCTGCTCACCGGTGACCCCGTCACCGTGCGGTACGGCGCGGAGTTGAACGTCGATATTCCGCTGCTCACCGGCGAGCTCGCCGACCCGGCTCCGCTGCTGGAATTCGGCGGTGAACTGCTCGAAGGCCTGCACGTGACCTCCAGCCCGGAGTTCGAGTCCTGGTTGCTGGTGGAACGGCGCCGGGTCTCGGCCACGGTCGAGGCGCGGCTGCGCCAGGCGGCCGCCACCCTGCTGGCCGAGGGCCGTGCGCGGGAGGCACTCGCGTACGCCGGGCGGGCAGTGGCGGGAAACCCGCTCGAGGAGGCCAACCATGAACTGCTGGTGCGGAGCCTGGCCGGGATGGGCGATCGGGCCGGGGCCCTGCGGCAGGTCGCGATATGCCAGGACACGCTGCGCCGCGAACTCGGCGTCGAAGCCTCCACGGCGTTGCGGGCGGCGGCGGCCGTCGCGCCCCGGCGGGGCGCACGAGGCGGGATGCGGGTCCGCTGGCGGATCACTCGTAGGTTTTCAGCGTGATCGCGTTGGCGGCCCGCCGGATCGGCTCGATCGCCTTGGCCATCAGGCGTTTCCCGCCGGGCAGCCGGTTGATGAGCGACAACATGGCCAGGGACGTCCGCACCTGTCCCCGGGTGCGCAGCACCATGCGCTTGATGTTGGCGGGGCCCAGCTTCTGGTTGGCCTCGGCGAAGGGCCGCATCTCCCGCTCGTACGCCGCCAGCCCCGCCCGCAGATCCCCCGCGGCGGCCAGTTCCCCGGCCAGCACGTACGCCCCGACCAGCGCCAGGCTGGTGCCCTGCCCCGAGGCGGGCGAGGCGCAGTAGGCCGCGTCCCCGACCAGGGCAACCCGCCCCCGCGACCAGCTGTCCATCCGCACCTGGCTGAGCGAGTCGAAGTAGAAGTCGCCCGCCTGGGCGGCCCCGGCCAGCAGCCGCGGCACCTCCCAGCCCTCCCCGGCGTACGCCTCGGCCAGCAGCGCCTCCTGCCGGGCCCGGTCGCGGTGGCCGTAGGCCAGCGGCGGGGAGGCGAACAGGAACATCGCCTTCGCGCCGCCGTCCCCGGCCGTGCTGTAGGTCAGCGCGGTACGGCCGGGCGCGACATAGGTCAGCTCCCACCGGTCCAGCCCCAGATGGTTGGGCACGCTGAAGATCGACACGTAGTAGCCCAGATCGTGAACGAACGACGATTCGGGGCCGAAGGCCAGGGCGCGGGTGTGGGAGTGCAGGCCGTCCGCGCCGACGACCACGTCGAAGTCGCGGACGGCGCCGCTTTCGAAGGTGACCTGAACGCCGTCGCCGCGCTGGACTAGGGCGGCGATGGAGTCGTCGAAGAGGTATTCCACGTCGTCCTTGGTCAGGTCGTACAGCAGGCGGTTGAGGTCGCCGCGCAGGATCTCGGCATCGCCGCCGTGGCGGCCGCCGAAGGTGTCGCCGTCCATGGCGGCCACCTGGCGGCCGGTGGCGGTGACGATGGAGCCGCCGCGCACGTCGGTGCGGCGTGCCCGGATCGAGGGCAGCACGCCCATCCGGTCGGCGACGTCGAGGGCGGCGCCGCGGATGTCGACCTTGTAGCCGCCGTCCCGGATCGCGGGGGCGCGTTCGACGACGGTGGGGGTCAGGCCGTGGCGGCGCAGCCAGTAGGCGAGCGTGGTCCCGGCGATGCTGGCGCCGGAGATGAGCACTGAGGTCATATCCCGGACGGTACACACGTCTTAGACATTTGTGCAAGACGCTCGTCTGAGACGTGTGTAGGATGCGGTCATGGGAAACAAGGAAGACCTGCTGGCGGGCGCGAAACAGTGCCTGTTCGCGCAGGGGTACGCCCGCACCACCGCCCGCGACATCGCCACCGCCGCCGGGGTCAGCCTCGCCGCGATCGGCTACCACTACGGCACCAAGGACGCCCTGCTCGACGAGGCCCTCCGGCAGGCCATCGAGGAATGGGGCGACGATCTGGGCCGCACCCTGGTCGCCACGCTCCGCCCGGGGGCCTCCCCGGCGGAACGCTTCGAGGCGGCCTGGGCGGGCGTCATCGAGTCCTTCCACGCGCACCGGCCGCTGTGGGCGATCCAGTTCGAGGTGCTGGCCCGCATCGACGAGCTGCCCGGCATGCGCCAGACCTACACCGAGTCCAGCCGCCAGGCCCGCCTCGGCCTGGCCCAGATCTTCGGCGGCGCGGACGTCGCCGCGGACGAGGAGGCCGCGGTCCGGCTCGGCGCCTTCTACCAGGTGCTGCTCACCGGCATGGCCGCCCAGTGGATGGCCGACCCGGACCAGGCCCCCTCCGGCCGCGACCTGCTCGACGGCCTGCGGGCCGCCGCCCTCAGCCTCCGCGAAGGCTGACGACCAGCGTCTGGATGCCGTCCAGTACCCGGGCCAGGCCGAACTCGAAGGCGTGGCCGGGGTTGTAGGCCGCGCCGTGCTCCTGGCCGGCCGCCGTGCCGACGCGGGAGGCGATCGGGAACCGGGTCTGGTCGACCAGGGAGTTCAGCAGCGGCGCGTAGGTCTGCCACCACTGCTCGTCGGTCATCCCCGTCTCCTGGGGCGCCCGGGAGGCCTCCACCGCGCCGCGCGCGGCGCCGTGCACGTACCCGTACACGAGCGTGACGACCGAGTCCATCTCCAGGTCGGACAGGCCGATGCCCTCGACGGCGGCCAGCTCGAACTCGTATTTGGCCATCGCGTTCGGGCCGAGCGTGGGCCGGCCGGTGGCGACCTGCAGGAGCCACGGGTGGCGGTGGTAGAGCGCCCACTGCTCGCGCGCGATCGACTCCAGCCGCTCCCGCCAGCCGCCGGCGGGCGCGGCCTGGTAGAGGTCGCCGTAGACGGTGTCGAGCATGACGTCGATCAGTTCGGCCTTGCCCGGCACGTACGTGTAAAGCGACATCGTGCCCACACCCAGGCGTTCGGCCACCCGGCGCATCGACAGCGCGGCCAGCCCGTCGGCGTCGCCCACCTCGATGGCGGCCCGCACGATCAGGTCCACGCTCAGCTCGGGCTTGCCCTTCCTGGACACCCGGCCCTTGCCGGGGGTGCGCCAGAGCAGCGCCAGGCTCCGGGCGGGATCGCCCTGACCGCTGTATTCCGTCGTCATGGTGCAGGCCAGCCTACCCGTACGCTCAACCGTATGTCGTACGGTACGCTGTACGGCATGATACGCGTCACTGGTCTGGCCAAACGCTTCGGCGCCACCCCAGCCCTGGACTCCCTCGACCTGCACGTCCCCGAAGGCCAGGTGCACGGCCTGCTCGGCCCCAACGGCGCCGGAAAGACCACCTTGGTCCGCATCCTCACCACCCTGCTGCGCCCTGGCGCCGGCCAGGCCCGCGTCGCTGGCTTCGACGTGGTACGGCAGGCCGCCGACGTGCGCCGCCACATCGGCCTGGTCGGCCAGCACGCCGCCGTCGACGAGCTGCTCACCGGCCGCCAGAACCTGGCCATGTTCGCCCGCCTCTCCCACCTGCCCCCGCGCGCCGCCGCCGCCCGCGCCGACGAACTGCTGGACCAGTTCGGCCTGGCCGACGCCGGCTCCAAACCGGCCAAGGACTACTCCGGCGGCATGCGCCGCCGCCTGGACCTGGCCGCGGGCCTGATCCTCGCCCCGCCGGTGCTGTTCCTGGACGAGCCCACCACCGGCCTGGACCCCCGCGCCCGCGACCAGGTCTGGTCGGCCATCCGCGACCTGGCCGGGCGCGGCGCCACGATCCTGCTCACCACCCAGTACCTGGAGGAGGCCGACCGGCTCGCCGACAAGATCTCGATCATCGACGGCGGGCGGCTGGCGGCGGCCGGCACCCCGGCCGAGCTGAAGGCCACCATCGGCGGCGACCGGATCGAGGTCGTCGCCGCCTCGGCCGCCGACCTGCCCGCGGTGGCCGCGCTGCTCGGCCCGTACGCGCGCATCGACGCCGACGCGCGGCGGGTGAGCGCGCCCGCGCCGGATCGGGTGGCGGCGCTGACCCGGGCCGTGCGCGGCCTGGAGGAGGCCGCCATCGCGGCCGAGGACATCGGCGTGCGCCGCCCCACCCTGGACGAGGTCTTCCTGCGACTGACGGAGAGAACAGCATGAGATGGGCTATCGCCGACGGCTGGACGATCACCCGCCGCGACCTCGCGCACTGGGCCAACCAGCCCGGCCAGATCGTCGCCGGGCTGCTGTTCCCTGTCATGATCGTGCTCATGTTCGGCTACCTGTTCGGCGGCGGCATGACCGTCCCGGGCGGCGGCGACTACCGCGAGTTCCTGATGCCGGGCATGTTCGCGCTGACCATGGTCTTCGGCCTGGAGACGACCTACGCCGCGGTCAGCGCCGACGCCGCCCGCGGCGTGACCGACCGGTTCCGGTCGCTGCCGATGGCCTCCTCGGCGGTGGTGACCGGCCGGGCCGCCGCCGACCTGCTCAACTCGGCGCTGGCGCTGGCCGTGCTGGTCGGCTGCGGCCTGGCGGTCGGCTGGCGGGCCGAGGCCGGGCCCGGCCGGGCGGCGCTGGCGCTCGGCCTGGTGCTGCTGCTGCGGTTCGCGCTGCTGTGGCTGGGCATCTGGCTCGGCCTGGTGGTCGGCAAGCCGGAGGCGCTGGTGGCGGTGCAGATCCTGGTGTGGCCGGTCGGGTTCCTGTCCAGCGCGCTGGTCTCGCCCGCGACCATGCCGGGCTGGCTGGGCGCGATCGCCGAGTGGAACCCGCTGTCGGCGACCGCGGCCGCGGCCAGGGAGCTGTTCGGCAATCCGGGCTGGGGCGGCGACTCGTGGGCGGCCCAGCACGCGATCACCCTCGCCGTCGCCTGGCCGCTGGTGATCGTGGCGGTGTTCTTTCCGCTCTCGATCCGGGCTTTCCGGCGGCTGGGCGGCTGACCCCCCGGTAGCCTGTCGGACCACGGCGCGAGAGGGGAGTCCCGCAGCGTGGCACGAGACCCCGATCGGGTCGCCCTGGTCCGGGGCATGGCCGTCTTCGAACCCGCGGAGCCGCCCCGGGAGGGCCGGATCGCCTTCCACCCGCCGCCCGGCGCGCCGGGACCGGTGGTGCGGATGGCGGTGGCCGAGGCGATGCCGCTGCTCAGCCTGGCCCGCCGCGAGAACGGCGCGCACCCGTCGGCCGCCTTCTGGGGGGCGGCCGTGGTGGTGGCGCTGCAGATGGTGGCCCGCGGCCGGATCCTGCCCGCCGGGGACGGCTCCTGGCGGGCCGGGCCGCTGATCGGCCTGGACGTCGAACGCGTGGAGGAACTCGCCGCCACGCTCGACGGGCCGGACGGTGAAGGCCTGGTCCGGGCGTTCCTGGACGCGGTCGCCGACGGCATGCCCCGCACCGCCGCCGCCATGCACGCCACCCGCGCCCCCGCCGCCGGCCTGAGGTCAGGTGGGCGGGGGTCCGATCCCAGGCCCGGCGCGGGGAAGCTGACCGTGCGCGCCGTCGTCGGGTCCGGCGAGCCGCCGCCCGGCGATCTGCGCGCGCTGCTGTCCGGCGGCGGCCTGCTGAGCTTCGACTGGCAGCTGGCCCTGGGCGGCGACCCGCTCACCGAAGCCGAGATGGACCTGCTGGCCGAATCCGCCCGCCCGCTGGTACGGCTGCGCGACCAGTGGGTGCACCTGGACGCCGCCACCACCCGCAGGGTCCGCAACCGGTCGATGAAACCCCTCACCCCGATCGCCGCGCTGGCGCTGGCCCTGACCGGGACGGCCGACCTCGACGGCGAGCTGGTCGAGATCGCCGCCACCCCGTGGCTGGAGGCGCTGCGGCGGCGCATCGCCGACCCGGAGGCCGCCGCGCCGATCGGGCCGCCGCCTGGGCTCGCCGCGACCCTGCGCGACTACCAGCTGCGCGGCCTGCGCTGGCTGGCCGCCATGACCTCGCTGGGGCTCGGCGGCTGCCTGGCCGACGACATGGGCCTGGGCAAGACCGTCACGCTGATCTCCCTGCACCTGCATCGGGGCGGCGGTCCCGCCCTGGTGGTCTGCCCGGCCTCGCTGCTGGGCAACTGGGAGCGCGAGATCCGCAGGTTCGCCCCCGGCGCGGCCGTGCGCCGCTACCACGGGCCCGCCCGCAGTCTGGATGGGGTGGTGGACGGGTTCGTGCTCACCACGTACCCGACGATGCGCCTGGACGCGGAGCGGCTGGCCGCGACCGCCTGGGACCTGGTGGCCGCCGACGAGGCCCAGCACGTCAAGAATCCCCGCTCCGGCGCCGCCCGCGCCCTGCGCGCCATCCCCGCCGCAGCCAGGGTCGCGCTGACCGGCACTCCCGTCGAGAACTCCCTCACCGAACTGTGGGCGATCCTCGACTGGACCACCCCCGGCCTGCTCGGCACCCTCGGCAGCTTCCGCGCCCGCTGGGTCCGCCCCATCGAATCCGAGAAAGACCCAGAAGCGGCGGCGCGGCTGGCCGCGCTGGTGCGGCCCTTCCTGCTGCGCCGCCGCAAAACCGATCCCGGCATCGTGCCCGAGCTGCCGCCCAAGACCGAGACCGACCAGCCGGTGCCGCTCACCCGCGAGCAGGCCGCCCTCTACGCCGCCGCCGTCCGCGAGGGCATGGCGCGGATCGCCGAAGCCGACGGCATGGCCAGGCGCGGCCTGGTGGTGAAACTCCTGACCGGGCTCAAGCAGATCTGCAACCATCCCGCCCACTACCTGAAGGAGCCGCACGGCCGCCTGACCGGCCGCTCCGGCAAACTCCAGCTCCTGGACGAGCTGCTGGACACCATCCTCGCCGAGGACGGCGCCGCCCTGGTCTTCACCCAGTACGTCGCGATGGCCCGCCTGCTCGAACGCCACCTGGCGGCCCGCGGCGTGACCGCCCAGCTGCTGCACGGCGGCACCCCGGTCGCGCGCCGCGAGGACATGGTCCGCCGCTTCCAGGACGGCGAGGTCCCGGTCTTCCTGCTGTCACTGAAAGCCGCCGGGACCGGCCTGAACCTCACCCGGGCCGACCATGTCGTGCACTTCGACCGCTGGTGGAACCCGGCCGTGGAGGAGCAGGCCACCGACCGCGCCCACCGGATCGGGCAGACCCGCCCCGTCCAGGTGCACCGCCTCATCGCCGAAGGCACCGTCGAGGACCGCATCGCCGACCTGCTGCGAACCAAACGCGCCCTGGCCGACGCCGTGCTCGCCGCCGGCGAGGCCGCGCTGAGCGAGCTGCCCCTGGACGAGCTGGCCCGCCTGGTGGAACTACGCTGAAAATATGCCGCGAGAATTCGAGGTGCGCGAGGAGATCGCCCTGGACGCCACGCCCGAGCAGGTGTGGGCGGCGATCGCCACCGGTCCCGGGGTCGACTCCTGGTTCATGGGCCGCAACGAGATCGAACCCCGCGAAGGCGGCGCGGGCCGGCAGACCGTCCTGGGCGTCACCGGCGAGTCCACGGTCACCGCGTGGGAGCCCGGCGTGCGCTTCGCCACCCGGACGCATGCGTCGCCGGAGGGCACGTTCATGGCGTTCGAATACCTGCTGGAGAGCCGGGACGGCGGCAGCACGCTCCTGCGGCTGGTCCACAGCGGCTTCCTGGAGGAGGACTGGGAGTCCGAATACGAGGCGCTGCGCGTCGGCGACGGCATGTACCTGCGCAAGCTCGCCGCCTACCTGCGCTGCTTCCCCGGCCGCACCTCCGTCTACGACCTGTTCCTCGCCGGCTCCTCGGTCACCACCCGCGAGGACGCCTGGGCCCGCTTCGCGGCGGCCTTCGGCCTGGCCGGCTGGCCCGTCACGCCCGGCCGTCCCATGGTCCTGTCCGTGCCCGGCCTCCCCGCCGAAACGGGGACGGTGCTGTTCGCCTCGTACGGATTCCTCGGCGCGGTCACCGCGAGCTCCCTCTACACCCTGGTCCACGGCCACCACGGCCTGATGGTCGCCCAGCAGCACTGCTTCACCGGCGAACCCGCGCGCGAGCGCGCCCAGGCGGCGTGGCAGGCCTGGCTCGGGTGAACGCGCCTTCGCTCGGGTGGCACGGCCCCGCGCGGACGGGGGGATTTCCGCGCGGGGCCGGGGGAAGCTGCCCGGCCGGTGGACGGCCGCCATACCGCTAGGGGGATGGGCCAGGTATGGCGCGTGTCCGCGGGCGCAGCGTTACCCGGTGGCCGGGCAGCCGGCTCTGATCGGTGTCAGGCGGGCAGCTGGTCGGCGTAGACGGGGTAGCCGTAGCCGACGACCTCGGCGGTGGGGCGGGTGCGGATCTCCACCTTGCCGTTGCCGGTGTTGCCCTCGACGGTCTTGATGGTGCCGTCGCCGTTGTCCTTGATGACGAAGCCGACGTGGTCGATGTTGTGGAGGTCCTTGCCGCCGTCCCAGCCGAAGAAGACGACCGCGCCGGGGGCCGGGCGGGTGCCCCAGCGCTTGTTCTGCTTGAACCAGTCGGCGTGGGAGACGGTGTAGGCGTCCCAGCCCATGGTGGGGCGGATGCCGAGCTGGTCGCCGACCCAGGAGACGAACATGTCGCACCAGGCCGCGTTGCGGTAGGCGTACACCGACCCGCCGTCGCGGGCGACGGTCTGCTGGGCGCGGGGGGAGTTCATGTACCACTGGTGGAACTTGGTGCCGCCGCCGTAGTAGTTCTCGCTGACGCCGACCTGGCTCTGCGCCAGGCGAAGCACCTGCTCGGAGCTGACCCTGGGCAGCTTCTGGGCGATCTTGAGCAGCGGGCTGGCGTCCGGGTGGAAGTCGGCGGCGTCCGCCGCGCGAGTGTCGGCGTGGGCCGTGCCCATGGCCGCGGTGCTTCCGGTCAGCACCAGGCCGGCGAGGAGAGTGGTGGCCAGGGTGACGCGCACGTGAGAATTGGGGGCTCGCATGTGGGGTCTTGCTCCCTTGCTTCCATGCCGCCTACCGGGTTAGCTGACGGATTCGGGCGTGGAAGTCGCCCTACGGCCTGCGGGTACAGGCCGATTCACCCCGGGAGGGCTGGGATTTGGTGCTTTCGTGTCGGGAGAGTGATCCCGGCCCTCGATGGTTCCCCGGCTCCGCGTGAGCGGACTCGACGGTCGGGCCGTCCCAGGAGCGGAACGGCCGTTCGATTGTGTGGTGGGGCAGCCTTGACCTGTTTGACGTCCCGGTGCCCCGGATTCCATCGAAGGTAGACGAATCACCCAAAAGGGTCAAATGCCGACAAGTGGGTACATGTGGGGAGTCATGGGATTTCAGGGCTGTTAACGCCCTCGGCAGGGGCTCTGGTGACGGCCGCCGCGGCGAAGGCGCGGACGACGGGATACGGGATTTTCTCGGCCAATCCGGGCTGGAACAGGGAGAGCGGGAAGAACGGATGATCATCCATTTCGGCCACCCGGACCGCGCCCTGAGCGTCGTGCCCGGTAAAGCGCAGACCGTGCACTTCCAAGGTGGCCTGATGGGCCTGCCCGCCAGGCGGGTGACGGGCAGGCGATCTACTCTGGGTGACTAATTCCGGTCACTTGTTCCGGATCTCATCGAGGATCGTCTGCAGCATCTTGTTGGCCGCGATCTGGTTACCTTCGACCCGTTCCAGACGCGAAGTGTGGTCCTTCTGCGTCTCTTCGACCCGTCCGAGCCGTTCGCCGTGCTTCTCCTGCACAGTCTCGATGCGTCCGAGGCGTTCGCCGTGCTTCTCCTGGACGGTTTCGATGCGTCCGAGGCGTGCGGTGTGGTCCCGCTGCGCCTCCTCGATCTCGCCGAGGCGGTCGCTGTGCTGGTTGAGCTTGTTCTCGGACTCACCGAACAGCCAGGCGAGAGTGTCCATCCTGGAGGCGGCCTTGCCGAACTGGTCGTTCATCTCATGATGCATCTTCTTCAGACGCGCATATGCCTCGTCCAGGCTGGCGTGCGCCGCCGCCGAGCTCCGGTTGGCGAGATCGGCGACGGCGTGGGTCTCCTCCGCCTGTGGTTCCTTCTCGCGCATCTTCCGTACCTCCTCTTCGAGAACGGTCACACGGTCTTCGAGGGTGGGCACTTCGACCTCCTGCTTGGGGGGGTTTTCGACGCCCCAAACCTATCGGCCGCTGCGCTCCGCGAGCGACCAAACACAAACGGTCATCGCCACCCTTCGGGGTCCACACCTCCAGGAATCGGGGCAGATTGATCGTAGGGTTCGCGGCTGAAGATGAACGTGTTGAGGGAAATATGCACACCCCCGGGATGATGTTCTACCCGCAGCGTCTCACCCGCGTAATACCCGTCCAGCCCGAGCCAGGTCCCGTCCGCCTGGGCGGCGAACCGGGACGCCCGACCGACCGCCCCGAGCGGGGTCAGGGACAGGCCGCGCCGGGGGAGCAGGCGCAGCGCGTACGCGGTCGGCCCCCAGTACCAGGGCCCCGTCAGGGCGAGCAGGTCCGCGTCGGCGGCGGCCGGTTGCCATTCGGCGGGCAGCGGCGGCTCGTGCTCGGCCAGGATGTCCAGCAGGTCGAACAGCAGCCGCCCGCGCACGCCTGAGGTGGTGTTGGCCAGGAACAGCACGCCGACCCCGTCGGCCGGGTCGGTCCACACCGTGGCCAGGAAGCCGGGCATCGACCCGGTGTGCCCGGCCAGCATCCGGCCCCCGTGGCGGGCCAGCTGCAGGCCCAGGCCGTACCCGCGTTCCCAGGAGGGGCCGTCCTCCACGGCGGCCGGCTCGCGCATCTCGGCCAGGGTGCTCGCCCGCAGCACGCCGCCGCCGTCTCCGGCCAGGAAGGCCGCCCACCGGGCCAGGTCGGCGGCCCCGCTCCACAGCTGCCCGGCGGGGGCCATCCCGCCGGCGTCGTGCTCGGGTTCGGGCAGCAGCACGTCCGCCCACGGGTGCACGGCGAACCCCTGCGCGTGCGGCGGTTCGGCGCGCTCGGTCACCGCCCCCATCCCGAGCGGCTCCAGGATCTCCTCGCGGACGGCCTGCGCCCACCCCATGCCGCGTTTGCGGGCCACCAGCTCGCCCAGCAGCCCGTACCCGACATTGGAGTAGTGGAAGCGCCGCCCGGGACGGTGGCGGGCGATCTCGGGACCGAGATCGCCGAGCAGACCGGCGGCGGGCGCGCCGGGGGTGCGCTCCCACCACTCGCCGGGCGGCTCGGCGGTCAGCCCGCCGGTGTGGGACAGCAGCTGCGCCAGCGTGAGGTCCCCGACCGGCGTGCCGGGAAGGTGCTTGTCCAGGGGGTCGAGCAGGTCCAGCTCGCCCTCGTCGCGCAGCCGCAGCACCAGCACCGCCACCATGCTCTTGGTGATCGACCCCAGCCGGTACCGCGTCCCGGGCGTCGGCGGCGCGCCGGAGACGCGGCCACGCGCCCCGAACCACACGGTCTCGCCTCCCCGGACCAGGGCGGCGACCAGCGAGGGAACCCGGCACTCGGCCTGTTCCGCGGCCAGCCGGTGGAGCAGGGCGCGGCCCGTGCTTTCGAGAACCATGGGCGACAGGCTAGTCCTCCCGCACCGGGATCAGGTCAGGCCCCACGATGTGTCCCTGATGGGGTTCCGGCGCGGCCTGGTCGTGCAGGAAATGACCCGCGTACCAGACGACCAGGTTGGCGCCGTCGATGTCCTCCCCGTCCAGGAATTTGTTGAGATGGGTCTTGCTGTCGGAGGGGCGCCCCATGTGGCCGCCGTCGTGCAGTTCGGTGGCGCGGTGGCGCAGGAACCAGGCGTCGGCGACGCCGTAGGAGTCGGAGCTGGAGTCGTGCTCGCCCGGCCAGATCTGGTAGCCGCGCCGGGTCTTCTTGTCCAGCACCTGCCAGCCCTTGATCGTGCCGCGCCGCCGCCGCGCGGTCTCCCGCTTGATGGGGACGCTGTCCAGGACGATGCCGCCGCCGTCCTGCAGCTGCTCGACGGTGTCGTTGGCGGCCCCGTCCAGGTCGAAGTCGAGCCGCCAGTACGCGTGGTGCTGGTGCCGGTTGCACGTCATCGGGTCCTTGGTGCCGGCGAAGCCGAACCGGGGGCGGATGGTGCCGTCGTCGGCCAGCCGCCAGTCCGACACGTACCGGTACCAGCCGGCCTGCAGCTCGCTGACGATGCGCAGCTCCTCCCCGTCGTGGTGGAACGCGACGCCCTGGAAGTTGCCGCGGTCGTCGTCGGGGCGTTCCAGGATGGTCTGCGGCGGCGCGGAGCACAGCCGCCAGCCCCAGCCGGCCGGGTCCTCACCGGTGGCCTTGAACACCGTCTCCTGGTTGGCCCAGTCGCGGAAGTTGGTCTCGCCGTCGCCGTACAGGACGTTCAGGACCGGCATGTGCGCCTGCCGCAGGACCAGCTTGCCCCGGTAGCGGACGTTCAGCAGCTCGACGCCGGCGCCGTCGGGGGCGGGCTGGGAGGCGCGCGGGCGCACCACCACCAGGTTCCATAACTCGACGCCGTCACGGACCACGCGGACCCGCACCTGGTCGGGGCCGCCCCGGTCGACGAGCGAGCCGACCCCTTCGGGCAGGTGCTTCTCGCAGTCGTCGTCGGTGTGGGCGGCCACGTCGGCCGGATGCCAGTCCACCTCGTGGGCGGCCAGGTCGACGGCGACGATCTGGTGGCGGGGCCCGCCCGCCGGGTTGTAGACGCCCAGCGTGGGCCGCCGCACCAGGCTCCCGTCGGGCCGTTCCAGATCGGCCAGCGGCGGCATCGGCTCGTAGATGACCACATCCTCGCCGGACGGGAAGCGATGGTCGCCGCGCAGGATCTCCGCCGCGGCCGCGAGCTCGCCGGGCTGCGGGCGGGGCCGGACCGCGCTGGGCCGCACCTCGACCTCGTCGAGCCGGTCCAGGGTGCCGCGCAGCTCCACGGCGCGGTTGCCGACCGGGTCGAAGACGTGCGCCCGGAAGGCCGCGCCGGGCCCCGGGTCGTGGCCGAGGGCCGCCGCGTCGCCGGCGATCAGCTCCTCGACCTGCTCCAGGTGCCCCCGCACCTGCGCGTGGCCGCGCGCCAGCTCGCGCACCTGCTCGGCCCGCAGCCCGGGCCGTCGTACCGGTTCGATGGTCACTTTCACGCTCATATCGGCTCCCCGTCGTTGGTGCCTCCGTCGTACACCGTCGCGCCCGCCCCCGCCAGCCGATCACGAAGAAACCGCTACGCTCGCAGCCACGACCAGAAGGGAGAAGCGGTGGAGGGCGCCAGCCTCGACGCGGTGCTGGAACGTGTCACTTATGCCAACGAGGAGACCGGCTACACCATCGCCAGGGTCGCCACCGAACGTTCCGGCGCCGAGCTGCTCACCGTGGTCGGGCCGCTGCTCGGCGCGCAGCCGGGGGAGTCGCTGCGCCTGACCGGCCGCTGGATCTCCCACCCCCGCTACGGCCGCCAGTTCGAGGTGTGGTCCTACACCACCGTGCTGCCCGCCACCGTCCAGGGCATCCAGCGCTACCTCGGCTCCGGCCTGATCAAGGGCATCGGCCCGAAAATGGCCGAACGCATCGTCGGCCACTTCGGCGCCGACACCCTGCGCGTCATCGAGGAGGAACCCGCGCGCCTGGTCGAGGTCCCGGGCCTGGGCCCCAAACGCACCAAGATGATCGGCGCCGCCTGGGAGGAACAGAAGATCATCAAAGAGGTGATGATCTTCCTGCAGGGCGTCGGCGTCTCCACCTCCATCGCCGTGCGCATCTTCAAGCAGTACGGCGAGCAGTCCATCACCGTCGTCCGCGCCGAGCCCTACCGGCTGGCCGACGAGGTCTGGGGGATCGGCTTCAAGACCGCCGACACCATCGCCCAGGCCGTCGGCATCCCGCACGACAGCCCGCAGCGCGTCAAAGCCGGCCTGCGCTACACCCTCTCCCAGGCCGCCGACGACGGCCACTGCTTCCTGCCCGCCCCCAACCTCGTCGCCGACGCCGTCAAGATCCTCGACGTGCCCGCCGACCTGGTCGCCACCTGCCTGGAAGAGCTCGCGGCCGCCGAAGGCGTCGTCCGCGAGGACGTCCCCGCCGGGGACGGCACCGTCCCGGCCGTCTACCTGGTGCCCTTCCACCGCGCCGAGCAGTCCCTCACCGCCACCCTGCGCGGCCTGCTCACCACCTCGGGCGACCGCCTCCGCGCCTTCGCCGACGTCGACTGGCCGGCCGCCCTGGCCTGGCTCAAAACCCGCACCGGCGCCGCCCTGGCCGCCGAGCAGGACCAGGCCGTACGGCTGGCGCTCACCGAGAAGGTCGCCGTCCTCACCGGCGGCCCCGGCTGCGGCAAGAGCTTCACCGTCCGCTCCATCGTCGAACTGGCCCGCGCCAAACGCGCCAAGGTCATCCTGGCCGCCCCCACCGGCCGGGCCGCCAAACGCCTGTCCGAGCTGACCGGCCACGAGGCCACCACCGTGCACCGGCTGCTGCAGCTGCGCCCCGGCGGCGAGGCCACCTTCGACCGCGACAACCCCCTCGACGCCGACCTGGTCGTCGTCGACGAGGCCTCCATGCTCGACCTGCTGCTGGCCAACAAGCTCGCCAAGGCCGTCGCCCCCGGCGCGCACCTGCTGTTCGTCGGCGACGTCGACCAGCTCCCCTCCGTCGGCGCCGGCGAGGTCCTGCGCGACCTGCTCGCCGCCCCCGGCGTGCCCCGGGTGCGGCTCACCCAGATCTTCCGCCAGGCCGCCGAGTCCGGCGTCGTGGTCAACGCCCACCGCGTCAACAACGGCCAGTCCCCCCTGGTCCGCGAGTTCCGCGACTTCTTCCTGTTCCCCTGCGAGGAGCCGGAGGAGATCGCCGCAATGACCGTGGACGTGGCCGCCCGCCGCATCCCCGCCAAGTTCGGCCTCAACCCGCGCCGCGACGTCCAGGTCCTGGCCCCCATGCACCGCGGCGCCGCCGGCGCGGGCGCCCTCAACCTGGCCCTGCAGGAAGCCCTCACCCCCGCCCGCGAGGGCATGCCGGAACGCCGCTACGGCGGCCGGGTCTTCCGGATCGGCGACAAGGTCACCCAGCTGCGCAACAACTACGACAAGGGCGCGGCCGGGGTCTTCAACGGCACCGTCGGCGTCGTCACCGGCATCACCCCCGAGGAGAACCGGCTCACCGTCCTGACCGACGAGGACGAGAACGTCGACTACGCCTTCGACGAGCTCGACGAGCTGGCCCACGCCTACGCCGTCTCCATCCACCGCTCCCAGGGCAGCGAATATCCCGCCGTGGTCATCCCGCTGGCCACCAGCGCCTGGATGATGCTGCAGCGCAATCTCCTCTACACCGCCATCACCCGCGCCAAACGCCTGGTCGTCATCGTCGGCTCGCGCCGCGCCCTCGGTCAGGCCGTACGCACCCGCGGCGCCGGCCGCCGCCACACCGGCCTCACTCACCGCCTGGATCTCTAGGTCAAGCGGGAATCAAAACGGCAGGCGCGGACTTTACTCTTCAGGGCGCCGATTTGGCCTGGTTTCGCTACCAAAATGTGAGCTAACTCTCCAGAAAGATGCGGACACATGCGGCCAGCCCTAATAGTGTCTTTGGGTGCACTTTGCCACCGTGGGGGAGAGGTTGTGCTGAACAGCAAGACGCGCGGCACCTGGCCGGCCGGCGTGATCGCCACGATCGCCGTTACGATGACGGTGCTGCTTTCGGCATGCACCAGCGGGTCCGGCGGCGGCCTGCTCGGCGGTGGCAGCGCACCCCAGGCGACCGAGAAGCCACCGATCCCCGCGCCGGCGATCACGATCGTCCCCGCCGAGGGCACCAACCGGGTCAGACCCGATAAGAACGTCGTCGTGACCTCCGAAGGCGGTTCGCTGGAGGAAGTCCTCGTCGAATCGGACGGCGAACACGTCGAGGGCGAATTCGACGCCGACCGAACGAAGTGGACCTCCAACAAGCCGTTGCGGCCCTCCAGCACCTACACCGTGTCGGCCAAGGCCACCGGCGAAGGCGGCCCCACCACCGCGACCAGCGAGTTCACCACCCTCAAGCCCAAAGCCGAGCTGGCCGTCGCCGACGTGACCCCCGGCATCAAGGGCGAGACCGTCGGCGTCGGCATGCCCATCATGGTCACCTTCAACCAGGCCGTCACCAACAAGGCCGCCGTCGAGGCCGCCCTCAAGGTCGACGCGGAGAAGCCCGCCGAGGGCGCCTGGCGGTGGATCAGCGACCGCCTGGTCATCTACCGGCCCGCCAAGTACTGGCCCGCCCACCAGAAGGTCACCTTCACCGCCGACCTCACCGGCATCCGCGGCGGCCCCGACATGTACGGCACCAAGTCCTTCACCCACACCATCAAGATCGGCGCCCGCCTGGTCAGCGTGGTCAACACCAAGACCCACATGATGGTCGTCAAGAAGGACGGCAAGGTCGTCCAGACCATGAAGATCAGCGCCGGCAAGGCCACCACCCGCGAATACACCACCACCAGCGGCGTGCACCTGACCATGTCCAAGCACAACCCCGAGACCATGATCTCCCCGGGCAAGAAGGAAGGCGATCCCGGCTACTACAAGGAGATCGTCAACCACGCCGTCCGCATCTCCAACAGCGGCGAGTACGTGCACTCCGCCCCCTGGTCGGTCGGCTCCCAGGGCCGCGCCAACGTCAGCCACGGCTGCGTCAACGCCTCCCCCACCCAGGCCAAGTGGTTCTACGACAACTTCCACCGCGGCGACGTGGTCACCGTCGTGGGCACCGACCGGGAGCTGGAGTGGAACAACGGGTGGGGCTTCTGGCAGATGTCGTACGCCAAATGGAAGAGCGGCAGCGCCCTGAAGGGCGAGGACTCCTCGGAGTCCTGAGCCTTAGAGAGCGTAATCAGGCCGTCGGGGGCATGTGGGTGGAAAACCAGGAGAGAACGCGGGTCAGCAAGTCGGTGATCGCCGGGTAGGAGCGGACCCCGTGCCCTTCCTGAGGGTAGATCGCCAGAACCGACTCCACGCCGTGGGCCAGCAGCGCCTGGTGGAATTCGCGTGCCTGGCCCGGAGGGGTGCAGTGATCACCGGCTCCCGCGACGCTGAGGCAGGGCGTGCGGACGTTGCCGGCCCGCAGCACCGGGCTGCGGGTGTGGGCCATCGTGCCCGGCTCTTGGGGGTCGCAGCGCAGAAAGGCGTTCCCCCAGCCGGCGATGTTGCTGGTGAAGGACTGGCTGTACCAGTCGGTGATAGGCGCGATCGGCACCGCGGCCGCGAACCGCTGATCCTGGGTGACCAGCCATGCCGTCATGAACCCTCCGTAGCTCGTCCCGATCAGGCCGATCCGTGCGGGGTCGGCCAGCCCCTTGCCCACGAGCGTGTCGACGCCGGCCAGGATGTCGAGGGCGTCGCCACCGCCCATGTCGCCGACCACGTGCGCGGCGAAGTCCCGGCCGCGGCCCCCGCTGCCACGGGGGTTGGGGTTGAGCACCGCGTATCCCCGGGACACCAGCAGCGGCACCAGGGGCGACTTCATGGACCACGCGTCGCGGAAGGCCCAGACCGGTCCGCCGTGGATATTGACCACCAGCGGAAAGGGCCCCTTCCCCGCCGGGCGGCACAGCAGCCCTTCGATCACCTGGCCGTCCGGCGCCAGCCAGGTGATCGCCTCGGCGGAACCCGCGACCGACAGCAGGTAGTCGCATCCGGCATGCCGCGTGGATGCCGCCACCCCGGCGGCGCCGGGGCCGAGCACGGCGACCTGGGGCGGCAGGCCGTAAGCCGATTCGGCGACCACGACCCTGCCGTCGCGGGTGAAGGCTCCGTCGGGATACAGGCCGCCGCAGGAATTGGAGGTGGAGAACAGCTCGGTGACCTCGCCGGTGCGCACGTCCACGACTCCCGCGACGGAGTCCAGGTGACGCTGTCCCAGGTAGCCCAGCCGGTCGGTGTCGATCCACTGCAGGCAGCTCACGTCGGTGCCCGCGGTGTCGATGCCGGAGGTGGTCCCCGAGGCCGGGTCGATGAGGGTCAGGTCGCCGGCCACGATCCACCTGTCGCTGCAGACGGCCTGGACGACCGCCACGTACCGGCCGTCCGGCGACCCGGCCGGTAGGCCGAGCTGGAATCGGCCGCGCAGCAGTTCCCGGGTCGTGCCCGTACCGGTGTCGATGGACATGAGGCGGGAGGTGTACCAGGCGTCCTCGTCGGGCGTGTCGGACGCCACCGTCACCACGGTGGACAGACCGCACCAGGCCGCCTCCCAGCAGTTCATGCCCCCAGCCGAGACCTGTGTCAGGTCGCCGTCGTCGAGGCTGTAGAGCCACAGGGTGCGCCAGGCCGACTCGGTAGCGCCGTCCTCGATCAGCGGATGCCAGTCCGGCAGTCCGGCGTCGACGGTGGTGTTGGCCACGGCGCCCTGGGTCGCGGCCAGGTCGGCGCCCAAGCCGGCCACGCCGAGCAGAATCCGCCGCCCGTCCGGCGACCAGTGGGCGTATTCCACCGATCCCGGTACGGACGGCGCCGGGGCCGCCTCACCCGGGGAGCCGGCGCCGAGCAGGTAGAGCTGGAACACGCCGGGCCGGGCGCGGTCGGACAGGAAGGCGAGCCGGGCACCGTCCGGCGAGAACCGCCCCCACCGGGCCGAGCCGGCGGCGGTGGTCACCGCCGATAGCGCGCCGCCTTCGACGGTGTACAGCCCGGTACGAGGTCTGCCGATCAGTTCGTCGAAGACCGAGCCGGTGACCACGACGCGGGCGCCGTCGGCGGTGACGTGCGGTTCGGCCAGATCGTGCGGCCGGCCGAACGCCGGCTCGTGCAGGCGCCGGACGTGCTCCGCCACGGCCGCGAACTCCGCGGTGTCCCGAAGGTCGCCACGCATGATCACACATCCTTTCCCCGGCGGCGGATACTCAAGACGGCGGTCACCGGGTCAGGACCGGGTGCTCGGGCAGGCGGTCGCGGTCGACGAGCTCGCCGTCCTTCACCACGTGCGCGATGCGGGCGTAGTTGTCCGGATCGGCCAGCGGGTCGGCGTCCAGGATGAGCAGGTCGGCCCGCTTGCCCGGCTCGACGGTGCCGAGTTCGTCCAGCCTGCCGTACGCCTGGGCGATGTTGCTGGTCGTGGCGAGCAGCGCGTCCATCGGCGCCATGTCGCGTTCGATGGCGGCGCGTAGCCAGAAGATGTGCGAGCGGCCCAGGTGCGTGGGCACGTCGGGAATGCCGGATTGGAATGGCCCCCACATGGGGCTCGTCTCGGCGGTCGGCCCATAGACGCCCATGTCGTTGCCCAGCAGCAGCATGGCGCCGGCCTTGACGAGCTTGCGGTCGTTGAGGTCCTTGACCATCATGACCTCGCCCCAGGCGTCGTTGCCGTGCCATTGGGGCTTGCGCTCCAGGAAGGCGGTGGTGTGCCGCTGGGTGTACAGGAACGCCACGCACGGCAGCCGCCGTTCGACGATGCGGTCGAGGGTCTCCTCCGGCATCGGGTGCAGGCCGGTGACGTCGCCATGCTGGAGCAGGTCGACGCCCGCGTCGATGGCGGCCTTGAGCGCCTCGGGCGACTGCGTGCACGCCTGCACGGTCATCCCGGCCGCGTGCGCCTCCTCCACGATCGCCCGCTGGGAGTCGGGGGACAGGGCCAGGAACCGGCTGTGGGCGTGGGAACTGGAGGCGTACTTGACGAAGTCGATGTCACTGGTGGCGATGTACTCGCGCACCGCCACGCGTACGTCCGCGGCCGGCATCCAGGTCAGCGCGGCTCCGACCCCCTGCTCCCAGTGCCGGTTGATCGCTTCCACCACCGACGAGCTCAGGCCCGCGCCGAGGTTGGGGAAGAAGTCGGCCGAGTAGGGCCCGCCGTTGCCGATGATGTTGCCGGCGCAGAAGACCCGGCTGCCGATCGCCTGCCCGGCGTTGATCCGGTCCCGGACGCGGCGCAGCGACTCAAGCGGCCCCCAGGTGTCGAAGACCGTCGTGACGCCGGCGCGCAGCGCTATCTGGGCGGCCTCCAGCACCAGCTCGTCGTAGCAGCCGGGGGCGTACCTGAGCAATACGTCGGGGTCCACATGGATGAGCAGGTGGACGTTGGCGTCCAGCAGGCCGGGGATCATGTACTTGCCACCGGTGTCGACGATACGCAGGTCCGGGGCGTGCTCCAGGTCGGCGCGCGCCCCCACCCAGGTGATGCGCCCGTCGCCGACCACCACCGCCGTGTCGGCGACGGGCAGCGCTCCGGTGCCGTCGATCAGGGTCGCGCCGACGAAGGCGGTGCGGGTCGCCTGTGCTGTCATGGCAGGTCGTCCTTCTCTCGCCGGCTCACCGGCCGGGTCGTTTGCATGGTGCTGGTGGGCTTGGTGATGGTGGGCATGGCGCCGATGAGCCGCCGGGTGTAGGGGTGCTCGGCCCGGTCGTAGAACCGCTCGACCGGGCCGCTTTCCACGATCTGGCCGTGGTAGGTCACGGCCAGGCCGTGGGATACGTAGCGGACGGCCGCGATGTCGTGGGAGATGAACAGGGCGGCGAAGCCTCGCTCGGCCTGCAGGTCGCGGATGAGGTTGAGGACCTGGGTCTGGACCGAGACGTCCAGGGCGGTGACCGCCTCGTCGAAGACGATCAGATCCGGCCGGGTGATCATGGCTCGGGCGATGGCGACGCGTTGTCGCTGACCGCCGGAGAGCTGGTGGGGGTGCCGGTCGGCCAACGCCGGGTCCAGGCCGACCAGGACGAGCATGTCGGCGACGGCTTCGCGGCGGGCGCGCCGCGCGGTCCGGCCGGTCACGGCGAGCGGTTCGGCGACCGATCGCCACACGTGCAGCGTGGGGTTGAGCGACCAGTCGGGGTTCTGCAGCACGACCTGCAGCCGCCCGCGCAGCCGCCGGGCGGTGCCCCGGCCGGTCACCGGCAGGCCATCGAACAGGACCTGACCGCTGGTGGGCCGGACCAGGCCGAGCAGCACCCGGCCCAAGGTGGTCTTGCCCGAGCCGGACTCGCCGACCACGCCGAGGGTCTGGCCCGGCATGATGTCCAGCGACACGCCCTTGAGGGCGTGCACCTGCTCCGCGCGACGGCCATGGCCGGTCCGGTAGGCGACGACGACGTCCCGCGCCGAGACCACCGGGGGTCGGCCGGGCTCGACCGGAGCCGGGTCGACCGGGCCGTGGTCGAGGACGCTCATCTGGCCGCCTCCTGTTCCTTGTCCAGGTGACGCCGCCCGGCCTCGGTGGCACGTGGGCGGCCGGCGTCGTTCGGCGCCGCAGACGGGTCGCCGATCTCGCCGGGATGCAGGTGGCAGGTGAGCGTCCGCCCGGCGACGGCCGCGTCCGCGGGGCGCACGTCCCGGCAGTTTGGCAGGGCGTCGGGGCAGCGCGGGGCGAAGGCGCAACCCGGGCAGCCGGCGTGCAGCACCGGCGGCACGCCACCGATCGCCTCCAGCCGCCGGCCGGGCCGCTCCTCGCCCGGCAGCGCGGCGACCAAAGCGCGGGTGTAGGGGTGCATCGGGCGGCCGAGCACCTCGGCGGTGGGGCCGTGCTCGACCATCCGGCCGCCGTACATCACCGCGATCTGCTCGGTGTGCTGCGCCACCGCGTGCAGGTCGTGGGTCAGCAGCAGTAGCGCACACCCCTGGTCGCGGCACTGCGACACCAGCAGGTTCAGGATCTGGGCCCGAAGCGTCGCGTCCACGGCCGCGGTCGGCTCGTCGGCGATCAGCAGCCGGGGACGGCGGCGCAGCGCCATCGCGATGCCGACCCGCTGGGCCATTCCGCCGGACAGCTCGTGCGGGTAAGACCGCAGCACCCGCGGCACGTCGGTCAGCCCGACCTCGCCCAGCGCCTCGGCCGCCGACGACCCATCCCGGGCCTCGCGCCCGGCGGGACCGGCCAACTCCATCTGCCGGCGAATCCGCATGGTGGGATTCAGCGCGGCGACCGGGTTCTGGAACACGAACGCCAGAACCTCGCGCCGCAACGCCCGTAGCCCTTCGCCGCCCTGGGCGCCGGGGCCGTACACCGGGCGGCCGGCCACCGACAGCAGCCCGCCGGCGTACACCGCGTTCGAGGCCAGGAGCCGGCCGGTCGCCATGCCCAGCGTGCTCTTACCCGACCCCGACTCCCCGACCAGCGCCACGATCTGCCCTGATCCCACGGTGAGCGTGGCCTGGTCCAGGGAGCGAATGGGGCCGTTCCGGGTGCTGTACTCGATCACCAGGTCGGTGGCGGCCAGCACCGGGGCGGCCGAGCCCGTTTCGGCGCTCATCGGCGCACCTCCACACCGCGTACGTCCAGCGCGTCGCGCAACCCGTCGCCGACCAGGTTGACCGCCATGATGGCCAGAGTGAGCAGCGTGCCGGGGATCAGCACCAGCCACGGCGCGATGGGCAGGTAGACCGCGCCCTCGTGCACCAGCGAGCCCAGTGAGGCGCTTGGCGGCTGCAGGCCGAGGCCGAGGAAGCTCAGCCCGCTTTCGAGCAACATGCCGACCGACAGCGCGTACGTCGCCTGCACCACCGCCGGGCCCGCGATGTTGGGCAGCAGGTGCACCAGCAGGATCCGTCCCGGACCGGCGCCGCCGACCCGGGCGGCCACCACGAAGTCCCGGTCGACCACCGACAACGACGCGGCGCGTACCACGCGTACCATCAGCGGGCTGCAGATCAGCACGATGCTGATCAGCGCTCCCGGCGCGCCCGGGCCGACGATCGCCGCCAGCAGGATCGCCAGCAGCAGTGCGGGAAAGGCGAACAGCACATCCGCGCCGCGGGTGATCAGCTCGGCGACCAGGCCCCGGTAGTAGGCGGCCATCATGCCCAGCAGCACGCTGACCGCGGCGGTGACCATCACCGCGGTGCCGGCCAGCAGGAACGTGGTGCGGATCCCTTCGACCAGCCGGGGCAGCACCGAGCGTCCCAGGCTGTCGGTGCCCGCCCATAGCCGCCCCGAGGGCGCCGCCAGCCGGGGTCCGGCGTTGACCGCCTCCGGATCGCCTAGCGGCAGCCAGGCACCGAACACCGCTACCAGCAGGAAGCCGATCAGCAGGAGCAGGCCCAGCCGGGACAGGGCGTCGCCGTGGAAGGGCAGGTGCCGCCGCGGCGCCGCCGCAGGCGGCGGGCCGGTCGAAGCAGGTGAGGCGGTAATGGCACTCATGGGGTCACCGTCCCTGGGGATGCGTGGTGGTGGTCGGGGTCGTCATCCGCGGTGACCGGCCCGGATTCGGGGATCGACCACGCCGTAGGCGAAGTCGGCCAGCAGGTTGATTGCGATGAACACCGCCGCCGCGACCAGGACCAGGCCCTGCACCGTCGCGTAGTCCCGGCCGTTGATCGCGTTCAGCACGGCTTGGGCCACTCCTGGCAGGGAGAACAGGTTCTCGACGATCACCGCGCCGCCCATGAGATAACCGGCGTAGGTGGCCAGCACGGTCAGCACCGGGATGGCGGCGTTGCGCAGGACGTGGTGGCGGGTCACCTGGCCGATGCGCTCGCCGCGGGCCAGGGCGGCGGCGATGTGCGGGGAGCTGAAGGTCGCGGCCACCGCGTCGCGCCCGGTCCGCACCACCAGCGCCAGGCCGAACACGCTCAGCGTCAGCGCCGGCAGGGCCATGGAGCGCAGGTTGGCCACCGGGTCCTCTGCCAGCGGCACGTAGCCGCCGACCGGCAGGCCGAGGGAGAACCGCGAGAACAGGAACACCAGCAGGCTGCCCAGCACGAAGTCCGGGACGCTCATCGCCGAGGACCCCACCAGCCGGCTCAGCCCGCGGCCGAACCGCCCGCGCGACAGCCCGGCCAGCAGCGCCAGCGGCACCCCGGCCAGCACGGTCAGGGCCAGCGACAGCCCCGCCAGTTCGGCGGTCACCGGCAGGCGCCGCATGAGCTGCGCGGACACCGGCTCACCGGTGCCCAGTGAGGTGCCCAGGTCGCCGGTGAGCACGTGGCGTACCCATTCCAGGTACTGCAGCACCAGCGGCCGGTCCAGGCCGAACTCGGCCCGCAGCGCCTCGCGTACCTGCGGAGAGGAGGCCGGCCCCAGGACGATGTCGGGGTAACCGCCGGGCACCAGGTGCACGGCGGAGAACACCAGCACGGAGACCACCCACAAGGTCACCGCGCCGGTGACCAGGCGACCGGCGAAGTAGCGCAGGCCGCCGGACGGCGCCATCACTTGGCCTCGAACTCGGCCAGCTGCCGCAGCGGCAGGGCGTACCCTTCCACCGGCAGGATGCTGACCGAGGTCGTGTCCGACCGGTACGCGACGATCGCATCCTTGGTCACGACGGGGATGATGTTGGCGTTCTGCGCGATGCGCTCGCAGGCGTCGCGGAACAGCTTGGTGCGCCGGTCGCCGGGCTCGGTGGCCAGCCCGTCCAAGATCAGCGAGTGCAGTCGCGGGTCGGGCTTGACAAAGCCCTTGTTGAAGCCGACGAGTTCGGGGTCGTACCAGGCGAGGTCCATGGCCGGATCGGCATAGCCGGCCGACCAGCTCACCACCAGGTCGAAGTCGGCGTCCTTGCCGCTGTAGGCGCGCTTCATCACCGCACCGATGTCCAGCGCGGCGATGCGCACGCGCAGGCCGGCGTCCTGCAGGTTCTGCTGGATGACCTGGGCGATCGGGGAGGACATCGGGACCAGGGAGATGGTGCTGATCTCCACGGTCTTGCCGGTGGCGCCCGCGGCGGCCACCAGTTGCCGGGCGCGCTGGGCGTCGGGCTTGCCGAAGGGGACGGTCGCCGGATCGCATACCCCGGCGAAGGCGGGTGGCACGGCCGCCGACGCGCGGCCCACGCCGCCCAGCGCGACGTTCTTGATCTTCTCCCGGTCGATCGACAGGGCCAGCGCCTCGCGCAGCCGGTCGTCGCGGAAGATGGAGGAGGTGGCGTTGACGTCCACCCGGTAGTAGTCGGTCGTCGACTGCACCACCGTCTTGACGTTGGCCTGCCCTTCCAGCAGGCGGATGGAGTCGGGCACCTCGAAGGTGGTGAAATCCACGCTGCCGTCGCGCAGTGCCGCCGCCCGTGCCGCGTCGTCGGGCATGATGCGCACCGTGAGCTTGTCGACCGCCGGCACTCCGGTGCGCCAGTGGTACGGGTTGCGCTCGAAGGTCCACGACTCGCCCTGGGAGTGGGCCACGGCCTTGAACGGGCCGGTGCCCAGAAGCTGCTTCTTGGGGTCGAACGTGCCGGCCTTGAGCTCCTTCATCGGCAGCACGGCCGCCGGACTGCCGGCCAGTGCCGCCACGAACGGCGTCTTGGGCTTGAGCAACTTCACCCGCACCCGCGTGTCCCCGTCGGCGCCGACGCTCGCGATCCCGAGTTGGCCGGCCCAGATCGAGGCCGTCGCGGGGTCGATAAGGCGCTGCAGGCTGCCGACGACGTCGTCGGCGGTCAACTCGCGCCCGTTGGCGAACTTCACCCCTTTACGCAGGTGGAAGAGGTACTCGGTCGGGGAGATCTGATCCCAGGAGGTCGCCAGCTCCGGCACGACCTTCAGGCCGTCGTCAAGGCCGACAAGGTTCTCGTACGTGAGGTCCAGAAGCTCCCAGGACGTGGCGTTCCCGGCGGCCGGCGGGTCCAGCACATCGGCGTCGGCCGACTTGCCCCAGACCAGTTGCGCGCCGCTCGGGCCCTTCGCCGGGGAACCGCCGCCTGCGGCGGCGCACGAGACGCTGGCGGCAAGGGTCGCGACGGCGACCGCGATCTCGGCTCTGCGCGCAGATTTTCTACGGGTGGACGACTTGAACAGTGGCCATGCTCGCGCCATCTGTCTCTCCTGTTCCACGGTGGCCGTTCCGCAAAGCCGTCCGGGACGTTCAGCCCGGGGCACCCCGAGAACCCACGTTGGGCCATGAACGCCGACGATCACGAAAGCACCACTGTTTTACGTGCCGGAATGCTATGTGTTCCCATGCGAACACACAATAGAAATCTTGTACTGTTGCAAGTTGACGGGTCAGGCTCCGCGGCCTGGGGACCCGTCCTAGGCGCTGACGAACGCCATGGCCAGGGCGGTCTGGGGTGTGAAGGTCCGCACCACTCCGCCTCCCTCCTCGATGGTTCACGTACCGTATCCCCTCCATTGTCCACACACAAGAGCAATCTTGTGCTGTTACAAATCATCGCCCCAATTGCGCCTTTTACCTGTTCAGGAATGTGACAGCACAAAAATATTCTTGTGTACCAATGATGTGTCACTTATGTTTCGGAGGGATGTGCCCCGCCTTGAAGCCGGATGACCGCAAGGAACGAGCCGCCGTGATGAGTGCCACCCCCGAAGATCCCGCCCACCCGCCCGCCGCCCCGGGACCGTCCGATTCCCCGGGTAACGGGCTTTGCGGCAGGCTGATCGACATGTCCGGCGACGGGGCATCGCGCGGCGCCGCGCACGGCGAGGAGCTACGGGACCTGATCGCTGACAGTCTGGACCGCTGGCGGGCCGACATCGGCCGGCGCACCGGCGATGGCCCGCGAGCCTACGTGCGGGCGTTCCTGGCCTCCACCGGCTTCGTCAAGACGATCGCATCGGCCAGCCCCGACCTCTACCAGGAGGTGCTGGCGATCGCCGCGGCCAGCAACCAGCCGGCCGACGACATGCTGGTCTACAACATGATGGACGAGCAGTGGCGGTTCGACCGCAAGAGCAACACCGGGTGCAGCGTCATCGGCACTGCCGTCCGTAACGGCCCGGACTTCGTGCTGGGCCAGAACATGGACCTGCCGCTGTCGATGGACGGCTCCCAGGCCGTGCTGCGCATAGCCGGCGACGGCCGGCGGCCCGACCAACTCGTCCTGACCGCCGCCGGGCTGATCGGGCTCCTCGGCGTCAACGCCGCCGGCCTGGCGTGCTGCGTGAACACCCTGGGCATACTGCCGGCCGCCGCCACCGGGATGCCGGTGGCGTTCATCGTCCGCGAGGTGCTCGGGCACCGCGACGCCGTTACGGCCGCCGGTTACCTGACCTCCGTGCCGCACGCCTCCGGCCAGCACTACGCCATCGCCGACCGGCATGGCCTGCACAGCTATGAGTGCTCCGCGCGCGGATGGGCGGCCGGGCCGCGGCGAGACGAACTCGTGCACACCAACCATCCACTGTGGTGGCCCGACGAGTCCATCGCCGGCGACGTCGCCGCCGTCCGCCAGATATCCCCGACGACCTACCAACGGCTGCAGGCCCTGAGAGCCGGTCTTGACCGGGTACGCGCGTCCGGCGACCTCGAGACGCTGCTCAGCTCGTCGTCGGACGGGGTGTGCGTGCTACCCACTCCCGAGCGGGCCAGTGCGACGTTCTGCAGCGCGGAGTTCACTTTGACCTCGCCCCCGGCCGTGCGCGTCGCCCTGGGCCGACCGGACCGCACCGTCTGGACGAACCTCGGCTGGACGAACTCCGGCCCGGCCGGCGCCGCGCCCCCACCGCCGTGACGACCCGTCCGCGACGACGATGTACCGCCACATGGCAGTACAAACCGAAAAACGATACATTACAGTAATGATCGAAGCGGTAAAGGCGGAGCTGACCGAGCTCAGCGCCCGTGGCCTGGCCGACGCGTTCAGCCGTGCCGTACGAGCCGGTGCGGTCGTCCCGGGGGAGAGACTGCCATCCATACGCGCCGTCGCCCGGGAACTCAGCCTCTCCCCGACGACGGTGAGCGCGGCCTGGCGCCTGCTGGCGCGGGCCAACCTCATCCACGCCGACGGCGCCCGCGGCACCGTCGTCGCCGACGGCGCCGGGCAGGGACCGGTCCGGCACCGCCGCGCCCTGCAATACGAGGGACGCTTCGAGATCGACCTGTCCACCGGGCTGCCCGACCCGGCGTTGCTGCCCGACCTGGGGCCGTCGCTGCAGCGCGTCCCGCGCGGCGGAACGTTGGAAAGCTTCCTGGCCGAACCCATCGTGCCACAGCTTCGCGACCACCTGATGGCGGACTGGCCCTCGCCCGCCGAGATCATCACCATGGCCGACGGGGCCACCGACGCACTCGACCTGATCACCATGACCTGCCTGCAGTTCGGTGACCGCGTCGCGGTCGAGCACCCCAGCTACCCCCCGCTGCTGGACCTGCTGGAGGCCACGGGCGCACGGATCGTCCCCCTCGAACTCGATGAGGCCGGCCCGGTCCCCTCCTCCCTCCGCGACGCGCTCGACGCCGGTGTGCGTGCGGTGTTCCTGCAACCACGCGCGCACAGCCCGACCGGTATGTGCCTGGCCCCCGAGCGAGCCACCGAGCTGGCCGCGGTCCTACGGGGCCAAGATGTCCTGCTGGTGGAGTTCGACCTGTGCGCCGGCATCGCCGCCACGCCGTTGGTCACCGTCGGCGAACACGTGCCGGATCTGGCTGTGCACATCCGCGCCTATTCCGAGTCGCACGGCCCCGATCTGCGCCTTGCCGCGGTGGGCGGGTCGGCCGCGTTGATGGACCCGCTGATCAGGCGCCGCCATCTGGGTCAGGGCTGGACCAGTCGGCTACTGCA
The DNA here is from genome assembly GCF_009687865.1 of Acrocarpospora macrocephala. Taxonomy (GTDB): domain Bacteria; phylum Actinomycetota; class Actinomycetes; order Streptosporangiales; family Streptosporangiaceae; genus Acrocarpospora; species Acrocarpospora macrocephala. The sequence continues at coordinate 85,833 of NZ_BLAE01000022.1, forward strand.
GTGGCTGCTGCTGGACCTGCTCACCCACGCCGAGCCCGAACAGCAGGTACAGCAGGCCCGCCGTCAGTACGCCCGGCGGCGCACGGCCCTGGTCGACGCGCTAGCCGACCAGGGCGTACAGGTCGGCGGCCAGGACGGCATCGTGGTGTGGGTGCCGGTGGAGAACGAGGCCGCCGCCCTGATGCTGCTCAGCAGCCACGGCATCGGCTGCGCCCCGGGCACTCCATACCAGATCCGCCCGCAGGCCGCCCCGCACCTTGCCGTGACCGCCGCTCTCCTCCCCGAGACCCAGGCCCCCCAGATCGCCACCGTCCTCGCGCAGGCCGCCCGCCCCTCCCTGCCCGGCTCCATCCACTGAGCGGTGCTGCGAAGCTGAGTGGCACCGGCAGGCGGATCCAGGCCGAGTCCGGCACCGGGCTCGTCTCACGCAACGCCCTCTTAGTGCACGCCCAGTCGCATCAGCAGGAACGCGCCGATGAACTTCACCACCACCAGGCCGATCACGATCAGGAAGACGATGAGGGCGGGCTTGTGCTCGAAGTGCTTGCCCTCCTTCAGCGGCGGCCGCTTGGCGACCCGATCGGCGATACGCTCCTCGATGGGCTTACGGTTGAACATGCTTTAACCGTACAGGGCGGGGCTTGAGGGCCCGCCACGAGCCCGGGGCTCACACCAGCGACAGCTGGCGGGCGGGGGAGCGGCGCCGCTTCCACCCGCGGGCGGAACGCCCGATTCCGTACGTCTCCGCCAGCACCGCCACCTGCGCCGCGATGCCCGCCCGATACTCCGGCGGCGCGGCGGGCGACTTGCCGTACAGGGCGGCGTAGCGGGGGACCAGGCCGGGATGCTCGCGCTCCAGCCACGCCATGAACCACTCCCGCGCCCCCGGCGGCAGCCGCAGCACCACCGGCGTGACCGCGACCGCCCCGGCCTCGGCCGCCCGCCGGACCGTGGCCCGCAGATGGTCGGCCGAATCGGTGATCAACGGCAGGATCGGCGCCATCAGCACCTCGCACGGCACGCCGCCGTCGTTGAGCGCCGCGCACACCTCCAGCCGCCGCTGCGCCCCCGCCGCGCCCGGCTCCAGACCGCGCCGGATCTTCTCGTCCACGAAACCGACCGACACCGCCGCCCGCGCCCGGGTGAGCTTGCCCGCCTCCCGCAGCTCCGGCGCGTCCCGCAGGATGAGCGGGCTCTTGGTCAGCACCGTGAACGGATTGCCCGCCTCGGCCAGCGCCCGGATGATCTGCGGCATCAGCCGGTAGGTCTCCTCCGCGGGCTGGTAGCAGTCCCCGGTCAGGCCCAAGGCCACCGGCTCGCCCTGCCAGCGCGGCGAGGCCAGCTCCCGGCGCAGCCGGTCGGCCAGATTCGTCTTCACCACGACCCGCGAGTCGAAATCGTCGCCCGCGTCCAGGCCGAGATAGCGGTGCCCGCGCCGGCCCGCACAGTACCGGCACCCCGCCTGGCAGCCCCGGTAGGGGCTGGCCGCCCACCCGAACGGCAGTTCCGCCGCCGCGGGAATCCGCTCCAGCGCCACCCGCGCCGCCACCTCGTAGCAGGTCAGACCGCCGAACTCCCGGGTCACCGCCTGCCGCTCGATCCGCGGCCGCTGCGGGCCCCCGTCCAGCAGGGGGAGAGCATCCCATGGCATAGAGATCAGTAGAACACGCATTCGACCGCGTCCGCCACCTGTTCCCGCAACCCCGGGTGGAACGGGATGGAACGCCCCTGCTCGCGAAGGCCGCTCCTCGATTGGCCGCGTCCTGGCCGGCTTCGCGCCGCTACGGTGAAACGCTTCCGCGTTTACCGGCGCCGGGGAGCGAAGGGGTGGTCGCGGGAGGCGGCGACCGCTTCGAAGGCGTAGGCGAACATCTCTCGTTCGTACCGCGCCACCGCCGCGGCCAGGCCGCCGGGGCGCGCGGCCGTGATCTCGGCGGCCAGCAGGGCGGCGTCCTTCAACGCGATGTTCGCGCCCTCGCCGCGGCCCGGCGACATCGTGTGCGCGGCGTCGCCGAGCAGGGTCACGCCCGGGGCCTGCCACGGCGGGAACGGGAGCGCTGAGCGCAGGCGCACCGCGAACGTGGCCGCCACGTCGGCTTCGGCCACGACGCGGCGTGCCGCCGGGTGCCAGCCGCCGACCATCTCGGCGGCCAGCCGGTGCAGTTCCTCGGGACGGGCGCCGGTGGGCGGTCCGTCCGGCCAGCCGTCGACCGTCCAGGCCAGATAATCGGGAATGCCGGTCAGGCCGGGGCCCGCGGCGGGGGTGTGGCGGCGGCAGGTGGCCACCGACATCGCGCCCACCGGGCCGGTGACCCGGTTGAAGCTGTCCAGCAGCACCTCGGGCAGCCAGGCGAGCAGGCCGGGGGTGATCGTGGTCCGGCCGTACACGAAACCGCCGAGATCCTCCAGTTCCGCGTGCGGCGCGATGATCCGCCGCACGGCCGAGCCGGTGCCGTCGGCGCCCACCAGGAGATCCCCGGTGGCGGTGGAGCCGTCGGCGAAGCGGGCCAGGACGCGGCCGTCGGCGGTGCGGTCGAAGGACTCGAAGGCGGCGCCGAAGCGCACGTCGCCGCCGAGGCCGGACAGCAGGATCTCGCGCAGGGTCAGCCGGTTGACGCCCAGGTGTTCCTCGGGCGGCAGCGCCGGGATGGGTTTGCTGAACCGGGGTGTCAGCCGCTCGTCGGTGAAGGTCATCGTGGTGGCCGGGCGGATCGAGGTGGCCAGGCACAGCGCGTACAGCTCGGGGGGTAGGCAGGAGCGCAGGGCCTGCACGCCCGCGGACTTGAGGGTGATCCGGTGGCCCTGGCCGCGGCAGGCGGGGGACGGGTCGGCTTCGAAGACGGTCACGCCGACCCCGGCCCGGCGCAGGCCCTGAGCCAGGCACAGGCCGCCGATCCCGGCACCGGCCACCAGTACGCGGGAGTCGACGTGGGGGGCATCGTTCATGGCCGCGAAGCTAGCACTTAGCTGTCGCGACAGCAAATGCCGGAGCAGTTAATTCGGGGGCAGCTACCATGACGACCATGGACGCCACCCCTGACCCCGCACCCCCGTTCGACCTCGTCCTCGCGGGCGGCGCCCAGCTCACCCAGGTCGCCCGCGACCTGCGCACCGCCCTCGACGACGACCTCGCCCCCTTCGACGTCACCTCCCAGCAGGCCGCCCTCCTCATGCACGCCGCCGGCAACACCCCCAACCGCCTCGCCGCCCTCCTCGGCACCGACACCGCCGGCATGACCCGCCTCCTGGACCGCCTCGAAGCCAAGAACCTCATCCGCCGCCAGCGCAACCCCGCCGACCGCCGCTCCATCGTCATCGAACTCACCGCGGCAGGCCGCGCCCTCCTCCCCAAGATCGCCCCCAGCTTCGGCCGCGCCAACACCCGCCTGCTCCGCGGCTTCACCACCACCGAGATCACCCAACTCCTCGCCATGCTCAACCGCATGCGCGACAACCTCGCTTGACCTTGACACGGTGACAAGGTCTTCACTGTTGCCGAGGAGGTGGTCCCGATGGCCATGCCGAAACAGGACACGGATACGATTCAAGCTCTCCAAGGGCTGGAGGACAGCAGCTCGTCGGTGCGGCTGCGAGCGGCCCTGGCGGCCGGCACGACCCCTGACCCGCGGTTCATCGACAAGCTCATCGAACGATCCGCGATCGAGCCCGAATTCTATGTGCGCGACATGCTGACGTGGGCACTCACCCGCCACTCGGCGTCGATGACGGTCCCAGAGCTGCTCAAGGAAGTCCGCTCGGAGCGTGCGCAGGCGCGAAGCCAGGCATTGCACACGCTGTCCAAGATCGGGGATCGGCAGGCGTGGCCGGCGATCACCCGGGCGCTGCTGTCCGACGCCGACGATGAGGTGGCGCGGAGCGCTTGGCGGGCAGCGGTCGTGCTCGTGCCCGCAGGTGAAGAGCCCGGGTTGGCCGAAGTGTTGTCGACACAGCTCGGGCGCGGCGGACGCGAGATGCAGCTGAGCCTCAGCCGGGCGCTGATCGCGCTCGGCGAGGTGATCGTGCCGACGCTGCGCGCCGCGATGACGGACCTCGACCCGCGGGTGCGCGCGCACGCGATCGCCACGGAACGGCTGTTGCGCGACCCGGATGCCGCGTTCGGGTTCGCGATCGAGGAGGCGAAGCGCGTCGTGGCCCTCGGCGGCACCGGCAAGGAGGAGTGACGGGGCAGTGTTGATCGGTGAGGTGGCACGTCGGGCCGGGGTCAGCGCCCGCATGCTCAGGCATTACGACTCGCTCGGCCTGGTACGGCCAACGGGTCGCAGCGATGCCGGCTATCGCGAGTACTCCAGCGAGGACATCCGGCGGATCTTCCATATCGAGAGCCTGCGGTCATTGGGGCTGTCGCTGCGTGAAGTCAGGCGCGCGTTCGATGATCCGGACTTCACGCCCTCGGAGCTCGTCGACGACCTCATCCGCCAGACGCGAGAACGCATCGCCGCTGAGACGGAGCTGCTCACGCGACTGCGCCGGATCGGCGCCGCGGAACCCGCAGGCTGGGAGGACGTCCTCCAGATCGTCGCGCTCCTCCAGGCGCTGGGGTCGAAGAGCGCCGGCAAGCGCCAGCGCGCGGCCTTGTCCTCGGTCGAAGAGGTTCCGGTGCCAGTGGAAGCACTCGTCGAGGCAGCGCTGAGCGAGACGGACCCCAACGTCGCCGGAGCCCTTCGATGGGCTCTGGCGCAATCGGGCGATGACGCCTTGGCGCTGCTGGCGGAGGGCCTCGGCTCACCGGTGGCCGAGGTGCGCAAACGTGCCGTCCAGTCCATCGCCGAGATTCCGGACGGTGAGGCGACCGCGCTGCTGCGGGACGCCCTCACGAGCCCCGACATCGTGGTCCGCAGGTATGCGGCGCTGGCACTCGGGGCACGTGGAGTGGCCGACGCGGTCCCGACGCTCATCGACATGGTCGTCGAGGGGACGAATGACGTCGATGCGGCCGATGCGCTGAACGCGCTGGCGAGTCCTCCCGCGTTGGCGGATCAGATCGCCACCAGGCTCGTTGATCGCCTCGCCCACGGCGCCGTTGAATCGTCCGCCCGTCGACGGCTGACCCAGGCGCTCGCGGACATCCCGGGAACCACAGCGTCACGAGCCCTCGCGGATCTGTCACATGACGAGGACCGTGCCGTCGCGCTTACTGCGGCATACATTCTCGGGATACGCGACGCACGATAACGGATCTTTCCTTGGGTGCTGTGTGCCCTGGCAAGGGGGCCTGTCTGCTCGTCATGGGCTTTCGTGATCGGCGTATCCGGGCGGTCGGCTAAACTGGGACAAGCGTACCGTTTTGAGGAGATGTCATGGCGTGGATCCTGCTGGGCTGCGCGATCGTATCCGAGGTCTTGGCCACCACCGCGCTCAAGCTCAGTGACGGATTCGCCCACAAGGGCTGGGCTGTGCTTGTTGTCATCGGCTACGTCGCCTCTTTCGTCCTGCTGTCGCAGGCGCTCAAGCTGCAGATGCCTGTCGGCGTCGCGTACGCGGTCTGGGCGGGCATCGGCACGGCCGCCGTCGCCGCGATCGGCACGCTGTTCCTCGATGAATCCATGAACCTCGCCAAAGCCGGTGGAATCTTGCTCATCATCGGCGGCGTCGTGCTCATCAACCTCACCGGATCCCATTGACCAGCCACCCACAACCCAGCCCTTTCCAGGCCGGCACCCCTCAGCCTGGCCATGGGCATTCCGTACCTGCGGGAGAGGGGCCCGACGAGCCTGCCACCGGTGCCCGCCACGCGTCCGGAAAGGCCACTCAGAAGCGTGCCCAGGCACGGCGCGACGCTCTGCTGGACGCCGCCGTCGCCCTTCTGGAAGACGGCGGATTTCCCGCCGTCACCCATCGCGCGGTCGCCCACCAGGCCGGTGTTCCCCTCGCCGCCACCACCTACTACTTCGACTCCCGCGACCAGCTCGTCGCCCACGCCTTCACCCGGCTCGTCGAACGTGAACTCGCCGCCACCGGCGCCATCCTCGACGGTCCCGGCTCGCTCGTAGACCGGCTCACCGCCCTGGTCGGACAGGACCGGGCCCGCCAGCTCGGCCTGTGGGAGCTCTACGTCCACGCCGGGCGCGACCCCGTCCTCCAGGCCATCGCCCGCACCTGGACCGACGGCTGCGACGCCGCCCTCGCCACCGCCCTGCGCCGCGACCGCTACCCGCACACCCCCGCCGACGTCCGCTTCCTGGCCACCCTGCTGTCCGGCCTCTGGATCGAAACCACCGTCGAAGCCCGCCCGGGAACAGCCGCCCACGACACCCTCACCCGAGCCCTCAACACCCTCCGCGCCGCCAAGGATGTCAGTGGGCGGCTCCGAGCTCGATGAGCAGGACGCCGGTGACAATGAGGCCGATGCCGAGACCCATGACCTTGGTGAGAGGTTCGTGGAACAGGATCCGGGAGGCGAGCGCGGTCAGGGCGACGCCGGAGGCGGCCCAGATGCCGTAGGCGATGCCCAGGGCCAGTCCGCCGTCCAGGGCGAGGGTGAGGAAGACGAAGGCGGCCAGATAGCCGGCGGCCACCACGATGAACCACTTCTTCGTGCCCCCGCCCTGCGCGGCCATCCGCAGCGCCAAGGTGGCGCCGACCTCGGAAAGAATCGCGCCCGCCAGAAAGACCAAGGTCATGAGGTGACTCCATCCTTGCGGGCGTGCGCGACCTGGGAGCCGAGTTCGACGCACAGGACGCCGCCGATGACCAGGGCGATGCCGAGGCCCGTCGTCGCGGTGAGCGGGTCGCCGAAGATGACCGTCGCCAGGACGGCGGTGAGGGCGACTCCGGAGGCGCCCCAGATGCCGTACGCGACGCCGATGCCCATCCCCAGGCGCAGCAGGAAGGACAGAGCGGCGAACGCGGCGATGTAGCCGATCGCCACGACGGCGAACCAGGCCGCGTGGTCGAGGGCCGCGCGCAGCGAGAGCGTGGCGGTGACTTCGAGCAGGATCGCGGCGAGCAGCAGCAGCCATTTCCTCATGAGGCGGTCTCGGCTTTCAGGAGTTCTTCGGTAACCGCCAGCAGGTGTGCGCGGTCTTGTGCCGGGACGGGGAAGACGTCGGTGGCGGCGGCCATCCAGTAGCCGTCGGCCAGGAGCCGCGCGGCCGTGAGCCTGCCCCTGGCCTGCCCGGGCAGGTCGTCGGGCAGATCCAGCCACGGCTCGAAGTGGCGCACCCAGGCCGCGGTGAGGGCATCGCGATACAGGGCGTCGAAAAAGATGGCGAAGTCCGCGCGATCGAACTGCCCGGTCAGCGCCACCTCGACGTAGGCCCGGATCCGCTGGTACGGCGATGCCGTCTCCACCGGCTGCCCCAACCGGTCGAGCATGAGCTCCTCCCACCGGGCGGCCACATGGTCGACGACGGCGAGCATCAGCGCGTCCTTCGTCGGAAAGTGGTACATCAGCCCGGGCTTGGTCAGCCCGACCTGCTTGGCCGCGGCATCCAAAGTGATCGACCCGCCCCCTTCCGCGCGGAGCAGATCGAGCGCGCCGTCCAGAACCCGCCGCTTCGTGTCTGTTGCCATGACCGAACTTTACCATCCGGTTGGTAAAGTTCGAACGCCGGGTCCCCAGGAGGGAGCGGCGCTCCATCGTTTGGCATGTGCTCGTTCCCGGGCCGCATCCGCTCCGGCTAAGCAATCTAGGTTGACTATTTCCTTCTTAGTCAACTACGGTTGCTTATATGTCGGCGGAAGACGTACCCGTTCCCAACGACCCCAGCGATGCGCTGGCGGCGGTGGTGGCGCTGCGGCGCCTGGCCGATCAGCTGGAGGACGCTGCCGTGGAGCAGGCCATGCGGTCGGGTTGGAGTTGGCCGGAGGTCGCCGAAGCGCTCGGCGTCACCCGGCAGGCGGTCCACAAGAAGCACGCCAAGCGGCTCATCGCCGGGGGCGTCGCGCTGAGGAGACGACAGTGAGCGCAATCGATCACTACATCAACGCGGTCATCGTGCGGGGAACGGCCGAGGCGCAGGAGGACGGCTCCGCGGCGGTGGAGGCCCACCATCTCCTGCTGGCGATCGCCTCTCTCGACGACACGGCCGCACACCGCGTCCTGACCTCGGCGAGCCTCGGCCGCCAGACCATCAGGGAGGCGCTGGGCCGGGAGTTCGAGCACAGCCTGAACGCGGTCGGGGTGTCCCTTGCCTCCTTCGACCTCCCTACGCCCAGCCGCGATCCCAAGCACTCGCCGAAGATCGGCCCCTCGGCCAGGCTCGCGCTCGAACGCGGCTTCGCCGCCGCCACCGGCAAGAAGGACCTGCGGCCCGCGCATCTGCTGCTCGGCGTCCTGAACACCGAGATCGGCACCGTACCCCGCGCGCTCGCCTTGGCCGGGGTCGACCGGGTGGGCCTGATGGCACGCGCCCGCGAGACGCTCGCCAGCGAGAGCTGGTAATCCGTCCCACCGATTCACTCTCCCGCACGTCCTGGCCGCCCTGGCAGACATGCCGTCCGGTTTCTCCTCCTAAGCGCGGCCAGACGACCTTTGAGCCGCCTGATTACCCATCCCTTGCCGCGGCCGCCCACCCCGCGATGCGGTCCTGCCGATTCGGGCGGTGATGCGTCATGCCCTCACGACGAGTCCTGCCGCATGCGTTTTGGCGCGAGGGTGTCCGCTCACAAAGAGAGGTCATTTCATGACGACGAGCGAGAAGGTCGTGCTCCACGTCGACGGGCTGCGCATGCGCTACGGCTCGGTCGACGTCCTGCACGACGTCACATTCGAGGCCCGCACCGGCGAGGTGCTGGCCCTGCTGGGCCCGAACGGCGCAGGCAAGACGACCACGATCGAGATCCTGGAGGGCTTCCGCACCCGCTCTCAGGGCCGGGTCGAGGTACTCGGCGCCGACCCCGCGCACGGCGACGAGCGATGGCGGGCCCGGCTCGGGATCGTCCTGCAGTCCTGGCGCGACCACGGCAAATGGCGCGTCCGCGAGTTCCTGGCCCACCTCGGCACCTACTACGCCGCTTACTCCACCCCCGAGATCCAGCGGCCCTGGGACCCCGACGAGCTGCTCGATGCGGTCGGCCTGACCGAGCACGCCGACAAGAAGATCAGGACACTGTCGGGCGGCCAGCGGCGCAGGCTGGACGTGGCGATCGGCCTCACGGGCCGACCCGAGCTGCTGTTCCTCGACGAGCCGACCGCGGCCTTCGACCCGCACGCCAGGCACGAGTTCCACGACCTCGTACGGGCCATGGCCGCCGCCGGCGAGACCACCATCCTGCTCACCACCCACGACCTGGACGAGGCCGAGAAGCTCGCCGACCGCATCCTGGTCCTGAACGGCGGACGGATCATCGCCGACGGCACCGCGGCCGAGCTGGCGCGGCGCATCGCCGGCGAGGACGAGGTGCGCTGGCTGCGCGATGGACAGCGCTTCGTCGAGAGGACCGCCGACTCGACCACATTCGCCCGCCACCTGTTCGCCCGCTACGGCGACGACATCTATGAGCTCGAGGTCCACCGGGCCTCGCTGGAGCAGACCTACCTCGCCCTGGTACGCCAGGCCGAATCGACCCCGGAGGTCACCCGATGAACCCCGCCACGATCGCGCTGCGCGCGGGCTGGTCCCGCGGCCTGATCGAGCTACGGCAGTCGTTCACCAACGGCGCCGAGCTGTTCTCACACTTCCTGTGGCCCGGGCTGATGGTGGCCGCCATGTTCTTCATCCGGAACACGTCGTTCGGATCCAGCGGCCTCCTGCTGGGCACCCTGGCCCTGCCGAGCATCCTCGGCATGAACGCCTCGGTCGGCGTGATCAGCATGAGCCAGCAGCTCACCGCCGACCGCGAGGACGGCACCCTGCTGCGGGCCAAGGCGACCCCGCACGGGATGCCCGCCTACCTCATCGGCAAGGTGATCTCGATCTCCGGCGGCCTGCTGGCCGACCTGGTGATCTTCCTCGTGCCCGCCATGCTTCTCGTCGACGGACTGGAGGTCGGCCCGGGATCCTGGCCGACCCTGGCCTGGGTGCTGGCACTGGGCCTGGTCGCGACCCTGCCCATCGGCGCGGTCCTGGGCTCGGTCTTCACCAGCGCACGCGCCCAAGGATTGGTCCAGCTGCCGTACCTCGCCCTGATCGGGATCTCCGGCATCTTCTACCCGATCACCGCGCTGCCCGAATGGCTGCAGGGGATCGCCCAGATCTTCCCGATCTACTGGATGGGACTCGGCATGCGCTCGGCCCTCCTGCCGGACTCGGCGGTCGCCATCGAGATCGGCGAGTCCTGGCGGCACCTGGAGACCGTCGGCGTCCTGGGCACCTGGGCGGTGCTCGGCCTGCTCGTGGCGCCGGTCGTGCTACGGCGGATGGCACGCGGCGAATCGGGCTCCAGCGTGACCGCGCGCCGCGAGCGCGCCATGCAGCGGATCGGATGACCTCACGACACCGACCGGCCGGTCGCCGACGCGCGGCCTCATGCTGAGGACTGATCTTGGCTCGTAATGGCACCGGAATCGGGCGGTCCCGCGGGTCGGCATGCCCAAGCAGGGTCAGGGGCAGGTCAGGGACTTCCCCGATGCGACGAAAGCGAGCGGACAAACAGGCTGAAGGCATGAACGAACCCACACGACGCGAGGAGACATTGCTGGCGGGTGCCGCGCTTCGCGGCGCTCCCTGGAAGACCGCGGCCGTGGCCGGGGGAGCCGTCACGACGACCAGCCTGCTGCTGGGGCTGGCCATCGGGTCGGTCGACCTGAGCGGGGCGCTCTACGTGGGCATCACCCTGTTCTCGCTGATCTCGGGGATCGGGGCGATCTCCAAGCCGGACCGGGGGGACCAGGTCACCCAGCAGACCCGGCGCTGGTCACTCCAGCACCCGTGGCGCTTCGCGCTCTACCCGGCCGCAGGTTCGACCTTCCTGATGTACCCGGTGCAGCTCATCCTTGCCCGCGAAGGCGCCTTCGAGGCTGCCTGGGACGCGGCCTGGGGCGGCGCCATGATCTACCTGATCACCGCACTACTCGCCCTCTCCATGCGCGGCCGCGCCTTGAAGGGCCACTAGACATAAACGTCCCCTGGTACGGCGCGAGCAGCCCCTCCGTCAATTCGCACCGCGGACCGCACGCTAAAGTCCACGCCATGATTCTCCACCTGGCCCTCGCCTCCGACTGGGCCCACGCTCAGGCCAGCGGCCACTACCGTGTCTCCACCCTCGGCCGCACCCTCGAACAGGAAGGCTTCATCCACGCCTCCGCCGATCTCGCCCAAGCCCGAGGCGTCGCCGCCCGCTACTACACGACCGTCACCGAACCCCTGCTCCTCCTCCACATCCAGGAAGACCTCCTCGGCTGCCCCGTGAAACACGAAACCCCCACCGGCAGCGACGAAACCTTCCCGCACATCTACGGCCCCATCCCCGTCACCGCGGTCACCGCCGTCACCCCATTCCAGCCCTGACCCCTCGTTTCGGTCACCGCCGCGCCTTCCCATGGAGCTGACGGGCCGACACCGGATGCCTTCGGCCAGCGAATAAGTCGCGACCGACATGCGCTTCGCAGCTGAGCCGGGGTGGGGACGCACGTCGACGTCAATAGGCTGGGGGAGGAGCGCGGGGTTCGCCGGGATGCCCTGATCACGCGGTATCCGGACCGATCAACCCCGCCGGCCGCTGGGAACCCACACGCGGGGCCTCCAAATCCGCTTGGTCGCCCGCGGCCCGCCCGTCCTCCCAGCCCGACCAATCCCGTAACCGCCGCCGCGCCCCACGCCGCACCCGCGGGAACATCTCCTCATAAACCCGGCTCACCTGCGCCCGCCGATCCACCAGAACCAGCTCCGCCGACCGGCCGCCCGCCGTGCTCGCCGCGCTGTCGGCGGCCGCCCGGCGCTCCGCCTCACCCAGCCGTTCACACACCCGATGCACGAACCCCGCCATCCAGCTCTTCCGGAAACTCACCGTCGCCAGCCCCTCCGGCGCCCGCACCCGCAACACCCCCGACCCCATCTGCAGGCACAGCGACGTGAACAGCAGTTCCACCACCGCCAGATCCGACCCGAACCCCACCACCCGCACCACCGACTCCCGCCCCGACCGCCAGTAGATCGCCCGGCACCGCAACGCCGCCGCCACCCCCGCCAGCAGCGCCCGCCGATCCGCCTGATAGGGATTACCGACCGTGACCGTCAGCTGTCCCACCTCATCGGCCACCATCCCGGCGTCGGCCAGCATCGCCTGCTCGATGCCATACGCGGCCATCACCGCATACGCCTTCTCCAGATACACCGCCGCCTCGGTCGGATCCGTGCCCGGATGCTCGGCCACCGCGAGCAGCTTCCGCACCAACTCCAGCTTCCGCTCCGGAATGCCCGTCACCCCGCACCTCCTCCCGCCGACGACCATAGACTACGAACAGTGACTGACAATCCGCTCCCGCTGCCCTGGCCCCCACCTTGTACGACACCCTCGGCACCCCCGCCAACCCCCAGCGGCTCGGCAGCAGCCCACGCTCCCGCGTCTGGCGCATCGAACTCCACGGCCAGCCCGCCATCGTCAAACAGATCATCGGCGGCCCCGAGCCTGGCCTCGACAACATGGACGCGGGGGAGCGGCACACCCGCGAGGCCACCGCCCTGCGCCTGGCCGCCCGCGCCCACCCCCCGGTCGCCCCGGCTCTGATCGCCAGCGATCCCGCCCACCGCCTCCTCGTCCTGGAACAGCTGCCCAACCGGCGCACCGGCGCCTGGCCCATCCGCTACGCCGAGACCCTGGCCCGCCTGCACGCCGTCACCACCCCGGCCGACACCGGCACCCTCCCGCCCTGGCACGGCCCCACCCCGGCCGACGCGGACGCCTTCCTCGCCCTGGCCGCCGCCCTCGGCATCGCCGTACGCGCCGACGCCGAAACCGAACTCGCCGACCTGCTGGACCGGCTCGACCCCACCGGCCACCACGACCTCATCCACGGCGACCCCTGCCCCGGCAACGACCGCCACACCCCGACCGGCACCCGCCTGCTCGACTTCGAAGCCGCCGCCCTCGGCAACGGCCTGGCCGAACTCGCCTACCTCCGCATCGGGCTGCCCACCTGCTGGAACGCCACCGCCCTGCCCAACACACTCGTCGACGAAGCCGAAACCGCCTACCTGACCGCACGCGGCCTGACCGGCGGCAGGGAAGCCCTGCTGGACGCCTGCGCCGGATGGCTCATCCGCGGCGACGCCCTCGTCGAACGCGCCCACCGCGGCCAGGCCGACCACCTCGCCCGGCTCACCGGCGAAGACTGGCACTGGGGCGCCGTCTCCGCCCGCGACCGACTCACCCACCGGCTCACCGTGGCCGCCGCCTTCGAACACATGCCCGCCTTCGCCCGCCTCTGCCAGAAGATGCACCAGCACGCCACCACGCTCTGGCCGAGCCTGCGCCCCCTCCCGTCCCGGCTGATCACCTGGGTGTGAGGGCCGTACGGAAGAAACAACCACCAACGGCGCGAACGGCACACCGGCCCTGGCCTTAGCGGGGGAGTAGGTCCCGATACCTGACAGGAAGTGGCAGTCACCTCTGCCACGCTGAGCGCATGCACGCAACCGGAAGCTTCGAGATCACCTCCTGGGAAACCCTCGCCACCGACGAGCGTGAGGGCGCCAGCATCGGCCGCAACCGCCTTACCAAGACCTTCCACGGGGACATCACCGGCACCAGCGTCACCGAACTGCTCACGGTCGGGACCGCGGCCGGGCCCGCCGCGTACACCGGAATCGAGCACCTCGAAGGCGTCCTCAACGGCCGGAAAGGCACCTTCGTCCTGCGACACAACGGCGGTGCCGACGGCGAACGGCCCTGGCTCACCTGGATCATCGTCGACACCTCCGGGACCGGAGAGCTCACCGGCATCCACGGGCAAGGCCAGATCGCCGTCGACGAGCAGGGCAAGCACACCTTCACCCTCGATTACCAGCTGCCCGGCACGTGACCGGGGGAGCGGCCCCAATCCTTGATCAACAATCACCCAAACGGCGGCCCGCCGCCGGGCCTCCCGCCGCGATCGGAACAACGCTGACCACAGCAATCCCGATCAACGCGAAGGTTCACGATGAAACACACGCTCCTCGCCCTGTCGGTCGCCGTCTGCACCGCACTACCCGCCACCGCGCACGCCGCGGCCATCCCGCCGCCACCACCCATCCCGGCCGTGAAAGCGCCTCCGGCCCCCGTTCCGGGCATCGCCGCGATCCCCAAGCCCAAACCGCCGGTGCCGCCGACATCAGTACTGCCGCCGCCCAAGCCGATCCTGCCCGCCGCCGACCAGGAGGAGCCCGACGCGCTCGAGATCCTGATCGCCGACGTCATCAGGGAACTCAGCAAAGCCGTCAAGGCCAAGATCGCCGAGAAACTCACCGAGCTCAAAGACAAGCTCGTCCTCGTCCCATAACCAGCGCCCGCCAAGCACGCCCGGCTCCTCCCCGATCCGCACCCGCGGGACCGGAGGAGGAGCTCCTCCGGTCGGCGGGCCCGGCGGATGATCGTTTCCGCGACCAACTCAGGCATCGGCTCCGGCTGTTTCGGCGCTCGCGAGACCGGGGGAGTAGCCCCGGGCATCCGATCAGAGCGACCACAGCCCGGGGTTTAGAACGCGGGGATCGCCGTGGATGCGGTCGTGGTGGGCGGTGGGTCGAGCTCTAGTCGAGGCGCTGGCCGCCATCGCCAGGCAGGCCCTCGGCGGCCGCGGGCCGGCTGACCGGCGCGCCCGCCTGGCGCGAGTTGTGCGCCGGTGGCGTCGAGTGCCACGGCGATGGCGGGGTCGGGCGGGAGCCCGAGGACAAACCAAAGGGAGGGCGGGCGGGAGATCCACGGTCCCGCGAGGCACGGTCGCGGGCATCCACGGCGATCCCCGCGTTCTAAACCCCGGGCGCTCGCCAACCTGAGAGCCCTTCCACCCCAAAAGGGTTGCTACTTGACATAATGTTCATTATCGAGCAACTGGTGAACGCGGAAATACTACGATCAAGGCATGTTTGGCATCGGAATCACCGAGCTCGTCGTCATTCTCGTCGTCATCGTCGTGATCGTGATCATCGCCGGTGTCATCGTCCTTGCCGTCCGCGCCGGAGGCCGCCCCAGCGCCACCCTCGCATGGCGCACACCCGGATTCCTCCCGCCCGTACCCGAACACATCCAAGGCCGCATCCGCGAACTCGCCGCCGAAGGCCGCAAAATCGACGCCATCCGCCTCCTCCGCCAGGAAACCGGCCTCCGCCTCAAGGAGGCCAAAACCATCACCGAAGCCATCGCCGCAGGCCGCTTCGTGCCCACACCACCCGACCGCCCCGGCGCCGCCGACCTCGCCACCCGCGTCCTCGAACTCAAAGCCGCCGGCAACACCGAACAAGCCATCCATCTCGTACGCGGCGAAACCGGCATGAGCCACGAACAAGCCGAAGCCTTCGTCTCCCTCATCTGAACGCAGCCGGTCCGACCTCACATCACCCGCTCCCGCCACTCGGCCAGCATCGACCGCCAAGCCATCCGCCGCAGCGAACCATCCCGTGACACCCGAACGCAGAGGAGCCGGCCCGCCATGACCAAGTACGTGATCGGTCCTGACGTGGCCCTTCACCTGGCCCGCGACGAGGCCGTGATCCCCGACGAGCACCAGCTCCTGGCTCCGACACTTCTTCGCTCGCAGATGCTCTCCCTGCTCTACCAAGCGGTACGCCACGGTGAGATGACCAAGAAGGACGCCGATCGCCAGCTCAATTACGTGCGCGCGCTACGGATTCGGCTCCTCGGAGACCGCGTCCTTCAGAACGTCGCCTGGAAGATCGCCGACGAACTCGGATGGCCCGACACGCTCGACGCCGAGTACGTCGCACTGACCCGGCTCCAGGCCGACGCGCTCATCACCCTCGACGCGACGTTCGCCCACGCCGTGAAGCACCTAGTGACAATCGCGCCCATCGAAGCGCTGTCCTGAGACAGACACGTGTCCTGTTTCAGCGACCTGCTCACCGCTTGAAGCGCTGACCTGGGCTGATAGCAGATCAGATGAGCCGTTCCGACTCGTCGGTCTCACTTGACCTGCTCGCTCAGGCAGGTTCGCTGAGCGGCGTCTCACTTAATCTGCTCCGTGAGGCCGTTTTCCGCGGCTCTGGTCCCACCTCAGGAGCTGACTCCTCGTGTGAGGCGCCCTCCGGGCGGCCCAGCAGCTGACAGGGTCGTGCTTGAGGCTGTCCATGGTGTCCCCGACTCCGCGCGAGACCGAGACGCGCGCCAGAGCCCGTTCCCGCCGCCGGGCGACGACATCCGAAAAACGGGTTTGAGCCTCACGTAACGTGAGTCCGTAGCGTCGCCGGCATGAAACTCATCGTGCACGACACCGCCGCGACGATCGGCGGCATCCTGGCCCGGCCGCTCCCCGAGCGCGCCGAGGCCCTGTCCGGGCTTATCGGCCCGATGCTGGCCGCGATGCCCTTCCTCGGCACCGGCGACCTGGCCGCCTTCCATCACCGGGGCAGCGGCTTCCGGGTCGACCGCGACGACGACCGGTACCCGGCGGCGCTGCACCGCCTGCGCGCGGCCGGCGTCTGGGAGCGCGTCGAGGCCGAGGTCACCCGGGCCTGGGAGCACCAGCGGGCGGCCGTGCCCGGCATCCGGGCGGCCGAGGAGGTCAACGTCGTCCTGGTCCTGGGCGACCCGGACGACGACTGGCTGATCGGCCACAACCGAGGGCTGTTCGGCATGGGCGCCATCCCCGGCTGGATCCACCTGACCGTCTGGCCGACTGACGACAACATCGACCTGATCGCGCATTGCGCGGTCCACGAGTTCAACCACAATGTCCGCTACGCCAACGTGGTGTGGAATCCGGCCACGGTGGAGCTGGGCGAGCAGATCGTCTCGGAGGGCCTGGCCGACGCGTTCGTCCGGGAACTGTCCGGGGAGAGCGCGCTGGGCCCGTGGGCGACCGCGCTCCGGCCGGAGGACTTCGACCACGCGTACCGGACGATCACAGCCGCGCTCGGGCTGACCGGGATGGCGAACTTCTCCGCGTACGTGCACGGGGACACCTCGGCCCGCCGGATGGGCGCCGAGCCGGTCGGCCTGCCGGACATGGCCGGCTACCCGGTGGGCCTGGCAATCGTGGACGCGCATCTGAAGGCCACCGGCCTGACCGCGGCGGCCAGCACCGCCCTGCCCAGCAAGGAGATCATCGCCAACGCGGGACTCCTCCCCGGCTCCAGGTAGCTCCGCAGGATGGCCCAGTTCTCCGCGTCGTCGCCGTGCGGGGCGCGGAGACGGGCGGCGGTGCACACCGTGATGTCGTTGAGCCGCCACCGGAGCCGGTACAGGTCCAGGGTCGGCGTGTCGGATGACGCCGGTGGCGTCGGCGTACGCCGTCAGGACGGAGCCGTCGCCAGGATCCAGGGCCCACAGGTCGCGTTCCGGCTGGGCCGGTAGGGCTGTCTCCCAGTCGATGCTGCCATCCTGGGTAACGCCTATTACAGCGGGGTTTCCGGTTTCACAGACCGGAAACCCCGCAGGTCAGGCCTGCCTACGGGCGGCGTTGGTGTGAATGGCTTCACGAATGTACGCCGCCATGCCGGGCGCGATCGTGTCGTAGTTGGCGGTGAAGCGGGGGTCGTTGACGTACAGGTCGCCGAGGCCGCGGTGGATGTCGTGGCCGCAGTCGTAGAACCAGCGGCTGATGTGCAGCCGATGTTCCTCGGCCAGATCGGCGGCCCGTTCCCCGCTCGCGGGCGTGCCCTCGCTGTAGGCGGCGGCGAAGGCGTGGACGATCTCCCCGGCCTCCTGTTTGATCTTCACCCAGTCGGCTTTGGTGTAAGCGGCGGTGCGGCGGCGGCTCTGCTCGAACGTGGCGGTGCCGCCCCAGCGTTCCTCCGCCTCCTGCTCGTGGTCCTCGGGGCGGAAGCCGCCGAAAACCTCGAAACGCTCCTCCGGAGTGAGGGATATGCCCATCGTGTGTGCCTCCATCGCGGTCTCTACGGCGGCCAGCATGCCGGCCAGCCGGTCCATCCGGGTGCGCAGCAGCCGATGCTGGCGGCGCAGGTGGGTCAGGGGGTCGACGGCCGGGTCGTCGAGGATGACCGTGATCTCCTCCAGCGGGAAGCCCAACTCCCGGTAGAACAGGATGCGCTGCAGCCGGTCCAAGTCCGCCTCGGTATAACGCCGGTACCCGCCCCGGGTGCGCTCACTCGGCGTCAGCAGGCCGATCTCGTCGTAGTGGTGCAAGGTGCGTACGGTGACCGCCGCGAACGCGGCCACCTGCCCCACCGAATAACTCATCCCGACCCTCTTCCCCTTTTCGTCCCTTCCAGGGTGCGGGCTCCCGTTACGTGAGGGTCAACTTGTGGCCGAACCCGGCGATGTCCATCCGCCTGCGCGCCTCCTGCCGACAGAGGCGCTGTACTGAATGCGCGAATAGGCACAAAACTAGCGATACCAGACAGAAGGTGAATTCTGTCTGGTATCGGAAAGGGGTTCTCAACGGCTGATCAACGGCCGCCTGTCCTGTTGTCCCGCCTCAAACGACCCGCTCGGCGTCTCACGCGGCACCCCTATGGAAAGGAATCCGGTGAACCACCAACGCCTCCCGCCAGCACCCACTAAGAGACTGGCGTTCCGCGAGATGACGGTTGACGATCTCGACGACATGGCGGCGCTCTTGGCTGACCCCAAGGTCATGCGGTATTACCCGAAACCGATGAATCGCGATGAGGCACGGGGCTGGATCGAATGGAGCCAGCATCTCTACCGCGAGCACGGTCACGGATTGTGGCTGATCACGCTCCAAGACACCGGCGAGTTCGTCGGCAACTGCGGCTTGCCCGTACAGAACGTCGAGGGATCCGTCCAGGTCGAGATCGGCTACCTTGTCCGAACCGACCTCCAGGGCAACGGCTACGCTACCGAGGCCGCGACCGCCTGCCGCGACCATGCTCGCGACATCCTTGAGGCCAAAACGCTCAATTCGTCCGTGAGGTGCTTGGTCGATCTGGTTCTGACGGATGACGCCGTTGTTCTCGACTCCTTGCCGTCGAAGCTTGAAAGCGCGCTTATTACTCCGCTCAGCATCCTCGCAAGCGTCTACGAGGAGGGCAGGTACCTGGATGGCGCCCCAGACGAGGTCGCGGAACTGATCCGTGCGCTCCCGAGCTGAGGGCTGCTTGACGGCTGGACTGAAGTTGATCTCGCGACCACTCCCCTGGTTCGGACTGATAGTCCGGAAAGGGTGGGGCGGGGAAGGGCGCTGAACGGCCCTCCCCCGCCGTCGGTTACAAGTTCAACTGGTCGATCAGGGCCTGGGCATCCCTGGCCAGTGCCGCGCGCACCTCCGCGTTGTTGACGTTGTCGCGCTTGGACAGGTCCTCGATGAACCGCACGAGTTCGTCCCTGGCCGCTCGTGGCTTGTTCTTGCTCAGGCTGTACTGGGCGTCCTCAAGATGACGGACCAGCTTCTTGGCGCCGTTCACGGTGATGATTCCGCTGTCTCTGAAGCGGTTGACCAGCGTGGTGAGGTCGGCGTAGGACGTGGTGGTGGTGAAGGACACCGATTGTGTGGTGGTCTTGCCCGCCTTGTCCTTAGCTGTGGCGGTCAAGGTGTGCGCGCCCAGCGGCAGCTTCCACAACGGCACCGCGGTGCCGGAGGTGGCCGGCTGGCCGTCGATGGTGAGCGTGACGGTGTCCACGCCTGACGTCGCGTCGGTCGCCGTGGCCACGGGGGTGATGGAGGCCGAGTCGCCGTAGGTGGTGTCGGCCACGCCGCTGACTGTCAGGACGGGGGCGGTCTTGTCGATTTTCACGGTGAGGGTGCCGACCGGCGAGATGTTGCCGCCGGTGTCGGTGGCCCGGTAGCTGACCTCGTGGGTGCCCTCCGCGCTCAGCGTCACCGGGTTGTTGGCGTTCAGCCAGGTGGTGCCGCCGTTGAGGGAGTACTGACGGCTGGCGACCGCGCCGTTGTCGGTCGCGTTCACCGTCACGGTGACGTTGTCGGTGTACCAGCCGTTGGCGCCGTTCGGCGTCGCCGGGTTGGTGGTGGCGGTCACGGTCGGCGGCGTCTTGTCGCCCACGCCGTTGCCCGAGAAGGTGAAGGAGTCCACCTCGACGCCACCGCTGGAGGTGACGAACAGCTTGCCGCTGCCTGTGGGGGCGCCGGCCAGCGAGGTGGTGACCGTCTGCCAGCCCGAGCCGGCGGGGATCGTGACGGTGGC
Source organism: Acrocarpospora macrocephala (assembly GCF_009687865.1). Taxonomy (GTDB): domain Bacteria; phylum Actinomycetota; class Actinomycetes; order Streptosporangiales; family Streptosporangiaceae; genus Acrocarpospora; species Acrocarpospora macrocephala. The sequence continues at coordinate 106,013 of NZ_BLAE01000022.1, forward strand.
GAACGGATTTGCGGTGGCGGAGTTCCAGCGCAGCGAGAGCGTGCCCGCGCCGGAGGCCTTGGTCTGGACCGAGTTCACGCCGACGAAGTTGACCGGGTCGTACGCGATCGAGTCGCCCGGGTCGAGCGAGGTGATCTTGCCCTTGCCCGAGGCGGTGTCGTCGTCGGTGTCGGTGACGCCGGTGAGCTGGTCGGCGTGCTCGGCTTCCAGGAGCTTGGGGTTGAGGATGAGGCTGGCCTCGCCCAGCGCGCCGGGGATGCCGTTGGCGCCGTTGTCGCGGTACTGCACCACGACGACGCCGAAGATGTTCTCGGTCTCGCCGTGGTCGGTGGCGTTGGCGGGGGTCGGCCAGGTGCCCGAGCAGCCGGTGCCGAGCGTCTCCGGGTGGGCGTGGGTGTCGTGTCCGAGCCCGAAGGTCCACTGCACCCGCGAGCAGACCGGCGTGTTGCCGTCCTCGGCGTCGGCGACCGTGATCTGGTACGGAATCGCGTTGCCCCAGTCGAAGAACGCGCCGGTCGGCGGCGTGGTCACGGTCACCACGGGCGCGGTGTTGCCCACGGTGATCTCGATCGAGGTGAGCCCGGCCCGGCCGCCGGAGTCGGTGACGCGCAGCCGTGCGGTGTACTGGCCTTGGGTGGCGTAGGTGTGGCTGGTGGTGGCCCCGGTGGCGTCGAAGTCGCCGTCGCCGTCGAGGTCCCACTCGTAGGTGAGGGCGCCCGGCTCGGTGTCGGTCGACCCGGAGCCGTCGAACTGCACGGTCAGCGGCGGCGCGCTGGCCGAGGCCTTGTCGACCGTGATCCTCGCCTGCGGCGTCTTGTTGTCGGGGGAATAGTCGATCCGGTAGAGGCCGGCGTCGGGGTTGGCGCGGAAGAAGCCGTCGCCGTAGTCGAGCACGTACAGTGAGCCGTCCGGGCCGAACTCGATGTCCATCGGGCTGTCGGTGAGCGGCTGGGCGGCGATGCGCAGCGCGCTGTTGGGCAGGAATTGTTCCAGCTTGGTGACCGGCCCGTCCGGGTGTGTCACGGTGAACGCCGCGAGGTAGTCCTGCGAGAACTCGGCGAAGAACGCCTTGCTGTCCCAGTACTCGGGGAACTTCGACGTCGAGGGATTGGCCGCGTCGTAGTGGTAGATCGGGCCACCCATCGGGCCCTGGCCGCCTGCGGCTTCGAAGTCGACCAGTCCGGCCCATTCCGCGGGCTGATGGGTGTTGTTGTCGCCGTAGTAGAGGTCAGCGGGGGTCGCGGGGGGCAGCTGTGCGAGCCCGGTGTTGTAGCGGGAGGTGTTCGTCGGTCCCGCCGCGCAGTCGAACCATTCGCGCGGCTGGGAGGTCGCGAAGTCCCAGTTGTTGTAGTTGAAGTTGTCGCCCGTGCAGTACGGCCAGCCGCTGTTCATCGGCTTGGTGATCGGGGTGATGTTCCACTCGACGTAGCCGAGCGGGCCGCGGGTCGGGCTGGCGGTTCCGGCGTCAGGCCCGTAGTCGCCCCATGAGACGGTGCCGGTCTGCGCGTCCACGTCCATCCGGAACGGGTTGCGCACGCCGGTGACGAAGACCTCAGGGCGGGTCTTCTCGGTGCCCGGCGGCCACAGGTTGCCGGCCGGGATGGTGTACGTCCCGTCCGACTGCACCTTGATGCGGAGGATCTTGCCGCGCAGGTCGTTGCTGTTGCCGGCGCCGCGGCGGTCGTCGAAGCCGGGGTTCATGCCGGGCGCGTCGTTGTTGGGCGCGTAGCCGCTGGCGCCGGGCGCGCTGGCGGGGGTGTTGTCGCCGGTGGCGAGGTAGAGGTTGCCGTCGGCGTCCCAGTCCATGTCGCCCGCGACGTGGCAGCACTGCCCGCGCTGGGTCTCGACCTTGATGATGACCTGCTCGGTGGCGAGGTCGAGGGCCGAACCGGTCCACTTGAACCGGGAGAGCTGGTTGTAGCCCTTCCACTGGTTCCAGTAGGTCTCGTCCTGGCCCGCCGGGAGCGAGTTGGGCGCCGAGCCGGTCGGGGTGGTCTCCGGGTAGGGCGCGGTCAGGGTGCGGGGGGCGTAGTAGACGTACACCCACTGGTTGGCCGCGAAGTCCGGGTCGAGGGCGATGGTCTGGAGGCCGTCCTCGGAGTTGGCGTAGACCGGGATGGTGTTGATGACCTTGGTGACGCCGGTGGCGGGGTCGGTCAGCCGGATGTCGCCGTTGCGGGCGGTGTGCAGGACCCGGAGGTCCGGCAGCACGGCCAGGTCGATCGGCTCGCCGACGTTCTTGGTGAGGGTGATCTTCTCGTAGTTCGACCAGGTGGTCGCGGGTTCGGCGGCGGCGGCCGGGGCCGGCACCGCGAGCAGGCTTAACGGGAGCGCCAGAGCTGTCACCAGGACGGCCAGCGCTTTTTGGGTACGCTGCATGAAGGTACTTCTCCTAGGACGAGGAGTATCAGGACCGGACCGCCACGCCCGCCGGGGCAACGGCGGATGCGCATGGCGGTCCGGCATTAAAGGCGACTGGTGACGCGCTTACTCGTAGAAGCGGTCTTCCTTCATAGCTGCCCAGTTCTCGTAGCTCAGCCGGGCGTAATCCAGGGACTGCGCCGGGTTGGCGGTTCCGCCGGGGGCGTTGTCCTGCTCGTACATCGGGTGGTGCTTGTCCCGGATCTTGACCCGGTTGAAGAATTCCTTGTAGCCGATGTCACCCGTGCCGAGCGGCACCATGTCGTAGCCGTTGGAGGTGGCCGGGTTGAGCTTGCCGTCCTTGATGTGGAAGAGCGGGTAGCGCTTCTGGTTGTCGCGGACGAGCGTGAACGGATCGAAGATGTCGGTCTGGACCGATCCGTCCGGTGCGGTGAAGAGGGTGTGCTTGTACTGCGCGACGTGCGCCCAGAACAGGTCCATCTCCAGGAAGACGAAGTGCTTGTCGGTCTGGCTGAGGAAGTACTCCAGCTTCCGGATGCCGGAGGAGCGGGTCGGCCGGCCCAGCGTGTCCAGCGGGCCGCTGTCCAGCAGGAAGTTGTAGGCGGCGTCGTGGTTGTGGGTGTACAGCTTGAGCCCGGCCGCCTGGGCCAGCTGGCCGAGACCGTGCCACTTCTCGATGGCGAGGTCCCAGTCGGCCTTGAAGTTGCTGCTGGTCGGGTCGTTGCCGGTGCCGACGTGCTGCATGCCGATGATGTTGGCGATCTCCAGGGTTCGCTGGAACCGGTCCAGGTCGGCGGGGCTGAGCGGCCACGAGCCGGGGATGAAGCCGTGGTTGCCCTGGGCCTTGAGGCCGTTGTCGTCCAGCCAGGTACGGAGTAACTGGGCGCCCTGGACGGTCTCGAGGTTGGCGCCGCCTTCGGAGTTGGCGTTCTGGGTGTAGCCGGCGAACTCGACCTGGGCGTACCCGATCGCGGAGAGCGCCTCGAACACCTTGCGGAAGCCGGACGGGAGCGGGCTGGTCAGCGGGTTGCGGCTGATGGCGTCACGGACGGTGTAGAGGATGATGCCCCGCTGGGACGCGGGCACCAGGGCGTGCCGCTCGTCGCGTACGGGAGCGGGGTCGGCCTGGGCCGCGCCGGGCAGGGCAAGCGGGATGGCCGCTGCGGCGGCCATGCCGGTGGTGGCGGCCATGAACTGCCGTCGGTTGAGTCCGAGGCTACGGCGGAGCGAGTCTTCTCGGGCATGCGTGTCGCTCACGCTTACTCCCTTTCGATCGAGGGACGCGTGCGCCGATCACGTCACTGTGATTCGTGTCAAGCCCGCGAGCATGCCACCGCTGTTGAGCCGAGCGATCACATTGTTACTACGCGACCAGAACGGGGTCAATGGTTCCGTCACCCTTACCCGATCGGTACGCAGGGGAATATTCATGTCACTCTGCGTTAAATCCGCAGTACAACGTCACATAGGGCGGATTTTGGTCACGAATCGGCAGACTTCTGTTGACAAAAATCAAAAGTGGTATCTATTGTCACGAAATGTGTAGGACATGTGCGGTTACGCCAACAAAACATCCGATGTATCCGTGGTGAAGGAACGCACCTCGATCATGTCCCCGTCTTCTGGAAGGTTCGGTCCGGTCCCTTCCACCGTCGCGCCGAGACGGTGGGCACGAGGGAATGCCACCCCGGTCCGAGTTTTCCGGATGACTCGTCTCCGGTCCTCTCGCGTCCGGGCGCGGTGGGTTCCTCCATCGCGTCCGGACGCGGATACGACACGATCGCCGCTGGTTCCCGGTCAGGAATCCGGATCGCGGTCCGGCCAGGTAACCCGTCGCTCAATCTCCCGAAGACAGTCCCTCCCCCGCTCACGACCGCCCGTTTCGCGGCGTTCCGCCGGCCCGAGGAGTGCCCGCGTCAGCCCGAAGGCCATAGCCAGGTGCCGCATGAATCCTCCCCCGTTCAGACGTGGGCGAGCTGCTCGGCCGGCCGCGGCGCGATCGGCGTGAACGTGCCGAACCGATCCTCCAGGACCTGCGCCGCCTGCAGGCAGACGTCCTCCCGGTACCGCGGCCCGATGAGCTGAACCGCCTGCGGCAGCCCCCCGGACACCCCCACGGGCGTGACGACGGCCGGCAGGTCGAGGAAGTTCACCAGGATGACCAGCAGGGACTGGTCGATGAGCGCGGAGACCGCGCCGCTCCCCCGCGTGTCGGTCCCGACCGGGAACGGCGGGTGGGTGTTGCCCGGCGCGAGGATGATCGGATACCGCTCCTGCAGGTGCGCCCACGCCCGCGCGGTGGCGAGCCGGTCGGACAGGGCGCGGACGTAGGAGTCGAGGGTGAGCACGCCGGTGGCCTCGGTGAAGTCCTCGACGAACCGGCGCTGGCCGGGGCTGAGACTCTCGTGCCAGAACGGCGGGCTGAGCCGGATCTCGGTGGCGGCCAGGGCGGCGAAGGCCCGGGCCGCCGATTCCACGTCGGGCGGGTCGATGCGGTCGACGGCGTACCCGGCGTCGGCGAGGGTGTCGGCGGCGCGCTGGACGGCTTCGGCGGCGTGCGGGGAGACGCCGGTGCCGGCCGGGTCGAAGGTGACGGCGGCGCGGCGGGGCAGTTCGGGTCCCGTGAGCGGGGCACTGACGGTCCAGGGGTCGGCAGCGTGCTGGCCGGCGATGATCTGGAGGGCTGCTCTGAGGTCGGCGACACGGCGGGCGATGGGGCCGTTGGTGGCGCACATCTGAAGGGTGAAGGGCAGTTCGGCGGGCGCGGCGGAGTGGTAGGGGACGCGGGTTCTGGTCGGGCGCAGGCCGGTCACGCCGCAGGCCTGGGCGGGCCACCGGATCGAGCCGCCGTAGTCGTTGCCCAGGGCGAGCGGGGTGATGCCCGTGGCGACCGCGGCGGCGTCGCCACCGCTGGAGCCGCCGGGGGTCCGGGTGGGGTCCCAGGGGTTGAGCGTGGGTCCGTAGAGGCTGCTGTCGGTGTGCCAGCGGAAGCCGAAGTTGGGCATGTTGGTACGGCCGAGCGGGACGGCTCCGGCCTCGCGGAGCCGGGCGACGTGCGGGGAGTCGGCGGCGGCGACGGCGTGCTGCAGGGCGGGGACGCCGTGGGTGGTGGCCGATCCGGCGAGGTCGATGTTGGTCTTGAGGGTGAACGGGACGCCGTGCAGGCGGCTGGTGGGGTGGCCGTCGCGGATGGCCTGGTCGGCCTGGCCGGCGGCGTGGAGGGCTTGTTCGGTGCGGGTTTCGACGACGGCGTTGATGTGGGGGTTCACGTCGGCGAGGCGGTCGAGGTGGGCTTGGACGACTTCGCGGCTGGTGGTACGGCGCTGCCGGATGAGCTGTCCGAGTTCGACTGCTCCCATCTGCCAGAGTTCCATGACGATCTCCAAATCAGTGGATGTCTACTCTACTCAGTAGATCTGCACTCTACTGAGTAGACTTATGCTACATTAAGTGCTCTCATGACCGAGCACAAGCCCTCCCGCCGCCAGATCCAGGCCGCCGCCACCCGCGCCGAGATCATCTCCGCCGCCCGCCGCCTGTTCGCCGGCCAGGGCTACGTGGCCACGCCCATCTCGGAGATCGCCAAGGAGGCGGGCGTCGCCGTCCAGACCGTCTACAAGGTGTTCGGCACCAAGGACGCGATCCTGCTGGCCCTGCTGGACGTGTTCGAGGCCGAGGCCCGCGAGATCAGCAGCGTCTTCGACTTCGCCGCGCCCGCCGATCCGGCCGAGCAGCTGCGCCTGGTCGCCGCCTACCATCGCGCGCTGTTCGACCGGGGCCAGGACATCCTGGACGTGTTCCGCGCGGCCGCGCACGGCGAGCTCGCGGCCTTGTGGGAGGAGGGCGGCCGGCGCCGCCGCCAGGCGCAGGCCCCGCTGGCGGAGGGCTGGCGGGATCGGCTGCCCGAGGGCCTGTCCCCCGCCCGCGCCGCCGACATTTTGTGGGCGCTGACCAGCCCGGAGGTCTACACCCTGCTGGTAGTGGAGTCAGGCTGGTCAGGCGACGCCTACCAGGAGTGGCTGGCAGCCACGCTCACCCGCCAGCTGCTGGGATCGCCGTAGGCCGGGCATGCCTGCGCCAGGCGCTGGAGCGAGCCTTCGACGGCTCTGCGCACGTAGTCGGGGCGTCCGTTGACGCCCACCCGGGAGCCTTCGGGGAGGTGTTCGATGCCGAACTTCGTGGCACACCCCTAGCCCGGTGGCCAGAAGGAACCGGTCAGATCCAGAAGGTGTCGTGGCGGAAGTAGAACTCGGTGAGTTCTTCCTCGCTGGGGCGGCCGGTGGCGGCGAATTCGGCGAGGCCTTCGAAATAGCCTTCGCGGGGCGCGCCGGGGGCGAAGTGCAGCAGCATGGAGGCGGGTGCGCCGGATTCGTTGCGGAAGCCGTGGATTCCGCCTTCGGGGACGTGGACGTAGTCGCCGGGGCCGGTGTCGATCCAGCGGGTGCCGTCGAAGATGCGTACGGTGCCGGTGAGGATGTAGAAGGATTCGCTGATCGAGCGGTGGAAGTGCGGCGCGGGGCCGGTCGGATGGGGGCCCATCTCCCACCGGTAGAGGCCGAACTTGCCGTTGGTGGTGGCGCCGGTGGCGAGGTAGTGGGCGGCGCTGCCGGAGCCGTAGTCGATGTCGGGCCGCTGCCCGTCGGGGCGGTAGGTGGCGCTGATCTCGCCGCCGTCGCCGAGGTACACCGGGTCCGGATAGGTCACGACTTATCCCCCTTTGTGTCGATCTTCTCCATTGTGCCTGGACGCCCGCGGGCCGGGTGGCGGCGGGCGGCCGGGAAATGTCGGTGGGGGTCGCTATCGTCTCGGGTCATGCGCCCGGGTGAAGTGAATCGGCTGACCGTTGAGGAGGCCGCGGACCGTTATGTGGAGCTGGTCCGCGCCAAGATGGTGACCGGCGCCCTGTCCGCGGGCACCGGCGAGGTGTACGCGCGGGATGTGGCCACATTCGTGCGGCTCTCCGGCCCGGGCAGGATCCTGGACGATCTGTCGGGCGAGGACGTGGACGCGATCCTGCTGGCCTTCGCCCGCAAACCCGACGAACGCCGGTCGGCCGCCGGCGCGGAGGCGGCGCAGAGCGCGTCGTCGCAGGCGAGGTTCCGGCGGTCGGTGTCGGCGATGTTCAAGCACGCGGCGCTGGCGGGCTGGGTGCAGCTGAATCCGATGCCGTCGGCGACGGTGGTGGCGCGCGAGCGGGGCGGGCTGCGTCCCGAACGGCGGGCCCTCACCAAGGAGCAGGCCGAGGGTCTGATCGGGGCGGCCCGCTCCCCCGCCGCGCCGGCCCGGCCGCGCCGCCGCGACCAGCGGACCGACCTGCGTGACGCGCTCATCGTGCTGCTCCTGACGACGCTGGGGCCGCGGGTGTCGGAGCTGGTGCGCGCCAATGTCGAGGACTTCTACACCAACGACGGCGTCCGCTACTGGCGCATCTTCGGCAAGGGCGGCCGGACCCGCGACGTGCCGCTCCCCCGCGACGTCGCCACCGCCCTGGCGGCCTACCTGCACGCGCGCCCGCCCGTGCCCGACAAGGCGCTGCTGCTGTCCTGGCGCGGGAAACGCCTGGCCAGGGGCGACGTCCAGGCGGTCATCGATCGGGTGCAGGAGCGGGTGGACCCCGACCGCCGCCGTACGGTCACCCCGCACGGGCTCCGCCACACCACCGCCACCCACCTGCTGGCCGACGGCACGGACATGGACGCGGTCCGCCGCGTCCTGGGGCACAGCGACCTCAGCACCCTCGGCCGCTACCGCGACGAACTGCCGGGCGAGCTGGAGGTGGCGATGCGCGCGCACCCGCTGCTACGTCCCGCCCGCCCAGGCTCGCCTGACGGCCTGCCGGGACGGCCGTCCGCCGGTCCGGCTGATCTCGCGGGCCGGGAGGATGCGCCCGGCTCCCGCCGCGACCAGGGCTGACGACACGCCGGTCCCTCGTGATCGCCCACCGGCGAATCCACGCTCAGCCCCCTGCCCGGGCCGGCCGCCGCCGAGCCCACAACCGAGCCAGGTCGGCGGCGGCGTAACGAGCGGCCAGGACATTGGGAATACGCGGCGAAAGATCCGTGGTCTCCCGGACGGTCGGCGGCCCGGGCATAGGGGTGTCGGTAAGACTCGTGCAGCCAGGTACCTGAACGCGATCCGCAAGGTCGGCCTCCCGGACGACCTGTTCGCCGACGTCGCCCCGAAGGTTCTGGCCTCCTGGCGGGCCCGCGTCGCCGCTGAAGCGCCCTCCCACCTGCGGTTCCACCCGCACGACATCAAGGTGACGCTTCTGGCGGCCTACCTGTACTGCCGGTCCCGTGAGATCACCGACACCTTCTGTTCAAGATGACCGAGGCCGCTCTCGGGTCACCCGAGTCGCGGGTGGAGGACGTCATCTACCCGGCGGTGCCGGGCGGCTACAGGACGCTGGTCCAGTTGCTGCAAGAGCACAAGGCGAAGGGCACCTCTTACCGGCAGCACAAGCAGCGAGTGTTCAAGGCCTCCTACACCAACTGCGTAACGCCGGACGCTCGCCCGTTCCGGCGGCAGCGCGGCTGGACCATCCCGGCGCGCGATGCCGGCGGGGCGTCGGCGATACTGTGGGCGTGGAGTACGTGTCCAGAGTGCCGCGACCGCCGCTGGACGGGCTGATCGACGACCTTTACTACCTGGAGGGTGCGCCGCCGTACGCCCGGCTGATGCTGCCGCCGAGTCCGTCGGCGTTGCTCATCGTCAACCTCGGGGCGCCGTTCCGCATCCGCGCCGGCACCGACATCGAGACGGCCGAGTACGCCGACGGCTGCGTGGTCACCATGCCCACCCGCGCCTTCGAGTTCGGCTATCCGCCGGGGACCCGGTCCGTCGGCGTGCACGTCAAGCCGTGGGGGCTGGCGCCGTTCCTGCCGATGCCCGCGGCCGAGCTGTGCGACCGGCCGGTGACGGTGGAGCAGGTTTGGGGCCGGCCCGCCATTGCCGAGCTGCGGGACCGGCTGGCCACGGCGGCCGGGCCGCAGGAGATGCTGACGCTGCTCGAGGAGGAGCTGATGCGACGGCTGTGCGAGACCGCCGGTCTGGGGCTGGTCCGCCATACGAGCAGCGTCATCGCGGCGGCCAGCGGGGCGGTGGCGATCGGCGACCTGAGCGTGGCAGCCGGTGTCAGCAGCACTCATCTGGCACAGCGGTTCAAGGAGCTCATCGGCGTCACGCCGAAGCGGCTGGCCCGCACCTACCGCTTCACCGCCACCGTGTTCGCGATCAACCCCGCCGGACCGATCGACTGGGGCGACCTCGCCGGTGGCGCAGGCTACTTCGACCAGGCCCACTTCGGCCACGAGTTCCGGGCGTTCACCGGGCTCACGCCGACCCGGTACGTCGAAGTCCGGCGGCGGTTCCTGCGCGAACATCCCGGCCACGCGCTGGACGGCTGGCCGCTGCCGGCCGATTGATTTCTTACAAGAGCGACAGCTCACGACACGCTAATTTGGGGGCACCCCAAAGCAGAGGAGAGCCCCGTGGGCAAGGTGGTCATGTACAGCTCGGTGTCGGTGGACGGCTTCGTCGCGGACGAGAATGATCAGCCCGGACCGCTGTTCGACTGGTTGTCCAGCGGTGACGTCCCGTTGGACGAGAGCGGCGAGCTGAAGGTGTCGCAGACGTCCTACGACTACACCCGGGCGTACTGGGACCAGATCGGGGTGACGATCGCCGGCCGCCACGTCTTCGACCTGACGGACGGCTGGGACGGGAAGCCTCCGAGCGGGATCGACCACGTGGTCGTCGTAACGCACCGGCCGATGCCCGAGGGCTGGGACCCCGAGGCGCCGTTTCACTTCGTCGACGGCGTCGAGGCAGCCGTGGCCAAGGCGCAGGAGCTTGCGGGTGACCGCTTGGTCGAGGTCGCCGCTGGCGACGTCGGTGGCCAGGTGCTTGCCGCGGGTCTGGTCGACGAGGTGCGCATGGACGTCGTACCCGTCGTGTTCGGGTCCGGCAAGCGCTACTTCGGGTCGGTCGACGCGCAGCACCTGTTGGAGGATCCTGACGTGGTGATTCAGGGCAACCGGGTGCTTCACCTGCGCTATCGGGTGCGCCGTTGACCGATCTGAGCGGGTACGCGAAGAAGTCCACTGCGAATGGACGGCACCGCGCGGACCTCCATCACCGAGTGGCGCACCGACCGCGCCTCCTGGCCCGGCGCCGATACCCCGGCGCTGTTCCTCAATCGCCGCGGCGGGCGTCTGTCGGCCCGGGCGGTCGACCAGCTCATGGACGAACTCGCCGCTGACGCCGACATCCTCGACGACGCGGGCGCCCTCGCCCTTTCCCACATCCTGCGGCACACCTTGGCGACCAACCTCCTGCGCGCGGGCGTCGACATCGTCGTCGTCGCCGAACTCCTCGGCCACACCCGCCTCGACACCACCCGCCGCTACACCCTGCCTACCCACGCCGACCTCGAAGACGCCGTCAGCCATCTTCCCACCGATCAGTAGGGCCACCGCTGATCTGGGCGAACTTGATCGCGTGTACCTGGCTGCACGAGTCTTACCGACACCCCGCATAGCGGCTGATGTGGCTGTCTAGCGTGGGCGCAATACGAGGCTATAGCGATGAGGGCCGTCCGTCTGGGCCTGTGTCTGGGAGTGGTCAGGGGCGGGGCCAGAGGGGTCGAGGCCGGGGTGGCGTTTGATGAGCGCTGGGCGGCCAGGTCGTCGACGCGTACGCCGGACAGTCCGCCGCGGTTGCGGCCGAAGGGGGTGCGCACGGCGTCGAGGATGTACGGTTCCACGGGCTCCTCCACGAAAACTATCCTGACTTCGCGTACAGCAGCTGGATTTGAGATTCCCCCGGGAAACCTGACCGCCGGCCCTGACCAGCCGGCAAACGGCAGAGTTTCCGGTTTCACATCGCGGAAACTCCCCTGTAACAGCAGTTACCCAGGATGGCAGACATGATCAGGGCCATCCTCTTCGACCTGGACGAGACCCTCTTCGACCACCGCACGGCCGTCGCCGCCGCGGTGACCTCGTGGACGGCGGAGCTCTCCCCCTGCCACCCGCTCCTCGCCGAAGGCCCCGCCCTGTGGCTGCGCCTGGAGGACAAGCACCTGCCCGCCTGGCACCAGGGCGAATGCTCCTTCGGCGAGCAGCGCCGCCGGCGCCTGCGCGACTACTGCGACCAGCTCGGCCTGCCCGTCCCCGCCGACCTCGACGAGGCCTACGGCCGGTTCCTGCTCCGCTACGAAGCCGCCTGGCAGGCCTTCCCCGACGCCTACCCCGTCATGGACGCCCTGTCCGGCACCGGGCTGACCCTCGGCGTGCTCACCAACGGCCAGCCCGTCCAGCAGGAGGCCAAACTCCGGCGGCTCGGCCTGCTCGACCGCCTCGACCCGGTCCTGACCCCCGACTCCCTCGGCGGCCACTTCAAACCCTCCCCCCGCTGCTACCTGGCCGCCGCCGCCAAACTCGGCCTCGACCCCCACCAGGTCGCCCTGGTCGGCGACAACCTCAACCTCGACGCCGTCGGCCCCACCCGGGTCGGCATGCACGGCATCTGGCTCGACCGGTACGGCACCAGCCCGCCCCCGCCCGGCATCCCCGCCATCCGCACCCTCACCGACCTGCCCGCCCTGCTCACCCCTGCTGATTTCGCAGTGGCACATCACGGATGATCGGCCACGTCAGCGCCAGCCCGAGCAGGAACACCCCCAGCCCGACCCCCAGCGTCACCGGCAGGCCCGGCGGCAGATCCACATCGAAGCCGAACAGGCGGGACACGACCGGGATCCGCAGCTCGGAGCCGGTCGCCCCCGCGGCCACCAGCACCAGCGCCACCCCCACCGGGATCGTCAGCAGCCCGCCGCCCTGCCAGCGGTAGAAGCCCGCGCCGATCAGCGCGCCCGCCGCCGCCCACGCCAGGTACTCGACCGTGTACTCGGTGAAGATCAGCCCGGCCTGGGAGGTGGACGCGAACAGATGGGGCCGGTTGAGCCCCTGCGGCCAGCCCGCCAGCGCGTGCAGGCCGTTTTCCAGCAGATAACCGGCCGTCATCAGCGCCGCCACGCACGGCGCGAACAGCGCGATCGTGATCGCCGCCTGGCCGCCGAACTGGCGGCGCGTCTGCCCGTGCGCGATGTACATCGGCAGGTACTCGCGCACCAGCGTCACCCCGGTGAACAGCACATACCAGCGGGGCAGCTGGCTGGCCGGCTCCCAGACGCTGCCGCTCACCTCGCCGAAGACAGAGATGCCCAGCGTGATCAGCGCGACCACGACGAGATAGCCCGCCCACAGCAGGGCGGCGAACAGCAGGTTGGCCGCGAGCAGCCGGGTCGGGAACCTCATCGGGGGCCTCCGGTCAGGTGGACGAACAGGTCCTGCATGGCGATCGGGCCCAGCTCCAGGCCCGCCGCCGCGGCCTCACGCCGCCGCGCGTCGTCGAGCACGCCGTACACCATCGCCGATTTCGTCGCCCCCAGCTGACGGCTGCCGAGCACGGTCAGCCCCGCCGTGAACGCGTCCACCGGCGCGGCCGCGCCGGTCACGGCGGTGCCGCGCGACAGCAGCGCCTGCGCCTCCTCGTGCACCACCACCCGGCCCGCGTCGATGATCACGACCTGCTCGAACAGCGGGCTCACCTCCTCGATGAGGTGGCTGGACATGATGATCGTCCGCGGCCGGGCCATGTAGTCGGCCAGCAGCACGTCGTAGAACGCCTGCCGGGACGGCGCGTCCATGCCCAGATACGACTCGTCGAACATGGTCAGCGGCGCCCGCCCGGCCAGCCCGATGATCACCCCAAGCGCCGACCGCTGGCCCTTGGACATGGTCTTCACCGTCATCTTGCGGGTCAGCGCGAACCGCTCCAGCAGCTGGTCGGCGAACTCGCCGTCCCAGTCGCGGCGCAGCCACTCGGCGAAGAACAGCGCGTCCTCGACCGTGCCGATGTCGGTGGTCTCCCCCGCGTCCCGGATCAGGCTGATCCGGGAGGTGACCGGCGCGTGCTCGAAGACCGGCGCCCCGTCCACCCGGACCACGCCCTCGGACTCGCGGCGGAAGCCCGCCAGCACCGACAGCAGGCTCGTCTTGCCTGACCCGTTGCGGCCCAGCAGGCCGTAGATCTTGTGCTCGCCCAGGGACAGGGTGATGCCGTCCAGCGCGGTCGTCTCGCCGTAACGCAGGACCAGATCCCGCACCTCGACCCTCATCGCGACCCCAGTTCGTTGATCCGGCCCACGACCTCGCCGAGCGGGATGCCGATCGCCTTGGCCTCGGCCACCATCGGATCCACCACCTCCGCGAAGAAACTCTCCCGGCGGGCGGCCCGCAGGCTCTCCCGGGCGTCCGGGCTGACGAACATGCCGATACCTCGCTTCTTGTACAGGACGCCTTCGTCCACGAGCTGCTGGAACGCCTTGGCCGCGGTGGCCGGATTGATCCGGTAGAAGGCCGCGTACTGGTTGGTGGACATGACCTGCTCGTCGCCCTTCAGCGTCTCGCTCAGCACATCGGCCTTGATGCGGTCGGCGATCTGCCGGTAGATCGGGCTCCGGTCATCGAACACGCTGGATCGCCCGCCTCATTGGTTCATTACTATACTAACGAACCATAGAAGTCATGCCGGACCGCTGTCAACGCACCGCCGCCGCCAGCGAACGCGCCCGATCCGAGCGCGTCAGCGCGTCCGTGCTGTCCGCGAACTGATCCACCGTCCCCACCAGCGGCAACTCCCGCACCCGCGGATCCGACACCGCCCCCATCAGCGCCTCGGCGAACCGCATCCCCCCGATCACCCGGAACGGCCGCGCGAAGAACGGCCGCACCGACCCCTCCACCGGCTCCGCCAGCCCCAGCCGGTTCTGCACCGACGCCACCCGCCGGTACGCCACGCACAGATGCTCCTCCCGCGCCCGCCAATCCCCCGCCCGCAACGCCGCGCTCAGCGCCTCCCCCAGCTCCGCCGACCCGCTCAACCGTTTGAACGCGCTCCCCAGCCACTTCCCGTACGGCGGATACCTGCGCCGCATCAGCAGCGACAACCGCATCAGATCCCGCACCAGCCGGCCCGCCGCCAGCAACGACCCCAGCTCATCCCCCACCTCGGCCGCCCGCCCCGGGAACGCCTCCTCCTGCGCGATCCGCACCCACTGACACGCCAGCACATACCGCCACACATCCGGCGGATACCAGCGCAACCCCGCCCGCGCCGCCGCCAGCTCCCCCAGGCCGTCATGAAAGACCTCACCCGAGGTCAGCTCCGCCAGGCGCTGCCACGGCGCCGACCGCCAATCCTCCACCGTGATCTCACCCCGCGGGTCGAAGCCCAGCTGGCAACGCGCCCACGGCCCGAACTCCGCCACCTCCACGCCGGGCCGTACCGGATGGCGATCGGAACCGAACGCCGTCGGATACCCACCGAACTCCGCCGGAAGCCGGGACCACACCTGCTCCCGCACGCCCTCCACCATCCCCGGCGCCACGAACACCAGCACCCGGGGACCCCAATCATGATCAGCCGACCGGGCCGTGTCGAAACCCAGCACCTCCGAACCCGGCCCGATCAGCGCCGCCCCATGCGCCACCCCGCCCAGCAGCGGCCCCACGACCTCGCGATAGAACGCCCTCGACAACTCAAGACCCGGAACGAAACTGGACATCATGCACCAACTGTGCCTCGTCCCCTTCGCCCGCTCACCTGGTTTTCCCCGGGCGTGAACCGGTCAGAGAATCGCCGACGGCGTGTAAGCGGCCGCCTCCGGACGCGCCGCGACGACCGCCTCGACCCGGGCCACCACCGCCGCCACCTGCGCCTCGGCCGCACCCGTGAACGACAGCCGGTCAGCCAGCAACGCCTCCAGCGCCGCCCGGTCCAGCGGGAACCGCGGATCACCCGCCAGCCGGTCCAGGACGTCGTTGCCCGCACCGTCCACCCGCATCGCCAGCGCCGCCGCCACCGCGTGCTCCTTGATCAGCTCATGCGCCGACTCCCGGCCCAGACCCGCCCGAACCGCCGCCATCAACATCTTCGTCGTCGCCAGGAACGGCAGATACCGGTCCAGCTCCGCCTCGATCACCGCCGGGAAAGCCCCGAAATCATCCAAGATCGTCAACATCGTCTCGACCAGGCCGTCGAACGCGAAGAACGCGTCCGGCAACGCCACCCGGCGCACCACCGAACACGACACATCCCCCTCGTTCCACTGATCCCCCGCCAGCTCCCCGGCCATCGACGCGTACCCCCGCAAGACCACCATCAGGCCGTTCACCCGCTCGCTGGAGCGCGTGTTCATCTTGTGCGGCATCGCCGACGAACCGACCTGGCCCTCCCGGAACCCCTCCGTCACCAGCTCGTGCCCGGCCATCAACCGGATCGTCTTCGCCAGCGACGACGGCGCCGCCGCCAGCTGCACCAGCGCCGTCAGCACCTCATAGTCCAGCGAACGCGGATACACCTGGCCCACGCTCACGAACCGCTCCGCGAACCCCAGATGCGCCGCCACCCGATCCTCCAGCTCGGCCAGCCGATCCGCGCCCAGCAGATCCAGCATGTCCTGCGCCGTCCCGACCGGGCCCTTCACCCCGCGCAGCGGATAGCGGGCGATCAGCTCCTCCAGCCGCGCGTACGCCACCAGCAGCTCGTCGGCCGCCGACGCGAAACGTTTGCCCAGCGTCGTCGCCTGCGCCGCCACATTGTGCGAGCGGCCCGCCATGACCACGCCCGCGTACCCGGCCGACAGCCGGCCCAGCCGGGCCAGCATCGCCACCATCCGGTCCCGCACCAGCAGCAGGCTGTCGCGGATCTGCAACTGCTCCACGTTCTCGGTCAGATCCCGCGACGTCATGCCCTTGTGCACCTGCTCGTGCCCCGCCAGCGCGCTGAACTCCTCGATCCGCGCCTTCACATCGTGCAGGGTCACCCGCTCCCGCGCGGCGATCGACGCCAGATCCACCTGATCGACGACCTTCTCGTACGCGGCGATCGCGTCGGCCGGCACCGCCACCCCGAGATCGGCCTGCGCCTTCAGCACGGCCACCCACAGGCGGCGCTCCAGCACCACCTTGTGTTCGGGAGACCACAACCGAGCCAGGTCGGCGGAGGCGTAACGAGCGGCCAGGACATTGGGAATACGCGGCTTGGTCACGTTGCCCCAGCCTATCGCCGCTCCCCGCGACCCGCATCGCCGCCTCGTCCTAGCTGAGGGTTTTGCCTGCTGGGCTGCGATTTTTCACCCAGCCGCCTGCTTTACAAAGTAGATCAATAGAGCAGATCAGAAGGCCGCGCGACCATCGGTCGCGCGGCCTTCTTCCAGGGTCAGCGGGAGGGGGTGAGCGCCTCCTCCTCGTACACCTTCACGTCCTCGATCTCATGCTTGCCGCCCGGCTTGCGCCGCAACCGCTCCTTCGTCCGCTCGACCATCGTGTACAGGGTCGGCACCAGGACCAGCGTCAGCAGCGTCGAGGAGACCAGACCGCCGATCACCACGATCGCCAGCGCCTGCGAGATGAACCCGCCCGAACCGGTCAGACCGATCGCCATCGGCGTCAGCGCGCCGATGGTCGCCAGCGCGGTCATCAGGATCGGGCGAACCCGGCGGCGGCCGCCCTCCATGACCGCCTCGACCACGCCCAGTCCCTGCTCGCGGTACTGGTTGATCAGGTCGATCAGGACGATCGCGTTCGTCACCACGATGCCGATCAGCATCAGCATGCCGATCAGCGCCGGCACGCCGAGCGCGGTGTCGGTGGCCAGCAGCAGCCCGATCGCGCCGGTCGCCGCGAACGGGATCGACACCAGCAGGATCAGCGGCTGCACGAAGCTGCGGAACGTCGCCACCATGATCATGAAGACGATGGCGATCGCCAGCACCATGGCCAGCCCGAGGTCGGCGAAGGCCTCCTCCTGGTCGGCGCTCGCCCCGCCGATCTGGTAGCTCACCCCGGCGGGCAGCTTGACGCCCTTCATCTTCTCCGTGACCGTCGCCGTGATCGCGCCCAGGTCGCTGGCCTCGGCGGTGCCCGAGACGGTCGCGGTGCGCTCGCCGTCCAGACGGCTGATCTGGGTCGGGCCGCCGGCCTTCTCGACCTCGGCCACCGACGACAGCTTCACCGGCCCGGCCGCGGTGGGCAGCGTGAGGTCCCGCACCTCGGCCAGCGTCGCCGGAGCGTCACCCGTGCGCAGCACGATGTCGCTGGACCGGCCGTCCACGTCGATCGACCCGACCGGCGCGCCCCGGAACGCCTGCGCCACCAGCTGGCCGATCCCGGCCTCGGTGAGACCGCGGGACGCGGCCTTCTCCCGGTCCACGTGCACTTCGATCCGCTCGGCGGAATCCTCCAGGTTGGAGGCGACATCCCGCAGCCCGGGCGTGCCCGCCAGCGCACCGGCCACCGTGGTCGCCGCGGTCTTCAGCTCGGCGTTGTCGGCGCCCTGCAGGATGACCTGCAGCTGATCGGAGCTGAACCCGCCGCCGCCCCCGCCGATCACGACCTCACCGGCGCCCAGCGCCGACAGCCGCTCCCGCAGCTTCTCCTCCAGCACCGGGGTGTCGACGTCGTCGGCCAGCGTCACCGAATACGACGCCCGGTCCGCGCTGCCGCCCGCGCCGCCCATGAACTGGCCGCCGCCGCCCACGTTCACCTGGTAGGAGGCGATCTCCGGCGTCGCCGCCAGGACGGCCTCCACCTTGGCGGCGGCCGCGTCGGTGGTCTC
Organism: Acrocarpospora macrocephala; assembly: GCF_009687865.1. Taxonomy (GTDB): domain Bacteria; phylum Actinomycetota; class Actinomycetes; order Streptosporangiales; family Streptosporangiaceae; genus Acrocarpospora; species Acrocarpospora macrocephala. Next base: position 124,079 of record NZ_BLAE01000022.1, read on the forward strand.
CAGGTTGGTGCCGACCGGCATGCGCTGGGTGATCTGGATGGTGTCCTGGCCGGAAGAGTCCAGGAAGTTCGTCCTCAGGTTGGGCGCCAGCGCCATCGTTCCGGCGAACACCGCGAACCCGATCAGCAGCGTGATCCACCGCCGCCGGGTCGCGAACCGCAGCACCGGCAGGTACATGCGCTGCAGCGGCGAGCGCAGCTCCTTGCGCTCGGCCTCCTCCCGCACGGCCTGCGCCTGTTCCGGCGAGATCTTGGGCGCCTTCAGGAACCAGTAGGCCAGCACCGGGATCACCGTCAGCGACACCAGCAGCGAGGCCAGCAGCGCCACCGTGACCGTGATCGCGAACGGGCTGAACAGCTGCCCGACCATGCCGCCCACGAACGCGATCGGCAGGAACACCGCCACCGTGGTCAGCGTCGAGGCCGTCACCGCCCCGGCGACCTCGCGCACCGAGGAGAGAATCGCCGACCGCTTCTCCTCGCCGTACCCGAGATGGCGCTTGATGTTCTCCAGGACGACGATCGAGTCGTCCACCACCCGGCCGACCGCGATCGTCAGCGCGCCCAGGGTCAGCAGGTTCAGCGAGTAGTCCCCCACCCACAGGGCGATCAGCGCGATCACCACCGACAGCGGGATCGACACGGCGGTCACGATCGTCGACCGGATCGACAGCAGGAACACCAGGATGATCAGAACCGCGAACGTCAGGCCCAGCAGGCCCTCCGTGGTCAGGTCCTCGATCGAGCGCTCCACGTACGGCGCCTGGTCGAACACCACGGTCAGCTCCGCGACGTCACCCAGATCCCTGACCAGCTTCGGCATCAGCGCCCGCACGTCATGCGAGATCTGCACCGCGTTGCCGTCCGGCGTCATCGTGATCGACACGCCCAGGCTCGGCTTGCCGTTGGTCCGCGTGAGCGTCGAGGCGTCCCCGTCCTTGACCTCGATGTCGGCGACCGAGCCCAGCGTGACCGGCTTGGGCGGCTTGGGCACCGCCACCGGCCGTGCCCCGGCCGCACCCGGCCGCGCCTGCGCCGGCTGCCCGGCAGCCGCCTGGGCCGGTACGGCGGGAGCCAGATACAGCCCCTTCAGATCCGCCACGCCCTCGATCCGGTCCCCGATCTGGACGGTGAGGTTCTTGCCCTCCTCGACCAGCGCCCCGGCCGGAATCGCGACACCGTTGGCGCGCAGCAGATCCGGGATCACCGCCGGGGACAGCCCCAGCTTGGCCAGCTCCTTGCTGTCCGGGGTGATCACGACCTGCTTCTCGCGGGCCCCGGTGACCTCGGCCTCCCGCACCCCCACCACGCCCTGCACGGCCGGGACCATGATCCGCTCCAGCCGGTCCAGGGTGCCCTGCTGGTCGCCGCCGTCGCTGACCGCGATGACCATGACCGGGATGTCGTCGGTGCTGCCCGCCAGCACCTGCGGATCCACGTTCGCCGGGAGCTGCGCCTCGATCCGGGAGATCGACTGCTGCATCTTGCCGATGGCCTCGTCGATGTCGGTGCCGTACTCGAAGGCGACCTGGATCTGGGCCATGCCCTCCCGGGACGTCGAGGTGATCTCGGTGACGCCCGCGACGCCCTGGAAGCTGTCCTCGACCGGCTTGGTCACCTGCTCCTCGACGATGTCGGGAGAGGCACCCGGGTAGGCGGCGATGACGAACGCCCCCGGGAACTCCAGGGAGGGGAAAAGCTGTTGTTTCAGCGACGGGATGGCGAACGCGCCAAAAGCACTCAGCACCACCGCAATCATGATGACGAGACTGCGGTTGGCGAGGCTCAGCCTGGCCAGGGACGTCATGGGGGCGGGACTCCTCAGGATGACGCGGAAATGTTCGCCCAACCCTAACACTTCGCCTTGCACGAATATTTAACGTCGCCTTGCTTTCCTGATAACCTTCTCAGGTTGCGAGAGGTGAGCGTGAGCGACGAGACAGGCACGAGACCGGACCTGACCCCCGGTGACGACGTCAGCGACAACGTCAACGGTTACGTCAAAGACCCCCATGACCTCGATTTCGGTCTTTCAGAAAAGGAAGCGGAAGAACGGCAGTCGCTCCTGGTGAGTCTCGGCGAGATCCAGCATGGCATGGGCCGCTTCTTCGCCCGTGACCGCTCCCTTCCCCTGCTGGCCTCCAACCTGACGATGCAGCAGCTCAAGGTCGTCATGTCGCTGGCGTTCCTCGGCTCGGCCTCCGGCCAGGACCTGGCCCGCGAGCTCGGCATCGGCCTGGGCACCGTCACCGGAATCGTCGACCGCGTCGTCGCCCAGGGCCTGGCCACCCGCCACGAGGACCCCGCCGACCGCCGCGTCCGCCGCGTCGAGCTCACCCCCGCCGGCCGCGACCTCACCGCTCAGATCCTCGACGCGGGCGACGCCACCTGGCGCGACCTCCTGGCCCACCTCGACCTGACGACCCTGCGCGACCTCGACCGCGTCATGCGCCGCCTCCTTGAGGTCATGTCCACCCTCCACCCCGCTTGCCCCCGCGACTGACCCGCGGATCGGCATGCCGGCCGGAGACGGTGGAGCGTCTGGGGAGCTGGCAGAAAGCGGCTGGCGGTTCCAGCTCGGCGTGCGGTTACGGGGCCGATGGCCGCGCGGAGGAGCGTGCGAATCCCCTTCGCCCGCGTCACGGGTCACACCTCGGGGTCCGCCACCTCCGCGACCTGTACTCCGTCCAGCTCGTAGCCTTTCCAGCGAGCCATGTCGAGCGTGAGGATCTGGCCTCGCCACAGCCTTGCCAGCATCACCGTGTGCGCGTCCGGCCAGCGCGCCTCCTCACCCAGCCTGCCCAGGACCCGGCCGAGCTCCAGCGCGTCGTCGAAATCGGCCAGCGACCCGTACGAACCGTGTTCCAGGCGCGCGATCCCGCGCACCGCCGGCAGGAATCCGGATGGTTCACCCAGCTCGGCGGCCACCGACGACACCACCAGCGCGGGCACCACGACCCGGATTCGCTGGGACGTGAGTCCGAACAGCATCGTGATCAGATCCCCGTCCCCGCGGGCGACCTCGGACACCACCGAGGCGTCCAGGACGTAGGAGGTCTCAGACATCCACGGCCACCGACCCGCCGCCGCGCCGGTTCAGCAGGTGCGCCGTCATGCGCTCAACACGGGCGCTTCGGGCCGGGTCGGCCCGGACGGCCTCCACCGCGGCCATGACCGCCGCGTCGGCGGCCTGGTCCGCCTCGGCGCGCGCGGCCAGCGCCGCGTTGATCACCGCGCTCACGGACTTGGCGCGGCCCGCGTCCACCTCCGCCTGCGCGTACGCCAACAGGTGCTCATCGATCGTCACCGACACCGCTCTCGTCGTCATACGATAACTATACGATGATCAACCTGAGCAGCCATGGGCAGCCCGGGGAGACCGCCCTCCTACGCGGCATACGGAAACATCTGGCCGGGACAAAGATGGGATGATACGGTAACCCGCCATGTCGTCCTATCTTTCGGACATGTTCTCGCTCGTGGGGCGGGTCGCCCTCGTCACCGGGGGAAGCTCCGGGATCGGATACGGGATCGCCGAAGCCCTCGGCCGGGCCGGTGCCGCCGTCGTGCTGGTGGCACGCCGCGAGGAGCGGCTCGCCACGGCCGCCGCCGCGCTCGCGGGCCATGGGGTCCGAGCCGCGACCATCAGCGCCGATCTCGGCGACCGCGCCGCGATCGCCCGTGTCACGGAACACGCGGCGAGTCTCTTCGGCGAGGTCGACATCCTCGTCAACGACGCCGCCAACAACATCCGCCGCCCGATGGCCGAGCTCACCCTCGACGACTACGAGCAGACCATCGCCGTCAACCTCACCGCTCCCTACCTGCTCGGCCAGCACTTCGGCCCGCGCATGGCCGCCCGCGGCTGGGGGCGCATCATCAACATCGGCTCCCAGCAGTCCATCCGCGCCTTCGGCGACAGCGGCGCGTACGGCGTCGCCAAAGCCGGCATCTGCGGCCTGACCCGCTCCCAGGCCGAAGCCTGGACCCCGCACGGCGTCACCTGCAACACCCTCATCCCCGGCTTCGTCCTCACCCCGCTCACCGAACCCGCCCAGGCCATCCCCGGCCGGGTCGAAGCCCTCGCCGCCCGCACCATGACCGGCCGCAACGGCCTCCCCACCGACTTCGCCGCCATCGCCATCCTGCTGGCCTCCCCCGCCTCCGCCTACCTCACCGGCCAGACCCTCTGCGTCGACGGCGGCTTCTCCGTCACCTGACCCACGCCGACGCCGCGGCGGCTCCCACCGACCGCCTGCCCCCGGCTACCGGACCGTTGGGGAAGATGGCCCGGCCAAGGACGGCCGATGGGAGGTCTTCGAAGCTCTGACCGCTCAGATGTCCTCGGCCCCCGCAGACGACGGGGATATCTGAGCGGCCAGAGCGGCTATTTGCGCCGGATTTCGCGGAGGCCGCGGCCCTCGGCCCAGCTTTCAATGATCAGCAGATCGCCTTCGACGTGGGTGTAGGCGATCTCCCGCACGTCCAGCCGGAACAGGTGGAAGTTCCCGGGCGGTCCCCCGAAAGCCTTGATCACCTCGGGGTCGGTGATCTCCACGGCGAGGCCGGACAGCTTGGCCTCGCCCGGCCAGCTGCTCGGATCGTCCGCATCCGGATCGACGGACGGGCTGTGCACCGCCACCCGCGGATCCCGCTTCAGATCCCGCGCCTTCATCGCGCCGAGCATCGACCCCAGCCACACCTCGTCGTTCTTGAACTCCAGCTCGGTGCCGCTGATCCGGGGCGAACCGTCCTTGCGGAGGGTCGCCATCGTCTTGTGCTTGCCCGTCCCCATCGCCGCCAGCACGCGCCGGGCGAACTCGGGGACCTCCTTCTCGATCTCCTGCCACGAAGCCATGCCCTCATCGTGCCCGTCGCCACCGACAAAACCGCGTTACCCCAGCTGAGCCCTTGATCTTTGGCGTTCGAAGCCGCATAAATTACCCAGAAACCGCCTTTACAATGTAGATCAATTTGACCTGGTCCGTACTCCAGCGAGAAGACTTGACGGGAACGACCAGCGACGGAGGAACGACACATGAAGCAGCGCACGCTGGGCACTCTGCGCACGTCCGAGCTCGGCCTCGGCTGCATGGGCATGAGCGACTTCTACGGCCCCGGCGACGAGGGCGAGTCCATCGCCACGATCCACCGGGCCCTCGACCTGGGCATCACCCTGCTGGACACCGCCGACATGTACGGCCCGTTCACCAACGAGCGGCTCGTCGGCAAGGCCATCGCCGGCCGCCGCGACCATGTCGTGGTGGCCACCAAGTTCGGCATCGAACGCCTCCCCGACGGCACCCGGGTGGGCGTCAACGGGCGCCCCGACTACGTGCGCGGCGCCGTCGAAGGCTCGCTCCAGCGCCTCGGCGTCGACCATATCGACCTCTACTACCAGCACCGGGTCGACCCGGCGGTCCCGATCGAGGACACCTGGGGCGCGCTCAAGGAGCTCGTCGACGCGGGCAAGGTCCGCCATCTGGGCGTCTCCGAGGCCGCCGCCGACACCGTCCGCCGCGCCCACGCCGTCCACCCGATCACCGCCGGGCAGTACGAGTACTCGCTGTTCACGCGCGGCGTCGAGGCCGAGATCCTGCCCACCCTCCGCGAGCTCGGCATCGGCCTGGTCGCCTACAGCCCGCTCGGCCGCGGCATCCTCACCGGTGCGTACGCCACCGTGGAGCGTTTCGCGGACAACGACTTCCGCCGGAACAACCCGCGCTGGACGAGCGACAACCTGGCGGCCAACCAGGCGCTGGTGGCGGAGATCACCCAGCTGGCCAAGGGCAAGAACGCGACCGAGGCGCAAGTCGCCCTGGCCTGGGTCCTCGCCCAGGGCCAGGACGTGGTGCCCATCCCCGGCACCAAGCGGGTGACCTACCTGGAGCAGAACGCCGCAGTGACCGGCCTGACCCTCACCACCGGCGAGCTCGACAACCTCGGCAAGCTGGCCTCCTCCGTCGCCGGCGAACGCTACGACGAGCGCGGCATGTCCTCGGTCGACCTGTGACCCGATCCGCGAATCGCCACCGAAGCCTGGCTCAGAATGCCGCTGCCGCCCTCCGGCCAGGCGATCGGGTGCTCGCGCCTGCGTGCGGTCAGCTCAGGTGGGTGAGGAGCAGGTCGGCGATCTCGCTGGGGCGCTCCAGGGCGGGTAGGTGGCCTGCCCACGGGAGTTCGAGCAAGGTGGCGGACGGCAGCTCGGCGACCAGGTGGTGGCCGGTGGCGGTGAAGTAGGGCAGGTCGTGGCCGCCGATGATCACCAGCGCCGGGGCGGTGATCGCGGTCAGGTCGACCTCGGGGCGGGTGACCTCGGGCTCGGGGTCGGCGGCCAGTTGCAGTTCGAAGGCGTTGCGCTGCATCTCGACGAGTTTGGCCCTGGCCTGGTCGTTCGCGTCGGGGCCGAGCCACGTGCGCGCGTTCAGCTCGGCCGCGCCCGCGACGTCACCGGCCTCGATCAGCCGGTCCTCCTCGTCGCCGAACGCCGCCAGCTCCGGCGTGGGCGGCAGCCCGGCCGCCGCGGCGATCAGCACCAGGTCCGACACCAGGTCGGGACGGATCGTCGCCAGCTCCAGGGCGACCCGCCCGCCGCCGGAGGCGCCCACCACCGCCGCGGCGTCGATCCCGAGGCCGTCCAGGAGTGCGGCCACGTCGCCCGCGTTGGAATACGGCTTCTCGGCGACCAGGGGGCTCTTGCCGTACCCGCGTAGATCCAGCCGGATCACGCGGAAGGCCGCGGCGAGGGGTTCCCACACGTCGTCCCACATGCGCGCGTCGGCCGACGTGGAGTGCAGCAGCACCACCGGCCGGCCGGTTCCGGACTCTTCCCACCAGATGCTCATCGAGCCTCCACCGCTAGTCGTACACCCAGGCCGATCAGCACAGCCCCAGAGATCTGTTCCAGCCGCCGGCGCGCCAACGACCGGGAGAACACCGTTCTCGCCCGGCTGACCAGCCAGATCAGCGAGACGTACCACACCAGGTCGACGAGGACCCAGACCGCGGCCAGCAGCGTGAGCGTGACCGGCACGTGCGCGCCCGGCGGGACGAACTGCGGCAGGAAGGACATCGCGAACACGGCCGCCTTCGGATTGGCGCCACAGGTGGCCAGCCCCAGACCGTAGGCACGCCTCCAGCCCGTCCGCGTGGAGCCCGCGAAACCACCCACGATGCCATCCCCGGAGTCGCTCCCGGGATGGCCCGGCTTGCCGGGACCGGCGGGTGGCGAGTCCCGGCGCGCGTGCCAGATCGACTGTACGCCCATGACCACCAGCACGCCCGCACCGACGATCTTGAGAATGCCGTAAGCCGCCTCGGAGGCCAGCACCAGGGCGGACAGCCCGAACACCGCCGCCATGGCCCACAGGAAGATCCCGGTTTCGTTGCCCAGCGTGGCGGCCAGGCCTGACGCTCGCCCCTCGCGGAGCGTCTGGCGCACGATGACCGCCGTGCTGACGCCGGGGATCATGGCGAGCAGCACGCAGGAGCCTAGGAAGGCGAGGAACAGCACGCGGTCATCGTCGCCATCCCGGCCGTGTGACGGCAAATGGATTAATCCTGGGACACCGAAGCCCTCGTCCGGGCTGGAGCCGCCGTCGTTCTGGTGGCACGTCGCCAGGAGCAACTCGCCACGGCCGCCGCCGCTGCGGAAGCTCCCGGCGTCGGCGGACAATCCGCCCCAGTCCTCGCCCGTGTGGCATCACCGGAACGGCCTGCTTTCAATCCCGATACATCACGGACAGTTCCTCGATCGTTTCGGCCATGAGTTTGCGCAGCTCAGGTGGGTCGAGGACTTCGACGGCCGAGCCGAGGCGCAGGAGCTGCCACCGGGCGTGGCGTACCGACTCGATGGGAACGGCGAGGCGGAGCCAGCCGTCGGGCGTGGTCTCGGCGGTGGCGAGGGCGGTGTCGGTGGTGTCGTTGCCGATGGTGTAGCGCAGCAGGCCGAGATAGCCGGGGTCGAGGCGGATGGTGGCGGTGCCGGTGTGCATGCGGGCGGCGAACTCGGCCGCGAACCGGGACCAGAACTCGACCAGGTCGAAGCCGGGACGCCGGTCGAACCGGCCGGGCAGCGCTTCGATCCCCAAAATCCGCGCAACACGATAAGTCCGGAAATCTCCGGATGTTTCGGCGGCGAGGTACCAGGAGCCGCCCTTCAGGACGAGACCGTAGGGGTGGATGTCGCGCTCGACCTCCTGGGGACCCCAGCGGCGGTAGCGCATCCGCAGCGGGCGCTGCTCCCACACCGCCTCGGCCACCTCGGCCAGAAACGGCGCCTCATCACTCCCCCGATACCACCCCGGCACGTCCAGATGGAAACGTTCCCGCATCATGGCCGCCTGCGAGCGCGGTTCCGGCGGCAACGCGGCCAGCAGCTTCAACTCGGCCGCCGCCGCCACCTCCCCCAGCCCGAGCTCGGCCGCCGGCCCCGGCAACCCCGCCAGAAACAGCGAGGACGCCTCCGCCGAGGTCAGCCCGGTCAGCCGGGTCCGGTACCCATCCAGCAACTGGTAGCCTCCGGCAGGCCCCCGATCAGCGTAAACGGGAACCCCGGCCCCCGACAGCGCCTCCACGTCCCGGTAGACGGTCCGGATCGACACCTCCAGCTCCGCCGACAGCTCGGCCGCCGTCATCCGGCCCCTCGTCTGCAGGAGGAGGAGCAGGGACAGCAACCGGCTGGCACGCATATCACCCAGTCTGCCACCTTTACAAAGTAGATTCCGTTTGCTCACCGAACATGCCCTATGTTCAAATGCACACATGGAAGGTGCCGACCGAATCCGGGCGATCATGAACGCGTTACGCGCCCACGACAGCGTCTCCGTCGCCGAACTCGCCGGCCGGTACGGCGTCTCCGAGATGACCATCCGCCGCGACCTGGACGAACTAGCCCAGCAGGGCGTCGTACGACGCGTCCGCGGCGGCGCCCTCAGCCTGCTGCTGCGCGGCGAGGAACCCCCCTTCGGCGTCCGCGAACGCGAAGCCGTGGACGCCAAGCGCAGGATCGCGGCCGAGGTCGCCAACCTGCTGGCCGACGGCGAGGCGGTCGTGCTGGACGGCGGCACCACCACCCTGGAGGTGGCCAGGGTCGTGCACGACCGCCGCCTCACCGTGCTGCCGCTGGCGCTGCGCTGCGCCGACGAACTGGCCACCGCGCCCCGGATCAAGCTCGTGCTCCCCGGCGGCGAGGTCCGCCCGGGCGAGCTCAACTTCGTCGGCCCGCTCACCGAGGCCTCGCTGCGCTCGCTCCGCTTCGACACCACCGTGATCGGCTGCTGCGGCATGTCGGCCGAGCACGGCGTCACCGCCCACGATCTGGAGGACGTCGCGGTCAAGCAGGCCGCCATCGCCTCGGCCAGGCGCGTCATCGTCGCCTGCGACTCCGGCAAGTTCACCAGGACCGCGTTCGGCGCGGTCTGCTCCTACGACAAGCTCGACGTCGTGGTCACCGACATCGGCATCCCCCGCGACCAGCATGACGCGCTCACGGGCGCGGGCGTCACCGTCCGCGTCACCTGACCCCTCCCCCGGAGTCGAACCATGACAATCTCCGCCCCTCCTCGCCCCACGCTGCTCCGCGCCCGCCTCGCCGTGTACGGATTGTTCATGATTGCCGGAATTGCCCTCGGCACCTGGACGTCCCGCATCCCGGCCATCAAGGACGGCCTGTCCCTCGGCGACGGCGAGCTGAGCCTCGCCCTGCTCGGCATCGCGGGCGGCGCGATCACCGGCATGCAGGCCGTCGGCCGCCTCATCGACCGGTACGGCAGCCGCCGGGTGATGGTCCCCGTCGGCCTGCTGCAGGGCGCGGTCCTGGTCCTCCCCGCGTACGCGCCCGGCCTGCCCTCCCTGGCCGCCGCCATGTTCACCTTCGGCATCGTGCACGGCGTGCTGGACGTGGCGATGAACGCCAACGCGGTCGTGGTGGAACGCCTGTACGCCAAGCCGATCATGTCCTCCTTCCACGCCGTGTTCAGCATCGGCGGCTTCCTGGGCGCCGGCGTCGGCGGCCTGTTCGCGCACGCGGGCGCCAGCGTGCCGATGACGTTCGGGTCGGTCGCGGTGGTGACCACCACGATCGCGATCCTGTGCCTGCGCTGGGCGCTGCCGGACTCCTTCGACCCCGGCCGCCATCCGGAGGCCGCCGCCGAGCAGGTGCCGGGCCGCTCGCTCGCCGGGTGGGTGCTGTTCCTGGGCGTGCTGGCGTTCTGCTGCCTGGTCGGCGAGGGCGCGGCGGCCGACTGGAGCTCGGTCTACCTGGTGGAGGACCTGGGCGCCAGGGAGGCGGTCGGCGCGGCCGGCTACGCGGCCTTCTCGATCATGATGACGGCGGGGCGGCTGGCCGGGGACTGGCTCACCGCCCGCCTCGGCCCGGTCCTGCTGGTACGGTGCTGCGGCGGCCTGGCGGGGATCGGCCTGCTGGTCACCCTGCTGATCGGCAACCAGGTCGCCGGGGTCGTCGGATTCGGGCTGTTCGGCGCGGGCCTGTCGTGCATCATTCCGCAGGTGTTCTCCGCCGCCGGGCATCGCGACCCGGCCCAGTCCGGCCGGGCCCTGGCCCGGGTGGCCAGCATCGGCTACGCAGGCCTGCTGGCGGGCCCGGTCCTGATCGGCGCGGTGGCCGAGCTCACCGGCAAGCCGGTCGCCCTCGCCATCCCCGCGATCATGGCCCTGTTCGTCGCGGCGGCCGCCCCCGCCCTGCGCCCGGCCCGGATCTAGGTATGGGGTTACCCGGGCGCTGAACGGCGGGCCAGCACCCTGGGGCGGGCCGGTCGCGGCTACCTAAGGTGGCGGTGATCCTCTCGCAGCCAGGAGCGTGTGATGACCCAGGACAACCGCCCCCAGTCGTGGCGGCCGACCGCCAGAGAGCGGGACACGTGGACCCGCGACGTGTTCCGCGCCGCGGCCGGTCTGATCGCCGGCCCTGGCGGATTCATTCTCTATCTCGCGGGCGAGTACCTCTACGACCGGCGGCACCTGCTCTTCGAGACCGGCGGGGCTCCCCTGGCGGCGATGAACCCGGAGGGCGAGTCGATCGCCCTGCGCGGCGGCTTCACCAGCGTGAACGCCGTCCCCCTGCTCGGCGGCGGCAACCGCGGCACGCAGGTGCTGTCGGTCACTCCCAGCCTGACCGCCTCCACCCGGGCCATGGGCCTGCGCGACGGCGACCCGGTGTCGGTGGCGCTGTCCAGCCGGACCGTCAGCTCCACCCGGAGCGGCCTGATCGTGCCGGCCAGGATCGGGACCACCACCCGGATCACCGTGCCCGCCGACGACTACTCGGTGGCCGCGCTCGGCGCCCGCACGTCGGCGCTGTTCACCAGCAAGGACCCGGTGATCGGCACCGGCACGGGGACGGTCTCGGGCCTCCAGGAGCTGCCATTCCAGCGGATACGGCCGACCCCGGGCGGCCTCTGGCTCGCCCCGGAGACCGCGCGGCAGGTGAACGTGCCGCTGATCGGCCGCACTCCGTTCCCGTCGCCGCGGCAGCCGAACCCGCTGGCGGCGCCGCGGTGCCCCTGGTGCGGCCAGACGGTGACCGGTTCGGTGCTCCACGCGATGGCCAACTGCCCGAAGAAGCCCGGATACGCCGCGTACCAGCCTCTGACCTTCGCCAAACCGGCCGGACAGTACTGCTCGGACTGCCACCGGTATGTCACCTACCGCGAGGACCACAGCCTCTGGTGCAGGTTCATGACCTTCCTCGACGAGTTCTGAGGCTCAGCCGGAGAACTGGTCGTAGCCGAGGCGCAGCACCAGCGCGGACACCACGCACAGCAGCACGGCCCGGACGAACCCGGCGCCCCGGCGCAACGCCATCCGGGCCCCGAGCTGCGCGCCCGCGATGTTGCAGGCGGCCATGCCGAGCCCGAGCGCCCACACCACCTTCCCCTGCGCCCCCAACACCAGCAACGCCCCCAGGTTCGTGCCCGTGTTGATGATCTTCGCGGTGGCGGAGGCGTGCACGAAGTCCAGGCCCAGGATCGAGGTGAACGCGATCAGCAGGAACGTGCCGGTGCCCGGCCCGAGAATGCCGTCGTAGAAGGCGATGAACACCCCGCTCGCCACGATCGCCGCCGCCACCCGCGCCCGGGTGCGCAGCCGCGGATCCGGCGCAAGACCGAACGCGGGCCGTAAGGTCACGAACGCCGCCACCGCCAGCAGCACCACCATGACCAGCGGTTTGAGCACCTCCGCCGCCAGCAGCGCCGCCAACGCGGCCCCCGCCCCGGCGAAACACACCGCCAGGATCCCCGCCGGTACGGCCACCGCCCGGTCGAACTTGGTCCTCCCGGCGAAGGTGACGGCCGCGGAAGCCGTACCGAAAATGGAGGCCGTCTTGTTGGTGGCCATCGCCTCGACGGGCGGGAGCCCGGCCAGCAGCAGGGCGGGAAGTTGCAGCAGCCCGCCGCCGCCGACCACCGCGTCCACCCAGCCGGCCGCCAGCGCCGCCGCGAGCAGCAGCACGATCTGTTCCGCCCGCATCGGCGCCCGACCCCTACCGTGGTTGACCAAAGAACCTCAGCAGAGTAGCGAAACCCCCCGCATCGCCTCAGACCGGGTCAAATGTCCTGACCCGGGTCCTCGTTCTCGCCCGGCGCCGGGGACGGGCTCTGGCCCTGCTCGGTCTCCCCCGGGGTCGGCGACGGCTGCATCGGCTCGGGCGAGGTCGGCACCGGCGGCGGCGTGGGCACGAACACGGTCGGCGGCAGCGGCCTGGCCGGCATCGGCTCGTCGTCGGAGCGGACCAGCATCAGCCACAGGATGGCCCCGATGAACAGCACCAGCGTCGCCAGCAGCGCGGAGGCCAGCGCCACCGAGCGCACGGTCTCGGTGCGCGGCGGCGCGGGCGGCGGCGGGGCCGGCAGCGCCGGGTTGCGATCCCCCAGCCAGTACGGCACGAAGTCCGGCCCGTGCCGGTCCCCGATCAGCATGCCCGACACCATGACGGGCTCCAGGAACCTTTCGGCCCCGACCCCGCCCGGCGCGTACGGCACCGCCACCCAGGGCGCCTCTCCCCCGTCCCAGGCCACCACCGGCGGCGTGGTCACGTTCCGCCGCCTGCTCACCCGCGAGAACAGGCCGCGCACCCCCGACCTGGCCGCCTCGCCTTCCTTGATCCCGGTCACGAACCGGTTCCTGGCGGCCGGATCCAGGGCCGCGCCCCGGGTCAGCACGGCCACCGAGACCGCCCGCCCGTCCGCGCCCTGCCCGAGGTAGACCAGGCCCGCGGGGGCCGCCTGCAGGCGCGCCTGAAGCACGAAGGGCCCCAGCCGGGGCGGGTCGCCGTACTGCAGTGGAGTGGCCATCCCCTTCATGAAAACACACCGGGTGTTTTCGCCCATCCGAGCGGGCAGTGATCAGGGCATGGATTCTGTCGGGGAGTCACGATTGAATAACACCCATGACCGTTGCTGAAGGAGAGCCGGGCACCGAGGTGTCCCGGGCGCAAGACGGGGGCGAGGCCGGCCTCGGCGCGCTCCGGGACGCCCTGAACGAGGTCCGGCGGGTGATCGTCGGCCAGGACCACATGGTCGAGCGCCTGCTGGTGGCGCTGCTGGCCCGCGGGCACTGCCTGCTCGAAGGGGTGCCGGGCGTGGCCAAGACGCTGGCCGCCTCCACCCTGGCCACCGTGGTCGGCGGCACGTTCGCCCGGATCCAGTTCACCCCCGACCTGGTCCCCAGCGACATCGTCGGCACCCGCGTCTACCATCCGAGCACTGAACGTTTCGACATCGAGCTCGGCCCGGTGTTCGTCAACTTCCTGCTCGCCGACGAGATCAACCGGGCCCCGGCCAAGGTGCAGTCGGCGCTGCTGGAGGTCATGGCGGAACGCCAGGTCACCCTGGCCGGGGTCACCCACCAGCTGCCCCGGCCCTTCGTGGTGCTGGCCACCCAGAACCCGATCGAGTCCGAGGGCGTCTACCCGCTGCCGGAGGTGCAGCGCGACCGCTTCCTGTTCAAGGTGCGGGTCGACCACCCCAGCGCGCACGAGGAGCTGGAGATCCTGCACCGGATGAGCGTCACCCCGCCGGTGGCCGGCAAGGTGCTCGACCCGGAACAGCTGCTGGCCCTGCAGAAGGCCGCCGAGGAGGTGTCGGTGCACCAGCTGGTCGCCGACTACGTGGTCCGGCTGGTCATGTCCACCCGCAACCCGGGCGAATACGGGCTGCGCGAGCTGGAGGAGACCATCGAGATCGGCGTCAGCCCGCGCGCCACGCTCGGCCTGGTCGCGGCCGGGCGCGCGCTGGCGCTGCTGCGCGGCCGCGACTACCTGCTCCCCGACGACGTGCGCGACGTGGCGGTGGACGTGATGTCGCACCGGCTGATGCTCACCTTCGACGCGCTCGCCGACGGCATCGAACCCGAGGACGTGGTCCGCCAGATCCTGATGTCGGTGCCGCCGCCGCTGGTCGTCTGGAACCAGGGCCAGCGGTGACCAGCCGCGCCCCGCACGCCGCGCTCCGGCGGCTGGAGCTGACCGTGGTGCGCCGCCTGGACGGGCTGCTCCAGGGCGGCCACCAGGGCCTGCTGCCCGGCCCCGGCAGCGAGCTGGGTGACACCCGCGTCTACGTGCCCGGCGAGGACGACGTGCGGCGGATGGACTGGGCGGTCACCGCCCGCACCACGATCCCGCACGTCCGCGACCTGATCGCGGACCGGGAGCTGGAGACCTGGGCGCTGGCCGACCTGTCGGCCAGCATGGACTTCGGCACCGCCGACACCGACAAACGTTCCCTGGTCGTCTCCGCCATCGGCGCCGTCGGCTTCCTGGCCAGCCGCGTCGGCGACCGCTTCGGGGCATATGTGATCCACGGCGACCAGATCCACCGCTACCCGGCCAGACCCGGCAGGCCCGCCCTGTTCGGCCTGCTGAAATCGCTCGCCGAGGCCCCGCACGACCCCGGCTCCACCGACCTGGGCGGCGCCATCGAGCTGATGGCCGCCGCGCACCGCAGGCGCGGCATGCGGGTCATCGTGTCCGACTTCCTGGACGCCCCGGACAGCTGGGAACGGCCGATCCGCCGCCTGGCCGCCCGCCAGCAGGTGCTCGCCGTCGAGGTCATCGACCCGCGCGAGCTGGAGCTCCCCGACGTCGGCCAGGTCACCCTGGTCGACCCGGAGACCGGCCACTCCCGCGACATCCACCTGTCCCGCAAGCTGCGCGACCGCTACGCCGAGGCCGCCGCCGCCCAGCGGGAGGCCAACCGGGTGGCCCTGCGCCGCAGCGGCGTCGCCCACCTGGTGTTGCGCACCGACCGGGACTGGGTCTTCGACATCGCCCAGTTCGTCCTGCGGCAGCGGCGCACCGCCCATCTGATGGCCCGGAGAACACGCGCATGATCTTCCTGTCCCCCGCCTGGCTCTGGCTGTTCGCCGCGCTCGCCGCCCTGATCGCGCTGTATGTGGTGATCCAGCTCACCCGCCGGAAGTACGCGGTGCGCTTCACGAACCTGGCCCTGCTGGCGCTGGTCGCGCCGGAGAAGCCCGGCTGGCGGCGGCACGTGGCCGCCGCGCTCTTCCTGGTCATGATGAGCCTGCTCGTGCTCGGCGCGGCCCGGCCGGCCGACGCGGTCCGGGTGCCCAGGGACCGGGCCACCATCATGGTCGCGATCGACATCTCGCTGTCGATGGAGGCCGCCGACGTGCCGCCCACCCGGATGATCGCCGCCCGGCAGGCCGCCGAGGCGTTCGTCCAGGAGTTGCCCGAGCGTTTCAACGTCGGCGTGGTCTCCTTCGCCCGCTCGGCCGCCGTCGCCATCCCGCCCACCACCGACCACGCCGCCGTCGTCAACACGATCAGGAACCTGACCACCCGCCCCGGCACCGCCATCGGCGAGGCCGTCTTCAACTCCCTGGACGCGATCCGCTCCTTCGACCAGCAGGCGGTCACCGACCCGCCCCCGGCCGCGATCGTGCTCCTCTCCGACGGCGACAACACCTCCGGCCGCTCGGTCAACGAGGCCATCGAGGCCGCCCTCGGCGCGAAGGTGCCGGTCTCCACGATCGCGTACGGCACGCCCGAGGGAACCGTGGCCATCGACGGGCGCGACGTCCAGGTGCCGGTGAACAAGCAGACCCTGCAGTCCCTGGCGGACGGCACCAGCGGCCGCGCCTACAGCGCCGAGTCGGGCAGCGAACTCCGCGACGTGTACGAGCAGATCGGCACCTCACTCGGCTACAAGATCGTCCACGAGGAGATCACCCAGCGGTTCATCATCGGCGCCATCCTGGCCGGGCTCCTGGTCGCGGGCTCGGCGCTGATCCTGGGCACGCGCATCCCCTAGCCGGGCGCGTGGCCTGGGCAGGGGCAGGAGATTGGTAACGTTGCTGCGCGTGAGCAACACCGGCGCGCACTACTTCGACGAGCGTCCGCGGGCCGAATCCCGGCCGGGGACGGTCAGCCTGGTGTTGCCCGACCTGCACCTCCAGCTGGAAACCGATCGCGGCGTGTTCTCCCCCGACAAGGTGGACCTGGGCACCAGGATCCTGCTGGAGTCGGTCCCCGCCCCGCCCGCCGAGGGCGACCTGCTCGACCTCGGCTGCGGCTACGGCCCGATCGCGCTGACCATGGCCTCCCGCGCGCCCGCCGCGACCGTCTGGGCCGTCGACGTCAACCGCCGCTCGGTCGAGCTCACCGCCCGCAACGCCGCGCGCGCCGCCCTTGACAAAGTAAGGTCGGCGCACGTGGACGAGGTCCCCCCGGACATCCGGTTCCGCGCCATCTGGTCCAACCCCGCCATCCGCATCGGCAAGCCCGCCCTGCACGAGATGCTGACCCGCTGGCTCGACCGCCTCACCCCCGACGGCGTCGCCTACCTGGTCGTCCAGAAGCACCTCGGCTCCGACTCCCTGCAACGCTGGCTGACCGACCAGGGCTGGCCCACCACCCGCCATACATCCCGCGCCGCCTACCGAATCCTGAAGGTGACTCCCCGATGAGCACGCCGAACCCGCGCCGCCAGCTCCGGCCGACCGACGTGAAGCGGCTCAACCGCACCTGGCGCCGCACCACCGAGGCCCGCCTCGCCCTCATCCTGGAATCGGTCACCGGCCCCTTCAACATCGGCTCCATCTTCCGCACCGCCGCCGCCTTCGGCGTCGACACCGTCTGGCTGGCCGGCAACGCCACCCCGCCCACCAACCCCAAGGCCCAGAAGACCGCCCTCGGCACCGACCGCCTCGTCTCCTGGCACGACCCCGTCCCCGCCCCCGAAGCCGTCAAGGCCGCCAAAGCCGACGGCTACCGCGTCATCGCCATCGAACTCACCGGCGACGCCACCCCCCTCCACGAAACCCCCCTCACCGGCGACGTCTGCCTCGTCGTCGGCAGCGAGGACCACGGCTGCTCCCCCGCCCTCCTCGAATCCTGCGACGCCGTCGCCTACATCCCCCAGGTCGGCCGCGTCGGCTCCTTCAACGTCTCCATCGCCGCCGCCATCGCCATCGCCGAATCCCGCCGCCAGGAGTGGACCCGTTAAGCCCAACGTTAACGAAATCTGTTATGGTCCACCTCAACGGCTATGATGGCGGCATGGAGCTGGCTAAACCTGACACGGTCCTCGACCGGGAGCGCCCCTGGGAGCTCCTGCGCGACTTCGTCAGCGACCCTGCCCCCCAGCTCCGCCTGGCGATCGTCTCGGGGCGGCGACGCCACGGGAAATCGTTCCTGCTCCAAGCGCTGACCGGGGCCTGCGGGGGGCTCTATCTGACCGCCGTACAGGAAGAGGGCCGGGTTCCGGCGCTGCGGCGCTTCACGGAAGCGATCGCCGCGCACGCGGGCCTGCCCGGCGGCGCGCTGCGGCTGACGGACTGGCGCGAGGTGCTGACCACCGCGCTTGAGGTGGCAGGCCGGGCCGAAGGGGCTCCCCTGGTCGTCATCGACGAGCTGCCCTACCTGATGCAGCACTCTCCGGAGGTCCCCGGCTTTCTGCAGTTGCTCTACGACCAGTCGCAGGCGGGGCAGGGCCCAGGTGGCCGGATCATTCTGTGCGGCTCGGCGATGAGCGTCATGAGCGAACTTCTCACCGGGACCAAGCCCCTGCGCGGGCGGGCGGTGATCGACCTGCGGCTGGGCGCTTTCGACTACCGGACGTCGCGGCGGCACTGGGGGATCGAGGACCCGGCGACGGCCCTGCGCGTGGACGCGGTGCTGGGCGGAGCACCGGGTTACCGGCCCCTCGCTCCGGTGCCCGCTCCCCAGGACGCGCGCCAGTTCGGCCCCTGGGTGTGCCGGACGGTCCTGGACCCCGGGCTAGCCCTGTACTCGCGCGTGGAGGCCGAGTTCCTGCTCCGCGAGGATCCCAGGATCACCCACCGGACGCTCTACTACGACCTCCTGAGCGCGGTCAGCCAGGGTGCGAGCACCCCGTCGAAGATCGGCGCGATCCTGGAGCGTCCACGGGCATCGGTGGTCCCGCCGCTGGACGTCCTGGAGTCCACGGGTTACCTCAGGAAATCGCAGGACCTCCTCAAGGCCCGCAATCCCGTCATCACCGTCGTGGATCCCATCATCAGGTTCAATCAGCTCATCACGCTGCCGTTCGCCGACGAGATCGAGCGCGGCCGCGCCACCCAGGTCTGGGCGGACTCCATGCCCACCTTCAACTCCAAAATCCTCGGCCCGCACTTCGAGGACCTGGCCCGAGAGTGGACGAGATCCTTCGCGGCCGCCGAGTCCTCCCTGCGGCCGGGCACGGTCGGCATCGCCGATGTGAGCGACCCCGCGGCCCGCACCAAACACGAGGTCGACGTCCTCGCCCTCGCTCCCGGGCAACGGCCCCAGGCTCCGCGCGTCGCGGTCGCCCTGATCGGAGAGGCGAAGGCGACCGTGCAACCACGCGGCCCGCGCGACCTGGAACGCCTGGAGCACATCCGCGGCCTCCTCACCGAGCAGGGACACGACGCCCGCAAGGCCACGCTCGCGCTCTACTCGCTGCACGGATTCCAGCCGGATCTCCTCCGCGCCGCGAGCGCCCGCGAGGACGTCCTGCTGGTCGGGATCGGCACGCTGTACGGCGAAGGCAGCTGAAGCCGCCTGGGCTTCACCGGATGGACGTGTGGCGATCACCTGGAAGCGCGTTCGGCGATCTAACGTCCGGGGGGTCCTAAGCCAGGAGCACGAGGAGCGCGCGTGTTACGACGTACGAGCTTCATGACGGTCGCCGTTGGTGTGACGGCCCTATTTGTCACGATGAGCCTTCCGGGTGGGGTGGCCAGTGCGGCCACCGCCACGTTCGCGCCGGTCGCGGACACCTATGTGGACAACAGCACGACGGGCACCAACTTCGGGACGTCCGGACAGCTTGGTGTGGACAATTCACCGGTGAAACGGATGTTCCTGCGGTTCACGGTGTCGGGGGTGAGCGGCGCGATCAGTTCGGTCAAGCTGCGGGTGCACACCGACGACGTGAGCGGGTCCGAGAGCGGCAGCGGTGGCGTCTTCCGGGGGATGAGCAGCACCACCTGGTCGGAGACGGCGACCACGTGGAACAACCAGCCGTCCATCGACGGGGCCACGCTCGGCACGCTCGGGTCGGTCGCCAGGAACCAGTGGTACGAGGTCGACGTGACCTCGTACGTCACCGGGAACGGCGCCTACAGCTTCGGCGTGACCTCCACCAGCACCAACGGCGCGGACTACGACTCGCGGGAGAGCGGATCGGGGACGGCGCCGCAACTGGTGGTCACCACCGGGACCGGCCCGTCACCGAGCCCCAGCCCGAGCCCGAGCCCGCCGCCGGGCGGCGACCCGGTGCTGGTGGGCGCGGGCGACATCGCCACCTCGGGCTCCGGCGACACCGCGACCGCGGCGCTGCTGGACTCGATCCCCGGCACCGTGTTCACCCTCGGCGACAACGTGTACGACAACGGCACAGCCTCGGAGTTCAACACCTACTACAACCCGACATGGGGGCGGCACAAGGCGCGCACCCGGCCGGTCCCGGGCAACCACGACTACAACACCTCCGGCGCGACCGGATATTACGGATATTTCGGGGCGTCGGCCGGTGATCCCACCAAGGGGTACTACTCCTACGACCTCGGCGCGAACTGGCACGTCATCGTGCTCAACTCCAACTGCTCGGCGGTCCCCTGCGGCACGACCTCCGCGCAGACGACGTGGCTGCGCGCCGACCTGGCCGCCAGCACCCGCCCGTGCACGGTCGCGATGTGGCACCACCCGCGCTACACCTCGGGCGCCAACCACGCGCCCAACAGCTCGGTCGCGCCGTTCGTCCAGGCCCTGTACGACGCCAACGCCGACCTCATCCTGACCGGCCACAACCACCAGTACGAGCGGTTCGCCCCCATCAACCCCGCCAACCAGCTCGACAACACGCGCGGCATCCGCCACTTCGTGGTCGGCTCGGGCGGCGCCAGCCACTACGGCTTCGGCACCATCCTGGCCAACAGCGAGGCCCGCAACAGCGACACCTACGGCGTGCTCAAGCTGACCCTGCACGCCAACGCGTACACCTGGCAGTTCGTCCCGGAATCGGGGCGCACGTACAGCGACAGCGGCACCACGAACTGCCACTGACGACGTGTACCTGTCCACCCTCGACCGAAGCGGGGCCGCGGGCGGCTCTCCCCGAGCCGTCGGCGGCACCGTCTTCGCCCTCGGCGCCGTCAGCCTGGTCACCGACATATCGTCGGAGATGGTGACGGCCGTCCTGCCGCTGTACCTGGTGATCGGCCTCCAGTTCAGCCCCGCCGCGTACGGCCTGATCGACGGCCTCTACACCGGCGCGACCGTGCTGCTGCGCCTGGCGGGCGGCCATGTCGCCGACCGCGTCAACCGCCACAAGGCGGTCGCGGGCGCCGGATACGGCCTGTCGGCGCTGGCCAAACTGGGCCTGCTCGCCGCCGGAGCCTCGGGCCCGCTGATCGGCCTGGCGATCACCGTGGACCGCGCCGGGAAGGGCCTGCGCACCGCCCCCAGGGACGCGCTGATCACCCTCACCACGCCGCCGGAACGCCTGGGCCTGGCCTTCGGCGTGCACCGGACCATGGACGCGACCGGAGCGTTCCTCGGCCCGCTGGCGGCCCTCGGCGTGCTGACCCTGGCGGGCGGCGTGTTCGGGCCGGTCTTCCTGGCGAGCTTCTGCGTGGCCCTGCTCGGCGTCCTCATCCTGGCCCTGTTCGTCCAGGACGTCCCCAGCCCGGCGGTGACCGCCAAGAAGATGCCGTGGCGTGCCGCTTTCGGCCCCGCCCGGCGCCGGCTGCTGCCCGCCGCCTGCCTGCTGGGCCTGGTCACCGTCGGGGACGGCTTCGTCTTCCTGCTGCTGCAGCGCCGCACCGAGCTGGCCCTCGGCTGGTTCCCGCTGCTGGCGGTCGCCACCAGCCTGGCCTACCTGCTGCTGGCCGTCCCGCTCGGCCGCCTGGCCGACCGCTTCGGCCGCCTCCGCGTGATGATCGGCGGCCACGCCGCCCTCATCGCCGTCTACCTGCTCCTGTACGGCCCGCTGACCGGCCTCCCCCTGCTGATCGTGATCCCCCTGCTGTACGGGACGTTCTACGCGGCCACCGACGGGATCCTGATGGCCATGGCCGGCCCGGTCTTCCCGCCGGAACTGCGCGCCACCGGCCTGGCCCTGATCCAGAGCGGCCAGGCCCTGTCCTACCTGCTGTCCTCGGTCCTGTTCGGGCTCGCCTGGCAGGCCTGGGGCCCCGGCCCGGCCTGCCTGGCCGCCGCCGGGATCGCCGCCGCCGTGCTCCCCCTGGCCGTGCTCCTGCTCACGAGGAAACCATGACCTCCCTCCGGGCCCGTCTGGTCGTCATCAGCCTGGCGACCGTCCTCCTCGCCGGAATCGCCCTCACCTACGCCGTGCTCGCCCCCGCCGCCGACGCCCCCGCCTCGACCGCCCTGGCGGGTGCGGGCCCCCGCGTCCAGGTCCTGACCAACGGGCTGCTCTCCACGGTCTCCCGCGCCGACCCTGGGGGCCCGCGCGAGGTCACCGCCGTCCGCTGCGACCGCGCCCACACCGGCGCGGCCACCGTCGCCTGCCTCACCCCGGTCGGCGCGCTCACGGCAACCAGCCTGGTGGTCATGGACGCCGCCCTGCGCCCGCTCAAGGAGATCCCGCTCACCGGTTTCCCCAACCGGCTGCGCGTCTCCGCCAGCGGCCGCATGATCGCCTGGACGCTCTTCATCGACGGCCACTCCTACGCCACCAACGGCTTCTCCACCCAGACCGGCATCCTGGACACCAGGACCGGCCGGATCGTGCGATCCCTGGAGGATTTCACGATCACGCGGGACGGCAGGCCGTACCGGAATGCGGACGTCAACTTCTGGGGGGTCACCTTCGCCGGGGACGACAACCGGTTCTACGCGACGCTGTCCACCGGCGGCCGCCGCTCCCTGGTCGAGGGCGACATGGCGGCGGGAACCGTGCGGACGCTGCGCGACAACGTGGAATGCCCGTCGCTGTCCCCGGACGGCACCAGGATCGCCTACAAGTCCGCGATCGGCGCCGACCCGGCCAAGGGCTGGCGGCTGACCGTGCTGCACCTGGGCAGCGGCAGGACGGTCCCGCTCGCCGAGACCCGCAGCGTCGACGACCAGCCCGCCTGGCTCGACGACCAGACCATCGCCTACGGCCTGCAGACCGGCGACGGCACCAACAACACCTGGACCGTCCCGGCCGACGGCGGCGGCGCGCCCACGCTGCTGATCCCCGGCGCGAACTCGCCCGCCGTCATCGGCCGCGACGGAGCGTGAAGCCGGTCATTGGTCCAGACGTGACCCAAACGTTCATCTTCGCGCGCTGACGGCGGGCCCTGACAAACGGCATACTCCACTCGTGCGGCGGCGTTTCGCGTTTCTCGAGCACCCCGGGCCACTGGCGTTCGCCCATCGGGGTGGGGCGGCGGAGGGCCGGGAGAACACCATGGCCGCGTTCGAGCACGCCGTCGAGCTGGGCTACTCCTACCTGGAGACCGACGCGCACGCGACCGCCGACGGCGTCCTGGTGGCCTTCCACGACCACACGCTGGACCGGGTCACCGACCGGACCGGGCGGGTGTCGGAGCTGCCCTACCGGGAGGTGGCCAAGGCCAGGATCGGCGGCACGCACGAGATCCCGCTGCTGGCCGACGTGCTGGGCGCCTGGCCGGATGTGCGGGTCAACATCGACGTGAAGGAGGCCTCGGCCATCGAGCCGCTGGCCGAGCTGATCAAGCGGACCGGCGCGTACGACCGGGTCTGCCTGACCTCCTTCTCCGACCAGCGGCTGGCGCGGGCCCGGCGGGCGGCCGGCGGGCGGGTCTGCTCCGCGCTCGGGCCGCGCGGCGTGGCCGCGCTGCGCACCGCCGCCATCGGCTCCGGGTACGGGCGGCTGCTGGCCGGCCTGGCCCGGGCGGGCGTGCCGTGCGCGCAGGTGCCCATCGGGGTGCGCGGGCTGCGCATCGTGACCCCCGCGTTCGTCAGGACCGCGCACGCGATCGGCATGCAGGTCCACGTGTGGACCATCGACGCCCCCCAGATCATGGAACGCCTGCTCGACCTCGGCGTCGACGGGATCATGACCGACAACATCTCCGGCCTGCGCGGCGTGCTGGACGCGCGCGGGCAGTGGTATCCGAGGCATTGAAGTAGTCCGAAGTAATCTCGAAGTAGGAGAACATGACTGCCCCCCAGGCCCCCCAGGTCATCGACGAGAGCCCGGACGCCCGCCGGCGCGAGCAGCGCGGCTGGTACTGGTACGACTGGGCGAACTCCGCCTTCCCGACGACGGTGCTGACCGTCTTCCTGGGGCCGTACCTGACCGACATCGCGGAGCGGGCCGCCGAGGTCCGCGGGAGCGACTTCGTCGACGTGCTCGGCTTCGACGTGCGCCCCGCCGCCTATTACGGCTTCGTGGTGGGCGCGGCGGCCATCTGCCAGATCGTCTTCATGCCCATGGCCGGCGCGATCGCCGACCACACCGGGCGGAAGAGGGGCATGCTCGGCCTGTTCGCCTACCTGGGCGCGGCGGCGACGCTGGCCATGTGGTTCCTCTCCGACACGCGCTACCTGCTGGGTGGAGCGCTGTTCATCGTGGCGAACATAGGGTTCGCGTGCGCCATGGTGATCTACAACAGCTTCCTCCCGCAGATCGCCACCGCGGACGAGCGCGACCGGGTCTCCTCCATGGGCTGGGGGTTCGGCTACCTCGGCGGCGGCCTGCTGCTGCTCATCAACCTCGCCCTGTACCTGCAGCGGGAGCAGCTCGGCATCGAGACCAGCGTCGCCGTCCGGATCAGCCTGGTCTCGGCGGGCCTCTGGTGGGGCGGCTTCACGATCATCCCGCTGCTGCGGCTGCGGAACCGGCCGGTCACGACGCATGACGCCACGCTGGGCCAGGCGGTCGGCGGCAGCTTCCGCCAGCTCGGCCGCACCCTGCGCGATCTGCGCCGATACCCCCTCACGCTGCTCTTCCTCGGGGCCTACCTGCTCTACAACGACGGCGTGCAGTCGGTCATCGCGTTCTCCGGGCAGTTCGCCTCCGAGGCGCTCAAGCTCGACGAGGAGGTCCGGATCGCGGCCATCCTCATCGTCCAGTTCGTCGCGTTCGGCGGCGCCCTGCTGCTGGGCCGCCTCGCCATCCGGTACGGCACGAAGCGGGTCGTGCTCTACAGCCTCATCGGCTGGGTGGGCGTGCTGGGTCTGGCCTACATCGTCCAGGAGGGGTCGGCGCTGCAGTTCCTCGGCCTCGGCGTGCTCATCGCCATCGTGCTCGGCGGCACGCAGGCGCTGTCGCGCTCGCTGTTCTCCCACGTGATCCCGAAGGGCAAGGAAGCCGAGTACTACAGCCTGTACGAGATCAGCGACAAGGGCTCCACGTTCCTCGGCGCCTGGACCTTCGGCCTGGTGCTCCAGCTGACCGACAGCGACTACCGGGTCGCGATCATCTCCCTGCTGATCTTCTTCGCGCTCGGCTTCGGCCTGCTGCTGGCCGTCGACCTGCCCCGGGCCATCCGCGAAGCGGGCAACGAGGTCCCCGACAAGATCTAGGAATCCGCGGCGCTGGAGCCAGCTCAAGTGATTCCTGAGGAGCCCGCGCCAAAAAGCGCGATTGGATCACCTCTTGGGTGGGAATCCACACACGGTATCAAGCGTTGTACGCGGTGGAGACCAACCCCTCTAAGGCAGTATCGCTAGGGGGACCTCAGGAGGCTTAGAACATGGGCGAGCGTGCACTTCGCGGTACCCGGCTCGGGGCGACCAGCTACGAGAACGACCGCAACACCGACCTGGCTCCGCGCCAGGAGGTGTCCTACACCTGCCCGAAGGGCCATCACACCACCGTGCCGCTTGCCGCCGAAGCCGAGATTCCGGCGAGCTGGGAGTGCCGCAGCTGCGGCTCCCCCGCCCTCCGGGTGGACGCGGAGCAGCCCCAGCAGAAGAAGGCCAAGCCGCCGAGGACGCACTGGGACATGCTGCTGGAGCGGCGCTCGATCGAGGACCTCGAAGAGGTGCTGAACGAGCGGCTGGCGATTCTCCGGGCGCAGCGGCGCAAGAGCGCGTAGGACAGGCCGAAACCCCGACGGACACCCCAACCTCAACGAACCCTCCAGAGCAGAGGGAGCCGGAAGCCCCCGGGAGATCTTCCCGGGGGCTTCCGTGTGGTTTCAGGACGTGTGGTTTCAGGACGTGTGGTGCGGGACCGGCATGATCGTCTCCGCCCGGATGATGTGGATCACCGCGTTGATCAGGGCCAGGTGGGTGAACGCCTGCGGGAAGTTGCCCAGCTGGCGGCCGCTCACCGGGTCGATCTCCTCGGCGTACAGACCGAGCGCGCTGGCGAACGACAGCAGCTTCTCACACAGCCGCCGGGCCCGGCCCAGCTCGCCGATCTCGGCCAGCGCGGACACCAGCCAGAACGAGCAGATCGTGAACGTGCCCTCCTCGCCGGACAGCCCGTCGTCGGTCTCCTTGGTGCGGTAGCGCAGCACCAGGTCCTCGACGGTCAGGTCGTCGGCGATGGCGATCACGGTGGCCCGCACCCGCGGGTCGTCCGGCGGCAGGAACCGGACCAGCGGGATGAGCAGCAGCGAGGCGTCCAGCGCGGTGGTCGAGTAGTGCTGGGTGAAGACGCCGTTCTCGCCGACGCCGTTCTCGCACACGTCGGCGTGGATCTCGTCCGCGATCTCCTGCCAGCGTTCGGCCACCTCCGGCTCCTGCCGCAGCCGGGCCAGCCTGGCGCCCCGGTCCAGGGCGACCCAGCACATGACCTTGGAGGAGGTGAAGTGCCGGGGTTCGCCGCGCACCTCCCAGATGCCGCGGTCCGGCTCCCGCCAGTGCGCGATGGCCATCTCGACCTGGCGTTTCAGGATCGGCCAGACGCGCTCGTCCAGGCGGTCCCTGGACTTGATGTGGATGTAGAACGAGTCCAGGACCGCGCCCCACACGTCGTTCTGCCGGTGGTTGAAGGCGCCGTTGCCGACCCGGACTGGTTGGGCGCCCTCGTAGCCGTGCAGGTGGTCCAGGGTGTACTCGGAGAGGTCGCGCTCGCCGTCCACGCCGTACATGATCTGGAGTTCTTCGTCGCGTTCGGCCATGTCGGCGATGAACCAGAAGAAGTCATCGGCTTCCCAGTCGAAGCCGAGGGTGTAGAGGCCCCACAGCGCGAACGTGGAATCCCGTATCCAGGTGTAGCGGTAGTCCCAGTTGCGTTCGCCGCCCGGGGTCTCCGGCAGCGAGGTGGTGGCGGCCGCGACCAGCGCGCCCGTCGGGGCGAAGGTGAGGCCCTTGAGGGTGAGGGCGCTGCGCTCCAGGTAGCCCCGCCACGGGTGGTCGGGGATGTCGCCCCTGGCCAGCCAGTGCTGCCAGTGGTGCGCGGTCCACACCAGCCGCTGGTAGGCCTCCGCGAAGGTGTAGGGCGGCTCGTGCTCGGTCCAGGTGAGCGCGCAGAACCGCGTGTCGCCCTCCTTGAGCAGGGTCCTGGCCATCGCCCGGCCGCCCTCGAAGCCGAGCCGCATGTCCGTGGTGAGCCGCAGCTGCAGGTCGACCCCGTCGGCGGTGGCCAGGCCCTGGTGGTAGCCGCGGTCGGTGTGCTCCCAGCGGACCGGGTTGCGGCCGTAGTCCAGCACGGGCTCGCAGTCCAGCGTCACCTGGACCTCGCCGCTCACGCAGCGGACCGTGCGCAGCAGCACGTGGTCGGCGTCGTAGTCGGTGGGCGCCCGCCGGTGGGTGTGTGACATCTCACCCTCGTGATGCCACGGGCCGATCAGGAGGAGGTCCCTGACGATGATCCAGCCGGTGGCCGTGCCCCAGCTGGTCTCCAGCACCATGGTGCCGGGCAGATATCGCCGCGCGGCCGGCACCATGGTGTCGGCCGGGCCGATCCGGAAGCGTCCGGCGCTGCGGTCCAGGATGGCGCCGAACACGCTCGGCGAGTCCAGCCGGGGCAGGCACAGCCACTCGATGTTCCCGCTGCTCGCGACCAGCGCGGTGACCTCGCAGTCGGACAGGAAACCGTAGTCGGCGATCGGCGGAAAGGGCGAAGATCCGTGAAGCGTGTCCATCTACCGTCCTATCCCCTTGTACATCCCCCAAACGATACGCTCGCGGGGTTGCCGGGACGGTCCTTCAGGTTTTCGCGTAGATCACCTTTCGGCAAAGTCGTCGTCGTCCAGCACCTGTCCGGGGACGACGTTCCCCGGGCGCCCCGGCCCCGGCTGGTTCAGGAGCGGCCCGTACGGCGAGCGCGCGGCCATCACCCGGACACGGCGGCCCAGGAACCAGGTCAGGCCGCGCCGGGCCAGCGGCCGGGTGAACGGCAGGATCAGGAAGAACCCGAAGATGTCGGTGATGAATCCCGGGGTCAGCAGCAGCGCGCCACCGGCGACGATCATGCCGCCGTCGGCCAGTTCCCGGTCCGGCATGCGCCCCGACTGGAGCGCGTTCTGCAGCGCCGCCCAGGCCCGCCTGCCCTCCCTGCGGACCAGCCAGGCCCCCAGCAGGCTGTCGGCGATCAGCAGCCCTACCGTCTGCCAGCCGCCGATCACCGACCCGATCTGGATCAGTAACCAGATCTCCAGCACGGGCACGACGAGAAACCCCAGGAAAAGTCCGATTCGCAGCATCACACGACCTCACTCATACCTAAGCAACGTCGCTTGAACCCTACGCGTTCCAGCCGATCAGCGCTTTCTACCGAATGGATCTCCCACCCACCCTCCGGTTTCTTCCCAGCTCCGCCCGCACCGATCTGCGGAAGGCGGGGGCTAGCTCTTCTTTACCGAAGGAAGCTGGTCCGTCCACTCGGTGGTCACGGAGATGAACTTCTCGCTCCACGCCATGCCGCCGTCGCCGGCGAGGACGAGGTTGGCGCGGGTCACCTGGGCCTTCTCGGGATCGACGACCAACTCGATGCTCTTCTTACCGCCATGAGGATCAGGGAAGCGCAGTTGCTGGCCGCCTTCGACCGCGCCCGCGTTCTCGACTCCCGGCGTCGCGGCGAGCGCCCGGAACGCCGCGGAGCGGACCTCCGCGGGCGCCGGCAGCTCCATGATCAGCGCGAGCAGGGTGAAGGTGGGGTCGCCTCCGATTTCGGATGCGGACATATTGTTCTCGTTACCCTTGCGCTCGACGATCCACGCCTTCAGCGCCTCCGGGTCCGTCGGCAGCCTTTCGAGGTCCTCGAAGCTCACCTTGGCGCCCTTGAGGCTGAGCGTTTTCCAGGTCGGCACCGGTACGACGGCGTCGGGGGGATCCCCCGGCTCGCCCTTGGTCCAGCGCTTGCCGTCGCGCCTGGTCCAGCTCTCCATCGGCGGAATCTCCGACCTGGACCACTGACGCGTGACGTGCCAGTACGTCCCGGAGCCTTGGGGTGCACGTTCCGCGCTGACGGCGGCCATGAGCAGGACCTCCTTGCCCGTGACCGGTGCGCCGTCGTTCGTGGGCGCCCCCGTGGCGAACACGACCGCCGCGGCGGCCCCGGCGGCGACCAGGGCGACTCCCGGTACGAACCAGCGGACGCGCCTGCGCGCCCGGCCCGCCCGTGTCCTGTGCTGAAGGCGGTCCCTGCTGCGCGCGACGGCCCCAGCGGACGGCTCCGGCTTGGCCAGCAGAGTGGCGACCTCTTCCAGGTCATTCATGGATCGTCTCCTTGTCGATGAGGGCTTGGATCTTGGCGCGGGCCCGGCTGAGCCGCGAGCCCACTGTGCCGATGGAAATGCCGAGCGCCTGGGCGATCTCGTCGTAGCTGAGCTGACCCAGCGCCAGGAGCAGCAGCACGTCACGCTCGCCGCCGTTCAGCGAGGCGAGCGCTATGGCCAGGTGCGGCTGCATGCGCTGGGCGGTCACGGAGGTGACGACCCGGTTCTCGTGTCCTTCCACGACCGGCGCGGGGTCCAGCCGGGCCAACGCCTTGTAGTGGCGGGCCTCCTTGCGGCGGTGCCTGGCCACCAGGTTCGTGGCGAAGCCGAACAGCCAGGGCCGCAATCCCCCTTTTCCCGGGTCGAACCGGTCACGCCGGTCGAACGCCAGCAGGAACGTCTCCGCCGCGATGTCCTCGGCCACCTGGATGTCCAGGCGGCCCGCCACGTACAGGTAGATGTCGCGGAAATACCGGTCATGCACGGCGGTGAACAGCTCGGGGTTCCGCCGGTAGCCGGCGACGAGGTCGGCGTCGGTCACCAGCTCGCCCACGTCGGCGGTCACGTGCCCGTCTCCGTCATGAGTGTGCCTTCCGGATGGTGATCATTGCTTTCATCCATCCTTCGCCGCACGCCCGCATCTTCTTCCCGTTCCCCGAAGGGCGGCCGTTCAGCGGCCGAGCGCGTCTTTCCACGCGTGCCGCCTCGTCTCCACCACCAGGATGATCGCCGCCTTGATTCTCCGGCCTTCTCCCAGAAGGACCCAGCCGAAAGTGCGGTGGGAAGTGGAGAAGCGTGGGGAGCGGTAGTGACGTGCGGAAATACGGGTCTAGCCGCGCTCGTGGGATGAGGTTGTCCGGTGGTGTCTGCCTACAGCGTGTGTCGTCCTCCAAGCGGGGGGTGAGTTCGGGGTACACGGCCGGAGCCGGGTGTGACACCCCGGTCTATGCCGCGGTCGGGTGCGATACCGCGGGCGATGCCGGGGTTGGGTGCGGCGGTGGCGGCCATGCCGGGGTTGGGTGCGATGCCCGGGGCGGGGCGGGGGTTGGGTGCGATACCCCAGGCAGGGCCGGGGTCGGGTGCGATATCCCGGGCTATGCCGCGGTTGGGTGCGGTACCCCGGGCGGGGCCGGGGT
>NZ_BLAE01000023.1:0-97724 GCF_009687865.1 Acrocarpospora macrocephala
CGGCACCACCGACCTGGACCTTCTCGCCCCCGCCTGCACCTGGCCCAACCGCGACAAAGCAACCCACCCCGACCGCTACCGCACCCGCCGCAACCACGACGGCACCTGGACCCTCCTCTACCACGGCAAAAGCCGCTTCGCCGGACGGTTCCGGCGCTGAAACCGGACCGGCACGAGAGCGCCACCCACCCAGGCCGGGAACCCAGGGGGTTGAGGGAGTTCTCCGATCCTGAGACAGCCGGAGAAGCGTCGATCCTGGCCGCCATGCGTAGCCACGCGATCGGCGCGCCACCATGCGTAGCTACGCGATCGGCGCGCTACGCCTGCTGAACTTCACCAACATCGCCGAAGGCACCCGCTGGGCACGCGACGACTTCCACAACCCGCTCATCGCCCTCGGCCTCACAAGGTGAGAATTCCTTCGACCCTGGGTACCAACCCGAGCTTGTTCCTGAGGCTTTCGGTGGCTGCGAAATACAAGGCGTCCCAGGTCTGGATGGTTTGGAGAGCTGATTTGTTGAAATCGTTGCGGGTTGGCGGTGGACGGTGTATCAACGACGCGGGTGATCACTTTGGTTTCGTATTATGTCGACCTTGCCATCGGTCTCATTCTTGCCTTTCTGTTGCTGTCGCTTCTGGTCAGCGGGCTGAATGAAGGTCTTGTCCGGCTGCTCGGGATCCGTAGTAAATTCCTGTGGGCCTATCTGCGTGACACGCTCGATGGTGGCGAGGTCGTGGAGAAGGTCCCGGGTGTTCTGCGGTGGCTGGATGCCCGGCTCAAGGGCTTCAGCCGGTTCAGCAGAAGGCTGCGCAGCGCGCTCGCCGATCTTCTGCCACCCCCGAAGCTGATCCGCTCACGCTTGCCCGCGACCCTTCTTGGCGTCTTCGCGAAACTCCCCTTCGGCAAGGACCCGCGCCCCGCCTTCAGCCCTTACCCGGCCCCCGTCCACAGCCCACCCCTGGCCGCGGCCGCCGACTCCCTCGTCGCCGCAGAGGTCAAAGCCGCAGAATCATTGGCAGGTTCAGCAGGAACAGCCGGTTCAGCAGGAACAGGAGACCTGGCAGGGACGACGGAGGCACCCGGAGCGACAGGCACCCCAGCAACAGCCGGAACAATGGGGACGCCGGAGCCCACGGTATCGGACGGATCTGCGGGGGCATCTGAAGCGGCGGGAACAGCAGGGGCGACAGGGACGGAAGAGTCCATCAGACCAGCCGTAACGATGGAATCACCCTTAGCGGCTGAAATGGCAGGAACACCAGGAGCGGCAGGCGCCACGGCTGGAACGATAGGAACGGCGGAGTTCACCGGATCGGACGGACCCACGGGCACGCCCGGAGTGGCGGGAACGGCGGAATCCACCAGAGCAGACGCAACGGCGGAATCACCCTTGGCGGCGGGAACGGCGGGGACACCGGACTCCACGGGACTGGACGGAACGGCGGGGGAACACGGGTCGGGAGCGGCAGGGGCAGCTGGATCGGTGGGCATGGGCGGGTCGACAGGCACTGTGCTACCGTCGGAGATCTTGATCGCTAGTTCGCCTGCCGACCAAACGCTCCGTTCCCTTGGGATCGTGGATTCGTCGCAGGCCGCTGGCGGCGGGCTCGCCGGGGCGGTTGTGGGCTCGGCCGTCGATTCGGCGCATGGTGCGGAGCATGCCGATCCGCGGGAGCACGGTGAATCCCTTACCGACCTGCTGCATGAGCGCCTTCAGGAAATCGACGAGGCCAAGCACGGCAAAACGACCATCGCTGAGATCCCGCCGTCACGCTTCTCTGTGGCTCTGCTGGAAATAGCCTCCGACCGTGGGGGCATCGAACCTCTGCTCAGCCAACTCCAAAGACTCAAGAGTCCGCTCTACCGCCCCATGGCCGCCATCTGGGAAAAATCCGGCGGCACCCTCCCATCCCTGACTCCTGTGCCGCCAACACCGGCTGTAATCACACCACCGGCGTCCGCTCGTACCCCTTTCACCGACTCCGGCGTGCCGACGCCCGGCACGGCAACCGCGCCTGGCGAGGTGGCCACTGCCAGCGCGGTCGACATGGAAGCGTTCCGCAAGGGCGTCGAGGACTGGTTCGACGGCGAGATGACACGGCTCACGCTGCTCTACCGCAGATATGTCCGATGGGCGGTCGGCGTCCTCAGCCTGCTGGTCACGCTTCTGTTCAGCATGGACGCCTTGGAATACGGCAAGACCCTGCTCAACGACAACGCCTACCGGAGCGCGGTGGCCGCCTTCGCCGATCAGGGCGAACAGGCTCTCGCCCCCATCAAGGCGCAGTGCGAACCCGACAAGGACATCTACACCTGCGTCACCGAAGTCCTCAGCACCCCCGCCTTCGTCAAGATCTTCGCGCACGCTCCCGTCAGCGCCACCATCCCCCCATCCGGCAGCCCCGCCTGGACCTGGCGCGGCGGCGACTGGTGGGACCGCCTGGTAACCCCCAGCCACTGGCCGGGCTTCCTCCTCACCCTCGTCGCCCTCCTATTCGGCGCCCCTTTCTGGTGGGACATGTTCCGCCGGGTGACAGGCCTGAAATCCCGCTCCACCACCTCCACCACGAAGTAGCCCTCCACGCGGAGGCGGCTCGGCGCGGGCAGACACCGTGGACCAAGGGAGGGCGAGCGCGGGCGGATATCGGAGGCAAGGGGGAGGGTGCAAAGGAGAGGTCATAGGGGGTGAGATCTTCGTGGGGGTCGGTTGTATGGGGGTGTTTGGGGGGTGATATTTCGGGCTGGTGATCCCCTGGCCGCATATTTCGGGGCTGGGGTGCCAAGTAGGGCGGTATGGATGTTGGGGGCGTGCTGCTGGTGGTTGTGGTCGTCACGGCGTTGTCCTTTGACTTCACCAATGGGGTTCATGACACGGCGAACGCCATGGCGACGTCGATCGCGACGGGGGCGTTGCGGCCGAAGGTGGCGGTGGGGTTGTCGGCGGTGTTGAACTTCGCGGGGGCGTTTCTGTCGTTGAAGGTGGCGGCGACGATCGCGACGGGAATCGTGGAGACGGGGGCGATCACGCTTACCGTGGTGTTCGCGGGGTTGATCGGGGGGCTCGCCTGGAATCTGTTGACCTGGTATTTCGGGATTCCGTCGAGCTCGTCGCATGCGCTGATCGGCGGGGTGGTGGGGGCGACGCTGATCGCGGCGGGGGCTTCGGCGGTCAAGGGGAAGGAGCTGGTCTCGCACGTGCTGATCCCGGCCGTGCTCGCCCCGCTGACGGCGATCGTAGTGGCCACCCTCGGCACCTTCCTCGTGTACGTCATCACCAGAAGAGTCCCGGAAGGCATCCGGAGCCGGGGGTTCAGGCTGGGGCAGATCGGATCCGCGTCGCTGGTCTCGCTGGCGCACGGAACCAACGACGCGCAGAAGACCATGGGCGTCATCACGCTCGCGCTGATCACCGGTGGGGTGATCAGGCCGGACGCGGGGGTGCCGTTCTGGGTGATCGTGGCCAGTGCGACCTCGATCTCGCTGGGCACGTATCTGGGTGGCTGGCGAGTGATCCGTACCTTGGGCAAGGGCCTGACGGAGATCGAGACGCCGCAGGGATTCGCGGCCGAGAGCTCCTCGGCGGCGGTGATCTTCTCCTCGTCGCACTTCGGGTTCCCGCTGTCCACCACCCAGGTGTGCGCCGGTTCGGTGATCGGCGCCGGTCTCGGGAAGCGGCTGGCCGAGGTCCGCTGGGGGGTCGCCGCCCGGATGGGCGTGGCCTGGCTGATCACCCTCCCGGCGGCCGCGCTGGTCGGCGCGCTGGCCTGGGCGAGCGCGAACGGCATCGGCGGCAGCCTGGGCGTGCTCACGGTCTTCTGCGTCTCCGCCATGCTGTCCGGCGGCCTCTATCTGTTGTCCCGCCGCGCCCCGGTCAACGCCGGCAACGTCAACGACAAGTGGACCGCGAAGGAGCGGTCGGCATGAACGACTGGCTCGACCTGGCCGCCCTGGGGCGCGTTCTCGTCGCCTCCTTGGTGGCGGGCGCGGGCCTGGTCGCCGTGTTCTCCCTGGCCCTCGTCGGCTTGTCCGCCGGGAAGGTCATCGGCCGTGCCGGAGCGGGCGTGTGCCTGTTGGTGGTCGTGGCGGGTGTCGTCCTCGGCCTGCACGTGATGCTGCAGAAGTGACTCAATCCTCGTAGAACACCCGCTCGACGACGAGGCGGGCGCGGCGGGTGGCGCGGCGGTAGTCGTCGATGAAGTCCTCGGAGCCGTCGGGCGGGTAGCCCAGGGTGCGGGAGATGAGGGCGCGTTCCTTGACCAGGCCGGGGATGCTGTCGGCGGCGCGCCCGCGGACCAGCATGATGGCGTCGCGGACGCGGGAGGCGAAGCGCCAGGCGTCGACGAGGGTGGTCTCGTCGCCGGGGTCGAGCAGGCCGGCGGCGACGGCGGCACGCAGGGTGTTCAGGGTGGTGGTGGTGCGCAGGGCGGGGACGCGCCCGGCGTGCCGGAGCTGGAGCAGCTGGGCGACCCATTCCACGTCGGAGAGGCCGCCGCGGCCGAGTTTGGTGTGCAGGGTGGGGTCGGCGCCGCGCGGGAGACGCTCGGCCTCCATCCGGGCCTTGAGCTTGCGGATCTGGAGCACGGCTTCGGCGGAGATGCCGTCGGCGGGGTAGCGGAGCGGGTCGATGAGGTCGACGAACTCGGCGCCGAGGGCGGGGTCGCCGGCGCAGAAGCGGGCGCGCAGCAGGGCCTGAGCTTCCCAGTGGGAGGACCAGCGGTCGTAGTAGGCGCGGTAGGAGGACAGCGTCCGTACCAGAGGGCCTTGGCGGCCTTCGGGGCGCAGGCCCGCGTCGACGCCGAGGGGCGGGTCGGGGGCGGGGAGGGAGAGCAGGCGGCGCAGTTCCTCGGCTACGGCGCGGGCGGCGTCGGTGGCGTCCTTCTCCTCGGCGCCGGGGATCGGGGAGTGCACGAACATGACGTCGGCGTCGCTGCTGTAGGAGCATTCGAAGCCGCCGAGGCGGCCCATCGCGATGACCGCGATCCGGGTGGGGAACTCGCCGCGGCGTTCCACCGCGACCTTGTTGATGGCGGCGTCCAGGGCGCCCTGGATGGTGACGTCGTTGAGCGCGGACAACGCCTGGCCCACGGTTTCGATGTCGATGTAGCCGGCCAGGTCCGCGCCTGCCGTACGGAAGAGTTCGCGGCGGCGGAGGGCGCGGATGGAGGCGACGGCGGTTTCGGCGTCGGAGCCGTGGCGGGCGACGGTGGCGGCGATCTCGGCGTGCAGCGCCTCGACGGGGCGGACGGCGAGGTCGGTGGCGGAGCCGAGCATGGCGACCGCGTCGGGAGCGTGCAGCAGCAGGCCGGTGATGTAGCGGCTGGTGCCGAGCAGGAGGGCGAGTTGCTCGGCGACGGCGGTCTCGTCGCGGAGCAGGCGCAGATACCACGGCGTGGTGCCGAGTTTGTCGCTGATCTGGCGGAAGCCGAGCAGTCCGGCGTCGGGGTCGGGGGCGTTGGCGAACCAGCCGAGCATGACCGGGAGCAGGGTCCGCTGGATCGCGGCGCGGCGGGAGACGCCGCTGGTCAGCGCGCTGATGTGGCGCAGCGCCCCGGCCGGGTCGGCGTAGCCGAGGGCTTCCAGGCGGGCTTGGGCGGCGGTGGTGGACAGGCGGGTCTCCTCGGAAGGGAGCCGGGCGGCGGCCTGGAGCAGCGGGCGGTAGAAGAGCTTCTCGTGCAGTCGCCGTACTTCGAGGGCGTGCCGCTTCCAGGTGGTCGTGAACTGGCCGACCGGATCGGTCGCCATGCCGAGGCCGCGCCCGATCCGGCGCAGGTCGGCGACGTCCGACGGCACCATGTGGGTACGGCGCAGCCGGTGCAGCTGGATCAGATGCTCGACCTGCCGGAGGAACGTGTACGCCTCCGCCAGCGCCTTCGCATCCTCCCGCCCGACATATCCCCCACGGGACAGCGCGGCCAGCGCCGACAGGGTGGCCCGGCGGCGCAGCAGCGGATCCGAGCGCCCGTGCACGAGCTGCAGCAGCTGCACCGCGAACTCGATGTCCCGCAGCCCGCCGGGCCCGAGCTTGATCTGCCGTTCCGCCTCGCTGACCCGCACGTGCGCCTCGACCCGGCGGCGCATGGCCTGCACGTCCTCGACGAAGTTGTCGCGCGCGGCGGCCTGCCACACCATCGCGTTGACGGCCTCGACGTAGACGCCGCCGAGCTCCAGGTCACCCGCGACCGGGCGGGCCTTCAGCAGCGCCTGGAACTCCCACGTCTTGGCCCAGCGGCGGTAGTACGCGAGATGGCTGTCCAGCGTCCGGACCAGGGGTCCCAGCTTGCCCTCGGGGCGCAGGTTGGCGTCCACCTCCCAGAGCGCGCCCTCGGGCGTGGTGGTGGAGCAGGCCCGCATCATGCTCTGGGCCAGCCGGGTGGCGACCTGGAGGGCGCGGGTCTCCTCGACGCCCTCCTTCGGCTCGGCCACGAAGATCACGTCCACGTCGGAGATGTAGTTGAGCTCGCGCGCGCCGCACTTGCCCATCCCGATCACCGCGAGCCGCACGTCGAGCGCCTCGGGCACCTCGGCCCTGGCGATGGCCAGCCCGGCCTCCAGCGCGGCGCCGGCCAGGTCGGCCAGCTCGGCGGCGGTCCCGGCCAGGGTGATCTCGCCGGTCACGTCCCGCCCGGCCAGGTCCAGCAGCCTGCCCCGGTAGGCGGCGCGCAGCGCGTCCATGGCGGCGGTCCCCGGCAGTCCTGCGACCGGTTCCGGCAGGTACGCG
Source organism: Acrocarpospora macrocephala (assembly GCF_009687865.1). Classification (GTDB taxonomy): domain Bacteria; phylum Actinomycetota; class Actinomycetes; order Streptosporangiales; family Streptosporangiaceae; genus Acrocarpospora; species Acrocarpospora macrocephala. The sequence continues at coordinate 6,720 of NZ_BLAE01000023.1, forward strand.
TCCGCCCCGACCGCGAACAGCAGCTCGTCGCGGGCGCTCAACGGGTCCTCGTGCTCGTGGCGGCGCAGCTGCTCCGGGTGGCGGACCGCGTGGTCGCCGAGGGCTGCGCTGAGGCCGAAGACGGCGATCATGCGGTGCCGGAGCGCGGGGTCGGCGCGGAAGCTTCCGAGCACGCTCGGATCGCGCTCGACCAGCCGGTTCAGGGCGGTCAGCGCCAGATCCGGGTCGGCCGCGGCGATCAGATCCGCGAGCAGGTCGAGATCGCCGACCGCCTCCGGTCCGAGTTCGTCCAGCAGCCGTTCGGCCCTGGCCCCGTCGGCGAAGCCGAGTCGGGCCAGGCGCCCGGCCGTGGTCTGCATCCGGGACGCGGTGTTCACCGCCCCTTCCTCCGCCTCGATGTCCGCGACGTCAACTCGCAACTAATCTTCCTTCTCGGAGAGAACCACTCCAACATGGCGCGCCCCGTTAACGCCATGTCGTTGACTTCGCACACGGTAACTCGCCGCCTTGTGCGCGTCGTTAGCGGTTTCTGTCCGTAATCAGGTCATCACGCGGTTTGGCCACGCACCCGCGTGGCGTGCTCGGCCACGACGGCGGCGAATGCCTCCGCGAGCGGGCGCCAATGGGCCTGCAATCGTGACCTGGCGGCGTCGACCTGGGAATTCAACTCGCTGACTGGATGACCGGTCAAGCCGGTCGTCCATTCGCGGAAAATGTCCGGAGTGGCCTCCGGGTGGAACTGGACCGCCCACGCATTGTCGCCGAGGCGATATGCCTGATTCGGGTAGGCGTCGCCGGTCGCCAGTAATACCGCTTGTTCCGGCAATGTGGTCATCGCGTCGTAGTGGTATTGCACCGCGACCGACTCGGGCGCTGCCACGCCCGCGAAGAGCCGGTCGGCGCGGGCCTCCGGCAGCAGGTGAATCGTGCCCGCGCCGATCTCCAGGCCGGGTGCGCCGCGGCGCACCTCGCCGCCGCAGGCGAGCGTCATGAGCTGGGCGCCGAGGCAGATGCCGAGCACGGGCGCGCCGTCGTCGACGGTGGTCTTGATCAGGTCGCGGGTGGCAGGCAGCCAGGGATACTCCTCGTCGTCCCACGCGGAGGCCGCGCCGCCGAGCACGAGCAGCCCGTCCCGCGCTCGATCGGGTACGGGTTCCCCCAGGTAGGGCCGTACGACCAGGGTTTCCACCCCGGCCAGCCACGCCGCGAAATAGCCGAGCCCGGCTTCTGCTTCATGCTCAATCACGACAACGCGCGCATCCATGGACAGATCATAAGGAAAGGCTCGACCCAGGGTCAGGGGCGGTGTCCTTTAGGTTGTCCGGGAATGCCCAGTATCGTCGAACGGACGATCGATCGTGAGGAGACGGCCATGGAGTTCGACCGCGTACCCGTGCCCGGTGGCGACCTGCGGATCGCGCGGTTCGGGAGCGGGCCCCGGCTGATCATCGCGGTGCACGGGATCACCGCGTCGCTGATGGCCTGGCAGCGGGTCGGGTCGTCGTTGCCGGCGGAGTGGTCCATGGTGGCCATGGATCTGCGCGGGCGGGGGCACAGCGCGGGCGTTTCCGGGCCGTACGGGCTGCGCCGGCATGCCGAGGATGTCGAGCGGGTGGCGGAGTATGTGGGGGCGGATGAGACGAGCGTGCTCACCGGGCATTCGATGGGGGCGTATGTGGCGGTGCTGCACGCGGTCGAGCGGCAGTATGCCCGGACTGTTCTGGTCGATGGTGGCCTGCCGTTGCCGCTTCCGCCGGATATTTCGGCAGATGATCTGCTGGAGCTGAGTCTGGGTCCGGCGATCGCCCGGTTGAGCCAGACGTTCGCCGATGTCGAGGCGTATGTCGGGTTCTTTAAGGAGCATCCCGCGCTGGCGGACTGGACCGCGGCGATGGAGGACTATGTGCGTTATGACGCGCTCGAGATCGAGGGTGGGGTGCGGTCGCGCGTGCGGGAGGACGCGGTTCGCACCGACGGGCGTCAGCTGCTCACCGAAGGGGAGGCGATCGGCGCGGCGCTGCGTGCGATCAAGTCGCCGCTGCATCTGCTCAGGGCTCCGCGCGGGCTGCTGAACCAGGAGATCGGGCTGATCCCCGACGCGCTGGCCGAATCCTGGACCGCCCAGCTGCCGGGGCTGCGCGACGAGGTGGTTCCGGACTGCAATCACTACACGATCGCGTTCCATGACCGGTGTGTCCGGGTTGTGGTCGATCGGTTGACTCTTGACCCAGCTATATAATTCCGGAATTGATATTGTTTATCTGGTATAAGTTCTGGTGTGGCGAGTGATCCGGAACTCATCAGCCTGTTGCTCGATCATCTGGAGGATGTCCGCGGCCGGTTGAGCGCTCCCCGGCGGGCGCGCCTCGACGGGCTCATCAAGGACCTTCAGGACGCGGGCGGCGATACCGCCGCCATCGGCGAACTGGCCGTCGAGCTGCGGATCGAGCTCCAGCTGGCCGGGCTGCCCGAAGACCATCCGGTACGGCGTGCGCTCCCCACCGGGTCCCGGCTGAATCCGGCGTTTCCGGTTGTCGACTGGGGCGATGTGATCGCGCGGCTGCAGCCGGAAGATCTGCGCAGGGTGATTCATCGAAAGCTGCTGGCGGCTCCGGCGTATCGGCTGGATGAGGTGGAGGGACACGACGATCCCGATCTCATCCGGCTGGAGCGGGCGGATGGGGTTGTGCAGGTGCCCGCCTTCCAGTTCAGGGAGCGGCGGCCGCGGGCGCTGGTGTTGCGGATCAATCGGTTGCTGGAGGCTGATGAGGATCCGTGGGGGGTCGCGGGGTGGTGGCTGGGGCCGAACGCCTGGCTGGGGAGTGTTCCGGCTGAACTGCTGGATCAGCCGAGGGAGCCGGATCTGATGCTGGCGGCCCGCGCGCTCGTGGAGGGGCCGTGATGCCGGTTCCGGCGCCGCCGGCGCGTTGCGCTGAACCGCTGGATCAGCTCAGGGAGCCAGATCTGATGCTGGCGGCCCGCGCGCTCGCCGAGGGGCCCTGATGCCGGTTCCGGCGCCGCCGGCGCGTTGTCCGAATTCGCCGCGATCTCAGGTGATTCCGGCGGGTACCCGGCTGTGGCGGGTGCATGGCGCCGAGCTTTCCGCGGCGTCGTTCAATCCCACGCAGACCGATCCGCATTGGGGTGGTGGCCGCTTCGACAGTACGAAGCTTTGCGAACCGCCCTATTCCTACCTTTACGCGGCGCATGATCCGGGCACCGCGCTCGCTGAGACGGTGATGCGGGACATTCCGTTCTCCGATCGTGGCCACTGTTCCGTGCCACGTAAGGCGATCAAGGGGCGGATGTTGTCGCAGATCGAGCTTGTCCGGGATGTCACCGTGCTTGAGCTGGTCAAACCTGATGATTTCACGGGGGTGTGCGCGAAGATCTCACTGATTCGGGCCGATGCCGCGGAGTATGGGCTGACTCGACGCTGGGCGGACTGGCTGCGCCGGAACCAGGCGTGGGCGGAGGGGTTTCGCTGGCAGTCCAATCCGAGCACGACCAATTTGGTGTTGGTCTTCTTCGGCGATCGCTGCGACAACGGCGACGCCGTTCGCCACGTGGCTGGGAGCGGTGTCCTCCTGGATGACCCTGGCTACCTGGACGAACTGAACAAATCTCTTCGTCCGTATGGTGGCTACGTGCATCCCCTCAGGAAACGCCCTGGTGGGTGAACGCGGCCCAGATCGCCGGATCCGCGAAGTCCAGCTCCCCGATCACCTCGACAAGCTCCTGGGCAAGGTCGTCCGGCACCCGCCGCCCCGGATCCAACATCCACCGCTGCGCCCGGGCAAGGGCCATGCTCGGCTCCCCCTCACCCAGGAAACGATGAAATATCACCATAAAGACAGCTGTGCGGACATTGTCATCGATTGCCCATCTTGATCCGACAACTCCCCGGGCACCCGCCGCGAGGAACGCCGTGGCCAGGGTCAATGCCTCATCGTGATCCCCGTCCGACAAGTCACTAGTACAAGCGGACAGCACCACAAGCCCACCCCCCACCCCACCACCCCGGCCAAGCACCCGCTGCACCGGAACCTTCTCCCCATCAGCCACTTCCAACGCCGAATCCGCCGAAATCACCGAAGACCGGGCATGCCCCGCGAAGTGCACCACCGAATACCCACCCCCGACAACATCGAGCACCGCCTCCGCCGTAGCGGCCGGCACATCGCGACTACGCAACCACTTCCCCAGCCGAACGGCTCCGGGGTATTCGTGTTCAAAGAGCCGCGCACACTCCCACATGGCCCAGGCAAGATCAGGACTAGAAATCAACACAGGCGCCTGACGCGGCGGCAACACCGGCCGAGCCGCAGCCGCGACCAACTGCCTGGCGGACGCCACATACGAGATCGTCGCCCGCTGACACGCATACACCCGCCCGACATTTGCCGAAATTTCCCCAATCGGCTTGGGAGCGGGATCTCTACGCGAGTGGGGTGCAGATGCGCGACCAGCAAAGTGGGCTGGATCCGGAGAGACAAGATCGGCATTCCCCCCAGACAGATGCCCAGCATCTTCGGACACGGCACCGGCAATCCCACCGGGCACGCGCACCGCATCCCCCGACGCAACACCGGCGGCCCCGCCTGACAAAAGCCCGGCATCGCCAGACACAGCACCGGCAATCCCACCAGGCACGCGGGCCGCATGCCAAGGGACGATTCCGAGGGTTCCTCCTGGGACCAGGACGATGGACGGTTCGTCTTCGTTGATTTCCTTGAGGATTGTCGTCATCGCTGCTTCGCCGGCCCAGTCGCAGAGGTCGGTCAGTGCCTGGCGCCACCTGAGTTCGGCCCCGGAAACCCCGTTGACCAGCTCGTTCTGGGCGCGCTGGTAACGGTCAACGGGGCTGTTGCGGCCAGCGTCGAGTTGCGGCAGAACGGTCGTCGTGACCGTTCCGTTCGCCAGGACGGTCAGTGCCCTGCCTGGTCCGAATTCGCTGCGAGGGAGGAGATAGACCAAGGCGTGGCGGTTGGCTTCGCGGAGGGTTTGCGCGATTTCCGCTGGGCCTGGTGGGGTGAGGAGCGCGGCCAGAGAGGTGTCTTCGATGGCGGCGAGGACGCGGTGCCGGAGGTCGCCGGGAATCATCAGGCCGGGGGTTCTGATCCGGCCTTCGGGGCCGAGTTCGACGGCGGCGGTTTCCCAGGGGCACGTGGACGTCTCGGTGCTCAGGTGGGCTTGCCATTCTTCGGCCAGGGAGTCGTGGCCTTGGTCGCGGAGTAGAGCGGGAAGGGCGTCCGCGGCGGTGGCGGAGTGCAGGACCATGGCGCGGCCGAGTTCGAGGGCCTCGATCGCCGCTTCCGGCCAGCCATCGGCGAGAGCCCAGTGCACGGTTTCCAGGGTGTCGTCGCGGGCGGCCTTGGACATGGCCAAGCCACGTTCCGCGCCGGTCTGCAGGAGCACGTCGGCGAGGCGTTCACGGAGCGCGCGCAACCCGGTGTCGACAGCGCGAGGGTCGCCTTTGAGGCGGTATGCCTGGGCGAGGTCCACGAGCAGGATGGGGTAGACGCCATCCAGCGGACCGGTTCTCCGGTCCCGGATGACCGCTTCCAGATGAGCGATGCCCTGGTCCAGATCCCCTCGCTGCCCTCGAATACGGGACCGCTGGATGAGCGCGCTGCCCAGAACGTAGCGATGCGCCCCGGTTTCTCCCACGTAGCTGTCCGGGGCGGCGACAACCTCGGTGAGGGTCTGGATGCCCTGATCGAGCAGACGCCGATCACCAGCGGTCAGGCCCTTCATGACGGCAGCCAGCCCAGCCTGCCCACGCAACGCTCGCCCATAAAGCCCATCAGCACCAAATCCAGAACCAAACACTGACCCAGAACCGGAGCCCAACCCGGCCCACGAACCAACCGACCCCGATTCCAAGCCAACCGACCCCGGCTGAGCCGATCCCAACCCAGAACTGGACTCCGACCGAGCCGACCCCGACCCCGAACTGGACTCCGACCGAGCCGACTCCGACCCCGAACCAACCGACCTCCACCCCGACGAAGCCGCCCCCAGCCCGGAATCGGAGCCCGAGCCAACCGAACCCGAGTGAGCCGACCCCGACCCAGAACCAACCGAACCCGAGTGAGCCGGTCCCGACCCAGAACCGGACTGCGACCGAGCCGACCCTGACCCCGAACCAACCGACCTCCACCCCGACGAAGCCGCCCCCAGCCCGGAATCGGAGCCCGAGCCAACCGAACCCGAACGAGCCGACCCGAGCCCAGATCCGAGCCCGGACCCGGCTGCCATCAATTGGTCGAGGGCGGTCGAGATCGTTCGGGGATCGCCGCTGGTCAGGCCGTGTACTCCATGGGCCCAGGCTCGGAGGGAATTGACCATGGGCAGTTCCGGATGTCCGGGTGGTGTCAGTGCGCCGATTCGGTCCAGGTCGGCGATCATTTGGGCGGCGGTTCGCGGGTTCTGTCGTTGGAGGTAGTGGTTGAAGCGCACCAGGACGCGTAGTAGCCACGCCGCCCGGCGGTCGAGCGTGCCTGGGGCGTACTCGGGGGTGTTCATGGCCGCCAGGATGGTGTCGACCTCGTCGAGGTAGTGCCCGGCCGCGTCGAGGAGTGCGAGGTCGCGGGTCGTGCCGTACCGGTCGGTCATGGCGGACGCGGCGATGAAGAGGAGCGGGACCCGCAGGGGATCTTCGGGGCGGTAGGCGTCGATGGCCTGGCGGAGGTGGGTGATGCCCTGGTCGTAGTCGGGGCCGGAGCTGTTCCTGGCCGCGCGGGCCACGTGGGCGCTGCCGAGCACGACGTGCACGGAGGCGGCGTCGATCCCGAGGCCGGCGGGGTCGATCATGGCGGGCAGGTCGGTGAGCACACGGTCGAGGTCGGCGCCCATGGGATCCACGCGCAATGTGGTCAGCACCGCGCCGGACAGCAGCACGAAGGTGCGGGCCCGGAGCGGGTTGCCTTCGGGCATCTCGGTGATGGCGGTCACCAGCAGCTCCACGGCCTCCTCGCAGTCACGCTTCACCGCGAAGGCCGCTCCCCGCTGCCCGATGGCCGCGCCGAGCCGGCTGAGCAGCCACGGCCGCAGCATGTGCCCTTCGGGCAGTTCCGCCAGAGCGACCCTCAGCTCCTCGATGCGCGCGTCCAGCTTCTCGCCCGCCCCCAGAACCGGATCCATCTCCTCCTGAAGCACGGCCGACAAGCCGACCATCTCGGTCCGCCGCGGATCATCGGCCGGAAGCCGATCCGCCATGGCTCGCACGGTGGCCGTGGCCTGAAGCGAATCCCCGCCGTTGATCCCGGCCTCGGCGAGCACGACCATCGACAACAACGCCGCGACGTCCTGATTGCCGGGACTCAGCTCGGCGGCACGTTCCAAATGCACCCGCGCCTCCACGATCCGGTCAACGTTGGCCGGCAGATTCATCGCCTCCGTCGCCCGCACCGCCATCCCTAGATCGAACTCCCCAGGCGGCGGCGCGAACCCACGTAATAGCAGCTCCCCCAGATACCCGTGCGCCCGGGCCTCCAGCGGCGTCCCGGCCACCTCAGGCTCGGCGAGCGTGCGCCGCACCCAGTCGGCGGCGGTGTCGGCGTCGCCGCGGGTGTCGTACGACAAAGCCAGGTTGCGCCCCAGCTCGACCCGCAAGCCGTCATCCTCGACGAGCCCGTGCGCCGAAGCCATCAGTTCGATGGCCCGATCGATCTCTCCGGGGGAGGACGTCAACGCCCGGAACCCGACCGCAAGCCCGAGCCTGGCCCGGACCTCCGGATCGTCCTGAAGATCGAGAAGCTCCTCCAGGCAGGCGATGATCCGGCCCAGCGGCCGGGGCGCGGGCTGGTCGCCCTCCTGCGTCAGATACTCGATCGCCAGCTGATACAGCAACTCCCCCCGGCCCTCGTCGCCGGGCGGCAGCAGCGTGAGCGCCTCCTCCAGGTAGCCGGTCGCGTGCGCCCCATCGGCCGGATCCTGGGTGAGCGCGAACGAGCACGACCGCGCCAGCCCGGCCAGTTGCAGCGCGCCCGCGTCCCGATCCCGCGCCAGGATCCATTCGGCGTGCTCCAGCAACTCCCGCACATCCGCCGGTTCCAGGTCCTCGGTCTCGGCGAGCAGATCCACCAGCGCCCAGGCCAGCTCCCACCGCCACACACCCTCGTCGGCCGTCCCCCGCCGCACCCGCAGAGCCGCGACCCGCGCCGCGAATTCACTCACCGTTCCGCCCTCCCGAGATAGAGCGAACTCTAGTCCTCCCTCCCCCCAAAGGCATGGGTAACTAAAATTGACCTATCCGCTATATGCCACTAATCCGGATTTATATTGCGCGAGGTTGGAAAATTGCTGACACTTGCGCCGTGGTGTCCCCAAGGATCAGGACCCGGCATGCTGCCTGAGCAGGACGAGGAAGTTGATCTAGAGAACGGCTTGGCACGGCTCACCGAGCAGGTGTCCCGCGAGCACGAGCGGGCCGCGCACCGCGAGCAGATCATCGACCGCCTGCACGCCGAGAACCAGGACCTGCGCCGCGGCCTGCTCCAGGAGGCCCTCACCCCGGTCCGCTCCGGCCTCTACCGCCTGTACGACTCGGTCACCCGCGAAGCCACCCGGCGAGAAGGAGCCGACCCCGTCGTCCCCCTGCTGGAGGCGATCGCCGAGGAGGTGGCCGAAGTCCTCGCCCGTACCGGCGCGGAACGCCTGGAGGTCTCCCCCGGCGACCCGTACGACCCGGCCCTGCACCGCCCGCTCCGCACCGAACCCGGCGAGGACGGCCTGGTCATCGCCGTGATCTCGGACGGGTTCAGGCTGGCCGAGCAGGACCGTGTACTCCGCAAGGCCGGTGTGGTCATCGGCAGGAACGTCAACGAGGAGAACGATTGATGGCTGTGCACGGGATCGACCTCGGCACCACCTACTCCTGCATCGCCAGTGTGGACGACGTGAGCCGCCCGACGGTGCACCGCAACCAGGAGGACACCGACACCACGCCCTCGGTCGTCTTCTTCGAGACCCCCGACAACGTGGTGGTCGGCCAGACAGCTAAGGACAGCGCGGTCATCGAACCCGATCTGGTGGTGAGCCGGATCAAGCGCGACATGGGCCACGAGGTCACCCGGACCATGCACGGCCGGCCGTACACGCCGGAGGAGATCTCCGCGTTCGTGCTGCGCAAGCTGGCCGAGGACGCGCGGACGGCGACCGGGATCACGGTCGGCGACGTGGTCATCACCGTCCCGGCGTACTTCGGGGCGGCCGAGCGGGACGCGACCCGCAAGGCGGGGCAGATCGCCGGGCTGAACGTGATCGACATCATCTCCGAGCCGATCGCCGCCGCGATCACCTACGGCGTGCTCAACCCGGGCCAGGACGCCCGCATCCTCGTGTACGACCTGGGTGGCGGCACCTTCGACACCACCGTCATCGCCCTGGTGGACGGCGACATCGAGGTCGTCTGCACCGACGGCGACCACGAGCTGGGCGGCGCCGACTGGGACGACCGGCTGGTGGAGCACTTAGCCGAGCGGTTCCGGCAGGAGCACCCGGACGTGGCCGACCCGTTGGACGACAAGCAGACCGAGCAGCAGCTGCGCCGCGACGCCGAGGAGCTGAAGAAGACGCTCACCACCCGGACCAAGCACGTGGTCCGGGTCATGCACGAGGGCCGGGTGGCCAAGGTCGAGATCACCCGGGAGGAGTTCGAGGGCCTCACCCGCGACCTGCTGGACCGCACGATCGACATCACCCGCAAGACGCTGAACACCGCGCGGGCCAAGGGCGTGGACGGCTTCGACCACCTGGTGCTGGTCGGCGGCTCGGCCAAGATGCCCGCGGTGACCGAGGCGCTGACCAAGGAGCTCGGGGTCGCGCCGCGGCTGCAGGACCCGGATCTGGCCGTGGCGAAGGGCGCCGCGCTGTACGCGTTCGAGGAGACCTACCGGCGGCTGCTCAGCGCCGGTGACCGGGGCAGGGCCGAGGAGATGGCCGCGCGGGCGGGCCTGTCCGACGGCCAGCGGCAGCAGATCGCCGGGCGCACCATCAAGACGGTCGCGTCCCGCGCGTTCGGCATCAAGGCGACCGCCAGCAACACCCGCCGCGAGTACGTGGCGCACCTGGTCAACGCCAACGACCCGCTGCCCGCCGACGTCACCGAGGGCTTCGCCACCCTGGACGACTTCCAGACCCGGGTGGCCATCGAGGTCATGGAGCAGGCGGGCGCGGTCGCCTCGGACGCCATCGAGGACAACAACAAGATCGCCGAAGGGGATCTGAAGATCCCGCCGGGCAAGCCGGCCGGATTCCCGATCGAGGTCACCTTCTCCCTGGACACCTCCGGCCTGCTGCACGTCACCGCCAGGGAGGACGAGAGCGGGGAACGGCTGGAGCTGAGCGTGCGGATCGGCGGCATGTCCGAGGAGGAAGTGGCGGAGTCGCGGGCGGCGCTGGCCCGCGTCCAGGTGAGCTGAGCCATGCCCTTCGACGAGCGACGGTATCTCCAGGAGGTGCTCGACCCGGCCCGCGAGGCCGGTTCACCCCCCGAGGATCTGCGGCTGCGCTACCAGCTCCGCCAGGACATGTCCCCGGCCGAGGTGGCCGAGACCGTCCGCCAGGTACGGCAATGCTGGCGTCGCCAGCGCCAGCTGCTGAAGTTCCGCAAGCTCGTCGACCGGCTTGAATCCGACCATGCCGGGTATGCCCCCATCTTCGAGGCCGCCGCGAACGGCGACACCGGGCCGCTGATCGCGGCGCTGCGCCAGGCCGGGGAGCGGGATCGGCGGCGCGTCACCGACCTGCGCAGGCGGCTGGACGACGCGGCCGGGCGGCTGCGGCTGCTGGCGCCGGACGTGGTGGCGGGGATCGCCCGTTCGGCGGGGGTCGAACGGCGGGAGGCCGACGCCCTGGCAGGTCAGCTCGGCATCGAGATCCGCGAACCCGATCAGCTCCCCGATATCCCGCCTTATCCGGGTTACGCCCGGGCGCGGGAGGCCCTGGACACGCTGCGGAAGCGGCATCTGGCGGAGTTCGTCCTCGGCGAATCCCAGTTCCGGATATTTACCCCGGCGGGGGATTTGGGGGAGCGGATTCGGGAGGTGGAGGCGGACTGGCAGCGGCGTACCCGGGGGTCGTGGACGATCTCGGCGGACACGGTGCTGGCGGCGTTGCGGGGGGTCGACGATCCTGGCGCGTTGCTGCGGTACGATCTGGTCGCCCGGGTGCGGGAGCGGGTGCGCGAGCATCCCGGCGACGAGACGCTGGTGCGGTTCGCGGTGGAGGATCTCGGGCTCGATCCCGGTGAGGCGCGGCGGCTGGTCTTCGCGGTGCGCCAGGAGGGCGGCGGGCCGAGCGGGCCGCGGGCGCGGCTGCGGGAGCTGGTGGACGCGGGCGAGATCCAGGCCGCCGCCGACCTCGCGGCGACCCTGCCCGAGGGCACCGAGCTGGGGAACGAGATCGCGGCGCGGCTCGCGGCGGCGCTGAAGCTCCGGGATCAGGCGCTGACCGCCACCGACCCGGACGAGGCGTGGATCCTGCTGGCCGACGCGCTGCGCCGGGTCCCCGACCTGCCGGGCGCGGCGGGACTGCTGGCCCGCCTGGCCCCCCACCCCGCCCGCGACGTCCACGCCGAACCCCGCGACGACGCGGTCACGATCACGTGGCAGCCGTCCCCGTCCCGGGCGGGTGAGATCACCTACGAGATCCGGCGCGACGGCGTCCCGCTCCGGGCCGGGCCGGTCGCCGGCCGGTTCGTGGACGAGACGCCGCCGATCAACGTTCCGCTCCGGTACGCGGTGGCCGCCCGCAGGGGCGAGGCCACCGCAACCCCGGCCTCCGCCGCCGTGGTCGTGGTCCGGCCCGAGCCGCGCGACCTGCGCGTCACCGCCGGGGACGGCGTCGTCACCGGCCGCTGGATCACCCCGCCCGAGGCCGTCGGCGTCGTGGTGCTCCGCGACGGCCAGCCGGTGATCGTGGACGGCTCCGCCTTCCGCGACCGGGCCGTACGCAACGGCACCGGGCACCACTACCACGTCTACGCGGTCTACCCGACGCCGGACGGAGCCGGGGCGAGCACGCCCGGCCTGCACCGCACGGTCACCCCGCACGCCCGGCCGGAACCGGTGCCCGAGTTGTCGATCACGCCCGCTTCGCAGGGGATGCTCCTGCTCTCCTGCGCGGAACCGGCCAGCGGCGTGCTGGAGTTCCTGCTGTTGAAGGGCGTGCCGCCCTGGCCGTACGGGACGACGCTGGCGCTGGCCGAGATCGAGGGCACAGGCAGGGCGCTGGCGACGACGCCGGTGGCCGAGGGGCATCTGATCAAGCCGGAGACCGGGGTGGTGCTGGCGCTCACGATCGCGGGGGATCTGGTCACCGTCGGGGCGTACCGGGAGCATGTCAACCTGACCGCGCCCGCCTCGGTCACCGCCGAGCGGCGCGGGGGCACCGTGCTGGTCGGACTTGACTGGCCGCCCGAGGTGCCCGAGGTCGAGGTCGGGTGGGCGGCGGAGCGGCTGCTGGTGAGCGCGGCGGCCTATCGCGCGCAGGGCGGGATCCGGCTGGACGCGCCCGAGGACGAGGCGATCACGATCGAGGTCGTGCCGAGCGCGCTGCTGCGGGGGGAGCGGGCGCGTGGCCCGGCCGTCCGGGTCGAGCTGCCCGCTGCGGTCCCTGTCCGGTATGACCTGATCGCTGAGGGTCCGCCGTGGAAGCGGACCTTGACCGTCGAGGTGTCCGCCGACCGTCCGGCCCGGGTGCCGCGCCTGGTGCTGGTGCTCAAGCCGGGGCTCGTGCAGCCGCTCACCGCCGCGGACGGCCGCGTGCTCGGCGAGTGGACCGACCTCACCACCCCGGCCCGCCTGACGCTGCCCGCGCCCCGGCAGGCCAAGCCGTACTGGCTGCGATGTTTCGCCGAAGGGGACGTCGCGCTGCTCGACCCACCGGTCCGCCGCATGAAAATGGGGTAAACCTTGATCACATGCCCGTACTGCTTCGCGCGCGTCGCGGAGAACCGCATCATGTTCCGGTGTTCCGGTGGCCGGGGAGGGTGCGAGGCACGGGCGGACGAGGTGCTGGGACGGCATCGCGGCGGGGTGCCGCCGGCCCTGCCTCCGGTGTTCTCGGTGCGCCGGCCGGGGCGGCGGGCGAGCTGCCCGGAATGCGGCCGGGAGACCAGCCGCCGGGCGTGCCCGGAATGCCATAGCAGGCTGGCCGCCGAGTACTGCGCCAATCCCGGCAAGATCGTGGCGCTGGTGGGGGCGAAGGGGTCAGGGAAGAGCACGTACATCGCGGTCCTGCTGCACGAGCTGATGAACCGGGTCGGCGCGGAGCTGGACGCCTCGCTGACCCCCTGCGACGACCGGACCATCGAACGGTACCGCCAGGAGTTCGCCCGCCCGCTGTACGGCGAGCATAGCCTGCTGCGCGCCACCCAGTCGGCGGTCACCGACCTCAACCGGGATCCGCTCGTCTACCTGCTCACCCGGACGATCCGGGGGCGGCTGCGCACCCGCGCCGAGTCGCTCACGCTGGTGCTGTTCGACACGGCGGGCGAGGATCTGCGCAGCCGGGACGTGAGCGAGCTGCACCTGCGCTACCTGCGGGCGGCGGACGCGGTCATCTTCCTGGTGGATCCGCTGGAGCTGCCGGGGGCGCGGGCCGCGCTGAACGGGACCGCGCTGGCCCGCAGCGGCGGGCTCGACGACGATCCGGACAGCGATCCGCTGAACGTGATAACCCGGGTGACCGAGCTGCTGCGGCAGTCCCGCGGGCCGCTGACCGTGCCGGTGGCCGTGGCGCTGAGCAAGATCGACGCGCTGCGTCCTTCGCTGGCGCGGCAGTCGGCGCTGCACCGGGCCAGGGTTCCGTCCGGGGCCCTGGACCTGGACGATCGGGAGGCCGTGCACGAGCAGGTGCTGGCGCTGCTGGAGGAGTGGCAGGCCGGGGTGGTCGGGCGGTACCTGCGGCAGAACTACACCGACCACGCGCTGTTCGGCCTCTCCGCGCTGGGCGCGGTCCCGGAGGTCGAATCGGTCGGCACGGGCGGGATCCGGCCCTATCGGGTCGAGGATCCGCTGTTGTGGTTGCTCTACCGGTTCAAGATGCTCGACGGAGTCCGGGGGTAATCGAATGGCCTGGCAGCTCCACTACACCTCGGCCGAGTCCGGCCCGACCGGCCGCTCGGGCTTCCAGTTCGTCGCGGAGACGGCGGATATCGCGCCGCTTCCCGGCAGGGGTGATTTCGCGGTAAATCACGACCCGGCACGGCCGCATGACCCGGCGGGAGCTTCCGACCCGGCACAGCCTCGCCATCGGACCAGATCTCCGGGACCGTCTCACGACCAGGCGGGAGTTCATGGACGAGCCGGAATGCCGGACCGTGCGAGGCTTCGTGACCTCGCGGCGCCGCATATGAGCTATCGGCCGCCGCCCAGCGCTCCGCTGACCCCCACTCCTGCCGAAATCACGAAATTTCCGGTTTCGTTGACGTATGAGCCGGGGGTTTTGTCGAGGTGTGTTTATCTCGGGCGAGATTACTCGGGGCGGTATGGCAACTTTCTCGGGCATGCGCTGGTTCTGCGGGAAGAGGACCTGGTCGGGTCGCGGCCGATCGAGTTCTGGGGGGCGCCGTTCTGGGCGGATGTTCCCGCTGAAGGGGAACTGGAGGAACTGACCGAGCTCGCTCCGGGGTCGGCTGTGGATCCAGAGGCGCTGGGCGGGTGGCTGGCCGCCGGTGGGACCGACGCCTATGAGCGGCTTCGCGAGTTGCTGGAGAGCGTGCGGAAGGTGCTGACCCGGGGGCACGGGCGGCTGGTGCTCGTCGCGGCGGACGCCGGGGACATCGAGGACATCGTCCGGTGGATCGCGGTGATCTCGTTCTCGCTGCCGTGGGCGGCGGCGGCGCGGCTGTCGTTCTCGACCTACAGCGCCGATCCGGCCGCGACCCATCAGATGATCGTCGGGACTACGCCGGATGTGTGGATTCCCTCGGATATCGATGCGAGTGTGGTCCGGTTGGATGAGCCGCCCGCCCCGGTGCGTACCGGGCGGTTCGCGGCGACGGCGGTGGGGTTCTGGCGCCGTACCGATCTGGACGGGCTGGACGCGCTGGGTGAGCTCGGGGACGCGGAGCCGGAGACGGCGGCGGCGCTGATCGCGCTCTGCCGGGGGGACGGCACGGTGGCGTCGGAGGAGCAGGACGCCATCATCGCGCTGGTCGAGAACGGGTTGCCGGACTGGGCGTGGCGCATGCTCGGCCGCCGGGCGGGGTTGATCGACCGGCCGCTGGCGGCGGCCATCGCCGAACACGGACCGCCGGAGGCGGCCGACCCGTGTGCCGCCCGGTGCGCGGCTTTGGCCATGCGCGATCCTGAGCTGCCGATTCCGGCGCGGGTGATGCGGGCGCCGTACCTGGCCGCCCTGACGGCGGCGGCGGGCACCGCGCTGGGCGAGGCGCGCGCGCCGCTCCTGGTGGTCGCGGTGCTCCGCGTCGCCGACGTGTACGGCCTGCGCCTCGACCCCGAAGCCGTGGAACACGCGGCGGCGGCTACGATCCATGCGCGTTCCTCCGACCCAGCGGACGCCACAAACCCGGCAGTCCCAACGGGAGCCACGAACCCGACGGGACGTACTAACCCGGCGGAAACCACGGCCCTGGGGCAAGCCGCAGACCTGGCGGGAGCCATCCAGCGCACCCCATCCGAATGGCGCGAAACCCTCATAGCCGGATTTATCACCGGATTGGAGGACACGTCCGTTGAGGTACGCGACCGGCTACTCACCCCCGAGGTCAGCGCGCTGATCGCGGACCACGACTGGCGGCCCGCGCCACGAACCGGCGCCCTCGTGCTGCGGCGGGAAGTCGGCGCAGGACGCCGGGACCGCGTGGATGCAACCATCGAACTTCTCGGCTTCACCGACGACCGGGAGGAAACCCTCAAATCCCTCTGGGAGAAGCAGCCCACCGCCGCGGAATGCGCCCGACTGATCGAGGCGCTCGGCCCGGAGATGGACGCGTCCCCCCAGCTCAGCGAGCTCCCGGCGCGCGCCTTCCTGACCGGCGGCCTGAAAGGCCCTGAGGTGCTGAAACTCGCCGAAAAGGTGCGGGACGGCCTATCCGGCTACCCCGCCGACGACGCCGAAGCCACGCTCATCGCCGCCCGCCTCACCGAGGCACCCACCCCGGTCGAAGCCGCCCGCGCGATCGACGCGCTGACCGAGCTCACCCGGGAGGGCCACCCCGACCTGATGCCGATGACCAGAGCCGCCGCCGCCAAAGCCCTCGCCGGAAAGGACCCCCGGTTCCGTACCACGGTGGTGAAATCCGTGACCGAGCCCGCACGGCGCTGGCTGATCAACGCCTGGCTCACCGCCAACCGCAACCGCGACCAGCAGATCGCCCTGCTGGAGATCGCGATCCGGCTCCGGATGGCCGGAGTGATCATCCCCCGCCTGGACCAGTGGGCCCGCTCCCAGGTCATCAACTGGTCGATGTTCAGCTCGGTCGAAGCCCATTTCAAACGGGACGCCGAACTCGCCGCCGGCCTCCGCGAACTCACCGGCCAGAAACGCCGCCGCATCTTCGGCCGAGGCGACGGCTGATGCCCACACCGATCCCGACGAAAAGCCACTTCGCGGAGATAAGCCGCTTAACGGTGATAAGCCGCTTCACGACGGGCAATCGCTTCGCAGTAAGCCGCTTCGTGGCGAGCAGTCGCCTCGCGGTGAGCCGCTTCGCGGTGCGCAGTCGCCTCGCGGTGAGCCGCTTCGCGGTGCGCAGTCGCCTCGCGGTGAGAAGTCGCTGATGTGGTTCTTCGCGATTCTGGTGTGGATCGTCGTGATATGGGTGGCGTTCCCGATCGCGTTCGCGCTCACCCTGGCCGCCACCACCCTGGGCGCGGTAGGGATCTATTTCCGGCAGGCGGGCGCGGTACTGCTGCCGGACGTGGCCGAAGGGCACTCCCCCGTCGAGCGTCCCCGCCAGGATCGTGATCCCGCCTACCGCCACTATCTGGTGACCCAGGTCTGGCGGGACTGGTGGGCGATCACGCGTACCGCGCTCCCGCAGATCATCGTCACCGCCGCCGACGCCATCCGCGTCGCCACCGGCGCCCTCATGGGCGAATCGCGCGGCTTCTTCCTGTTCCCCCTCTGGCTGGCCATCTGGGCCGGAGTGCTCCTGGCCGCGCTACCCCTGGCCGCGCTCGGCCTGCTGATCACCGCCGTGTACGCGCTGACGGTCGCCGCGGGCATGCTCGCCTGGCTGGCCTGCGTCACCGTGCTGCGCGCCTTGGAACAGCTGTTCATGCTGGTCCGGCGCATCCTGCAGGCCTGCCCGTACCCGGGGTGCTACGCGAAGATCACGCTGCCGGCGTACGCGTGCCCGTCCTGCGGGGAACGGCACCGCGCGCTCACCCCGAACCTGAACGGCGCGGTCCGGCACGCCTGCCGCTGCGGCGCCCGGCTGCCGACCACGATCATGCTCGGCCGGCACCGGCTGCAGGCGCACTGCCCGGACTGCGACCGGCAATTACCGGCCCGGATCGGCCGGGTCCGGGTCGAACCCGTGCCCTTCGTGGGCGGGCCGGACGCCGGAAAGACCACCTTCATGGCGCTGGCCGTGGACGCGCTGCTCACCGGCCTGCGCACCGAGTTCGTCGACCAGGGCGACGAGCTCACCTTCCTCCAGCTCAAACGCCAGCTCGCCACCGGCCACATGATCAAGACGGGCACGCAGCTGCCGAAGGCGGTCATGCTCGACGTCACCCTGCCCCGCGAGGGCAGCCGCATCCTCTACCTGTTCGATCCGTCCGGCGAGCACTACACCGGCGCGAGCAAGGTCGAGGCGATGAGCTACCTGGCGCACGGGGAGGCGCTGCTCATCGTGGTCGATCCGTTCGCGCTGCCCGCCGTACAGGACAGCCTGGTGAGCGGTGATCGTGAGCTGCTGGCCGCCGGTGGTCTCACGCTCGCGCGGGAGGATCCGGCCGACACCGTCCATCGCGTACGCAACGAGCTCGCGGGCCGCGCGGACGGCGGGCGGCAGCGCCGGATCGCGGTCGTCGTCACCAAAGCCGACCTGCTCCGCCAGACCGCCACCGGCGAAGGCGCGGCGGACGACCCCGCGAGCTGGCTGGCCGCCATGGGCATGGGCAACCTGACCCGCGCCCTGGCGGCCTCCGGAGCCAAGGTCCGCTACTTCCTCTCCGGCATCCCGGCGAACCCGGCGGAGATCCTCACCCTGCTCACCTGGCTGATCGGCCTGCGCCCGCCCGGGAGAACCCCGTCCAAACCGGCCCGCCCGCAGCGGGCCTGGCTCCCGTCGACCCGCCCCCCGGACCGCCCGCCGCTCAGCTACACCCTCGCCCGCCGTCTCATCTTCACCGTCACGATCGTGCTCTCGCTGACGGCTGTTTCTCTGCTCGGTTTTGCCGGTTGGACGGCCTGGTCGGGATGATTCGCACTACGACGACGGCCAGCCGATCTCGACGGTGAAGACGGTCGTGACGTTGGCGGCGGGGATGACGCCGACGGGGGTGCGCGCGGTCACGACGACCTCGTAGGTGCCGTGCGGGGCATTCGGTTGCGCGACGAGCGTCAGCGTGGCGGTGTCCCCCGCCGTTACGATCTTCGGGCTGACGGTGGCGCCGACGCCGGACTGGGGCAAGGCGGCGATGCTGGGCGGGGGCTCGCTGACCACGGCGGTCAGATCGATCTGCTGCGCCGATCCGTTGAGCGCGGTGGTGACCACCTGGGCGGTGAGCGAGCCGCCCGGCTCCAGCCGGGGCAGCTTGGAGACGATCTCGACCGTGTACGCGGGCTTGGGCACCTCACGCACCGCCAGCGAGTGACGGAAGCCCGCGCTGATCCCGGAGACCGCCGCCAGCCCGGGCACCTGCACGGGGATCAGCGTGCCCGCCGGGCTGCCGGTGCCCAGCTGCCCGAACTCGTTGTCGCCCGAGGCCCACGCCGTGCCGTCGGCGAGCAGCGCCAGGCTGTGGAGGTACCCGGCGGAGACCACCCGCACGTTGAGGCCCAGGTCGCGCACCTTGGCCGGGCGCAACTTGCCCTCGGTCGTGCCGATGCCCAGCTGGCCGTGGGTGTTGTCACCCCAGGCGAACAGCCTGCCGTCGCTGCGGATGGCCAGGCTGTGCAGGCCTCCGGCGGACAGGTCGAGGGCGTTTCCGGAGAACACCAGGACCGGCAGCGGCCGCGAAATCTGGGTGCCGTCGCCGACCTGGCCGTCCCAGTTGTAGCCCCACCCCCATACGGTCCCGTCCGTACGCCGCGCCAGCGCGTGGTAGTAACCGGCGTCGACCTTGTCGACCCCGGTCAGGGTGGGCAGCTGGGCGGGGAACGGCTGGTCGGTCCAGGTGCCGAGGCCGAGCTGGCCGATGCTGTTCTCGCCCCAGCCCCAGACGGTGCCGTCGGCGCGCAGCGCCAAGCCGAAGTCCATGCCGGCCGAGACCTGCGTGACGCCGCTCAGCGCGGTCGCCTGGACGGGGCTGAACCGCCGCTGGGTGGTGCCGTCGCCCAGCTGGCCCGCGTAGTTGTTGCCCCAGGCCCAGACCGCCCCGTTGGAGGTCACGGCAAGCGTGAAGTCCTCCCCGGCGGCGACGTCCACGACGCCGATGAGCCCTTGCACCCTGACCGGGGACAGCCGCCGCTGGGTGGTACCGTCACCCAGCTGGCCCACGTTGTTGTTGCCCCAGGTCCACACGGTGCCGAAGGTGCCGATGGCGACGCTGTGCCCGTTCCCTGCGGACACCTTCGTGAAGCCGTGCCCGGCGCCGTCCACCGCCACGGGGGTGGACGCCTGGGGCGCGGTGGCGCCGCCGTCGCCGACCTCACCGAACTGGTTCTGGCCCCACCCGGCGGCGTGGCTCCACCCTGTTCCGGTGACTGCCTGGGCGCTGACGGCGGGCCCCACCACGGAGGCCGCCACCACGGTGCCGACGGCTAACCGTGCGAGCCAACTCCTGCGGAGGATACTAGACATCTGACATCCGATCATTGCGATTGCGTATGAGTCGGTACAGCATCCAGGCCGCCGCTAGCGAGTCGCTTGCAAACCCCTTATTCGTCAGGCAGCAGGTACCGCCAGGAGACCACGAAGACCGCCCCCGACCCGCTCTTGAAGAGCGACTGCCTGTTCTCGAACCCCGCCGGGATCGCCTTGACGATCGCACCCGCCGCGTCCCCGTCAAGATCCTTCTTCCAGATGGGATCCACCGCACCGGACGGCTCCGGCACCCCGGCGGGCCACGCCAGCACCGTGCCCTCCGCTCCCGGCGCGGTCTCGGCGACCATGCGAACCCGGGTGGCGACGTAGTCCGTACCCTCCGAGGTGCCCCGGGTCGCCAGCCCATCCATCAGCTTCTTCGCCTCTACCAGTTCCTTCGGATAGAAGAGGGCCACCTGATCCAGCGCCGGAACCCGCACCTCCTGCATTTTCCCGTCCTTCGCCCGTACGCCGAGGACGGTGTCCGGGATATCCGTCACCATGGGCGCGTCCGGCTTGGGCGTCGCGGTCGGCGGCTGCCCCTTCAGGAACCTCTCCATCGACGCGACCGTCTCCCCCAGCTGCGCCTCGGTGAGCTTGAACGTCTTCCCGGCGTCAACGATCACCTGCCCATCGCTGTACACCACCACCCGCGGCGGCCGAAGCGTATTCGTCGTCGGAGTGACGAACCCACCCTCCGCCCCCCACAAGGCGACCGCCTGCACCTCCTCAACCGCTACCGCCGTAGTCTCCGACCCAGCCCCACCACAGGCCGCGACCAGCGACAACCCCGCCAAGACCAACGCCACTCCGTATCTCATGCCCCAGAAACGTAAGCCCGGCTCATGTGGTTCAACCCCCTGACCAGTCGTTATCGCCCCCGAGCCATCCCCACGCCGCGTGACGCGTCGAATCGGCATCGTGATGAAAGCAGGGCCATGGAGGCAGCTCAAGTGAGAGCTGCCCACACGGAGACCGACTGGGCTGCTTTACAGCACGGGAAGGTAGCGGCCGAGTTCGAATTCGGTGACCTGGCGGCGGTAGTCGCGCCACTCGGCGCGCTTGTTGCGGAGGAAGAAGTCGAAGACGTGTTCGCCCAGGGTTTCGGCGGCCAGTTCGCTGTGTTCCATGACGGAGATGGCTTCGTCGAGGGATTGCGGCAGCGGCTGGATGCCGAGGGCGCGGCGTTCGCCGCTGGTGAGGGCCCAGACGTCGTCTTCGGCGCCGGGGGGCATCTCGTAGCCCTGTTCGATGCCGCGCAGGCCGGCGGCGAGGATGAGGGCGTAGGCGAGGTAGGGGTTGCAGGCGGAGTCGAGGGAGCGGAACTCGATGCGGGTCGAGCCGCCCTTGTGGGGCTTGTACATGGGGACGCGGACCAGGGCGGAGCGGTTGTTGTGGCCCCAGCAGATGTAGGAGGGGGCTTCGCCGCCGGCGCCCGCGATGGCTTCCGCGCCGCCCCACAGGCGCTTGTAGGAGTTGACCCACTGGTTGCAGACGGCGGTGATCTCGGCGGCGTGCTTGAGCAGGCCTCCGATGAAAGAACGGCCGATCTTGGAGAGCTGGTAGTCGGAGCCGGGCTCGTAGAAGGCGTTGCGGTCGCCTTCGAACAGGGACATGTGGGTGTGCATGCCGGAGCCGGGGTATTCGGTGAACGGCTTGGGCATGAACGACGCCCAGACGCCCTGCTCCAGCGCGACCTCCTTCATGACCAGCCGGAACGTCATGATGTTGTCGGCGGTGCTGAGCGCGTCCGCGTAGCGGAGGTCGATCTCCTGCTGGCCGGGCGCGCCCTCGTGGTGGCTGAACTCGACGGAGATGCCCATCGACTCCAGCATCATGATCGCGTTGCGCCGGAAGTCGTGGCCCGCGCTGTGCGGGGTGTGGTCGAAGTAGCCGCCCTCGTCGATCGGCTCGGGGCGCACGCCCTTCTCCGGCTTCTCCCTGAGCAGGAAGAACTCGATCTCCGGGTGGGTGTAGAAGGTGAAGCCCATGTCGGCGCACTTGGCCAGGGCGCGCTTGAGCACCCAGCGCGGGTCGGCGTGCGACGGGGAGCCGTCGGGCATCAGGATGTCGCAGAACATCCGGGCCGCCCCGGGCGTCTCGCTGCGCCACGGCAGGATCTGGAAGGTCGACGGGTCGGGCTTGGCGAGCATGTCCGACTCGTACACGCGGGAGAAGCCTTCGATGGCGGAGCCGTCGAAGCCGATGCCTTCGGCGAAGGCGCCTTCGAGCTCGGCGGGGGCGATCGCCACTGATTTGAGGAAGCCGAGGACGTCCGTAAACCAGAGTCGGATGAACCGTATATCGCGCTCTTCTAGCGTGCGGAGGACGAATTCCTGCTGGCGGTCCAAGGCGCTACCTCACGGAATGGACATCTCTGGGCATCTACCAGTGTGCCCTTTCTGTGTTTCACATGCGTTACGCGCCCGCCGTGCGGACTCTCCGTCGCGCCTCGCGGACAACGCGTGAACATTGTCCTAGCGTGTGATCACATGAGCGCTGAGCTGCGGATACCGTCCGCTGCGGCCATTCTTGTCCCGCTTGCCGAGCTGTTCCCGCCGTTGGGGTGTTCGTCCCGGCCGTGCGACGGGACCGCGCTCCGCGCCTGGGCCGCCCCGTACGGCCTGCCCACCGATGCCGGATTCCACCGACTCGCGGCCCGCCTGATGCCCGAGGACCGCCTGCTGTCCCGCTGGCTGACCTGGACATTCGCGTACGACGACTGGTGCGACGAGGGCACCGGCAGCAGGGACGGCCGGGTGCTCGACCGGATGCAGGCCCGGCTGCGGGAGACCATGCGCACGGGGCACGGGTCCGCCGAGCCGCTGGTCGCGTCCTTCGCCGACCTCTGGCGGTCGACGGCGCCCCGGATGAGCCCGGCCTGGGCGCGCAGGTTCGCCAACCGCCTGGATCTCCATGCGGACGCCTGCCGGGTGCAGGCCGTCAACCGGACGTACGGGCGGGTGCCGACGGCGGGCGAGTATCCGGCGCTGCGCCGCCACGCGTTCTGCGGGTTCGTCACCGACTTGCTGGAGCCGTGCCTGCGGATCGACGTGCCGGGACGGCTGCACACCTCGCCGCCGTGGCGCACGCTGGTGGACGCGTCCTCGGACGTGATCGCCTGGTGCAACGACATCGCGTCGCTGGCGAAGGAGCAGGGCGATCCGCACAACTACGTACGGGTGGCGGCCGAGCGGATCGGGGTGCGGGATCCGGCGGCGTGGGTGGCCGACCGGATCGCGGAGCGGGTGGAGGATCTGCGGGACGCGGCGCTGGCGCTGCCGGGGACGTGCGCGGAGCTGGGCGTGCCCGCCACGGTGGCGCCGGTGGCGGTGTGCCTGCTGGCCGGGCCGCGGGCGCATGTGGAGTGGCTGCTGGAGTCGGCGCGATATAGATCTACGTAACGTAATCGATTGCTCGCTCTATGTACATATATGAGGCACGCGAAGCGGGGAAACAGGCGGAAGGTCGTCGTGGGGTGCGCCGTGGTGGTGGCGGTGGCGGTCGCCGTACAGGTGACCAGGACGGTGGCGTGCGCGGACGGGGCGGAGAACGGGTGGGCCTACTTCTACGAGCCGCCGGCGGGGCCGGGTAACTGCTCGCTGCCGGCGGCGGGGCAGTTGTTCGTGTCGGTGTCGGCCGGGGAGTACGCGGGTTCGCAGGCCTGCGGCGGCTACCTGGACGTGACCGGTCCGCGCGGGACGGTCCGGGTGCAGGTCGTGGACCAGTGCGTGAAGTGCGGGAAGGGCGAGCTGGACCTGAGCCGCCCGGCCTTCGCGAAGATCGCCCAACCGGGCGCGGGCGTGACCAGGGTCGTCTACAGCCGGGTGCGCAACCCCAAGGTGGACAATCCGCTCGGATTCCGCGTCAAGGCGGGGTCGTCGGTCTACTGGCTGGCCGTCCAGGTTCTCGATCACGGCAACCCGCTGCGCAGCGTCCGGATCAGGGAGGGCGGGCACTGGCGCGACCTGCGGCGCGGCGGCGACAACTACTGGGTCTTCGAGCACGGGCCTGGCGCGGGCCCGTTCACCCTGCGGGTCACCGACGTGTTCGGCCAGCGCGCCACCGCCGGCGGCGTCGTCCTCGCCCCCGGCCGCGTCCAGCGCAGCACCGAACGCCTGTACGGCCAGAGCGCCGTCACCCCCATCACACAGCGAGCCCTCCCGAAAGCCCCCGCCCCCGAAAGCCCCATGTTCTGCTGAACCACCCCAGCACAACCTCCGTCATACGGAGGAAAGCGTGGCAATCCGTCTTTGATCGGGCATCTACCCGAACGCGATACGGTCCGCGCGACCGTATGACCGACCGGGGGACGACCGAGATGGCGGCGTATGCCGACGCGCTGACACTTACCGCGCCAAGAATCACGCCGGAGACAACCTGGCCGCAGCCGCCGTACACCGCAGGACCGGTGAAGCCCCGCTGGATGAAGGTGCCGGAATCCTGGGCGAAAGCCGCCGCCGTCGCCACCGCCGTGGCCTCCATCGCGCTGGAGCTCGCCGACATCTGGATCACCGCCCAGCTCCCCCAGCCGACCTACACCCCGCTCCCCTTCGCCCCCGAAGACGTGGCCGGAACCGCGTTCCCCGTCTTCGGCGCGCTGCTCGTGATCCGCCGCCCGCGCCTGGTGATCGGCTGGCTGCTCTGCCTGGGCGGCCTCGGCTCGGCCACCAACATCACGGTCTCGAACCTGGCGACGCTGATCGTGCAGGAGGGCGGCCACCCGGCGGTGTTCCTGCTCTGGCTGTTCGCCTCGGCCGTCTGGAGCCTCACCACCTACGCGCTGGGCATCCTGCTCCCGATGCTCTACCCGACCGGCCGCCTGCTCTCCAACCGCTGGTGCGTGCCCGGCGGCTTCGCGGCGCTGGTCCTGATCGCGGACTGGGCGCGGGTGCTGATCGGCCCGTCCACCCCCAGAACCGGCCACAACCCGTTCGCGGTGGCGGCGTTCGCGCCGTACTACCACGACGCCAGGCTGCTGCTCTCCGCGCTGATCAAGGTGGCCCTGGTGCTGGCCTTCTCCTCGCTGGTCGTCCGGTTCCGCCAGGCCGGTCCGGACGAGCGGCGGCAGATCCTGTGGCCGTCGCTGGCCATCTCCGGCCTGATCGTGCCGTGGGTGATCGGCGACCCGGTCTGGTGGACGGTGTCGCTGACGATCCCGCTGATCCCGGCCGCGGTCACCGTGGCGGTGCTGCGTTACCGCCTGTTCGGCATCGACACCCTGGTCACCCGGGCGCTGGTGGGCGCGGGCCTGGTCGGCGTGATCGCGGGCGTCTACGTGCTGGCGACCGGCGTCTCCAGCTTCTTCCTGGCCGGGGTGGACCAGCTGTTCGGCCTGGGGGCCGCGCTGGTGGCGGGCGCGTTCTTCCATCCGACACGGCGCGCCCTGCAACGCCTGGCCGACCGCGCCCTGTACGGCACCCGCGGCGACCCCATCGCCCTGGCCGACGGCCTCAAGGCCCGCCTCCAGCAGACCGACCCCGTGCACGGCCTGCTGGCGGCCCTGGAAACCCTCAAGGACGGCCTCGCGGTGACCGGCGCCGGGGCAGAGGTCGACGGCGCGACCACCGCCGCCGGAGAGCTCCGCCAGGTCGCCCGCGCGGTCCCGCTGATCTGGCACGGCCAGCCGGTAGGCACCCTGCTGATCGGGCCGCCCGGCCGCCGCGTGTTCCCGGCCGCCCACGACGAGCGCGTGATCACCGCGCTCACCCCGTACGTGGCGGACGCGGCCCACACCATGCGCCTCACCACCGCCCTGCAACGTTCCCGGGAGCGCATCCTGACCGCGCGCGAGGAGGAGCGCCGCCGCCTGCGCCGCGACCTGCACGACGGCCTCGGCCAGACGCTGACGATGATGGCGATGACCCTCAACATGGCCAGGGTCAGCCTGCCCCGCTCCCCCGACGTGGCCGACACCCTGCTGAAGGAGCTCCGCTCCGGCATGGACGCCGTCTCCGGCGACATCCGCGAACTCGTGTACGGCCTGCGCCCGCCCGCCCTGGACGATCTCGGCCTGGCCGGCGCCGTGCGGCAACTGGCGGTCGACGGCCCGATCGTGGAGATCGCCGACGACCTGGAAGGACTGCCCGCCGCCGTGGAGGTGGCCGCCTACCGGATCGTCCAGGAAGGCCTCACCAACATCCGCAAACACGCCCAGGCGACCTGGGCCAAGGTCACCCTCCGCCGCGAGAGCGCCCTGATCGTGGAGATCAGCGACGACGGCGTCGGCCTGCCGGAGACCGTCAACCCGGGCGTCGGCCTCGGCTCGATGCGCGAACGCGCCGCCGAACTCGGCGGCACCTGCACGATCACTTCATCCGCGTCGGGCACCACGGTCATCGCGAGGTTGCCCCTCTGACAGGATGAGGCGGGGTTGCTCGCCGTTATCCGGCGCCGTTTACGTCAGCGATGGTTCTCGCCGCACCGGCGCCAACAACGGCAGCGGCGTTCTGTTGGGTATTCCAAGTTCCAACCACCGGCTAGACCCGTTTTCCGCGCATGGCGCTTCGTCGCAGGCCAGCCGCTATAGCCGATCCGATACCGGCTGTAATCAGAGCTGATCAAGCGTGGTGACGTGCGGAAAACGGGGCTAGACCCCGGATACCAGGGCATCCCCAACCGCGGTGCGGCGGTAGAGGACCTCGCGGCCGATTCGCTGGCGGGTGACTAGGCCGCCGTCGGATAACACGGTCAGGTGCTGGCTGACCGCGCCCGCCGTCAGTTCCATGCGCCGGGCCAGGGCCGATGTGGACGCCGGGTCGACCAGCGCGGTCAGGATCTGCGCTCGGGTTCTTCCGATCAGCGCCGACAGGGCGCCCGGCGTGCACGGGACCCCCGCCGACCAGAGATTCCCCGACCCCCGCGCCGGATATATCAGCATCGGCTGGTACGGCTCACACAACACCGCCACATCCGGCCACCGGAACACGCTCGGCACCAGCACCAGCCCGTCCCCCGCGATGTCCCCCGAGTATTGATACGGCCGCGAGGTCACCAGCCGATCCCCGTGCCAGACCACGGCGGGATGCAGGTCCGCGAACAGCTCCCGCACCCCGCCGCTCGCCAACCGCCTGGTGCGCCACATGACGTCGGCTTCCAGCAGCCCGTGCACCCGGGGCCAGAACTCGGCCAGCGCCAGCGTCCAGAACGCCTCCAGCGTGTCCGTCACCCGCCGCACCCCTTCGGCCGGATCCCGCAGGAAGCGCTGGATCGCGACCGGGTCGACGGGTTCCACCCAGCCGACCTCCTCGGCGGCCTTGTCCGGCGGCGTGAGCCGTACGCGCTGGAGTTCGGCCGCGAAGTCGGGCAGCGGCGTATCCGGCGGCGGAGTCAGGAAATCAGGGAAATATCCGTCGGGCGGGACCAGGGCCAGCAGGTCGGTGAGGTCGAAGGAGCGCAGGCGGGGCCGTACGATCCGCAGCCAGGGCAGGTGGATGGAGTGCCGGGCCGGAGTGCGGAGCACGCGCAGGCTGGACACCAGCTCCCAGAGCGGCGAGAACGCGAACCTGAGCCGCGCCACGTCGTCGGGGCGAAATCGCCATTCGATGGCCATCTTTTAGCCTCCGCTAAAAGATTCGCATCCCTAAGCGCCGGTTGTCCAAGGTTGACGGGTGACCACCACCGCGCCTCCCAGCTTCCTGCAATCCAAGATCGGCGGCTTCCCCCGGCCGTTCTGGGTGCTGTTCGGCGGCACCGTCGTGAACCGGCTCGGCACCATGGTGGAGCCGTTCTTCGGGATCTACCTGACCCAGGCCCGCGGCATGTCCCTGGCCGTGACCGGCCTGGTGCTGTCGGTGTTCGGCGCGGGGTCGCTGCTGTCGCAGCCGCTCGCGGGCTGGTTAGCCGACCGGTTCGGCCGCCGGGTCACGCTGACCGGCGGCATGCTGGCCTCCGCCGCCACCATGCTGGCGCTCGGCTACAGCACCAGCGTGCAGGGCATCGTGGCCGGGATGTTCGTGCTGGGCGTGGTGGTGGACGCCTACCGCCCGGCCTCCCAGGCGCTGGTCGCCGACTTAGTCTCACCGGAGGACCGGCCACGCGCGTTCGGCTTGCTGTTCTGGGGTCTCAACCTGGGCTTCTCGGTCGCGATGATCACCGGCGGCTGGCTGGCCGAGGCTGGTTTCCTCTGGCTGTTCTGGATCAACGCCGTCACCTGCACGATCTTCGGTGTGCTGGTCTGGCGGGCGATCCCGGAGACCCGCCCGGCCGCGTCGCAGCGCCAGGCCGGCTTCCGCGAGGTGTTCCGCGACCGGCTGATGGTCGCCTTCGTGATCATGAACCTGGCCTACACCTGCGTCTACCTGCAGGCGTTCTACACCCTCCCGCTGGCCATGAAGGACCTCGGCACCAGCGCGTACGGCTGGGCGATGGCCGTCAACGGCCTGCTGATCGTCTTCGTGCAGCCGCTGACCAACACGTGGCTGGCCCGGCGCGACCACAGCACCGTGCTGGCGGCCGGCTTCGCCATCGTCGGCCTGGGTTTCGCCCTGACCGTATTCGCCTCCACCGCGTTCGGATTCTCGCTCACCGTGGCCGTCTGGACGCTCGGCGAGATCCTCACCTCGGGCATGGCCGGAGCGATCGTCGCCGCGCTCGCCCCGGCCCACCTGCGCGGCCGCTACTCCGGCCTGTACGGTTTCTCCTGGTCAGTGGGCGCGCTGATCACCCCGCTCATCGGCACCCGGCTCCTTGAAGTAGGCCCGGCGGTCCTGTGGTCGAGCGCGGGCGCGCTCGGACTGGTAGCCGCCCTCGGCCAACTGGCCCTGGCCCCCGCCATCCGCCGCAGGTCCCGGCTGGTGACCGCACCATAATCGGGCCATAATCTCTCCCCAACGGGTGATTTACGGGGAGAACATGCGACGGGCACGGCTGGCGTGGGCGATGGCGGCCGTGGGGCTGATCATCGTGCCGACGGCCGTGGTCATCCAGATCGGCCTGCCGCCGGAGTGGATGCCCAACCTGCCCGCCACCCCCGATTACGCCGCCGGATTCGCCTTCCCGGTGGTCGGCGCGTTCCTGCTGGCGCACCAGCCGAAACTGAAGATCGCCTGGCTGATGTGCATCGGCGGGATGTGCTCGGCGATCTGCGTGCTCCTGTCGGTCCTGATGTTCCGCGCGGCGGCCGACGGCGATCTCGCGCTGGCGGGCGTGCTCCGCGACCTGGCCGCGTTACCGTGGACGCTGGGCGGCTGCCTGCTGGCCGTCCTCGTCCCGCTCTTCGCCCCGGACGGGCGGCTCCCGTCCCGGCGCTGGCGCCCGCTGGTGCCGATCGCCCTGACCGGCGCCGTAGTACAGGCGTTTCTGGCCATCACCCGCCCCATCCCCGCCCCGACCGGGAAGCCGCGGCCGGCGGTGATCCCCAACCCGCTGGCGATCGATCTTTTCGGCTCCTTCCACGCCGAGCTGTACATGCTCGTCTACGTGCTCATGGAGCTGTGCATCGTGGCCGCGCTGGTGTCGTTCACCCTCCGGCTGCGCCGCGCCGACGCCGTGACCCGGCGGCAGATCGCGTGGCCGCTGTTCACCTTCGCCATCTATGTCGTGTGCCTGCTGCTGGGCCCGGGCTTCTGGCTGATCGGCGGCCTCTGGACCGGCCTCATCCCCATCGCGATCATGGTGTCGGTGCTGCGCTACCGGCTGTTCGGCATCGACACGGTGATCAGCCACACCATCGTCGCCGCCGGGCTGATCGCCGTGGTCAGCGCCGTCTACTTCAGCGTCGGCGCGCTCTCCAGCCTGCTGGTCTCCAGCTACCACCAGGTCGCCGGCCTGGCCGCCGCCCTGTTCGCCGGGGCGTTCTTCCAGCCGCTCAGGCGAGCCCTGCAACGTTTCTCCGACCGCGTGCTCTACGGCAGGGTCGGCGACCCCCGTCTGCTCGCCGACCGGCTCATCCAGGAAGTGCGGCAGGCCGACCCCGCCGAAGCCCTCGGCGCGGTGGTGGCCGTGGTCCGGGACGGCCTGGCCGTGGCGGGCGCGGCCATCGAGGTGATCGACGGCCTGCGGGTGGAGAGCGGCACGGTCGGCGAGCAGCCCCGCGCGATCGACCTGGTCTGGCACGGCGAGCCCGTCGGCCGCCTGCTGCTCGGGCCCCTCGGCACCCGCCGGTTCGCCGTCTCCCACGACGAGCGGGTGATCGCCACGCTGCTGCCGTACGTGGCGGACGTGGCGCACGCCGCCCGCATGGCCGCCGACCTGCAACGTTCCCGCGAGCGCATCCTGGCCGCCCGGGAGGAGGAGCGCCGCCGCCTGCGCCGCGACCTGCACGACGGCCTCGGCCAGACGCTCGGCGCCATGGCCATGACCATCAACATGGCCAGGATCAGCATCAACCGCTCCCCCGGCACCGCCGACGACCTGCTCCAGGACCTGCGCACCGGCATGGACGCCGTGGCCGGCGACATCCGCGACCTGGTGTACGGGCTGCGCCCGCCCGCGCTCGACGATCTCGGCCTGACCGGCGCGGTGACCTCGCTGGGCGCCGAGACGCTGCCCCCGGCGATCAAGGTGGCGGTGGTGGCCGACGAGCTGGGCGAGCTGCCCGCCGCCGTCGAGGTCGCCGCGTACCGGATCGTGCAGGAGGCGCTCACCAACGTGCGGCGGCACGCCCAGGCGGGCCAGGTGCGGATCGTGCTGGCCCGGGAGGAGGAGCAGCTGGTGGTGCGGATCGAGGACGACGGCGTCGGGCTGCCGGCACACCGGCGCGCCGGGGTGGGCACCGCCTCGATGCGGGAGCGCGCCGCCGAGCTGGGCGGCACCTGCGCGATCACCTCGCCGGACAGCGGCGGAACCCTGGTCGAGGCCCGGCTGCCGGCCGTCGCCGACCGCCTGGAACCCGTCCCCGGCCAGCCCTCCTGAACAGGACATTGTGTTCCGAGCCGAAGCCTTTACGCTTACCCATGCGATGGTGATATTTCGTGCGCTGGGCCCGTTCCAAGCGGTCTCCGGCGATCAGGTGCTCGATCTTGGCGGGCAGCGGCAGCAGGCTGTGCTCGCCCGGCTGCTCGTGGCGGGCGGGCGGGCCATTCCGGTGAGCACGCTCATCGACGAGCTCTGGCCGGGCGCGCCCCCGGCCCAGGCGCTGTCCACGATCCAGGGGTACGTGTCGCGGCTGCGCCGCGCCCTGGAGCCGGACCGGGCGCCGCGCGAGGAGGCCGGGATCCTGATCTCCGCGCCGCCCGGCTACGCGCTCCGCGCCGACGTGGAACGGGTCGACGCCTGGCATTTCGAGAGCCTGGTCAAGCGGGACGGCGACGATCTGGAGGAGATCACCAGGCGGCTGGACACCGCGCTGGCGTTGTGGCGGGGCCCCGCGCTGGCCGAGTTCGCCGACCTGCCGTGGGCCCAGGCCGAGTCGCTCCGCCTGGACGAGCTGCGGCTGATCGCCGTCGAGCGCCGCGCCGACGCCGCCGTACGGCTCGGCAAGACCGCCGCCCTCATCCCCGACCTGGAGGCGCACGCCTCGGGCTACCCGCTGCGGGAGGAGGCGTGGCGGCTGCTCGCGGTCGCGCTCTACCGGTCCGGGCGGCAGGCCGACGCGCTGGGCGCGCTCCGCCGGGCCAGGCAGGTGCTCAGGGACGAGCTGGGCCTGGATCTCGGGCCCACGCTGCAGCGGCTCGAGCAGGACATCCTCGCCCAGGCGTCCCATCTGGACGTGTCACCGGCCGCCACGGTCACGGTCAGGCCCGCCGCGCCCGGGACGGCGTTGCGGGTCGTGGTGGCCGACGATCAGGCGCTCGTCCGCACCGGCCTGCGGGTGGTGCTGGACAGCGAGCCGGAGCTCGAGCTGGTGGCCGAGGCGGAGAACGGCGAGCAGGCCATCGCGGCCGTACGGCTGGCCAGGCCGGACGTGGTGCTGATGGACATCCAGATGCCCCGTCTTGACGGGCTGGCCGCGGCCCGGCGGATCCTGGCCGGGGAGGACCCGCCGAAGGTGATCATGATGACCACGTTCGGCACCGACGACAACCTGTATTCGGCGCTGCGGGCCGGGGTGAGCGGGTTCGTGCTCAAGACCTCGCCGCCGGAGCAGCTGATCGCGGCGATCCGGGCGGCCGTGGCCGGGGACGCGCTGATCGACCCGGCGGTGACCACGCACCTGATCGCGGCCTTCGCGGGCCGCCACGATCCGGCCGCCCCGGCGGGGTTGTCCGACCCGGACATCGATCTGGTCCGGCTGGTCGCGCGCGGCTTCACCAACCGGCAGATCGCGGTCACCCTCGCGGTGCCGGAGCAGGTGGTCGCGGAGGAGGTGAACCGGCTGCTGAAACGTCTCGAACTGCTGGACCGGGCGCAGCTGGTGGTGCTGGCCTACGAATCCGGTCTGGTCAGCCCGGGATCCTGAACTTATCGTCAGGTTGACGACAATAAATCGGGGGCCGTACCCTGGTCGCGTGGCCCAACTCCGTATTGCCCTCGCCCAGACCAACCCTGTCGTCGGCGACCTCGCCGGAAACGCCGACAAGCTGATCGGGTGGACCCGCCGAGCCGCCGACCGCGGCGCGCACCTGGTGGTGTTCACCGAGATGTTCCTCACCGGGTATCCGGTGGAGGATCTCGTGCTGCGGACCTCGTTCGTGGACGCGTCCATCGCCGGGCTCGAGGCGGTCGCCGCCCGGCTCGCCGCCGAGGGACTCGGCGAGCTGCCGGTCGTGGTGGGTTACGTCGACCGGGCCGGGCTGACGCATCGGGTGGGGCAGCCGAAGGGCGCGCCGCTGGACGCCGCCGCGCTGCTGCACCAGGGGCGGGTGGTGCTGCGGACGGCCAAGCATCACCTGCCGAACTACGGCGTCTTCGATGAATACCGCTATTTCGTGCGCGGGGATCGGCTGCCCGTGTTCCGGTTGCACGGGGTGGATGTGGCCGTGGCCATCTGCGAGGACCTGTGGCAGGAAGGGGGTCCCGTCTCGGTGGCGCGGGAGGCGGGGGCGGGGCTGCTGGTGGTGCCGAACGCCTCGCCGTACGAGATGAACAAGGACGACGTGCGGTTCGCACTGTGCGCCCGCCGGGCCAGGGAGGCGGGGTGCGCGCTCGCCTACGCCAACCAGGTGGGCGGGCAGGATGAGCTGATCTTCGATGGGGACTCGCTGATCGTGTCGGCCGAGGGGGAGCTGATCGCGCGGGCCGGGCAGTTCACCGAGGAGCTGCTGGTCACCGATCTGGAGCTGCCGCTGGGCTCGGGCGCGCCCGGGGAGTTCCAGGTGGACGCCGCGGACGGGACGACGATCACCGTGGAGCGGGTCGTGCTGTCGGAGGAGCCGCTGGCGTATCCGGCCGAGCCGCCGGTGATCGAGGAGCGGCTCGACGACCGGGCCGAGGTGTATCAGGCGCTGGTGCTCGGGGTGCGCGACTACGTGGCCAAGAACGGGTTCCAGTCGGTCATCCTCGGGCTGTCCGGCGGCATCGACTCGGCGCTCACCGCGACCATCGCGGCCGACGCGATCGGGCCGGACCGGGTGCACGTGGTGCTGATGCCGTCGCGCTACTCCTCCGACCACTCCGTCGAGGACGCCGAGGAGCTGGTCCGCCGCCAGGGGCTCCAGGCTCAGGTGGTGCCGATCGCCGACGTGGTCAACGCGTTCGAGAAGGAGATCGAGCTGACCGGCCTGGCGGCCGAGAACCTGCAGGCGCGGGTGCGCGGCATGCTGCTGATGTCGCTGTCCAACCAGCACGGCCACCTGGTGCTCACCACCGGCAACAAGAGCGAGCTGGCGACCGGCTACTCCACCCTGTACGGCGACTCCGCCGGCGGCTTCGCCCCGATCAAGGACGTGCCCAAGAGCCTGGTGTGGGAGCTGTCGAAGTGGCGGAACACGCGGTCCACGCCGCCGCCCATCCCGGAGAACTCGATCACCAAGGAGCCGAGCGCGGAACTGCGGCCCGAACAGCGGGACACCGACTCGCTCCCGCCGTACGAGGTGCTCGACCGGCTCCTGGACGACTACGTGGAGCAGGATCTGGGGCGGGAGGAGCTGATCGCGGCCGGGCACGATCCCGAGCTGGTGACCCGGGTGATCCGGCTGGTGGACACGGCGGAGTACAAGCGCCGCCAGTACCCGCCGGGTCCGAAGATCAGCCCCAAGAACTTCGGACGCGACCGGCGCCTTCCCATCACCAACCGGTGGCGGG
Organism: Acrocarpospora macrocephala; assembly: GCF_009687865.1. GTDB lineage: Bacteria > Actinomycetota > Actinomycetes > Streptosporangiales > Streptosporangiaceae > Acrocarpospora > Acrocarpospora macrocephala. The sequence goes on from NZ_BLAE01000023.1 coordinate 40,795, forward strand.
AAGGCTAGCGGGACAGGAAGCCGCGTAGGGCCTCGTCGACGATTCTGGCCGCCAGGTCGTCGGCGAGGGGCGTGTTGTTGTGGGCCGCCCCCTTGGTGTACCAGAGCATGGTGCCGCTGAGCATGCCGATGGCCAGCTCGATGTCCAGGTCGGGGCGGAGCTCCCCGGTGGCCACACCGCGTTCCAGCACGGCACGCATCGCGGCTCTGCGGGGCTCGATGGCGGTCTTGTGGAAACGTTCGTACAGGTTCGGGTGGCGGTCGGGTTCGCTCATCGCGATGTTCATGATGCAGCGGGTGCGCAGGGTGAGCGTGTCCTGCCGCATCACGTCCAGGTAGGCGACCAGGTCCTCCCGCACCGTCCGGCCCTCGACCACCGGCAGCGGGGCCTTGAGGGTGGCCAGGGCGTCCCCGACCAGCTCCTCCTTGTTGGCCCAGCGCCGGTAGATCGTCGTCTTGCCGACTCCGGCGCGGGCCGCCACGGCCTCGATCGACAGCTCGGACACCGAGGTGCCCTCGCCGATCAGATCGAGCGTGGCGTCCACGATCGCCTTCTCCGCCCGCTCACTCCGGGGACGCCCCGCGGGCCTGGCGGTTCCCATCACGGTCATCTCGGAGCCTCCTCTCGCGTTTGTGAAGGTTAAACTACCGCCGATTCCCGCTCCACGTCGGCGGCGTGGGCCGGGGCGTACTTCACGCTCTTGCCCGGCATCCAGCGAGCGACCACGAGCGCGCCGATCAGGGCGACCAGGGCCGAACCCGCCGCCGCCCAGTGAATGCCGGTCACGAACGCGTCGTTGGCCGCGTCCATCAGCGCCGCGCCCTGGGCGCCCATGCGCTCGGTCACGGCGGCGGCCCCGGCGATGGACTCGGTCACCGCGTGCGCGGCCTCCGGCGGCAGGCCGGTGACCTGGCCCTCCATGTTCCCCCGGTAGCTGGCCGAGAGCGCGGCGCCCAGCACGGCGATGCCGAGCGTGCCGCCGACCTGGCGGACCACGTTGCTCATCGAGGAGCCTACCCCGGCCTTCTCCCGCGGCAGCGCGTTCATGATCGCCGTGGTCGAGGTGGGCAGGATGTTGGCCATGGCCGCGCCCTGCACGAACCCGAGCACCAGCAGGATCCACAGCGGCGTGTCAGCCTCGGCGAACACGTATCCGGCCAGCGCGACGGCGATCACCAGCATCGAGACCGTGCCGACCACCTTGGCGCCGAACCGCTCCACCATCCGGGCGCTCTGCGGCGAGAACAGCAGCTGCGCCACCGCGAACGGCAGCACCAGCGCGCCCGACTCCAGCGGCGAGAAGCCGCGGACGATCTGCCAGTAGAACGCCAGGAAGAACAGCACGCCCATGGCCGCGAAGAACACCAGGCCGACGGTGATGATCGCGGTGGAGAAGCCCGCGTTGCGGAAGTTGCGCACGTCGAAGGCCGGGTGGTCGATGCGGCTCTCGTACCAGACGAAGGCGGCCAGGATGGCCAGGCCGATCGCGGACGGCACGATGACCGTGGCGTCGGCGGCGGTGCCCAGTTCGGTGATCCTGACGATGCCGTAGACCAGAGAGACCAGGCCCAGGATGGACAGCAGCACGCCGACCGGGTCGAGCGCGGCCTTGTGCGGGTCCTTGGAGTCGGGCACCAGCGAGGCGATCAGCACGATCGCGAGCAGCACGATCGGCACGTTGATCAGGAAGACCGAGCCCCACCAGAAGTGCTCGAGCAGCAGGCCGCCGGTGATCGGGCCGATCGCGACGGCGATGCCGACGCCGCCCGCCCAGACGCCGATCGCCCGGCCGCGCTCGTGGATCGGGAAGACGTTGGAGATGATCGCCAGGGTGGCGGGCATGATCGCCGCGCCGCCGATGCCCATCAGCGATCTGGCCACGATGAGCTGCATCGGATCCTGGGCGTACGCGCTGGCCAGCGAGGACAGGCCGAACAGGATCATGCCGATCAGCAGCATGCGCTTGCGGCCGTAGCGGTCGCCGAGCACGCCGAAGGTGAACAGCAGCCCGGCGAACACGAGCGTGTAGGAGTTCATGGCCCACTCCAGCTCGCTCTGGGTGGCGCCCAGGCCGTGGACCGGGTCGGCGATCGTCTTGATCGCCACGTTCAGGATGGTGTTGTCGAGCACCACCGCGAGCAGGCTGAACACCATCACGCCGAGGATCTGCCAGCGGCGCGGGTGACCAGTGTCTGGTTCCACGATTTCCCCCCAATTACGATACGATCTAGTTTCGCAACGACACCGTATCGTATGATCTTTACGATACGCAACGGTTCCGTAAAGCAATCTTCAAGGGCAGGGCATTCCCCTAGATCAGACAAGCACCGGCTTGGGCGCCTTTCGCCAGATCGGAGCGGCCGCGGCGACCACGGCCAGGCCGATCAGGCCGGCCCCGGCGAACGCCCAGGCCGGACCGGCCCCGTCGATGATGGCTCCGGCGATCGGGCCCGCGACGGCGATGCCGATGGTCAGGAAGGTGCCGTGCAGGCCCATCACCTCGCCGCGCACCGCCGTGGGCGCCCACCTGTTGACCATGTTGACGGTGGCGGACTGGGAGGGCGCGCAGAGCAGGCCGCTGGGGATGAGCGCCAGGCAGAGCCACCACCAGCCGCCGCCCACCAGCCCGACCGGAATGGTCAGCGCGCTGAGCACGGCGATCATGGCCAGGGGTGAGAAGCCGCGCGAAAGGCCGCCGTAGACGAACCCGCCGACCAGAGAGGAGAGGCACCAGATGCTGATGACCGGGCCGATCCACCCGGTGGCGCCGCTGTCCTCCAGCGTCGCCACGATGGCCAGGTCGGTGGCGGTCAGCACGAAACAGAGCGTGGACCCCATCGCGAGCACGGTGAGCAGCCGGGGCGTCAGCCACTGCCGCCGGGGAATGTGCTCGCCGGTCTCGGCCGCGAGTTCGGCGGCCGACCGGGTGGGCGGGTTCAGCGCGAATAAGGCGAGACCCGAGCAGAGGAAGCCGACACCGATCACCGCCATCGCGGTGGTGCTGGACAGCGCGCTCACCCCGGCGGCCGCCACCGCCGGGCCGATCATGAACGACGTCTCGGTGGCCATCGAGTCCAGCGCGAACCCGGTCCGATGGCTCTCGGCGGGCACCATCGCCGCCAGGCACTGCCGGATCACCCCGAACACCGGCAACATCAGCAGCCCGCTCACTCCCGCCAGGACCAGCAACGCCGGGTACGGCAACGCCCACGCGGTCACCCAGAACAGGAACTGCGCCAGCATGGTGACCACCACCACCGGCCGCACCCCGCGCCGGTCGATGAACCGGCCCGTGATGGGCGAGCCGAGCGCCATGCCGATCGTGGCCGAGGCGCCGACCAAGCCGGCCTGGGTCCAGGTCATCCCGAGCGACTTCACCGTGTGCAACGTCAGCACCAGGCTGGTGGCCGTGTGGGGGATCCGGGCGAGGAGCCCGACGAGGAGCAGGTTCCGCACGCCGGGCTCGGCCAGGACCCGGCGGTAAGGTTCAATTTCCATTTTTGCGACTTACCTCCGCATGGCATTGTGCCGTGCGGCACCGACAGGTTCGCCACTGGATTACTGGGGTGGCGTGGGGTGTTCCCCGCTGGTGACGGCATGCAATGATCTGACTGTCCGGGGACGCCACTGGGGCGCCACGAGACCATGGAGGTAGCCATGTCCTCTGCTAGTTCTGTAAGCGCGCTCTATGGCGGTAACGCCGGGCGCAGGGTCACCGTCCGCGATATCGGCGCCGCCAAGGCGCGGCGCGAACGCTGGCCGATGGTCACCGCGTACGACGCGATGACCGCGCGGGTCTTCGACGAGGCGGGCATCCCCGTCATGCTCGTCGGCGACTCGGCCGCGATGGTGGTCTTCGGTTACGACTCGACGCTCCCGGTGACCGTCGACGACCTCATCTCCCTCACGGCCGCCGTCGTCCGGGGTTCGTCCCGGGCCATGGTCGTGGCCGACCTCCCGTTCGGCTCCTACCAGGCCTCACCCCAGCAGGCCCTGGAGTCGGCGACCCGGTTCATGAAGGAAGCCGGAGCCCACGCCGTCAAACTGGAGGGCGGCACCCGGGTTCTCCCCCAGATCGAAACCCTCGTCTCGGCCGGCATCCCCGTCATGGGCCACCTCGGCCTCACCCCCCAGTCGGTGAACGTCTTCGGTGGGTATCGCGTGCAGGGCCGTGGCCAGTCCGGTGAGGAACTCATGGCCGACGCCAAGGCCCTCGAGCACGCGGGCGCTTTCTCCCTCGTCCTCGAATGTGTCCCCACCGACCTGGCCAACCGTGTCACCGCCGCCCTCTCCATCCCCACCATCGGGATCGGCGCGGGCCCGGGCACGGACGCGCAGGTCCTCGTCTGGCAGGACCTCATGGGCCTGACCGAGCACCCCGCGAAGTTCGTCAAGAAGTACTCGGACCTGGCGGGCGAGATGCACCGCGCGGTCCGAACCTTCGCCGACGAGGTCGTCAACGGCGCGTTCCCCACCGCCGAGCACAGCTACAGCTGACAAGCAGCGCCGTGGCCCGGAACACCTCTGGGCCACGGCCTACTGCGACGCGCCGATCAGCCACTCCGCGATCTCGTCCGGGGCGACGACCTGATGGAGGTGCTCGCCCGGGATGCGCGTGACCGGCCACCCACGCTCGTCGGCCTCCTTGGCGGCCCTCGCGTAGGGCTCGCCGAACCACAGGTACGCGCCGCGCACATGATCCCACTTGGCCGGTACGGGAATCTCCTGGTCGTAATACGCCAGCGGAAGCCGCGGCTGTTCGGCGACGATCTGACGGCGAGCCGCCTCATCGGGCACCAGTTCGGCGACCGCCTCTTCAGGCCACCAGTCGGTCCAGCGCGGCAGGATGCCGTCCGGATCGGCCATCGAACCGAGGAAGACCAGGTGCTCCGGCTCGGCCGCCCGGGTGGAGCCGGTCCGGGGCGGCAGGGCCGCGTCCACGAACAGGCAGATCGTGATCTGCCCGCGCAGGGCCTCCACCACCAGCGGCACGAACAGGCCCGCGTTGCTGTGCGCCACGATCGCCAGCGGCCCGAGCGGCGCCGAGGCCACCACCTCGTCCACCACCCTCGGCCAGTACGGCGGAGCCCCTACCCCGACATCCACCAGCGAGGGCACGACCGCCGCCCGCCCCCGGGCCCGTAACGCGGCGGCGACCGGCGTCCACGTCGAAGGCCCGACGGAGGGACTGTGCACCAGCACGAAGGTCGCGTCCATTACCCCAGCATTCACCCGAGATCGTCCCTCTAGCGCGGACATCCTCTTAGCGCGAACGGCTTACACGGAACGAACAAGATCACCGCTAGCGTTGCGCACCGAATTGGCTACGTATCGTATAAGCGGAAGGTAAAATCCGTGTTTGACAGCAAGCGCTTAGCCGTCCTCGGCCTGGGTCTGATTCTGGCGCTCGTGACCGCCTGCAGCGGCTCCGACGCGACCGCCCCGGTCGCGGCCGAGTCCGGCGCTCCCTCATCGCTGCCCCCCTCGGCGGTCCCCTCCGCGGTCCCGTCGGAGATCCAGGAGGCGAGCCCCGCGCCGCCGGTCAACCCGGCCAAGGCCACCTGCGACTACCGCAAGGACGACACCGGCAGCCCGGAGCGCTTCGTCGGCTTCCCGCCCAAGAAGCCCACCAAGGCCGCGTTGAACGCCAAGACCATGACGATGCGCACCAACCACGGGGACATCGTGATCGAGCTCACCCAGAACACGCCGTGCACGGTGAACTCCTTCGCGTTCCTGGCCGGCAAGAAGTACTTCGACAACACCGTCTGCCATCGCCTGGTCACCGCCGAGACCAACGGCGTGGACATGCTCCAGTGCGGCGATCCGCAGGCCAAGGGCGACGGGAAGAACCCGACCGACGGCACCGGCGGGCCCGGCTACCTGTTCCCGGATGAGAACCTCGGCCCGCAGTACGTGCGCGGCGTGGTCTTCATGGCGCAGGGCGGGGACGCGGCCAACTCCAACGGCAGCCAGTTCGCGATCTCCACCGCCAATGAGACCGCGCAGCTGCCCGCCGCCTACACGCCCTTCGGCGTGGTCGTGAAGGGCATGGAAATCGTTGACAAGATCGTCGCCGGGGGCGTGCAGACCACCCAGAGCGACATCCTCAGCGACGACGGCGGCTCCAACGCGCCGAAGATCCCCGTCAAGATCAAGACGATCGTGCTCGCGTAGCGCTTACACCACCAAAGGGTGGAGCGAGGCGCGGCGGCGGGTGCCGTCGTACTCGGCCCAGGCGGCGGCGAGCCGGGTGACCGATTCGGTGAGTTCGGCCTCCGGGTGCACGAACGGCAGCCGGAGGCGGTCCACGTGCTCGCCCGCCGGGTCGAAGGACGGGCCCGGCGGGACGGCGACGCCGTGGCGGGCCGTCAGCTGGGCGAAGGCGCCGGCGTCGCCGCGCGGGAGCCGTACCCACAGGGTCTGGCCGCCCAGGGCGGGCTGGTGGGACCAGGTGGGGAGCTGAGCGGCGAGCTGGGTGCGCAGGTGGTCGTGGCGGTGTTTGAGGGTGGCCACGCGGGCTTGGCGTATCTCGTCCAGGTCCCTCAGGAGGGCGACGGCGGCGAGTTGGGCGAGGACATCGCCGCCCAGGTCGTGGATGGCGCGCAGGCGGGCCAGCCGGGAGATCACGGGGGTGGCGGCGCGAATCCAGCCGACCCGGATGCCACCCCAGATCAGCTTGCTGAGGGAAGCGACGGTGATGAGCTGCTCGCCCTTCGCGTACGCGGCGAGGGGGAGGGGCAGCTCGCCGTCGAAGCAGAGCTCGGCGGGGACCTCGTCGTCGATCACCGGGACGTCGGCGCCGGCCGCCCATCCGGCCAGGCGGCGCCGGGCCAGCGGGGGCATGATCAGGCCGGTCGGGTTGTGAGCGGTCGGGATCACGTACGCGAGGGCGGGCTTGCCCACCTCCGGCTCGCGCGGGGACAGCACGCCCCGGTCGTGGGCTTCGGCCAGGTCGCAGGGGGAGAGCAAGGCCCCGGCGTCGCGGAAGATCTCGATGGCGCTCGGGTAGGTCGGGCTTTCGATCCTGACCGTGTCCCCCGGCGCCACCAGCAGCGCGGTGATCAACGAGATGGCCTGCTGGCCGCCGTTGGTGACCAGGATCTGGTCCGGGCCGGTGGGCAGGCCGCGGCGGCTGTAGTACGCCGCCAGCGCCCGCCGCAGATCCGGATATCCAGCCGGATGGTAGCCAATATCGTGGCGGACCCCGCTTAACCGCGCGATCGCCTCCTGGTACGCCTCGATCAGCTCCGGCGGCGGCTCGATCGGCGCGGCGCAGGTCAGCAGCGTCACCCCGTCCGGCGGGTCGAGCACGTGCAGCAGCAGCGGGTTCGACACCCCGTCCGCCGCCCGGGTGGCGGGCAGCTCCGCCTCGGCGACCCTGGTTCCGCTGCCCTGCCGCCGGATCAGCCGCCCTTCCTGCTGCAGCAGGTCGTAGGCCGCCACGACCGTCCCCCGGCCGACCGCCAGCCGCCGCGCCAGCACCCGGTCGGGGGGCAACGCCGACCCCGGCGGCAGCAGCCCGTCGTCGATCAGCGCCCGGAGCCGGATCGCGAGCAGCAGATACAGCGGCCCCCGCCCGGACGCCCAGCGCCCCAGCCACCCGACGATCCGCTCGACGTCCATCCACGCACTCCCCTTCATTGGTTCGAGAAGCGGACCAATTCGGAGCCATTGGATCTGACATCGGACGGGGTTTCAAGTAATCCTTGGCGTTATGAGTGCTTTTCGACCGGAAACGCGGCTTGTTCACCTGCCGAAGCCGGTGCTGACCGGAAGTTCGCCGATCTCAGTGCCGATCTACCAGACCTCGGGATTCGAGTTCGAGGATCCCGCGGTGTTCGCGGACGGGATGACCCGCCCGGACGGCGCGTTCGTCTACGCGCGGTACTCCAACCCGACCGTACGGTCCCTGGAGGACGCCGTCGCCGGCCTCGAAGGAGGCGTGGCGGCGGTGGCCGCGGCCTCCGGGATGGGCGCGATCAACATGGTGCTGCTCGGGTTACTGCAGCCGGGCGACCACGTCATCGCGCAGCACGCGCTCTACGGCGGCACCGCGCACATGCTCGACGATCTCGTCGAGCGGTTCGGCATCCAGGTCAGCTACGTGCCGGAACACGACCCGGCGGCGGTCCGCGCGGCCATCCGGCCGCGGACCAAGCTGCTCTACCTGGAGACCATCGCCAACCCGATGACCCAGGTCGCGGACCTGCCCGCGATGTGCGCCGCCGCGCGCGAGGCGGGCATCCTCACGGCGGTGGACAACACCTTCGCCTCGCCGATCCTGTGCCGCCCGATCGAGCACGGCGCCGACATCGTCCTGCACTCGACCACCAAGTACCTGGGCGGCCACGCCGACATCATCGGCGGCCTGGCGGTCTTCGCCGACGACGCGCTCTACCGGAAGATCTGGTCCTACGCCTGCACGCTCGGCGCCACCCCCGACCCGTTCGCGGCCTGGCTGACCCTGCGCGGCATGCAGACGCTCGCGCTGCGGATGGAACGCCACTGCGCCAACGCCCGCGTGCTGGCCACCCGCCTGGCCGGGCACCCGGCGGTCGCCGCCGTGCACTGGCCCGGCCTGGCGAGCCACCCCTCCCACGAGATCGCCGCCAAGCTCCTCCCCGACTTCAGCGGCGTGCTCTCCTTCGACCTGCTCGGCGGGCGCGCGGCCGGGGAGAAATTCATGAGCTCGGTACGGCTCGCGCTTCTCGCCCCTTCCCTGGGCGGGGTCGAAACCCTGATCCTCCACCCCGCCAGCACCTCCCACCGCCACCTGGACGAGGAGCAGTTGGCCCAGGCGGGGATCGGCGCGGGAACCGTCCGCGTGGCGGTCGGCATCGAGCACGCCGAGGACCTCTGGGCCGACATCGCGCAAGCCCTGGACTAGAGTTCCCCGATGGCGGTCACACGGGCGGACGTGGAGCGGGCGGCAGATCGGATCGGCGGGTATGTGCTGCGCACGCCCGTCATCGAGGTCGAACCCGGGCGATGGCTCAAGCTGGAATGCCTCCAGCACGCGGGCTCCTTCAAGGTCAGGGGAGCCTTCAACCGGCTCCTCGGCGCCACCCCGCCCGCCGCCGGGGTACTCTCGGCCAGCGGCGGCAACCACGGCCTCGCGGTCGCCTTCGCGGCCCGTCGCCTGGGCGTACGCGCGGAGATCTTCGTCCCCGAGGTGTGCGCGCCCGTGAAGATCGCGGGCCTGCGCGCCCTGGGCGCGGAGGTCGTCGTCGGCGGGGCGATCTACCAGGAAGCCCTCGAAGCCTCCTGGAAACGCGCCGCCGAGACGGGCGCCGTCGAGATCCACGCCTACGACCAGCTCGACGTCGCCGCCGGTCAGGGCACGGTGGCCCTGGAACTCCTGGACCAGCTCGGCCAGGTGGACACGGTCGTGGTGGCCGTCGGCGGAGGCGGCCTGGTGGCCGGAATCGTCGCCGGTCTGGACGGCCGGGCCCAGGTGATCGCCGTGGAACCGGAACGTATCCCCACCCTGCACCGGGCCCTGGCCGCGGGCGAGCCCGTCCGCGTCGAGGTCAGCGGCGTCGGCGCGGACGCCCTCGGCGCGAGCATGCTCGGCCGCATCCCGTACGAGACCGTGGCCGGACGCGTCACCAGCGTCCTGGTCTCCGACGAAGCCATCGTCGAAGCCCGCCACGCGCTCTGGCACGAGCACCACATCGCGGTCGAGCACGCGGGCGCGGCGGCCCTGGCCGCCCTCCGCGGCGGGGCCTACACCCCCGCGCCGGGCGAGCGGGTGGCCGTGATCGTCTGCGGTTCCAACACCGATCCCGCCACCCTGGCCGTCACACGTCGGTGACGCGGAGCCCGGCGTGAGCCTTGTACCGGCGGTTGATCGAGATCAGGTTGGCGGTGAAGGCCTCGATCTGGTGGGCGTTGCGGAGGCGTCCGCCGTAGATGCCGCGGACGCCGGGGATGCGGGCGGCCAGGGCCTGGACCAGATCCGTGGCCTCGCGGTCGTCGCCCAGGACCAGGACGTCCAGGTCGATGGTGGCGACGGCGGGATCCAGGAGCAGGACCGCGGACACGTGGTGGAAGGCGGCCACCACCCGGCTTTCCGGCAGCAGCGCCGCCGCCTGCTGGGCCGCGCTGCCCTCCTCGACCGCCAGCGGGTACGCGCCCTGCTTGTCGAAACCGAGCGGGTTCACGCAGTCCACCACGATCTTCCCGGCCAGCTCCCCGGCCAGGGCCGACACGGTCGCCGCGTGCCCCTCCCAGGGCACCGCCACGATCACCACGTCGGCCGCCGCCGCGACCGCCGCGTTCTCGCCGCCCTCCACGAGTCCCGCGCCGCTCAGCTCGGCGGCGGCCGCGTGCGCCCGGTCGGCGTGGCGCGAGCCGATCAGCACCCGGTGCCCGGCCAGGGCGAACCGGTGCGCCAGGCCCTTGCCCTGGTCACCGGTGCCGCCCAGGATCGCGATCGTCAGTTCCGAAATATCATTCCGCTCAGCCATGGGCTAGATCATGCCAGGCCCCCCACCGGGACCTGTCAGCCGTCCCCTCAGCAGTTGCTGATCGCCGGGAGCCCGAGCACCCGGGAGGCCAGCCAGGCGATCGCGAGCGGGCCGCCCTCGACCGCGCCCAGCACGTGGCTGCTCGCCGGGACCGACGTCCACAGCACGTTGGCGCCCTTGGCGCAGTACTCGCGCCGCAGCGTGCGGCTGACCGCGATCGGGATGATCTCGTCCCCGGTGCCGTGGTAGACGAACATGGGCACGGACGGCTTGCTCGCGCCGAGCCGGTTCTCGGCCAGCCTGGCCTGCCAGTCGGGGCGGTGCATCACGTCGGTCGTGGTCAGGTCGGCCAGGTGGCGGCCGGCCAGCTTGGCTCTGATCTCGTCCACGCAGTCGTCGCGGGCGTCGTCGAACAGGGCCGCGCCCTCGGGGGTGAGGTAGCTCTCCAGGGCGAGCTCGGGGTAGGCCGCGTCCAGGCCGACGCCCGCCGCCGCGGCCAGGCCGAAGTCGGGGCCGCCGTCCACGTTGTCGGCCACCGCCTGGAGGTCGGCCGGGACTCCGCCGGCGGCGACGCCCTTGAGTTTGAGCTCAGGGGCGTACGAGGAGTGCAGCTGGGCCGCCCACCCGGCCGACGAGCCGCCCTGCGAGTAGCCCATGATCACGACGGGACCGCCCGCCGCCAGGTTCGCGCCCGGGGTTCTGGTCGCCGCCCGGATCGAGTCGAGCACGGCCTGCCCCTGCGAGCGGCCCGCCATGTACGTGTGATCGCCCGGCGTGCCGAGCCCTTCGTAGTCGGTCACCGCGACCGCCCAGCCCTTGAGCAGCAGCAGGCTCATGAACGCGAGCTCCAGCTCCGTCCCGTTGGCCATCGCCTGCGAGGGGGCGCACTGGTCGCCGAGGCCGTGGGTGCCGACCGCGTACCCGGCGACGGGACGTTTCCCGAACGGATAAGACGCCTTCGGCACCAGCAGCGTGCCGGACACGATGGTGGCGGCGCCGGTCGCGGAGGTCGAGCGGTAGCGCAGGTGCCAGGCCTTGACGGGAACTTCCAGCAGCCGGCCCGGCGCGAGGTAGACGGTGGTCGGAGTGGCCTCGACGACGTCGCCGGGGGCGGCCGCGGAGGCGGGGGCGGGGACCACGGTTAATAACAGGAGGGAGCCGATGGCGAGCACGGCGGATCTGACTCGAACGTGCATGGTGAGGCCGCCCTTCGTGGCGTCACTACTCGGTGGACGGCGCCGTGAGCTCGATAGTTACCCGGCAGTAGCCCATGGTCAAGGGGGCACGACCGGGAAAAATGTGACACGTGCCACCGGCAATGTGGCCGAACCCCGCCGCGCGGCCGTGACCTGGGGCACGATGGAACGCATGGACGCCGCCGCGGTCAGATTCCTGCGGGAGGCCCTCGCCTCCACCGACTGGGTGGCCCGCACCCGCGAATTCGGCCGCACGCTCCGCGCCACCCGCTCCCCCGGCGGCCTGCTCCTGGTCGGCACCCCCGACGAGGAACCCTGGCACCTGACCGCGCACCTCAGCGACGAAGCGCGCCTGTCCGGCCTGGGCCAGCTCGCCCCCACCCTGCTCCGCTGGTCCCCTCCCCTGGACGCCCCCGCCCACCTTCGCGTCGGCCTGGACCGCCTGACCGCCGCCACCCGGGGCGAAACCCTCTTGGTCGTGGCCGAGGATCAGGCCCCCGTCCCCCTGCTGGAACGCGTCGACGACGCCCGCAGAACCGGCGCCACCATCCTGGCCCTGGACGGCGGCGACCCCGATCTCGCGTCCCTGGCCCACGACGCCCTCTCCGTCCCCGAGATCGGCGCCCCGCTCTCCTTCGACGGCGCCCAGCACCTGATCAGCATGGCCGCCGCCGAACTCCCGCACCGCGCGTCCCTGCGCGAACGCCTCGCCCGCCTCGCCGACCGGGTGACCGGGCCGCGGACCGCCGACTGACCTCAGGCGTCGCTCAGATCGGTGACCCGCTTGGTCAGCCGCGCCGCGGCCTCCCTGAGGGATTCGATGACCACGGCCTGCACGGGGTCGGGCTCGCCGGATTTGGTACGGCTCACGCGGGTGAGCGCCTCGATCCGCCGCGACCCGACACCGTGGATGCCGGTGATCACGACATGCCCCTCGGGGACGTCCAGCAGCGCCAGCGAAGGCACGATCGCGACCCCGTGACCTGCCGAGACCAGGTCCAGGGTGGGCGGGAACTCCGAGATCACGTGCACCCGGCGCGGGGTGAAACCGTGGAACTGGGCGAGCCGGTCCAGGGCCTGGCCGCAGGCCTGGTGCGGGACACCCGCCACCCAGGGCAGATCGGCCAGGTCGGACACCTCGCCGGGCGGGGCGATGCCCGGCGGGGCGACGATGCGGTACTCGTCGTCGTAGAGGCGGTGGCGGATCATGGACGGGAGGGCCGGGGTGGGCTGGCTCATGTCGCGCTCGGTGACCATCAGGTCGACGCCGCCCAGGCGGAGTTCCTGGAGGGCGGGCTGACCGTACAGCTCGTGGATCACGGGGGTGATGAGCGGGTGGCTGCCGGCCAGCTCGGCCAGGGCGGGGACGAGCAGGTGGCGGATGACGGTGGGGAAGGCGGCGATCGTGACCGGGCCCGCCAGGCGTTCGGTGAAACGGTTGAGCTCGTGCCGGGCCTCGGCGAGCTGTTCCTCGATGCGCTCGCCGTAGGCGGAGAGCACCCGCCCGGCCGGGGTGACCGAGATCCGGCGCTGGGAGCGGTCGATCAGGGCGATGCCGACCTCGCGTTCCAGCTGGGCGAGCTGCTGGGAGATCGCCGACGGGGTCAGGTGCAGGGCTTCGGCGGCCTTCATGACGCCGCCCCTGCGGGCGACCTCGTGCAGAATGCGCAGCCGGCGGGGGTCGATCTCCATACAGTAGAGCTTACGCTGGACTTAAGTTTTCTTCACTTGCGCTACAGCACTGCACTCCCAGATGATTGACACAAATGTCTACATTTATCACCATTCTTGGCACGGCCGGGGCGATTGCCCTGCTGATCGCATACGGCATGGTCTCCTCGTCGCGGTTGTCCGGCGACGGCGTCGCGTACCAGGCGATCAATCTGGGCGGGGCGCTCACGCTGGCGATCAACAGCGGGTATCACGGCGCCTGGCCGTCCGCGATCCTCAACGTGATCTGGACCGCCATCGGAGCGCTGGCCATCGGAAAGTTCATCGCGAAGCGCGCGGCCGCCCGCGCGGCGAAGGGAGCCTGACGCGAAAGGAGCCTGACGCGAAAGGAGCCTGACATGGTCACGGTCAGACGTGGGGCGCCGCGGACATCGCGTTGATGTCGTAGCCGTCCCCGACCACCCGCCAGCCGCGCAGGTCACGGCTGTGCGGCACGGCCTGAAAGCGGCGGATGCCCTCATGGGCGGCGACGACGGCCAGCCCGGAACCGCGCGCGTCGATCACGGCCTGCTCGGCGTGCCTGGCGGCGCGGCTCAGGGCCATGGCCACGGCGGCGCCGGTGTCGCCGGTGGCGAGCACCACGAAATCGGTGGGCACACCGTCGACCAGGGCGTCGGGGCGGTTTCCCAGCCGCCCGCGCGCCCCGGGATCCGCGGCCCCGACGGCGATCACCTCGTGACCGGCCGAGACCAGGAATTCGGCGACCCGTCGTTCGGCGTCGGAAAAACGACGAGCCCGCTCGTCCACCTGGCTCAGCCCGCTCTCCCCCACCCATCCAGCTTGGCAGTTAACCGATGGGAATGTCCCCTATTTCCGGTCAAGGATCAGTCGTCGTCATCGTCCTGGTCCTGGGCCTGCCACGCCTTGTTCCGCTCGGCCGCCGTCTTCAGGGCGTCCGCCGCCTCCACCTCCGAGGCGTACGGACCCATCCGGTCCTTGTTCGGGCAGCCCTGATCGGGCTCGACGCGCATGTGCTTCAGACAGAACCACCATTGCTCGCTCACGACCTCATCTTGCCCCGTCAGGGCACAACTAGACTTGCCCCATGACGACGCTGCTGCGCCCGGGGCGGATCTCACCCACCCGGAAGGTTCCCGCCCACATCGAGCGCCCGGAATATGTGGGCAAGCCGGAGCCCAAGCGCGGCGAATCAGACGTGCAGACCGCGGAGACCATCGAGCGCATGCGGATCGCGGGCCGGCTCGCGGCGCAGGCCCTGGCCGAAGTCGGCAAGCACGTGGCGCCCGGGATCACCACCGACGAACTCGACCGGATCGGCCACGAGTTCCTCTGCGACCACGACGCCTACCCGTCCACCCTGGGCTACCGCGGCTACCCGAAGTCCCTGTGCACCTCGATCAACGAGGTCATCTGCCACGGCATCCCCGACGACACGGTGCTGCGGGACGGCGACATCGTCAACGTGGACATCACCGCCTACATCGGCGGCGTGCACGGGGACACCGACGCCACCTACCTGGTCGGCGACGTGGACGAGGAGTCCCGCCTGCTGGTCGAGCGCACCCGCGAGGCCACCAACCGCGCGATCAAGGCCGTCGCCCCCGGCCGCCAGCTCAACATCGTCGGCCGCGTCATCGAGGCCTACGCCAAACGTTTCGGCTACGGCGTGGTCCGCGACTTCACCGGCCACGGCATCGCCCGTTCCTTCCACTCCGGCCTGATCGTCCCCCACTACGACGACCCCTCCCTGGCCGTCACCCTGGTCCCCGGCATGACCTTCACCATCGAGCCCATGCTCACCCTCGGCACCATCGACTACGAGATCTGGCCCGACCGCTGGACCGCCGTCACCAAGGACGGCAAACGCACCGCCCAGTTCGAGCACACCATCCTGGTCACCGAAACCGGCCACGAGATCCTGACCCTGCCGTAGTCCGGCCGCCGGAATTCAACAGCCGGCCTCCTTCGCGCGTGTTCCATGCGACAGATCAAGGAGGCTCGGCTGGTGAATGATGATCACCTTTTCGCGAAGTTCGTCGCGGAATCGGGCGACGCGCTCCTGCGCTACGGCTTCGTGCTGAGTGGCAACCCCCACGACGCGGCCGACCTGACCCAGGAGGCGCTGATCCGGCTGCACCGCGTCTGGCCCCGGGTCCAGCGGACCCGCGACCCGGTGAGCTACAGCCGGATGATCATGACACGGCTGCACATCAGCGCATGGCGCCGGCGCCGGCGCGAACACCTGGCCTGGGACCCGCCCGAACGCGGCGTCCTCGACACGTTGCCCTCCGATTCGGAACGGGAGCTGTGGCACGCGCTCGCGGGCCTGCCCCGCAAACAGCGAGCCGTGCTCGTGCTGCGCTTCTACGAGGACCTGACCGACCCGGAGATCGCCCAGCTGCTGGGCATCTCCCGGGGCACCGTCCGCAGCCACGCCTCGCTCGGCCTGAGCAGGCTTCGCTCCGCCGTAGACCTTCGCCCCGCCACGAATGGAGATCGCTCATGAGCGACGAACTCGAAACCGGGCTGCGCGCGACACTCGGGCACGCGGCCCAAGGCGCGCCGATGCTGCCGAGCGGCCTGGCGGCCCAGCTGATCACCCGTTCGCGGCGGCGCAGGACGCACGCGCGAGCGGTGGTCGCGGGCCTGGCCCTCGCCGCGGTGGCCGTGCCGGTGGGTCTGGTGGCGGGGGACCGCCCCGGCGGAGACGTCAGCACCGCCACCGCCGCCACGACGCCGCCCGAGACCGCTCCCCGGCGTCAGGACCTCTACGAGCTGGCCATGAAGGACCTCACGCCGCTGGGTGACCGGCTGGCCGTCCAGGACCCCGGAGAGGGCCTCGCGATGCTGCTGTGGTTCGCCAGGAACGAGAAGGGCGACACGCTCTTCTGCACGGCCAGCCAGTCCCGGTCCGGCGCAGGCGCCTACGGCTGCAATGAGCCGGACGAGGAGAGCATGCCGACGGTCGTGGGCTCGACCAACCTGATCGCGGAGAAGGTGCTGTACTACGGCCTCACCAAGAGCGAGGTGACAGCCGTCACCACGCTCGTCGCCGGCGGCGACAAGATCCCCGGCAAGGTCGAACATCCGGCGGGCACGCCATGGGCCATCTGGACCGCGACCATCCCCCGCACGACCAGAATCGACGCTTTCGAATTCACCGATGCCCAGGGCCAGGTGACGGAGCGAAAAAAGGAGTACGGCCGCCTGAGCGAAGAGTTCACCGCCGAGCCGGTGGGCCCCGCCGCGACGCTGCCGCACGACCTGGTGGCCACCCTCGTGAAAACCCCCGATGAGACGCTGATCTGGCGGCTCGACGGCAACGTGATCGGCCAGCACCTGGTCAGGGCGAAGGACCTGCTGACGAACATGGGCGGCGACCGGTACCCGGTGTCGATGCAGGACCGAGGCGCCCACTGGTTCGGCATCACCGAGTCGCGGACGGCCCGGGTGGACATGATCGCCCCCGACGGCACGGCCTCGACCGCCGCCACCCGGCCCAACCCGTGGAACATCGACGTACGCCTGTTCTCCGGCGTCCACCAGCGCACGAAGGACATCTACGCCGAAGGCTTCGAGCTGGTCGGCTACGACGAGGCGGGCACCGTGCTCTGGCGCGAGTCCCAGCCCGCGGTGACCCCGCTCTGGCGCTGACCGGACCGCGGTGAACGGCAGGACCGGCTCCCCCGGATCAGGAGGAGCCGGTTTTGTTGGGTTTGCGGCGGTTGAGCTTGGCCAGGTAGTCGTTGTAGGCGTCCAGTTCGGGGTCACCGGTGCCGCCGGATTTGGCGGCGCGGGCGTCGGCGCGGCGGTCGGCGCGGCGGGCCTGGCGGTCGTCGGCCCGCCACCACTGGATGGCGAGGGCGATGACGACGATCAGGGTGGGGATCTCGCCGAAGGCCCAGGCGATGCCGCCGCCGAGTTTCTGGTCGGCGACGGCGGTGTCGCCCCAGGTGCGGCCGAGCTGGTCATACCAGTCAGAGGCCAGGACGGTGCCCATGCTCATCAGGGCCAGGCCGAAGAAGGCGTGGAACGGCATGGTCACGAAGAGCAGGATGAGGCGGCCCACGTAGGGGAGCTGGATCGGGGCCGGGTCGACGCCGACGATGATCCAGAAGAACAGGCAGCCGGTGAGCAGGAAGTGGACCGACATCGCCAGGTGGCCCAGGTGCTCCTCCATCGCGGAGGCGAACAGGGGGGTGAAGTAGAGGGCGTAGGTGGAGGCGATGAACAGGGCGGTGGCGATCCCGGGGTGGCCGATGACGCGCATCGCCCGGCTGTGCAGGATGACCGTCAGCCATTCGCGGGGGCCGCGGTCGCCGCGGCGGGCGGCCGGTTTGAGCGCGCGCAGGGCCAGCGTGACGGGGGCGCCCAGGACCAGGAAGATCGGGACCAGCATGGACAGGATCATGTGCTCGGTCATGTGCACGCTGAACAGGACCGGGGCGTAGCGGGCCACGCCGCTCTGGGTGGCCAGCACCAGGATGCCCACGCCGATGAACCAGGCCACGGTGCGGCCGACCGGCCAGGAGTCGCCGCGGCGGGACAGCCGGACCAGCCCGGCGGCGTACAGACCGCCCAGGGTGGCGGCGATGACGGCGAAGAACAGGTCGAACCACCACAGGGTGAGCAGGTTGCCGAGGGTGATCGGTGGCGGGACCAGGTAGCCGAGCAGATCGAAGGCGCGGTCGGTGGGCACGTCCACGGGGGGCGGGGCGGTCTGGGCGAGCGCGACCGCGACGCCCACGGTGGCCGCCATCAGCATGATCTCTCCGAGCGCCAGGCGCAGGAAGGCGCCCGGCTTGCCGGCGGTGAGCTGGGGAAGCGTGCGGCCGCGATGCCACCAGCCGATGACGCCCAGCACGCCGAAGGCGAGCAGCTTGGCCAGCAGGAGCAGGCCGTACGCGGAGGTGAAGAGGGCGTCGACGCTGGCGAGCCGGGCCACGACGCTGGCCAGCCCGGACAGGCCGACCCCGGCGAAGCACCACAGCGCCATCCGGGAGAACCGTTCGGCGGCCAGGGGGAGCTTGTCGGCGGATCTGATCGCGTGCACGCACAGCAGGCCCAGGCCTCCTACCCAGACGGCGAGGAACAGCAGGTGGAAGGCGACCGAGGTGGTGGCCAGGCCGTGGTTGGGCGAGGAGGATGAGTGCCCGGTCAGCGCCGGGGGCAGCAGCGTGACCAGCGCGAAGACCAGCAGGCCCCCGGCCGCGCCGACGGTGATCGCGCCGCGCGCGAACAGCGCGATGGACACCGCGAACAGCACCACCAGGGTGAGCGCGATGCCCTGCGGGGTCTGGCTGGCGTAGCTGGTGAGCTCGTTCCCGCCGAGGATCACCCCGATCGGCTGGCCCATCGACTGGGAGAGCCCGAACACCAGCGTGGACGCCGCCGCCACCGCCCACACCAGCGCGGCCCACGACGCGGCCTTCACATACTCCAGCGCCGGCTTCCCGAGCAGCCCCTTGTCGCTGGGCAGCAGCGCGGCGGCCATCAGCAGCAGGCCGACGGTCAGCACACCCGCCGCGTCCATGGACAGCTTGGAGAGCGGCACCATCCACCGGGTCAGCGCGCCCTCGTCCGGCAGCCCCGGAATGACCCGCGGCGTCGCCGCCCCGCCGGCCACCATCCCGATCACCAGGGCCCCGATGGCCGCGCACACGCCCGCGATCGCGAACCGCACCGTTCTGTTCATCCCCGGCCTCCGGCCTGTACGGCAACCGCCCCAGCCATCACAGTCCGCCCCGTCATGATCGTCAACATGCTCACGGCTTCTTCCGCATGCTGAACGCCATCCCGATGCCGATGCCCGCGAGCCCGAACACCACGACCCACACCCAGCCGGGCACGCTCGGCGACTCGGCGACCTGCGCCTCCGGGCTGGCCTCCACACTGGCCTCGACGCCGGCCTCCGCACTGGCCGACGGCGCGGCGGCCACCGGAGCGGCGGGAGTCTCCCCCGGCGACGGGGGTGGCACGAGCCTGAAAGGGATCTCGCCTTCGATCGGGTGGCCATCACGGGAGACGACCCGGTAGGCGATCGTGTAGGCGCCGCCGGGCAACTGCGGGCCGACGTCCTGGAGGACCCTGGGACCGCGCACCTGGGGCTTGCCGTCCTCGTAACGCAGCCCGCCAGGGCCGGTGACGATCACGACGGGGAAGCGCACCGACTCGGTGAACTCCAGGGTCACCTTCCTGAGCGCCTCCACCCGGGTGTCCCGCAGCGGATCGCTGGTCCGCAGGGAGGTGTGCGCGAACGCCGGAGCGGTACCCGACAGGAGCATGGCGAGGAAGGCCAGCGCGGCGGGGAGCGGGGAAATCTTCATGACGCCCCCAGGCTACCGACGCACGCGCTCGCTCCCTACTTCGCCAGTCCCATTCTCAGAGTCCGACGCACGAGAGTGCCCGCTGGTAGGCGTCCACACTGGCATCGTGGTCGCCCAGCTGGGACATCGTCTCGGCGGCGTGATGCCAGCTCTCGGCCACCTTGCGAGTGGCGGAGAGGTGCTTGAGCGACTCCCCGGCCACCGAAAGCTCCGTAGTGCACTCCTGGTCCCTGCGCTGCATGAAGTAGATCTGGCCGAGCATCAGGTGTGCCTCGGAGTGCAGACTGCGGTTGTTCTCGCCGACCAGGTCCACAGCCTGCTGCGCGTAGCCGAGGGCGGCGTTCAGATCACCCAGGGCCAGTTCGCACCTGGCCAGGTAGAGCGAGCAGTGGATGATGTCACCCAGGCCGGCGGAGGACTCCTTCAGTTCGCTCATCGCGCGCAGCGTGATGTCGCGAGCGAGCTCGGCCTCGCTGGGGCGCACCTGGAGCAGCAGTTTGGCGTAGGCGCCGCGGAGCCGGGCAAGGTTACGGGGGCCGCCGGTCTCGGACTGGACCGCCAGGGCGCGCTCGATCAGCGACATAGCCTCCTCGCCGAAGCCGAGGTGCTCGGCGGTCACGGCGGCGTTCCAACAGGCGGCGACAGTCGAGCGTGGGGAGGCGAGCGTCTCGGCGGCCGACAGGAGCTCGGTGGCGAACTGCCGAGCCCTGAGCAGGTCACCGCGCCAGAAGTAGACCGAGAGCAGGGTGGCGCCGAGTTCTACCAGATCGTCGTTCCAGTGCTGGCGGGCGGTCTCGCCGAGGATGCGCTCGCCGACGTCGACACCTTCTTGGAAGTCGCCGCGCTCCCGGTAGCAACGGCAGAGCGCGACCGCGATCGCCACCCGGCGAGAGGGGGTCTGGGCCTCCGTGTCGGACTCGAGCAGGGAGTCCAGCATCTCGATCGCCTCGTCCAGCTCAGCGCACGCCTCCAGGGAGCGGGCGTAGCCGAACTGGACGTCCTGGCGGAGCGAGGCCAGACCGACGAGGCTCTTGTCGTCCATCAGTTCGCGGTAGCGACGGCGTGCCTCGAGGAACTCGCCGTTCTCCAGCGCCATCCGGGCGAAACGCAGCCCGAGGTCGAGTTCCTCCATCTGCTCGGCCGTGACACCGTTGACAAGATACGTCAACGAACAGTCGAGCTTCTGCGCAAGCAACTCCAAAACGGCGGGAGTTGGCGTACGCTTACCACTCTCGATGAGTGAGACGTATGAGTCTGACAATTCGGGATGGGCGAGCTGGGCCTGAGAGAGACCGCGTTGGCGGCGGATTGTTTTTATCCGCTGACCCACCAAATCTTGACTGGTCACATGCACCCCTTGAGAAGATGTAGGCCCCACAACCAAACACCGACGGGAGTTCCCCCCATGAAACGCCGCCTCGCCGTCTCTGTCGTAGCTGTCTTGATCGCAGCCGGAGTGGCTGTCTGGTTAAATGCTACGACCGCAGGCGCCGCCCCGTCTCCCCTGCCGCAGTCACCAGCGTTCATGTGCTGCTGATTCGTTACGCGCGCAGCGCGTGAAGACGGGCCGACCTGGTGTGCTCAGGCGCAGCTCACGAGCACAGCAAGAGGCAAGACCGCGAGCCTCCACGTGGAGGAACGCGCACTGTCCACTTCTGGACACCGGCGCGGCACCTGCGCCGGACATGTGAAAACGTACGGGGTTAGTGGTTGACCATAGGCCGCCTAGAGCGCGACGGCCGAAGGCCGACCGGAGCCCACGGTCCGATCGGGGCCCGGCCGCATCTCTCGCCAAGAGGTTTCACTCCACGGCCACCCCCTTTCGGGCCAGCATGACAAGGTAGTCGACTCCATTGTGGCGGCGCTTTCTGGAAGATTCCAGAGAGCGCCGCCTGACTGTGTGTCAGGAAGCACCACCACATCTTGTCACCAAGCGAACACTTTAGGTGACCTTTTCCGAGAATTCGAATTCAGGACGCCCGAAGCGCGAGATAAAGGTCTACTCGATCCGCCATCGCGGAAAGATCCTTTCCCGTCAATTCCTCAACTCGCCGAATGCGATATCGCACCGTGTTCACATGCACGTGCAGATGCTCGGCGCAAGTGTTCCAGGAACCTGCACAATCAAGGAAAGTCCCGAGGGTACGCACAAGATCCGCCTGATGTTTTCTGTCATACGCGAAGAGCGGATCAAGCAACCGTTCCGAGAATGATCGGCGAACATCGCCGGGAACGGTCGCCAGCAGCAGTTCATGGGTGTAAATCTCGGCGCTGGTGACCACCCCGCCCCCGCGCGCCTCCGCCATCCGGCGCGCGTGCCCGGCCTCCTCCACCCCGCCGCGAATGGCAGCGGGACCGGTCAGGGCGGCGCTGACGCCGATCGACACCGCGACGCCCGGCAACGCCGCCACCCGGGCGGTCAGGGCCGCGGCGACCGCGTCGGCCGTACCCGACCGGAGCGGGACCAGCGCGATCGCACCGTCGGCCGCGGCAGCGGCGACCACCCGGCGGTCCAAGAGCTCCTCCACCACCTGGCCGCCCAGCACGGCGGGATCAGCGGACGGCTCGGCGACGGTGGCCGACACGACCGCGTAGGGCTCCCCCGCATCGATACCGCACGTGCGCAACCGGGCCGACAACTCCGACAGGTCCGCGGTCCCGGCGGTGGCGAGCGCGATGAGTTGTTCGGCCAGCCGACGCTCGACCCGGCGGCCCCCCTCCATCCGGGTCCGTTCCAGCGCCACGCACGAGGCCAGCTCGTAGCCGATCTCCGGATCCAGCTCGCCCCCGCAGACCAGCGCCCACCCGGCGGCCCGGTGCGCCCGATCCACCGCGAAGATCGTGTACGGCCCGGCGGTCACCAGCGGCAGCCGTACCGCCCCGAGGAATTCGGCGGCCAAACGGGACGCGTCGGCCTCGGGCAGCGACCCGGCGATGACGGTTCCCGCAGCGGACACGACCGCGCCGGTGACGCCCAGTTCCGCCGACATCAGCGCGCACAGTTCGGTCAGACTCGCGCCCTCCGCCACGGCCGCCACGATGCGCCGGTGCCGCCCCAGCGCGCGGCGCAGGTCGCCGGCCTGCGCCCCGGCCAGGCGGCGGGTGACGGCGTCGGTGACCGCGCCGAAGGACACCTCCACCGGCACCTCGATCAGCGGCAGGCCGCGCTCCCGGCAGGCCGCCAGCAGATCCTCGGGGATGTGGCCGAGCTTGGCGTCCCCGGCGGCCAGCGCGGCCACGCCGCCGCGCACCAGGATGTCCACGAACCGCCACGAGTCGGCGGGCTCCTGCCGCCACATCATCCCGGTCAGCACGAGTTCGCCGCCGGACAGGTAGCGCCCAGGATCGGGCAGGTCGGTGATGAGCGCGCCGGTGATCTCGGCCTGCGTCTCCCCGGCGAGCAGGATGAGCCGCAGATCGTCGAGGGCCAGCAGATCGCGTATCTGCACACGCCCACACTATTTGGACGAATCTACAAGGCGCAGCCGCCGCCCGCTCCCGCGTTTCATGGCCACACCTCTAGGCCGCCCGTGAGCTGGGCTGATCTACTCGCTCTATGAGCATTGCCACGGGACAGAGCCAGGGCGTCGGCCAGAGCGCGCTGCGTCCGGACGGGACGCTGAAGGTCACCGGCGAGTTCGCCTACTCCTCCGACCTGTGGCTGGACGGCATGCTCTGGGGCGCCACCCTGCGCAGCCCGCACCCGTCGGCGTGGATCAAATCCATCGACATCGCCCCCGCCCTGGCCATGCCCGGCGTGTACGCCGTGCTCACCCACGAGGACGTCCCCGGCACGAAGTTCTACGGCCTGGAGCACAAGGACCAGCCGGTTCTCGCCATCGACCAGGTCCGCTACCAGGGCGAGCCGGTGGCCCTGGTGGCCGCCGACCACCCCGAGACGGCCCGCCGCGCCGCCGACGCCATCCAGGTCTGGTACGAGCTGCGCGAAGCGGTCACCGACCCCCGCCGCGCCGCCTTCGACCCCGCCTGCCCCCAGGTCAACCCGCACGGCAACGTGGTCCGCCACCAGCCCGTCCGGGTAGGCGAAGAGTTCACCGCCGACGTCGTGGTGACCGGCGAGTACGAGGTCGGCATGCAGGACCAGGCCTTCCTCGGCCCCGAGTCCGGCCTGGCCGTGCCCGCCGAGGACGGCGGCGTGGACCTCTACATCGCCACCCAGTGGCTGCACGTCGACCAGGACCAGGTCGCGCCCTGCCTGGGCCTGCCCAAGGACAAGGTCCGCCTCACCCTGGCCGGGGTCGGCGGCGCGTTCGGCGCCCGCGAGGACCTGTCCATGCAGATCCACGCCTCGATGCTGGCCCTGCGCACCGGCAAACCCATCAAGATCGTGTACGGCCGGGAGGAGTCCTTCTTCGGCCACGTGCACCGCCACCCGGCGTGGCTGCGCTACGAGCACGGCGCGACCAAGGACGGCGACCTGGTCTACGTCAAGGCCGAGATCGTCCTGGACGGCGGCGCGTACACCTCCTCTTCCCCCGCCGTGGTCGGCAACGCGGCTTCGCTGGGGGTGGGCCCGTACGAGGTGGACAACGTCTGGATCGACGCGTACGGGACCTACACCAACAACCCGCCGTGCGGGGCGATGCGCGGGTTCGGCGCGGTGCAGGCGTGCTTCGCGTACGAGTCGCAGATGGACCGCCTGGCCGAGGCGTGCGGGCTCTCCCCCGTCGAGATCCGGGTGCGGAACGCGGTGTCGCAGGGGTCGAAGCTGGCCACCGGGCAGGTGGTGGACACGCCCGCGCCGCTGGCCGGCATGCTGCGCGAGCTGGCGGCGATGCCGCTGCCGGGGCCCGGCTCGGCGGATCTGCGCGCGCTCCCCGGCGGGGTCGCGCAGACCACGCACGGCGAGGGGGTGCGCCGGGGCGTCGGCTACGGGGTGGGGATCAAGAACATCTGCTTCTCCGAGGGGTTCGACGACTACTCCACCGCGCGGGTCCGGGTGGAGCTGCTGGGCGGCGAGCCGCACGTGCTGGTGCACACGGCGGCGGCCGAGGTGGGCCAGGGGCTGATCATGGTCAAGAGCCAGATCGCCAGGACCGAGCTGGGCATCGAGCGGGTGACGATCGTCCCGGCCGACACCTCGGTGGGCTCGGCGGGGTCGTCGTCGGCGTCGCGGCAGTCGTACATGACCGGCGGCGCGGTCAAGGTGGCCTGCGAGGCGGTGCGGGAACGGCTGGACAAGCTGACGGCGGGCGGGGCCACGCTGACGGAGGTGCTGGCGGACGGGCCGATCGAGGAGACCAGGGAGTTCCGGCACCGGCGCACGTTCCCGATGGATCCGGTGACGGGGCAGGGCGACTCGCACACCCAGCTGGCGTTGTGCGTGCACCGGGCGGTGGTGGACGTGGACGTGGAGCTGGGTCTGGTCAAGGTGGTGGAGCTGGCGGCGGTGCAGGATGTGGGGCGGATCATCAATCCGCTCGCGCTGGAGGGGCAGATCCACGGGGGGTCGGCGCAGGGGCTGGGGCTGGCGCTGATGGAGGAGATCCAGGTCAGGGACGGCAAGGTGCTCAATCCGTCGTTCACCGACTACCTGATCCCGACGATTCTGGATATGCCGCCGATGCGGCTGTCGATCCTGGAGAATCCGGACCCGCACGCGCCCTATGGTCTGCGCGGCGCGGGTGAGCCGCCGACGTTGTCGTCCACGCCCGCCATCGCGGCCGCCGTCAGGGACGCGACCGGGCTCGCGCTGACGCGGGTGCCGATCCGGCCGGACGACATCGCCCTCGCCGGTTAGACATCGTCGGGGTCGCAGGCGATGCCGTCGTTGTCCTTGTCGACATACCACGCGTACTGCGGGTGGGTGCCCTTGAAGAAGGGCCCCGCGCCCGCCGCGATGGCCTCACGGCAGCTCGCGTATTTGGTCTGATTGTTTCCGCTGGCCGCGGGGCTGGGGTTGTCGCCCGCCTGCGGCGCCAGCGGCTGGCCGGTGTTCTGCGGAGTTCCTGATTGCGTCACCGCGGGGTCGGTGAGACCGGGGTCGGTGACGGGCGGCGGAGTCACGACGGCGGGAGACTGCGCCGGGGGCTCGGCCGCGGGACCGCTCAGGCGGGCCAGCAGGGCCACCGCCTCCTGCTGGGTGAAGCCGGCGATGCTCAGGCTGTCCTCGGTGATCTCCTGCGCCACCCGGGGGGCGGCCACCACCTTGTCGGCGACCACGATGGCCAGCTGCCGGTTGACCGTGTCCCTGGTCAGGTCGGCGATCTGGGCGCGGCTGTCCGGCGCGAGCACGACCCGGACCGCGTACTTCCCGTCACTCTCGGCGAGCGACTCGATCTTCTGCACCACCGCGACGGTGACCCCGGGCTCCAGCTGGTAGCACGTGGCCCCGGCGTCGTCGGGAACCATCTCGGCGCCCGCGCAGGGACCGGGCCCGACCAGCTCGACCGGCGCGAAGTGGATGGGCGTGGCCAGCCGGCGCAGCGTCGTGGTGGACAGCGGCGGCGCGTCCGGATTGCGGGTCATCAGCACCGCGACCGTGCCCAGCACCCCGGTCATCACCACCACCAGCACGAGCGCCACGGCCAGTGCCACGGTGGTGCGCCGGGTGGCCTGCGGCGGCCCGGGCGGAGCCGCGGGACCGCCAGGCCCAGGTTCTCCCGGACCTAATGGACCTCCAGGGCCCGCCGCGCCGCCCCCCGGCGGGGGCTCAGCCGCGCCCGGCGTGTTCTGCATCCCGACCTCGATCCCTACCATCGCCCGCCGAGCCTACCGAGGTCCGCCAGCGCACGGTAATCAGATGACAGTCTGTCACCAAGCGAGCCGAACATCTGTCAGACTGCCCGCCGCGACACGGGTAGAGCACCCCTATGAGGGTCGCAGTTCCACGCGAGGTCAAGAACAACGAGTTCCGGGTCGCGCTCACCCCCGCCGGGGCGCACGAGCTGGTCCGCCACGGGCACCAGGTGTTCGTGGAGCGGGACGCGGGCGCGGGCTCGGCCATCCCGGACGCCGACTTCGCCGCCGCCGGGGCCACCCTGCTCGGCAGCGCGGACGACGTGTGGGCCACCGGCGACCTGATCCTCAAGGTGAAGGAGCCGGTGCCGCAGGAGTACCACCGGATGCGCAAGGGCCAGGTGCTCTTCACCTACCTGCATCTGGCCGCGTCGGAGGCGTGCACCCGGGCGATGCTGGAGTCGGGGGTGACCGGCATCGCGTACGAGACGGTGCAGACCGCGTCCGGCGCGCTGCCGCTGCTGGCCCCGATGTCGGAGGTGGCCGGCCGGCTGGCCCCGCAGGTCGGCGCCTATCACCTGATGCGGCAGGGGGGCGGGCGCGGGGTGCTGATGGGCGGCGTGCCGGGCGTGTACGCGGCGAAGGTGGTGGTGATCGGGGCCGGGGTGTCGGGCATGAACGCGGCGGCGATCGCGCTCGGCATGCAGGCCGAGGTGCTGCTGCTGGACCGGGACATCGACCGGCTCAGGCAGGCCGAGGCGATCTATCGCGGGCACTGCAAGACGGTCGCGTCCAACGCGTACGAGGTGGAGCGGGCGGTGCTGGACGCGGACCTGGTGATCGGCGCGGTGCTGGTGGCCGGGGCCAGGGCCCCGAAGCTGGTGGACAACGACCTGGTGAGCCGGATGAAGCGGGGCTCGGTGCTGGTGGACATCTCCATCGACCAGGGCGGCTGCTTCGCCGACTCCCGGCCCACCACCCACGACGACCCGGTCTACCGGGTGCACGACTCGGTCTTCTACTGCGTGGCCAACATGCCGGGCGCGGTCCCGCACACCTCCACGTACGCGCTGACCAACGTGACCGTGCCGTACGCGCTGGCGATCGCGGACCTGGGCTGGCGGGCCGCGCTGGCCGCGGACGAGGCGCTGGCGCGCGGCCTCAACACGCATCAGGGGCACCTCACGAACCGGGCCGTGGCCGAAGCGCACGGGCTGGCGTGGGTGCCCCTGGCGAAGCTGCCGGCGTGACCGGTCAGGAAGACGGGCTCGGGCTGGCCATCGGCAGGTCGGTCGCCGCCGTCGCCGACGGCTCGGCGGACGGAGCGGTCTCCGGGATCACGGCCTCGGCCGCGGTCTGGTCGACGCCGCCGGTGCACGCGGCGCCCCGCTCCGGCGTGTCAGGGCCCTGCTTGAACTTCCTGATGAAGGCGGCGATGTCGGGCGAGTCCGCCGAGTCCACGGCCAGGTTGTGGTTCCAGGACGAGAGGGCGACCTTCGACGGCAGCCCCGGGTACGGGCTGAGCAGCATGTAGTCCGAGGAGGCGTGGTTGCGCAGCTTGGCGACGTCCGCCTCGGGCAGGTCCGGCTGGTAGGTGATCCAGACCGCGCCGTGCTCCATCGAGTGCACGGCCGTCTCGTTGTTGATCGGCTGGTCGTAGATGCCGCAGTTCTGCCAGGTGGGGTTGTGCTCGCCGCCCACCGGCGGGACCTCCGCATACTTCACCTTGATCCCGATGTGCTGCGACCCCTTGTAGGTGAAGTTCTTCACCTTGGGCAACATCGCCGCCTCGGCCGAGGCGGCCTGCTTCTCGACCTCGGACTTGTTCATCTCCTCGCGGATGATGACGAAGGCCACCGCGCCCACCACGATTGCGATGACGAGGCCGCCGATGCCCCACATCAGGAACGCGGTCCTGCGTTCCTTGCGCTTCTGCTCGGCGCGCATGCGGGCCAGATGTTCACGCCGTGCCTGCGCCTTTTCCTTGGTCATCGACCCTCCATCACGCAATCACATATGGGTATGGAGAATAGTGGGTATAGACAGGCGTTTGGTTCACTGATCCCCTTGCCCTAGTAACCTGAGAGTGATGAACAGCCCCCGTTTCCGCCCGCTTCCGATCTTCGGGGCCCTCGCCGTCCTGGTCGCGGCCGCCCTGATCATCGTGACCGTCACCAGGTCCGGCACGCCCGGCGACATCTCGGCCGAGGCGGGATTCTCCCGTGACATGGCCGTTCACCACGCCCAGGCGGTGGACATGTCGTTCGTGGCCAGGGATGCCAGCACGGATCCGGATCTGCGTACCTTCGCGTACGACATCATCAACACCCAGAGCACCCAGCGTGGAATTTTCATCGGCTGGCTGGACCAGTGGGGTCTCACCCAGACCTCCACCCAGCCGGTGATGACCTGGATGTCGGGTCACGGGCACGCGGGCACCCCCGGGGTCATGCCCGGCATGGCCAGCCCCGAGGAGATGACGAAGCTGCGGGCGGCCACCGGCGTCGCGGGGGAGATCCTCTTCCTGCAGCTGATGATCCGCCACCACGAGGGCGGCGTGGACATGTCCAAGGGCGTGCTCCAGCTGACCAGCCGGAGCGAGGTGCGGACGATGGCGCAGCACATCGTGGACGGCCAGACGGCCGAGATCAGCGTGATGAAGGAGATGCTCGCCAAACGCGGCGGGCAGCCGTTGCCATCGATACTCAAGTGAGCCCGTGTCACCCTGCGCGGGAAACCTCCGGTCAGGGCACCATGTAACCAACCGGAGGGAAGAGAATTGAATCAGGAGCCGGAGAGCCGCCTTGAGGTGAGCATCTCGGCCGAGGTCGAAGCGGGGCAATACGCCAATTTCGCTTCGGTCTGGCACACCCGGGATGGGTTCGTTCTGGATTTCGCGGTGATCACGAGGCCGCCGGGCCTGGCCGACGATCCTTCGTCGGGCGAGCAGTATCTGAGCGTGCCCACCCGGATCGTCAGCCGGATCAGGATCCCGCCGGCTCAGGTGTTCGAGCTAATGAAGGCCCTGGAACAGCAGCTCAGCGCGTACGAGAGCGAGACCGGTCAGAAGGTGTGACCAGCTCGCCCTGGCGGGCGAACTCCACGTCGGGCCACTCCTTGGCCAGCGCGTCCAGCTGGTCGTCGGTGCGGGTCGGCGCGTGGTGGGTGAGCAGCAGGCGGCGGGCTCCGCAGCGTTCGGCGAAGGCGAGCGCGTCGGTGATCGTGGCGTGGCCGTACGCGTCGGCGAGGGCCTGCTCCTCGGGGCGGAACTGGCCGTCGTGGATGAGCAGGTCGGCGTCGGCCGCCAGCTCCTCGGCGGCCGACGAGCCGAGCTGGGGGGCGTGGTCGGGCAGGTAGACCACCGAGGTGCCGCCGAGCTCGACCCGGGTGCCGACGGTGACGCCGCCCTTGTGGGTGATCTCGGCCTGCCGCACGGTCATCCCGGCCAGCTCCCGGAGCGGCGCCGACGAGGTGAACGACCAGTCACCCTGCAGGCCGTCCGGTTCGATCGGGAAGTGCGGCGGGGACATCGCCCGGGTCAGGGTGGCGAGTGGGTCGGCACCGGGGATGACCAGTTCGACCTGGGCGTCCGGATGGTCGACGGCCCGGCTGAAGGGCAGGCCCTGGACGTGGTCCCAGTGCAGGTGGCTGAGGAGGATCGGGCCGCGAAAGGGCCCGGACAGCTGCCTGATGCCCGTGCCGGCGTCCAGCACCAGCGCCGGAACATCCCCGGCGGGCAGCACCGCCACGCAGCTGGTGTGCCCGCCGTAGCGGACGAACTCGGGCCCGGGGGCGGGGGTGGAGCCGCGCACGCCGAGCAGCAGGAGCCTCACGCGTGTTCCTCCCGGCGGTGCCCGGCGGCGAGATGCTCCAGGGCGGCCCGGTCGATCGTGTCGGCGGTGGCCTCGGCCACCCGGATCGGGGTGACCGCGGTCAGCGTGGCCGTCCGGTGCCCGGTCTCCAGCACGGCCCGCTCCCCCAGCACCACGCCGGGGCCCAGCTCGCCGAGCGTGCGGCCGTCCACGTCCACCGTCACCACGCCGTCCAGCAGCAGGAACAGCGAGTCGCCCCGGTCGCCCTGGCGGACCAGGGTCTGGCCGCCGGCCAGCTCGCGGACCAGCGGCTTGCGGCCGCCGCGCATGATCAGCCGGGACAGCTCGCGCTCCAGCGCGGTCTCGGCGGCGGTGACCACGACCGGGGAGTCCTCCGCGCCCCACGGGGTCGCCGTCTGCGCCGCCCAGGCCTTGAAGTTGGTGATCCCGGCCTTGAGAGCGAGCGCGCCGTCCGAGCCGTACACCCAGTGCCGGGGGAACGGACTGGCCCCGCTCAGGCCGATCTCGCCGCGGCCGTCGGCGTGCAGGGTGACCGTGAGCGTGGTCCACACCAGCGGGGACTGCCAGCGGGCGAACGGCGCGGTGGCGGCGGGGCGCGGGAACGGGAGCGCGGTCCGGCCGCCGGCCGACTGGGTGACCTTGATCCAGCCGTCCCCGAACTCGGCCTCGCCGCGCAGGTCGGGCAGGCCGATCGCGGCGAAGGTGGCCCCGAGCGGGCCCACCCGGACGGTGGTGGAGCCCATCAGGCCGCCGCCGTCCACGCCATAGCCGACCGCCTGGCCGTCCTCGAAGTCGGCCCAGACGCGCAGCCGGTTGGCGAAGCGGAACCGGTCGGCCTGGCGCAGGCTCTCCAGGTCGTCGATCCGGGCCGGGGGCGGGTCGTCGTAGTGGGAGATCCCGGCGGTGAACATGGTCTTGGTGTAACCCTTCACCGCCTCGGACGGGATCCAGGACAGGGACGTCGCCTCTGATTCCACACGCATGCTGGCCTCCTTAAGGTCCGCTTCGACGCTAGAAACCGCGCGAGACCCCGGCCAGGGCGGTAGCCACCGGCCAACAGGGGGTTAACCCTCTTGGCCCGGTCCACCGCATAGGAGGACATTCAAGAGGTGGATCGCATCACGGTGGTACTCGCCGACGACAACCTGATCGTCCGTGAGGGCGTGCGCGCGCTGTTGAGCCGGGACCTCGCCCTGGAGGTGGTCGGCGTGGCCGCTGACTACGACGAGCTGGTCGCCCGGGCCGAGGAGTTGCGGCCCCAGGTGCTGGTCACCGATATCCGGATGCCGCCGACGTACCAGGACGAGGGCATCGACGCCGCCCGGGAGGTGCGCGGGCGGCTGCCCGGCACGGGCGTGGTGGTGCTCAGCCAGTACGACGACCCCGACTACGCGGTCAAACTGCTCGCCGAGGGCGCCGACGGATACGCCTACCTGCTCAAGGACCGGGTCGCCGACGCCCGGCTGCTGGGCCGGGCCATCCGCGAGGTGGCGGCGGGCGGTTCCATGATCGACCCGCAGATCGTGCAGGACCTGCTGTCCCCCGCGCGCTCCTCCGAGCTCACCCCGGGCGAGGAGAAGCTGCTCAGGCAGGTCGCCGAGGGCCGCTCGGTGAAGGCCATCGCGGCCGCCGCGCAGGCCAGCCCCGAGTCGGTCAACGCGCTGGTCGAGCAGCTGTTCCTGAAACTGGCCCGGGGCGCGACCGCCGGTCGCAGGGGCGCGCTGAAGCGGCTGCGCATGCTGCACACGGCGATCCTGCGCCGGGACGAGCAGGGCGAGCGGCTGTCCCGGCTGCTGCCGCACGGCGTGGCCGACAAGCTGCTGGCCGACCGGATGGACCGGACCGAGCGGCTGAACGTGACCGTGCTCATGTCCGACGTGCGCGGCTACTCGGCGATCGCCGAGCACACCGACCCGGCCGTGCTCGCCGGGCAGCTCAACGCGCACCGGCGGGCCATGAACGCGGCCATCCTCAGCGAGGGCGGCACGGTCATGCAGTATGTCGGCGACGCGGTGATGGCCGTGTTCGGCGCGCCCGACCCGCGCCCCGGCCACGCCGGCTCGGCCGTGCTGGCCGCCCGCGCCATGCACCGCAGCCAGCGCGCGCTCAACCAGGACTGGTCCGGCGACGGGCACACCCCGTTCCAGCTCGGCATCGGGTTGTGCACCGGCGAGGTGGCCGCGGCCCTGCTCGGCAGCGAGGAACGCGTGGAGTACACGCTCGTCGGCGATACCGTGAACCTCGCCCAGCGCATGCAGGATCTGGCCCGTCCCGCGGGCACCGTGGCCGCGGAGGGCACCGTGGCCGCCGCGGACATCCCCTGGCCGTGGACCCCGCTCGGACCGCGCGCCGTCAAAGGCCGATCCACCCCCGTCGTGGCTTTTCACCTCCCGGAGGATTTCTGATGGCAACCGAACTGTCCGTCGACGCCCCCACGCCCGACGGCACGCAAGAGGCTCCTGCCGTACGGATCCGCGGGGCCAGGCGGACCTTCGAGGCCGAGCTGGCGCCGGTCCGGGCGCTGCGCGGCGTCGACTTCGACGTGAGCCGCGGCGAATTCGTCGCCGTGATGGGCCCGTCGGGGTGCGGCAAGTCCACCCTGCTGAACGTGATCGCCGGTCTGGACGGCGTCGACGACGGCACCATCGAGGTCGCGGGCGAGCGGGTGGACGGCAAGGACGAGGACTGGCTGGCCCGGTTCCGGCGGCACCACATCGGCTTCGTGTTCCAGTTCTTCAACCTGCTGGACGGGGTGTCCGCGCTGGACAACCTGGTGCTGCCGGGCGTGCTCGGCGGGATGAAGCGGCGCGCCGCCGAGGCCAGGGCCAGGGACCTGCTCGACCTGCTCGGCCTGGGCGACCGGCTCCAGCAGGTGCCGGCCGTGCTGTCCGGCGGGCAGCGGCAGCGGCTGGCCATCGCCCGGGCGCTGGTCAACCAGCCGAGCCTGCTGCTGGCCGACGAGCCCACCGGCGCCCTGGACTCCGAGGGCGGCCTGGAGGTGCTCGAACTGTTCCGGCGGCTGCACGAGGACGGGCAGACGATCATCATGGTCACCCACTCCCCCGAGGTCGCGGCCGGCGCGTCCCGCGCGATCCGGATGCGGGACGGCCGGGTGGAGGGATGACCCTGCAGTGGGTGTGGCTCCGCCTGGAGTTACGCCGCCGGTGGCGGTCGCTGGCCGTGCTGGCCCTGCTGATCGCCTTCACCACCGGGACCGTGCTCGCGGCGGTGGCGGGGGCCCGCCGCGGCGCGAGCGCCTTCGACCGGCTGAGCACCGGGGCTCTCCCCGCCGACGTGGTGGTGCTGCCCAACCAGCCGGGCTTCGACTGGGATCGTATCCGCGCGCTGCCCGAGGTGGCGGCCGTGTCGACCTTCGTCGTCGGAGATCTGGCGGTGGAGAGCACCCGGCCGGACATCTACGCCAACTTCCCGCCCGCGGACGATGAGGTGTTCCGGACGATCGAGAAGCCGGTGCTGCTGGCCGGGCGCATGTTCGATCCGACCCGGGTGGACGAGGTCGTCGTCTCCGCCGGCTACCCCGCCGCGGCCGGGCAGGGCGTCGGCGGCCGGGTGACCTTCCGGCTCGCCAGCCCCGAGCAGGGCGAGATGAGCTTCGATCCGTACGCCAACGGCATGCAGGGGCCCAGGATCGAGGCGCGGGTGGTCGGCGTGATCAAAACGCCCTGGTTCGTCGACCCGGTCGGAGCCGGCGGTTTCATCGTCGCCTCCCCCGCTGTTTTCGCGAAATATCCGGATAACCTGCTGGGGGCCGGGCACGAGAGGTACATCAACGCGCTGGTCCGCCTGCATGGCGGCGCGGCCACGATCCCCGCCTTCAAGGTGGCCCTGGCCAGGGCCACCGGCAAGCCCAACATCGACGTGTGGCGGCGCTCCGACGAGACCTCGCAGTACAACAAGGTCCTCGCGTTCGAGGCCGCCGCGCTGCTCGCCTTCGGCCTCGCCGCGCTGGCCGCCGCCACCGTGCTGGTCGGCCAGTCCGTGGCCCGGTACGCCACCTCCACCGTGACCGAACTCGACGTGCTGCGCGCGATGGGCCTGACCCGGCGGCAGGCGACCGGCGTCGCCGCCATCGGCCCCTTCCTGGCCGCGATCCCCGGGGCGCTCATCGGGATCGGCGGCGCGGTGATCGCCTCGGCGTGGCTGCCGATCGGCACGGCCGCGCTGTTCGAGCCGGCCCCGGGCATCGACGTGGACCTGCCGATCCTGCTGTCCGGCGGACTCGCCGTGATCATCCTGGTCACGGCCGCCGCGGGAACGACCGCCTGGCTCGCGCTCCGCCGCAACCCCGCCCGGCCGCCGTCCCGCTCGATGGTCGCGGTCGCCACCGCGCGGCTGGGGCTGCCGGTGCCGATCGTGGTCGGCGCCAGGTTCGCGCTGGAGCGCGGGCGCGGCGCGACGGCCGTGCCGGTCCGCCCCGCCCTGCTCGGCGCGGTCACCGGCGTGCTCGGCGTGCTGGCCGCCCTCACCTTCTCCAGCGGCGTCGCCGACGCCGCCGTCAACCCCGCCAGGTACGGCCAGACCTTCCAGGCCTTCGCCTTCTTCGGCCTGAACGGCCAGAGCAGCCCCGCCACTCCCGCGGTGCTGACCGCCATCGCCGCCGACCGGGACGTGGCCGCACTCACCGAGGCCAAGGTCGGCGTGGCCCAGGCGGGTGCCGACATCTCCGTCACCATGTACGGCTACCGCTCCCCCGGCGCCCCCGTCGACCAGGTCATCGTGGCCGGTCGCGCGCCTCGCGCCCCCGACGAGACCCTGCTCGGCGTGAGCACCGCCCGGCGGCTCGCCGTGACCGTGGGCTCCATGGTCACCCTTGAGGGGCCACGCGGGCGCAAGCCGTACCGGGTGACCGGGATCGGGTTCGTGCCGATCGGGTCGCACAACGGCTACGACGACGGCGGCGTGCTCACCTTCGATGGTTTCGACCAGATGTTCGACTCCTACAAGTTCCACCTCGCTCTGATCGCCTTCGCCCCGGGCGCGGATCAGGACGCCGTCATGGCCCGGCTCCATGCGGCGACCACCGCCATCCCGGGGGGTGACACGGTCGGCGTCGAGGTCCAGCAGCCGCCGCCCACGCTGGCCGTGATCCAGCGGGTCCAGGTGCTGCCGCTGGTGCTGGGCGGGTTCCTCGCCCTGCTCGCGATCGGCGCGGTCGGGCACGCGCTGGCCACCGCCGTACGGCGCAGGCGGCACGAGGTCGCCGTGCTGCGCGCGCTCGGCATGACCCGGCCGCAGACCCGGACGGTGGTGATCGCCCAGGCCACGCTGCTCGCCCTGGTCGGCCTGCTGTTCGGCGCGCCGCTGGGGTTCGCGCTCGGCCGGGTGGTCTGGCGGATGGTGGCCGACGCGACCCCGCTCTTCTACCATCCGCCGCTGGCCGTGTGGGCGCTGGTCCTGGTCGGCCCGGCCACCCTGCTGGTCGCCAACCTGCTGGCCACCTGGCCGGGGCATCTGTACACGCGGCTGCGCCCCGCCCACGTCCTGCGGGCGGAGTGAGCCCGGTGACCGCGCGGGTGCCTGTCGGTGTGATTGTGAGAGTGGAGTAGTCGTGTCCGGGATATGGCTCAGGCTGGAGATACGGCGGCGGTGGCGGTCGCTGGTGGTGCTGGCGTTGCTGATCGCGTTCGCGGCCGGGACGGTGCTGGCGGCCGTGGCGGGGGCGCGGCGCGGGGCGACCGCGATCGACCGGCTGGTGGCGGTGACGTTGCCGTTCGACGCGGTCGTGGTGCCGAGTATTCCGGGGTTCGACTGGGAGAAGGTCCGGGCGTTGCCGTCGGTGGCGGCGCTGATGACCATCCCGCTCACGCCCGCCTACGAGGTCCTGGACCCGCCGGGAGTCGCCCCGGACCTGCCGATCACCTCGGACGCGACCACCTGGAAGACGATCGAGAAGCCGGTCGTGCTGGAGGGACGGCTGCCGTCCCCCGGCCGGGCGGACGAAGTGGTGATTCTCCCGAAATTTACGGAAACGTATGGCAAGGCGGTCGGGGATACCGTCACTGTGCGGCTGTCCACGCCCGAAGCGGTCGACGCGATTCTGAGCCAGGGGCCGACCGGTGATCTGGCCTTCACCGGGCCGACGCTGACCGCGCGGATCGTGGGGGTGATCCGCTCCCCGTGGTTCTCCGACACGATCGAGTCCAAGGGCGAGGTCATCTTCCCACCCGCCCTTTTCGCGAAATATCAGGACAACGTGCTTGGGACCAAGGGGCTGGGGGTGGTCCAGGCCCTGGTCCGGCTGAAGGGCGGCCCCGCGGCGCTGCCCACGTTCAAGCGCGAGCTGGCGCAGGCCACCGGCCGCACCAGCATCGACGTCTGGCCCGCCGAGGAGATGAAGACGAGCGAGCAGCAGTTCCTGGTCTTCGAGTCGCTGTCGCTGCTCGCCTTCGGCCTGGCCGTGCTGGCGGCGGCGCTGGTCCTGATCGGCCAGTCGGTCACCCGGTACACCGCCGCCACGGCGGCCGACCTGCACCAGCTGCGCGCGGTCGGGATGACCCCCTGGCAGGGTGTCGGCAACGCCTCGCTCGGCCCGGTGCTGGCCGCGACCGTCGGCGCGGTGCTGGGCGTCGGCCTGGCGTACGGGGCCTCGGACTGGATGCCGGCCGGGGCGGCGGCCCTGCTCGAACCGGACCCGGGCCTGGACTTCGACGCGCTGATCCTGATCCCGGGCGCGCTGGCCGTCCCGGCGGCGGTCGCCCTCGCCGCGGTGCTGTCGGCGTGGGCCGCCCTCGGCCGCCTCGGCTCCCGCCCGGTCCGCCGCTCCGCCGTGGCCGGCCTGGTCGCGCGGGCCAACCTGCCGGTGCCCGCCGTGGTCGGCACCCGCTTCGCGCTGGAACCCGGCCGGGGCCGCGGCGCCGTACCGGTGCGGCCCGCCCTGCTCGGCACGGTCACCGGGGTGCTCGGCGTGCTGGCCGCCTTCACCTTCTCCAGCGGCGTCACCGACGCCGGCGAGCGCCCGGAACGTTTCGGCCAGACCTTCCACGCCGGGATCTACCTCGCCCAGAACGGCAAGGTCCCCGCCGACGACGCGGTCCGCCGGGCACTCGCCCAGCACCCGGACGTGACCGGGGTCACCGGCGACGCGACCGGCGTGGCCCAGTCCGGCAAGACCGCCGTCGCCCTGCACACCTTCGACCAGGGCCCGAAGGCGCTGCCCGTGGTCGTCAGCGAGGGGCGGCTCCCCCGCGACGACCAGGAGGTCATGCTCGCCGTCAACACGGCCAAGACGCTCGGCGCGGACATCGGCGACGAGATCCCGCTGACCGGCGACCCGGACCGGGGCACGTTCCGGGTGAGCGGCATCGGCTTCGTCCCGGAGGGCGCGCACAACAAGTACTTCGACGGCGGCCTGGTGACCCAGGAAGGGTTCGACGCGCTCTTCGACACCTTCAAGTTCTACTCGGTGCTGGTCGCCGTGCGCCCGGGCGTGGATCCGCAGACGCTGATGGACACGGTCAACAAGGTGCCCGGCGTCGAGTTCGCCTACTACGAGCCGCCCATTCCGCTGGTGCAGCTGGCCCAGATCAGGGACATGGAGCTCCTGCCCGTCCTGCTGGCCGCCTTCCTGGCGCTGCTGGCGGTCGGCGCGGTCGGGCACGTGCTGGCGACCGCCGTACGCCGCCGGAGCCATGAGGTGGCCGTGATGCGCGCGCTCGGCCTGACCCGCCGCCAGGCCCGCTGGATCGTGGTCACCCAGGCGTCGGTGCTGGCCGCGATCGGGCTGCTGTTCGGGGTGCCGCTGGGCCTGGCGCTGGGCCGCACGCTGTGGCGGCTGGTGGCCGACACCTGGCCGTTCGCGTACGTGCCGCCGCTGGCGTTCTGGGCGCTGCTGCTGGTCGCGCCGGTGTCGCTGGTGATCGCCAACGTGCTGGCCGCCTGGCCGGGCGGGCTGGCCGCGCGGCTGCGGATCAGCCAGGTGCTGAGGGCCGAGTGATGACGGCCACCTGGCTCCGGCTGGAACTGCGCCGCCGCCGGCGGTCGCTGGCGGTGCTCGCGCTGCTCATCGCGCTGGCCGCCGGGACCGTGCTGGCGGCGGTGGCGGGGGCCCGCCGGGCCGCGGACGCGGTGGACCGGCTGTGGGCGCACACCCTGCCCGCCGACCTGAACGTGCTGCCCAACCAGCCGGGCTTCGACTGGGACAGGATCCGTGCGCTGCCTGAGGTGGAGGCGGTGGGCGTCTACACAGTGGCCGGGTTCTCCGTCGAGGGCGGCGAAGGCTGGTTCGCGCCCATGGACACCGAGTACGGCCGCACGGTGGAGCGCCCGGTCCTGCTGGCCGGGCGGATGTACGACCCCGCCCGCGCCGACGAAGCCGTGATCACGCCGGAGCTGGCCGAACGCACCGGCAAGGGCGTGGGCGACCCGATCGGGGTCCGGCTGTATACGCCGGAGCAGGCGAAGGCCCGCTTCAGCGCCGATGTCGGGCCACCCGCCGGACCCGAGGTGAGCTTGCGAATCGTGGGGATCGTCCGGTCCACCTGGTTCCGCGACGACATCGACAGGCCCGGCTACCTGCATCCTTCCCTGGCGTTCCTGACGGCCCACCGGGCCAGCCTGATGGTGGACGGCAAGTCCTACGCCAACGCCCTGGTCCGGCTGAAGGGTGGCATCGGGGCGCTGCCCGCCTTCCGGAAGAGCCTGGCCGCGGTCTCCGGGCGGCACGACATCGGCATCTGGGACATGGCCCAGTACTACGCCCGGCACGACCGCGAGGTGGCCGCGTTCGGGGCCGCCGCGCTGCTCTCCTTCGGCCTGGCCGCGCTGGCGGCGGCGCTGGTGCTGATCGGGCAGTCCATCGTCCGCTACACCACCGCCACGGTGTCCGACCTGCTGGTGCTCCGGCCGGTCGGGCTCTCCCCGGCGCAGACCGTACGGGCGGCGACGGCGGGACCTGTGGTGGCGGCGCTGGCCGGGGCTGTGGGCGGCTGCGCGGTGGCCTACCTGGCCTCGGCGTGGCTGCCGTTCGGCAGCGCCGCGCGGCGCGAGCCCGAGCCGGGCCCGCACGCGGACCCGCTGGTCCTGCTGGCGGGGGGCGCGGCGGTTCCGCTGCTGGTCATGGTCGGCGCGGCCGTCGCCGCGTTCGCGGCCACCCAGGGACCCGCCCGGCGGAGCGGATCCACGGTCGCGAGGTGGGCGGCCAGGTCGGGGCTGCCGGTTCCGGTCGCGGTGGGGTTCAGGTTCGCGCTCGAACCCGGCCGCGGGCGTTCGGCCGTGCCGGTGCGGCCCGCGCTGCTGGGGGCGATCATCGGGGTGCACGGCGTGCTGGCCGCGTTCACCTTCGCGGCGGGGGTGTCGGCCACGGATCCGGCCAAGTTCGGCATGATCCACCAGCTGGTCGTCCCCGTCGGAGCCGACGATCCTGGTCCGGGAGTGGTCGCGGCGGTCGTGACCGCGCTGCGCGCCGATCCGGCCGTGGCCGGGGTCACCGACGCCCGGCTGGCCGTGGCCGAGTCGGGGCGTACCTCGGTCACGCTCTACACCCACCAGCCGGACGCGCTGCCGATCGTGCTGCGCGAGGGCAGGACGGTGACGGGCGACGGCGAGGTCGTGCTCGCCCCCAAGAGCGCGCGCGATCTGGGGGTCGGTCCCGGCGACCGGGTCACACTGACCGGCCAGCGGGGGCGGAGCACGTTCCTGGTCAGCGGGATCGGGTTCGTGCCGGAGGCGTCGCACAATGACTACGCGACCGGGGGCTGGGTGAGCGACCCGGCGTACGAGCGGCTGTTCGAGGTCTCGAAGGATCGGGGGATCCTGGTCGGGCTGCGGGCGGGGGTGGACGCGCACGCCGCGGCGGCCGGGCTGACCGCCGCGGCCTCGGCGGCGGCCGGGATGGAGGTTCCGCTGGTCCCCCAGGATCCGCCGTTCCAGCTCGCCGAGATCAAGGAGAACGCGGCGCTGCCGCACTACCTGGGCGCGTTCCTGGCCGTGCTGGGGGTGAGCGCGGTCGGGCACGCGCTGGCCACGGCGGTGCGCCACCGCCGCCACGACGTGGCGGTAATGCGCTCGCTCGGGCTGACCCGGCGCCAGGCCCGCGGCATCGTCGTCACCCAGGCGAGCGTGCTCGCCGTGATCGGGCTGCTGGCCGGGGTGCCCCTGGGCGTGGCCTTCGGGCGGGTGCTGTGGCGTATCGTCGCCGACACCACCCCGTTGCTCTACCAGCCGCCGGTCGCGGTCTGGGCCCTGATCCTGATCGGCCCCGCCGTCCTGTTCATCGCCAATCTGCTGGCCGCCTGGCCGGGGCATCTCGCAGCCAGGCTCAGGGTCGGCCACGTCCTGCGAGCGGAGTGATCCAGATGACCCGTGCTCTCGCGCTCTGGCTGGGCGGCGCGGCGGCGCTGACCGCGCTGGGCGTCGGCCTCTGGGACGGCACCAACCTGGCCAGCGCCGTCGTGGCGGCCGGCTGGGCGGTCACCGCCGCGGGCTGCCACCTGGTCGGGCGGCCCGCCGTGGCCCGGTGGGCGATCCTGGTGGCCGTCCTGCAGGCGGCCGCCGCCGTCTGGACCGCCGCCGTGCCGGTGGCCATGGCGGGCTGGCTCGCGTTCGCGCTCGCCCTCCCCGACGGCGAGCTGCGCAGCGTCCCGCGCCGCGCCATCGCCGCCGTCGCCGCCGTGCTCGGCGCCGGCCTGGCCGTCCTGAGCGGCCCGCCCAGCCTGTACGGCCTGGCCGCCGTCGTGGCCGCGGGAACCGGAGCCACCGGCATCATCCTGCGCTGCGGCCAGGCCTCGCCCCGCCAGCGGGCGGCCCTGCAGTGGACGGGCGCGGGCCTGCTGCTGGCCGGTTCCGCGGGGGCCACCCTGATCGGCCTCTACCTGCTCCTCGG
The DNA here is from genome assembly GCF_009687865.1 of Acrocarpospora macrocephala. Classification (GTDB taxonomy): domain Bacteria; phylum Actinomycetota; class Actinomycetes; order Streptosporangiales; family Streptosporangiaceae; genus Acrocarpospora; species Acrocarpospora macrocephala. Next base: position 81,853 of record NZ_BLAE01000023.1, read on the forward strand.
CGTGCCGGCCAACCCGCTCACCTGGCTGGTCGTGGCCCTGGTCGTGGTCCCGGTGGGCGCCCTGCTCGGGCACGTGCCCGCCACCGCCCACGTCGGCGACAAGGCCCTGCTCGAAGCGGTCGTCGCGGCCGGTTTCACCGTCATGATCGCCAGCGTGTACCTGGTGGTGGTGCTCGGCCTGGGCCGCCTCCCCGAGGACACCGAACGCGACCTGCTGGTCTCCAGCATGGCCGCCGCGCTGGTCGTGGCCGTGCTCGCCTTCCCGCTCCGGGTCCGGCTGCTGGCCACCGCCCGCGCCATCACCGGGCGGGCCGGGGTGCCGCCGGAGGAGGTGCTGGCCACGTTCGGCGCCCGGATGAGCCGCGCCGTCCCGTTCGACGAGCTGCTGCTCCAGCTGGCCGAGTCGCTCAAGGCGGCGATGGCGCCCGCCGGGGCGGAGATCTGGGTGGGCTCCGACGGCGTGCTGCACCGCACGCTCAGCGTGCCCGATCTGCCCACCGCCCGGCTGGAGCTCAACGAGCGGGAGCGGATCGTGGTGGGCAGGACCCGGGTCGGGGGCGCGTCCTGGCTGGCCGTCTGGATGCCGGGGCTGCTCAGCGACGACGGCGGCCCGATCCGGGTGGCGCCCGCCGCGCATCTCGGCGAGCTGCTCGGCCTGATCGTGGTCCGCCGCCCGGTGGACGCGCCGCCGTTCTCCGAGGCCGACGACCAGGTGCTGGTCCAGCTCGGCCGCCAGGTGGGCCTGGCCCTGCACAACATGCGCCTGGACTCGGCCCTGCAGGCCTCGCTGGACGAGCTGCGCCGCCGCAACGAGGAGCTCCAGGCCTCCCGCCTGCGCATCGTCACCGCCGCCGACGCCGCTCGCCGCGCCATCGAGCGGGACCTGCACGACGGCGCCCAGCAGCATCTGGTGGCGCTGTCGGTGAAGCTCAGCCTGGCCGGGGAGATCATCGCCGAGGAGCCGGGCGCCACCGAGAACCTGTTCGACGAGCTGCGCGCCGACGTGCAGGGCACGATCGCGGCCCTCCGCGAGCTGGCCCACGGCGTCTACCCGCCGCTGCTGCGCAACCACGGCCTGGACCACGCCCTGCGCTCGGCCGCCCGCCGCTCCCCGCTGCCCTGCTCGGTGAGCGTGGACCTGCCCCGCCGCTACTCCGAGGAGATCGAGGCCGCCGTCTACTTCTGCTGCCTGGAGGCCATCCAGAACGCGGGCAAGCACGCCGGCGCGGACGCCGCCATCACCGTGGACCTGGCGGCCACCGAGGCGCTGCTCCGCTTCGAGGTCGGCGACGACGGCACCGGCTTCGCCGCCGGCGACGCCGGGCACGGGTTCGTCAACATGCGGGACCGGCTGGGCGCGATCGGCGGCACCCTCACGGTGGAGTCCGAACTCGGGGCGGGCACCCGGATCCGCGGCGAGATTCCCGTCGAAACGAACGTTTGACCTGCTACGCCGCGTGAATGGAAGAAATCATGAGTGAGTACGACGCGATCGTCGTGGGTTCCGGGCCGAACGGCCTGGTGGCGGCGCTGACCATGGCCGAGGCGGGCCGCCGGGTGCTGCTGCTGGAGGGCGCGGAGCGTTTCGGCGGCGGCCTGCGGAGCGCGGAGCTGACGCTGCCTGGCTTCACGCACGACGTGTGCGCGACCGTGCTGGCGCTGTCGCTAGCCTCGCGCGCGTTCCGGGACCGGCTGCCCGATCTGGGGGTGGAGTTCGCCCAGCCGGAGGTCCCGGCCGCGCACCCGCTCGACGACGGGCCCGCCGTGCTGATCCACCGCGACCCGGCCGCGACGGCCGCCGGTCTCGGCCGGGACGGCCGCGCCTGGCAGGCTTCCATCGGCGCGACCGCCCGGGCGGGCTTCCCGCTGGTGGACACGCTGCTGTCGCCGCTCGGCCTGCCCAGGGCGCCGCTGGCCGCCGCCCGTTACGGCGCGCTCGGCGCGCTTCCGGCCACCGTCCTGGCCCGGTCCCTGTTCCGTACGGCGCCCGCCCGCGCCGCGTTCGCCGGGATGGCGGCGCACTCGATGCTCGACCTGCGCGCCCCCATCACCGGCGGCTACGGGATGATGCTGGCCTCGCTGGCCCATTCGGTCGGCTGGCCGGTGGTCAGGGGCGGCTCCCAGGTGCTGGCCGACCTGCTGGTCGAACGGCTGCGCAAGCTGGGCGCGGAGACCGTCTCGGGGCAGCGCGTCACCGCGCTCCGCGAGCTTCCCCCGGCCGGGACGGTCCTCCTCGACCTGCCGCCCCGCCAGTTCCTCCAGATCGCGGACCTCCCGCCCGGGTACGCGCGCCGCCTCGGCCGCTTCCGCCACGGCCCCGGCGTCTTCAAGATCGACTGGGCGCTGGACGGGCCGGTCCCGTGGCGCGATCCCGAGATCTCCCGCGCCGGCACCGTCCACCTCGGCGGCACCCTGGAGGAGATCTCCGCGAGCGAGACCGCCGTGGCGCAGGGCCGGCCCGCCGTCAGCCCTTATGTTCTGGTCGTCCAGGCCGGCGTCGTCGACCCGACTCGTGCGCCTGAGGGGAAGCAGACCCTCTGGGCGTACTGCCATGTTCCCAATGGCTCGGACTACGACATGGCCCCGCACATCGAAGCGCAAATAGAGCGTTTCGCCCCCGGATTCCGCGATCGTGTGCTCGCCCGGCACGTCATGCCGCCCGCCGCGATGCAGTCCCACAACCCCAATTACATCGGCGGCGACATCGGCGGCGGCGCCGCCGATCTCGGGCAGTTCTTCGGACGCCCCCTGTACAGCCTCAAACCCTGGCGTACCCCGCTCAAGGGCGTCTACCTCTGCTCGGCCAGCACCCCGCCCGGCGCGGGCGTGCACGGCATGAGCGGCCACCACGCCGCGCGCCTGGCCCTCCAGGACCTCAGATCGGGACGAGCTCGCGGAGCCGGGCGGGCGTGAGGTTCTCCTTGCGGATGTAGCCGGTGGCCCCGCAGGTGTGCGCGTCGGGGGGAAGGTCCTCCGCCGCGTACGTGGACACCAGCACGACGGCGGTGTCCGGATGGCTGGCGAGGATACGGCGGGTGGCCTCGATGCCGTTGATGCCGGGCAGGTTGATGTCCATCAGGATCACGGTGGGGCGGGTGCGGTCGGCCTCGGCGAGGGCGTCCTCGCCTGAGACGGCTTCGGCGATCACCCGCCACCCGGCGACCAGGGCGACGAGCCGGCGTGCGGCTGCTCGAAACGGTCCCTGGTCGTCGACTATCAGTACGTTCACTCGCACTTCGACGGGCCCCATGTTTCCCAGCCTGCCCCATCGGGCCCGCCCTGGTGAGGGTGTTATCCCCCCTGTTCGGCGAGGTAGAGCAGCACGGCGAGGACCCGGCGGTTGACCTCGGGGGTGGATTCGAGGCCGAGTTTGGCGAACAGCACGCTGATGTGCTTCTCCACCGACTTCTCGCTCAGGTAGAGGGTCTCCCCCACGGCGGCGTTGCTCTTGCCCTGGGCGATCTGGGCGAGCACGTCGCGTTCCCTGGGGGTCAGCGTGGCCAGCGGCGAGGCCCGGCGTTTCATCGAGTCGGCGAGGATGCCCTCGACCACGATCGGGTCGATGATCGAACCGCCGCGCGCCACGGCGCGCACCGCCTCGACCAGCTGGCCGGGCTCGCCGACCCGTTCCTTGAGCAGGTAGGCGCGGCCCGCGCTGCCCCCCGCCAGCAACATCGTGGCGTAGGAGGGCTCGGCGTACTGCGAGAGCACCACGACGCCGGTGGACGGGCGGCTGGCGCGCAGCTTGGTGGCGGCCTGGATGCCCTCGTCGGAGGAGGTCGGGGGCATCCGCACGTCGGTGACGACCACGTCGGGCTGGTGGGTCTCGACGGCCGCGAGCAACTCGGGCAGGTCGGCGCAGGCGGCCACCACCTGGAGCTCCGGATCGCGGGACAGCACGCGCTCGACGCCCTCCCGGATCAGCAGCGAGTCTTCCGCGATCACTACCCGCAACATCACGCGCCGCAGCTTACACCTGGTGGCCTTACCCCAGTTCGGCGGCGATGGCGGCGGCGAAGGCGTCCACGTCCGCCTCGGTGAGGTCGAAGGCGCACATCCAGCGGACCTCGCCGAGGTCGGCGTTCCAGGTGTAGAAGCGGAAGCGCTCGCGCAGCCGGTCGGCCGCGGCGGCGGGCAGCCGGGCGAAGACCGCGTTGGCCTGCACGGGCCGGGTGATCTCGACCCCGTCGATGTCCTGCACGGCCGCCGCCAGCCGGCTGGCCATCGCGTTGGCCTGGCGGGCGTTGCGCAGCCACAGGTCGCCCGCCAGCAGCGCCTCGAACTGCACGGAAACGAAGCGCATCTTGGAGGCCAGCTGCATGCTCGTCTTGCGCAGGTACGGCAGCCCGCGCGCGGCCGCCGGATTGAGCACCACCACGGCCTCGCCGAGCAGCAGGCCGATCTTGGTGCCGCCGAAGGAGAGCACGTCCACGCCCGCGTCCGTGGTGAGCGCCCGCAGCGGCACGTCGAGGGCGGCGGCCGCGTTGGTGATCCTGGCGCCGTCCAGGTGCACGAGCAGGCCCAGCTCGTGCGCGTGCGCGCAGACGGCCTTGATCTCGTCGACGGTGTAGAGGGTGCCGAGCTCGGTGGCGTTGGACAGCGAGACGACCCGGGGCTGAGCCCGGTGCACGTCGCCGAAGCCCCACGCCTGCCGGTCGATGAGGGCGGGCGTGAGCTTGCCGTCGGGGGTGGCCACGGGCAGCATCTTGAGCCCGGCGACCACCTCGGGGGCCCCGCCCTCGTCGGTGTTGATGTGGGCGCTCTCGGCGCAGATGACCGCCTCCCAGGGCGCGCACATGGCGCGCAGCGAGACCACGTTCGCGGCCGTGCCGTTGAACACCGGCCAGGTCCTGGCCTGCTCGCCGAAGTGCGCCTGGAAGATCTCCTGGAGCGCCTCGGTGTAGACGTCGTCGCCGTAGGCGACCTGGTGGCCGCCGTTGGCGAGCTCGATGGCGGCCAGGATCTCCGGGTGCACGCCGGCGTAGTTGTCGCTGGCGAAGCTCGTCACGGCCGGGTCGTGCCGCCGGATCGGGTGGCTGGGCACGTGCGTCATCCCGTCAGGTCGATGCGGCGGCCGTTGACCTCGGCGGCCGGCGTGTCCCACAGGCCGGTGAGGGCGGCGGCGAGGTCGGCCACGTCGGTGAAGCCCTTGAACTCCTTGCCGGGGGCGGCGGCGCGCATCGCGTCGTGCACGAGCGCCGTCACGACCAGGATCGCCGCGGCCGAATCGGTGCCCTTGAGCGCGTCGGCGAAGGCCAGCGTCCACGCCTCGGCGGCGGCCTTGGCGGCGGCGTAGGCGGCGTTGCCCTGGGTGGGACGCTGGGCGGCCTTGGCGGAGACGATCGCGAACCGGCCGTCGGCGGAGGCCCGCAGCAGCGGTTCGAAGGCCAGCGTCACGTGCTGCAGCGTGCGGATCAGCAGGTCGTGCAGGAGCGCCCAGTCTGCGAGCGAGGTCTCGGCGAAGCTCGCCGACCCGCGCCAGCCGCCGACCAGGTGGATGATCCCGTCCACCCGCCCGTGCTCGGCCTTGATCCGCTCAGCCAGGTCCTGTACGGCCTGCGGATCCAGCAGGTCCACCGGCAGCGACCCGTCGGCGCCGGACTTGTCGACGCCGATGACGGTGTCACCGAGCCCGGCGAACCTGCGCACGACGGCCTGCCCGGCCGGACCGCCCGCCCCGGCGATGAGAATGACCCGCGACATCAGCGCACACCCTTCGTGGATTCGACGACATCGGTGAGCTTACGGCGGAGCGCCTCGTAGAACATGCTCAGCGGGAACTCGTCCGGCAGGACCGCGTCCACCATCGCCTTCTGCTCCTCCGGCAGGTCCCGGGCGGCCCACTTGGACGCTGGGTGCGGCGCCACGTAGGCGGCGACCAGGTCGTGCGCGGCCAGCCAGTGCGCCAGCTTCGAGCGGTCGATCCCGTCCCGGTACAGCTTCTCGACCTGGCCGCGCAGGTCGGCGACGCCCGGGGCGACCCTGGGCCAGTCGACGCTGAGCCGGTTGTCGGTCCACCGCACGATGCCGTTGCGATGCAGGTACGCGAAGAGCAGCTGCCCGCCGAGCCCGTCGTAGTTGCGCACCCGATCCCCCGTGATCGGGAACCGGAACAGCCGATCGAACAGGATCGCGTACTGGACATACCGCGCCTGCGGCACCCCTTCGTCCTCCAGCCGCACGGCCTCGCCGAACGCGGTGAGGTCGCAGCGCAGCTCCTCCAGCGAGTAGAGCCAGTAGGGCATCCGCTGCTTGATCATGAAGGGGTCGAACGGCAGGTCCCCGTGGGAGTGCGTCCGGTCGTGGATCAGGTCCCACAGCACGAACGCGTCCTGGGCCAGCTCCCTGGAGGCGACCAGCCGGGCCGCGTCCGCGGGCAGGGCCAGTTTCAGCGTCTCGGCCGCGGCCGAGGTGACGGCCCGGAACCTGGCCGCCTCGCGGTCGCAGAAGATGCCGCCCCAGGTGAAGCGGGCGGGGGTCTCGCGGACGGCGACCGTCTCGGGGAACAGCACGGCCGAGTTGGTGTCGTAGCCGGAGGTGAAGTCCACGAACGTGATCGGCACGAACATCGGGTTGTCGTAGCGCCCGGCTTCGACCCGGGCCAGCCAGTCCGGCCAGACCGTCTTGATCCAGACGGCCTCCAGGTTGCGGCTGGGGTTGCCGTTCTGGGTGTACATCGGGAAGACGACCAGGTGTTCCAGGCCGTCCTCGCGCTGCTCGTCGGGGTGGAAGGCGTTCAGCGAGTCCAGGAAGTCGGGCACGCCCAGCCCGTTGTCCGCCCATTTGGCGAGATCGGCCACCACGGCGTCCAGGTAGGCGGCGTCGTGGGGGAAACGCGGCGCAAGCCGTACGACATGGTCGGAAATTTCCGACACGAGGGTGGCGGCGCGGGTCTTGTCCTCGGGGATCGAGCCGTCCTTGGCCTGGAGGGGGCGCAGCTGCTCCACGGCCACCTTCAGCTCGGCGAACTCGGCGGGGACCGTGTCGGCGGGGCGGGCGGCAGAGGGGAGCCGCGCCGCCCAGGTCACCAGGTTGGTCCAGAGCCGGGCGTGGTCGAGCTCGCCGATGGAGTCGTCGCCGAACAGGTCGGAGTCGGCCACCACGACGACCCGGCCCGCGCCCAGGCGCGCGGCCACGACCAGCGGCTCCCCCGCCGGATCGGCGTCGGCGGAGGTCCGGAACAGCACGTTCCCCGCCCCGGTCAGCACCCCGGCCCGATAGAAACACGCCCGATCGGCCCCCGCGAGCAGATCCACCCCGTCCACCTCGCGCGCGCCGGGCACGCCCCGGATCCAGGCGGCCACCTGGTTGTGGCTGTTGCGCGGATCCTGGACGGTCACGTGGGCGACCCCGACGCCGAACCTGGCCAGCAGGTCGGTGAGATTGCTGCCGTACTTCTCCTGCTCGTGCTCGGCCAGCACCACCAGGCCGCCCCCGGCCCGCACATACTCCTCGACGGCGTCGAGCTCCTCCACGGGGAAGACGGGGCTGCCGAGGCCGGTGGTGCGCTCCCAGCGGTCCGCGGCCGGGTGGGCGATCACGAACACGTCCTGCCCGGCCAGCGCCGAGGCCGTCAGCGGTCCCTCGGTGAACGCGGCCACCTGGTATCCCAGCCTGCGCAGGAGCTCGGCCGCCCGGGTGTACCCGTTGTCGTCGGGATGCCCCGGGTTCATGGCCTCTGCCCGTTCCCTGCGGATCGTCCAGGCCTCGCTGTGCGCCTCGTCGAACAACACGCGCGGGAAGGCAGTCATGAAATATCTCCTGTCCGATACGCCATATGACGGAAAATATACACAACAACCTCCATGGAACGACAAGTCGCCCTCACGGGGGACGGCGTATCACCCGTATGGCGGACGTACCCGCGCGGTCCCCGGCCGTAGCGTCCGCGGCGATGAACCGAACCCGAGGGGGAACAATGTTCAAGCTCAACGACGCGGTCAGATTCCGCCGCTCCGTCACCGGAGTCCTGCTGATCCTGGCCCCGCTGCTCCAGCTGATCGCGGTCCTCGTCGACCCCGGCACCTGGGGCGACGACCGCGAGTCGGTCAGCTTCGGCGACAACCCGGCGCTGGCGCAGCTGCAGTCCGCGCTCTACCACTGGTCCTGGATCCTGCTGCCGGTGGCGCTCATCGGCGTGCTGCACGTCGCCCGCAGGCGCGGCGTGGTGCTCGGCCACATCGGCGGCGCGATGTCCGTGCTCGGCTTCCTGTCCCTGTCCGGCCTGCTGATGATCGACCCGGTGGAGTGGTACCTGGGCCAGCACAACCCGCCGGAGCAAGCCGCGAAGATCCTCGACGAGATGCTCAACCTGCCCGGCGTGGTCTTCGGCTTCCAGATGCCGTGGATCTTCTTCGGCCCGATCGGCGCCGGCCTCGTCGCCATCGCGCTGCGCCGCGCCGGATTCGCGCCGTGGTGGGTCGTGGGCGCGATCCTGCTCGGCTGGTGGGCCGGCTTCCTGGCCCCGTACGGCCCGCTGACGGTCCCGCTCTGGGCGGCCCCCGTGGCCGCGTTCGGCTACCTGGGCGTCAAGGTCCTGCGGATGACCGACGCCGAGTGGGTCTCCTACTACCCGAGCGCCGCCCCGGGCGTCACCACGCCCGACTCGTACGCGAACACCACCGCCTGAGCCCGGTCCCGCAGGCTCAGCTTCATGAGCACCCGGGCCACATGGGTCTTGACCGTGGCCTCGCCGACGAAGAGCTCCCCCGCGATCTCGGCGTTGGTGAGGCCACGCGCCAGCATGCGCAGCACCTCCAGCTCGCGCGGGGTCAGCTCGGCCAGCTGCGGCGGCCGGACCGGATCGTGCCGCCCGGCGAAGGACGCGATCACCCGGGTGGTCACGGCCGGATCGAGCAGGCCGTCCCCGGCGGCCACCACCCGGATCGCCTCCACCAGCTGCTCCGGCGGCGACACCTTGAGCAGGAAGCCGCTGGTCCCGGCGCGCAGCGCCGCGTAGAGGTTCTCGTCGGTGTCGAAGGTGGTGAGCATGATGATCTTCGGCGGGTGCGGGGTGTCCAGCAGCTGCTTGGCCGCCGACAGGCCGTCCAGGCGGGGCATGGAGATGTCCATCAGCACCACGTCCGGCCGGACCCGGCGGACCAGCGCGACCGCCTCCACCCCGTCCCCGGCCTCGCCCACGACCTCCATGCCCGGTTCGCTCTCCACCACCATGCGCAGCCCGGCCCGGATCATCGCCTGGTCGTCGGCGAGCACGATCCTGACGGTCATACCAGCACCACTCCCTGGGAGGTGGGCAGCACCGCGCGGACCCGGAAGCCGCCCTCCGGCCGCGGACCCGCGTCCAGCGTGCCGCCGAACAGCTCGGCCCGCTCGCGCATGCCGATGAGGCCATTGCCGGTGGACAGCTCGGAATCGGCGCCCTTGCCGTTGTCGGTCACCTCGATGGTGACCGAGAGCGGGTGGTAGGCGATCCGGATCCGGACGTCGGCCTCGCCCGCGTACTTGACGGCGTTGGTGAGCGACTCCTGGACGATCCGGTAGGCGGACAGGTCCAGGCCGGGCGCGAGCCGCACCTGCTCGCCTTCGATGGCGAGGGTGACCCGCAGGCCCGAGTTGCGCACGGTGGAGATCAGGCTCTCGACCAGGTCGAGGCCGGGCTGGGGCAGCGCCTCGTCCTGGGGCATGCGGAGCGCGCCGAGCATGATCCGCAGCTCGTTGACGGCCTCCCGGCCGCTCTGCTCGATGTTCTGCAGGATCGGGTTCTCCCCGCCCTGGGTGCGGCGCAGCGCCCCGGCCTGCATGACCATCATGCTGACGCTGTGCGCGACCACGTCGTGGAGTTCCCTGGCGATCCGGTTGCGCTCGGCGGCCACCGCCTCGGCGGCCTTGCGCTCGCGTTCGAGCTCCAGTTGCGTGGCCTGTTCGGCCATGCGCTGCATCCGGACCAGGTAGCCGCGCAGGCCGAGCCCGGTCAGGTAGGCGAAGCCGAACATGACAGTAAGGAAAATTACTTCCTCAGGCGGCAGGATCCTGTGGTCTATGGCCCCGGAATCGAACACCAGGATGCCCGCCAGAGCCCACAAACCGCCAGGTCGGAATGGCAGTTTCGCGCCCAGCGTGTGGAAGACGATCAAGAGGGAGATGAGCTGGTGAACTTGACAGCTCTCGTGACCCTGCCGATGCCACACGTACTGCATGAGTACGATGCCTAGGAACACCACAACAGGCGACTTACCGCGAAACGCGAGCAGAATCCCGGCCAGCAGAGCTTGGGGGATCCACCACAGCTGCGGGTTCTGGGCCGCGCCGTGAGCGGTCGCTGTGGTGAACGCCTCAACGACGCCGATCGCCGCCACGGCGGCGCCGATGAGGAGATCGACCTTTCGGGAATAGACCTTGGAGATGCGGATGGCCATGGGGGCAGATTAATCTGTCCGCGACGTCACGAGTAGCGCTCCATGGACCGGTTCAATCCGATTACAAGTGGTTTGCAAGCGCATGCTTGATCCTTGGCGGGTATCAAGTGAATGTCGTCACGGTGCCAGCCCTTGTCGGGCACTCGGCGCACTGCGAGTCTGGATCTGTTCCGAGTCGAAGAGGAGGCGGAGATGCCCCGCCTAGCGGTTATCGCGGGGCTCGGCGCCCTTGGCATGTTAACCATGCCCATGCTGCACCCCCACCCCAGCGGCTCGACCGACCGGATCACTCCGGGGGCCGTGCGGGTGGAGTCCGAGTCCCATGTCTCGATCACATTATTCGACGACCGCAGCAAGCTGCAGCAGGTCGTCCGAGAGTACGACACCGAACTCGCCGAGGGGAGCGGTTTCACCGTTACCCCGGACGGGGTGATCGTGACGGCGACGTCGGTGGTCCAGTCGGACCGGGACGCGCGGATCTACGCCGCGAACCGCGTCTTCGCCGAATACTTCAAGGTCAGTATCCCGGCCGACTTCGAGAAGCACACGATCAGCGACCCCGACCTCAACATCCGGCTGCAGGCCTGCTACCCGCCGCGCACCCAGAGCTCCACCTGCAACGCCACCGTGACCACCACCGTGATCGCCTACCCCTACCTGCAGCCGCCGCTGCCGCAGGGGCTCAAGGCCGAGATCCTGCACACCGGCGACTCCCCGGTGGCCCCGGCCGTGCTCAAGGTCGCCCCGGCCGGGAAGGAAGGGCTGCCGACCGTGCCGCTCGGCGCCGCGCTGGGCACCACCGTGGAGTCCATCGACGTCATGACGCTGACCACGCCGCCGTCGGCCAAGGCCCCGCCGAAGCTGGACACGGCGCACTTCGACCCGCCGGGCAGCCGGTCCTTCAAGAAGGAGGACCAGCCCAAGGTCGACAAGCTGGTCGCCAGCCGCGACTCCATCGGCGGGGCGGTCATCGACGACGGCAAGAGCGAAGTGGTCGGCCTGCTGGCCGGCGGCGGCAGCTTCCCCGCCACCGTGACGCCCGTGGAGGACATCAAGTCCGCCCTCGTCGCGGCCGGGGTGAGCGCGCGCCGCGGCCCGGTGGACGTGGTGTACGAAAGCGCCCTGGCCTCTTACCACAACAAGCTGTACGCGGCCTCGATCCCCGTGCTGGAACGGGTGCTGAGCCAGCGGCAGGACCATCCAGTCGCCATCGAGTACCTCCGGATCGCCAGGACCAAGGCGAACACGGGCGAGGACGCGGGCACCAAGAAGCCGAGCACCGCGCCCGTGGCCAAGCAGAGCACGGGGATCTCCCCCTGGGTCTGGGTGACCGGAGGGGTGGTGCTGGTGGCCGCGCTGGTGGCGATCGCCGTGCCGATGTTGCTGAAGCGGCGGCGCGGGGGGAACGGCCCCGGCGGCGGGCCGCCGCTGGAGAACGCGGCGCTGGTCACCTCCTGGCCCGCGCAGACCGAGATGTTCCACGGCGGGGGCGGCTCGCACCCGTCGATACCGCCCCCGCCGCCTGGATCTGACATGTCACCACCACTCGGGCAGGCCCAGCTCGGGCAGCCGATGCCGGTCCAGGTCGGGCAGATGGGCATGCAGAAGTTCTGCACCCAGTGCGGCATGCGGCTCGGGCACGCGCACCGGTTCTGCGGCTTCTGCGGCCACGCGGCGGACATGCCATGACCGACGGATCCCCGATTCCGGCCCTGGTCGGCCAGCAGCTGGGCGACTACACCATCGAGGCGGTCATCGGCCGGGGCGGCATGGCCACCGTCTACCGGGCCCGCGACCAGCGGCTCGGGCGGGCGGTCGCGCTCAAGATCCTCGCCCCGCAGCTGGCCCACGACGCCCGCTTCCGGGACCGGTTCGTACGCGAGTCGCGGCTGGTCGCCAGCATCGACCACCCGCACATCATCCCCATCTACGAGGCCAGCGAGAGCGAGGACCTGCTCTTCATCGCGATGCGCTACGTGGAGGGCAGCGACATGCGGCGGCTGGTGCAGACCCACGGGCCGCTGCCGGTGGCCCGCGCCAACCGGCTGTTCGCGCAGATCGCCTCGGCGCTGGACGCGGCGCACGCCAACGGCCTGGTGCACCGGGACGTGAAACCTGCCAACATCCTGGTGACCGAGGCCGACCACGTCTACCTGACCGACTTCGGGCTGACCAAGAGCGCCTCCGCGGAGGCCGGGCTGACCAGCCACGGCCACTTCATGGGCACGCCGCGCTACGTCGCGCCCGAGCAGATCCGCGGCCTTCCGGTGGACGGCCGCAGCGACGGGTACGCCTTCGCCTGCGTCGTCTACGAGGCGCTCACCGGGCAGCCGCCGTTCCAGCGGGACACCGAGCTGGCGCTGCTGTACGCGCACGTGTCGCACGATCCGCCGCCGCTCACGCCGTACCGGCCGGATCTGCCGCACGGGGTGAACCAGGTGATGCAGCGGGCGCTGGCCAAGTCGCCGGTGGACCGGTATCCGACCTGCACGGCGTTCGTGACCGCGCTGCGGGACGCGATCAGCGGGACCGAGAGCGACCACCCGAGCCATCCCAGCCAGCCGAGCAACCCGGGCGCGCGCAGCTGGCCGCCCCCGGCGGGGACCCAGTCGTCGCCCTACTACCCGCAGCAGCCGTATCCCGGGCCGACATCGAATCCGCCGATGTCATATCCGTCGGTGTCGCATCCATCACATCCGTCGCAGATGTCGTACCCGTATGGGCAGCATCCTTCCCATCCGAATCCGTCGTATCCGACGTACGCGCCGCAGACCGTGGCCACCGCCACCCCGAAGAAGAAGTTCCCGGTCGGGGCGGTAATCGGCGGGGTGACGGCGCTGAGCGTGGTCGCGGCCGCCATCGTCTACGTGGTGTCCCAGAGCGGCGGCGACCAGAACGCCCCCTGGAACACCTACCCAGGAAACGTCGCGGCGCCCTTCTCCTTCTCCTACCCGGACACCTGGACGTTGAAGGAGTACACCGACCAGCACGTCACAGCCGCGGCGGCGGTGGAGGAATTCGACGGCCTCTTCGCCGTCCCCGGCAACACCGACTGGTCCGCCGTAAACCCGATCATCCAGAGCTCCCCCAACCGAGCCACCGGCATGGTCGCCCAAACCACCGAAACGATCAGCACCTCCAACTCCACCGAAGACCTGCAAACCGGCCTCCAGGCCACCCTGCCCGGCTCGGTGGCCATCCCCGGATCCCCCGAAGCGACCTCGGTAGGCGGCCAACCCGCCTTCAAAATGACCGGAGTCCTCAGCGACGGCGCCGGCACCGGCCGCCTCGACTTCCGCACCTTCCTGGTCGCCCGAACCGGCAAACCCTCCGCCCTGATCACATTCTTCTGCCCCACCGCCAAATGCGACGACGGCATCATCAACACCATCGTGAACAGCGTGAAGTTCACCAACTAGCGGCGGCTTCTGGATTACCGGACTTCTGGATTGGTGGGCCAATCCCGCCGCGCGATCAGTTGCGCCGGGTCGAACGAGATCTCGAACGGGGCAGGAAGTGTTGCCACGCTTCCTGCCTCGAAGCGCACGGCGGGCTTGTACTCTTCACCCTCCAGCTCGTAGGTGAAGACGACCGGAGTCTCAATGATCTCTATCCGCCAGTAGATGGGAATGCCAGCCTCCGCATAGGCGGTCTGCTTCAGAACGCTGTCGCGCAGCTGCGTCTCTTGGCTGCTGATCTCGACGACTAGCAGAATCTCCTTGGGCTCGAACATCACCCGGGTGAGTTCGATGTCGTCGGCGCGCACGACCGCGAGATCTGAGATGAAGAGGTCCTCAGGGCCGATCCTCAGGTTGACGCTGCCGAGCATCTCGAACTCAGGAGGTGCGACAGCCTCAAAGATCGCCTTTAGCCGCGAGGCGACACGCTGATGCATAGGGGCAGGGGCAGGGCTCACTAGAAGGCTCCCGTTGACTAGTTCGTACCGGTTCCCGTCAGCGGGAAACTGGAGTAGGTCATCGACAGTGAACGGCGGCTTGCCGGGAAGAACCGTCCATCCAGGGGTCGGCTCTGTCGACGGTTCTTTCGTTGCCATTACGGTCACCTGGCCAGTATCGGGATTCTCCCCCTCCACCACGTGCTACTTCCCGAAATTCCGTAACTAATAGTAGTCAGTTTATTACGATAATTCCCATTTTCGGATGCCTTGAAGGATGGCGTTGTGGGTTGCGCGGGCTAGGCGGCTGCCCCAGAGGGAGCGGGGGCCGCCGAATGGTTCGGGGGGGCCGTGGGTTGGGGCGGCGACGCAGATGGCGTCGGAGGCGGTGCCGGTGCCGGGGTAGCCGGATTCGAGGAGGGCCTGGGTTTTGGCTTCGGTGATGGTGATGACGGTGTTGACGAGGGCGGCGTCGGTGAGGGGGACGGGGAGGGTGGCGATGATGTTGATGGTGCCGGGTGGGAGTTCGGGGTCCGCGGTGCCGGCGGGGGCGGCGGCCCAGGTGGGGATGCGGAGGCCGACGGTGGCCAGGGCGGTGGTGTCGTGGTCGGTGGCTTGGGTGTAGGCGGGGACGTGGGCGGCGGTGAGCATGCCGACGCCAGGGCCGGGTGGGGAGATTTCGGTTAGGTGGGTGGCGGGGTCCATGCGCGAGTAGTGGGGAACTACCTGGGCGTTGAGGACCCAGTGGCGGGGGCCGATGCCGCCGCCGAGGGGGGCGGAGGAGATCATGCGCCAGCCGGGGCCGAAATGGCAGAGCAGGGCGGCGAGGTGGGCGCCGTCTTCGTGACGGTGGGTGAGGGTGACGCGCATCAGCGGTTCGCGGGGCGGATGAGGTGGATCACCGGGCGGCCGTGGGTGTGGGTGACCTGGACGTGGGCGTCGAAGTGGCGGGTGAGCAGGGGTTCGGTGAGGACGTCCTGGGGCGGTCCCGAGGCGGCGGCGTGGCCTTCGGAGAGCAGGAGCAGGGTGTCGGCGTACTGTCCGGCCAGGCTGAGGTCGTGGAGGGTGGTCACGACGGTGAGGCCGTCGTCGAGGCGGAGGCGGTCGAGGAGTTCGAGGACCTGCTGCTGGTGGCCGAGGTCGAGGGCGGTGGTGGGTTCGTCGAGGAGCAGGATGGGCGCCTGCTGGGTGAGCGCGCGGGCGAGCACCACCCGCTGGCGTTCGCCGCCGGACAGGTGGCCGAGCGGGCGATCGGCGAAAGCGGCCAAGTCGAGCCGGTCCAGGACAGACCTGGTGACGTCGCGATCGTGGGCGGTCTCCCGGGCGAGATAAGGGATGTATGGAGTTCGCCCGAGTATCGCGTAGTCGGCGACCGTCATGTCGGGCGGCAGCAGCGGGTTCTGGGGGGCATACGCGATCAGGCGGCCCCGCTCGCGCGGTTTCATCCGCCGGACCCCCCGCCCGCCGACCAGCACCTCGCCGTCGTGCGGCAGCAGCCCCATCATGGCCTTGAGCAGCGTCGACTTCCCCGCGCCGTTGGGCCCGATGACCGCCAGCCAAGCCCCCGCCGGTACGGCCATGCCCACATCCCCCAGCAC
>NZ_BLAE01000023.1:97917-155708 GCF_009687865.1 Acrocarpospora macrocephala
CCCCCAGCACCGCCCGCCCCCCGAGCCGCACCCCCAGCCCGCGCACCTCGATCACGTCTCCACCCGCCTGGTCAGCCGCAACACCAGCACGAAGAACGGCGCCCCCACGAAGGCGGTCACCACCCCGATCGGCAACTCGGCCGGCGCCAGCACGGTCCTGGCCACCAGATCCGCGATCACCAGAAATGCCGCCCCGCCCAGCAGCGACAACGGCAGCACGATCCGGTAGGACCACCCGGCCAGCCGCCGCACCACATGCGGCACGACGATCCCCACAAACGCGATCAACCCGCTCACCGCCACCGCGGACGCGGTCGCCAGCGACGCGGCCAGCAGCACGAACAGCCGCACCCGCCGAGCGTGCAGCCCGAGGCTGGTGGCCTCGTCGTCGCCGACCGCCAGCACATCCAGCAGCCGCCCGTGCGCGAGCATGACCACCACCGACACCAGCGCGTACGGCGCGATCATCACCAGTTGCGGCCAGCCGCCCCCGACATCCCCCAGGATCCACGAGTAGACCCGCTGCAACTCCTCGACCTTGAGCTGCTGCACGAACGTCTGGATCGCGGTCAGGAACGAGGTCACGGCCACCCCGGCCAGCACCAGCGTGGCGGTCCCGCCACCCCGCCCGGCGGTGTTCCCCAGCGCGTACGCCAGGAAGACCCCGCCGACCGCCCCGGCGAAGGCGGCGACCGGCACGGCGCCGGAATCCCCCGTCACCACGATCACCAAGGTGACCGTCAGCCCCGCCCCGGCCGCCGCCCCCAGCAGGTACGGATCGGCGAGCGGATTACGGAACACCCCCTGATATCCGGCCCCCGCGATCGCCAGCAGCCCGCCCACCAGCCCTGCGAGCAGCACCCGGGGCACCCGCAGCTCGAACAACACGCCCTGCTCGACCGGCAGCAGCCCCGAGTCGATCGACACGAACGGCAACCGATCGAGCAACGCGTACAGGACGGAACCGGGCGCGAGGCCGGCGGCTCCGACCAGCAGTCCGGCCGCCATGGAGCCCAGCAGCACGACCACGGCCGCGCCGAGGGCCCACAGCCTGAACCTGTGCCGAGTCAATCAGCTCGTGGCCTTCTGCACGGCCTCGCTGATGCTCCTGGCCAGGTCGACGATCCGGGGCCCCCAGCGGGAGGCGATGTCGTCGTCCAGCTCGACGACCTGCTCGTCCTTGATCGCGGACAGCCCCGACCAGCCAGGACGTTTGGCCAGCGTGCCCGCGTTCTGCCCGCAGCACTTGGTGTCCGCCAGGAAGATCAGGTCGGGGTCGGCCTTGGCGACGAACTCGGCGGAGAGTTTGGGGTAACCGCCCGCCGCGTCCGGAGCCGCGTCCGCGATGTTCTCCAGGCCGAACAGCCCGTAGATCTGCCCGATGAAGGTGAGCGAAGTCGTCGAATAGGGCACGACGTCGAGCTCGTGATAGTAGCTGAGCCCCTTGCCCTTCGGCGCGGCCGTGACCAGCTGCTCCAGCTGGTTCTTCATCGAGGACACCAGCTCGGTCGCCTGGCGCGCGTTCCCGGTGGCCAGGCCGAGGTCGTTGATCTCGTCGTAGGCCGCGTCCAGGTTGGCGGCGGCGGGTTCCAGCAGGACGGGCACGCCGACCTTGCCCAGGCCGTCCAGCACGCCTTCCAGGTCGTTGGCCAGGATGACCAGGTCCGGCTTCTCCGCGATGATCGCCTCGACGTTGGGCTTGAACCCGGAAAGTTCCGTCTTGGGCGCCTCCGCCGGGTGGTTGGACTGGTCGTCGACCGCGATCACCTGCGGCCCGGCGCCGATCGCGTACAGCGTCTCGGTGGCCGTCGGCGACAGCGACACAATCCTGCCCGGCCGCTGCGCGATGGTGATCGAGCCGTTCCCGGCGTTCACGGTCACCGGGAAGGCCCCGGCCGCGACGGTAGGGGCAGGGGTTTGGGTCGGGGGGGCGGCGGTGTCGGCAGGCTGACCGCATCCGGCCAGCAGGAGAACACCCAGCAACGCGCCCGCGAGAGCCTTGGGCCTCACGGATTCCTCCAGAGTCGCCGGGAAACGAGAGACCCGCGTCATAAGACGGATCACCCTTTCCACGAGGGTTGATGACGTCAGCGCACGATGCAGGCGACCTGGCTCACCCGCCCAGGGGAGGGCGGGAATGACAGTTGCGGGACAGCGCCGGGCTCAAACCGGACTTCGCTGCACGATACGCGTCGAAGGAACGGTACCAATGTCCGGACAGCGGCCTTCGGCCAGGCCCCGATCGACTCCCGCGAGACCGGGACAGAGCTGGATAGGCTGGCTCGCGTGAGCGGGGTCCGGCGACGTCTGGGGCGAGCGGTCCGGGCGACCGGGCGGCTGCTGCTCGGGCTGCTGCTGGTGCCGGTCTGCGTGTTCGGTTCCGTGGTGTTCGTGCTGGCGTTCCTGTCCAGCGCGACCTTCGTCGGGCTGATCATCCTGCCGTACGTGGTGCGCCTGAACCGCTGGATCGCCGGCCGCGGCCGCAAAGTGGCGGCGGGATGGCTGGGCGAGCCGGTCGTCGCCGAGTACGCGCCCATCCGGGGCGGCATCCTGGCCCGGGCCAGGATCGTGCTCGGCGACCCGATGACCTGGCGGGACGCGGGCTGGATGGCCAGCCACATCGTGATCGGCGTGATCATGGCCGCGCTCGGCCTGAGCGTCTGGGCGGCCCTCGGTTTTGACCTGTCCGTCCCGATCTGGTGGTGGGCGCCGCTCCCCGAGCACAGCATCTACCTGGTCGGCTTCGCCCTGGACAGCTGGCCCCGCGTGCTCGTCACGATCCCGCTCCACTTCCTCGCCGTCGCCACCGCCGGCTCGTACGTGCTGCCCTTGCTGGCCACCGCCGACGCCCGCCTGACCCGCGCCATGCTGGCCACCCCCGAGCGGGTACGGCTGGCCGAACGCGTCGTCGAACTCACCGAGACCCGCACGGCCGCCCTGGACGCGCACGGCGCCGAACTCCGCCGGATCGAGCGCGACCTGCACGACGGCGCCCAGGCCCGTCTGGTCTCGATCGCGATGCGCCTCGGCGTGGCGGAGCGGATCCTGGCCGCGGACCCGGACAAGGCCGCGGAGCTCATCGCCGAAGCCCGGCTGAGCACCGAGGAGACCATGACAGAGCTGCGGGACATCATCCGCGGCATGTACCCGCCGATCCTCGCCGACCGCGGCCTGCCCGGCGCGGTGGCCGCGCTCGCCGCCCGCTGCCCGGTCCCGGTGGCGGCCACCGTGGACGGCGTGGACCGCCTGCCCGCGGCGGTCGAGGCGGCCGCCTATTTCGTGGTCGCGGAGGCGCTCACCAACGTGGCCAGGCACAGCGCCGCCACCAGCGCCACGGTGAACGCGACGGTGCACGTGCACGGCGACGAGGCGTCGCTGACCCTGCGGGTGAGCGACGACGGCCGGGGCGGGGCCGACGAGGCGTCCGGCAGCGGCCTGGCGGGCATCCGCCGCCGGGTCGCCGCCTTCGACGGCAGGACCGAGCTGTCCAGCCCGCCCGGCGGGCCCACCACCCTGACCGTGGAGCTGCCGTGCGGGTAGTCATCGTCGAGGACAACGTGCTGCTGGCCGAGGGCCTGGCGCTGCTGCTGCGCACCGAGGGCCACGAGGTCGCCGCGACCGCCGACACCGCGCCCGCCTTCCTGGCGGCCGTCGAGGAGCACCGCCCGGACATCGCCGTCGTCGACGTGCGGCTCCCGCCGACCTTCCGCGACGAGGGCGTGCGCGCGGCCATCGAGGTGCGCCGCCGCCACCCCAGGCAGCCCATCCTGGTCCTGTCGCAGTATGTCGAGCAGACCTACGCCACCGAACTCCTGGCCGAGGGCGGCGGCGGCATCGGCTACCTGCTCAAGGACCGGGTCAGCCGGGTCTCGGAGTTCGTGGACGCGCTGGCCCGGGTCGCCGCCGGAGGCACCGCGATGGACCCCGAGGTGATCGCCCAGCTGCTCACCCGCCGCCGGGTGGATCACCCGGTGGACACGCTCTCCCCGCGTGAGCACGAGGTCTTGGGCCTGATGGCGGAGGGCCGCTCCAACGGCGACATCGCCGGCCTGCTCACGGTCACCGAACGCGCGGTGCACAAGCACGTCGGCAACATCTTCGTGAAGCTCGGCCTGCCGCCCAGCGACAGCGGCCACCGCCGGGTGCTCGCCGTGCTGAGCTACCTCTCCAAGGTGTAGCCCGCTACACCCTTAGGGGTGCGCGCCGTCGCACGATCAAGAAGGGGGCTGGCCCTGCCGCGCGGAGGGCCGGGACTCGGGAGGCTTGGGGGGTCGATCTCCCCTGAAGGTGAAACCCATGTCGCTGACCCTGCTCCCCCCTGTTCCCGCCGCGGTCTCCCCCAGAGACCGGTTCATCGACATGCTGCGCGTGTTCGGCATCGTGCTCGTCGTGGTGCAGCACTGGAGCATGCCCGTGCTCCTGTACGCCGACGGCAGGCTCACCACCGGCAACGCGCTGGCCGCCATCCCGCTGGTCACCTGGCTGAGCCAGGTCATGCCGCTGGTGTTCTTCGCGGGCGGCGCGGCGAACGCGATCAGCTGGCGGAAGGGCGGCGACGGCTGGGTGGCGCGGCGGGTCGGCCGCCTGGGCTGGCCGGTGCTGCCGCTGGCGGCGGTGTGGCTGCCGCTGCCCTACCTGCTGGGCTGGCTGGGCGTGCCGGAGCAACCGGTAGAGGTGGCTGCGCGAATCGTGGGGCAGTTGCTGTGGTTCCTGGCGGTGTATCTGGTCGCCGTGGTCGCGACGCCGTACCTGATCCGGATGCGGGCCGCCGTGGTGCTGCCGGTGCTGGCCGGGGGCGCGGTGGCCATGGACGTGATCAGGTTCGCGGGGTTCGAACCCGCCGGATACCTGAATGTGGTGTTCGTCTGGCTGGCCGTGCACCAGATCGGCTTCCTGTACGCCGAAGGCCGCCTGGCGTGGCTGTCCGGCCGCCGGGCCGCCGGGCTGGCCGTGGCGGGGTTCGGGATGGTGGCGGCGCTGGTGGCGGCGGGGCCGTACCCGATGAGCATGATCGGGATGCCGGGGGCGATCTCCAACATGGCGCCGCCGAGCGCCTGCCTGCTGGCGCTGTTCGCCGGGCAGCTGGGGCTGGCCATGCTGCTGCGGCCCGCGCTGAACCGGGTGGCCGCCCGGCCGGGGCCCGGCGCGCTGCTGGAGTGGCTGGCGCCCCGGATGATGACGATCTACCTGTGGCACATGCCCGCGCTGGTGGCCGTGGCCGGGGTGGCGGTGGTCGGGTTCGGTCTGGACACTCCGGCGATCGGGTCGGCGGAGTGGTGGGCGCTGACGCCGTGCTGGCTGTTCTGTCTCGGCGTGCTGCTGGCGGCCCTGGTCCGGGTTCTCGGCCGGTTCGAGCAGCCGCCGGCCTGGGTCGGCGGGTCGGCGGTCCTGGTCGGCGGGGGGCTCACCGCGTTGATGATCACCGGCTTCCAGCCTGGCCCGATCCCGATTCTCGCGTCGGGTGTGCTGCTGCTGGGCCTGGTCAGGACGCGAGTTGCCGTTCCGCGTCATCGATGATCTTCTGCAAGCGGAGGCCGTGCTGTGCGTCCAGCGGGTGGCCGCCGCCCGCGCGCACGGTCTCCGCGAACGACGCCATCATCCGGGCGAAGATCTCCTCCCCCAGCTCGTTGCCGAGCAGGGAGGCGCTGCCGTGCTCGCCGTACACGTCGATCCTGGCCGGGGGCAGCTCGCCGGTGGCCGCCATGCAGAGCGAAGCCTCGCTGACCGCGCCGGTCTCGTGCTCCAGCAACAATCCCACCCACCCGAGCGGGTTGCCGTGCGCCCGCACCGACGTGACCGGTCCCAGCGCCGCGTCCAGCAGGTCGATCGTGTGCGGCCCGACGTCCAGCACGGCCCCCCGCTCCAGCCGCCACGGCGTGGCGAAATCGCCCCCGCGCAGCGCGCCGGAGATGTTGGCCGCATGCCCCCCGAACGGCCGCAACGCCCGCGCCTTCGCCAGGAACTCCTCGGTGGCCCGCGAATACCGGAAGGTGTACACCATCTGGCTGGCCACCCCCGCCTCGCCGATCGCCTCGGCCAGCCGCCGCGCGCCGTCCAGATCGGCGGCCAGCGGCTTCTCCAGCAGCAACGCCTTCCCGGCCCGCGCCGCCACGATCCCCAGCTCCGCCTGTACGGCGGGCGGCACGCTGAACGCCACCGCCTCGCAGACCTCCAGCAACTCCTCGATCCGCTCGAACGACGGCACCCCGTGCTTGCCCGCCAGCTCCGCCGACGCCTCCGGACGCCTCGCCCAGACCCCGGCCAGGCGCGTGAACGGCCCCCTGGCCAGTTCGGGCGCGTGCACCATGCCCGCCCACGGCCCCGCCCCGATCAACCCCACCGATACCGGCTCCACCGCCGCCTCCTTCCTGGATCTTCAGGGTGAGACTAGCCGGTTGAGTACGGGGCTACTCATGCCCGCCAAGGGGCTTCGCGTGACGCTGGCCATATGACAAGCCTCGACACCACCTCCCGGTCGGGCACGGACACGTTCGCCCGCTACGCCATGGTCGCGGGGGCCTTTCTGGCGCCCCTGCTCCTCGCCATCTCGCTGCTGCTCTCCCCGATCGCGCCAGGCGTGGAAGGGGACGCGTACGTCCGCGAGTTCGGCGCCAACATCGACAGCTACCCGACGGCCGTCTGGCTGGGCGCGCTGAGCTCGATCCTGCTCATTCCCGGCATGTTCGGCGCGGCCAAAGTGGTCAGGGCCGGCAAGCCGGCGCTCGGCCTGATCGGGCTGATTCTCGCCTTCGTGCTGGCGCTGCCCGTCGGGGGCAACACCGACGACGTGATCTACGCCGCGCTGAAGAGCGGCATCGACCCCGCGAGCACGGTCAAGCTGGTCGACACCTACGAGAACGGCCTGCCGTCCTCGGCGCTGGGATTCAGCTTCTTCCTGGGGCTGCTCGGGCTCGTGCTGCTCGGCGTGGCCGCCCTGACGGGCAGGACCGCCCCCGTCTGGGCGGGCGTGGCCCTGATCGTCGCGCCGATCCTCATCCCGGTGGCCTGGTTCGCCGCGCTGCCGACGATCGCGGCGGCCGTTCCGTGGGCGCTGCTCGCCGTCGGCCTCGGCGGGGTCGCGCTCCCGCTGGCCGGGGCCGACCGGAGGTAGCCCGGGCCGTCGGGCATGATGAGAGCCATATGGAACTCATTCTGCTGCGGCACGGCGAGACCGAGTGGAGCAGGGCGGGGCGGCACACCGGCCGCACCGACCTGCCGCTGACCGAGCACGGCGAGGAGCAGGCCAGGCTGCTCGCCCCGGAAGTCAAGAAGCACCGGTTCGATCTCGTGCTGGTCAGCCCGGCGCGGCGGGCTCGGGATACCGCCGAACTCGCCGGGATCGGGTCGTACGAGATCGAGCCGGACCTGTGGGAATGGGACTACGGCGGCTACGAGGGCATCACCACCGCGCAGATCAGGGAGACCCTCCCCGGCTGGTACATCTGGCGGAACGGCGTGATCCCGGGCGACGAGGCCCATCCCGGGGAGGACATCGCGCATGTCGGGCTGCGGGCGGACCGGGTGATCGCCCGGGCGCTGGCGATGATGCGGACCGACCACGTCGAGCCAGGGCCCACCATCGCGCTCGTCGCGCACGGCCACTACCTGCGGATCCTGGCCGCGCGCTGGCTGGGGCTGCCGCCGGATCACGGCCGGTATCTGCGCCTGGACACGGGGACCTATTCCGCACTCGGCTTCGAACACGGCGAGCATGTGATCCTGCGCTGGAACGCGCCCGTCAGCTGACCACAGGGGCAGGTTGCGGGCCACGGCCGGTGAGCCACTCCAGGACCTTACGATGCCCTCTGCGGGCGTCCTCGAAGTGGCCCCACCGCCAGTATCTGGGCTGGTCCCGCACCCCGGTGACCCAGGTTCGATAGGCCACCGGGCGCGGCTGACCGTCGGTCGGCTCCGTCGCCGACGCGACGCCATACGTTCTGATCACGACGCGTCCGCCAGGCGCGAACAGCACGTCGTCCGCCACCGGGTACAGGGTCATCTGGTCCAGCATCACAAGCCCCCCTATTTGATTGGGTCTTACTCTGCCGGATCCTTGTTACGCTCCCCGCGCCGACGGGTTACGCGCGTGCGCGTCGTGTAAAAACGGCGTTACACGAGGAGGGTGTCGAACTCGCCGTCCTTGACTCCGAGCACCAGTGCGCGGATCTCGTCCCGGGTGTAGATCAGGGCAGGACCTTCGGGGAAACGGGAGTTCCGGACGGCTACCCCGCCGTCGGGAAGCTCGGCCAGCTCCACGCAGTTGCCGGTGGAGTTGCTGTAGAGGCTCTTCCGCCATAGGACGCCGTAAAGGTCGTTCGACGGCATGCCGTTATATGTCTGCATACAAGTTCTCTCTCAGAAGATCTTCGAGCAGATCCCGGGTGCCACCCGGCGTGGTGCTCTCCACGCACAGCTGCTCCATGGCCGTGAGGTACGGATCGATGTCCTCACGTTTGTCCAGGTACAGAGCACCCCAGAGTTGCTCGACGTAGACCACGTCCGACAGGTCGGACTCCGGAAAGCGCAGGATCGTGAACGCCCCGCCTTCGGCAGCGTGCATCCCGAAGCGGAACGGCATCACCTGCAGCGTGATGTTGGGCAGCCTGGCCACCTCGAGCAGATGCTCGATCTGCTCGTGCATGATCTTTGGCCCCCCGATGGGCCGGCGGAGCGCCGCCTCGTCGATGACCGCCCACAGTCTTGGCCCGTCCTTCTGCTTGAGCCGTTCCTGTCGCTGCATGCGCAGATGCACGCGCTGTTCGATCGTGCTCTCCGGGGCGTCCGGAAAGCCGAGCTGGACGACGGCTCGTGTGTACGCGGCGGTCTGCAGCAGGCCGGGCACGAACTGCACCTCGTAGGTGCGGATCACGCTCGCCGCCTCCTCCAGCCCCACGTACGTGACGAACCAGTTCGGCAGGACTTCGCCGAACTTGTGCCACCACCCCGGCGTGTTCGCCTCCCGGACCATCTCCAGGAGGCCACGTCGATCGGCGTCGTCCAGGACGCCGTACAGCGTGAGCAGGTCCTCGACATCACGTGTCTTGAATCCGACCCGCCCGAGCTCCATCCGACTGATCTTGGACTCGGAGGCGCGGATGTGGAATCCGGCCTCTTCTCGGGTGAGATCCCGCTCCTCGCGCAGCCTCCGCAGGCTGGCGCCCAGCATGATGCGCCGAACAGTGGAGCCGGACCCCGGCGGATCGATGGACACGTGATCATTCCTCCGGTATGTGGACTGAACACCAGTCTGTCAAAGATCGCCCCCTTCTTCCCAGGGTCGTTTTGAGGTAACCGTAGCGCTTGCCGCGACCATATGCACGTGCATTCGCTATTGCACATGCACGGGAGATTGCACCATCATGATCTCGTGCACTCCATGCTCCAGTGGTCCACGCTCGACTGGTGGCCTCCGGTGGGCTGGTGGCCGCATCCCGCGCGAGATCTGCTCGCCGGCAGCACCGGATGCACCGCCAGCGCCACCTTCGTACTGCCCCCGCGCGCCGAGTCGATTCATTCGGCCAGGAGCTTCGCGATGGGCACGCTGGCGGGGTGGGATCTGGCCGAGCTGGCCGACGGCATGGAGCTGGTCGTCTCCGAGCTGGCCACCAACGCGCTGCGGCACGGCATGGAGCTCGGCGTGCCCCGCCGCCGCGAGGTCATCCGGCTCTCCCTGATCCGCCGGGGCTCGCTGGTCACCTGCGCGCTGACCGACCCCGGCTCGGCCGAGCCGGTCAAGCGCGACCCCGCGCCGTTCGAAACCGGCGGCCTCGGCCTGCACATCGTCGAATCGATCAGCGTCCGCTGGGGCTGGTGCCCGCTGACCCCCCAAGGCAAAGCAGTTTGGGCCGTTTTAGCCGCATAGTACGGGAACATGGACCGGGGGGTGGGTCCGTGCGGCCCGGACCGCACGGACCCGCCCCCCGGTTTATGTTCTTGGGACTTGTGTGACATATGGGCATTGGGTTCCTGGAATTCCCGGCCGTATATCCGGGAATCACCTCCGATCGCGTTCTGGTGTGCTGAGGTGGAGTCGAGCACGCTGCGGGGAGGGAGCGGGAGAACAGGAGAATGACCTTTTCGGAGCGAACTGCGCAGAATATCTTGATCTCACGTGCGTCACCACCGCGGCTTCCCGATGGCCTGAGAGATCTGTGATGGACGATCACCTAATCGCCTGGCTGACAACTCTCGACGAAGATCGACTCGCCCGCGTCCTGGCCAACCGCCCGGACGCCATCGCCGCGCCCTGGCCCAGGCGGCTGGACGCGCTGGCGCACCGCCTCGGCAACACCTTCGCCGTCATGGAGGTCATGCGCGGCCTCCCGCTGCCCCCGCTCGAGCTCCTGCAGGCCTGCCTGGTGATCGGCGGCCGGCCGACCGAGGACGAGCTGGCCCGCTTCCTCGGGGTGAGCACCTCGGAGGTGATCCCCTGGCTGGATCGCCTGTACGACTGCGCCCTGGCCTGGCCGGGACAGGACGGCCGGATCCACCTGGCCGAGGCGGTCGCCCGCTGGTGGACCGCCCCCTGCGGGCTCGGCGAGCCGCTCGCCACCTACCTCGACTCCTGGATGCTCAACACCGAGGGCCTGCGGCGGATCTGCCGCACGCTCGGATTGGCTCCCCAGGGCGGGAAGCGGCAGATGGTGGCCCGGGCCACCGCCCTGCTCAGCGACCCGGAACGCCTGACCGAACTCGTCACCACCGCGCCGGACGGCACGGTCGGCGTGCTCGACGACTTCGCCTGGGACGGCCCGGTCCGCAGCGTGGACGGCAACCGCTTCCTCAACGCGGGCACGCCGGAGAAGTGGGCGGCGGATCGGGGGCTGCTGTTCCGGACGCAGTGGGATGTGGCGGAGATGCCGCGTGAGGTGGCGCTGGCGTTGCGAGGCCCGGAATATCACGGGCCGTTCACGCCGTACCCACCGGATCTGGCCACCATCCAGGTCGATCGGGACGCGGTCGAGTACGCGATGTGCCTGGCCGCGCCGCACGTGCTGGATCGGGCGACCGCGCTGCTGGAGAACACCGACAAGACGCCGCTGCCGCTGTTGAAGAACGGCGGGGTCGGGGTGCGCGAGGTGCGCCGGGTGGCCAAGGAGACCGGCTGCTCGGAGGAGGAGACCCGGCTGTTCCTCGAGGTCACCGCGGTGGCCCGGCTGATCGCGCTGGACGAGAGCGCGGGCGGTCTGGTGCCCACCGATCGTTTCGACTCCTGGCGGCTCGAGGACGCGCCCGCCCGGCTGCGTACGCTACTGGCGGCCTGGTGGCGGATGGAACGCTCGTCGCTGCGCCGCAGCGACGGCCGCTATCCGGCCGTGCTCGGCGACGACCCCGCCGGGGAGACCATCGCCCGGATCCGCTGGGCGGTGCTCGGCGCGCTCACCGAGGTCCCGGACGGGTACGCCTTCGCCACCCTGCAGGAGCTGGTGCAGTCGGTGCACTGGCGGGCGCCGCTGCTGGATCGGGAGCTGCTCGCCGAGTGCGCGCCCGGGATCCTGGAGGAGGCCCGCCTGCTCGGTCTCGCCGCCCACGACTCGCTCACCGATCTGGGCCGGGCGCTGGCCGCGCTCGGCCAGGTGGCCGGCAACGAGAACGACGACACCGTCCCCGAGGTCGAGTACGACCCGGTGCTGGCCGATCGTTCCGTCCGCGCCCTGGCCAGCGCCCAGCGCACCGCCCTGTTCGGCGCCGACCTGACCGCCGTCGTGACCGGGCCGCCCGCCGCCGAGCTGGCCTCGCTCCTGGATCGGGTCGCCGACCGGGAGTCCAAGGGCGCGGCGTCGGTCTGGCGGTTCACCCCCGCCACCGTACGGCGGGCGCTGGACGCGGGCGCCGGAGCCGACGCCCTGCTGGACCAGCTCGCCCAGGTGGGCACCCTCCCCCAGCCGCTCATCTACCTGATCAGGGACGTGGCCCGCCGCCATGGCGAGGTCACCGTCACCACGGTCGGCTGCATCATCCAGGGCAGCGACCCCGCCCTGCTGGCCGAGATCGCCGGCCACCGCCGCCTGGCCAAGCTCGGCCTGCGCCTGCTCGCCTCCTCGGTCCTGGCCAGCTCCGCCCCCGCCGACCGCACCCTCGCCGCCCTCCGCGAAGCCGGGTACGCCCCCGTCCCCGTCAACGACACCGGCGAGATCGAGATCCGCCGCGAACCCCAGAGCGGCCGCCTGATCCTGCTCCCCGGCGGCCGCGTCGCCGAACTCGACCCCCTACCCTTGCTCACCGAACCACCCCCCGACCCCCACGAACACGCCAAACGCCTGATCACCACCCGCGAAGAGGCCAAACAGAACGGCCAAACCTGGGCCCTGATCGGCCGCATGGCCACCCGCCTCCCCACAGCCGAACAGTCCCTCCTCGGCTTCGTCGTCGACCGCGGCGTCCGCGCCTTAATCACCTTGTCCGACGGCGTCACCGCCACCGTCAGCCACGGCGAACTCCACTCCGGCGTCCTCGACGCCTGGTGCGAGGAAGCCGGCGACTACCTGGAATTCCCTCTGAACGAAATCGCTTCGGTCACCGCTTCCACGTGACAACACTCCCGGCACCGACCGAATTCGTTCGGCGCCGGGGGTGGAGAGGCTGTTTGCCGTGGTTCTCCCACCCACCCGCCCTTTGGGACGCTCGCGCTCGGCCCCATCGGCCTCCGGCCCCGGGAACCCCGTGTCGTGGCCGTCGTTCCGTGCGGGAAACCACGGCGCTGGCGGGGGCGGGCGGAGCCCGAAGAAGACAAAAGGGCCGGGTGGGTGGGAGAACCACCGTTATCAGCACATCAGCGGAGTCTTAGGGGAGGAGAGTGAGGGTGTCCGTCGATGTGGCTTTGATGGCTTGTTCGGTGGATGGCCAGGGGGTTGTTTCGCCGTTCGCCCATAGGTCGGATTGGTTGTTGTAGTTGGGGTGGAAGGCGTGGCCGGAGGAGCCGGTTAGGTTGATCCAGCGGGAGTTGTCGAGGTTGGCGAGGTCGACGATCATGCGCATGGAGGGGACCCAGTCGACTTCGTAGCCGTTGGTGGGGTTCCAGCCGGTGGCGTTGACGGCGTCCTTGCTGCCGGAGGTGCGGATGGGGCCCCGGTTGAAGAGCCACTCGATGGGGGCGATGCCGGAGGTGCCGAAGGTTTCGTTGGTGAGTTGCAGGGTGTGGAGGTCGCCCCAGCGCCAGTCGGCGGGGTCGTCGCCGAGCAGGTCGGCGATCTCGGCGTCGGCGTCGGCGAGGGCGGCGGACAGGATGTCGTCCCGGGTCTCGACCCCGTTCTTGGTACGGACGTCGTCCCACCAGGCCGCGTCCTCGTCCTCCAGCAGCGTGCGCATGACCTCGAACCAGCGGTCGTTGCCGGTCGGGCGGGCGTCCTCCGGGAGTTCGTCGTCGAAGACGCGCGCGAGCAGGTTCTTCCAGACGACGTTGAAGTAGGCGGCCCCGGCGGAGTCGCGGTCCTGCTGGAAGTCCCAGCTTTCGAAGAGTTCGGTGCCCCGGCCGACGGTGCGCATCAGGTGCGGAACGAGAACGGGCGCGAAGCCGTTGGCGGAGTCCATCTGGATCTCGCCCATCGTCTTGGCGGTCATCTTGCCGGAGGCGAGCACGTCCTTGATCCGGTCGACGATGCGCTGCGAGCGATAGCCGTACGACCAGTCGGCGGTGAGGAAAGGACCGTAGCCCGGGCCGACGGCGGCGTTGTTGGCGGTGGCGATGAATCCCTCAGGTGGGTTATAGGAGAACGGCAACTCGGCGAACGGGATGAAACCGGTCCACTCCTGATCACCCGTCCACCCGGCCCGCGGCCACTGCCCATTCCCTCCGGCCCTGATCGGGATCTTCCCCGGCGCTTGATACCCGATATTTCCGTCTATATCCGCATAAATCAGGTTCTGGGAGGGCGCTTCGAACTTGGACGCCGCAGCCCGGAACTGCTCCCAATTCTCGGCCTTGTTCAGCAGGAACACCGAGTTCGCCGTCTGCCCGGGATCAAGCGCGGTCCACCGCAGCGCGACCTCATGCTTCTCACCGGCAGTCGATTCAGCCGGTTCCGACAGACTCCTGGCCGCACCGGGGACCGCCTCGGCCGCACTTTCCAGCACGTCGGAAATGATCGGCCCGTGCTTGGTCGATCGAACCGTGAGTTCCACCGGAGCGCCCCCGGCGACCTTGATCTGCTCGGTCCGCGTTTCGAATGGCGTCCACGTGCCCTCGACCTCGTACGTATCCCCCTTGACCCGCTCGACGTACAGATCGGTGACATCCGGCCCGAGATTGGTGAACCCCCACGCGATGCGGTGATTGTGCCCGATCACCACCCCTGGCAGCCCTGAGAACGTATATCCCGACACGTCATACGGACACGCCGCCGTCCTGGTACGGCAATGCAACCCCGCCTGATACCAGATCGACGGAATCCGCGGCCCCAGATGCGGATCGTTCGCGAGCAACGGCTTCCCTGTGTCCGTGAATCGCCCGCTAACGACCCACGAGTTGGACCCAATGCCCTTCCGGTCGGTGCCCTCCGTACCGATAAGGGAGGGGACCTTCCGGAGCACCTCGGACACCCGGCGGAGCGCCGACGCGGACGTCACGGCCGGGGCGCTGGGGTCGAACGCGCCGTCCTTGACGCCTCCGGTCGCGACGATCGGCTGGTGCCGGTCGTAGGGGTAGGCGGGGAACAGCTCGTTGACCCGCTCGACCGGCAGCACACTCGCGTCCAGGGCACGTTCGAGCTCGTCGTCCATGTTGGAGCGCAGATCCCAGGCCATCGCCTTCAGCCAGGCCATCGAATCGGCGGGCGTCCACGGCTCGGGCGTGTAACCGCCGTTGGTGAGCTTGAGCACCGCGAACTCCAGGCTCCGCGCCGCGAACCCGTCGTTCTCGGTCAGCCACGCGTTCACCCCCGCCGCGTACGCCTCCAGACCACGTTTCGCCTCCGGACTCAGCAAAGCGAGCTCTTGCTCCGCGACCCGCCGCCAGCCGAGCGTCCTGACGACCTTGTCGATGTCGAGCGTGGACGACCCGAACAATTCCGACAACCGCCCGGCGGTCGTCTTCCGCCGGAAGTCCATTTCCCAGAACCGGTCCTGCGCGTGCGTATACCCCTGCGCGCGAAAAAGATCATCCGCATTCTCCGCGAAGATCTGCGGAACCCCGTAAGCGTCCCGATACACGGTCACCGGCGCGCTCAGCCCGGGCAGCCGCAGCTCACCGTCCGTCTGCGGAAACGACTGCCGCACAATCCAGGTGCCGGCCCCCGCCAGTACGACCGCCAGTACCACCAGCACAGTCAAGACCCGGAACAACCAGCGAAGCGGCCAAGCAAATCGTGCATAAGGCGCAAACTTGACCATTCCCTGACCTTTCCTGGGTTGTGCGGATCAAAGTATTCAGGTCGGGGATGTGAGCTTGATTACTCGGCGGTAGCTATTCGGACACGAGCACGTCATGCGGGCAGGTGCCTATTGGGACACGAGCGCCCGCGCCAGCAGCATGCTCTCCGTCCGGGCACGCTCCGGCCCGAGTTCCGTCGCGACCGCCGCCGCGTGCTCCGCCCCGAGCGGCGCGAGCAGCGCGTGCGCGAGCACGGCGGGATCGTCCGCGGGCCGTACCTCGGCGAGAAGCATGCGCAGGTGGGCATGCCAGAACCGGTAGGCCCCCACCCGATACCGCGCTCCCGGGCTCGACGTCTCCGAGACCCGCAGCAGGTCGATGTTGTCGAACAGGTATCCGGCGTAAGCCTCGACGAAGGCGACGATCCGCTCCCGCGCTGGAGCTCCCGGCCCGACCGGCGGCGGCCCCGCCAGCACCGCCTCCTGCAGAACCTTCTCCTTGTTGTCGAGCAACGCGAACACCAGCCCCGACTTGTCACCGAACCGCCGGAACAGCGTCCCCTTCCCGACCCCGGCCTCCGCCGCGACCGCATCCATGGACACGTTGTCGACCCCATGCTCCCGGAACAGCTTGATCGCAGCCGCGAGCACCTTCTCCCGGTTCCGCGCCGCGTCCGCCCGCTCCTTGGGCGGCTCCTCCCGGAAGATCTGCAACAGTCGGGGCTCGTCCATGAGCGGACTATAGTCCAGCTACCGCACCCCGCACCGGCGCAGAACCAGCAGCGCCAGCGCCTGAGTGACCTCGCGCAACTCGCGTAGCTCCACCTGCTCCCGCGGCGCGTGCGCGAAGCGAACATCCCCCGGGCCGTAGTGCAGGGTCGGGATGCCGGCTCCCGCGTAGATCCGCAGATCGCTGCCGTAGGGCGCGGCCGTCGTCCCCGGACGGGTGCCCGTGACGTCCTCGACCGCCCGCTCCGTCTCGGCGAGCAGCGGATGACCGGCGGGCAGCCGCCCACTGGCGAACCGGCCGCCCGGCCAGGTGATCGTGACCGGGTTGGCGCGCAGCCACGGGTCGTCGATCCCGGCCAGCGCCTCCTCCAGCGCCGCCGCCGCGTCATCCGGATCCTCGTCCAGGCGAACCCCGAGGCGGCCTTCGGCCACCAGCAGATCCGGCACGCTACTCGCCCAGTCACCGGCGCGGACGGTCCCCACCTCGATCGGGTACGGCGTCGTGTTCCCCGCGAACAGCCGATCCGGATCGCGGTTACGCTCGGCCTCCAGCTTCCTGATCGCGGTGAACACCGGCCAGAAAGCCTCGATGGCGTTGACGCCCTCATAACGCGTGGCCCCGTGCGCGGCGCGTCCGGCGACTTCCAGGCGGAACGTCAACGACCCCGCGTTGGCGGTGAT
This sequence comes from Acrocarpospora macrocephala, assembly GCF_009687865.1. GTDB lineage: Bacteria > Actinomycetota > Actinomycetes > Streptosporangiales > Streptosporangiaceae > Acrocarpospora > Acrocarpospora macrocephala. The sequence goes on from NZ_BLAE01000023.1 coordinate 114,634, forward strand.
GATCTTCCCGCTGGTGGGTTCGGTGATCACGGCTGCCTCGCCGGTGTGGCCGCGCAACATGGTCGCGAACGCGCCCAGACCGCCGTCTTCCTCGCTGACCACACAATGGAGGGCAAGCGGGCGCGCCAGCCGTACTCCCGTGACCCGCAGAGCGGTCATGACGGCCAGGTTGGCGGCCAGCCCCGCCTTCATGTCGCAGGCGCCCCGCCCGTGCAGGGTGGTCGCGGTGAGGCGTGCCCCGAAGGGATCGTTCCCCTCCCATTTGGCCAGATCCCCCGTCGGCACCACATCCACATGCCCCTGCAGGATCAGCGCGGGCTCACCCTCCCCTTCGGTCGTCCCGACCACGCCATACCCTTCGGCACGCGGCGCCTCCGCACCCGGATAGTCCGGATGCCCGCGAAGCATCTCCAGGTCAAGCTTCCACATGTCCACATCGAGCCCAAGCTCCCCCAGCCGCCGGGCACACTCCCCCTGCAACTCCGACTCGTTGTCGCCACCGGTCACACTAGGCACCCGTACGAGCTCGGCCAGCAGCCGCACGGTCCCCGCCTCATCGATGGCATCCAAAACCCGCGTTTCCACACTCATGCGGAGACTGTACGACCCGGTCTAAGGACCCCTAGCAGTCCTCCCTGTCCCTTGGGTCACACCACATAGGCCTGAAAATTGGGGGGTCGCCGCCGAAACATCCTCAACCGGCAGTCCAAGCCAGGACTCGCGGCTGCCCGGGGGCGTCAATTTCGCCGCTCTCGGCGCCGGTGCGGCGAGAACCACCGCTAGCGCGAACGGCGCCGGATAACGGCGAGCGACCCGGCTTATTCTGATCCCGACCGAGACCAGCCTGCTAGTTTCGCCCGGGACTGACTTCGAGGGCTGCCTGCCGGGCGGCGATCAGGCTCTCATCCAAAGCCGCACGCAGTTGCTCGATATTGCGGGACAGCCGTTCGATCTCCCCCTTGGCCAGGTCGTCCCGCACGGTGCTCGCCAGGAGATCCTGGTATTCGTCCGCTTGGTCGGCGAGCGCGCGCAGCTGATCATGGGCCTGGAACAGGCGGTCGGCTTCGCGGACCCGGGCGGCGTAGCGCTCCAGGGCCTCGACGCGGCTGGTCACCGAGGCGACCACCGTGTCCAGGGTCTCCCGCATCGGGGCCAGCGCCTCCTCGACCGGAGCGGCCACCCCGCCGGCGAGCAGCTGGGCCTGATCGGCGCGCAGCCGGGCCACCCTGCTCAGCGCCTTGGCGATCTCCCATTCCTCCACGGGCAGGATGACCTCGTGATCGGCCGCGTCCAGCAGGCCCTCCTGGTAGACGGTGGCCTTCCGCACCCGCCGGATCGCCTTCTGCGCGCGCACCACCAGCGCCCGGCCGGCGTCGTCGAAGTCCTGATCCACCAGGAACCAGCCCGGATTGGCGTGCGCGAGCTCGGCCAGCCGCTGCCTCGGCAGGGTATGCCCCCGCCGTAACACCGACAGCATGCCGAGAACCACCGCGATCATCAGCGCGGTCTGGATCACGCCCAGCTGCGGTGAGGCCCAAATGAAGGTCACCATGCACAGGATGAAGCGCATCGGGGCCCGCCAGCCGTCCTTCTTGTCCGATCCGTAGCGGGACCAGGGGCTGCCCGTGCGCACGTGCCGTACCAGCGCCAGGTCGGCCTGGAGCGCCTTCCTGGTATCGGCGGGGATATCCGGATCCAGGATGGTGCGCGCCCGTCTCCCCGTACGCTCCGGTTTCTGCGGCTCCGGAAGGCCGGCTCGCCGGACCACCACCCTGACCCAGTCCGCGGGCATATGGCTGTCGAAGGCGGTGTCATCCGGTTCGATGACGACGGACACCGTACCTTCGCCCTGATGCCTGGTGGTGACCGGTCCGATCATGGACGCCGGATAGCGCACCCAGTAACCGTCACCCGAGCTCTGGCACCGATACTGCCCCGGTGCGACGTCGATCCCGACGACGTACATGCCGTCGCCGGGAATACGGTCCTCATATTTCACCGCCACCCGCAACGCCCCCTTTACCGTGACTTTACCCATCGGCACCCGGGGACGAGCGGATCGCGTCAGCTGATCGACACCTTCGTGAACCGCGCCTCGAACCCCTTCCCGACCGGCGCCGCCGCCATCGCCCCCGCCAGCGCGGGCACCCCCGGCGGAAAGTACGCCAGCCGGATCATGTTCACCGGTTCACCCCCATCCACCCCATACCGCACCGTGACCGCGTCCCCCTCCCGATGCAGATCGATGGTCACCGACGACGGCGACCCCGGCGCGGGCAACACCGACCAATCCGAGAACTCCCGCGTCACCACCACACTGATCTGCAGGGCCCCATCCACGAACTCGGTCCCCGCCTTGATCCAGTTCTTCTCATCGATCCGCAGAATCGCCCCCGCCTGGTCGTACTGCTCGGCGTAGTCCGCATCGAAGGTCACGGTCACCCGCAGATCCCCTTCGACCACCCGCCCGTACATGGGCGCGTTGTCGAACGAGTACCCATAGTGCGTCTGCTGCCACAGGTCCGTCTTGGTCTCGACGTTGACGGTCAGCGTGCCCTCGCCCGCCGACCACGACTTCGGTTCATTGATCCATTCCATAGCCGGAATCCTCTCATGAGAGCGCTCTCACGGGGAGTACGGCGGTGCGGGCGAGACCAGGACAGGAGAATCGGGCCGCGAAGCCGCATGTACTCCCTGGGATCGGCTTTCGCGGAATTTCCGCGTGGCCAGTGGAATAGGTCAATTCACTGGATTCAGCGGATGAGGATGGCGTCGCCGAGGACGGCGCCGCGGTTGTTGCCGTTGGCGTTTTCGCCGCCTACGCGGACGGTGGTGATGCGGAGTTTGACGTTGCCTTCGATGGGGACTGAGATCTTTTCCTGGGAGGCATACTTCATGCGTTTGCGCATGAGTTGGCGGCCGTTGCCGGAGATGGTGAACTCGACGACGGCGTCGGGGCTGAGGGCGTCGTTGAGGCCGATGGTGGCTTCCAGGCGTTTGGCTTTGCCGTCGAGGGTGTATTCGGCGAAGCTGGCGTCGCCGATGTTCCAGACGCCGAGGCCGACGCTTTTGACGAAGATCTGGCCGTTGATGGCGAGGGGGTCCACGCCGTAGTTGCCGCCGCCTCGGTCGATGTCCAGGTCGGCCAGGTATTCGGATTGGCCGACGGGCATGTCGGTGGGGGCGGTTTCCGTGGGGAGGGCCGTGGTCGCGGTCGGGGTGGGGTCTGGTGTCGGGGCGATGACGACGTTCGCGCTGGGGCTCGCGGTGACGGTGGCGGTCACGGATTCGGTGACGGTTGTGGTTGGGGCCGTGGTGGTGGCGCTGGTGAGTTTGGCGGGGGCGACTGGGCCCCAGAAGAACATGACGAGGCCGACGACCACGGCGGTCACCAGGATGGCCACGATGATGGCGATCTTGTGGGGGCCTCCGGGTTTGGGGGCGTTGTACTGTTCGTAGGGAACCGGCAAATTCGCGGTCACCGTTTCACCCCATTCCGCGCGGCGAATAGGGATGAAAACGTAGCCGCAGGAGGCGGAGGTTCGTCACACGATTATCAACCCGTTATCCGGACATAAATCCTGATATCACGAAATTTCGGGACTAATGGTTGGTCACAAGATGGGGACGAGGGGAAAGCCAGGTGCCTGATCTCCATTTTGGTGGTGGCCGGAATTCGGTCAGGGTTTGAGGGAGAGGGCGGTGGCCAGGAGGCGCCAGGACTCGTAGGGAAGGTCGTGTTCGGGGTCCTCGCTCACCACCTGGATGGCGACATGGTCGGCGCCTGCGGCCAGGAAGTCCCGGACCCGGGTGGCGACGCTGTCGGCGTCGCCGATCGCGACCATGGCGTCCACGAGACGGTCGCTTCCGCCGTCGTAGAAGTCGTCGTCGGTGAAACCCATCCGGGCGAGATTGCCGGTGTAGTTGGGCAGTCCCAGATAGAGGGTCAGATACGGCCGGGCGATGGCGCGTGCCTTCTCGACGTCGGTGTCGAGAATGACCATGAGTTCGGGTGCCAGCAGGGCGTCTGGGCCGAGAACCCGCCGGGCCCACCTGGTGTGCTCGGGCGTCACGAGGTACGGATGCGCCCCCGCCGCCCGATCCCTGGCCAGCGCCAGCATCCTCGGCCCGAGAGCGGCCAGCACGCGCTCGTCCACCGGCACGGGCTCGGGAGCTTCGTCCAGCGCGGTCAAATACTCCCGCATCGCGGAGTACGGCCGCTTGTATTGATCGGTGAAGCTCTCATGACTCACCCCGAGCCCCAGAACGAAGCGGCCGGGATACGCGCGCTCCAGTTCGGCCCGCTGGGCGGCGACTTCGGCGGGCGTGTGCTGCCAGATGCTGAGAATGCCGGTGGCCACGGTGATCCGCGGCGTCGCTTCGAGCAGCGGCGCCGCGAATGTCACCGCCGGGGATCCGCCCAGCCAGATCGTGTCGTAACCGAGCAGGTCGACTTCTGACGCGGCGTCGGCGAACTCGGGGCCGAGCTTCCCGTCTTCACGCAGGGCATTGGTCCACGCCGTACTCCAGATACCGAACGTGCCCAACCGACTCATGAAATACCTCACTCTCCTTTGGAACGACGCCCTGGTGCAGCGTTGTCATTCCTGGGGAGAGGGAGGCGTTCGTAATAGGTGGGAAGGTTTTGCCAAGGGTTGGGACAGGCTCCGCTGGTGACGAATATCGTCTGGGCCAGCCGGCTGGCGCCGCGTTGCACGAATCGGCGGGCCCAGCCGGGCACGCCGTACACGAGGTGGCAGAACTGTTCGGGGAGGCGAGCCCAGGCGGGGGCGTTTACCGCGCGGTAGGAGGTCCATGGGCCTTCGAAGGTGACCAGCAGGTCGGTGACGGCGGCGTAACCGGGGTCGGGGTAGACGCCGGGGTTCAGGACCAGGCGGCCCTGGCCGCGCAGGGCTGCCGCGGCGACCCGGTAGTGGGAGAGCCGGTCGGCGCCCGCCGCGACCTGGTCGAGGAAGGCGCCGCCGACGCCGTACCAGGAGCGGTAGCGGCGCGCGTCCACCACCAGCTCCCGGATCGGCCGGTCGCCGTAGGCGGTGTCGAGGTATCCCAGGACTTCGACGCCCGCCGCCAGCAACGGCTCAAGGACGCGGACGAAATCGGGGTCCCTGGTCGTGCCGGGCCCGCTGTCCACGTTCAGCACCACGGTCTTGGGCGGCCGCGCGGCCAGCCGCCGCCAGGCCGCCTCCTGGGCGACCGGATGAAAGTACGCAGGAACCAGCACGCTCACGCAGGAACCTCATTCCAGGCGTCCGCCAGCGAATCCCGCAAGGCGATCCTCGCCTTCCAGCCCAGCACGGCCCCGATCGCCGTGACGTCGGCGCACGACCACGGCAACGCCGAACTCCCCTCCGAAGCGGACACCACCCGCCCCCGCCACGAAGCCACCTCGATCATGAGCTCCACCAGATCCCGTACGGCTACCGCCCGCCCGGTCCCCACATTCAGCACCGGCGGCAACACCCCCGGAGCGAGCGCCGCCGCCACGATCGCCTCGGCCACGTCCCGGACATCCACGAAGTCCCGCACGTCACTGGTCACCCCTAGCCGCAACTCGCCTCCGGCCCGCATCCCCGCCACCAGCCGCCCGGTCAGACTGCCGAGCGGCGCCCCCGGCCCCACCGGATTGAACAGCCGCAACACCACTCCGTTCCGGACCACCCCCGCCACCAGGCGGGTCCCCGCCAGCTTGGTCAGCCCGTACTCTCCGAGCGGCCGGCACTCCGCCCCCTCCCCCACCGGCACGTCATGGGCCCCGTACTCGGCCGCCGACCCCACATGCACGACCCGCGCCTCCGGCACGACTTCCCCTACCGCCCGCGCCAGCCGAGCCACCCCGACCACGTTCCCGGCCACCAACCGCTCCGGAGACCCGTGCACGACGCCGGCACAGTTGACGACAGCCGTCGGCCGCAGGTCCTCCAGGATTCGGCGGATCTGCGCGTGTGGCGTCTCGACCAGGTCGAGGTCCGACCGGCTGGGGGCCGCGACTTCGACGCCCCCCAGCCGCTCTCGCACATGCCGTCCGACGAAACCGGACGCGCCGACGAGCAGCACGCGCATGTCACACGCCTCGCAGCAGTGCCGGACGCAGCAAGTCGAACTCCGCGTTGGCACGGTCGTAATCGTCGGGCCGCCCGATATCCAGCCAGTGCCCGTCGAAGTCGTACTGCGCCGGATGCCTCCCCTTCCGCAGCAGGTCGAGCACGAGTTCGTCGAAGCCCAGGGGCAACCCGGGCGGGTAGCCGTACAGGCATTGTTTGGAAATGGCGTACACCCCCATGCTGACCCGGTAGTCGATGGTGGGTTTCTCGGTGAATTCGACGATGCGGCCGTCGGCGGCGGTGAGGACGCCGAAGTCGATTTTGACCTCGCGGCGGTAGGTGGCGATGGTGAGGGGGGCGCGGCCCTGGCTGTGGCCGTGGAGGAGGTCGCCGAAGTCGAGGTCGGTGAGGATGTCGCCGTTCATGACCAGGAACTGGGCGGGGAGGTCGTCGAGCATGGTGAGCAGGGGGCCCATCGTGCCGAGGGGTGAGGTCTCCAGCGCGTAGTCGACGTGCAGGCCCCACTGGGCGCCGTCGCCCACGTACGCCCGGATGAGATGCCCGAGATGTCCGATGGCCAGTGTCGCGGTGGTGAAGCCGCGTTCGCCGAGCTGGCGCATGATGATCTCCAGGATGGAGTACTGCTCGCCGATCGGCACCAGCGGTTTGGGCAGCGTGGTGGTGTATGGGCGGAGGCGAACCCCTTTGCCACCCGCCAGGATCACTGCGTGCACGAATCCCTCACACGTTGTAGATGGTCGTCTTGTACCGGTCGAGGTTGCCCGGGAACCAGGCCGCGCAGGCTTTGAGCCCGTCGTCGAGCGTCCAGGCCGGAGCCCAGCCGCGGGCCTGGAGCCGGGAGCTGTCACAGACGAGCCGCATGACCTCGGAGTTCTCCGGGCGCAGCCGTTCGGTCTCGCAGCTGAACTCCACCGCGGCGCCCATGATCTCGGCGATCTTCCCGGCCAGGTCGCCGATGGAGATCTCCTCGCCGGTCCCGGCGTTGAACAGCTCGCCCTCGACGCCCTCGGCCGTCCCGAGATGGGCGAAGGCGGCGGCGGTGTCCTTCACGTACAGGAAGTCCCGGGTCGGGCGCATCGCGCCGAGCCGCACCGAACGCGCCCCGGCCGCGATCTGCCCGATGATTGTCGGAATCACGGCCCTGGCCGACTGGCGCGGGCCGAAGGTGTTGAACGGCCGCAGCGTCACGGCGGGCAGCCCGAAGCTGAGGTGGTAGCTCTCGACGAGTTTGTCCGCGCCCAGCTTGGAGGCCGCGTAGGGCGACTGGGCCTGCAGCGGATGCGCCTCCGAGATCGGCACCGAGCGCGCGGTGCCGTAGGTCTCGCTGGTCGAGGTGTGCACCAGCCGCCCGGCGGAGGCGTCCCTGACGGCTTCCAGCACGTTGAGCGTGCCCAGCACGTTGGTCTCCACATACGACCGGGGGGCGGTGTAGGAGTACGGAATCGCGATCAGCGCCGCGAGGTGGTAGACGACGTCGGCCCCGGCCACCAGCTGCCGTACGCTGCCGGGATCGCGCACGTCGCCGGGCACGACCTCGACCGAGGCGAGCACATCGGGGGCGAGGGTGTCCAGCCACCCCCAGCTTCCGAACGAGTTGTACTGGGCCATCGCGCGCACCCGATGGCCGCGCTCGACCAGCAGTTCGACGAGGTGGGAGCCGATGAAGCCGTCGGCTCCTGTGACAGCGTGCATTCGCATCGCAAGCCTGTTCTGTAGGGGGTCATCTGTGCAGGGAGGTGCGCGCGACCGCCGACCAGGCGTGGCAGGTGATCGCGAGCAGCAGCGCGAGATGCGCGGCGAACTGGATCCCGGGCGTCTTCGGCGCGGCCAGTTCGGCGGCCAGGGTGACGGCGAAGAGCCCGAGCACGGGACCGTTGATCCCGCAGGACTGCAGAATGAGCGCGACCAGCACCGCGCCCCCGAGCGCCAGGTTGGCCGCCAGCCGGAGCGTCTCCGGCTGCGCGAGCATCCCCGCAAGGGCGGTGAGGGCGAGTAGCACGGCGAGATACCGGCCGAGCGCGCCGAACAGTTCGGCTCGGACGGCGCGCGCGAACCGCCGCGCGGTGGCGGTCCGGCCGAGCAGCAGGTGCCCGCCGCGCCGGAACCGGAACACCGCCCATTCGGCGGCGCCCATGCTCAGCGACAGCGGCACCATGGCCAGCGCCCCGTTCGTCCCCACGGCGAGCAGCCCGCCGCAGAGCGCCCCGAACAGGGCAGGGGGGATCGCGCCGAGCAGCCTCCCCCGCGTGACGGCCTTGGCCGAGGTGCGGCTGACGACTTCGGCGAGCACGACGGCCTCGGCGACGGAGAGCGCGCCCGCCGCCCAGACCGCCCACGGCGCGGGCCACCCGCTGGCCAGGTGGACCGCGCTCACCACGCACCCGGGAACGAGCACGGCCAGCAGCACCAGCTCCCCGTCGGCGACCAGGATCACCCCGGCCGCCAGCAGGTAGGCCGCCTGCCCGACCGCGAGCACGATCCCGGCCACGCTCGCCGAGGTCAGCACGCCGACCCCGGCGATGACGGGCACCAGCACCGCCAGCCCGAGCCGGAGCGCCCGCCGCGCGACCGCCAGCCCCGCCTCCCCGTGGCCGATCGCCACATAGGCGAGATAGGCGGCCCCCTGCCCGTACGCCCATGCGAGCAGCAGCGAAACCACCAGCACGACCGTGGACCCCGTCACCGCCTGCGCCGCGGTGACGTAACACAACCCGGGCAGCCCGAACAGGATCCCCCGGATGGCATGCCGCCCCGGATTCCCGTCCCACGGCGTGGGAACCTCCACCGTAGGCTCGACCGGCTTGCGCGGCACGCTCCGATACAGCGCCTCCGCGTACGCGAACACGTCCGAATGCCCGTGCCGCGCGGCGGCCTCGTCGGTCAGCCCGCCGAACTCCAATCCGGCCGCGATCTCCAGCGGATCGACCGCGTTGGCGCACAGCTCATGCACCTGATCGTCCACCGGCTCCGGCAGCACGGTGGGCGCGCTCATGCCGCCACCAGCCGCGGATAGAGCGTGCGAAAACTGTCCACGGCCCGATCCACGGTGAACAACCCGAGCGCGCGCTCCCGCGCCTCAGCCCCCAGCCGGTTACGCAGCTCGTGGTCATTGAGCAGGGTCAGGCACGCCTCCGCCATGGCCTCCGGATCGCGCGGCGGCACCACGAGCCCGGTCCCGGCGACGGCCTCCCGCACCCCGCCCACATCGGTGGAGACCGTCGCCCGCCCGGTCGCCATCGCCTCGATCAGCGTGTACGGAAACCCCTCCGAAATACTGGACAACACCACGACATGCCCCGCCGTGTACGCGTCCCGGATGTTGTCCACCCGCCCTTCGAAGGCGACCGGCAGATCCCCGGCCAGCTCCTTGCACCCGGCGAGATAGCCCTCCCGCCCGGCCGGAGTCCCGCCGAACACCCGCAACCGCGCCTCCGGCAGCTTCGCGTGCACCCGCCCGAAGGCCAGGATCAGCGTCTCCAGATCCTTGATCGGGTCAATCCGCCCGGCCCAGCTGAGCGTGGGCGCCTCCGGCTCGGACCCCGCCGGCTCGAACTGCTCCGGGTCCACGCCGTTGTAGACCGTACGCAACCGGGCCGGATCGGCCCCGCACCGCACCTCCCACCGGATGTTGAACTTGTTCCCCGGCGTGATCAGGCTCGCCTCCAGATACGCCGCCGCGCACAGCAGCCGCAGAAAGCTCAGCATCAGCGCCTTCACCGGCCACCGGTACGGCGAGTTCCGGAACCCCAGATACCGCTCCCGCAGGTACACCCCATGCTCGGTCAGCACGAACGGCGTCCCTTCGGTCCACTTCGCCGCGAACGCGGGCAGCACGGCGAGCCCGTTCGCCACCACGTGGGTGACGTCCGCCGCGGGCGCCGGGCGGAGCAGCGGGCGCAGCGAATGCTCGATCAGATCCACCGCCGTGACCGCGTCCCGCACGGTCGGCGTCACCCCGAGCCGCTCGAACTCGGCCCGCCGCGCCTCCCACACGTCCAGCACGCAGCGCACCGAGGTCTCGCCGCAGAGCGGGACGCCGCTCTGGAGCAGCTCGCGCAGCAGCGCGCCGAAGCGGGCCGCCGACCCCTGCCAGGGGTCGAGCATCAGGTCGAGCATCTCGCGGAACAGCTCCTCGAAGCGTCTTCTGGTCCGGCCCCGGGGCGGGCGGCCTGGCGGCCCGCCCCACAGCGGGATGGGCGTGACGGTGGCGTTGCCCGGCAGCTCCCAGGCGAGGCTCTCCCGCCCGGTGCCGGTGATGGCGTGCAGGTCGAAGCGATATTCGGGCATGCCGCGCACCAGCTGGTCGCACCAGACGCTGACGCCGCCGTGGTGGTGGGGGTAGGTGCCCTCGGTGACCATCGCGATGCGCATGGGTGTTACGGCAGCAGCAGCTTGATCGGCATGAGCAGCGCGTTGCGCTGGTAGGCCGACAGCTCGCCCGCGTACGCGGAGCCGAACGGGCTGCTGCCCAGGTTGAGCAGGTTGGGGACCCTGGTCCCGGTGGGGGCGGTCAGCGGGACGTCCAGGTTGTCGGGGGCGGCCACGTAGACGACGCCGTTCTGGATGTAGCCGGTGACCTGGTTCATGTTCTGCTGCCAGAGCCGCATGCGCCGGATCTCGGCGCCGATGGCCGAGGTGCGCAGGTTCACGATGGGGGTGTTGGCCGAGAACAGGGTGCCGTACTGGCTGAACAGGCCGGTGAGCACCTGGTAGAGCAGGTGGTCGCCGGTCAGGTTGGACTGGTGGGCGTAGTGCGGCCAGGGCAGGCCGCTGAGCACGTGCCGCAGCGCGTTGCGCACCTCGATGGGGGCGATGTGCTGGGTCCAGCCGGTGGCCGGGTCCAGCGGCGGGATGCAGGTGGTGGTGGCCGGGTTGTCCTCGCAGATGCCGGATCCGCCGTCGGCGCGGCTGTTGTAGATCCAGTTGTACTCGTCCACCTCGTCGGCGACGGTGGCGACGTTGTAGAAGATGTTCATCGGGTAGCGCGGCACGGTGAACGCGCCGCCGACCGGGCGCTGCGCCGGGTCGCGGGAGGCGTCGCTGCCGATCCACTTCACGCCGGTGCTGTTCAGCGCCGGGGCCAGGTTGGGGTTGTCGACCGGCTGGCGGGGCTGCAGGAACAGGCCCGAGTGCTCGCCGGTGACCAGTTCGGTGGTGTCGACGGGGAGGCCGTGCTGGGTGGCGAACTGCTTGTTGCGGTTGATCTCGTCCTCGATGGTTGCCCGGGAGGTCCAGACGATCTGGCCCTGGGCGTTGGTCGCGCATCGCCACGGCAGGACCGAGTAGTCCTGGGCGCAGCCGAGGAACGGGTGGGTGTAGGTGTGGTTGCTCCACCGGAACCTGGCCTTGTTGGCCTTGAGGCTGGTCAGCAGCGGGTCGGCGCCGCCGTGCTCGGCCGCGTAGAGCGCGCTGCCGCCGCCGTTGTAGTAGAAGTCCAGCGTGAAGCCGCTGGTGTTCTGCCACTGGACGGCGGCGGTGACGTCGGCGGGCGTCATCCGGATGCCGGTCTCCGGCACGCCGGGCGGGCAGTCGCTGGCCGGGGTGCAGTTGTTGACCGGGTCCCATTTGGTGTCGTCGCCGAGCACGTCGTCCACGTGCACGGCGAAGTAGTTGCGGTCGTAGCCGAAGTGCACGCCCTTGGTGAGCCAGCTGATGATCCCGTGGGAGATCATCTGGAACTGCTTCTGGTTCTGGTTGAACGCGGCGGTGACGACCATCTCGCTGCGCCCGTCGTGGGTGTAGACCCCGGCGAGTACGCCCTGGGTGGCGCTGTTCGGGACGGGCGCGGTGAGCAGCGGCTGGAAGCTCCGGCCGCCGGCCGGGTCGTCGGGCAGCGGCGTGGCCAGGTAGCCGTAGCTCTCGCCGACGACGGGCGACTCGTCCTCGAACGGCACCTGCCCGGCCAGGTACGGGAACGGGCCGCCGGGGACGACCGTGGCGGTCATGCCGTCCAGGGTTCCGGCGTATTCGGGATAATTCAGGCCGACGTCCGGGTAGGCGTAGACGTACGCGCTGAGCTGGCGGATGCCGAATTTCTTCTCGAAGTTCACCAGCGCGGTCATTTCCGCCTGATCGGTGAAGGGATTGGCGTTCGGCAGGATCACGCCCTGGAACTTGGCCCGGTCGGACGCGCCGACCGTGTCGGCCAGAAATCCGGGGGTGATGATCGGCCGCCCGGGGCTGGTGAGATCCACTTTCTGGTACGGCACGCCTTCGGAGTCCATCGCGTTGGCGATCGCCTCGGTGGACGGGGTGCCGTCGGACACGAGCAGGATCTTCATATTGATCATTGGCTCGACGGCGTGGGCCGCGGTCCCGGGAATCAGGACGAAGGCCGAGGTCAGGCCGAGGACGGCCGGACCGAATCTGCGCACGAATGCCACCATGCCTCCTATGGGGAAATCCAGACATGTGCCATATCTACGGCCTTTTCCTATTGAAGGCGCGAAATGGCTATCTGGTGAGATCGCAAGGCATAGTTATAGCGGCGGATTCCTTATTGACGGGGAGCCTCAGAGAATTCAACTGCGGTTGACACCGTGACAAAATCACAGAACGTCGAATCGAATTCGGCAATTATGGGCATACCCCTGCGATTCGCGTTGGCACGCCAGGAAGTGGGGGTGCCAATTATTTCAACGCGAAAAATCCGGATATATGGCTGAGGCTCGGGCATGTGGAACGGTCCGCGCACGCGGGCACCGCCCGGATTTAACGGACTTGTGACACGTGGCTACTTGCCGTCGGAAGCCCAGTAAACTGCTAAATGTGGCCGACCCGAAGTTCGAGATCCAGATGCTGCACGACCGAGTCATGGTCAAGGTCGAGCAGGAGACCGAGGAACGACGCAGCACCGCGGGCATCGTCATCCCGGCCACCGTCAAGATGGAAAACCGCCTCCTCTGGGGCGAGGTCACGGGCGTCGGCGCCAACGCCCGCTCAGTCAAAGTCGGCGACAAAGTCCTGTTCAGCCCCGAAGACCAGCCAGAGGTAGAGGTCCACGGCCAGATCTACCTGGTCATGCGCGAACGCGACCTCCACGCGGTCGCCACGCCCCAGACCGACCACGGCACGGGCCTCTACCTCTGACGGGAACTCCCTAGAGCCGGGCGGCTTCGCGGGCGTGGCGGGCGGCGCGGCGTTCTTCGAACTTGGTGGCCATGACGTCGAGTTGGGTCATGAAGGTGTTGAGTTCCTCGCGGGCCTTCTCGCCCTCGGCGTCGAGGCCGGTGATGTCGTTGACCTTCCACTGGCGCAGGACGGGGGCGAGGACCTCGTCGCAGTGGAGGCGGAGGTCATAGATTCCGGCCATCGCGATCGTGACGGACTTGCGGGCGAAGCCCTGCATGCCGGCGCCGGGCATCTGGAAGGATTTGACCACGTCGGTGACGGCGCGCATGGTCTGGGACGGGGCGAGTTCGAAGGCCGCGCCCAGCAGGTTGCGGTAGAAGAGCATGTGCAGGTTCTCGTCGGCGGCGACGCGGGCGAGGATGCGCTCGCAGACGGGGTCGCCGGAGACCCTGCCGGTGTTGCGGTGGGCGATCCGGGTGGCCAGCTCCTGGAAGGAGACGTAGGCCAGCTGCTGGAGCATCGTGCCGTATTCGGTGGCGAAGCCGGTTTCCATGTGCGTCATCCGGGCCCGCTCGAGCGCGGTCGGATCGACGGCGCGGCTGGCCGTCAGGTAGTCGCGGATGACGATCGCGTGGCGGCCCTCCTCGGCCGTCCAGCGGTGCACCCAGGTGCCCCACGCGCCGTCCCGCCCGAAGGTGGTGGCGATCTCGTGGTGGTAGCTGGGCAGGTTGTCCTCGGTCAGCAGGTTCACCACGAGCGAGACGCGGGCCGGCTCCGGGATGGTTGAATCCTCCGGACGCCATGCCTCCCCGCCCAGCACGCCGTCGAACGTCCTGCCGTCACTATACGGAACGTATTCGTGCGGGAACCATTCCTTGGCCACTGCGAGATGCCGGTTCAGGTTCTCCTCGACCACGTGTTCCAGCTCCACCAGGAGCTCAGTCTGAGTCAGCTCACGCGACATTTCTACCCCTAACCTGCGAATTCACAACCTACGCTACCGTAACTTAGTGCGCCACACCCGGAGCGAATTCACAGAGATCCGGGACCGTTCTTGTGGGACCTCGACTACGCCACGCTCAGTGAGCGAGCATATGCCGCACACACATCTACCCCTCCGTAATCGCACCCATTAGTCTTCGCGCATGCCGAAGAAAGCGCGCTTCTGGATCGTCTTCGCCATCCTCATCCAGGCGCTGTGGAGCCTCCCGCTGGGCGCGTTTTTCGCCTACCGCTGGCTGGTGCTCGACGACGAGGCCGCGAGCTTCACCTGCCGGGACGTCGACGGCCGGGTCGCCCACTGCCTGGAGAGCGAGACCGCGAACATGGTCCTCGCGCTCGTCTTCCTGGCCATCGGCTTCGTCATGCTGGGCATCGCCGTCACACTGGCCATCCGCTGGATCGCGCGCGTGAAGCGGGAGGACTACCTGCGGGAGCACGGCATCCCGGCGCAGGCCGTGGTGTCGAAGGCGCAGGCGACGTCGACGCGCGTCAACGGCCAGCCGGTCTACCGGCTCACGATCCAGGTGCCGGACGTGCCCGGGCTGGAGTTCCGCTACCGGACCATGACCCTGATCCCGCAGGGCGCCACGCTCACCGTCGCCTACGACCCGGACAAGCCCGACGACCCGGTCGTCCTGGACGACCTGCGCGCCGTCTCCGAGCGCCTGCGCTACCCGCGCAGCGACGTGGACGCCCGCATCCAGCGGCTCACCCAGCTCGACTCGCTGCGCGCCTCCGGCGCCCTCTCCGAGGAGGAGTTCGAGCGCCTGAAAGCCGAAGCGCTCAACCAGAGCTGACCGGGACGACCACCACCCCGACCGCGGTGGTCGCCACGATCGGCGGCTCCAGCACCTCCGCGGCCGACGCCGACAGGTCCGGCCTGGCCCGGCAGACCACCAGCGCCTCGAAGGCCAGGGTCCTGCTCCGGTTGCCGACCCTGGTCACCTCGGCGCTCACCTCGAGCACGTCCCCGGCCCGTACGGCGGCCAGAAACTGCACGTCCGAATAGGAGGCGAACAGCCCTTCGTCCCCGTCCATCCGGATGCAGACCTCGGTGGCGACATCCCCGAACAGCCCCAGCACGTACGCGCCGTCGACCAGCGACCCGCCATAGTGCGCATGCGAATACGGCACATACCGCCGATGTGTCACCTTCATGCCGGGTTCCACGTGGGAATCAGCGCGGCCACCAGATAGCTGGCCACCTCGCCGGGCGTGGTCCCCTTCCCGAAGATCCGGTCCACCCCCAGGTCGGACGGCGTCACCGTGTCGAACCTCGGCCCGCCCACCACCAGCAGCGGCCGCCCGAGCCCGCCGGTCACCGACGTCGGGTACGCGTCCGCGAACGCCGCCGCCATCTGCTTGGTGTTGTGCAGGTGCGCGCTCTTCTGCGTCACCACCTGGGAGACCAGCACCGCGTCCGCGTTGGCGCCCTTGGCCCGGGCGACGAGCTCGTCCACCTCGACCTGGGCGCCCAGGTTGTGCACCTCGATCTCCCGGTAGTACTCCAGGCCCTTCTCCCCCGCGAAGCCTTTCACGTTGAGGATGGCGTCGATGCCCACTGTGTGCGCGTCCGTCCCGATGCATGCCCCCACGACGACCAGCTTGCGGGCGAGCACAGTCTTGATGGCCAGGTTGACCTGGTTCGGGGTGAGCAGCGGGTATTCGCGCCCTTCGGGGACGACGATGCTCGCGTAGTCGATGAGGTGGGTGGCTTTTCCGTACACGATGAAGAACGTGAAATCTGGGCCCATTGCCTTGGTGTGGACGACGCTGACCGGATCCAGGCCCATTTTTCCAGCCAGTTGAAGAGCGGCGGCGTCGGCGCGGGGGCCCTGGGGGACGGGCAGGGTGAAGGAGACCTGCACCATGGCGTCACCGGTCGTGTCGCCGTACGGGCGGATGATCTGCTTGATCGTGTCGACCGAGATGGTCACGGGCGCTCCTCAAGGATCTCGGTGGCCGGGTTGTAGTAGCCGTCAGCCTGCTCGATCACGCCGTCCAGGCCCTTGCCGCGGTCGGCGGGGCGGCGGGTGACGCCGAAGGTGCCGCCGGCGATGGCGGTGAGCAGGCCGTCGTCGGCGACCCGGCCGAGCAGGTCCACGGTCTCGGCGAGCACCCGCCGGGCGCGTTCGACGATGAAACCGCCGGGCGCGGGATGGAAGTCCTCGGCGAGCGCGCCCGCGGCCCGCCGGACGTAGCGCACGTTCTCCAGGGCCAGGTCGCGGTCGGAGAGCCAGGGCGTGTGGATGCCCTCGGTCATCATGCCGATCAGGATGATCGACTGGCCGGTCAGCACGCCGGCCAGGTTGAAGAACGCGTCCAGCAGGTACCCGGCGAAGATGTTGCCGGTCATGTGCTTGGTGGGCGGCATGTACTTGAGCGGCGCGTCGGGGAACAGCTCGCGGACCAGCTGCGCGTGCGCCAGCTCCAGCCTGAACGAATCCGGCAAATCCGGATTTATCTCGAAAGCGTGGCCGAGGCCGAGCTGGCTGTCGGTCAGTCCGGCCTCGTGGCCGAATCGTTCGTTGAGGAGCTGGGAGGCGATCACCGTGTGCGCGGCGTCGACCGCGTCCGCCGTGGTCAGGTAGTTGTCCTCGCCGGTGTTGATGACGATTCCGGCGCGCGCGTGGATCTGCCGGGAGAAGCGCTGGTCGATGAAGGTGCGTTTGGGGTTGATGTCGCGGAAGATGATGCCGTACATGCAGTCGTTGAGCATCATGTCGAGGCGTTCGAGACCGGCCAGCGTGGCGATCTCCGGCATGCACAGCCCGCTGGCGTAGTTGGTCAGCCGGACATACCGCCCCAGCTCCCCCGACACCTCGTCGAGCGCGGCCCGCATCAGCCGGAAGTTCTCCTGCGTGGCGTACGTCCCGGCGTACCCCTGCCGGGTGGCGCCCTCGGGCACGAAGTCCAGCAGCGACTGCCCGGTCGAGCGGATCACCGCGATCACGTCCGCCCCCTCCCGGGCGGCGGCCTGCGCCTGCGGAATGTCCTCATAGATGTCGCCGGTGGCCACGATCAGATAGACCCACGGCGGCTCCGGATCCCCGTGCTTGCCCAGCAGCCGATCCCGATCGGCCCGGTTCGCGTCGATCCTCGCGATCCCGCGCGCCACCGCCTCCCGTGCCCGCTTCCCGGCCTGTACGGCTTGCGCCCCCTCCGGCACCTCGAACCGCGCGCTCACCAGCTCCCGCGGATCCTGGTGCTCCCGCAACGCGTGGAACACCGGCAACGCGATCCCGTGCTCTAGCCCGACCTGCGCCCGCACGGCGTCCACGATCCGGTTCACCCAAGGTGTGCCGTCCGCGTCGGCCCCGCTCACCCCGGCCAGCCGGAGCACGGCGCGCTCCACCGACACGGTCGTGTGCGTGCGCGCCAGCTCGATGATCGGCTCGGCCGCCCGCGCCGCCAGCCGCCTGGCCTTCGCGACGACCTCGGGATCCAGGCCCAGCTTGCTCACGCGAGTCTCCCCTCGAACAGCCCGCGCACGCCAGGCTCGGATCGCAGCAGGTCCAGGGCCAGGTCGGCGTGGCCGGGGGCGTACCCGTTGCCGACCAGCATGGTCACGTCGGCGGCGAGCCCTTCTGCGCCGAGAGCGGCCGCGCTGAACGAGGTCGCCATCGAGAAGAAGATCACGGTGCCGCCGTCCCGGGTGGCCAGGATGGAGCCGTGCTCGCAGCCGGGCACGTCCACGCAGACCACGGTCACGTCCGCCGGACCTCCCGCCTGGGAGACGGCCGCGGCGAGCGCGACCGGATCGCGGGCGTCGGCGATGACGACCTCGTCGGCGAGCCCGGCGGTGGTTAGCTTTTCTGCTTCCCTGGCGTGCGGCACTATGCCGATCAGCCTCGCGGCCCCGGCACGCCGGGCGGCGGCCAGCGACAGCGATCCGCTCTTCCCGGCAGCGCCGATCACCGCCACCACCGAGCCCGGGGTGACCACCCGCTGGGTGAGGGCGGGCGCACCGCAGACGTCCATGACGGACAAGGCCAGCGGGACCGGCAGATCGTAAGGCAGCACGGCCGCGATCGAGCGGGCGAACAGGATCGCGTGGCCTTCGGCGGGCACCTGCTCGGAGTGCCCGTCCCAGCGGGCGAGCCCGTCGGTGATCCGCAACGGGGTGAGGGTCAGCGACACCAGCGTGGCCACCCGATCGCCGGGCTTCAGCCCGAGCGGCGATTCCGGCGTGACCTCGTCCACGACGCCGACCAGCATGCCGCCGGACCCGGTGACCGGGTTGTGCATCTTGCCGCGCGCCTCGATGATCGCGAGAACCTCCGCGCGCACCGCGTCGCCGTGCTTGTCCGACAGCTGCCGGAAGGAAGCCGCGTCCAGGTTGAGCCGTTCGACCCGGATCCGCACCTCCCCCGGCCACAACTCGGGCGAGGCGTCCAGTCGCTCGGCCGCCTGCGGCAACACCCCGACGGGAGCCACCACCCGATGCAGGCCCACCGGTGAGCCAGGCGGGCGCGCGCTCGCGTCCGCTGATGAGCCGGTCGAGCTCAAGCCCCCCGCGCGCCCTTGATGCGAGTCCAGCGGTGACGCGGTCCAACCGCCGTCTTCGCGGGGAACAGCCGCCGGGGAAACGCCGGGCTCTCGCATCACTCACCGTCCTCACTTCGAACACGCACGGAACCGATCACTCAAGAACCGATTCACTTCGATCACGGGGAAACGATTCCTGAGTCATGACTCAGGGAAACATCTTGTCCCACCCCATCGCTAGCAGGCAATATCTGGCACATGACTGCCGCGACCCTCATCACCGTCGCTCCCACCGGAGCGGAGGCGGACAAAACCAGAACTCCCGCCCTCCCGGTCACCCTGGACGAGCTGGTGGCCACCGCGATCGCCTGCCAGGCGGCGGGCGCGGCCGTCATCCACGTGCACATCCGCGATGACAAGGCCCGACCGACCCTGGACCTCCCCCGCCTCAAGGACACGGTCGCCGCGCTGCGCGCCCACACCTCGCTGATCGTGCAACTCTCCACCGGCGGCGCGGTCACCGACCCCTACGAGGACCGCCTGAACGTCCTCCAAGCAGCCCCCGACGCCTGCTCCCTGACCTGCGGCACCGTCAACTTCGGCGACGACGTCTTCATGAACCCGTGGGGCTTCATCACCGACCTCTACCAGGCCACCCAGGAAAAGGGCATCGTCCCCGAATTCGAACTCTTCGACCTCGGCCACGTGGTCACTTTGCACCGCCTCCTATCGGCGTACGGCCCACCTCACGGCGGCCACATCCACTGCGACCTGGTCATGGGCGTGCCTGGCGGCTTCGACGGCGACCTCCGTACGATGGCCGCCGCCATCCAGGCCCTCCCGGACGGCGCGACCTGGTCCGCGACCGGAATCGGCCGGACCTCGGTCCCGGTCCTGCTGGCGGCCCTGTCCGCGGGCGGCCATCTCCGCGTCGGCATGGAGGACACCCTCACCTTCGCCAAGGGCAGACCCGTACGCGACAACGCCGAACTCGTCACCCGAGCCGCCTCAGCCGCCACCCTCGCCCAGCGCCCCCCGATGACCACCGCCGCCGCTCGCACATTCCTGGGTATTGACGACTGATATCCAGTGGATCAGCGGTCTGGACGTGACGACCGAGTGAGATGAAGATCGACGGGTGCGGTACACACGGGTCCGGCTTCTGATCATCGCCGCAGCCGTCGCGGTAATCGCGACCGCCGAGGCGGTGGCGGTGTTCCAGCTTCCGGCACCCCCATCGGTCACGGAAATCCACGAGCCGGAGGAGGTGGCGCCCGAAGACGAACCCACCCCGCCGGCTCCGGACGTTGTCGTGAGCCCCGCCAAGGTCCCGCCGGACTTCGAGGTGGCGGTGACCGCGCGATGCCGCGGAGAATCGGCGATGGCGGTGTCGGAGATGTTCCAGTACTCGTACAGCCTGTCTGATGTGACCAGCGCCGGGTTGGCGACCGGAACGGTGTATGTGGGGGGCAACGTCCCGCCAGGCACGTACGAGGTGAAGGTCAAGTGCGCGACCGGTCCCTTGTACGGCAGCGCGCAGCTCCAGGTGGTCCCACCTCCGGGCGGGGTCACCCGCGGGGAGGGTCTCACCGCCATGACCCGGGTCACCGTGACCACGGCGCCGAGGGACGAGATCGAAGAGGCGCTGCGGCCCCGATTCGAGGAGCCCGCCGATGCGATTTACGTCAAGATCGGTGTCGCCCATGAATGGCGTTTGCGAGCCGACGACCCTGATCTCGCCCGGCTGCGCTCCGGAGCGGCTCTGACGGCACCCGGCTTCGTGGAGGAAAGGCTCGGGGAGGTGGCGGCGTTCACCGAAGGCGCGGATCTGTCGGTGCAGTTCGGTGTACCCCGGCTCCGGATCGACCCGAAGTCCGGTCAGGTTGTCGTCACGGTGACCGGTGCCGGCTACGCCACCTGCGGTCAGATCGGCGCCCGGAGCTGCCGTCTCTCGTTCTGGCCTCCCATGCCCGGGGAAGGAATCACCCGCCCCGCCTCCCACGAGATCATCGTGACCGCGCCAGGGTTGATGGTCATGGGTGTGACGGGGGCCACGCCTGGGGCGCAGGAGCATGACAGCATTCGGTTCGACGGGACCCGGATCACTCGTGTCGTCTTCGGTGAGGACACGCCGGATTCGGTGGCGGGAGTGGCCGCATATCTCGCGGGAGATTCATACGGCGACGTCGTCCTGGATCCGGGGGAGACTGACATGCCCCCCGGCGAGCAGATGTCGTGGCAGTTCGCATCCGCGCTCTACGCGGTCGTGTTCCTGGTGATCTTCGCGGTGATGTGGACGTTCGTGCGATCGCTCGGGGTGGTTTGGTGGCGGCGCCGGGACAACTGGCTGCTGGTGCTCTGGGTTGTGATCTTCTATGCCGCCGGTGCCGCCGCACCGGACCTGACGACGGGGTTGACGGCGCTCATATACGGACTGCTGCTCGGCGGCCTGCCCGTTCTCGTGCTCGTGCTGGCCGGCCGGAGGATGGGCCCGCCACCGTGGCCGGGTTCGGTGCTCACCCTCACGTCGATCGCGGGCGCGCTGGCGGGAGCCTTACTGGCAGGATCAGGCCTGGCGGTCTTGACGGAGACTTCTTGGTGGCTGGTCATCCTGCTCCCGATTGCCGCCTTACTGGCGACGACCCTCCGGCGAACGCGGCGGCACGCGCCCATGATCGCCGTCCTCCTCCTGGGCACGGGCGTTCTGGTCACCGTCCGCATCGGGCAGCTCGGGTGGGCGCCCGGGTACGCGACCTGGTCGTCGCTCCTGGCCCTGGACGTGATCCTGCTGCTGGGCGCGGGCTGGGCGGTGGCCGCCGGACGCTGGCCGGCGCGGGGGTTCCTGTGGTTGGGAGCGACCCTGATCCTGGCCATCACGGTCGCCATGTGGCAGACCCAAGCCGAATCGATACCGCTCATCATGAGCTGGGATGAGTTCGCCCTGCTGATCCCCGGCGTGTCCGTCACCGCTCCCCTCCTCCTCGCCCTGCTGTCGGTGATGTTGGTGGTGCGGCTGCGGCGACTGGGTCACTCCCCCGCCGCCGTCTTCGCGGGCGAGGCGTCCAGCACGATGACGCTGGGGCTCTTCCTGACCCAGCTCGTTCTTGCCCTGGCCTACGTCTCCCTGACCCTCGCGGCGCTGGTCACCATCGTCATCATGTGGGCCACCGTGGAGTGGTTGTTGTCCGGCCCGGCCGCCCTGCGGGCGAAAAGCGGCCCGGACGTGACGGGCGAGCAGCATCGTGCGCTGGTCCGGGCGATGGTGGGCCGGCGTTTCGCCCGTGCCGCCCTCACCGACCTCCTGCGGCAGGGCCGCGGCCGGGTGGCCGCCGGGGAGATGCCGGTGGCGGTCTTCGAGAAGCAGCGGCGCACCCTGCTGAGGGCGAGCGACGACGCCACCGGACCGATCGACTCCGACCTCGCGCTCTCCACGGCCGCGGGGCGCACGCCGTGGCAGGGGGCCGTCGCCGCCTTCGGGGTCGGGCTGGTGCTGTCGATTCCGTTCACCACCGTCAGGCTGATCCAGACGACCTCGCCGGACGGCTGGGTCCCGGTCCTGGCGACCGCGTCGATCGCGCCACTGCTGTGCGCGATCTTCGGCTTCTTCTATCCTCGGGTCCGCGGCGACCAGCCGCTCAGCAAGTCGCTGTCCCTGCTGCTGGCCGCGGTGGTCATCGCCCTTCCTTCGCACGTGTCCTCGCTTGTCGTCACGCTGACCGCCGACCCTGCCGCGTTCGTCACGCCGCTGCCCACGCCGGCCGAAGTGCTGATCGGAGCCGTGCTCGCGATGGGCAATCTGACCGTGGTCTGTCTCGGGCTCGGGCTCTTCTGGGAGTGGCGGCTGCTGCGGCTGGCCACCGAACCCTGGGTCCGGATCCGCAGCCTGCGCAGCGCCCGCGCGGTCGCCGCCCCGCTCACCGCCGTGGTGATCGCCGCCGGGACCGCGGTGGCGACGGCGCTGGTCAACAACGCTGTCGCCCCGCTGCCGACCGTCAGCGTGACAAGGCCGCCCGCCGAAAATCCCTGATTACACAACGTGAGCGTCCGCGTACACTGGATTATCGTCAGGCCCCCCTGAGGAAGGACTCTGCACGCATGAGGGATCTCCCCGCTCCCGCCTCCGCCGAGCTGGTCGCGGCGGGGGCTGCCCAACCCGACCCGGGGGTGCGGGTCCCCGCCGAGCTGGTCGCCATGGCGTCGAACGGGCTGGCCGGGGTGTCCACGCCGAAGCGGGTGCTGGTGATCGGGGCCGGGATGGCCGGGCTGGTGGCCGCGTACGAGCTGATCGGGCGGGGGCATGAGGTGACCGTGCTGGAGGCGCAAGATCGGGTGGGCGGCCGGGTCCACACCCTGCGCGGCTTCGCGCCCGGCCTGTACGCGGAGGCGGGTGCCATGCGCATCCCCCGGGTGCACGACCTGACCCTGGAATACTGCCATCGGTTCGGCCTGGACCTGCGCCCGTTCGTGATGGACAACCCCCGCACGCTCGCCTACATCCAGGGCAAACGCCTCACCATGGGCCAGCTCGACGCCGAACCCGACCTGCTCGATTTCGACCTGGCGCCCCACGAGCAGGGCCGTACGTACACGGATCTATGGCGAGAAGCCACCGCCGAGATCCACGACCTGTACGCCCAGGAGGGCGAGAACGCCCTGGACCGGCTCTGCGCCGAATACGACCGCTACTCGATCCGGGCGTTCCTCCTCGAACGCGGCTTCTCCCCCGGCGCCATCGAGCTCTACGGGATCATGAGCTTCCGCGAGGCCAACCTGAACGCCGCCATCATCGAGCAGTTCCGCGAGATCATCGGCCGCGCCTTCGAGGACATGCAGGAGATCGTGGGCGGCTCCGACCGGCTGCCGACCGCGTTGTACCAGCAGATCAAGGACCAGGTCAGGTTCGGCCACGAGGTGCACGCGATCGAGCAGGACGCCGACGGCGTGCGCCTGCACGTGCGCACCACCACCGGCCACACCACCCTCACCGCCGACTACGCGATCTGCACGATCCCCTTCTCGGTCCTCCGCGACGTCGAGATCACCCCGCCCTTCTCCCGGGGCAAACAACGCGCGATCCGCGAACTCCACTACAACGCCTCCACCAAGATCCTCTTCCAGGTCCGCCGCCGCTTCTGGGAACGAACCGACGGGATCGTCGGCGGCACCACCGTCACCGACCTCCCGATCCGCCGCATCTGCTACCCCTCCTTCTCCGACCCCCACGAGGACCGCGCCGTCCTGCTCGCCAGCTACACCTGGGGCCAGGACGCCCTGCGCTGGGGCGCCATGTCCCGAGAACGCCGCATCCAGCAGGCCCTCGAAGACGTCGCCAAAGTCCACCCCGAAATCAACGACACCTTCGAATTCGGCGTCAGCCACTGCTGGTACGACGACCCGTGGGCGGCCGGGGCGTTCGCGCTGTTCGAGCCGCAGCAGCAGTCCGGCCTGCACGAGGACATCCTCAAGCCGGAAGGCCGGATCCATTTCGCCGGTGAGCACTGCTCGCTCTGGCACGCCTGGATCGAGGGGGCATTGGAATCGGGACTACGCGCGGCCACCGCCGTACATGAATCGATGGATCAACGCTAGTCCGACACGATCAGGTTCGGGTCCGCCAGGGACTGCATCGCCTCGTCGGACATGTAGACCAGCGCCTCCAGCACGAGCGGATCGATGTAGCGGG
The DNA here is from genome assembly GCF_009687865.1 of Acrocarpospora macrocephala. Taxonomy (GTDB): domain Bacteria; phylum Actinomycetota; class Actinomycetes; order Streptosporangiales; family Streptosporangiaceae; genus Acrocarpospora; species Acrocarpospora macrocephala. The sequence goes on from NZ_BLAE01000023.1 coordinate 138,961, forward strand.
CCTGGCCGGACGTGACGTCTCTCAGGACGGCCCTGGGCACGCGCCCTGACGTGTCGACCGATATCTCGATGGAGGCGAACTCGTTGCCGACCACTACTCCTTTGGCGAAAGCATCGAGCGACTCCCGCTTCGAGCCGTTGAGGCCGGCCATGGCATACCTCGAATCCGGTGTCTCGGTCACGTCGATCAGATGAGGAACGTCATGTTGCCCAGCGGTTCGTCGGCGTCAAGCAACACTACTTTCTTACTGCGCAGCTTGAAGCCCGACAGCGTGCGCCGCAGCGTGTAGTGGCAGCGGGCGGCGTAGACCGACTTGCGGCCCAGGCGCAGCTCGACCATGATCGCCCGAGCGGTGGCCTCGACGGTCCCCTCCTCGCCCTCGGGGTTCACGACGCGGATGTTTCCGACCACCCGGCACACCTTCGACCGGGGCTCCTGCGAGTGAGCCCCTCCGGTCGTCAGCCGAAAGCAGCGTTCTTCCAGGCGGGCGCGATCGTCGTAGATGATCGAGACGTGCTTCGCCGGGTCGTAGTCGTCAAGATTGCAGGGCACCCAGTAGGTGCACGGATCGTCCCACAGCGCGAGCCACTCCTCGTACGCGCCGGCGTCGGCCAGCTCGGCCTCCAGGAGCAGGAACTCGGTCACGTCGCCGAGCAGGGCCATGTCGGTCACTGTGCCTCGCCTTCGATCCGAGCGGGACCGTCGCTCATGGCGCGCAGCCATGCCTTCATCTGGGCGCGCTGCGGCACCTCGTCGGTGACGTTGCCGACCACCGAGCCGTCCTCCTGCGGCGCGACGGTCAGCCCGCGCGCCAGGACCAGCCAGGGGATGTAGTCGGCCTGAAGCCCGATCTGGTTGCGCTCGAAGACCTCGGTGTCGTCGGGGGTGCCGAAGCTGGCGACGCCGCTGAACCACTCGAAGGAGCGGATCCTCTCCGTGTTGACGGAATCCGGCACGCCGTCCAGCATCGCCGGATAGCTCATCACCTCGGTACGCCCCGCGGCGAGCGGGCGGACGACGCGCACCTGGGATCCGATCAGCTGCAGGTTCGGCCAGACGTGGATGTGCACGTCACGGGATCTCCGGATGACCTCGGGCGCGTCGTCTCCGTAGGCCTCGGTCATCAGGCGCATGTACTCGCGGCCGTCGGCGGTGTCGGGGATACCGGCGGCGATCGAGGTGTTGGACACGGCCCCGACGGCGACCTTGTCCTTCCCGGTCAGGTCCAGCCGGCAGTGACCGTTGCCCAGGTCCCAGCTCTCGTTCGACGACTTGTCGGAGTTGCCGGCGCCCCGGTTGTACGAGGCGCCTTGCTTGCGCTGGCGCAGGTCGAGGACCGTCTTGTGGGTGAAGTTGGTGTGGTAGCCGTCCATGCCCACGAACTTCCAGTTGCCCCAGAACATCGACTTGGACGTTCCGGCCGACAGGCGCACGGTGCTCAGCGGCGACGCCTTGACGAAGTCCCGCAGGTAGCCGGCCGCCTTGCCCAGGTGTTCGTCCAGCGTGGGGCCCTCCTCGGCCATCGACGCGAAGATGAACCCCGCGACGGACGCGACGCGGGGGACCCGGCCGAGACCCAGCGTGCTCTTGTCGAAGCCGTCGCCGTACCGGGACGGGTACGGAACACCGACCAGGTCACCCGAGGAGTTGTACGTCCAGCCGTGGTAGGGGCAGCGGAAGAAGGACGCGTTGCCGTACTCGTCCATGCAGACGGCGGCGCCGCGGTGCCGGCAGCGGTTGAAGAAGATGCCGATCTCGCCGGAGGCGGCTCGCGAGACGATGAGTTGCTTCTGGCCGATCCACTTCGTGCAGTAGTCGCCCGGTTGGGGAATCTCCGACTCGTGCGCCACGAACACCCAGTAGCGGTAGAAGATGTTCTCGAGCTCGGCCTCGTAGATGTCCTCCCTGGTGAAGACCGCGGAGTGCACGCGGTCCGGCTGAATCAGTTCAGCGACGTGAGCCATAGCCCGACCTTTCTCAGAACAGCAAGTGTATCCACTCTTCAGTATTCAACTCCAATGGTAGCCATGATCTCGTCCAGCGGAGCTCGCGCGGCCAGTGCGCGACGCAACTGGAGCGTCTGCGACGGCGCGTTCAGAGCGAAGGCGCCGGCGAGGCGCCGATCGCGGACGTACAGCGCGACCAGGCTGCCGTCGGCTGGATCGTCGAGCACGATCCGCACCTCGTCATCGGCACGGGGTCGGCCGACGATCTGGAGCCGGCTCCCGTACTGATCCGACCAGACATACGGAACCGGCGCGTAGGCGCGCGGTTTGTCCGGATGCACGATATTCCACGCCACGACCCCCGCTTGCTCGACGGCGTTCGTCCAGTGCTCGATGCGCATCACCTCGGCGAACAGCGCGTTCGGCCAGCGTGCGACGTCACCGGCGGCGAAGACGTGCGGCGCGCTCGCGTGGCAGAACTCGTCGCAGCCGACGCCGTCGGCCACGTCGAGTCCCGACCCGGCCAGCCAGCCCGTGCGGGGAGTCGCGCCGATGCCGACGACCACCACGTCGCAGTCCAGCGTGGTGCCGTCGTCGAGCACCACTCGCCGCCCGCCCGCGCCGTCAGCGCCGACCTCGCGCACGGAGCGGCCCAGGATGAGCTGGACCCCCTTGCTCTCGTGCAGTCGCGCGAGCCGCTTGCCGACGAGGTCGCCGAGCACCCGGCCGAGCGGAAACGCGTACGGCTCGACCACGGTGACGCTCGCCGATCGCGCGGTTGCCGCGGCGGCCACCTCGGAACCGATGAAACCGGCTCCCACGACCACGACCCGGACCGGACCTTCGATGGCGTCGCGAAGATCCAGGGCGTCCCGCAACGTACGCAGATAGTGGACGCCGTGGGCTGCGGGCAGTTTCCGGGGCGCGGAGCCCGTGGCGATGACCAGGTCGGAGTAGTCGATCAGCGCGCCATCGGCCAGGCGCACCGTGCGCGCCTCGACGTCGAGGCCGACAGCGCGGCAGCCCCGGCGCAGCTCGATCCCGGCCTTGTCCAGATCCGCCTGCGAGCGCAACATGACCGACTCGGCGCTCTCCCCCGCCGCGAGGAGCTGCTTCGACAGCGCGGGCCGGTCGTACGGCAGGTCCGGACCCGCTTCGAGGATGGTGATACCGCCCTCGTACGAGAGCCGGCGCAGCCCCTCGGCGGTCCGCACACCGGCGATGGAACCACCGACGATCAGAACGCCCGTCATTCCTCGACCCCGATGGCCTCCGCCGGGCAGGCGAAGGCCGCGGTGCGCGCACGCTCCTCGTCGGCTTGGTCCACCGTCCCGGCACCGATCAGCCGGGCCCGGTTGTCCTCCCCCATACGGAACAAATCAGGCGCGAGGGCGATGCACTCGCCGAACCCGCAACACTTCTCGACCTCGATGAACAGTTTCACCAGAACTCCCTGATCAGGCCCGACCGTAGCCGTGCGGATTGACCCGGACGTCCACGACGACCGTCCCGCCCGCGCTGACCTCGTCGAACGCTTTGGCAAGCGCCGGTCGCAGCTCACTCGGGTCCAGGATCGGGCCGTACGCCGACAGCCCGTGGCCACGAGCGATCGTCGGCAGGTCCGGGTCGGGGTCGCGCAGGTGCTGTCCCACGCTCCGGTTCTCGACCGGACGCGAGCGCCGCTCCGCGACCTGCCGCTGGTGCCCCTCGTCGTTGAAGTACGACCGGTTGTTCGCGACGATCACCAGCAGCGGCAGCCGGTAGTGCGCGGCGGTCCACAGTGCCGAGCTGCCCATCAGGTAGTCACCGTCGCCCAGCACGGCGACCGGCACGCGGCCCGTCCCGTCCAGAGCCAGCGCGGCCCCGACCGCGATGCCGGGCCCGGAACCGACACCGCCGCCGCCGTCGCGGCCGAGGTAGTCCAGCGGGTCGGCGAACAGCGCGTCCTCTCCGGACCAGCCCAGCGGCAGCGTGGTGTAGGTGATCTTCCTGGTGTCGGCGGCCTCGCGGATCGCGGTGGCGAGGTCGGACATCAGGATGGGGTCGCCGTCGACCTCCGGACGGCCGCTCGGCCGGGTGGCCGGGAGCGCCGGCGGCCAGCCGGGCCGCTGGATCGGCTCGCCCACCCGGGCCAGCAGGGCCGAGACCATCTGGTCCGCGCCGGCCGTGACCTCCAGGTCTGCGGAGACCAGCGCGAAATGGTCCTTGGTCCACCCGTTGAGCAGGGCTCCCAGGTTCTTGCAGTGGACCACCGGGGGCCGCGGTCCGGTCCCGAACGCCGCGGCGAGGGTTCCCGACAGCTCCGTCCAGTTCAGGCTGAGGATCAGGTCGCTCTGCCGTACCAGCTCGGCACCGGTCCTGCTCAGGCGGCCCGCACCAGGCGTGGCGGGGTGGCGCGGATGCTGGGTGGGGAAGGCCGCCGGCATGCGCAGGTCGGTCAGGCAGCAGGCGCCCAGCGCCTCGACCAGAGCCACCCGCCGGTGCCACTCCTCCTCGGTGCGACCACCCCGGCCGAGCAGGATCAGCGGCCGCTCGGCCGAGGCGAGCATCGCGAGGATCTCGTCGACCGTGCCCGCGTCCGGCGCGGGGTCGGTGGGAACCGGGTACCGCTCAGGCCCGGGAACCTGGACGGCGGCGTCGACCTCGCACTCCTGGATCTCCGAGTCGAGGCAGATGTAGACCGGGGCGGACGGCTCTGCCCGGGTGAGGACATATCCGCGCATCAGCGACTCCAGCGCCGCCTCCACCGAGCCGGGCTGGTCGTCCCACTTCACGTAGTGGCGGATGATCGCGCCCTGATCGGCGGAGGTGTGCACCCAGTCGATCCACGGCCGGCGCTTCGCGGCGTCCAGCGGCCCGGTCGCTCCGATCATGACCATGGGGGCGCGGTCGCAGTAGGCGTTGTAGATCGCCATCGCGGCGTGCATCAGGCCCACGTTGCTGTGGAGTCCGACGAGCATCGGCCGGCCGGTCACCTTGGCGTACCCCTGCGCGATGGCGACGGAGTGCTCCTCGTGCAGGCACACGATCAGCTGCGGCCCGGTGTTGCCGAGGTAGTTCACCAGGCTGTCGTGCAGTCCCCGGTAGCTCGAACCGGGAACCATGGCGATGTACGGCAGGTCGAGACGGCTGAGCAGTTCCGCGATGGCGTCGCTGCCCCATGCCAAGGGGGGCCGTTCGGTGATCGGAACGTTCAACGGTTCAGGCTTCAAGGGAGACTCCATTCACACACGGACGTGCACCGTCTTCGTCTCGGTGTAGCTGAGCATCTCGTCGAAGCACTCCTCGCGCCCGATGCCGGAGTTCTTGAAGCCGCCGAACCCGGTGCCGAGGAAGTGCCGCGACACGCCGTTCACCCAGACGTAGCCGGCGCGGACGTCGCGCGAGGCACGCATGGCCAGGTTCAGGTCGTTGGTCCAGATGGACGCGGTCAGGCCGTACTCGACGTCGTTGGCCAGCTCGATCGCCTCGTCGACGTCCTGGTAGCGGACCAGGGACATGACCGGGCCGAAGATCTCTTCCCGGAAGATGCGCATCTGCCGGGTGACGTCGGCGAAAACCGTCGGGCGGAGCCAGTAGCCGCGCTCGAACTCGGGACCTTCCGGGCGGGTGCCTCCGGCGACCAGGCGCGCGCCGTCCTCGATCCCCGCCTGGATGTAGACGAGGGCCTTCTCGTACTGCGCCCGCGAGTTCATCGGGCCCGCGCCGGTCTCCTCGCGGGCGGGGTCGCCCTGGACGATCGCCTCGGCCTTCTCGACCACGCGCTCCAGGACGGCGTCGTAGAGGGAGTCCGGGAGCAGGATCCGGCTCATCGAACCGCAGGACTGCCCCATCCAGCCGAAGTTCATCCCGGCGACGGCGTTCGAGGCGACCTCGTCGGGATCGGCGTCGGGGAACACGATCATCGGGTTCTTGCCGCCCAGTTCGAGGCTGACGTGCTTGACGGCCACCTCGGCGGCCGCGCGCTGGATCGCCATTCCCGTCGGCACGGAGCCGATGAAGGAGATCCGCTTCACCAGCGGGTGCCGCACCAGGGGGGCACCGGCGCCGATCCCGTCGCCGGTCACGATGTTGACCACGCCGGGCGGGAGCGTCTCCCGTACGATCTCGGCGAGAACGGTGGCCGACAGGGGCGACTGCTCCGACGGCTTGATCACCACACAGTTGCCCGCCATGAGCGGGGCTCCGAACTTCGCGGCGAACAGGATCGGGTGGTTGAACGGCACGATCCGCCCCACCACCCCGTACGGCTGGCGAACGGAGTAGTGCAGCGCGTCGGCGCTGGCGGGAATCGTCTCCCCCTTGAGCTCGGTCCCAAGGCCGGCGAAGTACTCGATGCCCCGCACCGCGCTGGTGATGTCGTGGCGAAGCTTGGCGATGGTGTTGCCGGTGTCGCGGACCTCGATGTCGAGAATCCGCTTCCCCTCCTCCCGCAGGCGCTGCGCGTAGCCGCGCAGGGCCTGGGCTCGTTCGATCATCGACAGTCCGGCCCATGCGTCGAAGGCGCCCAGCGCGGCCCGCACCGCCGCGTCCACGTCCTGCGGCCCAGCGGCGGGCACCCGGCCGATGACCTCCTCGCTGGCCGGGTTCACCGACTCCAGCCAGTTCGCGGTCCGGCTCTCCACGAGCTCGCCGCCGATGAGCATCCGCCCATCAATGAATTCCGACACCTGTACTCCTTCTTTCCGCGTAGCCGCCGTGTGCCGGTGTGGGTCGCGTTCTCAGTTCGATGTCCGGAGGGGATCCGGCCACGGTCGTGGGTGCGGGCCGGGCCCGCATCCACGATCGTTCACGCCGGCGTCGGCTCAGCCGGCCAGGTCCACGAAGATCTTGCGCCAGTCGTCCGGCACGGGCTGGCCCGTCGCCTTCATGAAGGCGACCAGCCTCTCGGCGGACTCCGCGCTGACCTCAGGCTGCTTCGCGATGGCGGCGCCGTCGCGCTGGTCCTTGACGCCCGCGAGCACGGCCTCCTTGGGGCTGCCGTCGAAGTGGTTCTTGTAGATCCACTCGTCGACCTCCGCGGACTTCTCGTAGACCAGCTTCTGCGCCTCCCCGAGAGCCTTCCTGAAGTCCGCCACGAGCTCCTTGTTGTTCTTGTAGAAGTCCGGAGTGACCGCGACGACCGACGTCAGGGTGTTGGTCAGCTCGGGCACCTCACCGCCGCTGACGTTGATGAAGAGCTTCGCGTAGCCCTCGGCCTCCGCCACCTGCGGGTAGGGCGAACCCATGCTGCCCGCGACGACCTTCTCGCTCTTGAGGCCGGCCAGGGTCCCCGAGGCGGAGCCCATCGAGTTCATCTTGAAGTCGTCGCCGGACAGGCCGGCCAGCTGGAACATGTACCTGGCCATGTAGCTGCTCGACCCCTGAGGGCTGGAGACGCCCCACGCCTTGCCGGCGAGGAACTTCATCTTGTCCTTCAGCGGCGAGTCGTCCTTCAGGCCGCTCTCCTTCCAGGCGGCGGCGGTGATGAGGACCGACTCCGGGAATCCGTTCCCGATCTGCGCGATGATCGGGAACTCCTGGCCCTGCTCCAGGGCGGCCACCGGGTTCACCGACGAGGTGATCGCCATGTCGGTGCTGCCGCCGAGGGTCGCCTGCAGGCCGGCGGCACCGTGGACCTCGACGAACTCCGTCTCGATGTTGTGCTTCGCGAAGATGCCGTTGCCCTGCGCGTACAGGACGGCCGAGTTCATGGTCGAGATGAACGGAGCCGCGATGCGGATCTTCCGGTTGCCGGTCTTCGCGTCTGCCGCGATCGTCTCGCCGCCGCTGCCGCAGGCGGTCAGCGCCCCGGCCCCCAGCATCAGGCTTAAGGCGATGCCCGCCAGCCGTCGCATTCCCCTGGTCCGGGCCTTGCTGTCGGACTTGGTCATCCTCGTGCTCCTTCACCTTGCCACAGCGCCACCTTGCGCTGAATTGCCGCCAAAACCGAGTCGATGGTCATCGCCGAGAGGGTGATCGTCAGCACCGCGACGATCACTCCTGCGGAGTCGTAGCGCTGGCCGGAGTCGAGAGCCAGGTGACCCAAGCCCTGCGATGACGCCACGAACTCGCCGACCACCGCACCGATCAGCGCGACCGGGAACGCCACCCGCAGGCTGGTGAGCAGCCAGGTCGTCGCCGATGGCAGATAGAGGCCGACGATGATCTGGCGCTGGTTCGCGCCCATCAGGCGAAACTGGTCGAGCAGGTTGTGATCGATCCGCCGGGTGGCGTTCCACACGTTGTAGAAGATCACCCACATGCACGAGAAGGCCGCGACGAACACCTTCATGGTGAGATCGACACCGACCCAGACCACGATGAGCGGTGACAGCATGATCTTCGGCATCGAGTAGAGCATGGCGGCGAACGGTGCGATGACCCTCGAGATGGACTCGTAGATGCCGAAGAGCAGGCCCAGCGTGCTGCCGATCAGCGCGCCGATCGCGAAGCCGAGGCCGCAGGCTTGCATGGTGTAGGCGAGGTGCGAGAGCAGCTCGCCGCCTTCCATGAACTCGCCGAAGCGTTCCACGACCGTCGTCGGGCTCGAGACGATGAACACCGGGAAGATCCGGCCGCTGGCGAACTGCCACGCCGAGCAGAAGGCCACCACGACGGCGATCCGGATCGCCCAGATCCTGAGCAGGTCGAGCCATCGCTCCCGCTGGTTCCGCTCCCGCAGCGCCGCGGTATCGAACGCCGCGCTGGACGCGGATTTGGGGGCCACTGTCCCTGTCGTCATGAGGTTCCCCTCCTACCGTGGGCCGCGGCAGTCATGGCGTGGTCGCCCTCGTGTTCCACCTCGGGGTTGCTCAGCGCGACGCCGTCCTCCGACAGGTTGCCGGCGATCGTCTTCCACAACCTGGCCTCGTGCACCGCGTACGCGGGCGACTGCCGGAGCTCGACGGGCGAGACCCCGCGCGGGAGATCCTCGAGCTTGTCGATCTGGTCGATGCTTCCCGGCGCTCCCGCCATGGCGACGACCTCGTCTCCGAGAGTCAGCGCTTCGGACAGGTCGTGGGTCACGAAGATCGTGGTGAGGTCGGTTCCCTCGATCCGGGACTTCAGGAACTCCTGCATCCGCACCCGGAGCACCGCGTCCAGGGCGCCGAACGGCTCGTCCATGAGCAGCAGCGTCGGGTCGGTGACCAGGGTGCGCCCGAGCTGGACGCGCTGCCGCATGCCCCCGGAGAGTTCCCGCGGGTAGTGGTTGAGCCAGTCCCCGAGACCGACGCTCGCGGCCATGTCGGCCGCGCGCTCGTGGCGCTCCGTTCGGGGCATACCCGTGATCTTCAGCGGCAGCGCGATGTTGCCGAGGACCGTCTTCCAGGGCAGCAGCGTCTCGCGCTGGGTGACATACCCGATGCCCGGATGGAGCTTGCGCCACTCCTTGCCGAGGTACCGGAACTCACCGCCCGAGACCTTCAGCAGGCCCGAACACACGTGCAGCAGCGTGGACTTGCCACACCCACTGGGCCCGACCACGCAGACGAAGCGTCCCTTGGGCACGGTGAGGTTGACATCCACCACAGCGGGACGGATCGCACCCTTGCCGGGGTAACGCACCGTCACATCCTTGAACTCCACTACGGGCACCTCAGTGCCGGCGTCTAGAGGCGAAATGTCGCCCAATTCTCAGTCCTCCTCAACCTGCCGCGTCTGCTTGAGCAGTCCGGAACGTCTTCTCCGATACGGGTTCTCGCCATCCACGCACGGTTGCTGTCCTCATGCTGTGCGGTCTCAGCGGCCGGAATCTGCGACCGTGCCATCGCTCGAATCCGTAACGTTCCGTTACGAGGCCAGGTGTATACAGATTACTGACGCCGGAACGCGTGTCAAGAGTTACATCGGGATTGCCGCTGCGTCACAAGCGGCAACCTCACGGTGAACTCGCGATTTGCGTGGGGGGCGAACACCAGGGCGGGGAACAGTCCCTGAGTGCGAGGTTTGTCCATGTCACAGCAAAAATACGCGGACTGTCCAACTCACTCGCCAGCCGTCTGGCAACTGTATACTCTTACCGCACACGTCAGTCCCCAAGATCGGAGGCCGGGAATGGCACTGCGTCTGCGCGGCACCTTCTCACCCAATCCGCGCGTGGCACCGCTCGTCGACGGCACCGTCCAGCCCAAGGGCATCGAGATCACGTGGGAGAGCGGCAAGGCGGGCGACCTGCACTCGATGCATCTGCGCGACAGCGCGCACGACGTGTTCGAGTTCTCCATCTCGAACTACCTCGTCACTCGCGAACGGCCGGCGGACCGGTGGGACTGGGTGATGATCCCCGTCTACGCCAGCAAGGCCACGCTCGGGCTGAACACGTGGGTGAACACCGGCGCGGGCATCGAGAGCGGCGCCGACCTGAAGGGCAAGAAGTTCGGCATCCCCGACTACACCATGACGGCGGGCCTCTGGTTCCGCGCCCAGCTCGAAGTGCTCTGGGGCATCCTGCCCCAGGACATCGAGTGGTACGTCGGGCGGCAGGGCGAGGAGAGCCACGGCCGGCAGATGGGCTTCGAATCGAACCCGCCCAGCGGCGTCACGCTGCATTGGACCGGCGCCGGCGATGTGAATCGTTTGCTCCAGGCCGGGGAGCTGGACGCCTCGTTCCCCGCGGGCGGGACCGTGATCGACACATCGACCGGCAAGGTGGCGCGGCTCTTTCCGGATGGGGGACGCCGGTTCATGGCGGACTTCAAGCGGAAGGCCGGTTTCCTGCCGGTCAACCACGCCGTGCTCGTCCAGCGGCGCCTCGTCGAGAAGGAGCCATGGGTGCCCGAGGCGCTCTTCGAGGCGTTCGAAGCCGCCAAGCGGGAGGCGTACCGGCGCGACCGCGACGCCGCCGGCGTCTTCCTCGACGGGAACGACGACATGGACTGGCAGGCTTCGGTCTTCGGAGAGGATCCGTTTCCGTACGGGCTGGCCGCCAACAAGGCGATGCTCGACATGGCCGCGCGGCAGTCGAACCTGGACGGGCTGACGGTCAACCGCTGGGACCTCGGACAGTTCGTCGCGGAGAGCCTCCGCGACACGTGAGGGCCGCCGCTGTCCCACCGCGGGGTGCGGTGGGACAGCTCGGACGACCTCAGGCGATGGAGTTCGCCAGATCGGCGACGCGGCTCTCCTCGGGCGTCTTCGGGAGGGGCGTGTCCGAGGTGGCCCCCAGCGGCGCGTTCCTGGCCAGACCCGGGCTGCCCGCCTGCCACACGTCGCGCGTGATCGGCGAGCCCTCCAGCAGGCGGGGCCGGTGGTCCGGGCCGACGATGTCGTGCTCGGTGCAGAACTCGAAGGAGATGCCGGTCATCGGGTCGGCGATGTAGACGCTGATCGAGCCGGACGCGGCGTGCCGGAGCACGTCCTTCTGGAGCTGCGCGCCCTGACGCAGCGCGATGTTCCTGGCCCGCATCACGTCGTCGATGTTCTCCACGAGGATGCAGAAGTGGTCCATGGACGCGGCGCGCTGGGGACTCGACCGGAAGATGCCGAGCGAGTGGTGGTAGTTGTTCGCCGACCGCATGAACACCGCGTTGCGCTTGATCCAGTCCGACGCCCGGAACCCGAGGACGTCGGCGTAGAACCGGTGCGCCGCGACGGGGTCCGATGAGAACCACACCGCGTGCAGCATCTCCGTCATGCGGACGGCGTCCTGGGCCGGCTTCACGGCACGGGAGAGCATGTCGGTGTAGACGTCGACCTCGACCCCGTCGGGGTCGGTGAACCGGAGGCCGCGGTCGATCCCGTCGCCCTCCAGGTCGCCGATCTCCTCGAACCGGATGCCACGCTCGTCCAATCGGCCCGCGACGGTGGACAAGGCGTCGTCCCCCGTGAGTTGGAAGCCCACACGCATCAGCCCGCGCCGATGCTGGTTCTCCACCAACCGCAGCCAGTGGTGGTCGTAGCCACCGCCGAGAAAGCTGGTGCTGTTCGCGGAGTCGTGCACGGTGAGATGGCCGACATTGGCGTAGAACTTCGTCGACTCGGCCAGGTCCGGGACACCCATCACGACGTATCCGAGACGCTCTACTGACTGCTGCTCCATGGTTCCTCCGGTTTCGGGCTGTTCGCAACTGGCAGGGGTCCGCCCGTCGCACAACGCGAAGAGCAGGCACGATGCCGAGGGCTCGTCCTGGTGTGGCCTACCTTACGACCACTTGACGCGTACAAAGTTGCCATTAGAGTGTATACAGTTGTCGAGTTCGTCAAGGATGAGGGCCGATCGGCCGCCTCCGTTCAGACGACCCCTGCGCCCTTTCTGAGGAACCGCCATGACTCTTCTGCTTGATGACCGCTCGGTGAGCAGCGTGCTCGACCCGGCCTCGCTCGTCGAGGCGATCGACCGCGCCATTCGGCTGGACGCGGAGGCCCCTGCCGATATTCCCGGGCGGGTGAACCTCTCGGGTGGTGGCAGGTTCTTCCGCATCATGCCCGCGGTGGTGCCCCAATCAGGCGTGATGGGCCTCAAGACGTTCTTCGGTGGCGGCGGCGTGGGCGTCCGCTACCTGATCATGCTCGCCTCCATCGAGACCGGCGAGGTGCTGGCGACGATGGACGCCTGCTACCTGACCGCGGCGCGGACCGCCGCCACGAGCGCGGTCGCCGCACGGGCCCTGGGGGTGAAGGCGACGCGCCTCGGCATTCTCGGGTCAGGCCTCGAGGCCGAGACACACCTGCGCACCTTCGCCGCGGTGAGCGAGATCGACGAGATCAAGGTGTTCAGCCCGAACCCGGCCAGCCGGGATCGGCTCGCCGGCCGCCTGCGCGAGGAGCTCGAACTGCCGGTGGTGCCGGTCGCCACGGCCGCGGCGGCGTGCGCCGACGTCGACCACGTGATCACGGCGACGAACACCGGCTACGGAGGCCCGATCGCGTGTGAGTCCGCGTGGCTGCGCCCCGGCCTGCACCTCAGCGCGATCGGCTCCACCCACCGCGACCTGCGCGAGCTCGACACGGCCGTCTTCAGGCGTGCGGGCACCCTGGTTTTCGACGCCGATCCCGAGCAGATCGCGGACGAGTCCGGCGACATCCGGGAGTTCGTGGGCGAGGGCGGCAGTCTCAGCGCCGTACTGCGCCTCAGCGACCTGCTCCAAGGCCAGGCCGCGCTTCCCGAGGACCCGCAGGGGGACCTCACCATCTTCAAGTCCGTCGGAACCGCTCTGCAGGACATGGTCGCCGCCGAGCTGGTGTACCGACGCTCGGTCGAGGCCGGTCTCGGGGCCACCTGGGACGACCTGGCCATACCCAAGAGCCGCCGCTGACCGGCAGCTCGCTCTCATCCACACACCGGCCCGCACAAGGAGACTGAACCAAATCATGACGACCGTTATCGGCAAGAACGAGGTGCGTGACTGGGCCCATGAGCACTTCCACGGGGTCAACAACGTAGTCATCCCGAGCTTCTCGGCCGATCTGACCCGCCTGAACGAGCGCGGCATCCGCCATGACGTCCGGCGGGTGATCGAGCTCGGATTCACGGGGACGCTGCTCGTCAGCGAGGTCAACATCACCCTCGACGAGTACGTGCGCTTCACCGAGATCGCACACGACGAGGCAGGCGACCGGCTCAACCTGATCTTCCACGCGTCGTTCAACACCCTGGAGGAGAACATCGTCGCCGCGCGGCGTGCCGCGGCGGCGGGAGCCCGCCTCGCGCTGCTGTCGTACCCGCCGTGCTTCTACCCGAGGTCCCTGCGGGAGCTCTACGACTACACCAAGGCGTTCTGCGACGCGACCGACCTGGCCGTCATTCTCTTCCCGATGACGCACTGGGGCTTCGAACGTCTCCACTCCGCCTCGTTGCCGCTCGAAATGCTCGCCGACCTGGTCGACGCGGCGCCGAACGTAGTCTCGGTGAAGGCCGAAGGCGGGTTCCCGTCGGTCGCCGGCTTCGCCCACGCCTGGCACCGGCTCTCAGAGAAGGTGCTGATCACGATGCCGATCATCCAGGAGGCCATCGCGCTGGCCGCGCTCGTCCCCCTGCGGGTGATCGCGACCTCTAATACCGAGTACTACGGCGATACCGCGCCGCGGATGCTGGCCCTGTCCCAGGAAGGCAAGATCGACCAGGCCATGGACCTGCTCTGGAAGATCGCCCCCGCGTGGCGGGCCAACGGCAACGTCGCGCCGGTCCCGCACGCCCACTCCGTGAACCGGGCCGCGTGGAAGTACCAGGCGTGGCTCGCGGGCTTCAACGGCGGGCCGCTGCGTGTCCCGGCGAATCGCCTGCACAGCGGCGAGATGGCGTCGTTCCGGCGAGCGCTGGTGGACTCGGGGCTGTGGGTGACGCAGGACCCGGACGAGGAGTACTTCGTCGGGCGCAACCCGGAGTGAGCGCGTGGCGGAGCGTAACGCGACCCGCGTGCGCTCCGCCAACAGGTTCCAATGGTTTCTGACAACTGTATACGCTCTATGGATATATCATCGGGGGGTGCCGAAGAATAATCAGGGAGCGCCGAAGAAGTTGACAGCCTCTCCACTGAGCGACAGTTCGCTCGGTAGCCTCGACCGCTCGTCCGCGGTCGGAGGGATGGATGCCGTCTCGCGCACGACGCTCGGGGATCGCGTCTACGAGCGTGTCCGGGGCGCCATCATCCGAGGGGAGATCCCGGCCGGGACCGAACTCAACCAGGTCGAACTCGCCAACACCCTTGGCGTGAGCCGGGTGCCGGTGCGCGAGGCCCTTCGACGGCTCCAGGCGGAACGCCTGCTCGACGCCAACCCCTTCCAGCGTTTCGTCGTCACGAAGCTCTCTCAGGAGCAGGTGCTCGAACTCTTCGACCTGCGCCAGACGCTGGAGACCTTCGCCGCGCTCCGGGCCGCATCGCGTCCCGGGTTCCGCGAAGCGGAGCTTCCCGCGGCCCGGGCCCTCGCGAATTCCTTGGATCTGGACATGTCAGGCGAGGAGTGGGTCCAGGCGGACATGGAGTTCCATCGCTCGCTCTACGGTCGCGGCTCCGCCGTGGCCAGCATCATCGACGAGGTCCGGTTCCGGATCTATCGCTACGTCCACCTGGCCGCTCCGGATCTCCCGCGCCGCAAGGAGGTGCTCGCCGAGCACCAGGCCCTTCTCGACGCCGTCGAGCGGGGCGACGAGGACGAGATCCGCGCCCTGATCGAGGCCCACGTCGGGCACACGCGTGACCGGCTCGTCCACATGGGCGGGATCGAAGACGCGGGCTAGACCCGTTTTCCGCGCATCGGTGATCTTCAGCGAAGTTGCCGAGGGTCGGTATCGAGGAGGTCGAGCAAGCGGAGTTGAAGGACCGTCGGTTGCGGGATGATCGGCGGGTCCTGGCCGTTTCCAGGGATGATCTTCATGGTGGCCAGCGCGTCGAGGATGAGCCTGCCGGTGGGGATGGCCGGTCGTCCGGCATACAAACCCTCGACTCTGATCTGGCCTTGTTCGGCCAGCGCGTGTCTGACCTGGCGTTCGATGAGGGAGAAGATGAGCAGGGCCAGGCAGATGACGGTGACCAGGGCGGCGATGCGCCGGTTGTTCTTCAGGTAGAGGGCTGCGACGGCCAGGGGGCCTTTGAAGGCGGAGTAGCGGCGTTCGACCGCTTCCTGTCCTTTGTAGAGGGTCAGGACGGTGGCGGTGTCGGCCTGATCGGGGGGCAGGTTGGTGAGCAGGGCGTACCAGCCGTCGGTGGCGGCGTCGGCGTCGATCGCGTCCTGGTCGAAGCTCCAGGCCAGGGTGGGTTTGCCGGTGCCGGGATCCATGCCGGTTCCGGCTCGTAGGTAGGCGCCGACCCTGCGGGTCTTGACGATGGCCGCGATGCGGGCTTCGACCGTGGCGGGGGTCGGGTAGTGCCGGGAGCCCAGGCCGCGTTCCAGCCGTTGCAGGTCGTCGGTGGCCTTGCCGAGTTTCAAGGCCCGGGCGGTGGCGGCGGCGCCCGCCCGGGCCGAGGAGTGCACGAACACCCGGCGTAACCGCAGCACCGGGTCGCGTCGGCGCGGGCCGGCAAGGGTCATGGCGTCTTCCCGGACGTGCCAGGTCCCGCGTCGGTCGGCGGGTTTGGCCTGGTCACGGTGGGCGGT
Organism: Acrocarpospora macrocephala; assembly: GCF_009687865.1. Taxonomy (GTDB): domain Bacteria; phylum Actinomycetota; class Actinomycetes; order Streptosporangiales; family Streptosporangiaceae; genus Acrocarpospora; species Acrocarpospora macrocephala. The sequence goes on from NZ_BLAE01000023.1 coordinate 154,923, forward strand.
GTAGTCGACTGTGGTCGCGTCGTCCACCGACAGGCCCGCAAGCTCGCTCGCCGCCACGTAGGTTTTGGACGCCGGCGCGATGAAGCTCACCCCGTCGCCGTCCATCGCGGCCAGGTTGGCGTAGGAGATCAGCTTGGAATCCCCGATGAGCAGCATGCGGCGCTGGCCTGCCAGTTCCTGCAGTGCTCTCATCACGGGGATGACCTGGCCGACCTCGCCCGCTCCGCCGTCGAAGGCCCGGTGGAAGACCGGGATCCCGCCGTCCGCGCTGACCGCGATCCCGGCCTGGATCTGCTTCAGGTCGGGGCGTCGATCCTTGGGATGGCCGAACTTCACCGCCGGGAACCCCTCCTGGCTGGAGGGGTAGGCGCCGTGCATCGAGATCGAGGTCATGTCCCAATGGAGCCGGCTCACCTCGATCCCGAACTTCTCGATCGCGGTGAGGCCGACCGAACCGGCGATCCGGTCCAGGTGCGGGGCGATCGCGTCCAGAGCCCGCCCGATCCGGTCGTCGTTGAGCAGGTCGGCCTCCACTCCGAGCGTTTCGGCCACCGCCCATTCCCGCGCCCATTCCCGCACGTGCACCAGCGGAGCCGGAGAGGTCAACCGGTTGGCCACCAGCGTCTCGATCACCTGTCCGTGGGTGAGTCCGGCCAGGTCACGCACCGGGCAGGCGGCATCGACCACATCACGGATCTTCAACCGGGAGCAGAAACCGGCCACCACCGGCAACGCCCCCAGCAGTTTCTCGACCGACGGGATACCGAACTGCGCGGGTTGTCTCAC
>NZ_BLAE01000024.1:0-24353 GCF_009687865.1 Acrocarpospora macrocephala
AACACACGACCACCCCACCACCACCGACCCCATCACCGGCCACCCCACCCATGACGCCGACTCCACCCACGCGCCCTCCACCGCGGCGTCCGGCACGCCCGCCACGCCCGCCACGCCAGCCACGGGGGTGCCGCCATCGCAGAGCACAGCCGGACGCACCGACACCGCCGCGGCCGACGCAGTTGCGGCCGGCACCGCTGACCCCGGCACCGCTGCGGCCGACACTGCTGGCCCCGATACCGCCAACACCAGCACCGTCGGCTCCAGCGATGCTCGGCCCGGGACACCTCCGGCCGGTGACGGCTCGACCTGCCGCGCGGGCGGCCCCTGCCACCCTGGAGGCACCGGTTCAGCCGGAACGGGTACCGGCCGCGCGGGCACCGGTTCAGCCGGAGCAGGTGCCGACAGCGCGAGCACGGGTTCAGCCGGAGCGGATGCCAGCAGCACGCGCACCGATTCAGCCGGGGCGGGCGCGGGCAGCGTGGGCGCGGGTGAGGGGCCGGTGGGGGATGCGTGCAGGACCTGTGGGCATGCGCCGGACCGGCTGGCGCCCGGGCTGCTGATCGCCACCGGGCAGCTGCTGCCCGTCTCCGACGTTCACCGGCTGGCCCGTACCTCAAGGCTGGTCCGCATGGTCGTCGACGCGCAAGGACGCGTTCTGGACATGGGCCGCGCCGTTCGCCTGGCCACCCCCGCCCAGCGGCAGGCCATCCTGGCCCGCTACGCCACCTGCTACCGCGAGGGCTGCCCCATCCCGGCCGACATGGCCGAAATCGACCATGTCAAGGGCTGGGCCGACGGCGGCACCACCGACCTGGACCTCCTCGCCCCCGCCTGCACCTGGCACAACCGCGACAAAGCAACCCACCCCGACCGCTACCGCACCCGCCGCAACCACGACGGCACCTGGACCCTCCTCTACCACGGGAAAAGCAACCGCTTCGCCGGACGATTCCGGCGCTGAACCGGACCGGCATGAGAGCGCCACCCACCCAGGCCGGGAACCGCCCGTGCTGGCTCTGTGTGCCGACTTTGCGTGTCGACTTTGCGTGTCGACTCTCGTTTGGTCGGTGCCGACTTCGTCGGGTCCTTCGGCGTTGGCAACGCGGATGCCCACGTGCGGATCTGCGGGAGATCGCGGCACTAGATCGCCGTGATTGCCTCGTCGTCGCCCCCGCCACCTTCCCAAGGGACAACCCAAGGGGCCAAGGGACAATGCCTCACAGTTCTCCCCGGCGGTTGACCCTGCGGACTCCGTGAAGTTGTCAGGACTCCTCAATTTGGGCTGCGGGTCAAGGGCGAGCCCGAGGAGGACGGGGAGGACGACGCGATTCTGGGGCTGAGGCGTCGCGCCGATGTACCAGCTGGGAGGTGATCCGGTCATCCGAGACCGGTGTCGCGTTCGCGCACGGTACGGGCTATTTCGGCGGGTGCCGGTCCTGGGTGCAGGATACCGAGCCGTTGCGTGGCCCTGGTCAAGGCCATGTACAGGTCATTGCGTCCCCGGGGTGAAGCGCTCAGGATCGCGGCCGGATCGGCGACCAGGACCGAGTCGAATTCGAGTCCTTTGACCTGTTTGACGCCCAGGACCACGATCGGGGCCGTCAGATCGGGGTGCGGGCCGGAGGCGGCGTCGGGGAGGGTGGCCTGGATCGCGGTGGCCAGTTCGGCGATCCGGTCGTCGGGGACGATCACGGCGAGCCGTCCGTCGCCCAGCAGCGCCGCTTCCTGAGCGGTGTGGTGGGCAAGCCGTTCGGGCAGCGCGCGTGCGGAGGTGCTCATCCGCCATGGCGGCATGCCGGTCTCCCGTACCGACTTCGGCGGCGCCATCTCGGGATCGAGACCGGCCAGCAGGTCGGCGGTCGCTGCCATGATCTCGGCGGGGGTGCGGTAGTTGACCGACAGCCGGGCCAGCCGCCACCGGTCGCCGACGTAGGGGTGAAGCACCCGGTCCCAGGACGTGGTTCCGGCCGCGTCCGAGGTCTGGACCACGTCCCCGACGAGGGTCATCGACCTGCTGGGGCAGCGCCGCATCAGCTGCCGCCAGGCCATCTGGGACAGCTCCTGCGCCTCGTCCACGATCACATGCCCGAAGGTCCAGGTCCGGTCGGCGGCCGCCCGTTCGGCCACCGTGGCCTGCTCGACCTCGTGGTGGCGGTCGGCGAGGCCGCGCGCGTCCAGCAGATCCCCGGCTGTCAGCGCCTCCCGGGCCTCGTCGTCGCCGAACCGCGCGATGTCCAGAACCCCCTGGGCGTACTCGATGTGCCGGGCACGTTCACGTGCCGCTCGCGCCCGGACGGCCCGGTCGTCCACGCCGAGCAGCTCGGCGGCCTCGTCCAGCAGCGGCACGTCGGCCGCGCTCCAGCCGCCCGGCGCCCGGACCAGCGACGCCCGCTCGGGCTCGCTCAGCTGGGGGGCGCAGGCGGCAAGCCGGTACGGGTCGGCGAACAGATCTTCAAGCAGTCGCTGCGGGGTCAGCGCCGGCCACAGCGCGTCGATCTCCGCGCGCACGTCGGGATCCGAGGCCAGTTCCCGGCGCAGATCGTCCTCGTCGTCGACGATCTCCCGGGGGAGCACACCCTCCAGGCCCGCGAGGTCGTCCCGCACGGCTCTGTCCACGTCTGCCTCGGCCAGGACATCGGCTATTTCGGCTTCGAGGCGGTCGGCCAGCCTGCGGGTCTGTTCGGCCAGACCACGCGCGAGATGATCGATGATCGCGTCGGCGAATACCGGTCGCGCCCGGTTGTGCGGCAGGCCCGAGGCGCGCGCTCGGGCCGCCGCCTGAGCGCGGGCATCGCGGTCCAAGCGCGACAAGACGCCGGGCGGCGCCTGTCGCTCGCGTACGGCGGCGGCCAGCACCTCGGCCATCACCGCCCGGCCCTTGACCTCCGCCGCCAGCGCGGGCTCCGCGCGGTCCGCGGTGACGCCGGGGAACAGTTCGGCGATGGTGGCGAGCAGCACGCCGGTCTCGCCCAGGCCGGGCAGCACCTGCCCGATGTAGCTGAGGAAGGTGGTGTTCGGTCCGACGACCAGCACGCCCTGGGCGGCCAGCCGGGGACGGTTGTAGAGCAGATACGCGGCGCGATGCAGGGCGACTGCGGTCTTGCCGGTGCCTGGCCCGCCCTGCACCACCAGCACCCCGCGGTGGTCGGACCGGATGATCGCGTCCTGTTCGGCTTGCAGGGTCGCCACGACATCGTGCATCCGCCCGGTCCGCCCGGCGTTCAGCGCCGCCAGCAACGCGGCCTCCCCCGCCAGCGTCTCCGCGCCGGGCGCCCTGCCGCCGTCGAGGACCTCGTCGTCCACGCTCACCACGCGGCGGCCGCGGGTCACGATGTGACGCCGCCGGTGTACGCCCTCCGGGACGGCGGTGGTCGCCACGTAGAACGGCCGGGCGGCGGGCGCTCGCCAGTCCACGAGCAGCGGATCGCCCTCAGGGGACGGCAGCCCGATGCGGCCGATGTAGTGCCGCCCGCCGCCGCTGAGGTCCAGGCGCCCGAAGCACAGGCCGTTCTCCGCCGCGTCGAGCCGGGCGAGTCTGCCGGAGCACTCGCTGAAGGCGGCGTCCCTTTCCGCCCGGGCCTGCGCCGTACCGCCGACGCCCCGCGACACCGCGGCCAGCCGGACCGCCGTATCCGCGCGAAGTGTGTCGAGCCGCCGGTAGAGCATAGACACGTACGCGTGCTCGCGCCTGATCGGATTCCCGGCTTCCGGGTCTGGCAATGTCACGTTCCGCCCTCTTGTCGCTGGTCTGAGGCCAGTCAAGAGTGCGGCGGGGATTAACGGAAAAACAGTCTTGTTCTTGCCGGTACGCATCAGCCGCCCTGTATCACCGCAGGTCAGAACAGCAGAAATTAGACTGATCACCGGCGCCAACAGGGCAGCTTGCCCGATCTGGCTCAGGGTGCCTGCCGGTCGGTGAGGCCGTAGACGTCGAAGGCGTGGCGGGTGTCGCAGTACTCCCTGACCTCGGTGATTCTGCCGCTGCCGGCGAAGGTGAGGACGAAGGCGTAGCGGTTCTCGTAGCGGGCGCCCGTGCGGTGGGTGCCACGGCTGACGGCTTCGACGGCGACGAGGTGCGGGGTTTCGATGATGCGGTGGGCCAGGAGAGTGAGGCCAGTGGGGTAGGTGGTCGTGAGGGCGGTGATTCTGGCAGCCCGGGCGCTGATGAGCACGCGGCCGACGACCAAGAGGCCGGGGTTGAGGTCGACGGGGGCCTCGGGGCCGGGAGTGCGCAGGCGGCCACCGTCGGCCCACCAGGTGGCGTCCGCCGTACAGAGGGCGAGGAGGCGGTCGGCGTCGGCGGTGGAGATGGCGGCGAGGAAGGCGAGGGCGAGTGCGCCGCCGGGGCTGGTGGGGACGGCCTCGGGAGGCCAGGGGGAGTCGTCGGTGGAGCGGCGGTTGAGGTTGCGGCCCTCGAAGACGGCGGCGGCATGGGCGGTGTCGAGGTATTCGCGGACGGAGACGATCAGACCGTCCACGACGTGGATCACGAAGCAGTAGCGGTTGCGGTAGGGGTGGACGCCCGCGAACAGGCCGTCCCCCTCGACCTCCAGGACGGCGATGTGGTCGGTGGCGAAGGAACGGCGGACCGTCTGGCGTACGCCGGAAGGGAAACGATCGCGGACGCCGGCGAGCAGGTCGCATTTGTCCATGGCGTTCATGCGGCCGTGCAGCGGCCAGGGGCGGTCCTCGCCGGGGTCGGCGGAGAAGCGCCCGCTTGCCCGGTCCAGCCCGGTGTCCACCCACCAGTACGCGTTGGGGGCGAACCACCGGCGTACCCCTGAAGCGTCGTTGGCGTCGAGCGCGGTCATCATCGCCAGGGCGACCGAGTGGGCGGAGGTCATGAGGCGTCCCAGGGGCTAGATCGAACGGTGCATGCCGCCGTCGACGGTGAAGGTCTCTCCGGTGATGTAACGGGCGGGGCCCGAGGCGAGGAAGACGATGAGGGCGGCGGCCTCCTCGGGTGTTCCGAAGCGCCGGGCCGGGATGAGCTGGCGCGCGAACTCCTCCTGGGCCGCACGGGTGGGGAAGTGCGCGCGGATCTGCTCGCTGTCGATCCGGCCGGGGGCCACGCAGTTCATGGTGACCCGGCGGTCCGCGACCGTGCGCGAGAAGCCCTTGGACCAGAGGACGCATGCCGCGATCGCGGACTGGGCGGCCGAGACCCCGAACGGCTCCAGGATGCCGACCAGGTTCACCACCCGGCCCTGACCGCCCGCCGCCAGCAGGGGCAGGAACTCCTCGGCCAGGCGCCGTTTGGCGTGGAAGTTGAGCTCGAACTGGCTCCGCCAGAGCGCCTCGTCGAGAGTGGCGCCGGCGGGTTCGGCGCGACCGGCGTTGTTGATCAGGATGTCGAGCCGGCCGAGGCGGTCGTTCACCTGGTCGCGCAGGCGCTCAGGGGCGTCCGGGTCGGTGAGGTCGGCCGCCAGGCAGAGAGGACGGGGACGGCCCTCGGCTTCGATCTCCGCCGCGAGGGTTTCCAGGGCATCCAGGCGACGGGCGACCAGGACGACCTGGGCTCCCTCGGCGGCCAGCAGGCGGGCAGTGGCCCTGCCGATACCGGCGCTCGCGCCCGTGACGAGGGCGCGACGGCCCGCAAGCTCCAGATCCACGAAGCCACGGTAGATCCGGTGGCTCCGATGAGTCAAGCAAATGCTTGATTTACTACTCGACCTCGGTGGGCGTGCCGTCGGTGAGTTTCAGCAGCTCGTCGTACGTGGTGGAGAAGACGGCGTGCGGGTGACCGGCGGCGGCCCAGATGGTCGGGTGCTTGGCCAGCCACGTGTCGACCAGGGTGCGGACCGGCGCCGGGTGGCCCAGGGGGGCGACGCCGCCGATGGGCTGGCCGGTGTGCTCGCGGACGAACTCCGGGGTGGCGCGGCGGAGCTTGGCGACGCCGATGGTGGCGGCGACCAGGTCGGTGTTGACGCGGTGGGCGCCGCTGGTGAGCACCAGCAGCGGGGCGCCCTCCGCGTTGAAGATCAGGCTGTTGGCGATCGCGCCGACCTCGCAGCCGAGCTGGGCGGCGGCGGTGGCCGCGGTGGGGGCTGATTCGTCGAGCACGACGGGCTCACCGGTTGCGCCCATTTCGCGGAGGATTGCGGCGATATGGGCAATGTTGGGGTGCAACTTTTCACTCACCCGCTAACTCTAAACAGTAAGGAAGGGCAGGAGGCTCGCGTTACGCCCCCATTGCCCCACCAGGGATCAAGTAGCTGTCAAGCGGGATCCAAGTACCTCGTGCGCTACTGTCCTTTGCCAAATGATGGTGAAAATGAGGGGGTTGATGTAGATGAGGGCTCGACGCCGTCATCTCGCCGCCGCGGCGCTGTTATCGGCGGCGGCCGTGGCGCTGACCGGTTGCGCTGTGACGGGTGCTGAGCACACACGTCCGGCCGCGGTCAGCCTGGACTCTGGAGCGGTCCGATTGGTGTCGGCCTGGGAGCCGGCGCCGTTCGTCGCCCCGGGCAAGACACTCAAGCTGGGCGCGAAGGGGGCGGCGGTCAAGGCGCTCCAGACGCGGCTCAGAGAACTGAAATATCTCCCCGGCAAGATCGACGGCAAGTACGGCGGCGCCACCCAGGCCGCCGTCTGGGCCTTCCAGAAGGTCCAGGGCCTCAAGCCGTCCAGCACGATCACGGCCAGGACGTGGAACGCCCTGGAACAGCCGGTCCAGCCCAAGGTCCTGGTGCCGAACGGTAAGCCCAACCGGGCCGAGGTCAACCTGACCAAGCAGATCATGGTCCTCTACCGAGGCGGCCAGATCCGGCTGATCACCCACATCTCGTCCGGCAGCGGCGTGCCGTACGTCGAGTACGCGATGTGGAACGGCGAGCGCCAGCGGTTCTCCGGCGACGCGCGCACGCCCACCGGGAACTTCAAGACGACCTGGCGGCGCAGCGGCTGGCACAAGTCCTACCTGGGCCAGCTGTACAACCCGATCTTCTTCAACGGCGGCATCGCCTTCCACGGCGCGCTGTCGGTGCCGCTCTACCCGGCCTCCCACGGCTGCGTACGGCTGCCGATGCACGTCGCGGAGATCCTCCCGGGACAGCTGGGCACGGGGGTGCCCGTACACGTGCGGGGCAAGTTCGCCCGCTGACGCACTTCGACGGCCCCGCATCTTTCCAGGTGCGGGGCCGTTTTCGCGCGCGGAGAGTGCCATTGATCGAACCCCTGTTCGGCGAAGTGCTTGACTTTGACCTTGGTCGAAATTATGTTCGAGGTGTGAGCGTGGGACTCGCGGCCTGCTCTCACCCAAGAGGGGCCTGCGCTCCCCGTCGTCGGCGGAGACGAGTGGGGGCGCGGCCCCGAAGCTTGGGCCGGACGGGGAGAGGGGAAGCTCCTCGTCCGGCCGGTGCAGCGACCTGGAGGAACCGCAGGCGGGAAATGTCGGTGGCGTCTGCGAGTCTGATTCCACCGGCGGAGATCGCCGGAGGCCACCAAGCCCTAGGAGGCTGGCATGACCGGACCGCACAACGGGCCCACCAGCGGGCCCGGCACCGGGCCCAGTGCGCCCAAGGTGTCGCGGACCGTTCTCGCACACCTGACGGACGCTCGCGCCTGCCTGGCGGACGCGACCCTCGCGACATCCCCGGCGGAACGCTACATCAACGCCCACCTCGCGGCACTCCGCGCGGCCGCGGCGATCCTGGCCGCCCGCCCCCAGCCCATCGACGGCCGCCGCCGGCGGCTGCGCAGCGCCTGGGAACTCCTGCCCGAGGCCCAGCCCGAACTCTCCCAGTGGGCCGCCTACTTCGCGATCAGCGCCAAGAAACGCGCCGCCGCCGAAGCCGGCCTCATCCACCTCGTCAGCCCCCACGACGCCGACGAACTCATCGCCGAAGCCGAGGGCTTCGTCACCATCATCGAATCCACCCTCGGCGTCGTCACCCAGCAAACCCTCCCCATGGCGGGTTGAAGAGAACACTGGCGGGCAGGCTAAGCCACCATCACCGTTACCCGGATCGCATCAAAAGAGCGGCATGTTCCGGACTGGCAGGCCGGCTAAGCCACCACCACCGGCCATAACGCGACGGGCCACGCGCCCGGCCCGACCCTGACCGTGCCCTTCTCACAGGGACGCTCGCCGGTTCCCACCCTTCTTCACTACAACGTCGCCGGGCAGGTGACCGGCTTCGGCCTGCGCTGCCGCGGGCGGTCTTCCGGATCGGGGCTTGGTCTGCGGCGGGTAAGCGGAGGGGTAGTCCGGTCCGGGGACCGCGCTTTCGTCTGCTCGTGGCCAGTGGAGGGGTGGGCGGCAACGTCTTCCTCGGGATGCTCGCCGGTTCCTCCCCTTCTTCACTGCAACGTTGCCGGGCAGGTGACCGGCTTTGCATGTCCTGCTGCGGGCAGCCTTCAGGATTGGGATCCGGGCTCCGGCGGGTAAGCGGAGGGGTAGTTCGGTCCGGGGACCGTGCTGCCGTCTGCTCGTGACGAGTGGAGGGGCGGGCGGCAACGTCTTCCTCGGGATGCTCGCCGGTTCCTCCCCTTCTTCACTGCAACCGCTTCTTCACTGCAACGTTGCCAGGCAGGTGACCGGTTTCGGCCTGCCCCGCTGCGGGCGGTCTTCCGGATCAGGGATCCGGGCTCCGGCGGGCAAGCGGAGGGGTAGTCCGGTCCGGGGACCGTGCTGCCGTCTGCTCGTGACCACTGGGGGGAGGGCGACTACGTCTTCCTCGATGGCCGGATGGAGGAGCTGCCGGGCGCTGGGGGATGTTCGATGGTGATCCCTCGGTGGAACGGGTGGAACTGGATAGGGGAACAGGGCGGAACGTGGTGTCGCGTCTGAGAAGTGAAAGCAGCCGACTGTGTGACTCGAAAGAGGGCTGGGACACTTCGATGACAGAACCCCGAGTATCCGCATCCAATCTCAAGCGTGGCTTCTTAAGGCGCGGCCTGGTCGCGACCGTGCTTGTCGTCGGCGCGATCGCGCTCGGTGGCGGACCGGCCTACGCGCTTCCGCCGACCCCGGGACATCCGGACGAGGGCGGTGACTTTCTGACGGTCCTGACCTTCCACGACGGGCTGGGTGGACCCGCGATCGGCCAGACCTGGTTCGGATGCCCCGGCGTGCCGCAACAGTCGTGGGGCACGACCACCGGCATCACCACCATCGACTTCCTGTCCTGCACCGCTACCGGGGACCCAAGGATCCCGGACTGGGACGACGAGATCCCCTTCCCACTGCCTCCGCCGCCGGACCCCGAGCTCCCGCCGGGGGGCCCGCCCGGCTGCACCCTTTGCCAAGAGCCCTAACCCGCGAGCGGTCGATGGTGAGGGGCACGGTCGAACTGGTTGAGCCCGATGCCGATGCGTGTGCTGGGCACGGACGAGACCGGTTCGGCCGGCCCCGGCGGCGCGGCGCGGCCGTGGTCCTCGCGGCGGACGGCACGCTGGGCGGCCTGGAACTCGCGCCGCTGAAACTTCGACGACGTGGCCCGACAGGCACCATGACGACGGCCGGATCCGCTGGGTGCGGACCCGATCCGCAGGAAACCTTCCAAGCGAAAGCCCGGTTAGATGCCGTCGCGTTCGAGGGGGCAGCTCATGTGGCGGGGACCGTCGGGGCTGCGGCCGAGTGCGCTGTCGCTTGCGAAGAGCCCAAACCTGCAGGCGGTCGTGGCCAGGGGCGTGGTCGGACCGGGTCGAGTTCGAGCTGATGCGTGTGCTGGGCATGAACGAGACGCGGTTCGGTCGGGCTCTGGTGGTGAGGTCGGTTAGATGCCGTCGCGTTCGAGGGGGCAGCTCATGCAGCGGGGGCCGCCGCGGCCGCGGCCGAGTTCGCTGCCGCGGATGGTGATGACCTCGATGCCGTGGGAGCGCAGGTAGTTGTTGGTCGTGGTGTTGCGCTCGTAGGCGACGACTACGCCGGGGGCGATGGCCAGGACGTTGCAGCCGTCGTCCCACTGTTCCCGTTCGGCGGCGTGCACGTCCTGGACGGCGGTGAGGACCGTGATGTCGGCCAGGTCGAGAGCGCGGGCGATGGCCTGGTGCATGTCCTCGGCGGGGTGGTCGGTGACCTTGAGCTCCCGGTCGGTGGCGCCGGGTTCGATCGTGTACGACGGCAGCATGCCCAGGCCCGCGTACTTGGTGAACACCCCGGCGTCCACGTTGGTCAGCACCGTGTCCAGGTGCATGAACGCCCGCGCCTTCGGCAGGTTCAGCGCCACGATCTTCCGGGCCGAGCCGGCGCGGAACAGCTTCTGGGCGAGCATCTCGACGGCTGGGGGCTGGGTGCGCTCGCTCATCCCGACCAGGACCGCGCCCCGCCCGATGACCAGGACGTCACCGCCCTCGATGGTGGCGGGGGCCATCGGGGTGCCCTCGTTCCAGACGTGGAAGGCGGTGCCGAACCCAGGCGCGAACTTGGGGTGGAATTTGTAGATCGCTTCCATGTTGACCGTTTCGCGGCGGCGGGCCTTCTTGCGCATCGCGTTGATCGAGACGCCGTCGTAGATCCAGCATGAGGTGTCCCGGGTGAACAGGTGGTTGGGCAGCGGCGGCAGCACGAAGTCGTCCGGGCCGAGGGTGTGGAACGCCAGCGACTTGGGGTCGCAGCCCAGCTCCATGATCTCCCGCTTGGTGATGCCGCCCGTCAGGTACGGCGCGAGCGCCTTCTCGTCGAGCGCGTCCAGGGCGTCACGGATGGCGTCGGTGGCCAGCGGCCCGAACCAGCGCTCGTCGACGCTGGCGTCCAGGATGTGCTTCCTGGCCTCGGGAATCGTGATCGTCTCCCGGAGCAGGTCCAGCAGCGGGAGCACCGTGACGCCGAGCTCCCGCAGCACCAGCTGGAACTCCTGATGCTCCTCAATGGCGCGCTGCACCCACAGCACGTCGTCGAAGAGAAGATCGTCCTTGTTGCTGGGGGTGAGCCGCTTCAACGAGAGGTCCGGCGTGTGCACCAGCACCTGGTGGAGCCGCCCCACCTCGGAATCCACCTGAAAAGTCATGATCCCCCCGGCGCGAAGCCCATGCGGCAATCGGGACCTGCCCGGCACAAGGGGTCACAAACCGCGAACCCACATTGCCACGGCATCGGCGGGGGGGGGATCCCGAGGACAAACAAAGGGTTCCCGAAGGGCCCAGGGCTGGGGAGTGCTCACCCCACCGGCGACTATCTGGCAACAAGTCTGCCTAAAGGCAACCCGATAGCCCTGATTGGAGCTGGATGAGCGGGAGAACCACCCTGCCGTGGCTGTCGCTTCGTCCAGCGACCCACGGCGATGGTGGGTCGGGAGAAGCCCAAGGGGCAAACAATGGCACGGCGATGGGAGAACCACCGTGCCGTGGCTGACGTTTCGTCCAGTTACCACGGCGATGGCGGGGCCGGGCGGAGCCCGGGGGAGACAAAAGGGAGGGTGGGTGGGAGAGCCACCCTATTTCGAGGTGGTGACCGTGTAGAGGAGCGCGCAACCGGCAAGGATCACAGCCAGGGCGATGATCGGCCAGGCCTGGGGCCGGGATGGGAGCATCTCGGCGTGGACGGTGCCGGTGCCGTGTCCGGAGAGGCGGTCGGCCAGGGCCGGATCCTCGGCGCGCACACGGCGTGCGATCTCATCGAGCACGCGTCGCTCGCGCGTAGACAGCCCCATGTCTGCTTCCTCCTATAAATCTGGTAGAAGGAAGTTTTATCGCCCTTTGCCCTATTTTTCCAAGACGGCAGCGGGTAGATCTTCGGCGGCTCCCTCCAGCGGCCAGGCCGCCGGAGGGACGCGAGCCGAGGGAGGCGTGCGGGTCAGAAGGACTCGACCGCCCGGCGAGCCTCGGCGTCCAGCACACCCCAGCTGATGAACTCCTCGGTCAGCTCCGACGGCGACTTGTCGTAGATGACCGCGAGCGAGCGCAGGTCCTCCTGCCGGATGCTCAGCACCTTGCCGTTGTAGTCCCCGCGCTGCGATTGGATCGTCGCGGCGTAGCGGGCCAGCGGCCCCGCCTTGTCCTTCGGCAACTGGGAAAGCCGCTCCAGGTCGATGACCAGCTTCGGCGTCGGCAGCAGCGGGGAGGGCGCGGCGCCCCCGGGCAACAGCTCCGAGACGGGCACCCCGTAGAAGTCCGCCAGCTCGGCCAGCTTCTGCACCGTGACCGCACGATCCCCACGCTCGTACGATCCGACGACGACGGCCTTCCATCGCCCCCGGGACTTCTCTTCTACCCCATGCAAGGACAGACCCTGTTGGGTGCGGATGGCGCGGAGTCGCGCGCCCAGCGACTTGGCGTAGTCAGACGGCATCGTATGGCCCCCGGCTTTCTATGTCTGTTCTTAGGTTGATTGTGCGTCCTTGTACCGAATGCACTAACCACCGGGGCTGTACCTGGGGGCAGGCACCTTCGGTGACCACTGCGTCGGGTTTTACCCAGGAAGGTCGCGAGTTGTGGTTACGGACAGTGACGGTAAAGCCGTGACCGGGAAAGGTCAAGTCGATTGGGAAAAGATGGCCAAACAGTGCTCTCCCCGACAACCGAGCCATCCTCGGGTTTCGGGCGAGGGTGGTTCGATGCCCGCTGGGGCCTATCGTCCCAGGCCATCGGCGGGAGCCTGGTAGTGTTCTAGCGCCTGACACCCTTTTAAGACCCGTCCTGTGAGGCGGGAAAGGCGGTGATTTTTTCATGTCCGATGCCCAAAATCCCCCGGTTTCTGGGGGGGATCTGGCGCGAGCGGTCCTGGAAGGACCCGACATCCACCGGGCCTTGACCCGGATCGCGCACGAGATCCTGGAGCGCACCAAGGGCGCGCAAAGTGTCGTCCTGCTGGGTATCCCCACCCGCGGCGCGACCCTGGCCCGGCGGCTCGCCGAGCGCGTCGCCCAGTTCGAGGGGCGCAAGATCCCGGTCGGCGCCGTGGACATCACGATGTACCGCGACGATCTCCGGCTCAAGCCCGCCCGCCCGCTCGGCCACACCGACCTGCCGCCCGGCGGGATCGACGACAAGATCGTGGTCCTGGTGGACGACGTGCTGTTCTCGGGCCGTACCGTACGGGCCGCGCTGGACGCCCTCAACGACCTCGGCCGCCCCCGCGCGGTCCAGCTGGCCACCCTGGTCGATCGCGGCCACCGCGAGCTGCCCATCCGGGCCGACTACGTCGGCAAGAACCTGCCGACCGCCAAGAGCGAGAAGGTCAGGGTCTTCCTGGAGGAGACCGACGGCCGCGACGCGGTGCTGCTGGTCAGGGAGGGGGAGCGGTGAAGCACCTGATCTCCGCGGGCGACCTCGGCCGCGACGACGCCCTGCTCATCCTGGACACCGCCGAGGAGCTGGCCCGGGTCTCCGAGCGCTCCATCAAGAAGCTGCCGACGCTGCGCGGCCGCACGGTGGTGAACCTGTTCTTCGAGGACTCCACCCGCACCCGCATCTCGTTCGAGGCCGCCGCCAAACGCCTGTCCGCCGACGTGATCAACTTCTCGGCGAAGGGCTCCAGCGTCTCCAAGGGCGAGTCGCTCAAGGACACCGCGCTCACCCTGGAGGCCATGGGCGCCGACGCCGTGGTGATCCGGCACAGCGCCTCCGGCGCCCCGCACCGCCTGGCCAACTGGGTCCGTGGCAGCGTGGTCAACGCCGGGGACGGCACCCACGAGCACCCCACCCAGGCCCTGCTGGACGCGTTCAGCATGCGCCGCAGGCTGGGCCGCCTGGAGGGCCTCAAGGTGGCCGTGGTCGGCGACATCCTGCACAGCAGGGTGGCCCGCTCCAACGTGCTCCTGCTGGCGTCGCTCGGCGCCGAGGTCACCCTGGTCGCCCCGCCCACCCTCCTCCCGGTCGCCGTGGAGAACTGGCCCTGCCTGGTCTCCTACGACCTGGACGCGGTGCTCCCCAAGTCGGACGTGGTGATGATGCTCCGCGTCCAGCTGGAACGCCAGAACGCCGCCTTCTTCCCGTCCGCCCGCGAGTACAGCCGCCGCTACGGCCTGGACCGCGACCGGTTCGCCAAGCTGCACGACGACGCCATCGTCATGCACCCGGGCCCGATGAACCGCGGCATGGAGATCTCCGCCGAGGTCGCCGACTCGCCGCGCTCGACCATCGTGGAGCAGGTCGCCAACGGCGTGACCGTCCGGATGGCCGTGCTCTACCTGCTGCTCGGCGGCGCGATCGGGGGAGAAGTCCAGTGATCATCAGAAACGCCCGCATCCTCGGCGGCGACCCCGTCGACCTCAGGATCGACAGCGGCCTGATCGCCGAGATCGGCCCCGGCCTCGGCGGCGAGACGGTCTTCGACGCCGACGGGCTGCTCGCCCTGCCCGGCCTGGTGGACCTGCACACCCACCTGCGCGAGCCGGGCCGGGAGGACGCCGAGACGGTCGAGACCGGCACCCAGGCCGCCGCCCGCGGCGGCTACACCGCCGTGCACGCGATGGCCAACACCTCCCCGGTGGCCGACACCGCCGGCGTGGTCGAGCAGGTCTGGCGGCTCGGCCAGGAGTACGGCCACTGCGACGTGCAGCCGGTCGGCGCGGTCACCAGCGGCCTGGACGGCAGGCAGCTGGCCGAGCTGGGCGCGATGGCCGACTCGGCGGCCCGGGTCCGGGTCTTCTCCGACGACGGCAAGTGCGTCTCCGACGCGGTGCTGATGCGCCGGGCGCTGGAATACGTCAAGGCCTTCGACGGCGTCGTGGCCCAGCACGCCCAGGAGCCCCGCCTCACCGAGGGCGCCCAGCTGAACGAGGGCGAGGTCTCGGGGCGGCTCGGCCTGGCCGGCTGGCCCGCCGTGGCCGAGGAGGCGATCATCGCGCGGGACTGCCTGCTGGCCGCGCACGTCGGCTCCCGGCTGCACGTCTGCCACGTCTCGACCGCCGGCTCCGTGGAGATCATCCGCTGGGCCAAGTCGAAGGGCTGGGACGTCACCGCCGAGGTCACCCCGCATCACCTGCTGCTCACCGACGCCTGCGCGGAGAAGTCGCCGGTCGGGCCGTACAACCCGATCTACAAGGTGAATCCGCCGCTGCGCACCCGCGACGACGTGCGGGCGCTGCGGGAGGCGCTGGCCGACGGCACGATCGACTGCGTCGCCACCGACCACGCGCCGCATCCGGTCGAGGACAAGGAGACCGAGTGGGCCGCCGCCGCGATGGGCATGATCGGCCTGGAGACGGCGCTGAGCGCGGTGCAGGAGGCCATGGTGGAGACCGGCCTGCTCGACTGGGCGGCGGTGGCCGACCGGATGTCCTCGCGGCCCGCGCGGATCGGCCGGCTGGCCGGGCACGGGCAGCCGGTGGAGGTCGGCTCGGTCGCGAACATCACGCTGTACGACCCGTCCGTCCGCGCGCTGGTGGATCCCGGCGCGATGGCGTCCAAGAGCAGAAACACCCCGTATGAGGGGATGACCCTGCCCGGCCGGGTGGTGGCGACCTTCCTGCGGGGCAGGCCGACCGTTCTGGAAGGGAAGCTCGTATGAGTCCTGCGCTCCTGGTCCTGGAAGACGGCAGAGTCTTCGAGGGCGCCCCTTACGGAGCCGTGGGCGAGACGTTCGGCGAGATGGTCTTCAACACCGGCATGACCGGATATCAGGAGACCCTCACCGACCCGTCCTACCACCGGCAGATCGTCGCGATGACCGCGCCGCACATCGGCAACACCGGCGTCAACGAGGAGGACCCCGAGTCCGGCCGCGTCTGGGTGGCCGGCTACGTGGTGCGCGAGCCGGCCCGGGTGGCCAGCAACTGGCGTGCCACCGCGTCCCTGGAGGACTACCTGCGCCAGCAGGGCGTGGTCGGGATCGCCGTGCGCGGCACCCGGGCGCTCACCCGCCACCTGCGCGAGCGCGGCGCGATGCGGGCCGGGGTGTTCTCCGGCGACGCGCTCGCGCCCGTCGCCGAGCTGGTCGAGCGGGTACGGCGTTCGCCCGCCATGCTCGGCGCCGACCTGGCCGCCGAGGTGTCCACGAAAGAGCCCTATGTCGTCCCGGCCGTGGGGGAGAAGCGGTTCACCGTCGCCGCCGTGGATCTGGGCATCAAGGCGATGACCCCGCAGCGGATGGCCGAACGCGGCTGCGAGGTGCACGTGCTCCCGGCCACCGCGACCGCCGCCGAGATCCTCGCCCTCGACCCCGACGGCGTGTTCTTCTCCAACGGCCCCGGCGACCCCGCCACGGCCGACGGCGCGGTGGCCGCGCTGCGCGGCGTGCTGGCGGCGGGCAAGCCGTTCTTCGGCATCTGCTTCGGCAACCAGATCTTCGGGCGGGCGCTCGGGCTCGGCACGTACAAGCTCAGGTACGGCCACCGCGGCGTCAACCAGCCGGTCCAGGATCGCCGCACCGGCAAGGTGGAGATCTCGGCGCACAACCACGGCTTCGCCGTACAGGCGCCGCTGGACGGGCCTTTCGACACGCCGTACGGGCGGGCCGAGGTGAGCCACGTGAACCTCAACGACGGCTGCGTGGAGGGGCTGCGGCTGCTCGACTATCCGGCGTTCAGCGTGCAGTACCACCCCGAGGCCGCCGCGGGGCCGCACGACGCCGCGTATCTCTTCGACGAGTTCTGTGAGGTCATGGGTGCCTAAGCGGACGGATATCGAGTCGATCATGGTGATCGGCTCCGGGCCGATCGTGATCGGGCAGGCCTGCGAGTTCGACTACTCGGGCACCCAGGCGTGCCGGGTGCTGCGGGCGGAGGGCTTCCGGGTCATCCTGGTCAACAGCAACCCGGCGACGATCATGACGGATCCGGAGTTCGCCGACGCGACCTACGTGGAGCCGATCACCCCCGACATCATCGAGCAGATCATCGCCAAGGAGCGCCCGGACGCGCTGCTGCCCACCCTGGGCGGCCAGACCGCGCTCAACGCGGCCGTCGCGCTGCACGAGTCGGGCGTGCTGGCCAAGTACGAGGTCGAGCTGATCGGCGCCAACTTCGAGGCCATCCAGGCGGGCGAGAACCGGGAGCTCTTCAAGGGCATCGTGGCCAAGGTGGCGGCCGAGCGCGGCCTGAACGCCGAGTCGGCGCGCAGCGTCATCTGCCACACCATGGCCGACTGCCTGGCGGCGGCCGATCAGCTCGGCTACCCGCTGGTCGTGCGGCCCTCGTTCACGATGGGCGGCGCGGGCTCCGGGTTCGCGCACGACGAGGCGGACCTGCGCCGGATGGCGGGGGCGGGCCTGGACGCGTCGCCGACCACCGAGGTGCTCCTGGAGGAGTCCATCCTCGGCTGGAAGGAGTACGAGCTGGAGGTCATGCGGGACCGGCACGACAACGTGGTCATCGTCTGCTCGATCGAGAACGTGGACCCGATGGGCGTGCACACCGGCGACAGCGTGACCGTGGCGCCGGCGATGACGCTGACCGACCGGGAGTACCAGAACATGCGGGACGTGGCCATCGCGGTCATCCGCGAGGTCGGCGTGGACACCGGCGGCTGCAACATCCAGTTCGCGGTGGACCCGGAAACCGGGCGCATGATCGTGATCGAGATGAACCCGCGGGTGTCCAGGTCCAGCGCGCTCGCGTCGAAGGCGACGGGTTTCCCGATCGCCAAGATCGCCGCCAAACTCGCGATCGGCTACACGCTGGACGAGGTCCCCAACGACATCACCAAGGAGACCCCGGCGTCGTTCGAGCCGTCGCTCGACTACGTGGTCGTCAAGGTGCCTCGGTTCGCGTTCGAGAAGTTCGCCGGGGCCGATCAGACGCTGACCACGCACATGAAATCGGTCGGCGAGGCCATGGCGATCGGCCGGTCGTTCCCTGAAGCCCTCCAGAAGGCCCTGAGATCGCTGGAGAAGAAGGGATCCTCGTTCAGCTGGTCAGGAGGGCCTGGAACGAAGCAGGAGCTCCTGGCGGCCTGCCGGACCCCGCACGACGGGCGGCTGCGCACGATGCAGCAGGCCATCCGGGCGGGGGCGACCCTCGAGGAGCTGTACGACGCGACGAAGATCGACCCCTGGTTCCTCGATCAGCTGATGCTGCTGCACGAGATCGCCACCGGGATCGTCGATCTGGACGAGCCGACCCTGCTGCGCGCCAAGGAGCACGGGTTCAGCGACGTGCAGATCGCCGAGATCCTCGGCATCGACGAGATCCGGGTCCGCGACCTGCGGCACGCGCTCGGGCTGCGGCCGGTCTTCCACACCGTGGACACCTGCGCGGCCGAGTTCGAGGCGCGCACGCCGTACCTCTACTCGACCTACGACGAGGAGAGCGAGGTCCCCGCGGGGGACCGGCCCAAGGTGATCATTCTGGGCAGCGGGCCGAACAGGATCGGGCAGGGCATCGAGTTCGACTACGCGTGCGTGCACGCCTCCTTCGAGCTCAGCCGGGCCGGATTCGAGACCGTCATGGTCAACTGCAACCCGGAGACGGTCTCCACCGACTACGACACCTCCGACCGGCTCTACTTCGAGCCGCTCACCCTGGAGGACGTCCTGGAGGTGGTGCACGCCGAGCTGCGGACCGGGCCGGTGGCCGGGGTGATCGTGCAGCTCGGCGGGCAGACGCCGCTCGGGCTCGCCCAGGCGCTCAAGGACGCGGGCGTGCCCGTCGTGGGCACCTCGCCCGAGTCCATCCACCTGGCCGAGGAGCGCGGCGCGTTCGGCCGGGTGCTGGCCGAGGCCGGGCTGCCCGCGCCCCGGCACGGCACCGCGCTCACCGTCGCCGAAGCCCGCGACATCGCCGGGGAGATCGGCTATCCGGTGCTGGTCCGGCCGTCGTACGTGCTGGGCGGGGCCGGGATGGCCATCGTGTACGACGACGAGACCCTCGCGTCCTACATGTCCAAGGCCGCCACCGACCACCCGGTGCTGATCGACAAGTTCCTCGACGACGCCATCGAGATCGACGTGGACGCGCTCTACGACGGGACCGAGCTCTTCCTCGGCGGCGTCATGGAGCACATCGAGGAGGCCGGCATCCACTCCGGCGACTCGGCCTGCGCGCTGCCGCCGATCACCCTCGGCGGGCACGACATCAAGCGCATCCGCGCGGCCACCGAGGCCATCGCCCGCGGCGTCGGCGTGCGCGGCCTGCTCAACGTGCAGTACGCGCTGGCCGCCAACGTGCTCTACGTGCTGGAGGCCAACCCGCGCGCGAGCCGTACCGTGCCGTTCGTGTCCAAGGCCACGGCGGTGCCGCTGGCCAAGGCGGCGGCCCGGATCATGATGGGCGCCACCGTCGCCGAGCTGCGCGCCGAGGGCATGCTCCCGGCCGCGGGCGACGGCGGCACCCTGCCGCTGGACGCGCCCATCGCGGTCAAGGAGGCCGTGCTGCCGTTCGACCGGTTCCGGGGCGTGGACATCGTGCTCGGCCCGGAGATGCGCTCCACCGGCGAGGTGATGGGCATCGACGAGTTCTTCGGCACCGCCTACGCCAAGTCCCAGGCCGCCGCGTACGGCGGGCTGCCCACCACCGGGCGGGCGTTCGTGTCCGTGGCCAATAAGGACAAACGCGCCATGATCTTCCCGGTGAAGGCGCTCGCCGAGCTCGGATTCGAGATCCTGGCCACGGAGGGTACGGCGGAGGTGCTGCGCCGTAACGGCGTCCGTGCCAAGATCGTGCGGAAGCAGAGCGAAGGCGCGGGCCCGGGAGGTGAGCCGACGATCGTGCGGCGCATCCTGGACGGCGAGGTGGATCTCATCGTCAACACCCCGTTCGGCAGCCCCGGCCAGTCCGGGCCGCGGTTGGACGGCTACGAGATCCGCACCGCGGCCGTGCTGCGCGGCATCGCCTGCATCACCACCGTGCAGGGGCTGGCGGCCGCCGTACAGGGCATCCAGCACATCCTCAGGGGGGACGTGGGCGTACGGTCGCTGCAGGAGCACGCGCGGCGGCTGCGAGGCTGAGCCGAGGAGTTTACGAGTGGCCGGGACGCCGGTGCAGGTGACGGGCACGGTGCTGACGACGCGCCGGGTCGACGCTTACCACGCGCTGACCGTCGTCGCGCCGGGCATCGCCGACCGGTTCCGCCCCGGCCACTTCGTCACCGTCGCCGTCGGCGGCCCGCAGACCTCCATGCTGACCCGGCGCGCGTTCGCCGTGCACGACGTGAAGTCCGACTACGGCGGCACGGTGGAGTTCGTCTTCGCCGTGCGCGGCCCCGGCACGGCCTGGCTGGCCGACCGCAAGGCCCGCGACGCGCTCGACATGGTCGGCCCGCTCGGCCGCCCCTTCCCGCTCCCGCGCGACCCCGCCACCTGCCTGCTGGTCGGCGGCGAGTACGGCTCCGCCCCGCTGTTCGCCCTCGCCGACGCCTTGCACCAGCGCAACTGCCGGGTCGACTTCGTGCTCGGCGCGGCCAGCTCCGACCGGGTGTTCGGCGCGCTGCGGGCCCGCCGGATAGGCGAGACCACCACGCTGACCACCCAGGACGGCTCGCTCGGCATGCGCGGCTCGGTCGTGGACGTGCTGCCCGCCGTGATCGCCGACACCCGGGCCGACGTGGTCTACGCGTGCGGCCCGATGCCCATGCTGCGCGGGGTGACCGCGGTCTGCGTGGAGTTCGACATCCCCGTCCAGGTCTCGGTCGAGGAGGCCATGGCCTGCGGGATCGGGATCTGCATGACCTGCGTGGTGCCGGTGATCGGCGACGACGGCGCGACCCGGATGGTCCGGGTCTGCACCGAGGGGCCGGTCTTCCGGGGCGAGCGGGTGCGCTTCGACGACGTTGGCACGATCCCGTTCGACGCCTTGGGCGCGCCGGGGGGCGACCGTGGCCGTTGACATGCGCGCGTACCTCGCGCACGTCGAGCTGCCCAATCCGATCCTGGCGGCGGCGGGCTGCGCCGGGACCGGCCGGGAGCTGTCGGCCTTCGCGGACGTGACCCGGTTCGGGGCGCTGACCACC
Source organism: Acrocarpospora macrocephala (assembly GCF_009687865.1). Lineage (GTDB taxonomy): Bacteria > Actinomycetota > Actinomycetes > Streptosporangiales > Streptosporangiaceae > Acrocarpospora > Acrocarpospora macrocephala. The sequence continues at coordinate 20,773 of NZ_BLAE01000024.1, forward strand.
CGGTCCATCACGATGGCCCCCAGAGCGGGCCGTCCGACCCCCAGGATGGCCGAGACGCCCTCCGGCATGCTCAACGCCGTCGGGCTGCAGGGACCGGGCGTGGAGGCCTTCCTGGCCCGCGAGCTGCCCTGGCTGGCCGAGCGCGGCGCCAGGACCGTGGTCTCCATCGGCGGCGGCAGCGTGGCCGAGTACACCGCGCTGGCCCGGCGGCTGGCCGACGCGCCCGGCGTCACCGCCGTCGAGATCAACCTGTCCTGCCCCAACGTGGACGACCGCGGCCGGGTGTTCGCCCGCGACGGCGGCGCGGCGGCCGAGGTCGTCGCCTCGGTGCGCGCCGCGATGCGCTACGACGTGCCCGTGGTGGCCAAGCTCGCGCCCGACGTGGCCGACGTGGTGGCCATCGCCCGCGCCTGCGTGGACGGCGGCGCCGACGCCCTCGCCATGATCAACACGCCGATCGGGATGAGCATCGACGTGGACGCCATGCGCCCGGCCCTGGCCGCCGGGACCGGGGGCCTGTCCGGGCCCGCCATCCGGCCGCTGGCGGTCCGCTGCGTCTGGCAGGTGCACGCGGCCTTACCCGGGGTGCCCCTGATCGGCATGGGCGGCGTCACGTCCGGCCGGGACGCCCTTGAGCTCGTCCTGGCGGGCGCCTGCGCGGTCGCCGTGGGCACCACCCTGTTCCATGACCCCTACGCCTGTCCGCGCATCCTGCGGGAGCTGGAGGAGCTCCTGCACGAGCGCGGCTTCGACCGGCTGGCCGACGCCGTCGGCCTGGCCCACCGCCCCGCCCACCGAAATGATCTTGAGGAGAGCCCGCTGTGACCCCCGCACCCATCGCCGTCGCCCTGGACGCACCCGACCTGGAGACGGCGGCCCGCTGGGCGAGCCTGGTCACGCCGCACGTCTCGACCGTCAAGGTCGGCCTTGAGCTTTACCTCAGGTACGGCCCGGACGTGCTCGCCACGGTTCGCGGAGCCAGCGGTGTCCGGATTTTTCTGGACTTGAAGCTGCACGACATCCCCAACACCGTCGCCGGGGCCGCCCGCGCGGTCGCCCGGCTCAAGCCCGCCATCCTCACCGTGCACGCCACCGGCGGCCCGGCCATGATCCAGGCGGCGGTGGAGGCCGCCCCCCAGACCCAGATCGCCGCCGTCACCCTGCTCACCTCGCTGTCGGAGGCCGATCTGGCCAGGACCGGCATCCAGGGACCCGCCGGGGACGCGGTCCGGCGGCTCGCCGCCCTCGCGGTCGGCGCCGGGGCCCAGGCGCTCGTCTGCTCCCCCCGCGAGGTCGCCGCGGTGCGCGCCGAGGTCGGCCTCGGCGTCACGTTGATCACGCCGGGGGTACGGCCGGCCGGAGCCGACACCCAGGATCAGGCAAGAGTAGCGACCCCCGAGGCCGCCATCGCCGACGGGGCCGATCTTCTCGTCATCGGGCGCCCGATCACCGGTTCTCCGGACCCCGGCGCGGCCGCCGCCGGGATCGCCGCGGCGCTGCGCCGGACGGCCCTTTCGCGGCCCTGAGGCGTTCATCAGGCGAGGCTCGCTTCCGTAGCTGATAGGGCCGTTTTCGTAGACAGTCCGTTAGATCTCGACTACGGAGAGTAGTTTATTGGACTTTGTGGGGACAGAAATAGGTCTTGACGTTGCCTGATGGGGCAAAGACCAGCTACTTTCCCATCCCGTCCGAGTACATCGACAGAAATTCGAGGTGACCCGGCGTGGCTCTTCCTCCCCTGACCCCCGAGCAGCGCGCCGCAGCACTTGAGAAGGCTGCCAAGGCCCGCAAGGAGCGTGCTGAGGTCAAGAACCGGCTCAAGCATGGCGCGGTATCTCTGGCCGAGGTGCTGAAGGATGGGCAGACCGACGACGTCATCGGCAAGATGAAGGTCTCGGCTCTGCTGGAGTCGCTCCCTGGCGTGGGCAAGGTCCGCGCCAAGCAGCTGATGGAACGTCTTGGTATCGCCGAGTCCCGCCGCGTGCGGGGCCTCGGCGCGAACCAGCGCGCCTCCCTGGAGCGCGAGTTCGGCGGCGCCGAAGGCTAGGCGTACGCTGTCGGTCATCTCGCGGCTTCCCGCGGGGTGACCGAACCGCGCGACACGGGGGGCATTGAGTGACCGGCTCGTCCTGGCCCGAAGGCAGTCAGGCCCACAAGGCCGCCGAGTCCGGGACACGTTACGGTGACTCCATGCCTCAAACCCGCCTGACGGTCCTGTCCGGACCGTCCGGTGTGGGCAAGTCCACGGTCGTCGCCGAGCTCCGGCGGGCACACCCGCAGGTGTGGCTGTCGGTCTCGGTGACCACCAGGAAGCCCCGCCCCGGCGAGACCCACGGCGTCGAGTACTTCTTCGCCGACGACGCCGAGTTCGACCGCCTGATCGCCGCCGGGGAACTGCTGGAATGGGCGGAGTTCGCGGGCAACCGCTACGGCACCCCGCGGGACGCCGTGCTGGACCGCCTCGCCACCGCCACCCCCACCCTCCTGGAGATCGACCTCCAGGGCGCCCGCCAGGTCCGGGCCAGCATGCCCGACGCCCTCCTCGTCTTCCTCGCTCCCCCCTCCTGGGAGGAACTCGAACGCCGCCTCCGCGGCCGCGGCACCGAACCCCCCGACGTCATCGCCCGCCGCCTCGAAGCCGGGCTCGTCGAGATGGCCGCCGAGAAGGAGTTCGACGTGACGCTGGTCAACACATCGGTCCAGGACGTGTGCCAGGCACTGATAGCCTTGATGGCTGAAGCTGACAACTAGCTAGGGGACTCACGACGTGACCACCAGCGCGGCCTACTCCGAAGGCATCACCAACCCGTCCATCGACGCGCTCCTCGACGTGGTCGACAGCAAGTACAGCCTGGTCATCATGGGCGCCAAGCGGGCCCGCCAGATCAACGCCTACTACAGCCAGCTCGGCGAGGGCCTGCTGGAGTACGTGGGACCGCTGGTCGAGACCCACGCCCAGGAGAAGCCGCTGTCCATCGCCCTGCGCGAGGTCAGCGAGGGCCTACTGACTTCGGAGCCGATCGAGGGCTGATCCATCGGCGCCATCACCCGACGAGTTTGGGTGGGGCGCTTGGATTTGTGGCGGGTTGATTTGTGGTTCTCCGCTCGCCCTCTTTGAGGCTGGCGTTGGGTTGACGATGGCGCATTGATCCTGGTGGGGCGGTTTAAATTCGTTTGGGTTGATGCGGGGGTTCTCCCGCCCATCCCTTCGTTTCCCACGGGCTCCGCCCGGCCCCGCCATCGCCGTGGTCGCCCAAATGAAGCGGCAGTTCGATCAGCGTGGTTCTCCCACCCACCCAACCCTTGGTTTCACCCGGGGCTCCGCCCCGGCCCCCCTGGTCACCCTCGGGGCTCCGCCCCGGCCCCTGGTCACCCTCGGGGCTCCGCCCCGGCCCCTGGTCACCCCCGGGCTCCGCCGCGCCCTCAGCATGGTCGGCCATCTCGCCGAGTCCTTGATTGCGGTGGAAGTTCTACCCCCGTCCCTTTGAGGCTGGCGCTTGGTCGGCGGGGCTGCGGTGTTCCTGGTCGGGGTCTAGCGTGATGGTGCCCAAGGGCTGTCGTTTCGTGCCAGGACTACAGGG